>JAFLCD010000003.1 GCA_017302715.1 Deltaproteobacteria bacterium
CTTCATATTCCACTTTTTTACGGAATTGATTTGTTGGGATTTTTTGACGGTGGAAATGTTTATCGATCGAATCGACAATTTCACCCGTGGGATTTGCGATATGGAGCGGGTCCAGGATTTCAATGGAATACTCCTGTGGGTCCTCTCAAATTTGGCTACGGATTTATTTTAGGGCGAAGAGATGGTGAGCCGCTGGGACATTTCTATTTTGGAGTAGGACCTATTTAATTTTTAGCATTTCGTAGATCACGCCTAAACGAACGCCGGCATCCATACAAATGACTTTTTTCCATCCAATATAATCGATCAAACTTTTTAAAATGATAATGCCGCCGCTAAAAACATCGGCGCGATCAGCCGAAAGCCCAACTAAAGAAGGTCGGTCCACATTATCTCGAGCACAAACTTCGGAGAGCCAATGATCCGTTTGCTCGCGAGTAATCGACATATTATGCACAAGCTTTCTATCGTAAGCAGAAATTTTCTTTTCCATCGCCATCAGAGTCGTCATGGTGCCCGCGACTCCAATGCCAAGGGTGTCCTCCATCTTTTCAAGCCATGGAACTTCTCGAAGTAGGCTCATCACATAATCTTTAGCAGGATTTGGTGAACATTTTTTTTGTAAGTTAAATTTCTCGGTCAGAACGACGCTACCTACTTTTACCGAAACAGAACTTTCAATTCCCTGATCATTGCCTAAGCAAAGCTCAGTGCTGGCTCCGCCGATATCAAAAATAATTTTTTTTGATTTTGAATCTGAAAATTCTTTTTGAACACTCCAAAAAGAGAGTTCTGCCTCGCGATCTCCAGAAATAATTTCAACAGGGGCCGAAAAAATATCTTCGATTTGTTTTCGAACTTCCCCGCCATTTTTTGCTCGTCGAAGTGCTTCGGTTGCCACCACTTTAAATTCTTCAACGCGATGTTCTTTAAGAATGCCGGCATAATGTTTTAAAACTTTGTAAGCTCTCGCCCTAGCTTCTTCCGTAATGCTCGCACCTTGCGCAAGTCCTTTTGAAAGTCCGGTGACGTGAGCTTCATCGACGATGAGTTTGAGAGGTATGGCAGCGGATTCACCGCGGTCAGCAATGGTTAAAAGAATAGAATTGGATCCAATGTCGATCGCGCCAACGCTCATAGTGCGAGCCAGACTACGAATGAAAATCTTTTAGGTCGAGCTTAAGTTGGAAACTCTATTTAATATCCTAAACGCGGCGACCAAGCTGGGTAAGAGGCTTCCCCGTTTAATTTCACCAAAGGATCCACTCGAGTTCCATCGGCTTTCATCACATAAATTTGATAGTTGCCGGTTCTTCGCGAGCTAAAGGCGATAAGTTTTCCGTCGGGACTCCATGAGGGTGCTTCGTTATTTTTTGCATCGTAAGTGAGCCGCTCCATATCATTGCCTTGATCATTCATCGCGAAAATATCGAAATCTCTGTCGGTATCCATTCCCGAAAATAAAATAAGATTTTCAGTTGGATTCCAGGCACAAGCGTCATTTAAAGTTCCGACACGAGTGAGGCGAGTGACCTCCTCGTTTTTAAAATTATAAGTAAACACATGCAAATTTCCTAAACGATCGGAGCTAAAACAAATTTTCGAGCCATCAGGACTTGGATTTGGAGAAACATTGATGCCTTGTCGTTTGGTGAGCCGCTTTTTAATTTGTCCATCAGTGCTTAAAAGATAGATGTCTGGATTTCCATCGACCGAAAGCGAAGCCACCATCTCTCGACCGTTTGGCATCATCGCAGGTCGAAGTGCAGATCCTCTAAAGTTGGTGACTTGAGAATTTTTTCCATTCAGATCTGTTTTCCAAATATTCCAATGAATCGTAGAAGAAGAAGTATAATAAATATATCGACCATCCACTGACCAAGTAGGACCAAGATTAGTTCTTCCATTTTGAACGAGTGGACGAGCATTGCGTCCGTTAAAATCCATCACCCAAATTTCTTTTCCTCGTGTTCCTGGCTTTTGATAAGAGAACGCGATCTTGGTAGAGAAAAGTCCTTTTTTACCGGTTACGATTTCAACGATATCATCTCCAAACTGATGAGCGAGAAGCGAATGATCGGAGCGTTTGGTTCGGTAAGTTTTTTGGATCAAAGTTTTTCCGGTGGTGATATCAAAAACATAAGCTTCGAGTGCAGGATTTTTTCCTTCCATCAAAAGTTTTGCGCGCACGAGATAAAGAGCGCCAACTTGTCGCCAAGAATCTACTTTCACGGTTTGAATCGGACCTGTGATGGTGGATTCTAAAAATGAATCAGCAGGAAGAACTTTAAATACTCTTGAGAAAATAAGATCGGCTGTGAGATCCGCTTCGAGATCCGTCGCAATTTTCGTAGCTTCGTTATTATCAGCCGGCTTTAAAAAAGCTTGAATGGCAATCGGAACCGCTGCGTCTTTTGCTTGTTTAAGAACTACGGATTGGGCAAAAGCTGGAGCGGCGAAAATAAAAAATAAATAAGTGATTAAGGTTCGCATGTGATCAGAGTTTCCTTCCCTTGAAGTTCGGCAATAATATCTTTGGCAAAACTTTCTGAGTCGACAGCTTTACGAATGGCAATTTCGCAACTTCTGTCGAGCATCGTAAAGCCCGAAGATTTAATCGTTTGAAGCGCGGCAATTTGAAATTGATTTCCATCGCCTAAAAGTTTGACCGCTAAATAACCACGCACGTCTGGATTCTTTCTGCGAAATCCTCCAGCGTCAGTAAGCTCAAAATATCTTCGCATGGCGGATTGTAAAGCTTGCTCGGCTGGACTCGGTGGCCGCATACTTCTTCCACCTGTTCCTGTTGCGCCCTTCTCACCTTTTTCAGATTTCGGGAAATTATTTTGTTTAGGTTTCGGTCGATCATCTTCTTTGGATGATTCGGCTTTGAGTTTATCCAAAATAGATTTCACATTCTCTTTTGTCTGAGTTTTTGGCTTTGCGATTGGTTTAATTTTTTTCATTTCTTTTAAAATTTTGGGAGCTTCAGCTGGTGGCTTTTGATGCACAATGGGTGCAGGCAAATCTTTTTCATTTTTTCCAAGCTTCATGGCCGTGTCGGTCATTTTATAAGTCAGATCAATTTGAATGGCACCCAGTGAGCGAAATTCTCTTTCGCGCGCTTGAAAAAATAAAAGTGAAAGTCTTCCTGACCAAAGCAAAGCGGCAATGAGAATAAAGTGAAGTAGAAATGATAAACTTAAGGCGCGGCCCATTCGGGTGCTCCTAATTTGTTGGATCCGTAAAAAACGAGATCTTGTAAACCCCGGCCGATTGAATATTGGCCATTACTTTAATAATAAAACCGTATGGAACGCTTTCATCTCCGCGAAGAATGAGATCTTTCTTTTCTCGGTTTGCGTAAATGGCCGCCAATTTTTTATTGAGCTCGGCAAAGCCGACTTGGGTTCTTCCAATATAAATACTTTGGTCTTTTCGAATCGCAACAACGACGGCTTCTTCTTCCATGCCAGCCGATTTCGCTTTGGCTTTAGGCAAAGTGACATCGACGGTGTCGTTCATCAGCGGAGCTGCGACCATAAAAATGATCAAAAGCACCAGCATGATGTCGACCATCGGAATAATATTAATTTCTGCATTCAATTCCGAGTCGTTTTGATTTTTAGGCGAGCCAAATGCCAACTTACACGCTCCTCTTAGCCATATTCATAAAATCGGATGAGAAATGTTGCATCGAAGCTCCGACATTTCGAATGTGGCTGATAAAATAATTGTAAAAAAGCACGGCCGGAATCGCAGCAAAAAGTCCCATGGCGGTTGCGATCAAAGCTTCGGCAATACCAGGAGCAACAACGGCTAGATTACTTGCGCCCGTCGCTCCGATATTAATAAACGAAGTCATAATTCCCCAAACGGTTCCGAATAAACCAATAAAAGGAGAGGTACTCGCCGTACTTGCAAGAAAAGCCAAATTTCTTTGAAGCAAAGAAACTTCAACGGCTGAAGATTTATCTAAAGTCCGAGAGAGATTGGTTTCTAAAAGTTCTAAGGTGTGAGCTCGATCGAACTTTAGCGCTACAATGGAGTTAAATTCTTGAAGTCCAGACTCAAAAACTCGAGTCATGGGAGCTGTGGGATGAGCTTTCGCTGCGCGAGTGGCGGATTCTAAAGAGCCCGCAGACCAAAAACTTTCAGCAAATTGAATATTTTCTTTTGCCGCAGTGCGCAAAAACCACCATTTCCAAAAAATAATTGTCCAACTGATGATGGAGGCCAGAAGTAAAAGCAACATCACGCCTTTAACTACCCATCCCGCTTGGCCAATGAGTCCAAAGACATTCATGGAGCCGGCAGGAGAATCACCAACTAACGAAAGTAAAAAGATATTCTTCATCATGAATAAAATGATTACATTAGAAGGTGAGGTTGGCAACGACTGAACTTAAAGAGGAGGTCCCTTGCTGTTCGAATTCAAAAACGTAGGAAAAACCTACGGCATTCAGAAAATTTTTCATGATGTGAAATTTAAATTGGACAGAGGAACTTTTTCAATTGTCACCGGTCCGAGTGGTGCAGGCAAAACGACTTTTTTCAAAATGCTTTGCGGCATTGAGCGACCCAATGAGGGTGAGGTTCATTTTCTTGGAAAGAAACTTATTGAGCACTCGCCAACACATTTAAAAAATATCGGACTTATTTTTCAAAGTCCTAAGGGCTTGCCCGATATGTCGGTGGCCGAAAATATTGGCCTGCCTTTGGCGATCGATCGAATGTCGAAATCTGAACGAGATGGCAAAGTCGCCCGTTGGTTAGATATTTTAGGACTACGCTCTAAGGCCAATGCTCTTTATCGAGAATTATCCGGCGGAGAAATTCAAAAAGCTGAATTCGCTCGCGCGCTAATTCGCAAACCTCGACTTATTTTAGCGGATGAACCTACAGCGCATTTGGATTCGGTTCAGGCCGATCTACTTTTAGATGTGCTTTGGGAACATTATAAGGATGGAGCAACAGTTTTTATTTCGACTCATCATCCGCCCCGATTTGAGCATCCAGAAATTCATCGATACCATGTTTCAAATATGACGATCAGAAGAATCGGAGCTTCGGTCGACTTATCTCAAGCAGCAAATCTGGGTGGGCTTCCTCTTTTTGATCCTGCTCAACTTCAAGATCAAAATTCGGAGGAGACCCTATGATTCGTTTTTTTCTAAAGGAAGCAGGAATGCTAACGGCCTTCGTCATTTTAGCCGGCCTTCTTTTACTTTGTCTGTGGGTGAGTGAAAATTTTCAAAGAAATGTTTTTAAAGATTTTCAAAATACTCAGATTTCCGTGGTGATTAAAGATCGCGGCGAACCCGCACTCAAAGAGCTTTTGGCGAATAATTCAAACGTGGTTCAGTACAAAATTTATCGTTCGAAAGATAACAAAGATCGTTTGGGACAACTTTATCCCGAACTAAAAAATTTGATCGGGCCCCTAGAAGATAAATTTTTTCCAACTTCCGCGATCGTTGCGGTAAAAGATGGCCCAGCTTTTTTAAGTTTGCTGAAGTTGAGCCCACAAATTGTAGAAACTCAAATTGTACATCAGCCCCCAATGGAACTTGCGCGCTTTATTCAGATTCTCACTTTTATTTTTTCTCTTCTCTGGTTGCTTACCTTAACCTTGGTTCTCTATTTCAATTTAGAAAGATTAACGGCTAAAGAGCAGGCGCGTTGGTCATTGATGAAGATGCTTGGCGAAAGACCTGAGAGATTATTTTTGCCTCTACTGTACGGCCAAAGTTTAAGAATCGGAGTTGCTTCTGTTTTCGCTATTTTGATTGCGCTGATCAGCGTGTTTAGAGTGCGAACGATGTTTGCTTGGAATTGGTCTGCGATTCCATTTGGATCTTGGGTAGGTTTCTTTGCGCTCTCTCTTTTGATGACGGCTGTGATTTCATTTGTATTATTTTATCAGCGATTCAAGAGGGTCACTCTCGGGTGAAGAATTCTTTTTTTCGATTAAAGCTTAGTTTTCTAGGGCTTTTGATGTTGGTTTGCATAAATGCAGATGCAAAAATTGTGGAAAGCCGTGGAGTCGAAAAAGTAAAAGCAAGAATCGCTAAGCTAAAAGAAGAAGTTTCTAATTTAAAATCATCTTCTCGAGAGATTGAAGAGCAACAAAAGGCGCTTCTTCGAGAGCTCAAAGATCATGAAAGAGAATTTTCTCGCCGGTTCGAGCGCGTTTTGGTTCCGCTACTTCATTGGCCTTCTTTAGCTTCGGCGACGAAAGCTTCTTCGTGGCTTGAGCGAGAACATCTCAAGTTCATTTTGTCTCAGACTCGTCAACGGATTATTTCTGAACCTTTGCAACTTATTTCGGATCGCGAATTGAAATTGTCTCAGAGTGAAAGCTTTAAATCAGAACTTGCTGCAACCCTTAAATCATTAGAGTCTAAAGAGGGCCTTTTAGATCTTCAATTAGAAGAATTAAGGCAATTGGAGCGGCAAACTGTGAAGAAAAAGGTTTCCAAAACCCCCGCGACTGAGTCGAATTAAAGAGAAAGAAGGTTTCTGTGAAAATGAAGAGAGGTCTGTTTGTAATTATTTCGCTTTCGATCATTTCGTTTTTTTCGGGAGGTGTTTGGACCTATCTTTTTTCGGAAGACGCGAGTCGAGAAGCTTATAAAAATTTCGGCCTTTTCACTAAAGTCTACGATATCGTCAAAAAAAATTACGTTGAAGAACCCAAAGACGATAATCTTGTTCAAGGATCGATCCGAGGAATGCTTGAGAGTTTAGATCCGCATTCTGTCTATATGACTAAAGAGGAATTCGCCGAAATGCAGGCGGATACTCGAGGTCAGTTTGGTGGATTAGGAATCGAAATCGCCAAGAAAAATGGAATGCTTACCGTTATTTCGCCCATCGAAGATACTCCAGCGTTTCAAGCTGGAATCAAGGCTGGCGATATTATCGCCAAGATCATGGATCAACCCACGGACAAACTTTCTATTTTCGATGCTGTTAAGCTTATGCGCGGAAAACCAGGAACGACCGTTGAAATTTGGATTCGTCGTGAAGGTGTTGATAAACTTTTAAATTTCAAAGTAAAGCGCGCCGTCATTAGCGTAAAAAGCGTCACTTCCAAAGTGGTGGATGGTTTTGGAGTGGTAAAGATTAAACAATTCTTAGAGCATTCCGCCGATGAAATGCAAAAAGCTTTAAAGCAGCTTTCTAAAGAGGCTCCTCTGAAAGGATTGGTTTTGGATTTACGAAATAATCCTGGAGGGCTTTTGCAACAAGCTGTTGAAGTTGTCGATACTTTTATCGATAAAGGCCTCATCGTGTACACTCAAGGCCGCGACAAAGTTCAATTTGATAAAAAATTCGCTGTCGCTAAAGGCACTGAACCTTTTTACCCCATTGTTGTTTTGGTTAACGGCGGAAGTGCCTCGGCAAGCGAGATTGTATCGGGAGCTCTTCAGGATCATAAGAGAGCGCATGTGATGGGAACCCAAACATTTGGAAAAGGTTCCGTTCAAAATGTAATTCCTCTCGAGGATGGAAGTGGGATTAAATTAACCGTCGCTCTTTATTATTTGCCATCGGGCAGAACGATTCAGGGCTTGGGAATTACTCCTGATAAAATTGTAAAAGCTTTGGATGAAGCCGATGCCCTTTTAAAAGAAAAAGATTTGCCAGGGCATATCATTGGCCACGATGAAAAAAAAGGTGAGCTCGAAAATCCTGCTGCCGCAAAATCAGAACCTAAAAAAGAGAAGAAAATCGATACAAAGGGCATGACAGCTCTTGAGAAAGAAGACTTTCAGTTAGCAAAAGCAATCGATTATCTTAAAGAGAAAATTAAATTGGCGGATAGCGATCCTAAAAAAGAAACGGCACCGGTTAAGAAATAAGTAGAGCATGGATACTGAAACAGAGCTGATCAGAACGCAAAATTGGACGGAGCTTAAGCGTTTTTATTCGTCTAGTGCGGGACATTCTTGGGAACTCGCTTGGGTTTATCTTTTACGTTCTCACGATTCAGCAAAAGCTATCGAAGAATTTTCTAAATCCATTCGTGATCCTCGCTATGAAACTGCGAGTTTTATTTTGCTTTGGAAGCTTGGCCAAAAGCCGAGCATGCGGCCTGCAGACTTTTCACCTTCACTTCGACTTTTTGAAGCTTATGAAAATTCAGATTTCTCTTATTTAATACATTTCATTGAAAAATCGAAAGAGAATGAAGTTTATCTGCCAGCTCTTTTTTCAAAATCCATAGAAAAAATGTCAGCGCAGAATTTGCATTTGATGCAAAAGTTTACTCGTTCGGCATCTTTTTCGTTTCAACTTGGATATCATGCTGATCGCCGATTGAAGGATCACGATTTAGCTGCGAAGTTTTATGGAGATTTTTTATCCGATGCTTGGTCCAGACGAGTTTTAGAGGAAGCACGCAAACACTTTTTAGATGCAGAAAAATCTCGGATGCTTCAAAACGCTTATGCTCAGCATGATGGCGTACTTGTTCAGCGAATTTTAAAGGCCTCTCTAGCGAAGCTAGAAAAAGTTTCAGATCAATCTCTACCCGAGATTTGGAGATCTACTTTATGTGAAGCTTTGAATTGGGAACTTAAGCATACGACCGAAAATATTTTTGGATTTCCGTTTTGGAAAAAGTCTGAACTTAGTCCTTCTGCCATTTCTCTTGTTCAGCAGAAGATGTTTAGCCCTGAGAAAGACCCTGAGCCGGTCAGTTTAAGTTTTTGGAAAAAATTATTTTTGAATTCTAAGCTTGAGGAGATCCCGGCTACTTTGGATCCTGACTTTTTGCCTCTATGGCAAATTCGAGTGGAGCTTAATTCGGATACACTTTCGGAGGCCTTACTTCGATTTCCGAATGAGGAAAGATTTTTGCTTCTGTGGTCCGTAAGACAAAGAGAAGTTGAAACAAAAAATCCAAAGCGCTGGCCTGCCAATGAAAAAGAATCAAATGTGGTTCGAAAAAATCTTGAGCGAGCTTTTGATCGAAGCAATGACAAGGTTCTTTGGTTTGATCGGTTAAGAAAATCAGGTTGTTCCCAAGATTTTTATGAATATGCGATTTCTAAAATTCCCGTTCCAGTTTCATGGGTTCTTGACGATCTTAAAAATCATTTTATTACGACTTCAGCGAATGTGCGAATTTTTTTGAGAGATCAACTCTGCGTTCAAACTTCAGAAAGTTCACAACTCTCTTCTCAGCAACTTTTGGAGGCGATTAGTTATTTAACGCCTGCAGAAACTCAGCAAGTTTTGCTCTCTCGATCTGTGATTTCTGAGATCCCTCATCAAATTTTAAATGATGAATTCATCGATTTATTTTGGGATGCCAAACAAAAAGTCAGTGATGAAGTTTTTTCTAAATGGCTCAAGATGGTTTTAAAATTTATTCAATCCCAGCCTCAAAAAAAATTAGAGCAGAGGCATTGGCAGTGGATTGAACTTGCTTGGGATCGCGATCCTGCAACTTTAGCTTCATTTCCACCGCCGCTGACGTCTTTTCAAGCGTTTCCATGGGAAATTTATATTCAAAAGTTGAATCAGCATGAGAATACAGATCAGCTCCTTCAAGTTCTTTCTCGAATTCCCGAAGACCGACTTAAGGAAACTGCGATTTTAGAGCTGATGTTAAATGGCTCCAGTGATCAAAGAGTGCTCAATGCTATTCACTCGATGAAGACCGATTATATTCGCCATTCGTTGCTTGCTACTTGGTACGAGAACAAAGGCGAGTACGAGAAAGCTCTACATAACCGCGAAGCTGAACTTCAATTATGTCCCATTATTAATGAGCAGCTTAGAATCGCTCGTGAGGCTCTCAATCTCTATAAAAAATTTGAGACTTCTGGTTCTCGTGAAATTTTAAGTTCGCTTTTAAATATGGCAGACTTTTTAGAAAAGAACGGTGGTCTTGAAGCTCATCATTGTCGCGAAATTTCTGAAATTTCCGTTAAATTTTTGGCGTGGGAGCCTGCTTGGAAGTGGACGATTCAAGAATGGAATCGCTCATCTGAAGCCGAGAGATTGAGTGCTCTCGATCGTCTGCTGGATATTGCTTTTCAAGCTAGAGCGATTGAAGAAGCTCAGCGTTTATTGATTGAGTCTGTTTTTCAGCGAATCCAGCCAAATCCGCTGACCTATGAAATTTTAAATGCCTTACTCGATCCAAATTCTGCTTTTAGAATTCGCCATTTAAGAAAGGAATTCTTAGATAGGGCGAGCCAAATTTATCCACTTCATTTTGAAGTTTTGAAATCCAGAGCGGCTTACGATTATAGAGCAGTTCTACTTTGGGATAGTTTTTATGGAGAGGATTTAGAAGTTCGCTCTGAAATTCCTTCGTATTCGAAAAAACGTCGATATGAACTTTGGGGATTAACCGAATCTCTCACTTTGCCCGAAGTTTATTCAAAATTTACAAAGTATTTAAACACTTTGCCGCTGAAAAAAGCGGACTCTAAATTGCTTTCAAAAAATGCATTCGTCGAAACGGCCAAGCGATTGACTCAGCGATTAACGAAGTCTTTTCAGCTGAGAGATGCCGTTGAAATTCGAGTGCTCGATGAGCTTGAAATTCCATTTCGCGTTTCGTTTTCGCCTTATGTGCTCGAAGTAAAATCAGAATTTTTTGAGCAGCTCGATGAAGAAATGTGGTCGGCACTTTCGGTCGGAGTTTTGCAAGTACTTCACGATCGCGAACGTGGCTTGTTTGACGAAAAGCGTTTGGCCGAAAGATTTTTTCAGGGAATGTTGCTCTCGGGTTCGCCGATGGCAAAGCTGCTTCGATTCTGGGTTTGGCTCGCCATTCACGAAGAGATGATCACGCCGACGATTTTGAAATCCGACCCCGAAAATGTGGTTGATCAACTGCCTTTCGTAAAAGCACTTCTTATTTTCTTTTTAAGTACAGATTTTGAAAATAAAATGGAAGATTGCGGTTTTGTTCCGAATTAAGGTTCAAGCGGTTCTCGTGCTTTAGGCCCATCTACAATACCTTGAAGAGTTCGATTGCAGAATATATTAGCTTCTCTCTTTAAATGGCCCATTCCCACGGTCATAAAAACTCTTGGTAAATCTTTGGGCAGATCTGTTTCTCTCTCTGCTTTTAATTCTATAAAGCCTTTTGTTGGACTTAAGACCAACTCAGCAGGGCTAAAATTTATACTTTTTCTTCCCACTCTGACACTGACTTGAAAATAGGTGGGATCTAAAGTGGAGCGATAGTCAAATCGAGAGTTAAGCGCAGCGCGATCGATATCTAAAATCGCAATAGGTCCAAATGGATTCTGTGGCCGCCATTCTTCTCGTTGAGAATGTTGATGAAGAGCTAAGCTTTCTAAATGTTTAATATCATGTTGAACGGAGCTTGAAGAATTTCCTTGTATTGCATCTGCTTGTTTTATTCTGGCAAGTAATCTTAAATCAGAAACAAATTTTGGATTCTGCAGTTTAATGCTGTAAATCGCTGGTCTCGATTTTCCCATTAAAAAAATTCGAGCAAGACTGTAGGGCTTTCGTTCCATCAGAAGTCCAATGACGACTCGCTCTTGATCTTCCATTAAAAAATTACCAGGTTCAGTAAATAAAACCTCTGCTACAGGCGGATAAGAAAGCGCCTCTTTTGAAAAGCCTAGGCTGCCCAACAAAAGAGATATAAATAAGAGAGGGCTTTTAAGTGATTGCATAAGGTTAAAACTCGGTAGGAAATATAACGCCTCCCCATTTAAGTCAAGTTTAGGGCCTTAAATAAGCGGAATCCCTTGAGCTACCCCTTTAAATAATGCGATAAGCGAAGAAGTGGATTTATTAAATCATTTTGAGGTTCCTACGACCCGCGCCTTAGGCAGTTTGGATAAGCCAATCAGCGTCGCCGAACTTACCGATCGAATTAAGTTTTCGCTTGAAAAAGAGTTTTTTGAGGTCGTTATTATCGGCGAAATTTCGAATTTTAAAGCCCATCCGTCGGGGCATTTTTATTTCAATTTAAAGGATGAAAAAGCCAACCTCACCGCGGTGATGTTTCGTGGGGATAATTCGAAGATAAAATTTAAAGCTCACGATGGGCTCAAAGTCATCGCAGTTGGAAAAATTACGGTTTATCCACCTCGCGGAAATTACCAAATTCTCGTTTCGCGAATGGAGCCTGAAGGTCTCGGCGCTCTTCAACTCGCTTTCGAACAACTGAAGAAAAAATTAGAAGCTGAAGGTTTGTTTCGCACGGAAAGAAAGCGACCTATTCCAAAATTTCCTAGAGCCGTGGGGATTGTTACTTCGCCATCAGGTGCAGCGATTCGAGATATTTTACAAATTTTAGATCGAAGGTTTTCGGGCTTACGCGTTTTGATTTATCCCGTAAAAGTTCAAGGCGTCGGAGCGGCCGAAGAAATCGCTCAAGCCATTCAAGATTTTAATGCACATTTTAGCGAACTCGATGTTTTAATTGTCGGGCGCGGCGGCGGCAGCATTGAAGATCTTTGGGCTTTCAATGAAGAAGTTGTTGCTCGCGCGATTTTTCAATCGAAGATGCCTGTGATTTCTGCGGTTGGACATGAAGTCGATTTTACAATCGCAGACTTTGTTGCCGATTTGCGTGCTCCCACTCCATCCGCTGCCGCGGAACTCGTGATTGGAAGCAAGCTAGAGCTTATCACTCGTTTGGACCATCTCATGAAGCGATTGCTTTTGGTTCAAAAGCTTTTGGAATTTACGGAGATGAAGGTCGATGATTTATTTCAGCGCCTCACTCATGTTCTTCAGCAAAAAATTTCGGCACTTAAATTTGAAGTTGAGAAATTAAATGCTGCGCTCTTTCGATTTTCACCGATGGCTCTTTTACAAAATCAAAAGCAAAAGTTTTTTTATTTAAGTGATAAGCTCTATGAAATCCCAGCTCAGCACATCGAAGATACGAGAGTTTCTATTCAACATCTCGAAGAAAAACTTCGTTTGTTAAATCCCCGCGCGATTATGGAGAGGGGATACAGTATCGTTAGAAATGTTCAGACGATGAAGGTCATCAAAAAAGTTTCTGACGTCAAAATGGGTGATAAACTTTTGATCGAGCTCTCTAAGGGTAAGATCACCGCGAAGGTTTAATTTTTAAGCCAGGTTAACAAGATCACCGCGACTGTAGTGCTTCGAACCTTTGATGACGGTGGTCGCAGGCAAAACGGGATCGTGTTCGTAGACGAAAATCCAGTTATCTTTGACGGCTTCGGCGAGAAGAATTTCTTTTTCTTCGAGCAATTTAATCACATGAATATCGTATCCCATCACCCATGGCACAGGCAGATGCGAAGCGGTCGGGATCATATCCGAAGGATAAAAAAATATTTTGCCATCTAAGTTAATGAGAGGGCATTGAAGACCGATCGTATGCCCGTAAGAAAGTCTAACTGAAACCCCTGGCCAATTGATTTTCTTTTCAAAGTCTTCAATGCCATCGCAAACGATTAATTTTTTCGATTCGATCAGAGGTTTAAAATTTTCTGGTAAATAGCTGGCCGCTTCTCTGGAGTTTGGATCCATCGCCCAATCTAAATTATCTTTTTGAATATAATATTTTGCGTTTGGAAAAGTGGGCTTAAATTTTGCGGCGTGGCCCTCACCTAAAAGAGCTGCCCCTTCGGACTCTGGCAAGGTCGCTCCACCCGCATGATCAAAATGCAAATGAGTTAAAATCACATCGGTAATGTCTTCTGGCTTTAAGTCATGCTCACTTAAAGCTTTTTGAAGAGTAAATTTGGAATGATCGATTCCATAAATAGTTGCCAATTTTTCTGGCCATTTTGTTCCAATGCCGGTGTCGATGAGAAGATTTCTTTTAGTTTTAAAATCGCGAAGCAAAATAATTCGAAGCGCCATCGGAATTCTGTTCTGCTCATCAGGTGGTATGGCCTTTTCCCAAATAGGTTTTGGAACTGTTCCAAACATGGCGCCGCCATCGAGTTTGAACATCCCCGTTTCAAGAGCAAAAATTTCTGAGTGGCCGATTTTCATTTTGCTTAAGCGTGTTGTACCAAAAGTAAACCGTCGCGAACAGGCAATAAAACTTTCACAAGATCTCTGCGTTTAGCGAGGCTTTCGGAAAGCGCGCGTATAGCCTTTGTGCCTTCATCTGTATTTTCTTTAAGTACTTCTCCGCCTCTTAAACTATTATCAAGCGCGATGATTCCGCTAGGTGAGAGCAATTCTAAAGCTCTTTCAAAATAGGCTGGATAATTTTCTTTATCCGCATCGATTAAAATAAAATCAAAAGGACCTTCAAGTGTTTTTAAAGTTTCGATTGCTGGAGCCACAATCAATTTAATTTTTTTACCGTGTCGACTTTTTGCCCAAAATTCTCGCGCTACTTTTGCGGTTTCTTCATTGATGTCTAAAGTAATCAATTCACCATCCATCGGAAGCCGTTCCGCCATCGCGAGCGCAGAATATCCCGTAAAGCATCCAATCTCTAAAACGCGCTCTGCACAAACTGAGTGAACCAAAAATCCAAGTACGCTTCCGATCATCGGCCCAATCAGCATCTCAGGCATTTCAACATTGGCTTTGGTGTAATTAAAAATTTCTTCGCAATTCGCCGAAGGAGTTGTGCTTTTGGACAGGCAATAATTCTCTATTTCATCGGGAGCAAGCTTCATGAGAATCATTCTAATCTAAATTTGGTCCCGGGACCAAATTTTACAAAACATTCTTAAAACAAAAAAGAGGAAGAGATCCTAAAAGTCTCTTCCTCTTTGTTTAATTTTTAACTGAAGTTATTTTTTAATGACCAACAGCCGTCTTGGTGACCACTTTGTGTGGCTCGTGAAAGACAGAAATATTTTTGTTATTAAGAGCGGGGCGGTTCATCAAATAATCAATGCCTACCACAAAATTTCTCTCCGCAAGTTCAGCCAACTCATAATCGCGACCCATTCGAACGGCGTCGACAGGGCAGGCGTCTTCACAAAATCCGCAGAATACACAGCGCAATAAATCGATTTCATAAACGGCTGGATATTTTTCAACTTTAGGATTGGGAGATTCTGCGGCCACAATATGAATGCATTCGGCAGGGCAGTTTGTCGCGCAGAGCATGCAAGAGGTGCATGCGATCTCACCATTTTCTTTTTTGGTGAGCACATGAACGCCCATAAATTTAGACGAATAATTTCGCTTTTGCTCAGGGTATTGAATCGTCGGACGCTTGCTGAGTCCGAGCAAATTCATAAAAAAATGTCGGCCTGTAATCATGAGGCCTTTAAAAATCCCGATGAGATAGGATTTACTTTCAAGAGTGGGTTTTCGAATGAGGTTCGACATTTTAGGTCGCCATCCTTTCGCGAGTTTCTGCAGGTTTTGCTTGAGCGATCATCAAATCATTTAAAATATCCGTCACCGAATGAGATTCTTTGAACATTTTAAATCCGGCTGCGGTGTGCTGAACAATTCCTGCGTGATTTATAAAAGTTCCTGTTTTTTCGTAGTGGCCCAAAGTGGGCAAGCTTAAAGCGGCGGAGAAAATTTCCATTGCTGCAAGTTGCGGAGTGAGCACGATCACAAATTGAAACGGACTTAAAACTTTAGAAATTTTAAGCATCTCTGGAAGAATTCGCTGACCTTCCGGACAAATCAAAACAATATGACTAACGCCGCCTTTTTTGATGGTTTGAATTAAATCATCAGTGCTTTGGGTTTTTACTTTTTTGCCTTGAAGAGTAGATAAAAATCCCTTCGAGTTTGGATAAGGATCCGATCGAAGTAAAAATCCATCAACGGATTCATCTTTTTGAACAATCTGTTCAATGTTCTCAGAATAAAATTTAGTAACTTTAAGTTTGCCGCTAAAAGTATCCAAGATCGAATTCAACTCTTCGTTCGAATGGTGAGGGCTGATCCAAACGCCAATTTCATCGGTGCGCTCGGTTGCGACTAAAACCCTTAAATCACTTGCCCACGTTTGAATCGCTTCAGAGTAGGGAATATCCACGCCCGCCATCTTCGCATTTGAAAGGCGTCGATCGTAATTTGAATCTTTATAAGTGTATCGACCTTTATCGCACATCCAATAAGAGTTCACCGCTTCATTGAAGCGAGGTTTTAAACGATAAATGTGCTTTCCTTTTTTGTGATGAACAAAAACATTGCAGCCCTTGCTGCAACCTGAACATACAGATTCAGTTTCATCCAAAAACCAAACGCGTTGCTCAAATCGAAAATCTTTCGAGGTCAAAGCACCTACGGGACAAATATCAACCGTATTGACTTGGTAATTTCCGGTGAGAGGTTTGTCGTCTACGGTGCCGATCACCGATCGATCCCCGCGATTAAAAATTCCAAACTCAGAGGTTTTAGAAATTTCTTGAGTGAAACGAACGCAGCGACTGCAGAGAATACATCTCTCTTTATCGAGAACAATATGATCGCCAAGGTCGACAACCTTTTGCTTGTTCACTTTCTGTTCATGCATATCGCTTTTGTACTGGCCGTGCTCCATATAATATTCTTGCAGGCCGCACTCACCAGCTTGATCGCAGATCGGGCAATCGATGGGGTGATTCACTAAGTGGTATTCAAGACTCCACTTCACAGCGTTTTTTACTTTTTCAGAATCAGAAATAACTTTGAGTCCATCGCTGCAGCGAATATTGCAACCGATTTGAAGTTTGGGATTTCCTTCTACTTCGACCATGCACATACGGCATTGACCTGCCACCGACAACCCAGGGTGATAGCAGTAGCGTGGAATTTCTACGCCATTTGCATCCGCGGCATCGAGCAAATTTTGGCCAGCAGGAGCTTCGATTTCTTTTCCGTTGAGCGTGATCTTCACTTTTTTCGAATTCGTATCTGACATCGTTAAACCCTCGTCCCGCTAGCGGTAGATTTTTTTAAATATTTTTCAAATTCTTGAGGAAATTTTTTCAAATAACTTTCAACTGGCATCGCAATCGAATCTGCAAGAACGCAAATCGTTCGACCTTGCAAATTAGAGGCGATGTTTTTTAAAAGATCGACGTCTTCACGTCGCGCTTGTTTTTCGGTAAACGAATGCAAAATTTTCTCAATCCATCCCGTGCCTTCTCGGCAAGGTGTGCACTGGCCGCAAGATTCATCGGCATAAAATTCGGATAAATTTTTCAAGACTTGAACGAGATCTCGAGTTTCATCGAGCACAATCATTCCGCCTGAGCCAAGCATCGAACCTTTCGAAGCGATCGATTCATAATCCAAAGTCATCTGATAAGCTTCTTCAGCGGTAACGATCGGAGCCGAAGATCCGCCAGGAATAATAGCCTTTAATTTTTTTCCACCGCGAACCCCTCCGCAACAATCTTCAAGCAAAGCCTTAAAAGGGGCGCCGCACTCAAGCTCATAAACTCCGGGCCGATTCACATCGCCACTTACCGACCACATTTTGGTGCCCTTAGATTTTTCGGTGCCAAATTTTGCGTAAGCTTCTGGACCATTTCGAATAATCCATGGCACGGCTGCTAAAGTTTCAACATTGTTCACCACAGTTGGAGATTTTAAATAACCTTCAACGGCTGGAAATGGAGGCTTCAATTTTGGCCAACCTTTTTTTCCTTCGAGAGAAGAGATCAAGCCTGTTTCTTCTCCGCAAATATAGGCCCCCGCTCCTCGATGCACATACATATCGTGATCGAATCCTGATCCTAAAATATCTTTGCCCAAAAATCCGGCTTGATAAGCTTCTTGAATCGCTTTCTCAATCGCCAAAGCTGCGTAAGTATATTCGCCGCGAATATAGATATAAGATTTTTTTGCAGCGATCGCGTAAGAGCCAATGATCATTCCCTCGATCATCATATGAGGTAATTTTTCTAAGATGACTCGATCTTTAAATGTGCCGGGCTCAGATTCATCGGCGTTGCAAAGTAAGTAGTGGGCTTTGCCATCATTCTTGGGAACGAAACTCCATTTTGAACCTGTAGGAAATCCCGCACCGCCTCGACCGCGAAGTCCTGATTTTTTCATGATGTCGACGATCGCATCGACGGTCATTTTATTTTTCAAAACTGTTTTGAGCGCTTCGTATCCACCTTTCGATGAATAGACATCGATTTTGTTGATACCAGGAACGTGCTCATGCTCGAGCAATAATCTTTTTTCAGCAGTCAGTGGCTGTTGTTCAATCGCCATGGGTCGCATATTTGCGCCATGAGAAGTTTTTTTAACAAGAGAAGTAGAGTGGCTCATGGTTGTCTGGGTTCTCCGTCTTTGCAGCTCGCGATTAAGCGATTTAATTTTTCGGGAGTTAAATTTTCGTAATAAGTTTCATTCACTTGAACAACAGGAGCCGATCCGCAGCTTCCTAAACATTCAACTCCGACCACAGAAAATTTTCCATCCGCCGTGGTTTCACCGGCGCGAATTCCCAGTCTAGAACAAGTACTCTTCATCAATTGATGCGAGCCATTCATCCAGCAACTTAAAGTCACGCAAAATTGTAAATGATGTTGGCCGACAGGGTGGCGATGAAACATATGATAGAAACTCACCACTTCTAAAACTTGCGCAGGCGACAAATCCATCAGCTTCGCGACATAGACAATCGCTTCATCGGATAAATGACCGAACTCATCTTGAGTGAGATGAAGGACGGGCAAAAGCGCCGAACGTTTAGAATCATATTTGGCTAAAATATTTTTAAATTCAGTCATCGTCTTTTCAGAGAACTGAACTTCTTTTGAGTAAGCTTGTGCGGTTGACGAATGATGTTGGCTCATCGATCCAGTTCTCCTGCAATCACATTGAATTGACCTAAAGTCGCGACGGCGTCTGCAATCAATCCGCCTTGAACGACATCTTCAAACGAAGAGTAAATAGGGAAGCATGGTGGACGCACTTTCACACGATAGGGATATCCCGTTCCGTCCGAGACGATATAAAAACCAAGCTCACCATTCGCAGCTTCAGAGTAAGAATAAATTTCACCCTTCGGAGGTTTAATTCCTTCAATCACGAGCATGAAATGATTCATGAGAGCTTCGATATTCGAATAAACTTCTGACTTAGGCGGAAGTACAACGAGCGGATTAGAAATCGTCGTTGGACCATCGGGTAATTTGTTCAGCGCTTGTTCGACGATCCGAATACTTTGTCGCATTTCTTCGAGTCGCAAATAATAGCGCGCAAAATTATCTCCGTCGGTAGAAACCGGAACATCAAAATCGAATTTATCGTAGTCGTAGTAAGGTTCAGCTTTTCGAATATCGTAATCGATTCCCGAAGCGCGGCCACATGGACCCGTGAATGCATAATCAACGGCCATTTCTTTGCTGACGACGCCGGTATCTTTCATTCGGTTCAGCCAAATTTTATTATTGGATAAAAGTTTATCTACTTCTTCAACCGTTTCGCGAAGTGTAACAAGCACGCCTCGGCACTGACGTTTCCAATCTTCATCGAGATCTCCGTAAACTCCACCGATACGAGTGATCGATGTGAGCATTCGATTTCCGCAAAGTTTTTCAAAAAGCTCGTACACATTTTCTCGCTGACGAAAGCAAAACCAAAATGTCGTCAGCGCGCCCATATCCACGGCTGTCGTTCCGATGCAAACGAGATGATCGATGACTCGAGAAAGTTCATTTAAAATCACGCGAATATATTGCGCGCGAAGTGGAATCGTAACGCCGAGCATTCTCTCAACCGCTTGGCAGTATCCAGAATTATTCATCGGCGCTGATAAGTAGTTTAATCGATCGGTGTAGGGAAGTAGCTGCTGATACTTGTGAGTCTCTGCCATTTTTTCAAAACAGCGGTGTAGATATCCAATCTCCGCTTTCGATCGAATGATCGTTTCGCCTTCAAGTTCTACAAACCATCTAAAAGTTCCGTGAGTGGCGGGATGGCTTGGGCCGATATTTAAAACCGTTCGCTGATTGGTCAAAATATCTTCGTGATCGTTGTGAGGCGGAGGCATCGGCGGAAATTCAAAAACTTCTGGCGCATCTAAAACTTGATTCGCCGTCGCCGAATAATTTTTTCTGAGTGGGTGCCCAACAAATTTATGATGGCACAAAATTCGAGTAAGACTTGGATGACCTTCAAAGAAAATTCCCATCATATCGTAAGCCTCGCGCTCAAACCAATTGGCGGCTTTGTAAACAGAAGTGATGCTAGGAATTTTTGTTCCTTCTTTGTGAGGAACTTTTAAACGAATGCGTTTGTTATTATCTTTGTTGTAGAGATGATAAACGGCTTCAAAATTTTCTTCGCGCTCTGGATAATGCACTCCGCAAATATCCATCATCCATAAAAATCCTTTTTGCTTTTTCAGAAATTCGCAAATTTTTCGGATGTCTGCGGCACGAACGGTTAAAATATATTCATTGGGATTCCAATTACTTTTTTCTTCGCGAAGAATCGAATCCGCGCCAATTTTTTCTTTGAGTTGTTGAACGAGTTGGAAGTGATATTCCATTAATGAGAATCTCCCTGAGCTACGCTTTGAACTTGGTCGGAACTTCGTTCAGCCATTTTTTTCTTTTCCAAAAGTCTTTGCGAAGGTGTGTCGCCTTTGGCGATTTTTTCTTGCAGCTTCATGATCCCTTGAATCACCGCTTCTGGAGTTGGAGGACAACCGGGCACATAAATATCGACAGGCACGATCGACTCAATTCCTTGAACCGTGTGATACGCGCGATAAAATCCGCCGGATGAAGCGCAAACTCCCATACTCAAAACCCATTTGGGTTCAGGCATTTGCTCGTACACTTGTCGAAGTACTGGCGCCATTTTTTCGGTGATCGTTCCGGCGACGATCAAAAGATCAGCTTGGCGAGGAGAGAAGCGCACGACTTCGGCTCCGAATCTTGAAACATCGTAGTGAGATCCCACGACCGCCATATATTCGATTCCGCAACAGGCGGTTCCGAAGGGCAAAGGCCAGAGCGCGTTTTTTCGCGTCCAATTGATGAAGGCCTTTATTTGGGTGGTGAATAGAGGAAGTTGTTCTAGGGGTGTTAGTGTCTTCATCGCCCTTTATCGTAAGGTCTTGAGGACTTTGGGATCAATATTGCATTTGGATATAATAAGGACAGGGTTTACGTTCGCGTAAGAAAAATCGGGTCTTGATTTCGCTAAATTTCGCGGGTTTTGTGGTATGTCTTTGAGGGCGTGACAAATAGTTGCGCAATTAGGTGGTGGACGTAGCTCAGTTGGTAGAGCTCCGCACTGTGACTGCGGCCGTCGTGGGTTCAAATCCCATCGTCCACCCCATCTTGACTTTCTATTTTTTTCTATTAAAATATAGAATATGTCTAAAGTGCAATTAGCCACTCAGGTTCATTCCCAAGTTAAGAAGGCTCTGGAAGATGCATGTGAATCTCGCGGTCTTAAGATCGGCCATTTTGTTCAAGAAGCGATTTTAGACAAACTTGAAGAGTATGAAGATATTGCCGACCTGAGAAAGCTTCGTGCGGAACCGACGCGTCCATTGAGTGAAATTATCAAGGACCTTGAGCGAAGTGATAAAGTATAAAATTTCTCTTTCGAATTCTGCAGAGAAAGCCCTAAAAAAAATTCCAAAAAATGACGTGCGGCGTGTTCTTGCTAAGTTAGAATCTCTAACAATCGATCCCTTTCCGGATGGATGTAAAAAACTTGAAGGTGAGGCCCATGCCTTTCGGGTTAGGGTAGGTATTTACCGAATTATTTATGATGTAATCGGCACTGACCTAATTATATTTGTTTTAAAGATCGCTCATCGTAAAGACGCTTACCGATAATTTGAACTCAAGGTAATTTCTGCAAAATGGCTCCACATAATTGTACGGCCGTTGTTTTTGCGGACGTTGGATTTTGTCCGGCGATAAACAATGTATTTCTTTTAGAACTCAATTTTACGACGTGATCGGCCCAAAGTCCTCCATCAATAAACTTGAAACCAGCCGCGGTAAGTTCCATCTCAGGTGTGGTTTTCAAAAGAGCTTTTTTTATGTGAGCCTGAGCTTCTTCTTGGTCGGTGAATGCAGTCACGGAGCTCCCCTGGGGAAACAGATTGGCAATTTTAGCTAAAACGATGGGTGCGTGACAGACCAGAGCGACGGGAATACCTGCTGCATCGGAAAGTTGAAGTAATTTTTTCACGTCCGGAGAGGTCAATAAATCTTCCATGACTCCATGACCGCCTACAAAAAATACGCCACTAAATTTGTTAAGCGATTCAGCTGTCATATTTCGCAGATCTAAAATTTGGCTCTTATCAATCACATTATTTTTGATCTGAATTGCTGATTCGTAATCCTGTTCATTGGCCCAGAACAAAAGTTTTCCGTCAGGATTTTTTGCTTCTGCGATCGGATCCATCGTGGGACGTTTACCTGTCGGAGTTGCGATACGAATTTCAAACCCATTTTCTAAAAACTCTTCATACGGGTGAGTAAACTCCGTCAGCCAGTATCCAGTTCTGTGTGTGGAATTATCGTTGAGAGTGAGCGAAGCGGCCTCAGTCATAATCATCAAGATGGGTTTTGGTTCCTTTTTTTGCGCGAGCAATGAAATCGGGAAAAGACTGATTATAAGAAAGAATTTTTTCAGGTTTCTCATTCAAAACCGGTTAGCATTAAGCTGCCCCAAAGTCGCCGAAAATGCTGCGACGGCTCCAAAGCTGCATAGATAGGGGCTTGAAGAACTAAAATAGCCCACTGAAAAATTTTAATTTATTTACCAATCGCCGCCTCAAGTGCAGCGATATCAATTTTCTTCATCGTCATCATCGCTTTGAAACCGCGCTTCGCTTTGTCGGGATCAGAACTTGTTGTGAGATCGAGCAGTAATCTCGGTGTGATCTGCCACGAGAAACCCCATCGATCTTTGCACCAACCGCATTCGCTTGCGCTGCCGCCATTTTTTATAATCGCATTCCAATAGCGATCCGTTTCTTCTTGGTTTTCGGTGACGACCATAAAACTGACAGCTTCGTTCGGTTTAAAAATCGGTCCGCCATTGAGACCAACAAATTTGCGTCCGAGTACAGTGAACTCAACCGTTAATTCGCTACCTTCTTTGCCACCAGGAAAGTCACCCGGCGCTTTGTTCACTCGTGTGACCTGACTATTCGGAAATGTTTCTGCGTAAAAAGCCGCTGCCTTACTTGCTTGATCGTGATCGAACCAGATGCATGTGACGATTTCATTCATCGTGTGTCTCCTAAGATTTGTTCCACTTCGATTCCAACAGTTTTTAAAATCTCAACCGAATCGCGAATTCGATAATCTTGGGCGTAGTAAATTTTTTTCACATTTCCAAGATTGATGAGGCGCTTCGCGCATTGAACGCAGGGGAGGTGAGTGACGAAAACGACTTTCTCCGTTTGTCTTGGAGCGTCGCAATTGATGACAGCATTTTCTTCAGAGTGAAGACATCCGCAATTGCCTGGCTCTTCTCGGTCGCATTTATTTAAAAGCCCCGTGGCGTTGCCGTTGTATCCAATCGCTAAAACTTTTCTAAAATCTGTCGAGGTGATGACTGTGCCCACTTGCAGTCGAACGCACGTCGAGCGAGCGGCTAGAATTTTTGCGAGTTCGATATAAATTTGAGGAAAACTTGGGCGTGATTTCATCATTTTATTTTATAGGGCGTGCACTAGGGCCTACGCAAGAGGTCTCCATTCAATCTCTTCCAAATCCTTGAAATGCCTGCCGAGGACGAACTTTTCGACTGCGATACGAAGCAATCCACGCCACGAAAGTGACAAGAATTAAAATACCTAAAGGAATATATCCAAACGAGGCGCTCCATTCACCTCCTTCAATATTGAAATAATAAAAGAGCATCAATTTGCTAAAAAGTAGTCCGATTGTAACTCCGATGACCGAGGGCACGAACGCCAGCAGAACTAATTCAAGAATGAGAAAAATTTGCAATTGGCTCGCACTTGCTCCCACGCATCGTAAAACGGCAAAGTCTCTTTCTCGGCTTAGAACTTTTTCTTGCGCCAGAACGGCAATCATCGAAATGCCTAAGATTAAAAGAAAGCCAAGAATGCCTTTTAGCGCAGCAGAAATATTTCCTAAGATTCGTGTAAGATCGCTTTTTATTTGTGCGATATCGACAAGTGAAACAGCGGGTAATTCACGATTGAGTGTTTCGCGAATATCAAGTCTCGACTTTAAACCTTCAGCTTCAACGGCTCCGAGATAAGAAAAAGGAAGATCTTCAAATACGCCTTTTTGAAATAGAATTCGAAAACCCGGTTGAAATTCTGTCCATCGCACAATTCTAAAGTTGCTCACTTTCGCTTCAAAAGGAACTCCGTAAATTTCAAATCCTAAACGGTCTCCAATTTCTACTTGATAGCGACGTGCAAATTCGCGGGTCAGCGAAACCTCAGGAAGAAAAGATGCTTCTGAATCATAATCATTCGACCAGAATTTTCCCTGAACGAGTCTTTCTCGCTCGGGAAGAGAGCTTGCTTCGCTAACCAAAAATTCAGAATTGAATCGTCCATCCTCAGTTTGCTGCTCTGGACTTAGAGCCTTGCCATTGATTTGCTTCCACCTCACACGTATCCAAGGAGCCCAGTCTATGCGAACATTTTTTTTATTTGAAAGCGCGGCTTCCACAGAATTCTTTTCGCTTTCCCCAAGATCAAAAATAAAAAGGCTCGATTGCCTAACAGAATTCTCTACCCGAAATTCTGACTGTAGCTCTCCTTCAAGAGAAGTGATTGCTCCAAGAATCAAAGCCAATACAAAAAAAAGTGTGGCAGCCAAGATACTCATCGGTCGCTCCCTAAGCAGCATGCGAATAGGAAAAAGAATCGCTATATTAAGTTTTGAAATGGGCAAGCGTGATAGAGCCGCGAGCATTGCCCAAGAAATCAAACTACCTGCGGCCAAAATGAAAAGAAGTGCAATGGTTAAAACCGTCGACTGAAGTAAATCCCTTAAAATAAAAAATTGAAAACACCAGAGAGCTAAAAGAATTCCAAGCGCGAGCAAAATATGCTTTCGATTTAATCGCAAAGCGAGCTCTTGATTTCTCAATAGTAAAATTGGTTTAAAATCATTCGCTCCGAGTAGTGCAAACATTGAAAATAAAAAAGGAACGCTTAGTCCGCAGACAGCTGAAAATAAAAAAACTCCAACTCCCGGCCGACTTTGCAAAGATATCTGAAGAAGTTCCGAAATTTGAGGTACTAAAATTTCAAAAGCAAAATATCCAAGAAGAAGGCCGAGCGCGCAGAAGATAAGTGAGAATGTAGCAACCGAACTTAAAAGAAATAACTGAATTTGCGCGCGTGCCGCACCTAGAGAGCGAAGCACCGCAAAAAGGTAGCGCCTTTCATAGAGCCAATTCTGAAAAGCTCCAAACACGGCAAAACCCGAAAGTAAAAGTGCTGCTACGGTGACAAGCTGTGCGAATAACGTCACCTGATCGAAAATGGTTTGAAACCCTCGCTCAGCTTCATTGTAAGTAGTCACGCGAAAGGCAGGGTCGTTGATTTCTTTTTTAATTTCGTTGCGAATCTCTCGAGGGTCACGCGAAGTCTCGTTGAGTTTAATATGATATTCGTAACTTACTCGTCCAGGCCGATCGAGCAGATGTGTAGAATTTAAATGCCGCTCATGAATCCAAACCGTCGGTGCAAAAGACAAAAAACTGCCGAGAGAATTTTTCGAATTCAAAAGTAGGCTTACAATTCGAAAATTTGTTTCACCGATTTGAACAAAATCTCCAATATGAAGTCCAAGGAGCACACTCAAATCTTCCGGAACGATTACAGACGGCTCTGCAAAATTTAAATCTTGGTAAGTTTTTTTATTTGAAAGCTCGTGATTAGAATAAAAAGGAAAAGCAGAATCCACCACCATCAATCGAACGAATCTACTTTCTTTCGCTTTCTTCGCTTGAAGCATCGTATTGAATTCTAAAGTTTTTGAAATTTGAGTTCCTCGTGGAAGGTTCGATAAGATGGCGGCCAAAGTAGGTTCAGGCAAATCTCTGAAAGCTTCGATGGCTAAGTCGCCTCCTAGTTGGGAGCGACCTTCATTACTGATTTGAGTTTTAATCAAAGTTTCAAACGAGCGAAAAAGAAATAGGCTTGCAATCGCGATGGTGAGAGCGATTCCTGGAAGTACTAGGCGACGTCGTCCTAAAAAAAGCTCACGCCATGAAGTTTTGACGAGATTCCACAACGGAAATTTTTCCTCCTATAATGGGAATCTGTCGATCAGCTCGATTTGCCAGAGACATATCATGAGTGACGAGTAGCAAGGTTTTCTGCCCTCGCATTTCGAGCAGAAGATTCATAACCGTTTCTCCATGCTCGACGTCGAGATTTCCGGTTGGTTCATCTGCAAATAAAATTTCTGGATCATTGATTAACGCTCGACAGATCGAAACTCTCTGTTGCTCTCCTCCAGAAAGTTGATGAGGACGGTGCGAAGCTCGATCTCGCAAACCCACGCGCTCCAAAAGTTCAAAAGCTTTTGCTTCTCCATTGCGTTCACCGGAAAGTTGAAATGGAATCAAAACATTCTCAAGAGCCGTCATCGTAGGAATCAAGTGATAGGCCTGAAAAATAAATCCTAAAGATTTTCTCCGAAGCGGAACGAGTTCTTCTTCTGACAAGTTTTCGATCCGCTTTCCATCTAGCTCGATCGTGCCTTTTGTCGGTCGATCTAATCCAGCCAACAAACTCAATAGAGTTGTTTTGCCACTGCCAGATTTTCCGATGATAGAAACAAATTCGCCGCGAGCAATTTCTAAATCAATGCCTTTTAAAATTTCCAATTTTTGTTTGGCGTCAGCGTAGACTTTCCAAAGACCTTGCGCACGAATCAAGGCGAGCTCCTCTCCGTTTTTTTTACCAATGGATAAAGAAATTTAAAAATTTCTTCAGCAAGTTTTTCCTGGCCCTTAGCATTAGGATGTATGCGATCGGTAAGATTCATCTCGATCTTTCCCACGACAGATTGAATATAATTTTTCATGACAGGAATTTTTTCTTCTCGCTCAAGCTCCTCGAAGATTCGATCGAAGTCTTTAGAGTAATGAGCGCCCAGACTGGTAGGTGCGTCTATCCCAAGCACCGCGACTTTAATTTTCGCCTTTTTTGCCTCGCGGATCATTTCTTTTAAATTTTCTTTTGTCTTCTTAGGTGAGAGGCCGCGAAGCATATCGTTTCCACCAAGAGCAATGATCACCCAGTCTGGAGACGATTTTTTTATCATCCATCCTAAACGTCGAAGTCCTCCTGCAGTTGTATCACCCGAAACACCTCCGTTTAAGATCTGGACAGGTATTTTTTCATTTTCGAACTGATTTTGCAGGAGAGTAGGATAGGCTTGGTCTTCTTTTAATCCATAGCCAGCTGTCAGACTATCACCCACGATTAGGATTTTGGTGGGAAGGGAAAAGATAAGACTAAATAGGAAACTCAGAATCACATGAGAATCTTAACAATCTTAACGTGAAAAGCTACCCGCTTCGTCAGCCTTTATCTTGTGTGCATCCACTTAAAAAGCTTTGGAACAATCAAAAAAACGATCAAGACAATAAAAAAGAAAATTCCTGCGAGCAAGGCAAGGCTGGTTGCGACGAAAGCATCTTTATATCGATCAGAGGTAACTGAAATCTTAAGTCGTTTATCTATTTCGGCAAACGGAGAGGAATCAATTATTTTTATTTTAAGAATAGCGGCCTTGTTCGCTGAAAGTTCAAAGGGAGAGCCAAGGCATAAAAAAGTTTCTTCAGCGCTCCACGCACACGCATTCGGGACTTCTTGTCCTTCAGAAATTAAATCATCCGTCTCTGATTTGAGGACCCATTTTAATTTAAGATGAGGGTCGGGAAATTCATTCGAAGATTCACGATCATTTGCAAACATATCGAATCTTTTTTTATAGACGACTTCGATTTGATAACGTGAGGTCAGGTTGGGCAAAACTTTAAAATTATATTCTTTGTTTGCTTCAGCAGTGATTGGTTCATCAATCACTGTCCATCTATAGACAGAATAATTTTTATAAGCGAAAAAGAATGAATAAACAGAAAGGGCTGCGAGTAATATAAAAACACTTAAAACAAGCCAGTTTTTATCTCGGATGGGATGAGCTGGAATTTTCTTTTTGGCAAAAATCGCAATCGCCGCAAAAAAAAGAACGAGAACGAAGATCTGCATCGTTGAAGTCATAGACCCATTTTTAAGTCTAGGGTTAAAAATTATTTAAATAAATCGATAATCCACTAGACGTCTCGCGTTTGCGGCCTCCTTCAAGTAATTAAAATCTTAGAAATGAGAGAGCCTAAATTAATCTCGGCTTCCTCTTTTGTTAGAATATGCTCGATCCCAAGCGCACGAACGTCGTCTTTGGTGAATTTTGGATTCTCGCCCCAGCCGCTAAAAAGCAAAACAAAAGGGATACTTTTTTTATAATTTTTTAAAAATGAATTCCAAAGTTCCAAACCATCCATTCTTGGCATATTCGTGTCCGACAAAACTAAATCTGGAGGGCGGCCATTCTCGGTAGCTTGCTCTAAAAGCATAAGAGCATCTGAGCCATGAGAGGCGGTTTTGATCTCAAGCCGATACTCAGGAGGCTTAAATGTCTTAAAAAGATAAAATTTAACCCAATGAACCCAGCCGGGATCGTCATCGACAACAATAAAATTAAGTTCACGCATGCCTACAGAATGCAAATTCCTTGACGTTCCGTCGTCCGAGTTCAAGAACTAGTACGTCAAAATGGAATCGATCGAAGAAATGAAACTGATTAGTTACGGAAGCGTTATCTTTCTTACACTTCTTAACTTTGCATGGCTTGCTGCTTTGCTTTGGAGAAAGTCTTTTACAACTTCAAGAATCATTCTTTCTTGCCTGTTAGTGGTTTCGACGCTTGTTCATATTTTTCGCATCTGTGCGATTGAGTTTCAAAGTGTTTCGACGTTGATGGTGGTGCCGCCTTTAAGAGCGCTCGCCTTTTCACTTTTCTATTTTTATGTCTGCACTTTATTTCCGCCGAAATGGCGAGTGACATTTAAAAATATTTATTCGCATCTATTGGTAATTTTAACGGTGGCCCTCATCGCCTCTTTTGCAAATTTTCGTTTTCCAATTTGGGATTGGTGGGTGGTATCGGGTTCTCGATATTTTGCACCCATTATGATTGCGATCTGCGGAAGTTATCTTCTTCTTTCGTATCTGCGAGTTTTGCGAGGAAGAAAAATTTTAGAACAAACGAATACAGATCCAGATTTGTTTCGAATGCGCTGGGGGTATGTTTTTTTCGGAGTTGGAATTGTGCTGTGGCTTTCGCAATTATTTGGATATTTTCTTCAGTCGCCTGCCCGTTGGTATTTTGCATTCGAAAATGGCATTTCAGTTTTGAGTATTTGGTTTTTAACAGGATATGCGATTCGACAATCTCCGTTTGTAGATGATGAAGAGATTATTCCAGGAGAAAAGTCCGCGGCAAAAACAGGACTTTCTGATTCTGAAGTCGAAGAAATGGCAGTGAAATTAAAAAATCTTCTTATCTCTTCTGGCGCTTATCACAATCCCAATTTTAAATTGAAAGACGTCGCGAAATTGATTGGCAAGCCCCCTTACTACGCATCAGAAGTTCTCAATCGAGGTTTGAAAACAAATTTTTTTGATCTCGTCAATTTTCTACGCATTGAAGATGCAAAGGCGCGATTGCGATCTGAAGCTGAACAAAATAAATCGATTCTCGAAATAGCTTATGAATGTGGTTACAATTCTAAATCTGCTTTTAATTCTGCATTTAAGCGGTGCACCGGTGAGACGCCGTCAAGCTTTCGAACGACGAAAGATAGAATGAGTTAAAAAGAGTGCTCCTTCGATCTCTTGCTTTATTTGCTGGTTATATGATCTCCTAAGACTCGGAGGTGTTTTATGAAACTAGTTGTCGTATTATTTGGTTTGTTTTTTTCAACTGCAGTTTTGGCTGTAAATCCGCTTGGAGAATCTATGATTGCTTATGAAGGCATTTTAAAAAGCGCTGCCATGAGTAAGATTTATTCTGGCGATATCATTAAATCTATTTCAAATGTTCAAAGTGAAAACACTTATCGAATTCAAACGAGCTTTGAGTGCGAAATTTTAGTTGAAGTAAAATTTAATGAATTGCCTCCTAATACTTTAGGCAACCGAACAGTTAAAGAGGTCAGTGTTTTAGAAATGAGCAAAAACTTTCGACCAGGTACAAAAGTATCTGCTTGCATGCAAGATGGAGAGTGATAATGAAAAAATCTTTTAATTACGTAGACGGTTTTGTACTTCCGATTCCAAAGAAAAATATCAGCGCCTACAAAAAAATGGCCACACTTGCTGCCAAAGTCTGGCGTGATCATGGTGCGATTGATTACGTTGAATGTATTGCTGACGATGTATCAAAAGGCAAAGTCACTTCTTTTCCTCGCAGCGTAAAACTCAAGAAAAATGAAGTCGTTTTCTTTTCGTGGATTACATACAAATCGCGAGCCCATCGCGATCAAGTGATGAAAAAAGTGATGTCAGATCCTCGCCTTGCAAAATATATGGACCCAAAAAAGATGCCATTTGATGGAAAAAGAATGTTTTGGGGCGGATTTAAACCAGTCGTAAAATTTTAATTATTTTTCCAAAGCATCGTGCCAGGCTTTAAATCTTCTTGAATCGTTTTTGCAGCTTTGCTGGGCGAAAGTATAGAAGTGTCGACTGTGAGGTCGTACTTTAAACTATTTATTTTTTCGAATTGAGCGCGAGCGGTTCCGGGTTTTCTATTGGGGCGTTCGAGTTCTCTTTTTTCTAAAATATCTAGCGGAGCTTGGATCCCAACGAAAAATGTTTCGAAGCCTTTCAAAGACAACGCCACTTCTTTAATCCATTCGTCTTTATGTAAAACGTGGTCGAGAATAAAATGATCAACGGACTGAGCGATGGGCTTTAATGATTGGTTGAAGCCGGAAATAGATTTTAAAATTAAATTGAAATCCGATTCATTTTCAAAATTAATTTTTCTTGGCATTGATTTTTCTAAGAACTGATCCACTCCAAATAAAAAATAATATTCAGGCAAAATTTTTAATAGCTCATTTGCAATAGATGTTTTTCCGGAGCTTGAAGTCCCGTTCAGAATGATGATCATAGGTTTCCCTGGGGCATTCACTTCTTGCTTACTGAAATGTAGGCATTGGAATAGGGGGCGCTGTAGGTTGTTCTCCGTTTTGCCACAGCACGTTCGCTCTTATTCCTGCAGAATAAAGTTTTTCAAATTCTCGCATGTCCCAAATGCGTGGAGCCTGCCAATTTGAATCTAAGATAATGACGTATTCATTTACCCCATGAACAAATGTTCCAAGTGCTACCACTTGATGTCCGCCATTTGAGGAGCCTGAACTATCCGTTGGCAACCAGAGACGACGATCGGTGGCCGCATTTTTTGAATACTCAAACAATGTATAAGGAGTTTGCGCCATCGTCTTGGCCACATCGAATCGAACAAGAACAGGCAATCCTTGAGCTAAATATTTTCTAAGTTCTGTTTGAAATCCACTGACTGAATTTGTGGAAATATCGTAAAAAGCTATGCCCGTTTCTCGTGTTGTGTTTGCAACCGCATCTTTCCAATTACTATCACTGTAATAATCGTAATGAACTTGTGTTAAAAATCTATGGCGACTTTCTTCTGTCGCGAAATGCTGCTCAATCATTCCATTACCTTTGATGTCTCGATAACGAAGTTGTCTAAAGGCATTGAAAATTGCATAAGCGGCGCAAGTTCCACCTTGTTGATTTACTGAGCGCGGCACTGGAAATAAATTTGCAAGATTCACTCCGAAATTTAAATCCGCCGTTCGGATATCGACCCAGCTTGAAGGAATAAGAACGATGCGTTGTTCAGTGGGAACAAAAACAGCGAGATCATCGTAAGTTCCGTCGATTCGCCGAAGAAGTCCGAGGAAAATCCCTTTATTTTTTTGCACAGAATTTTCAAGAGAAGAAAATTCTATTTCTCGCCCCAACATAAGATCGTAATTTAAACCCGCTGCAGCTTTAGAAATGATAACGGTGCAACGAGGAGAATCTGCGTAACATTTCTGCTCGCAAATAAATGCAGAAAATAAAATGAAAATAGAAATTAAGAATTTTTTTGAATGTGAACCCTTCATCGCGTTTTAAGCTAGTGGAGCTGATAAGTCCTGGTCAAGGGATGCCAGAAGGCGCTTAAGTTGCGGATTTCGGGGACTTTTCAGAAAAGTGGAACCCTGCTAGAAAGCCGCGTATGAACCTTCGCTTCAGCTTTTTATGGGTTGTCATTTTGTCAGGTTTTTTAGCATCTTGCCGGCCCGAAGCTGAACCCACTCCACTTGCCACAACTCCTACTACTTCTGGCGGAGTGATCGATGCATCTGGAGGAAATATCACCATCGCATCTCTCGAAGAGGTGGAGGTCTCTTTAAAAATATTACCCTCTCGGGTTAAAAGAGTTTTATTCAGACTGCCGACGATTCGAAGAGCAGTGGAAAATTTTAATGGAATCAATCGGCATATAACAACTTCACCGTCGGATTACTGGATTTTTACGGAAGAAGAGTTGGCGCGGGTGCCTTTTATTTTTGATGCCATGTTAGGAACAGGTGAAAATCCAGGCCCCTCAGCATTTTCACTTTTTGAAAGTGGAAAAATCACATTTAGATCTCAAGATTCTTTTTGTAATCATCGTGACGGACATGGGGATGCTTCAGCAACTCCATCTGGAGAAATTTGTTTTAGCAAAGACTCCCTAAGAAGACTCGATCCATGGTCGCTTCCACGAGCTACGGTAGCACTTGCCTTGCACGAGATTGCTCATGTGATGGGTCTAGAAGAAGCTGATGCCAGGCTCATGCAAAAATATTTTTTGTTTATCAATAATTTTGAACCCATTTTACTTTCTGAAGATTTAAAGAGAGCCATCATGGCTGATTTGCAGTCGATAGTGAAAATTATTTCTTATCATAAAAATCTTTTTGAAAATCCAGATCTCAAGGAAATTGTAATGAGATTAAACTCCCCTGGTAAAGGTGATGATATAGACATGGAAAGCTTGAGGGGCGGCAAAGATAAATTGGACGCTCAAGAATTAAGATTCATCAAAGAATTAAATGATCAATGCGATGAGCTTTTTAAAAAGCTTGAAGTTGCAAGCCTTCCCCAGTCACCTAAATTTTGTCGTATTGCAAGTCTATTGGACACTATCGCCAGAGATCAACCTGTCTTAACAGTCGACTCAAAATCTTTTAGTTACCGCAAACATAAAGACCCCGTTGTTAAAGTTCGTAATGCGATCGCGGAGATTTATGAAATGTCTCCTCATAGTATTGATACAGATATTATTTCTTACCTTGCGGGTCATGATTTAAGTGCTGAAGAAATCGATCGAGTTTTTAAATCTGCAGATTTTTTTAGTTATGCAAAAGACGAATTTGATGACGCCTCGATTTGGGGTGAGTACGCGACCTTTGAAACTTCTGATCGAAAACAAATTCCTGGAGAGGATAGGCAGGGACGTAACTGGCGGCCTTAAGTCATTCGAAAAAAATCTATATTGAGGCAAGCCATTTCATCGGGCGGCGAGGATTCAAGTCGACCGATAAACTTTTTTATGAGTTGATTAAGTTCTTCTCTAAATTCATCAAAATGATTTTCCGAAATACTGCAGGGGCCGGTAAAAAAAAGATTCTTAGATTTCTTTTGCGAAAACGACATGAACTCATATGCTTTCATTCGCCAAGTCATCTGCCGGTGACGAATAAACGGAGAGTCGGCAGAAAGATGAGTCGAAGCTTTGCCCACCGTAAATTTATCCCCTTTTTTTCGCAGAAGATCATATTTCATTAAAAAATTTATATGCTCCATTAATTGCGGAGCTGGCAGATCAATAATCGAGGCTAAAGATTTTAAATTCTGAAACCGCGGAATAGAGCAAAGAATACGTATCGCAGAATAGCGCCAATCCGAATAAAAACGAGAGAGAGCTTCCTCCGATATATGTTCTGTTTTCGGCAGACTATGTTTGAGATCTTGAGCTTGGCGACGAAGCTCACGCATCTTATCTTCGATTCGTTTGCGATATCGTGGCAAGGTGGCTCGGCTAAACTCTACTAAAGTGAGAAAAAATTCTTCTTCTGGAGAGGGTAGGCCTAAAAAAACGGCTGTCTCATAAGCTTGATCGAGCGAGAGTTCTCTTTGCCCAGAAAAAATCTGACTAATGGTAACTGTATTGGTTTTGAGAACTTCTGAAAGGCGACGGTATTGTCCGCGCCCATTTTTAGGAAAAGTCTTCAGCAGATCTCGTACATACAGGCGGTAGTCGGTGTAGCTAAAAATGGAGGGTTGAGTGGCCTGCATTTTTAAATGTTATCATATTTGCTAATTTTATTGTTAATTTTAATTTTATAAATCTATAAGTCTCTGTTTGGCCGCGATATATCTTCCGTAAGGAGACCGCTACATATGAAACATACTAAAAACTTAATTAAAAATATTATCGCTTCAACTCTTATTATCGCTATGACAATTCCTTCTGTCTTCGCTCAAGAGGGCGTTGGCTTTCAGCAGGATCGCGAGCTTCAATATCAAGTTAAAAAAGACGGAGAGTTTAAAAGAGGAATCGCTTCGCAAGAGTGGCGAAAAGATTTGGAAGAGCACCAAGAGCAGATGCGCAAATTTCCTCAACTTGCAAAAGCACAAGCGATTTTCGTTTCTGAGGGAAGCAAACGAATTCAGGAAAAAAATATAGATACATCAACGATCGCTGCGCTTTACAGAACGAATCAATGGTTTCGAAATCAAAGAGATGAGGGCTACGAGCCATCGAGTTCTCAAATTTATCGTTTTTTTAATGATCGAAGAGATGATCTTCGCAAAGCTCAAGCTCATGTAGATTCACCGGAAAATTTCTCCAGAGGTTTACAGCCCTACACCCAAGACATTATTAATTTTACGGATGTAGTCGGTCCCGCCGCAGGCGGATATGGTGCTGCTGCAATGCTCGTAAGCCGAGGCTTCGGATTGGCCAATCTTAAATTGAATGGCGCGGATGCTCGTGAAAAAGATCTCGAACTTACACATGGCGCTTACAAAAATTCAAAAAATGTTCCAGGCATACTGAATCAGATCGCAGAAAATCGATCTCTCTCTCCAGAGTTTGCGATTTTTGCGGATAGATTAGTTGAGCCCATGTTGGGTCTTCCGATTAATTTATCTGATCCAAAGCATTCTCAAATTCTAAATCGCCTATCGAATCGCCCTGAAATTAAAAAGCTTGAGCAAACTCGAGATATCGAAACCCCTAAACTGGCTCAGACGATGATAGACAATTCTGTGGATGAAACGCTCCCTCTTCTTGGCCAATTTTCTGAAGAGTTTAGAAAGTCTGCGCTAGCGAATATTCCTCAGTCAAATATTTCATTTATTGCAGCTAAGACGAATCGCCAAAAAATTGATGAAATGGGTAAGCGAAACGAGCAAGTCATTGAAACGATTGCCTCGGCTTTGGATTTTGGAACTTCATTGCTTTTAGTTTGCGGACAATCGAGAGAGGCCGAAGTCGCTGCTACTGTAGGTATGTCTCTTTTGAATGTAGCTGCGGCTACGAACAAAGTAGTCGTCGCTTATGCTGGTACTGCAGCCACAGCTTTAGCTGCAGGGGCTGCAACTTTTGGTTTGGGAGCCGCTGTCATTGGAGCTTTTGTAGCCATCAAAAGTCTCTTTGCAAAAAAAGGCGGCGATCGAGTGATGGAGGAATTAAAAAGTTTGCGAAACGAAACTCGTCGTCAATTTCATCAAGTTCATAAACATCTCGATCAAATCGCAGGCCATATGGACAAACGTTTTGATCAAATGGTGAAGACTCAGTTTGCTATGATACGTCTTGTAGCTTCTGGATTTTCTTCGCTCGCGAATGGTCAATTAGAGCTCGATGCCAAAGTAAGTGATTTATTATTGAGAAGTGCCGCCATGCAAACAGAGTTGCGCGGTCTTTATTTTCAAAATTTAGGATTAGCTCAGTCCAATGTGAATGCAGAGTTTTCATCGGCTTATCGCTCATGCGTTCAGTCGACTGACTTAGAAATTTCACAAAGTGAATTTAAATCTAGTCTTAGTACTTTCGTAAAACTTTCTACGGATTATGCGAGCTCTGAAACTTTTCTGAGTAGTGCGCAGCCTGATGTTTCGGAAGATTGGACGTCTCCGGCCTTCATGTCCCGAGAGCTCAATCGAACTCGCTCTGCCGAGCCAGATTCCTTTTGGAGAAATTTAAGAATTATAGCTTCGATTGAAGATGGACGCGCGAACTTGGCGAACCTCTCACATCCCACTCAATGGTTAAAAGGGGCTTCAGCTTTTTATGAATGCACCAGTCTTCGCCCTGAATATGCTTCCTCTGTATCATTAAGAGATTATGAAAATCTCATTTTGGCTGGAGAAAATACTCAGCAACGAATCGAAGATTTTAAATTTCAAATTCTTCAAAATCTTACTCAAGCTTTTTCAAATGAGACGGACAACCTTTTAGACCAGATGAGGAGTGCTTATACAGAAGCCTTCCAAAAATTAACTCCGGTAGCAAATTCAAATGATTTGCCAAACTTATCTTTAAAAGTGAACTTAGCAAAAGGTAATAAAGATAAAGCTGCCGTTAAAGTTGCTGCCGATCTTCAAGATTTTCCCATCGATCTTTTAGAAAGTGCAAAAGAAAAATTAGTCAAAACTCTTGGTGATATCGAAGCTCTAGATCTCGGAACAATTTCGGTTTCTGCAAATCTGACGCTTCATCCGAGTGTTACACGTCTCGAAGTAGACGAATACACGGCAGATAATAAAGTGATGGATAATGATTTTCTTACTCGTTGGAATGAAATTCGTCGTAGTGACGCTGCTTTCTATTTTTTGCCAGAAAAATATACAGGAGGTCCACTGAATGGCACTTGGCGCGGATATGGCATGTCGAAGGAATCTATTTTAGATTCTTATCCTCAAGTGGAGTGGTCCAAGACTTATCTTCCTGCCTCTCTTGAATTTACAGTTCGAGTTTTGGTTAATGGAAAGTCTACGGAAGTAAGTCGCAGAAAAAATGATTTTGAGATTTTAGTGAATGCGGCTCCTGTGCGACGGACTTTTGATTTTGACAAACTGATGGCGCGTGTGAAGAAGGCTTATGAAAATCCAGCTCTTTACGACGGGAAAAATCATGGACGCAAATTAAGCAAAAAGGATCAAGGGGTTGCTTCTGCTGAGGCCATTAAATTTATTCAAGATTCCGTAGAAAAAAATCAATGGAGTAAAACTCATAAATCTCATCTCGCAGAGGGCGGCTTTAAAAAAGGCCCCTTTTCTCTTGATCGATTGAATCTTGAAATTTCAAAGCCTCGCGATTTCATCAAAGAAACTTTTGAGGTAGCTGCTGTTCAAAATAGCTGGCTTAAAAAAATTAAACTTTCCGACGAGCTAGTTGCTTCTATTCGAAAAGAGCAAATTTCTCGAAATCAGCTTGCAATTGTAGCGGCAACTTATACTCCTCAAATTTCTTCGCAAACCCAGTTGCGGTTACGACAGACATACGAGCGTTTAGATGGCTATCGTACAGCGATTCAAGCTTTTCTAAAAACTTCATTGAGTAGCAGTATTTTAAATAATTATCTTATTTCAGCTTATGCTTTTGATGGAGCTCATTTAGGTCTGTGGGGACATGCCGAATGGATTCAACAGATTCAAAACCTGGCGAGCAGATCAGAATTGCAAGCTCCTGATTTCAAAAGTCTGATGGAGAAAAGCCAAAAGCAAATTAAGTTATTTCAGAATTATTTTAATTCGCGCCAGAACATTGTGAATAGACAAAAACGTATTTTTTCAGAACGAGCTGCTGCAATGGATCCTTTGCTCGCTCGATTATGTATTGGCTATAAGCAAATGATCGAACAAAAATCGGTAAGTTCACTATCGATGGAAGTGCAGAATATCTGCCGAGCTTTCTAAAAAATGAGAGATGCCGATGGCTGGGATCAAACCAGCCTCGCGTGCCCCCGAGTCGAAGGATTGCACGAGTGTTAGCCTTGTACTCGAGCGCGACCATTCGTCGCCTCATCGGCATCTCTTTCGCTAAACAATAACTTAAGCGTGGTTTAGTTTTAAAAAATTCCGGCCAAAGTTAGTGAGAAAGAAGCTTCCAAAAACTAAAGCCCAACGTGAGGATCATGCTGAGTGCATAAACTATAATAGTTGCGATACTAATTCCAATCACTCCCATAGATTTCATCAAAAACCAATTGCCTAAAGTATTAACGATAAAACAGATCGCTGCGATAAATAAAATCAGTTTTTGCTTTTGAAGAGCCACTAGCATCCACATTCCTAGCGAGCTTCCAATAAAGACTGGCAGTTGAAAGGCGAGAATTTTTTGAACGTGGCTAACAACTTGAGTATCTTTTGGACTAAATGCCCCTCGTTGAAAAATCAGCGAGATCAACCAGTCCGATAAGTAAAAAACCCCTAAAGAAATAACAAGACCAGCGCTAACATAAACCAAAATAAAATGAATAAGATCCTTTCTTGCATTAGAAAATTCTTTTTTTGCAATAGCTTGAGAAAATCTAGGAACGGCAAAATTTCCAATCGAAGTTCGTAGAAAATTTCCAAGCCCGAAGGGAATCCGAGATCCATATTCGAGAGCCGCTACATTTCCGTGACCCAGCATTCCGCCCATGGATTTATCAATGAGCTCAGCGCTTGAGTTTAAAATATTTCCCCCTAATAAAAGTGTACTGGCTTTTATAAAAGCAACGCATTCAGATATTTTTTTAAATGAAAATAATTTGAGATGTCCCAAAAAGTTTACAAATATCAAAAGACTCAAAGCCTCTAAAAAAAATCCAAGCAAGGTAGCGATGCTTAAGGCCGAGATTGAATGAGGAAACCAAAGAAGAGCTACTACACTGATCGCGGGACTAATGGCGAAGCAAAGTAAAGGAAAAGCAAAATAGCCCATGCAGTTTAGATAAGAAGCTAGGAGTGCAGAAGATAAAGTGGGAATAAGAAACCAGCAAAGATTAAGGAACGGCCATTTTCCATTTTCCGAGAAAACTTGCTGAGATAAATCATGGTTAAGAAAAAGCATCAGAGGTTCGAAAGTTAAAAAAAGTAAAACACTTAAAGCGACTCCAATAAAAAGGGTTAAGAAATAAATTTCTGAGACAAAATTTATTTTTTGCTTCTGAGCCCTAAAGAAGAGGGGAATGAATGCAGCACCGATAGCGCCACCCACAATAGTTGAAATGGTATAAGGCGTAATATAACTGAGCAAAAACATTTCAATCGACGACTCACGACCAAATTCACGTGCTACCAAAATATCTTTGAGCATTGTAAAAACGCGATTGAGAACTGAACTCAGCGCTATAATAAAGAAAGCTTTTGAAAGCGAAATTTTCGCAAAATCCATAGACCTATTCGATCAATTCAAATCGATTCGTTTTTTTATTGAACGAGTGAACGTCGGCTTTGGCAATATCAAACCACCAGCCATGGATCTCAATCTTACTTTGGTCGAGTTGTTCTTGGATAAAAGGATAACTTTTAAGATGCTCGATCTGTTGCAAAACATTTATCTGAGAAAGTTGATTTTCTCTCGACAGCTTTTTATCTAGTGAAATTCCTCTGTTTATTTTATCAAGTGATGGCTCGCCATAATGCAACCAAGATTTTAAATGCGGAGTAGTCTCTAAGTCGGTTGGAAAAGCGAGTGCTTTCATGGCGCCGCATTCTGAATGTCCGCAGACAACAATGTGAGCCACATTTAATTTCAAAACAGAAAATTCTACTGCGGCGAGCGCCGATACATCGCTCTCATTTACACTGGGGACACTCGACGCAGGTGGAACAAGATTGCCTACATTTCGTATAACAAAAAGCTCTCCTGGATTAGTCGAGGCAAACCAATTCGGCGCCACACGACTATCGGAGCAAGTGATAAAGAGCACGTCTGGATTTTGACCTTTCGCAAGTTCCGCGAAGGTGTCTCGACAGTTTGGAAGAATTCGATTTCGAAAATCGACAATACCTTCTATCAATTTACGCATTTAAAAGAAGCTCCTGATATTTAGTATTAGCTGCGTAAACTCTTCCAATCAACTTATGATTTTTTTGAGAACTTTTTAACCCAACTCATCACTATAGAAGCCGCATGGCTGACATTCAGTGATTCTACATTATTTTCCATAGGAATTCGAATCAACTCACTACATTGAACTCGCACAATTTCTTCGATGCCGTCGCTTTCAGATCCTAGAACAAGTGCAATAGGTTTTCGCGGTTGCCAATCATAAAGAGGAATAGAATTTTTTCCAGCATCTAAGCCTGCAACAAGATAGCCACTTTTTCGAAGTAGTTCAGCTACAGATGAAATTTCATCAACCTCCATAAAATTTAATTTAAATGCGCAACCCGCAGAAGACTTCACAGCAGCCATGGTCATAGATGCGCTTCTTTTATTTTCATGAATAATTAAGCTTGCACCAAAAGCAGCGGCACAGCGCGCGATTGATCCTAAATTTTGAATATTTTCTAAATGATTGCAGAGAATAACGAAGTCAAATTTTCTCGCTTGCTCGATTGAATAAGGCAAATAAAAAGAATAGGTCGTTTGAAAGACGACTCCTTGATGAACTTCATTTTTAAATTTGGGTGGAATGCCTTCTTCGAATTGAATTTTAGGATATTTAGAACCCAGCAATTCAACTGCAAAGTCGTATGCCGATTTAGTTTCGACCCAGATAGTCAAAATGGGAATATTGGCGGCAACAGCTTCTTTTAAGATATGGCGACCATAGAGAATTTGAGATTTTTTTTTCAAGGCGCTAATGGAGCTTAACTTGGCTTATAGGTCAAACCCGTTTATCAATAACTAACTTAAAGCCGTTAAAAATCTAATGAAAAGGGGAGATGATGCGAATCGTGACAGCGATGGAGAAGGTATGAATAGCGCCTCAAGGTCGGTTTCAACGAGCCTTGCATTTACGCTTACGGCTCTGATTTTTTACATACCTGCCAATACTTTTCCTTTTATGACGATGGAGCTTTACGGAAGTAGAACGAGCGCGACGATTTGGAGCGGGGTTGTCGCACTGGCGGATTCTGGAGCTTGGCTCATTGCCGCAGTTATTTTTTTGGCGAGCATCGTCATTCCACTTATTAAATTATTCGTTCTACTTTATTTGTCTCTCACTGCCCATCAACCGGCGAATACACGATTGAAGTTACAACTTTTACACGCGGTAGAAATTATTGGACGTTGGTCAATGCTAGATATTTTTTTATTGGCCGTTTTGGTAGCCATCATGAAGCTATGGCCGTGGACGTCTGTTCAACCTGAGATTGGTTCGTGGATGTTTGCTCTCGTCGTTATTTTTACAATGTTAGCTTCTGGAAGTTTCGATTCAAAAATTTTAACGGAGAAAAAGCATGAGTAAGAAATATTTTTCAACAGCTTGGCTGGTTTGGTTATTTCCAGTTTTTTCCATTATCATTACCGGCTCGCTCTATTCGCAATATTTAAAACATCGTGGACCGCTCATTCATATTTATTTTAATGATGCTACCGGAATCGAAGTAGAAAAAACGGTGCTTCGGTTTCGTGGTGTGAACGTTGGAAAAGTCGAAGAAATTCTCCTTTCCGAAAATGATAAAGGAGTAAGTATTGTTGCAAGATTAGATCGTGAAGCTAAACATTTAGCAGTTGATGGGACTCAATTTTGGATTGTTCAACCGCAAGTCGATTTTCAAGGAGTACGCGGACTTGAAACTTTATTTCGCGGATCTTATATTCGAATTTTACAAGGTAAGGGGAGTGGTGACGCCACAACTCAATTCAAAGGACATTCAGAAACCGACGAAAGTAATTCTGTCGTCTACTATTTACGGTCGCCGATCGTGGATTCAATCAATCCTGGCGACTTTATATTTTATCGCGGACTTAAAATTGGAAATGTCTCTGAAGTTTCTTTAGCTCACACCGGGCAGTGGATAGATATTCAAATTCAAATTGAAAAAAAATACGTCAAAGTCATTCGCACTAATACGGTCTTTTGGCAAAAATCCGGAGTGGAGGCGAAGCTCGGATTGTTTGGTTCAAAAGTAAAAATAGGACCTTTGGAATCTTTGATTCGAGGAGGGATTAGTCTTGCGACTCCTGGTAATCCCGGAAAAATTGCAGATGCTGGCTCCAAATTTAATTTACTGAGTAGTCCACCTGAAGATGTATTTAAGTGGAATCCAAGTTTATAGATTATTTTTTGTTGAGTTCAAGCCGTTCTGCGGCCAAACCGTAAAGATAATTTTCGAACGAAGGAAATTTATTCATGAGAGGTTTTAATTGATCTCGATGGCAAAAAAGAAGGTTCGTAGCTTCTAAAGCGATCACACTTGCCGTTCGAGGAATTCTGCGCAAAGTTCCTATCTCTCCAAAGATTTCACCTGGATTTAGAATCTGAATTTGTTTTTTATCTTTTACTAACGAAAGCTTGCCTTGCAGAATTAGAAAAATTTCGTCTCCGGCCGCTCCTTGCTCAAATAACAATTCATCTTTTTTTAGAGTGCGAGGACTAAGGGTCGATACGATTTCTTCGTAAGCTGAATCTGAAACGGCTGACATATCGGGATGCGAACGAGTTTGTGAATGCATTAATCGAGAGCCATATTTTGAGACGATCATTTCTTTGATTTCTGGATGTTCTTCAAAAGTTTGAAGAAGTTCTTCGGCAGAAACTTCTAATAATTTGCAGCTTGTTAAGCATTTCGCAGTAGCCGTTCTAGGTAGGTCACCCAAAATTCCAATTTCTCCAAAAAAGTTTCCTGCGCGAAGAAGTCGGCGAGTGTATCCATCGAACTGCAATTCCACTGTTCCTTTTTGAATAATAAAAAAAGACGAGCCTGTATCGCCTTGCGAAAATAAGATTTCTCCTAGCTTTGCTGAAACTTCTTTTCCGCGTTCGCGAAAAATTTCGTTCAGGCTTTCAGAGGAGTATTCTTCATATAGAGCTGATTGTTTATATTTCCCCGCCATAAATGATTATTGTTTATATTGTCTCACAGTTTGTCTGCCAAAAGCATGACTACGCAGAATCTGCGAACCCTTGAGAATATGAAAAATTTACAGAGCTAAAACTCTCTATTTTTCAGTACTTAGAAAGACTGGTGATATGAAGATCTCTTCAAATTTTTTCTTAATGCCATCTTGAGATCCTCCCTCGCCCTTCACGTTGATCAAAGCGACAAAGGATTGGCCTTGCTTAATGAAACCTCTTGCTGAAAGAGTGATGCCTCCTTGATCAGGGCAATAGCCTTCAGCCCACAAAACTTTCTTTGCATTTTTTAAAACAAGAAGTCCCATCTCTGATTTTTTAGGAGCTGCTTCAGAGAGTTCAGGATCGTAATTCGGGCAAAAATGATGTCTTAAAGAATATCTCGTTTCGTCATTTAAATTTCTAAAAACTTTTACGGCTTTTTCTCCCACCGAAACTTCTAAACTAAGTGCGTTCGAAATTTGATTGAGCGAAACAAGAGGAAGGGGTGAAGAGACGTTAACGCCCGTTCTTTCTATTTTAGATTTGAAATCTTTAAAAACAATCGCTGTTTTTTTTGGATTAATAGATTTGTCATGAGCAATTACTTTCGATTGTTTGAGATCTGCCACCCCCCATTCCACAACGTCTTTTGTTCGATCTTTTGTTCCAAAAATAATTTTATAGGCCAGTAAGTTTTTTTCGGGATTAAATCCGATAACTTCAAAGCCATGAATTTTCATATGCGTAATAGGAGAGGCAGGAAGGCTAGTGCCGCCGGAAGTCGCTGGTGCCGAGAAAGCAGGTGAAACAATAGAAAAAAACGCCAAAGTTATAATGCTAATGAATAATGTAGATCTCATTCTTACGTTTTGCCCTAACTTGTGCCTTGGCGAAAGCATTTTGAATCTTCATCCTAAACTCTAGATGAAAAAAATTATTCCTACTTCCAATCCTGCCATTACATGGATCGATATGACGGATCCTAGCTTTCAAGAGTTGGATGAGATTGCTTCTACTTACGGCTTTCCACAGAACTTAGTAGAAGATTGTTTGGAGCCGGAGCATTTGCCAAAATATGAGGATTGGGAGGGCAAAGGTTTTGCTATCTCTCGAGCTTTTGACGTATTTAGTTCGGCAAAAGCCGAGGGAGTGCAGTCGTTGACTCGCAAATTGGCCATTTTTTTTGGCGATAATTTTTTTGTAACTATCCATCGAGTGCCTTTACCTTTTTTAGATAAGATGATCGAGGATGAGAAAAAAGTTACTCGAAAGCCGCGGTCCACTTTTGATCTACTCAATTCTTGTATCAACCGAGTGGTCGCAACATACGATCAGCCGCTTGAATTGTCAGAGCAACTTTTGGATACTTATGAAAAACAATTATTTAGAAATATGGATGTTATTAAACATCTTCACGATATTCATTTTTTAAAGCGCAGAGTTTCTGTTTTTAGACGAATGCTTTGGCATACGATGAATGCCATATCAAAAATCCAACCTAAAAATAAAAATGAAGGTTCTCAACTTCAGGATATCAAAGAAAACGCGCAGTCTAATTATTCGCACGCAGACGAAATCTTAGAAGACGTTAATACTTTGCTTCAATCTCATATTGGAATTGCTTCGCATCGAACAAATGAGGTCGTAAGAATTCTTACTCTCTTTTCGGTTTTCTTTTTACCTTTAACTTTGATCGCTGGAATTTACGGAATGAATTTTCAAAAAATGCCTGAGCTTGCTTGGGAGTGGGGATATTGGGGGGCACTTGGATTAATGGGTGTTGTCGCACTCGCCATTTTTATTTGGTTTAAGAAAAAGGGGCTTTTTAATAATTTTTAGATGAATATTTTATTAAATATTTGAAAAACACATTTTGAGAACCCAAAATATGTGCAGCTTTTTGAATGGCTTCTTCGCGGGTGAGTTTAAAAGCTTTTCGACACTCATCTTCAAAATAATTTTCAGCTGATGCAATTGCTAAAGAGGGAAAAGCCCCGTCGTCAATTTCTCCCACTCCGACAATAAGAAGTTTTCTCCAAAGCTCATTCATTCGCTTGTTGTAGTCAGATTCAAAAAATTTTCCAGAAAGTCCGCTCTCTTCTTTAAGTTGCTTGGTCGAAAGCGGAGAATTATCTTTTAAAATCGAAAGAATTTTTTGAGCTCCATCACTTAAGTTGTTCGCAGCCTGTGTAGAATTTTCGGCTGAATCGTTGAGTAATCGCAAAAATGCAGGATAGAGATCCTTCGAAATGAGCGTGGCGCGATTTTGAAACCATTTGCAGTAAATGACCTTCTCAGAAGAAGAGATTTTTTCTCTGAGATGCCAAAGATCTGCTACTCGGTGATCCCCATCTTCATCCCATTCCCATTTCATTTGAGATTTTGGAAAAAAATGTGACCAGAGCGAGAGAGGTTCCTTGCGGTTCTTGATTGAAAATACCAAAAGCGCCCCGTTTTTATTCACCGCTGATATGGCTGAATTTAAATTCATTTTAAGCTCCGAAAAAAGTTCATATGTAGTCTGAGATTTCCTTCATTGGAATTAAAAAAACCTAAGAAATTTACTAGATTAAACGGGCATAGATCTTGCACTCTTCTAGGCCTGGTATGGTTTGGCGGCTGTGCGTGATTTCTATTCTTTTTTCGAGTCCTTTGGCTTTTGGTCAAAGAGTGTCGATTCATGACCTGGCAAAAAAGTTTGATCTCCAAATTATCGATCTTCCTACGGTTGAAGAACATGATTTAAAAGGAACGAACAACGGAGAATTTTATCAATATACAAAACCTATCAGTGGCAAAACCGACTTTGGTTTATTGAGACCGATGTTGGATCCAAGCTTTTCTCACACACGAGAAGGTGAGCCTTACCCTGGAAACATGATTACAAATGGAAAAGTTGCAGATTCAACGGCAAATGCTTTTAAAAATAAATTAGAACAATTGGCTCGCTTAAGATTTTATGGCGGACCTAGTATCATGGGATTGGCAAAAATTCCAGTTGGGGATGGGCTCTATGATTTGGCTATTATGGTCGAGCATATGGAAGGTCAGCGAATTCCCTTGCAGGTGGCAGAGCGGCCTTTTTGGCTTCAATCTAGTTTTATCGAAAAATTTAATAGTCTCTATCGTAAAGGTTTCATTCCCTTAGATTATAAAACCGATTCTCTTTTTTTTAGACCGAGTGGGAGTTTAAGGCTTTTCGATGTTGTCTTGGCGACGCCGGCTGAAATGAGTCGATTTGCTCGAGAGGATTCTGGTTTAGCGCATCTTCGAAGACTGCAATTAACCCAAAGTGTTTTTCAAATGGAAGAGACAACCAAAGGAGATAAGTCCGAAGAAGCCGCTCGCTGCAGAAAAATTATTGGGAGCTTAAGAGGAAGTTATCGAAATGCCATCACTCATGAAATGAAAGGTGTACGTATAAATTTTGCGCCCGCGTATTCTGGGGCGCACTAATTAATTTTTTAGATTTTCAATTAAGATAGAATTTCCATTTTCATCCAAACGAAATCTTACATTTTTAAGAGTAGTCGATACGAAACAGGTTTTATCTAAAATGTGAATCATGGTACCGGCTCCAACTTCGCCATGCACCTCGATCATAGCGTTAGGGTCTGTTTTAATTTTTGATCTCAATTCTTTTTTCCGTTTGATAAGCTTGAGTTTACTTTCTTTGATTGCATTCGCCTTTGAGTCCAAAGTTTCCAAATGGATTTTATTTTCAGGTTTTTTACCGAATTTGGAATTTTTTAATCTAAAAATTTCGTCGGAGATGATTTTTTCTTCAGCCTCTTCTTTTTTTATATTTTTCTCTAAGTTCTCAGCAGCAATCTGATCCTCCACCTCTTTCTCGGTTGCGAAATTTTTTCCAACGGCTAAATGAGTCTCTACGGCAATTTCCGAATTGCCCGATTGAGGAACCACGATTTTATGAAATGCTTCGATTCTCCCGCCTGTAGCACGGCCAGAATTACTTTCGATGATGACGGAGTCATCCGATTTGATCAGCGCCTGATAGCTTTCAGAACGAATATTTACTTTTCCATAAGCGATAATTTGAGCCTTATTGGCGAGACCGACTTCGATATCTCCCCTTGCTACCATTTGAGTTCGATTTCCTAAGACTGTTCCAAGGACGATGATCCGTTTAGGAGATTTAATTTCGGCGTTTTCAACAATACCTTCGACGACAATATCGTCACTTGCGTGGATAGAAAAATCGGCGTGAACAGATCCTCGAATAATCACTCCACCGTTTGGGTTTTTAATGTTTCCAGTTTCAAAATGAACATCGCCATCGACGATATAAGTCTTAATCACCGAGCAAGAATCTTTAGTCGCAATAAGTGCGCCATCAATTTTTGAAATGAGTTTGTAACCTTGAGGAGTTACAACTTTCTCAATGTTTTCACCAATTCGAAAATTTGAATTTCTTCCTGCTTTTGCAATAACCGTATTTCCAAAGATATCGCAACCGTCCGTTCCTTTACCTGCATTTTTTACAGAGATGATAGGCTCGTTAGCCCTTACATTAATAATTGCACCTCGTTCTCGAAGATCCATACTTCCGTCAGCTCGAAGATGCCCAGCTGCTTTAGAGCCACTCATGATAATTTTGATTTCATCGTCAAATCCGTCTACCGGATAAATGCCTCGCAAAATAATCTCATTTAAAATGGGCTCTTGGGTTTGAAAAACTTTGTCTAAAAGTTCTGTAAACTTATTAAGATCAAAGAGTGATTTAATCTTTTGCTGTTCACTCCATTCGAGAAGATGTTCAAGGCCAATATACTCGCTTGGAGTTCCATCCAGTCTCTTAGAGGGCGGATAAAGAGAAATAATCGCCGACAATCTATCTTCGGCAATTTGAATAGGAAAAAAGACGCTTAGATTTCTATCTTTAAAATCTACATATCCCCATGGTGAAATTGTAGAAGTGTAAATTCCTGATCTTTGATCAAAGTGGACGCCGTCCCCTATCTCAAGAGGAGGAAATTTTTCTCCTGGCTCAAAAGGTATTTTTTCTCCAAAAATATTTTCGCCATCCTCCCCGGGCTCAGCTTTAATAATTTTTGCAAGAGCATCTCCTTTTCTTACAATTTGTAAGGCGCTTCTTTCTTTGAGCTTCGCTTCATCTGCACTTTCAATTCGACTTTTAGAAAGGTGATTGAAGGTGAATAGGTATTCTAAACGTTCGTTTTGCCCTCGAGTAGGTTCTCGGCCCAGTGCTAATGTAAAGTTCTGAGAATCAGCCGACTCAGGAAGTCTTAAAAAATTTTCAATCGCTAGCTTGCAGATTCCAGAGGTCACCTTTCTCTGTTTAAGCGCTTCGACAATATCGTTAAGTTCGATCGAGTTACTCTGAATTGTTTTTGCAGATATATTTCCTGTCGCCTTCATTCGATCTGAAAAAATCTCTACTTCCCAATCCACAGAAATTTTTCCCCGATCTTCAGAGACCTCTCCAAAAGTTGTAGCTCGAATAGTAACTTTTCCATTCTCTTCCTTATTGGATTCAACACCTGCTCCTATTGAAAACGAAAAGGCGATACCATCTTCGGCCTTAAGCTCTTTGCCAAACAAATCTCGTCCAGAGCTGCCTTTGGAGGGAGGGTGAACGATTGCAATAACTTCTCCACTTTTTACAAAGCGTGATCGATCAGAATAAAATTTTTCTAAATATCCATCATTCCCCGAAATTGGTTCTTCACCTTTTGCAATACAAACGTTGGCTGCCTCTTTACCTCGAAGAATGAGGTTGTCGATAACATTCTGTTGAATTCCAAAATTAATCTTAGCTTCTTCTAGTATCTGATGAAAAAACTCAGACGTCGTAGAGGATCCATCAAGTAAATGTGGGTGAAAGTCTATAGTTGCTGACATTTCGTCTGAAGAAATTTTAATGATAGGCAAAATATCTAATGAATGGGAACCGATCACGGCTCGCCCAGAAATATTTGCTTTAACCATTTCGTCCGCAGTCGAACTCGAAGAATCTTTAATGACTTCTGCAGCCTTAGAAAAACTCATTCGATAAGGAATTCCATTTTGACCTTTTAAACTTTTTCCAAATATATCAGCGCCGGCCACAGCCTTTGTGGCTTGCTTTCTTAGCGCAAGAATTTGTCCTTTCTTGACCAAACCTGAAATTTTTTCTTTGACCATCGAGGCCATTCGATTGAGAGGCCAAATGATCACTTCCTCATTTGTTCCGTTCTGGGGAGCGATTGCTTTTGCAATAAGAAAATTCATTTGAGACGAATTTTTTTCTATGGCTTGAGAGATGGCAGATTGCATTTCATCTCTGGATAAATAAGAAGTTATTTTTGCCGCTTTAAGTATTTCAATAATGATTTCAGGAGTAAGAGTCGCTCCACGACAAGAGCGAGGGTGAAGATCGATCGTTGCAGACATTTTGTCGGCTGCCACTTTTAAAGAAGAGATAATTTCTAATTTATTGTTTCTAAAAGAAATTTCGCCATAAGATTTTGCAATATACTCTGTTACTTCAACTTCTTGGTTCTCTCTCGCTTCGACAAACGGCCCACACTGAACAGAAATATCTTCTCCAAGTTTTCCTTCGACGCTTTCATTAAAAATATTGAGCCCCGTGATGCCCAATTGAGGCTTCGTCTTGATAAGAATAATATCGCCAGGCATTGCCGTTCGATTAGTTTCGTTAAAAAATGTCTTTAGTTTGGCACCCGGACCCTTCTTAGACTCAACACCGGTAGCAATAAGAATATTTTTGACTGTTGTTTTGCTTTTAATGCATCGATCAATAGCTTGCTTAAGTGTATTTTCGTCGATTCCAAATTTCACTTTCATCTGCGAAAGCTCTTGAAGTCCGCGAATCCATTCGGAGTGCGGAGGCGGCAGAATTCCCTGAGGTGGCTGCATCTCTTCGAGAGTGACTTTCATTTTGTCATCGCTGACTTTGAAATGAAGTTTTCCGGGAATAGACTGAATTTCGACAAGAAATTTTTCGGGAGCAATTAATTTCGCTTTAAGAAGCTTTTCGGAGACAAAAAGTTGCTTAGCAGCTTGTTCTAAAGCTTTCTTCTGATCGGCGGCTTCAACAATGATTTGAGTCAATCCCACTATAACTCACTCTCTATTATATCCCTTGAAATGCCGAAAAATTGACTTATCTCCTAAGTGCTTAAGCTCGCTCGCAATTTTAGAACTTAAAATCTATGTTAAACTGTTGAAAATCGTTTCTGAAAAAGGGGATGAGAGATGAAGAAACATAGGGCCCACCATCGCTACGAGCTTAAGTCAGGCGCTAGAATTAGCGGAAAAATTGCAAATTCTATTCACATCCAACTTTTAACGATTGGAATAGGGGGCTGTAGCTTCTGGGTGGACGAGCAAGAGAGCTTAAAAATTAAGGATGGAGAGAAGATCTCCTGTAAAATTTTTTCGAGTGATAACGAAGAATTTGTTTTTAATTCTGAAGTTCTTTATTCCTATCCATTTCCTCACGAAGGAGCATTGGGTAAATGCGTGGGAGTAAAATTTACAGGTAATCAATCAAGTCATGTGCAGTCTTTTCTAGAGGCTTGCGAAATTTTAGAATCCACAAGCGCTACTCGAAAATCTTCTGATTCGATTCAATAATTTTCATTTGCCGCATTGCGACACTCGCTTTATTGCGGCGCTTCAATTTTAAATAGCTCATAGGTTTCAAGATGAATAAAATGGAATCAAGGGAGATTCCATGAGGAAGTTCAAAACTTTATTTTTTATTCTTTTTCTATCGATAAGTTCAGCGCACGCCAATGAATCTAAGCATCTGATTATTCACGCTGCTGAAATGGGGATCGGAAAATTTCACCGCTATGATAACTCTGTTCATAGTTATGATGAAAATAATATATGGATTAACTATGTTCTTCCAAACAACGCGCCTGAGAAAACGCCGATCATTCAAGAAAACAAAGACGGATCAGTCACTATTTTCTTTTCTCATCTTGAAGAGTTATTTCAGCAGATTCAAAAAGTTTCAAATGATAAAGGAATGAAGGTAGATGTGTTGAATATCAATGCACACGGTCTTCCTGGAGGAATGTGGTTTCCAAAAGATGAAGCGACTATGAATTCTTCTGCATGTGGCTCATGGGCAGCTTCTGCTCAAGGAGATGATCGGGCCAATTACAATCAGTATTATTCTCCGATTTCTAAGAGCGATATCAATCAAATTAGATTTCTCTCTAGAGCTTGGTATGCGCCGGTTGGGGCGCCGTGTGTGACGGGTTACAAACAGTGGGATGAAGTGGCCAAAAGAAATGCGGGCATCAAACAAATTTTCGCCACCGATGCTCAAATCCATCTGTTCTCTTGCGTGGTAGGGTTGGGTTGGGCCGGTAAAACATTTATCGAAAAAGTAGCTCCAACGATATTGAGTGGTGAAGGTTCTAAAATGGCGGCCGCGATGAACTTTGGGTTAGGAGATTGGTCTATGCCCGAAGGTATGGGATTTTGGGACTTTCAAAACAGCGAGCAGCTTGAACGAGACGAGCATCTGTATGTTACGAATAAACGTGATCGCGACATTATGCAGAAAGGTGAAGTGCGACTCGCTGCTATTAATGCAGGCAAATGGAAATCTAATATTCTAACAAATTTAGATTTTATGCTTGGAACTAAAGATGATCTTCAGCTTCCTTCAGATTCTGCGATGAATATTCTTCAGAGTGACACTCATTCATTAGATATTCCTTTAACTGCAAAAGAGCGACTTTCTATAAAAGGAAATACTGTTTATATTCGTATTCCTGGAACGACCACAAAAATTCCAGTTCGAATTAAATAGTAAGAGAGAAGCGAGTGATTGTGAAAAAGAAATTTAAAACTTTAATATTTTCGTTAACTTTCATTTCCCCTTTTTTTACTTCACTTATTGCTCAAGAAAAATCAGAACCCCTTCACTTTTATTTTGGATTGGACGGAGGTTATGCCAAAGTTTCTCCAAGCCCAGATTTGGGCATTCGAACAAGGGATGGATTTACCACTAGCGCTCGACTTCTTTTTTCGAATCGGTGGTCCAAGGTCAGCTTGGATTTTGGATTGGGCGGATTGTTTTCACGAATGACGGGTAATGATGCAGCTGGAAATTCCGAGCAGCTCATGGTGTCCGTCTTTTTAACAGATGTATCAGCTAGGTATCGTTTTACTCCTCGCTTTGAGTTTGGTCCTCAGGCTCAAGTTTTTATGGGGAATAACGCTGCGTTTTCAAAAACGATTAATCAATTCTGGTCGGCTTTTATTGGTGGCGAGGCTGTTTACCGCCTACCTGTAGGCGAGCCGGTACGCTTGGCGGCCTCATTTTTAACAGATATCAATATTCGAAATCAGAAATGTTATTTGATGACGGTCGGCATTCAAATTGGCGTTCCGATTTTTGATTGATTCTCTTTCTGAGTCTCGGCAAAACGTTTCATTCACATTATGTTGCACGTCAAAGAAATTCAGTCTTCTCTTTTTTCATCTTCATGGGGTATTGAGCCCCGTCGACTTATCGACCAGGTAAATAATACGGCCCCCTTTATTTTTGATGATAAAGTTTTTGCGCCGAAAGATCAGAATGCTCGTTTTGATTATATTAAAATTTTAAGAGCTCAAAAAACTTCAGATCGAAATGATCTCACAATGCCGGATTACTTTTTACTCTGTTTGACCGCGCATTTTGCAACCGTGGCAACTTTTGTCCCGACAGATCTAGATCCAACCATTCGATTGAAACTTTGGCGCCAAGCTTCTGCTGAAGAAATTTTAGAAATGTCTAAAAATATTTTCCAATTTTATCGTTGGGATGATTCTCTTGTTTCTCGAAAGTCGGTTACAACAAATTCAGGAAAAGTTTTAACTGGGCATATGGGAGAATGGCTGACGATCGCCATTCCGGCATTGGTAAGTTGCAAAAAATATTCTGAGTCTAAAGATTTTGCTCAACTTGCTGATGAAATTGAATCCACTATTTTGAGTTTACTTGAATTTCATCGAGATGCTTTTGATGAACTTTTATCGATGAAGCAAAATTCAGCTCTTGATATTTTGCGAGCATCCTCGGTGATTTCTCATAACTTAGGAGATTTAGATCGAGTCATCGATATTTGGATTCCCGAAGAAAACAATTTATTTAAGTCTAAGATCTATAAACTTGGAATTAACCGCTTTAGAAATTTTGAATCTCTCTATTTAGCTGGAGAAATTAATAAAACATTCATGGCAAATGAAAACCATCGACACTATTCACTTCGTGAAGCTCGAGCACTTCGACTGTCTGCAGACTTTTTACTTCCGATCGGCCCTTTTTTTGAAAGTTGGGGAGAAAAATTAACTCGTCACCCACAACTTACGCGGGAAGATTTATTCGCTATTTTAGAGGTGCTTGTTTCGGGTTGGGAAAAACTCAATCGCGATAAACCTGTTTTTGGTTATGCGCGAGCTATAGCCGGAATTTTATCGGCAAGTGGCCGAAATGCTTCGACTTTGATTCAGAATTTGCCTTCTTCTAAGCGAAAAATAATCGAAGCCGGTAATCTGCGAGAAATGCTGAGTATTTCTGGACAAAGATTTGAGGCCTCGCTCGCAGGTAGGCTTTTGAAAATGATTTCTCGCTAATCTTTAGACAAAAAATTGACGCACTCGACGCTTCTTTAATGCCGAGCGAAAATGTAGTGGGGTGAGTCTTCGCAGAAAAATTTTAATGGGTTTGATCATTACGTGGTCTTTGCTCGCCTTTTTTATTTATTGGATTCCTTCTAAGATCGTTGAATCAAGCTTCCTTCAACTAGAGCAAGAAGATGTTGTAGATAAGGGCGCTCAGGCGCGTGACGCCCTTCTTAATGAAATTGAAAATCTAAAAACAAAAACGATGGATTGGGCTGCCTGGGATGATACTTATCAGTTTGTTCAGGATAGAAATAAAGCTTATATCAAATCAAACTTAAATGAAGAGTCTATCAACAGTCTTCGTTTGAATTATCTTGTTATCGCTAATTCACAAAACAAAATCGTAGCGTCACGGGCCGTATCTTCCACTGGGCCTCAACTTGAAAAATTTCCGGAAGAACTCCTCGCACATCTGAAGCCAGACTCTGAACTTTTTAAGCATGAGAATATGCAAAGTTCTAAGGCGGGCTTCATCACTCTTTCAGATGGAGCTGTTTTATTTGCTTCTCTCCCAATTATAACAAGTCGTCGCACGGGCCCAAGTCGAGGAACTTTGATATTTGCACGTCGACTTGATCAGCAAAAAGTTTCACGGCTCGCAGGAGTTACGCATCTAGATCTTCAATTTTTTTTAACGAATGATTATTCGGTTAAAAAAATATTTGATGAAAATCAAAAGGCATTTCTTGCCGAGCAAACCATCGTTAAGCCGCTTAGCGAGAAGCAAGTTATTGGATACTCGATGATGAAAGATTTTTATGGCAAACCCGGTTTGGTTCTATCGACCGAAATTCCTCGAGATACCTATCAGCAAGGTAGGCGCACTCTTCTTCTTTTGATTGCCTCTCTTTTAATTGCAGCTCTTGTAACGGGTGCCGTTGTTTTAGCTTTAGTTCAAAAATTGGTCTTGATTCGGTTGCTTTCACTTAATGTCGAAGTGAAGAAAATTGGAAGACGAACGGATCTTTCGGTTCGAATGCCAGAGATGGGTGAAGATGAACTCGGCGGTTTGTCTAAAACAATTAATGAAATGCTTTCGATGCTTCAAATTTCTCAATTAGAGCTGCAGGCCACCTCGGATATGCTTCGTGAATCAAATTCGAGATTAGAAGAAAAAATTCGAGAATCAGAAAAATTAAATTCGGATCTCTCGCAAACTCAAGACCAATTGCTTCAAGCTCAAAAAATGGAATCCATCGGTAAACTTGCGGGAGGTATCGCCCATGATTTTAATAATTTGCTTGGCTCTATACTTGGTTATGCCTCGATTCTAGAAGACGATCTAAAAAATAATATGGCAGCAAAAAAGCCTCTTGATGTCATTCAGAAATCGGCGAAGCGTGCGGCAGAATTAACGAAGCAACTTCTCTCATTTGCTCGAAAAGGAAATTACAATAAAAAGCAAATCAATCTAAACGAAGTGGTGCTTGAGGCGCAGAGTTTGCTTTCAAGTTCTTTGCCTCGGACGATTTCAGTTCGATCAGAATTATCTAAAGATATTCCACTCATTGAAGGCGATGCAGGACAAATCCTTCAGGTCTTGATGAATATGGGTGTTAATTCTGGCCAAGCGATGCCTAAGGGCGGTCAGCTTTTATTTGAGACTCAAGCTATCATCGCCGATAAAAAGTTTTGCGAAGCGCAACTTGGATTGCAACCCGGTCGTTACGTTCGAATTCGAACCACGGATACTGGAATAGGGATGTCGAAAGAAATTCAATCGAGAATTTTTGAACCCTTTTTTACTACAAAAGAAGTGGGAGAGGGCACCGGACTCGGCCTTGCTATGGTCCATGGAATTATGAAATCTCACGCGGGCACGGTGACAGTTTATTCCGAACCCAATGTCGGCGCTGTGTTTCATCTTTATTTTCCAGAAATGAGAGCCAACGGGGAAATCGAAATTTCTCCATTTGGCAGCGATGTTACAAAAATAAAACTCACTCAAGAATCTTTGGCAGGTCGCACCGTCTTAATTGTGGATGACGAGGAGATGATGAGAAATGTGGCCACCGATATTTTAACCGGTGTTGGTGCAAAAACTTTAGTTGCAAAGAATGGCGAAGAAGCTCTTCATCTTTTTAAAGCTCATCAACACAGTATTGATCTTATTATTTCGGATGTGATTATGCCCCGAGTAAGCGGCATCCAACTCGTTCAAGCGATACGTGAAATGAATTCAAATGTTCCTGTTATTTTATCTAGCGGTTACGCCGAGAATAATGAAATTTCTGATCTTAGAAGATCTAGCAATCTTAAATTTATTCAAAAACCTTACCGACGAGATGAAATCCTCTGGTTGGTGTGGGATGCTTTGAAATCTCAATTCGCAAAATCGATCGCGAAAGTTTAATTAATAAGGATAGATATAATCGTTTTTCATCGAGCTGCCGAGGCTGCCTATCGCCTTGATGCAGCTAAATGATTTTCTTCCCAGCCATCCAATCTTTGGCAGCATTCCTTTTTCCTTAATCTTTCTTAGATCAGCAAGCATATGGGGTTTGTCGGGGTGCTCTGCCTCAATTTTTTTCACAAAATATCTATTCATCACTTCAATCGGAAGTCCTGATAACCAAAAAAGAAGAGTAGCGACTGGAATCGGAATGTCTGCGCCCCCGATATGGACGGTCGTATACTGCATCAACATCGGATCTAAAAATAATCCTGCAAATTTTAAACCAAATTTAGCAATCGAAAGAACTTCTCGGGTGTAAGTGACACCTTTAACTTCCTTTTCATTTCTAATTTCTTCGCTGTTCAATAGATCAGCAGCTAGATCTTGGCCTGGCGTTTTAAACTTAGTTGGAAAAAACCAAGGTTTTTGCCGGTATTTATTGTGAAAATTGGGAATATTATTGAGCTGAGTCGAAACGTAGCGATCTCCAAAACCGACAAGCAAAATAGTTGCATGAAGAGAAAGATGCGTAAGAATGTCGAAGTTCCAATTAGCTTGCGCAAGTGCAACCGGATAAGCCAAAAAAGAAGCGATCACGAGCCGCTTCGTTGTTTCCCAAATTTCATTATCTCCTCGAGTTACTCCATTCACATAAGAATCTGAATTAGTGGCGATGATAAAAGCAAAAGCCCATGACATAACGGCAGGACTCCAGATCACTGGATTTGCTCTCGGGTGAATATATTCGCCGAATTTCGTTAAACCAAGCGCTACTCCAAACTGAGCGCTCGCTGAAGTAAATCCCCGAAACATATCGGAATAAGGTTGGATTTTTTCTATAACGATTTTTCTATAGTGATTTTGAAATCTCGCCGACCAAATACTTGGGAGCGCCGAAGTATAAGATCGGTCAGAAATTTCTCCACCCTTTAAATCAATCACGGCAAATGCTTTTGCAGGTCCTAAAAATCCCTTATTTTTTAAGATGTCCCTCCAGAAGAAACTTACTTTTCGATTCACCATATCGCGAGAGCGATAACGATCGAGGTGAGAATCAACAATCACGGGATCAGCTTTAATTTCTTCGACGTCAATTGATTCAGGCATCGAAACTTGAATCGGCTTCAAACCTCGATTGGCCAAAATGGGAGTATTTACAAAAATAACATCGGTAGGCTCCGCACTTTTCTTCGCAAACGAAACCCGAATAACGCATTGGCCCGAAATTAATTTTGTTTCGATATGAATATCGCGCTTTTCGTCATTGGCATAAAACCAATTTTTTTCAACCGCAGATAAAAAAGCTTCTTGATCGCTTTTAAATTCTCTGACGAAACGCTCATCGAGACGGCTTAAAAAATTCAGAAAAAATTCGGGAAATCCTTTTGTAATTCGAGAATCTAAATGAGTGTGATCCGCAAGATCATCCAAAGTCTCTGCAGTGAGACGAGGTGTAACTTTGGTTTGTGATTCGCTCGTTATAGATGACGATTCAATCGAAAAGTCAGAATGACTATCTGTTAAACTGGGCTCGGCAAAGTTTGGAATAGAAAAAAGAAAAACCCCGGCCGCAGTCAGGCTGAAAAACCGTCTTAGTTGAAGATTGAAAATCCCCTCAGCCACGCTTGAATACTAGTCAAAACACTGTGACGCGTGGAGTCAAGAATCGGTTAAGACTCGCCATAGATTGATTAAAAGGGAGGGTGATAACTTGCTTCTCGTGGTCCTTTTAAAGCCGCTAAAGTGCCCTTGCAACCCGCCACTGCTATATCTCTCAGTTTTTTAACTGCCCAAACAGAACCTCTTACTGGAGTTAAAAGTCCTTTATTCAGTTCTTTTATCTCTTGGCTGTAATCGACTGCCTGCGAGGCTGTTTTGCCTTTCAAGTAAAAATAAGATCCTGTGTAGGCCACAAATGGTAGGCCATAAAAAAACATATCTCCAACCGGAACGTCGCCCGCTTGGACGTGAATGAGCTGGCCAAACTTCGCGATAAATAAAACCATAAAACCAATCAATTCGGCTTCAAGCGTTTGTCGTTTTACCGAAACATTCAAAAAAGGAATTTGAATCTCTCGTGTGTTGATTCGATGATTCGTTCTCGCGATCGGAACCGAATACAAAATCGCCCGAGTATAATTAGTAAAAATAGAATTCCAACTGATGTGAAGAAGTCCACCAATACCCGCTAATGTTGTTGGATCAACCGATTTTAATCCAAAGAGAGCGACGTAAGTTGCAAAGGCCGCAGGAAAACTGATGAAGCTAAAATGCTTTACACTCTGCCACCATTTCTCACCGTGATAAAAAATATAACGATAAGTGGGATGAAAAAGTCCGATCGTAAAGGAGCAGATGATGTGACTCGCAAGCGCAGGAAGTTGAGATTTAAAAAATACAACAGCTTCTGAAACATTATGAATGCCGGCCCCGTCAGGAGTGAGCCCCTTAAATCCATATTGTTTTATATAGAGGCTAAAAGATCCTAACCCCACAACAGTCGCCGTATACAGAGTCGCAAAAAACCAATCATTTTTTGTTACTCCGGGAAATGCCGCGCGAGTGGAGTTTTTTATTTTGTCATAAAGAGTTGAAGGCTTGGGAATAAATTCAAGATGAAGCGGATTTTTTTCATCTAAAGTTTGGCGAATCGCAAGAACGGGTCGTCCGGTTCCATTTCCCGCTCTGGTTAATTGTCGAGCCACATAGAATGTATACTTTTGTGAAAAGCGAGAGAGAAAGGCCGAGTCTTCAATCAAAATACTTTCAGGATGATGAGGCAGAATAACTCGGATGATGAGACTGCCATTCACCTTTGTTAATTCAGCTCTCGGCATTTGCGCCCGATTTTCTTTAGAAATTTTTGCATCGTAGGCCGGAATCTGAATCCAATTTTTATCCATGAGATAATTGAGCCGTTCTTTCATGGATTCATTTTTAAGAGTCGGGAATTTATGCAGAGGCGGATTTTCTATTTTCTGAATGGCTTCTGCTTTAAGTTCTTTGACCAGACTTAAAATCGTTTGAATATCTTCTCGCGTAAATTCCGAAAGCATTCCACTTGGCTCTACACCTTCAAGGGGTACACTTCGAATTTCATTGATTTGAGATAAAATGGCATCTGCGTCCAGCGCATCTGAGTTTGCATAAGGACGTAACTGAACTTGTCCGCGCACATCAGTCCTTACAAATCCTTGCTTGTCATTTGCAGCGACGATTCTTTCTTCGCGATCGTAGGATTCTTGTAAGGTAGTTAAAAAACCACTGAGGTCTAAGGCTCTTCCTACATTTGCTTCAGCAAGCGCAGCGGGAGCCCCATTTTTAATAAGATTTTTTAAAATTTCGCGAAGGTCGAGAGGGCGTAATTCTGGAGAAATTTCGGAGCGAAAGATTTGCTCCATTTCGAGAGTAGAAGGCGTAGATTCATCAAATTCCTGTGCTAGGGAGTGCTGCGGCCAGACGATAAAAGGTATAAAAAAGGTTGCCCAAATCCAGAGAATAAAAACTTTAAAAGAACGGTGCACTTGTCTCCTTAAGCCCCACCTTCTGCCCGGGGAGCAGCCAATTGAAAACTATTCGTATTTCTTGGGAATCAAGATGGCCTAAGATTTCAGATGTTTTTTAGATTGGCAATGGAGTTTTTAATTTCTATTTTGCGGTCATGATGACGAACCCGATTTTATCCCAAGATGGCTTATACCTTATTTTTAGATGGATTCACTTTATGGTGGGCATCGTTTGGATCGGCCATCTCTATTATTTCAATTTTACTCAAGGGCCATTTTTTGCAGAAACCGACGCTCAGTCAAAGTCGGCTGCGATTCGCAAATTAGTTCCGCGAGCACTTTGGTGGTTTAGATGGGGAGCTGCATTCACTTTTTTCAGCGGTCTTATCATGCTTTGGTACAAAGCAAAAATGTCAGGACCTGGCGGTCATGAAATTTACACTACTACGAGCTGGGGAATTTGGATCATGATCGGCGCAGCCCTTGGAACTTTGATGGCCGCGAATGTTTGGTTCATTATTTGGCCTGCACAAAAAGTAGTCATCGCTTCTGCAAATGCTGTAGCAAATGGTGGAACAGCTGATCCAACCGCTGCAGCTCATGCCGCAAGAGCAGGCGTCGCTTCACGAACGAATGTTTTGTTTTCAATTCCGATGTTGTTTTTTATGGGAGCTGCAAGTCATCTTCCTTTCGCATTGAATCCTGAAACAAGTTTGAAGCCTTTAGCCGCCGCGATTACGGCCATTCTTTTATTGCTCGAAATCAATGCTATTAAAGGAAAAACCGGACCGATGACTTCGATCGCCGGCGTGATTCACTGCGGATTAGCATTAACAGTCGTTCTTTATTTTGCAGTTTGTTTTTTGGTTTAATAATGAAAAATCAGTCTCTTCTTTTATCAATTGGAATGGGGCTGATTTTTTTTTCGGCATGCACAAGTTCATCCAGTGATGATTTAGATCTTGTAGGAAAAACTCCCGAGCAAACCAAGCTCATCATGCGCGGTAAAACCATTTACTCTGCTGTCTGCACATCTTGTCATGGTCTCAATCCAAAAGTGGATGGGTCTCTCGGGCCCGCCATAGCAGGTTCTTCACTTGAGCTTCTTGAATCTCGTGTTCTTTTTGCAAAATATCCAGAGGGCTACAAGCCGAAGCGAGACACTCATGCGATGCTTGCGCTTCCGCAATTCAAAAGCGAGATTCCGGCTTTGCACGCGTATTTAAATGCTCTCAAATAATTTGCTGACTCATAAAAAAGTCGTTTGGGCGAACCGTTATAATTTGCTCAAAGGAACTTGCAGTCTGATCTATTGCGATCTGATCGTTTTCACTTTGCCTTATTTAATTAAACTCGCGATCGATTCGCTGCAAGGCAATGCGCTTCCTCAGTGGATTCCAGCTTATTGGCGAAATCTGCCTCCGCTAGGATTTTTATTTTCACTTTGTTTTCTTTATCTCGGAGCTTCTGCTGCGATGGCCTACGGCCGCTATTGGTGGAGAGTCTTTTTTATTTGGTCGACGTTTCCACTTTTTCACAAAATCCGAATGGATTTTTTCAAACATCTGATGTCGCTCGATCGAGAATTTTTTAAATCTCACAAAGTAGGAGATTTATTATCAGCACTTACGAATGACACCGAGAATGTTCGTAACACTCTTGCCATCGGGGGTTTGATGGCTGTTGATGCGAGCATTTATTTTATTTTATTTCCTATTTTACTTTGGCAGTTGGATTCGCAGCTCACGTTGATGGTTGTCATTCCGCTTTTTCTCTCATCGTTCATTGCGATTTTTTTAAGCGAGAAACTTTCGGCTCGTTATGAACGTGTTCAAAATATCACCGGAGATTTAAGCGCAAGAGCTTTTGAAATGTGCTCGGGTGTACGTGTCATCAAGGCTTTTCGAAAAGAAAAAGATGCGCACGCGACATTTGGAAATGAAAGTCGAAAATTAAGAAATGAATCTTTAGAAGTAGCTCGCTATCAAAGCTTGTTTGTTCCGGGTATGGATTTTATTTTGGGAATGGCACTTTGCTTTGCGCTTTTTTATGGAGGCTTTCAAGTTATCCAAAATAAAATGCCGCTATCTAATTTCGTCGCCTTTCAACTTTATCTTGTGCATATGGATTGGCCGATGATGGCCTTTGGATGGTTCATTCAACTTTATCGGCAATCTCAAGCCTCGCAAAAGCGCGTGCAAGTATTGCAGCTTATTTCAAATCCTTTAGAGCCAAAATCTATCGATCAGTTCAAGTCGACATCAGATGTAAATTCCATTTTTGAAATTCAAAATATTTCTTATAAATATCCTGAACAACTTCAAAATTTGTTTCATCAGCTCGATTTATCTTTCTCCGAGAATAAGTGGATCGGACTGACAGGCCCTGTTGGCTCAGGCAAAACGACGCTACTTGAACTTTTATCTCGTCAAAGAGATCCGACAGCGGGAGATATTTTCTTTAAAGGTGAGAATTTAAAATCAAAGTCTCCTCAAGATTGGGCTGAGAAAATTCTCTACATTCCTCAAGAGACGTTTTTATTTTCTCGATCGATTCGAAAAAATATTACCTTGGGAATGAAGAAGCCTCCACAAGATGATTCTCTATGGGAATTACTTTCGGATTTAAGTTTTGATGCTGAAATTTTAAAGGAGCGCGGCGGTCTTGAGGTTCGACTGGGAGAAAGAGGGGCTAATCTTTCAGGAGGTCAGCGCCAAAGAGTTTCAATCGGTCGAGCTATCATTCGTCAGCGAGAAGTTTATTTATTTGATGATTTATTTTCTCATGTGGATGCTGAGACAGAATCAAAACTTATTCGAGCGTTGAAAAAAAGAATCAGTCCGGATGCTTTTGTTGTGATGGTCTCACAGCGAATCGAAACGCTTCTTCAATGCGAGCAGCTGATTGTGCTCAATGAAACTGGAGCTGAATTTTATCCATCCTCTCAAGAGGCGATCGAGCAAAGCCTTTTTATGAAAAGACTTTTAGAGTTGCAAAATCTTGGAAGGAAAAGTGCGTGAAACCTTCTGCTTTTAAGCATTTATTTCAGCTGCTTTATCCTTATCGCTTTCACGTCTTTCTTTCGTTTTTTTTGACGTTATTTCCCGCGTATTTTGCGGTTTGGAACCCGTTTTTGATTGGAAAATTAATTGATGATGGCTTAGTCGCAAGGGATCAGAATCAACTTATCATTTATGCGAGTCTTGTCTTGGCTTGTCGTATCTTTTTATTTTTCTCAAATGCATTAGTGAATTATTGCTTAAGCGCGTTTGGATTACAGATTTTGGTGGATTACCGCGATCAACTTTTGAAGAAGATTTTATCTTATCCGATTTCATTTTTTGATCGAATGTCTTCTGGCCAGCTGACTACGCGCCTCACGAACGATATTAATTCGCTTCAAGAATTGTTTGCGACAGCACTTGTTCCGCTCATCGGAAATGCCTTTTTAATTTTAGGTGTGATCATTGGAATGTTTGTCATCAATTGGAAGCTGGCGATCATTAGTATTTTAGTAGTTCCACTTTTATTTTGGATAACTGCGGTTTTTAATCCACGCATTCGAAGAAGATTTGGAGTGATGCGCCAGGCACTTTCAAATTTAAATTCTTTTTCCGCTGAGAGTTTGTCGGGCAGTCGAGATATTCAAGTTTTTTCAGCGCAAGAAAGTAATCTAAAAGAATTCGAAACTCTTTCTAAAAAGTTGCAGGTTAAATTTGTTCATGCCGTTAGAGAGTATGCTTTTTACAATCCGATTGTTCCATTCATCAATTCGCTCATGGATGTTTTAATCATCGCCGTTGGTGGTTGGATGGTTTTTCATGGGCAAATGAGCGTCGGAGAAGTAGTCGCTTTTCTCACCTATGCTTCAAATTTCAATGGGCCTGTTCGAGAAATTTCAGAAAAATTCACAGTTTTTCAACAGGCGATGGCTTCGGTGGATAGACTCATGGAAATTTCAAACTTCGAGTCTGAACCCGACGCCGGAAACAAAGTAGCGCCAGATTTTTCTCGTATCGAATTTCAGAACATAGAATTTTCGTATGCGGGATCTAAAACTCCTGCCGTTACTCATCTGAATATTAAAATAAATAAAGGTGAAAAAATTGCTCTGCTTGGTGAAACGGGCTCAGGAAAAACGACTACTTGTTCACTTCTGATGCGATTCTATGAACCAAGTTCCGGAAAAATTCTTATCGATGATCTGAATCTCAGTGAAATTTCTTTAGACTCTTGGCGCGCTCAAATAGGTTGGGTGTCTCAAGATGTTACTTTGTTTTCGACGACTCTCAGAGAGAACTTAAGTTTTTTTGATTCCTCTATTTCGGATGAGGAAATTTGGAATGCTTTAGAATTTGTTCAATTGAAAAAATGGGCCGAACGCTTACCTTTTCAGTTGGATGAAATGTTTTCGGAGCGAGGAAGTACTTTATCTTCCGGGCAACGCCAGTTGATTTCTTTAGCTCGCGCCATCATTCGCAAGCCAAAACTTATCATTTTTGATGAAGCGACAGCCTACATCGATAGTCACACCGAGTGGTTGCTTCAAGAGGCCATCGATCGTCTTTGGAGTCAGGAAGATTTTAAAGACACAACCAGTCTTTTTATTGCACATCGCTTAAGCACACTTCGAAAATGTGATCGAATGTTTGTTTTCAGAAATGGAAAAATCGTGGAGACGGGCAATTTAAATGAACTTATGAATTTAAAAGGCTACGCCGCTAAGCTTTATGAAGAGCAATTTCGGATTCAGGCTTAAATCATTCGACCCCTCTAACTGGCTCGGTTAAACTTTTAGACGTGAAGATTTTGTTGGCCCAAATCAACTCTACCGTTGGGGACTTTAAGGGCAATTTTGAGAAAATTCGTCGTGTTCTTGCGGATTCTGGCGACGCAGATTTAGTCGTTTTTCCGGAGTGTTCGCTCAGTGGTTATCCTCCTCAAGATTTACTCGATTACAAAAGATTTGCTGAAACTTCAGAGTGGTATGCGAATCAACTCGTAGAAGCCGAACCCAAAAAATCTTTTATTTTTGGCAGTGTTGAAAAAAACGTAGAGATGGGTAGGCCCTATAGAAATGTCGCTATTTTTTCGAGCCATGGAAAAATTATTGGAAAATATTTTAAACGACTTTTGCCATCTTACGATGTTTTCGATGAGGATAGATTTTTCGAAGCGGGCCGAAGCGCTTTGATCGTTCCATTTCAAGGTGAAAAAATCGCTATCACGATTTGCGAAGATATCTGGAGCGAAGCGGTTGGAACTTTTTTACATAACCGCTATCAACAAAATCCTCTCGAAGATTCTAAGAATGCTACTTTGCATATCAATCTTTCGGCTTCGCCATTTGAATATGCAAAGGTAAAAGCGAAGAGAGAAATGCTTGAACGAATTGTCTCTCGATATAAAATTCCATTTTTGTATGTGAATTCTGTAGGAGCAAATGACAGTCTTATTTTTGATGGGCGTACATATGCTTGGGACGCCGAAGGAAAACTTCTCGCCGAAGGAAAAGCATTTCAGGAAGATTTAATTAAGATTGATTTAAAAAGTGAATCTAAGTCTCTCAGCTACTCAGAAAATTCTGATATCAAAAATATTTACGATGCTTTGATTTTAGGAATTCAAGATTACTGCCGTAAACAAAATTTTTCTTCTGTTGTATTAGGTTTAAGCGGCGGCATTGATTCTTCTGTAGTCGCTTGTCTTGCTGGAGATGCTTTAGGGGCGGACAATGTTTTTGGAGTTTTACTTCCATCGCGATTCACTTCTTCACATTCAAATGAAGACGCCATCGCACTTGCAAAAGCCACTCAAAGCCCTGTTCATATTTTAGCCATCGAAGAAGTTTTTCAAGCGTGCTTAAGAACCTTGAGCAAAACTTTTGAGGGTTGCGAACCCAACGTCACTGAAGAAAATTTGCAGTCTCGCACGCGGGGCATTCTACTGATGGCGATCTCCAATAAATTTGGAAATTTATTACTGACGACTGGAAATAAAAGTGAGCTGGCTGTTGGCTACTGCACGCTTTACGGAGATATGTGTGGTGGCTTAGCTCCTATTTCTGATCTTTATAAGACGCAAGTTTATGAACTTGGACGTGAAGCGAATCGACGTGCAAAAAGAATTCCCGAAAGAGTTTTTGAAAAAGCTCCGACAGCAGAACTCAGAGAAAATCAATTCGATCAAGATACTTTGCCACCTTATGAACGCCTCGATAAAATTTTAAAAGCTTTGCTTGAAGATTTTTCGTCGCCTGAAGATTTAGCAAATCAGGGTTTTGATTTAGCCGAAGTTCAAAAAATTTCTCAGTGGCTCAATCAGACCGAATACAAAAGATTTCAAATGCCGCTAGGACTTAAAGTTTCATCCAAAGCTTTTGGAATTGGTCGGCGACTTCCGCTTGTAAGCCGATTCTCTTAAAAATTATTTCTGCCGTACATGATCTGAGTCGATTTGCCATCCGTAGAATTTAGAATAAAAAACGGTTGAGGCGTAACGTTTCCCTTTTGATCGATGGCCGGATAAAAATCTATTCCACGAAGATTTACATTTTCAACTGGCACTCTCCAAGTTTTTAAAGGTGTGTATTGTCCAGATTCTGGATCTTGCACAAGCACTCGGTAACTATCTTTAAAAGTGACATAAATTACTCGAACCGTGGGATGTGGCTTCATAGCGAGCGGCTGGATTTCTTTTTGAAAAAAAGTAGCTAACTCCCAGTGAATGGTAAGTTCTCCGGTTTGTTGATTGGCGATTGTGACCGGAGCAATGCCAGTGGCGCCATCTGGAGATTTGATTCTCAAGTATCCGCTGGCTCCATCATTAAAAAATGCAAACTCTTCAAAAATGAACTTCTGCTCAGGGTTTTTAAAAGAGTATTTCAGATTCATATTTATTTTAATTTCTTCACCCGAAGCTTCGATCACCGTGTATTCAGATTTTCCATTTACTAAATAAAGATGCGGACTATTGGGCCGCGATAAAAGTTTGAGCGCGTCCGAATATTTTTTCTTCTGAATTTTTACAGCAGGGGCATCATTCATTTTAATCTCGCCCGTGTTTTGATCAATCATTCGAAAACTTGAAAGTTCGACACCTGTTGGGGTTTCAATTAAACCAATTAAATTTTCTCCGTAACCTTGAAACTGAAGTGCTCGCAAAATTTTTCCTTCCTCAGCTGGAAGATTAAAAACTTGAGTACGAGGTTGTTTAAATCCAAAAAATTTTTCATTGGGTTTAAAAACGCCGTAAGAAAATCCAGATGTGCCTGTCACATAAACGAAAGGTGAGGCTTCATACTGAGCGGTTTGAATTTGAGGAAGCTCCATTCTCGGACCGAAATCGGCTTTGCGAATAAACGCTCCTTGATAAAGGTGAGCATAGACAGCATTTGGGTCGGGGACCTCCGGCGCAAGTCTTGCTGCGGTTAAGCCGCACGAGCGTAAAAAATCATCTCGGCTTATTTTTCCCTCTAAGGCGAATGCTTTCGCAGCAACTGAAGATAAAATAATTAAGCTAACAATAGAAAAACGATTAACCAATCCCATGAATTCCCCCTCCAACAAATTGGATTTTTTAATTGAATCGTTTCGCTTGAAAGAGGGCAAGAAAATTATGATGCGTGGCGTTAATTTTTTATTTGAAGCCAATCTTCTTGGCTTAAACCTGCATAAACACGGTCTTTGGTAATGAGTGAAAAGGCGATGGTGCCAGCAGTGGCGTGCACGAGCGCGTTTCCAAAACAATCGAGAGAGATAAAACCAAAGCGCTTTTGGTGATGCCGCGAAAGTAATTTCATCGTCGCATCTTCTAAATCCATTCCATCCTCAAGACGTGTGATGATTGATGAAGCGACAGCGGCTTCTAAAATTTCTTCGCCAACTCCTGTGCAAGACACGGCACCAAATTCATTCGAAAAATTTCCTGCGGGACTACAACTATCGGACACTCGACCCGGAGTTTCAAATCCTCTTCCACCCGTCGAAGTGCATGCCGCTGTATTTTGATTCGAATCAAAAGCGATGCAGCCAATCGTTCCAAAAAAATTCTCCGACTGCGTTTGCCACTCTTCAAATCGCTTCTCAGTTTCTAGATGATAAGGTTTTGCTCCTAAAGAATAGGCGTATCGAGTGGCTTCCGTTCCGCATAAATTTCTATCCGATTGATCCAGTAAGTGCGCTGCAATTTTGGAAGGATGAACGATGCTAACAATATTTGAAACGGCAGCCATTCGCTGAGTTTTTCCGTCCATCACTGAAGCTGATAATCTAGGAATTCCATCTCTCTGAAGTTTTGCTCCAAACCCTGCATTAAAAATCGGATATTTTTCGAGCTCTTCGGCGCCAGCTAAAACAATTTCGAGCGCCGAATTTTTCAAAAATTTTTGAGTTACTAGGCCTAAATCATTAAGAGCTTCGAGTACGATTTTTCGACTTTCAAGCTGATCGCTGAGGCCTCCGTGCAAAATCGCGAAAGGGCCCTCGATTTTGAGCATTTTGGGGTTACGCGTCCAAGGACTGCGATCTTTGCTTAAAATGCCTTCTTTTTGAGTTTTAAGCCGTTTATTTGGCATAAGAGAGTATTGAAGCTTAGCCTATCTGGTGTTAGTTTAAACTTATAAAACTTCACGTTGACGTTAACAATTAAGTCCTTAAATTGATGTGGGTTTCCACTCGTTTAAGAACGCATATTAAGGACGATGAACAGCATTATGATTAATACGAAGTCTTCAAATTTGAACAGCGGAAAAGCTCAGGAACTTAAGCCATCGAAGACTATTTATTTAGACAATCATGCGACCACTCCTGTGGATCCTGCTGTGCTCGACGAAATGATTCCGTATTTCACTCAAACTTTTGGAAATGCTGCGAGTCGAAATCACCGTTTTGGTTGGACCGCAGAAGAAGCGGTTGAAAAAGCGCGACTGCAAATCGCGCAAATGATTGGAGCCAATCCTAAAGAAATTATTTTCACATCCGGCGCGACTGAATCTAACAATTTAGCGATTCGCGGAGTCGCCGAGATGTATCGATCCAAAGGTAATCACATCATCACGACGGTGATCGAACATAAGGCAGTGATCGACACTGCAAAATATTTAGAGACTCAAGGCTTTGAAATTACTTTTTTACCTGTCGATAAGTTTGGAATGGTTCGTCCTGAAGATGTAAAAAACGCAATTACAGACAAAACGATTTTGATTTCGGTGATGACGGCTAACAATGAAATCGGAACCATTAATCCAATCGCTGAAATCGGCGCACTCGCTAAAGAGCGCGGAATTATTTTTCACACGGATGCTGTGCAAGCGATTGGAAGAATTCCAGTAAATGTCGACGATCTCAAAGTGGATTTACTTTCGATCTCGGCTCACAAAATTTATGGACCTAAAGGAGTGGGAGCTCTTTATATTCGCAGAAAAAATCCCCGCGTTCGATTGAGCCCTATTATTTTTGGTGGTGGTCATGAGCGTGGGATGCGAAGTGGAACTCTCAATGTTCCTGGTATCGTAGGATTTGGAAAAGCTATTGAGCTTGCGGCGAAGTTGATGCCTGAAGAATCGAAGCGCTTACAAAAAATGCGAGATCGTTTGCATGAAGCTTTAATGGCGCAGCTCGATGAAGTGACTTTGAATGGTCATCCTGAAAAACGCTTGAGCAATAATTTAAATCTCAGCTTCGCGTATGTTGAAGGCGAAGCTTTGATGATGGCGATTCCTGAAATTGCCGTTTCATCTGGTTCAGCTTGCACGAGTGCAAGTCTAGAGCCATCCTATGTTTTAAAGGCGATGGGTATTGGAGAAGATCTTGCTCATTCTAGTTTAAGATTTGGTTTGGGCCGATTCACCACTGAAGAAGAAATTAATTTTGCGATTGAAAAAACAGTGGCGGCTGTCAAAAAATTAAGAGAGATGTCGCCGCTTTATGAAATGGCGAAAGAGGGAATTGATTTGAAGTCGGTTCAATGGACCGCGCATTAATTAAGAGGTTGTAAATAAATCTCGAAAGGAAAGTTTATGGCATACGGAAGCAAAGTTATTGATCACTTCGAAAAACCAAGAAATGTTGGATCGCTCGATATCAAAGATTCCTCTGTTGGAACTGGAATTGTCGGCGCTCCTGAATGTGGCGATGTGATGAAATTACAAATTAAAGTGAATCCCGACACCAATGTCATTGAAGATGCAAAATTTAAAACATTCGGCTGTGGATCTGCAATTGCTTCCTCATCTTTGGCAACCGAATGGGTGAAGGGAAAAAACATCGATGAAGCTTTGGCGATTACCAATACGCAAATCGTTGAAGAGCTAAGTTTGCCACCCGTAAAAATTCACTGCTCTGTTTTGGCCGAAGACGCCATCAAGGCAGCCATCGGAGATTATAAAAGGAAGATGAATCATGTCGACAGCACCTCAATCGCAAGTCATTCAGCTAACGGATAGCGCGAGAGATCACGTTTACCGCTTGATGCAGCGGGAAAAAAAAGAAGGATCTTCTTTACGCGTTTCTGTCGTGGGGGGTGGATGCTCAGGTCTTTCTTATAAAATGGCCTTCGAAGAGAAGCCTGCTGAGGCCGATAAAGTTTTGAATTTTAATGGTCTTCAGGTTTTTGTAGATCCTCGATCGGCATTATTTTTATCAGGTATTACGATTGATTATGTCGATGGACTAAATGGCTCTGGATTCACTTATGAAAATCCAAACGCTAAACGCTCTTGCGGATGTGGAACTTCTTTCTCCGCTTAAAAATTTTTCTGAGTGTATGGAATATTTTAAGATTTTTGGATTTGATTCGCCGCGACTGGATTTGGATTTGCGCGAACTCGAAAAAATATTTTATAAACTTTCGATGCAGACGCATCCGGATCTAAATAATCCCCATCTGAACAATTCAAACACGAACGAAAAATCTGCTGAACTTAATTTAGCTTATAAGACTCTGCGGGATCCTTGGGTGCGAGCCCTTTATTATTTAGGCCCTGAAACTCTTTCAGAATCAAAAAAAGTTCCTGCGAATTTGGCCAATATGTATTTTGAAATGCAAGATGCCGAAGACACGATAACTTTACATTGTTTTCACAATCAATTGATCGCCGCCAAAGAAGCCAGGTTGCAAAAACTAAACGAACTCTTTCGAAAGATAGATGCAGAGAAGACCCCAGAGGTAGAAATAGAGTTAAAAGAACTCGTTTTAGAAAATACATATGCAAATTCAATGTTAAGAGATTTAGATTCTCGAATTGAAAAAGTCTCTTCTCCAGAGAAAGCATCATGACCGCTAAAGACGATCCTATTATTGGAATTGATTTAGGGACGACAAATTCTTTGGTCGCTATTTGCGATGAAAAGGGCTCTCGAATTCTTAAAGACGGCGAGTCGAACCTCATTCCTTCTGTTTTGGTTTTTAATGAACTAGGAAAAGTTTTGGCAGTAGGTCATCGAGCGAAAACTTTAAAGTCTTTGGATCCAAAACGAGTTCTTTATTCTGTGAAGCGATTGCTAGGAAAAGGAAAAAAAGATTTAGCAGCTCTTCCATTTAAGTTGCCTTTTGATTTTTCACCTTCGACGGACGAAGTGATTCGCATTCAAGTGGGTGCAGAAAAATATTCTCCAATCGAACTGAGTGCAGAAATTTTAAAACGTTGCAAATTCATTGCCGAAAATGCTTTAGGTCGACCCTTAAAAAAAGCAGTCGTGACCGTGCCTGCGTATTTTAACGATTCTCAAAGATCGGCGACCGCGATGGCAGGAAAACTTGCGGGCCTACAGGTTGTACGAATTTTAAATGAGCCAACAGCTGCAGCTTTAGCTTATGGATTCGGTCAATCGAGCCAAGAAGATTCAAAAATAATCGCCGTGTATGATTTTGGTGGAGGCACTTTTGATATTTCTATTCTCAAGGTCACGGGTAAAATTTTTGAAGTTCTTTCGACGGATGGAGACACTTTATTAGGCGGCGACGATCTCGATCATGCAATAGCTGAATATTTAGAGAAAAAATCCAACGCGAGTCCGTGCACTGAAGAAGATCGTGTTTTGCTTTTGTCGCAGGCTGAAAATATTAAAAAAGCTTTAAGTGTTGAGACAAAAGTGGCCGTGCAACTTCAGTGGGCACAAAAGCTTCAATGGAGTGGGCAAATCACTCGCGATGAAATTAACGCCGTCATGAAATCCGTAATCGAGCGCACTTTAAGTTCCTGCAAAAATGCATTGAAGGCCGCAAACCTAACAATCGCTGACGTGAATGAAATTGTCATGGTGGGTGGATCGACTCGAGTTCCGCTTGTTCGTTCTCTTGTAAAAGAATTTTTTAAAAAAACACCCAATACTTCTCTCAACCCAGATGAAGTGGTGGCACTTGGAGCTGCGATTCAGGCATCCATTTTATCTGGCGAAACAACTGATGCTCTATTATTAGACGTCGTTCCTCTTTCACTTGGTCTTGAAACAATGGGCGGAGTGGTGAGCAAAATTATTCCAAGAAATTCTACAATTCCCTGCGCAGCTTCGGAAATGTTTACCACGTATGCAGATAACCAAACCGCCGTTGATCTTCATATTCTGCAAGGTGAGCGAGAGCTTGTGAAAGATTGCAGGTCGCTTGGAAAATTTAAATTGCGAATTCCGCCCGGTCCTGCAGGGTTACCAAAAATCGAGGTAAAATTTTTGATGGATGCGAATGGAATTTTACAAGTAAAAGCCATCGATAAAAAAACGGGCGAGTCAGCTGTTCTTGAAGTGAGCCCAAGTTTTGGTTTAAGCGACGCGGAAGTAGAAAGCATGCTTCAAGCAGCTTTTGAAAATGCGCAAAGAGATTTTGCAGAAAGACAATTGATCGAAGCTAAAAATCAAGCGCGTGCACTTATTCAAGCCACTGAAAAATCACTGATCAACCCACTTTTGGACGCCCCATTTCGAGCAGTGCAGGAACAAAAAATTCGACCCGTCGTCAAGGCCCTTAAGATAGATTTAGAATCGGCAGCTTTAGAAATTATTTTGACGCGGGTGAAAGAACTCGACTTTATCACTCAAGAATTGGCGCAAGCTATTTTGAATCGATCGGTAAGCTCTCATTTAACTCAGCAGAGTATTGAAAGTATTAGTGGGTAGAGATAATCTTAATTATGGCAAAAATTACTTTTAAAAATACGGGCGAAAGTTTTGAGGTTCCTATTGGAACTTCGGTTTTAGAATGTGCCATCGATCATTCGATTCCGCTTCCTCATGATTGCGGAGGAAATTGTGCCTGCACAACTTGCCAGATTTGGGTTGAAGAAGGCGCCAAAAATTTAAATCCGATGTCTGAAGATGAAAGAGGATTGCTCGAGGCGAACGATAAACTTGACGAAAAATCGAGGTTAGGGTGTCAGTCTCGTATACAGAATGGTGAAGTCGTCGTTCGTTTTCCCGAATAATATATAGAGAAGAAATATAGGAAGAATCATGGCAAAGATGAAATTAAAATGGGCGAATACAGAAGATTTAGCATTTCGATTGATCGATGAATATCCAGCGATCGATCCGATGTCGTTGAAGCTTTCAGATATTCAAAAGAGAGTTGCGAATTTGCCGGAATTTTCGGATGACGTGAAAAAAGGCAAAGATCCTATTCTCGAAGATATTCAAAAACGTTGGTTCGAAGAGCGCTCTGATATGGAAGACGAGCTCGGCCCTATGGAATCTGCACCTAGAGACGATGAGGATCTCGATGAGGATGATTATCGCGACGATACATTCGCTGAAGATGAAGTCGAAATAAGTGATGCCGACGACGAAGATGAGGATGAAGACGAATTTGGCGATGGTTTTCAAGAAGAAGAAGCGGACGAGAAGTAAAAGATTTATGCCCGGGCATAAATCTTTTTTATGCAGCGGCCAGATTATATTAAACATTTTTCGGAAATCCAAAAATCAGACACTCTCATTCTTTCGCCGGCAGATGGACTGACGCGCCTCGACGAGAAATGGGACCGCATAACGGTTTGCCGAAGCTTCTATAAATATACTCTTTACAATTAGGACCCTGAAAGGTTCTCCTGCTTAAAGGTGAAAGTATTCGGTTAATTATCAGGAGGATCTCATATGGCTCAATCAACATCATCATCTAAACAATCTAATGCTTCAACAGCAGAAAAAACTGCGACAGCGAAAACAAATTCAGCAGCATCTGCTCAAGTGAATAATTCGGTAAATATTTCGGCGAATACTCGCGTTCCTGTGAGTGCTGAAAAAATGAAGGCACTTGATCTCGCTGTTTCATCGATCGAGAAGCAATTTGGAAAAGGTTCGATCATGCGTCTCGGAGAAAATACTTCTGTAATTCCTGCGACTGATGTCGTTCCTACCGGTTCTATCGGTTTAGATATGGCGCTTGGAATTGGCGGGCTTCCCCGAGGAAGAATCATCGAAATTTTTGGTCCAGAGTCTTCTGGAAAAACCACTCTCACCTTGCACGCCGTTGCTGAATGTCAGAAAAAAGGCGGCATCTGCGCTTTCGTCGATGCAGAACATGCAATCGATGTAGGTTACGCGCGCGCTCTTGGTGTGAATGTAGATGATCTTTTAATTTCTCAACCAGACACTGGTGAAGAAGCTCTCGAGATCGTCGATGCGCTCATTCGATCTGGAGTTGTCGATATGATTGTCGTCGACTCAGTCGCTGCGTTGACTCCTAAGGCAGAAATCGAAGGCAATATGGGTGATTCTCATATGGGACTTCAAGCTCGTTTGATGAGCCAGGCATTGCGAAAACTCACCGGAACAATTTCAAAATCCAAGACTATTTTGATTTTCATCAATCAAATTCGAATGAAGATCGGCGTTGTGTTTGGAAATCCAGAAACAACTACAGGTGGAAATGCTCTTAAATTTTATTGCTCGCTTCGTTTAGACATTCGTCGAACAAGTGCAATCAAAGTGGGCGACGATGTAGTTGGAAATCGCACCACGGTGAAAGTGGTAAAAAATAAAGTAGCAGCTCCTTTCAAACGAGTGGAGTTTGATATTTTATTCGGCCAAGGAATTTCTCGTCGCGGTGAAATTGTAGATATCGCGACAGAGCAAAACATTATTGATAAAAGCGGTGCTTGGTATGCCTACGAAGGTGCAAAAATCGGCCAAGGTCGCGACAATGTTATTCAATATCTTAAAGAAAATCCTGTTACCGAAAAAGCAATTGCAAAAGCCATTATGGAAAAAGCTGGCGTTCAAATAGCAAATGCTTCCCTAGCCGGATCGAATGCTTCAGCTGCTGCAGCGGCTGTTGCTGAAGTGAAAAAGAAATAAACTGTGAAGTCTGTCTGTGTCTTTTGCGGAGCGAATGCGGGAAAAAATCCCATTTATTTGAAATCCGCAAAAGATCTCGGACAAATTCTTAGTCAAAAAGATATTTCATTAGTTTATGGCGGTTCAAGTGTTGGACTTATGGGGGCCGTGGCTGATGGCGTTTTGAGTGAAAAGGGTAGAGCCTTTGGTGTTATCCCCAAGCATCTCGAAGAAAAGGAAATCGCTCATAAAAATTTAACTAAGCTCTATGTTGTCGATTCGATGCATGAGCGAAAAGCTTTGATGTTTGATTTGTCCGAAGGCTTCATCACATTGCCTGGTGGTCTTGGTAGTCTTGAAGAGACGTGCGAGATTTTAACATGGGCTCAGCTTGGACTTCATAAAAAACCCGTCGGCATTTTAAATGTGAATGGTTTCTATGATTTTTTTCTAAAGCAACTCGATCTAGCGGTTCAAGAAGAACTCATGAAGCCGGTTCATCGCGAAATGGTGATTGTAGATTCTGATCCTCAAAAGCTGCTTAAAAAAATGTCTGCTTATCAACCCCCCGATCTTGATAAGTGGATCGGTCGCAAGCAAACTTAATTTTTTAAAAACATCCTACTGCTTTTGATTCTTCTGTTCGCATAGAAACTTCGTCTATGTCTGAAAAATTTTGATCTACTAACAAAAATTTTGCCGGAGAGGCGTCAGTGATGATTCCGAAGCAAGGCTTTTGAAGAGAAAAGATGAGACGTAGAGATTTCTTTGTTCCTTCTTGGTCTTCTTCAATTCCTTGATAAACCGGAATTCGAACAACAGTGTCTTTAGACTCCCATACAATCGCGAGCAGGGATTGAGTGGACCAGTTCACGTTTAATTTTGGAGCTTTGCCATCTACTCGAGAATAATCTTTCCAAAAACTTTTCCACTGATCTTCAGAAGTGAGCCATATGTATTTTTCTTTATCAGATTTAAAATTCAAAAGTGTTTGAGGCAGCTCTAAGAATTGAATGCTTCTGCCAAGACTCAGTGTATTTTTTTCATCTGCGATTAAATGTGCGCTGAAAAAAAATCCGAAAGAAAAAATACTAAGTATCAAATTTCTTAGGATGTTTTTTTGGCGTCTCGCGTTAACGCATCTCGTCAAAATATTTTTCATTATTCACTCCCGAGATCAAGTGTAGTCGGAAATCGACATGCACTAAATAATTTTCCTTCGAAAATTTATGCGGTGCACATAAACTCTTGGATAGGGGGAGACTAAATGCATTCAACGTTACAACTAATTCAGTCGGTAAAAAAACATTTTGGTAAAAATTTTGCGAGGATAAATATTTTCGCAATCATTAGCTGCATTGCTACGCTAGGTCTGATTGGATCTAATGTAGAAGCTGCAAGTAGAAAGATTTCGCCACGACTTGCCAAAGTTTTAGGTGAAACTCAGAATCCAGTTCCAGTCATCGTGATGTTGAAGCAATTGCCTTTGCTTCCTACAACATTGCTCGGACAAACGAGAATTTCTGATCGTGAAAGAATGATTAAACAAGAAACATTGCGTCGACAGTCTGCGTTAAGAGAGACCGTGAATGAGCTGGTTAATATGGCTGGAGTCACTGGCGATGCAGCGATTAGTCGATATAAATTTTTCTGGACCGTGAATGCAATGATGGCAACGGCTCCTTCCGATACGATTATGAATCTCTCGGATCGTGAAGATGTGGAATATATCACTCTCGATACGAGAATTCGCTTAACTCCAGATGCTCGACAAGAAGCTGAAGTAGAAGGCGATGCTTTTACTTACGGACTTGAGCGCATTGGAGTTCCTGAACTTCGACAAGCTCATCCTGAAATGACAGGAAAGGGCGTGAACGTCGCGATCATCGATACAGGTATCGATGCGGCTCACCCAGAGTTCAAAGGTAAAAATATTATTTTCAAAGATTTCGTTGGCACAAAAAAAGAGGCTTATGATGATAACGGTCACGGAACTCACGTCGCTGGAACTATTTCAGGAATTGGCGCTGGTGGAACTCAATTGGGAATTGCTCCCCAAGTAAATTTGATCATCGCAAAAGTTTTCACCTCTGGTGGATCTGCAAGTCTCAGCTCGATCTTGCGAGCAATGGAATGGGTTGCAAATCCTGATGGAGATGCAAACACAAAAATGCGACCACGTGTTGTAAATAATTCTTGGGGTGGAAGTATCGGTGACGATGCTTCTAAAGATCCTTTCATGCCTGCAGTTCTTACTTGGACTCAGCTTGAAATTTTTCCATCTTTCGCTGCAGGTAATGAAGGTCCTGGAACTTCTACGATTGGAAGCCCTGGTGGACTTCCTCCAGCATTTGCAGTCGGTGCAACGGATTCCAGCGATGGAATTGCAAGATTTTCTTCTCGAGGTCCTGTGAAAATGATCGTCAATGGAAAACAAGTCACTTACGTAAAGCCCGATGTGTCAGCTCCTGGACATGAAGTTTTCTCGGCAATGCCTGGTGGAAAATACGCAAAGATGTCTGGAACTTCGATGGCGACTCCTCACAACACTGGAGCCATTGCGCTTTTGGTTCAAGCGCATCCTCAATTGACCGTGAAACAAATTCGCGAAGTCATGATGAAGAGTGCAGAGCCACTTGGCGAAAAAGAAATGAACAATACTTTTGGTGCGGGACGCATCAATATCGCCCGGGGCGTAGAACTTTCGGCTTCTCTTTTTTAGTCTTGAGTCTGTGAAATTTTAGATTTAGCGTTCGTTCGTGTTTGATTCACTTCAAAATCAGCTCGAGCGAACGCTTAAATCTCTTCGGGGCCAAGCCAAAATCCGCCCTGCTCATATCGAAGAAGCTCTTGAGAATATTAAAACCAGCCTTCTCGAAGCTGACGTTCAATACCAAGTTGTTAATAGATTTTTAGAGCGAGTAAAAACCGCCGCTCTTGGTGCAGACGTTGCACAAAGTTTAACTCCTTATCAGCAGTTCATTCGCATCTTACAAAAAGAGATGCTCTCCATTTTTGGCGAAGCTAAAGAGATCGATCTCTCTGGAAAGCCTCCAGTTGTTTTGATGATGGTGGGTTTGCAAGGTTCAGGAAAAACAACTTCGAGCGCAAAGATCGCTCTCTATGCGAAGAAAAAATTAAAACGAAAACCATTGTTAGTGAGTGTGGATGTGAATCGACCTGCGGCGATCGAACAACTCGAAAGATTGGCCGAAGATGTAAAGCTCGATTGTTTTAAAACTTCGTCGATGGTTCCGCTCGAGCGAGCTCAAGCGGCTATTAAATATGCGCAAACTTATGGTTTAGATTTAGTCATTGTAGATACAGCCGGCCGACTTTCGATCGATGAAGCTCTAATGAAAGAGCTTGAATCTTTTAAAGAAAATTTAAAGCCACAAGTTATTTTGTACGTCGCGGATGCAATGAGTGGTCAGCAAGGTTTGCAAGTGGCTGAAGGTTTTTCAAATCGTATTGGGCTCACCGGCGCTGTACTTACAAAATCCGATGGCGACACGCGAGGGGGAGTTGCGTTTTCGATTCGTGAAGCGATTGGAGTTCCACTTCAGTTTGTTGGAACCGGTGAAAAAATGGATGCGCTTGAAGTTTTTCATCCCGATCGATGGGTTTCAAGAATTCTAGGAATGGGCGATGTCGTCGGTCTCATGGAAAAAGCTGACGAAGCCATGAAAGAGCAAGGCGAAGACGAAACCAAAGACCAAGCGAAGCGAATGATGAAGGGACAGCTTAGCCTTCAAGATTTTCAGCAGCAGATGAAAATGATGTCGAAGATGGGTTCGATTGGCGGCCTCATGGGAATGATCCCTGGAATGTCAGGCATGGCTGCAAAAATTGATCACGCGGCTATTGAGAAAAAAATGAAGCGAGTTGATGCGATGATTAATTCGATGACACTTCAAGAGCGATCCGATCCTGACGTGCTCAATGGAAATCGCAGACGACGAATTGCTTTAGGTTCGGGAACTCAAGTCGAAGATCTCAATCAGTTTTTGCGCGAATTTACCGAGATGCAAAAACTCATGAAGCGTTTCAGTGGAAAAAAAATGAAAGGCTTAGCGGGAATGTTCGGCGGCCGCTGAGTTAAGTCTTAAAAAAGATTTTGTCTTTGATCCTTCAGGGTATTCCGAAAATCCATTTCGTAAATAAAATCGATGATGCCTGCGATTGCCGACGAGATAAATGAGAACACCTTTATAACCAGCTTCTTTGCTTAAGCTCTGCAAAATATTTAAAAAATCAGGGTAGAGTCCAGATCCGAGCCGCTTGGAATCAACTCGTCCTATATAAATGATAGGCACTTTCTTTCTTAAATCAGGTGGTGAATATATAGATGTTTTCCAGAGGCTAGCGGTGAAGTAGTTAGTATCGAGCTCATGGATGTAGAAGTTTTGAGCAAAAAAGGCAGTTAAATCTTGCCGCATTTGGGATTTTAAAAGGTGGAGTTGTAGCTCTCGAAGTTTGGAGGGAACTTTACGACAAGGGGTTTCTGCCCTTAAAACCATAGAGTTAAGGCAGATAATGCTAAAAATAAGAAGGTGTTTAAGCATGAAATGAGCGTCTCTTCGGGCTAGCAATTAGTCTCTAGCCTTGATTTCGTCCATATTTTAGCTGACTTTTTGTCTAACTTTCGCCAAATAATGGCATGGCAGTAGCACTTAGACTTACAAGATTTGGTACAAAAAAACGTCCTCATTATCGCTTGGTGGCTTCGGATTCTCGCTTTCCCCAAGGTGGACGACATCTCGAAATTTTGGGCACTTACGATCCAATGAATTTGGCAATTCCAAAATATTCAACAGAAAAACAACCCAAGGGCATCGCGAATTTTAAAACAGATCGCGTTCAATATTGGTTGGGCGTTGGCGCAAAGCCTTCGACAACTGTACAAGATTTGTTGAAGCGTTTGAAAATTTCGAAGCCAGCGGCGAAAAAAACTAAGGCGGCATAAAATGTTTGGTGGTTTATTTTCTGGAGGTTCTTCGTCATCGAATTCGAAATCTCTAGATGGTGACCAAACAAAAGCTCTTCACGAGCTGATCGAGAACATGGTTCGCGGCCTTGTAGATGAACCCGAAAAAATTAATTTAAAAATGGTCGATGGAGATGACGGTTTAGTTTTTGAACTACGCGTCTCGAAAGTTGATCTTGGAAAAGTTATTGGAAAAAAAGGTCGCACAGCTTCTGCGATGCGAACTATTTTAAGCGCCGCTTCTCGTAAGCATAAAGTGGGCGCTGATTTACGTATTGTTGAATAAAAATATCAAAGTTTGATGTCGGTTAAGTAACTGACGGGTTTCAAATCAAAAAAATTTCATGAAATTTACGATTCTCAGTATTCATCCAAAATTGGCCGCAGCTTTTGCTGAAGAGGGATTGCTCGCTAAGGCGAAAGCTAAGGGCGCCGTTCAAATCGAAGCCGTGGATATTCGAGATTTCTCAGATGCTCCCCATCACAAAGTCGACGATAAAACTTACGGCGGCGGACCTGGAATGATTTTAAAGCCCGAACCCATCGCGAGAGCTCTACAAAAAATTAAATCTGAGGCTGGTGTCGATTCAAAAATCCGAACCATAGTTCTCTCGGCTAAAGGAAAAAAGTTTAACCAAGAGGCGGCACATCGTTTGGCTAAGTACGATCAACTTGTTTTTATCTGTGGAAGATACGAAGGAATCGATGAGCGGATCGCAGAGTTTTATGCCGATGAAGAAATTTGCATCGGTGATTACGTGATGATGGGTGGAGAAGTGGCAGCTGCCGTAGTGATCGAGACAGTCGCAAGATTGCTTCCCAATGTGATTGGAAATCCAAAATCTTTAGAGGCTGAAAGTTTTTCCTCCGAAATCGGAACAGAGTACGAGCAATACACTCGGCCCCCTGTTTTTGAGGGGCACGAAGTTCCTGCCGTCTTGCAAAATGGAAATCACAAAGAAATCGAAAAGTGGCGACGCAAACGCCAAGGCGACCAAGGGCGATCAAAAAAATGAGTCAAAATATTCAGCCGAATAAAGATTTTTATATCGCGCTTTTGCATCATCCGGTGGTCGATAAAAATAAACAGATCATCACGGCATCGGTGACGAACTTAGATTTGCATGATATCGCCCGATCGGCCGCGACCTTTGGAGTGAAGCGCTACTTTGTGGTGCACCCCTCTCCCGATGAGCAGGCGCTAAATAATCGGATCGTGAATCACTGGCGATCGGGTTATGGCGAGAGATCTCATCGCACCCGAAAGGAGGCCTTAGAGATCATTGAATTGGTGAATGATTTTGAAACGGTCTTAAGCCGAATCAAAGAATTGAGTGGGGAGGCGCCCATTAAAATCGGAACGAGCGCCCGCAAAACGGGATCTAATCTGCTTAAAATCGATGAATTTATGCCGAAATTGAAGCTACATCCGGCGGTTTTGGTTTTCGGAACTGGCTATGGATTATCGTCTGAATGGAACCAAACCTTAGACTTCTTTTTACCCCCTATTGCAGGGCCTACGGATTATAACCATTTATCGGTGCGATCGGCGGTCGCTATCTATTTAGACCGTCTATTTGCCATTCCCTAGCTGTTTTTTGCCTTAGTGCTCGTTGACAAACTAAAGCGCATAGAATGAGATCCTCGAATGAAAAAGACGCTCGATCCAACCGCTTTAATGCAAAAAGCAAACAAAAGTCTCCATCCTAAAAAGACTGCATTTCCTGATTTTACAATCGGTGATGTTGTTCGAGTGAGCGTTAAAGTTACTGAAGGCGAGAAAACTCGTGTGCAAGTTTACGAAGGAATCGTCATCGCTCGAAAACGGGGCGGACCTAACTCCTGTTTCACTGTTCGAAAAATTTCTTACGGAATCGGTGTAGAGAGAATTTTCCCATACTATTCTCCTGTCATCGAAAAATTAACGATCGTTTCGAAAGGTGAAGTTCGACGCGCTAAACTTTATTATTTGCGCGAACTGAGTGGTCGAGCTTCAAGAGTAAAATCGGAACAAGTTTTTGGTGCGGCTACTGGAGCCGATATGGCAACAGCAGGTTCAACGGAGTCTTCGAATGTTAAGCAAACCAGCGGACCTGGAGATATCACGGCAAAAGCCGCGCAAGGTTAATTCCACCAAACGAAAATCTCTTTGCTCTTTTCGTTTAGAACTCGAATTTAATTCTGAAATCACGATTGGCGTGGATGAAGTCGGCCGAGGTTGCTTGGCGGGTCCTGTCGTCGCAGCTGGCGTTGTTTTTTCTAAAGAAGATTGGAAAAAGGATTGCGACTTTCTTGCGGCAATTGATGATTCAAAAAAAATTCGCAAAGAGAGAAGGGAAGAACTCGCTGAACATATTTTAAAGACAGCTCAAGCGGTTGAGATTTCGTTTTGCTCTCCTCAAGTCGTAGATCAAATTAATATTTTGCAGGCGACGTTTCGAGCTTGCCGCGAGCTCGTACAAAAAATTGAAAAGAAATTTTCGAAGGCGCCGGGAGTTATTTTAATCGATGGTCCTCATAAAATTCCTGGAGTTTCGCATCTTCAGCATACGGTGATCGGCGGCGATGGAATTTCAAAGTCAATTGCTGCAGCTTCGATCGTTGCTAAGGTCTATCGAGATCGATTGATGGATGATATGGCTGAAAAATTTCCAGGCTATGGATTTGAAAGTAATAAAGGTTATGGAACGAAAGTTCATACGGACGCTTTGAAAAGAATAGGGCCTTGTGAAATTCACCGACAAAGTTTTTTAAAAAATTTTCAGAATCTAGAGACGGGTCAAAAAGGTGAAGATTCTGCTGCAGAATTTCTCAATGCTCAGGGATTTAAAATTCTCTCTCAAAATTGGAAAACTCCCGGTGCTGAAATCGATGTGATTGCTGAGAAGAATGGCGAAATTCATTTCATTGAAGTGAGAACTCGAACAAGATCTGTAGAAGTCGACTTAGCGTTTCCACCTTCGAAACAAAGACAATTTCGAAAAGCCGTTGAACTTTACCGATTAAAGAATCCAAGAATTAGAGAAAAAACTTTTCACCTAGATCTCATTTTTATTTCTCAAGAAAAAATCGATCCTTTCTGGGATGTTTTTGGGTTGTAAATGCCAGGCACTCTTTTTCTCATTGGTACGCCCATTGGTAATTTAAAAGATATCACCCTTCGCGCGCTCGAGATTTTAAAATCGGTAGATGTCGTTTACTGCGAAGATACTCGACGTTCAATTAAACTTTTAAACGCTTACGAGATAAAAAAACCTCTTAAATCCTGCCCCCATTTCAAAGAAAAAAAACAAATCGCTCCAATTTTAGACGCACTGGCAGGTGGTCAGTCGATCGCTTATGTTTCGGACGCAGGGATGCCGGGACTCTGTGATCCAGGAGAAATTTTGGTGGCAGCTGTACGTGAAGCGAATTTTAAAGTCGAAATCATTGGAGGAGTCAGCTCGCTTACACATTTTATTGCGGGCTTGGGCGAAGAGCTCGAGAGCTTTTCTTTCGTTGGGTTTTTACCTGCACGTGTTATCGATAGAGAGAAAGTTTTCTCTCAAAAGCTGGCAGCACCTATGATTTTTTTCGAATCCCCTCATCGAATTCAGAGTAGTTTAGAAATCCTAAGAGATAAGTACCCAGACATTCGACTTATTTTAGCTAAGGAGCTTTCAAAAATTTCTGAAGACTTTTTTTCGGGAACGCCCACGCAACTTTTAGGGAAGATAAAATCATTTAAAGGGGAATGGATCGGATGTTTATTCCCAGCTAGGTTGGAGAGCTAATCATGAGTAATCTTATTTTAGAAACTTTAGCTTTGAATCCCACTCCCCGCAGACCGGTTTGGATTATGCGGCAGGCAGGCCGATATTTAGCCGACTTTAGAAAGTTGCGTGAGAAACATAGTTTTGAAGAAGTGAATAATACTTTGGAACTAGCCGTTCAAGTCACATTGATGCCCATCAAAAAATATCCGTTAGATGCGGCGATTATTTTTTCAGATATTTTATTTCCCCTAAAGGCTTTAGGTGCTGGTTTAGCGTTTACCGAAAAGGGCCCGAAGTTGGACGCACCGAAATCTGTCGAGGATTTAAAAAAATTACGTACAAGTTTTAATCCTCAAGAAAGTACTTCTGCGATTTTAAAAACAATTTCGGCGGTGAGAAAAGAATTGCCCAAAGAAAAAGCAGTTTTTGGATTTGCTGGTGCACCCTTTACGATGCTTGCTTATTTACTTGAAGGAGATTTGACGAGAGAGCTTAAAGTCATGAAGCGATGGATGGCGGAGCATCCAAAGGTTGTTCATGAGTGGTTACAAAATTTAGCTCTTGTAACGGGAGATTATCTCGACGCTCAGGCGAATGCAGGCGCAGATGCAGTTCAACTCTTTGATACTTGGGCTGGAGTTTTGAGTCCTGAGGATTACGAAACTTTTGCTCTTCCTTACGCAAGACAGGCTTTAAGCGCGGTAACCGTGCCATCTATTTATTATGTGAATGGAGTGGCTGGAATTTTACAGCAGGTTTCTTCGGTGGGAGCTCAATGTTTAAGTATCGATTGGAAAATTTCTTTAGGCGAGGCACGAAAAAAACTTTCGCATGTCACAGCACTTCAAGGAAATCTAGATCCCTATTCTCTTTTACTTCCAAATCATCTTATTCGAGAAAAAGTTTTCGCGATGTGTGAAAGCTACGGTCGGGGGGCCGGACATATCGTGAACTTGGGTCACGGCATCGTCCCTGAAATTCCTGAAGATGCAGTGAAGGTGTTTATCGATTCGGTTAGAGAATGGTCCGAAGGTTTATAGAGAAAAAAGCACATGCATCTCTGGCGGCAGCCAGGTGCGATCAAAATTAATTGAAAGAATATTTTTTAATCGAATATCATTTGTTAAAGTATCTGGAGCGAGTAAGACTCCTTTAAGAATAGGGCTATCTTGCAGCCGCTGTTCTACAATTTTTCTTACGTCTTCTTCAGTTTCCATTTGAAGTCTCATCGCTCGAACAAATTCTGATGTTTTTTCATGAAGCTTTGTTGAGGCAAGCATTTGCAGGGCTTTCAAAAGTTCCTGGCGATGTTGAACTTGAAAGGCCAGGTTTCCAAAATATTCGAGTTTGAGTTCGTTTGAAATTTCGGGTCGATTGGCGTACAGCGCATAAGTGGATGCGACTAAAAAATACTGAATTTGGTCTGGAAAGCTGCGGGCGAGTAACTGAAAGTAAGGAATGGATCCGATAAAATCTTTTCGTTCAAGGGCAAAGTTAAATGCGCCTTTTGTAATCAGTGAGGGTAGATAGCGATTAATCTTAGCTAAATTTTGGATGCCCTTATCTACAAAGTGGATGGATTCTTCGACGGCTTTTGGGGTGACAGGAAGGCCATTGTAAATAAAAGCGGTGCCTGCCCATTCATAAAAAACTTTGAAATAGGGATCGAGGTTTAATAAGAGATCACAATAATCATCTATGTAAGTGTATTTTCTATTTTTATTTCCAAGCTCGTAGCCAAAATAATTAATCCCTTGAATCCAAAAAAAATCGGCTAGAGCGGGCTTAAAACCAAAAGCTAAAATTTTGGCTGTTTCAGGACTAGGCAAAAGTCTGAAATCGCTTTGATCTTCGCGATGTTTTACGCGCTCATCGAGCTTGGATTTGGTAATTCCATATCCAACCAATAAAAACACGATAAAAAATATGAGCTTATACGTTTTCATTCTCTTGTAAGTACTAGTTTACAGACAGATGAAGGCTCAGTGAAAGTGCAATCATGTCTCGACAGCGAATTGCGATTATCGGAGCGGGTATGAGTGGGCTTTTAGCGGCCTATTTTGCAAAACGTCAGGGACATTCGGTCCAAGTTTTTGAATCTCAGGAGCGCGCTGGCGGTTGGGTACAATCCGAGCGAATCGAAAATCGACTTTATGAGCGAGGAGCTCAAACCTTATTGGCAGATTCGGATTGGTTAGAACTTTTAAAAGAATTGAATTTAGTTCCTATCGAGGCGTCCACACGCCATCGCTCAAGATTTATTTGGAAAAATGAAAAACGCTGCCAAGCTCCATTGGGATTCATTTTATTTTTAAAGTCCGATCTTTTTTCGTTTAAGGCTAAGGCTCGACTGTTGACGGAAATTTTTAGAACCACGAAAATTTCTGAGACGGATTTAAATTTAGCTAATTTTTTTGAGAGGATTTTTCATCGAGATATCGTGGATTATGCCCTCGATCCTTTCGTGGGAGGTATTTTTGCAGGCTCTATCCATGATCTCTCTGCGAAATCTTGTTTTCCAAGAATCTGGGATGGAATTCAGGAAAAAGGATCTGTGTTTAGATCTCTTTTGTTTAAAAGTAGATCGCCTCAAAAAAAACTCATTTCCTTTAAGAATGGAATTCAAGAAATTACCGAAGCTCTTCAAAAAAATATTGGATCCGTTGATCTTCAGCATTCGATCGGTCATCTACCTCAAGGATTTGATCAATATATTCTCGCTACTCCAGCTGGTGAGGCTGCGAAATTTTTAGACGCAAAAATCTCCGCAGAGTCCTCTCATTTTCTAAAAAGTATTCCTTACAGAAGAGTAGCGATTTGGCAGACTGTTTTTGATAGGCCTGAAAATTTTAAATCTGGATTTGGTTGTTTGATTCCACGAAAAGAAGGCCAGGCACTTTTAGGCAGCCTTTGGACTTCCGAAATTTTTGAAGGACGTTGTTCTAAGGATGAGCTTTTAACGACTCAATTTTTTTCTGGAAGTGATATCCCATCTGATCCACTTATTCATCTTCCTTTTTTGCAAAAAGTTTTAGGCATTCAGTCGCAGCCAAAAGTCTCTTATTTTAAAATTTATGAACGCGCGATTCCGCAGTTTGAAATTTATCACCGCGATAAGGTTCAGAAATTGCGCAGTGAATTACCTGCTAGTATTTCTCTCGTCGGCAATTACTTGGATGGAGTAGGTTTATCGGACGTCTTAACGACGGCGAAAAGGCTATTTGAATGAGCGCAAATAAAAATATCGGAATTTTAGGAAGTGGTCAGCTCGCTCGAATGCTTGTCGAAGCTGGAAATAAAATTGGCGTTTCACTTAAAGTCTTGGCTGAAAATCAAAATGATCCAGCTGCTCAGGTCGCGAATCAAGTAGAACTCGGATCTTCAAAAAATCCAGAAGTTTTAAAGAAGTTTTTTTCTAGTTTAGATCTCGCCATTTTTGAAAACGAATTTTTAGATGTGAATATTTTGCGAGAGGCCTCGAAGGGTTCGAGGGTAAATTTTCTTCCATCTCTTGAGGCGATTGCGCTTACTCAAGATAAATTATTACAAAAAAAATTACTAAACGACTTAAAAATCCCAACTTCTAAATATTTTGTTGTTCATTCGACGGACGAAATTGAAAAACACTTTGCTCAGGAAGCCGTTTTGAAATGGTCGAGAGGTGGATACGACGGCAAGGGAACTTTTTTTTGGAAAAAAGAAAATGATTCAACGCCTGCCGAAGCTTTTTTAAAGCAATCTTCTTCGGCCATTTATGCTGAAGAAAAAATTGATTTTATAAGAGAGCTCGCCATTCAAGTTTCTTACTCGACTTCAGGAGAATTTATTTCATTTCCGTTGGTGATTTCTGAACAAAAGAATGGAATTTGCCATCAAATGAGGGGGCCGGCGAATAGTTTAGGAGTTTCGTCAAAACTTGAAGATCTCGCAAAATCTTATGCTGAAAAAATAGCAAAAGCGGTTCCGCTCATTGGAACTTTTGCGATTGAATTTTTTGAAACGAAGTCAGGTGAACTACTTGTGAATGAACTTGCACCTCGAGTTCATAATTCAGGACATTACTCTTTATTGGCCGCCAACTGTAGTCAGTTTGAAAGTCATTTACGTTCTGTTTTGGGTCTAAAGCTTCCGACGATCACCACTTCGCCTTATTTTGGAATGCTCAATTTAATCGGGCCTGCTCATTTAAAATCCGAAAAGCCTGCGAAAATTCCTGATTTAAATTTGAAAGAATTTTCGAATATGCACCTTTATTGGTATGGAAAATCTGAATTGAGAGCGGGAAGAAAAATGGGGCACATCCATTTTTCTGCTAAATCTCTTGATGAATTCAATACTGCGTTAGAAAATTTAAAGAAAATCGAAGCGAAATGGATTGAATCTCTATGAAAAAAACTAAATCTCGTTCAAAAAAAAATTCTAGGCCGATCGTAGCGATTGTGATGGGAAGTGATTCAGACTTGCCCGTCATGAAGGCGGCTACAGAGCCGCTAAAGCTTTTTGGAATTTCCTATAAATTACAGGTGGTCTCGGCTCATCGAACTCCTAAAGAAATGGTGACCTTTGCAGAGAGGGCCAAATCTGAGGGTTATCAAATTATTATCGCCGGTGCAGGCGGAGCCGCTCATCTGCCTGGAATGATAGCTTCACTTTCAAGTTTGCCGGTGATTGGCGTGCCCGTTTCAGTTGGCACCATGAAGGGCCTCGATGCTTTGCTTTCGATTGTTCAAATGCCTAAAGGAGTTCCTGTGGCGACGGTTGCCGTTAATAATTCTTATAATGCTGGGCTACTGGCTGCAAAAATCTTAGGAGCTTTTGATTCTAAAATTGCTGAACGCATTTCGAAATATAAAGATCAAATGCGAAAACAAGTTTTAAAAAAGAAAATCTAAGCTCTTTATCGGGTTTTAATGATTTAGCTTATTTATTTTGGCTTGATGACTTCTCTCGCGATAATCATGCGTTGAATTTGAGAAGTGCCCTCGTATATCTGATAAATTTTTGCATCTCTCATTAATTTTTCAACGGGATACTCTGTGGAATATCCATATCCGCCAAAAACCTGTACGGCATCTGTCGTGATTCTCATGGCAGAATCCGCTGCAAAAGCTTTGGCCATTGCCGCTTCTAAAGTATTTCTTTCGCCTCGGTCAATTTTCCAACAAGCTTTCCAAGTAAGTAATCTGGCAGCTTCAATATCTCGCGCCATTTCGGCGATCATAAAAGCAATCGCCTGATGATTTGCAATCGGCACACCAAAAGTCTGTCTTTCTAAACTGTAAGCTACCGCATATTCCATAGCGGATCGTGCGAGTCCCACGGCACCTGCCGCGACAATCGGTCGGGTATGGTCAAAAGCACCCATCGCAATTTTAAATCCGTCCCCTTCATTTCCCAGACGATATTTTGCGGGCACGACGACCTCTTCAAAAGTGATGCCACGAGTATCACTACATCTTTGGCCAAGATTTTTTTCTTTTTTGCCGACTTTAATTCCAGGTGTATTTGCAGGAACTACAAATCCGGTGAGTCCTTTATGTTTTGCAGCAGGATCTGTCACGGCCAAAACAAAAAACCACGAGGCCACGGATGCATTCGTGATCCACATTTTTTCGCCGTTCAAAACGTAGTCATTCCCTTTTTTTTTCGCAGAGGTTTTGATATTGGCAACGTCGCTTCCTGCGGAAGGTTCGGTCACGCAATATGCCGCAAAGCAGCATTCTGAAGTGAGTTGTCCGAAGAACTGTTTTTTCTGTTCATCATTTCCACCGACGAGCAAAGGGGCCACAGCTAAATTATTGGCTTCCATGGCAGTAGAGATCCCCGTGCAAGCCCAGCCGAATTCTTCGGCGACGAGTGCTTCTTCAAATACACTCATTCCTGGCCCACCGTATTCCGTGGGAACGTGTGCGTTTAAAAGGCCCGCCGCAAAAGCTTTTTCAGCTATTGGCCGAGGGTATTCGCCTGTTTCATCGTAGTGCTTGGCATGAGGGTGCATTTCTTTAGCAGCAAAATCGTGAGCTAATTCACGCAACTGACTTTGTTCAGGGGAAAGTTCGAATGAAACCATAATGAGCCTCCGACTTGAAGTTTGCTTTATTTCGCCTTTTCTTAAAAGTAATATTCAAAGGATGAGATATGCATTTGGTTTGTTACTTCTTTCGGTGGTTTTGAGCGGATGTGCATTTGATAAAAAAGCTCGGCTAGAAGAGTCGATTGATACTTATGTTAAAAGTTTAAGGCGAGGGGATGAAGCGACGGCGCTTGCTTTTGTTCATCCCGATAAACAAGATCAGTATTTTCAGAATCAGCAAAAATTTGGTGATCTCTATATTTCAAATGCAGAAATCAAATCTATTTTTCCGGATGAAAAATTGGAATCCGCCGTGGCGACTGTTCTACTAGAATATTTTCCGCAGAACGGATCATCTGTGATGACTCAGAAAAGAAAATTTACGTGGAAGTATGAAGCAAAAGCGAAGGCGTGGTTACTCGACGAAACCACGCCTCTCGGAAGTCGTTAAATTTTCTCAAAATGGAATGTCTTCATCAGCAGACATATCTGGTGGAGTGCTCTCAGGCATTGCTGGAATATCACTGCCCATAGCTCGATCGGTAGCTCCAGCTCCCGCTCCTTTATCTAAGAATTGAACGGTCGCAGCGACTACTTCAGTAGTGTAACGCTTGCCACCATCCTTATCATCCCACTGACGAGTTTGAAGTCGACCTTCTACAAAAACTTGTCGGCCTTTCGCTAAATATTGTGAGCAAGTTTCTGCCATTTTTCCCCAGACAACGATGCGATGCCATTCGGTGCGTTCTTGTTTTTGTCCGCCCTTATCGATCCAATTTTCTGAAGTTGCGATATTAAAATTTGTTACACCCACTCCCTGCTGCGTATACCGAATTTCAGGATCATTTCCTAAACGACCTACTAGTATAACTTTATTTACTCCTGACATATTTTGTTCCTTTCACGCATTCAGGCTTTGATTCCTGAAGAGCGGCTATCATTTATATTTTCGATTTGAACGCATACCCATTCAAATGGTTGGCATTGATGTGATTTCGTGTAAACCGTTTTTAGAGGTAAAGCTTGAAAATTCGTCCATCGATTGCGTATTCGCTGATTGTCACAGTTCCTAGCATTTTATTTTTTAGTTCTTTAGCTGTTATTTTATATCCACTTGACTGGATCTTTCTTCGTAAGCGCCAACTTCAGGGCAAATGGGGCGCCACCGTCACCGTCGTAAAATTAGGTTGGGGCTATTGGATGCTCTGGGCGCATGGAATAAAAGTAAAAGTTTCTGGTCCCGCCGCGCAGGATTTAAAAAAAATGAAGGGCGTTATTTTTGTTCTGAATCACCAAAGTGTGACAGACATCATGACCGTCATTAAAATTCTTCCAAAAGCTTCAAGTTTTATTTCAAAGAAAGAACTTCGTTCTGTGCCTGTGTTTGGTTGGGCGATGAAAGTTGTGGGGACTCTTTTTGTAGATCGATCTCGGCGCACGCAGAATCAAGCGCTCTCTGAAGTAAATGATCTGATGAGAGATGGTTTTAATATTATTATTTTTGCTGAAGGAACGCGTTCGCCGGATGGAAAACTTTTGCCATTTAAAAGAGGTGCATTTGTGATGGCAATCGAGGCGCAAGTTCCCGTAGTTCCGGTTACGATTTTAGATAGCCGTTTGTGCTGTCCAAAAGGGCAGTTGGCCATAGCGCCGGGGACCATTCACGTTATCGCTGATAATCCTATCTCGACAAAGGGTCTTAAAATCGAAGATCGGCATCAACTTTCAGACCAAGTTCGTCATATCATGTTGAAACATCTAGAAAAATTCGAAGAAAATCGTGAAACTAGTTAGGAGTGTATCGAAGTCTTATTCTTTTTATAGGCCTCTGGCTGGTGGTCTTTGGATTGTTTTTTCAATCCAAACTTTATGCACAAGCCACAAAACGCCTCGGTGTTGTGGAGATCGAGGCCGACACTATTTCGAATCCAGATAAACAAAGAATTCTGCAATCTATTCGAGACAACCTCAAAGAACAGCGCCTTATGGTTGTTGTTTCTGATGAAGAGATCGAATCAAAGCTGGTCCAAAAAAGTAAGAATCGAAATGAATTTGAAAAACTTCGAGTCGATTCTCAGCGAAGAAAAAATGAGCTCGAGAGAAAAGTCGAAGAAGGTAAAAAGTTTTATTTGGCTTCTCAGTTTGAAGAAACAATCGGAGCCTTACATTCTGCATTTAAATCTTTAAAGGAAATAGCTGCGCCAGCTTCTCCGCAAGTAACCGATGAGATTTTAAAGTTAACGGCTGCTAGTCATTATTTTTTGGGGAACGAAGATCAGGCTAAAGTTTATCTCTCGGCGATTTTAGACATTAATCCGAGCGCAGAATTAAGCGCTGAGCAATTTCCTCCAAATTTTATTCAAGTTTTTGAATTGCTCAGACAAGAGAATCGTTTTGCGTTTAAAACATGGACGTTTGAAGGCGGTGGCAAAGATGTGAAGGCCACGATCTATGGATATCCTTTAAATTTTGAAGGTGGCGAAAGTTCATCCGTGAAACTTCCATTGGATCATCCCATTTGGGGGAGAGCTTCTATTTTATTAGAGAAGGAAGGTGCTTTGCCTGAACTTTTTTCTCTTGATCAGTTGCCAAAAGAAGTTCGATTTCAATCGATGAAAGATCGGCGAATAGCGACTAAAGGCCTGTTTGCGCCGCTTGGTAAAGAGACGCCCCCTGTCGAACTAAAAAAAATTATGGTACTCTTAAATCTGTCGGCGGTATTTCTGGGGTCCGCTGTTTTAGATCTCAAGAATCAATGGATTATTAAGGGGCAGTGGTTAGAGAGTTCGACGAATCGAGTGTCGCCCGTGATAACAAAAGCGGATGCAAATTATACGCAAGCTACAAGGGAAGTTGTTCAAGAGCTTCTTACTTTTATTTCTCCTGAAGGAAGAATTTTAAACGATCGAAAAATTTTGCCTTCGGCGGGAGAACTCAACGGTGAGGAAGTGGCGATTGAAAGTTCAAAGCCTTTTTATAAAACTTGGTGGTTTTGGTCGTTAGTCGGTGCAGGCGCTTTAGGAGCGGGTGTTGGAACTTATTTCGCCGTTACTTCGCAGCAAGATAGATTAAAAGTTCAGGTGCAACGAAAATGATTTTTGATATTTCAAAAAAAATACTTTCTTCGGCTTTAATTTTTTTGTTTTGCATGCCGGTTTATTCGGCTGATCAAAAAGTAAAAGATTTTAGATCGACGAATCAAAAAGTGGCTTTGCTCGGGATGTTTACTGAAGGAATTGATGAGCCTACGGAGACAAAACTCGTTCAAGATTTTAGAAAATCAATCAATCGCTACTCTAGAAGTTATGGTACATCTTCGATTGCTGTTTTTAGTTTACAGAAAAATGATGGAAAGAAATTTTTTCGACCCTCGGAACAGTCGCTTGTAGAGTCTCAAAAGAAATTTCTTATTTCGGCTGCTAAAGATAATTCGGTAGATATCATTGTGCTTGGTAGTTTGCGTCGATTAGATAGTGAAATTGAAGCGGAACTTCAGCTCTATGATCAGCGAATTGATACAGCATCTGCCGTAGAAAAAGCTCATTTTCCTTTGGCTGATTTTCATAAGGCCATCGAGACTTTAGTTTATCGAACGATGAATTATATGGATCGCGATGGATATGTTCATATGAGCGGCCAAGATTTCTTGGAACCTCCAGCGTCTTCTAATTCTGCACTCGCTCTTGATTCTTTGAAACCCGCAAAAAATGAATTTTCAATTAATCCTTCTGATTTAAGTTCGGGCGCTTTGGCTGGAGACGTTTCGATTGGTGGAGAGAAAACTCCCTTTTGGGAAACGTGGTGGTTCTGGACAATTCTTGGGGGCTCTTTAATTACCGCAGGTTCGCTGACGTATTATTTTGCTGTGGTGGACCAGCCGCCTAAACAAGCAAACGTTCATTTTAATCAGCCTTAATTATTTTAAGTCTTGGCAGTGAATAAAAAGCTGTTCATCTGCTTTGATTTCGATGAATCCAGAATATATTTGCGAAGAACTTTCACAGCGAATCGCATGGCTTCCTTCGGCAAGTGGAATAGCTCGCGCATTTGGTCCAGGAACGGTGCCGCGAGGTTGGCCATCAATATAGAGTTGAGCAAATCCTGTGGGTGGAGCAATCACATCAATTCTTCCCATCCGTGTCGTTTTTGGAACAGATGGAAAATGTTCTCTCACAGAGTTTTCATTTAACGTTTGAGTGATCGTAGGTTTTTTCTTCGACTTAGGAGCAGGTGCTGCTACCGGCGCCTCTATCGCATCTTTATCTGTAGGCTTTAAAATATTTTGTACATGAGCCGATTGTTTTGCAGGCGACTTATCGGGCAATGGAATATTAATTTCTTTTGAATTTTTTTGAGTAGCTGGAACTTCTTCAAGTTGCTCCATTTGAGTTTCGTGCGTGGAATCTTGCTTCTTAGGCAAAATAAAAAATCCAATCATCAGTAATGCGCAAACCGCGGCTGCAATTCTTACCGGCTTTTTTGCAAAAAAATGAGTGATGGCTCGTGGATTCGCGGTAGCCGTTTTTTCTACCTTGCTTCTCTGAAATGTTTCCATCTCACTCATCGGAGTTGCTTTAAAAGAAATATGCGTTCTTGCATTTTGAATTTGTTGAGTGGGAGTGGCGGGAACATCAGCAAGTGCACGTAAGAGCTTTTGCTTCTCTTCGACAATCTCGCTAGCAAATAAAGTCTGCATAAAGGCAGCAAGATCTTGAGAGCCAAACGAATATTTTTTCTCATAAGCAAGACGGGTAAGATCGGTCAGCATCTCACCGGCAGTTTGATATCGCTTAGAAGTATCTTTTGTTAAAGCTTTTAAAACAATTTGATCGAGTTCTACTGGAATCTGTTCATTCTTTTCAGAAGGCGGATAGACTTTTCCTTCCTTTACACGCTCCAAAGTTTCGAGATCTGTCTTCGATCTAAATAATCTTTCAGAAGTTAAAAGTTCATGCAGAATCACTCCGCAGGCATAGATATCGCTCGTTTGCGAAACGATTTTTCCTGAAGCTTGCTCAGGAGACATATAGCTAAATTTGCCTTTAAGCACTCCTGCTTCAGTCTTTGAAATTTTTGATGCGGCTTTAGCGATTCCGAAATCTAAAATTTTAACTTCGCCTTCGTAAGAGAGAATGATGTTTTGTGGGCTCATGTCTCGATGGACAATCGAGAGTGGCGTATCATCGGAATCCGATTTTCGATGCGCGTAATCGAGGCCCTTAAGAACTTCGGTTAAGATCATTACGGATTGCTCAACTGTCAAATGCAGAGATTTTCCAGAAGCTGCGCGAGTAATATCTCTTAAATTTTTTCCCTCTATGTATTCCATGGCGATGTAGAGAGTGCCATCGACTTCGCCGAGCTCATAAATCTGAACGATATTTGCCTGAGTAAGACGAGCAGCGATTTTAGCTTCGTCTTCAAACATTTCTACGAATTCAGGATCTTCGCTTAAGTGCTGAAGAATTTTTTTGATAACGATAATTTTTTCAAATCCGCGAACACCGACTTGCTTAGCTTTAAAGATTTCTGCCATTCCACCGACGGCAATACGTTCCAAAAGGTAATAATGCCCGAAGGAATGAACACGAAATGATGGGGTTTTTTCCATGGCCTTAGTAGACAGAAACTCCTTTTTTAAGAATAACATAAGTATGGCGCAACTTATTGAACGCTATGAAGATTTCGCGTCAACCAACGGCGTGGCGATTTGCTTAGGGAATTTTGATGGCGTGCATTTGGGGCATCAAAAGCTTTTGCAAACTTGTCTCGATGTCGCCAAGCGCCAGCGCTTAGCTTCGATGATTTTTACATTTAAGCCTCATCCCATGAAAGTTTTGCGTCCGGCGTCAGCCCCTAAACTTTTGATGACTTATGAAGAGCGGCGTGAATTTTTAAATCAGATGGGATTCGATTTTATTTTAGAACAAGAGTTCACTAAAGAATTTGCGACAATTTCGGCTGAAAAATTTACGAAAGAAATTTTATCTCAAACCTTATGTGCTAAAGAAATTATTGTTGGCGATAATTTTACTTTTGGACATATGGCAAAAGGCAATATGGCTTTATTAAAAGCAAGTTCAGATTTTCATACGACTCCGGTGGATGTGCTCACAAAAGAAAATGCCCCTATCAACAGTACGCGCATTCGAAAAGATATCGCGGAAGGCCGCATAGAGAGTGCTAATGTGTTACTTGGTAGAGAATATTTTTTAAGAGGTGAGGTTGTCGAAGGAAAAAAACTCGGAGCGCAATTAGGATTTCCTACTGCGAATTTAAGGACTGCTCGAGAGGCTTTACCCAAAAATGGAATCTATTTTTGTCGCGCTAAAATTTTTAGATCCGAAGTTTCTTTTCCAGCAGCTGTAAGTATTGGCACCAATCCCAGCATTTTGGATGCAGACTCTTCTATTAAAATAGAAGCTTATTTATTGGATTTCTCTGAAAATCTTTACGGTCAGCAGCTGCAACTCGAGTTTTTAAAGCGACATCGAGACGAAATGAAGTTTTCGAATTTAGAAGAATTGAAGACAGCTATCGCTGCGGATGTCTTAGAACTACGCAAATTTTTCAAAGCTAACTAGTCGACTCTGAAAAAACTGCAGTTTATAAACACCGTCAAAAAAAATTAGGTGATATTTGTCGAGCTACCTAAATCTCTGAATTTGCTTTTTATTTTTTCCATTTTTTCGGATTCGGCACCGCAGCATCGAAAATCTTCAGCGCCCGAAATTGGCGCAAGTCGTCACAAATTGTCTAATTCGCGCTAAACTAAGGAGTCGCATGATGACCTAAGAGGGGGGTCTTTTCACAATGGCTGGAGCACCATCAAATAGACTTGGCGAGCTGCTGATTAAAGAAAATTTAATTTCAGCTTCTCAACTTATGAAAGCTCAAGAGGCGTCGCGCTCAAACGGCGGTCGCTTGAGTTTCAATTTAACAAAATTAGGTTTCATTAAAGAAGCCGATCTTACAAATTTTCTCAGTAAGCAATTTGGAGTTCCCTCGATCGATCTCAGCTCCTTTGAAGTAGATGACGAGATCATCGCGTTGATTCCTCAAGACGTCGCAGAAAAACATTTAGTAATCCCTGTTAACAAAGTTGGAAGTAATTTGATCGTTGCGATGAGTGATCCCAGCAATATTTTTGCTATCGACGATATTAAATTTTTAACCGGATACAATATCGAAGTTGTCGTAGCTTCTGAGCAAGCCATCAAAGAGTCCATCGAAAAATATTATCAAAGCGATACGATGAAATTTTCTGAAGTCATGGCCGACTTTGAAGATGATGATATGGAGATTGTCGCTGGTGAGTCGGATCTCGATCTTGCCGAGCTTGAGAAATCCTCTGAAGATGCTCCTGTAGTTAAACTGTGTAATCTTATTTTAATGGAAGCTATCAAAAAAGGTGCTTCTGATATTCATATCGAGCCTTACGAAAAGGAATTGCGTGTTCGCTATCGTGTGGACGGCGTTCTTGTTGAGCAGATGAAGCCACCTGTGAAATTGAGAAATGCAATTAGCTCACGTATTAAGATTATGTCGTCTCTCGACATTGCTGAAAGACGCCTTCCTCAGGACGGTCGTATTAAACTTAAATACGCTAAAGGCAAAGAAATGGACTTTCGGGTTTCTGTTTTGCCAACCCTCTTCGGCGAAAAAATTGTTTTACGTCTTTTAGATAAAGGAAACTTGCAACTCGATATGACGAAGCTCGGCTTTGAAGAAGCTGCGCTTAAAGATTTTAAGAAAGCGATTCATCAACCTTTCGGAATGGTGCTTGTAACGGGTCCAACAGGTTCCGGTAAAACAACGACACTTTATTCTGCACTTTCAGAGCTCAATCAAATTACAGAAAATATTTCGACTGCAGAAGATCCAGTGGAATTTAACTTGCTTGGTATCAATCAAGTGCAGATGCACGAAAGTATCGGACTTAATTTCGCGGCTGCTTTGCGATCTTTTCTTCGACAAGATCCCGACATCATCATGGTGGGGGAAATTCGGGACTTTGAAACGGCAGAAATTTCGATTAAGGCCGCTCTTACAGGTCACTTGGTTCTTTCGACCTTGCACACGAACGATGCTCCAAGCACTGTCAGTCGACTTTTGAATATGGGTATTGAGCCTTTCTTAGTTGCTTCTGCTCTCAATGCGATTGTTGCTCAACGTTTGGCTCGAAAAATTTGTACGGAGTGCAAAGAAGAATTGAAAGTTCCTGTTCAGACTCTTCTCGATATCGGAGTGAATCCAGATATTGCAGCTTCGATGAAGGTTCATCACGGCAAAGGTTGCAGCAATTGCTCGAACACCGGATACAAAGGTCGAGTCGCTCTTTATGAAGTCATGATCATGAAAGATGAGCTTAAAGAATTTATTTTAAACGGAGCGAGTACGGCTGAACTTAAACGCGAAGCTATTCGCTTAGGAATGCAAACTCTTCGTATGAGTGCCGTTAATAAAATTCGTGATGGGATAACGACGATCGAAGAAACCGTTCGAACAACGGCAAGCGATAATTCTTAAGTTTAATTAAAGGAAAGTGAGAACACTGTGGAAAGAGAAGACGAAAAAGCTATTTCACCAGATATGTTGCCTGATAATTCCTCGCTAACTCTTCAGGTGCTTTTAAAAACGATGCTTGAAAAAGGTGCGAGCGATTTGCATATAACTGCTGCAACGCCTCCTGTTCTGCGAGTGGATGGAATTTTGATTCCGTTAAAGTTGCCGGCGTTGAGTCCGACGGATTGTAAGCGTCTTTGTTACAGTATTTTAACCGACTCTCAAAAATCTCGATTTGAAGAAGATAATGAACTCGATCTTTCGTTCGGTATGAAAGGTCTTGCTCGATTTCGTTGCAATCTTTTCGTGCAAAGAGGTGTGGTGTCTGGTGCATTTCGACAAATTCCATTTAAAATTTCTACACTTCAAGAGCTTGGAATGCCTCCTATTGTTGGCGAACTTTGTGAGCGTCCCCGGGGGCTCATTCTTGTAACCGGACCAACAGGTTCTGGTAAATCCACAACTCTTGCCGCAATGATCGATAAAATTAATCGTGAAACTCATCAACATATTTTAACGATTGAAGATCCAATCGAGTTTTTGCATCCTCACAAAAGTTGCATCGTCAATCAGCGCGAAGTAAATGCAGATACCGAAAGTTTTACGAAAGCACTCAAATACGTTCTTCGACAAGACCCTGATGTGGTGATGGTGGGAGAACTTCGAGATCTCGAAACGATTGAAGCGGCACTTGCGATCGCAGAAACCGGTCACTTATGTTTTGCGACTTTGCACACAAACTCAGCTCTTCAAACCATTAATCGGTTAGTGGATGTTTTTCCTTCACATCAACAGCCACAAATTCGTGCTCAGCTTTCATTCGTTTTAGAGGGAATTATTTCACAAACTTTAATCGAAAAAGCTTCAGGCGTGGGACGAGTGATGGCCTATGAAGTTTTAATTCCTACGCCTGCGATTCGAAATTTAATTCGCGAAGATAAAGTTCATCAAATTTATTCGCAAATGCAAATTGGTCAGGGCAAGCATGGAATGAACACGCTCAACCAGTCTCTTGTTCAACTTTATCAACGTCGCATGATCACGATGGATCAAGCACTCTCTTGCAGTAGTGATCCTGAAGAAGTTCGTACGATGATTATGAATCAAGGCGGTGGAGTAACTGCCAATGGAATGCCTGGCGGACAAACAGCTAGAGCAAAAGCAGAAGGTACAAAGAAAGGATAATCTATGGCGCTTTATAAATGGGAAGGTGTCGCTCGAAATGGACAAATCAAATCGGGAACTAAGGAAGCACCTACAGAAGCAGCGATGCTTCAGTTTCTTCGCTCGCAACAGATTCGTCCAAAAAAACTTTCAGCTGTAAAAACGGGTGGCTTAGGTGGCTTCAATTTTGCTTTTGGCAGCGGCGTTTCACAGAAAGAGCTTGTCGTTTTCTCTCGTCAGTTCGCGACGATGATTGATGCAGGTCTTCCTCTTGTTCAATGTTTAGAAATTTTGGGAAATCAGGCAGAAAATCCTGCGTTTAAAAAAGTAATCAAAGGAGTTCAGGTCGACGTTGAAGGCGGTAGCACTTTTGCCGATTCACTCAAAAAATATCCGGATGTCTTTGATTCTCTCTATGTGAACCTTGTGGCCGCTGGAGAAGTGGGCGGTATTCTCGACGTTATTTTACAAAGACTTTCGGCTTATCTTGAAAAAGCTGCGAAATTAAAAGGCCAAGTAAAATCGGCGATGGTTTATCCTATTGCGATTGCTGGGGTCGCCGTTTTAGTTATTACCGTTCTTCTTGTTTGGGTTATTCCTATTTTTGAAAATATGTTTAAAGAATTTGGTGGCGCCGCACTCCCAGCCCCGACTCAAATTGTTATCAATTTAAGTAAATGGACTCAGCATAATTTTATTTTTCTCGTTATGTTTGGAGTGGGGATGATCTTTTTGTGGAAGTGGATCAGAAAAAATCCACGTACGCTTGAAATCACAGACGACATTTTCTTAAAGCTTCCAATCTTTGGTCCGCTCATTCGAAAAGTTGCTGTTGCAAGATTTACGCGAACTCTTGGAACGATGATTTCTTCGGGGGTTCCTATTCTCGAAGCTCTTGATATTACCGCGCGAGCTGCCGGAAATAAAACTGTTGAGAAAGCAATTTATAGAGCTCGACAAAGTATCTCTGAAGGTAAATCGGTTGCGGAACCTATTGCGCAGAGCAAAGTATTTCCGCCGATGGTTTGTCAGATGATTAACGTCGGAGAACAAACCGGTGCTCTCGATACGATGCTTGGAAAAATCGCGGACTTTTACGATGAGGAAGTAGATGCCGCGGTAAAAGGCCTAACGAGTTTGATGGAACCTGCGATGATGGTGATTCTTGGGGGAATCATCGGGGGACTCGTTGTGGCGATGTATCTTCCTATCTTCGAATTGGCAGGAAATCTTAAAGCGGGTTGATGATGCGAGAACGAATTAAATGGTTGATGACGTTTCGTGTTGCCTTCGTGCTTGTCATGGGGGCAACAGGTGCTGCCTTGCAATCGGTCTATCATGATCCGATTGCAGCGGAACTCATTTTTCTTTTGAAAGCTGGAATCGGATTTAGTTTAATTGCGATTCCTAGCTTTTATTTTTTGAAAAATTCTAGGGCCATTTCAATTCATGCCTGGACTCAAATTATTTGGGATATCGGATACACAAGCGCACTTGTTTACGTCACAGGTGGACTCTATTCGACCTTCATCATGCTCTATGCAATTCATATCTTACTGACGGCTTCAGTTTTTCTTTCAAGGGGTGCTTTGGTGGCTGGCGCTATTTCAGCTTTAAGTTTGATAAGCGTTGGCATTTTTCAAGTTGGAAAGCAAATTTATTTAGAACCCAATTTATTTTCGAGATCTCTTTTTAGTGCAAGCGCTCTGCTTTTGTTTGGAGCCTTCGTAGCATTTTTATTTAAAAATAGAGAGCAACTCGCGAAAAATTTAGAGAAAACTTCCGCCGATCTTAAAGGCTTAAATGATTTACATTCAGCTATTGTGGACCACGTTCCCTCGGGAATTTTATATTCGGATGCCCATGCCAATGTTCAACTGATGAATCAGGCGGCTCTTCAAATTTTAGAGCGATCTTATGTGGGAGAAAATCTTAAACGTTCAAATATCGAATTCTTAATTAAAAGCGATGGTCGATTTGAATCAGACTTTAAGAGCGAAAAGTCTCAAAAAATAATCGGACATCATTTAACCAAATTGCCTAACGGCGGTTGGGTCATTGTATTTCAAGATGTAACTCAGATTCGTGAGCTTGAAACAAAAGTTCAACTTCAAGATAAACTTGCAAGCGTTGGGCAGCTAGCCGCAGGGATCGCACATGAAATTCGAAATCCTTTGGCGAGTTTGAGTGGATCGATTCAGCTTTTAAAATCTGAAATGTCGATTAAAGAATCTTCTGACAAACTTATGAAAATTGTTTTGCGAGAGACAGATCGCTTAGATCACTTACTCCAAAGCTTTTTAAATTATGCGAAGCCTTCGCATCTTCAATTAGAGAGAATTAATGTCTCTGAATTCGTGGATGAAATTCTTAGTCTCATTAAAAATCAGCCTGCGATTCAGTCGCATAAAATTTCAATTAAAACGAGTATAGATAAAAATTTATTTTGCTTTGTCGATCCTCGACATCTTAAGCAAATTTTTTGGAATCTTATAAAAAACTCAATTGAAGCGATTCGTGAGAGCGGCGAGATTTTGATTAAGGCGAGTGAGCGAGATCACGATGGTGAAGCGATGATTGTGTTTTCTGTTGAAGATACGGGCGCTGGAATTAGCAAAGAAATTTTAGACAAAGTTTTTGATCCGTTCTTTTCTACAAAGGATTCAGGAACAGGACTCGGTTTAGCTTTGGTATATCAGTTGGTGAAATCTCATTCAGGTCAAATGGGTGTGGAGAGTGAACCAACTCGCGGAACAAAATTTTGGTTTGCTTTATTGAAAGATGGACCTGCTGAAGAACGTTCTCTCTCAGCAGCGTCAGGAGGGTAACACATGAGTGCAAGAATACTTGTCGTCGACGATGAATTAAGCGTACGAGAATTTTTCGAAATTCTTTTAGCTAAAGAGGGTTATGAAGTCGTTACGGCTTTAGATGGAAGTGATGCCCTTCGGCTTTTGAGAGAACAAAGTTTCGATCTCATCATCAGTGATCTTCAAATGAAGGGCGGAGATGGGATGACGTTACTTCGCGAATCTAAAAAATTTCAGAACGAAGTTCCTGTGATTATGATTACCGCTTTTGCAACTACAGATTCAGCAGTTGAAGCAATGAAAGCTGGAGCTTTTGATTACGTCAGCAAGCCTTTTAAGATTGAAGAAATTAAAGTGGTGATTCAACGAGCTCTCAATACAAAAACATTGGTCGTTGAAAATCGAAATTTAAAATCTGAATTGCGCGATAAATATGATTTTTCTAATTTGCTTGGTGAATCTGAGCCAATGAAAAATGTTTACGATCTCATTCGCAAAACTTCTCCTACTCGTACCAATGTTTTGATTTGGGGAGAGTCAGGAACGGGTAAGGAGCTTGTGGCCAAAGCCATTCATTTTAATTCTCCTCGAAAAGAAAAGCCTTTTATGACGGTGAACTGTGGCGCCATTCCTCAAACGTTGATTGAGAGCGAACTTTTTGGTCATGAGAAAGGCTCTTTTACAGGAGCGAGTGCTTTGAAGGCTGGACTTTTTGAAGCAGCACATAAGGGCACTATCTTCTTGGATGAAATCGGAGAGCTTCCTTTGCCGATGCAAGTAAAATTACTTCGCGTGATCCAGGAGAGATGTTTTCATCGTGTGGGCGGAACAGAGAGTATTGAAGTGGACGTTCGTATTATCGCGGCCACTAATAAAAACCTCGAAGAAGAAGTCAAAAAAGGAAACTTTAGAGAAGATTTATTTTATCGATTGAATGTCATTCAGATTCAACTTCCGCCACTTCGGTTGCGAAAAAAAGATATTCCACTTTTGTCGGAGCATTTTCTTAGAAAATTTGCCAAAGAGACCGGAAAGGATGTTCGTAAAATCAGTCCAAAGGCCATGGAACTTTTAATGGCCTATGATTATTACGGAAACGTTCGTGAACTCGAAAATATTATCGAGCGCTCTGTTGCTCTTGAACCAGGAAATGAAGTTCAATCTGAATCTTTGCCCGGCAATGTCATTCATCCCGAGCAAAATCGCGAAAAATTTTCACTCAAAGAAGCCGAACTTCATTTTGATCAGGGTGGAGTAGCTTTAGACAATTTAGTCGATGCATTTGAAAAGGATTTACTTTTAAAAGCTCTCGATAAATCTCATGGCTCACGTTCTCGCGCAGCTAAACTTTTAGGCATTTCGAGTCGGTCGATGCGATACCGCCTCAAAAAGCACCTTATAGGCGGCTACGACGACGAGGACTCCCTACTAGACGTTTCTGTGGATGGGAGCGAAAATGAAGGTGTACTTCGAACAATGAAGCTGGAAGACTTTTCTAAGGAAGGAAAAGGCTAATTGAAAAAGTTTCACTCTCTTTATAGCAAAAGTATTATTGGATTTACGTTGATCGAGTTAATGATCACGGTCGCGATCATTGCAGTTTTATCGGCCATCGCGATTCCCGTTTATACGAGTTATATCCGTCGCTCGTATTTGTCAGAAGCGACAACTTCGATTTCTGCGATCAAATCAGCCGAAGAAAGTTTTTTCACGATTAACAATTGTTATATCGAGGCGCTTGCTCATCCGGCGACTGTTCCCGCTGGTGTATCGGTTTCTTGGGATTCGTCGACCTTTTCTACACCCAATTCTTGGGCTCGAAACGCATTGGGAGTTCGACCTGATAAAAATGTTCGATTTCAATATCAAGTTTACGCTTCTAATTCCCTATCGGGCGGTGGATGCGGCAGTTCTCCAACGGCAGTTCCCGCAACTTTAGGTTGCGTGGCAAATGCCCAAACCGTTTTTGCTAACGCAGCTCTTTTTCCAAGTAATTGGTATATTGTCGTCGCTCGAGGTGATTTAAATGGTGACAATACTTCTTCTACCATCATTTCTGGGATAGATGACTCTCAAATTGTCATGTGTAATGAGCTTCAATAATCTTCTTATTAAATGGTGAAAAAGAGTTCTCGATTTCTTTATTTTTCTATTATTTTTGCAGGATTTTGTTTGGCCGCGATTTTGCGCATGTCGAACTACTCTTTTGTTTTTCAAAATATCACCGGCCATCTTAACTTCATCGACCCGGATTGTTTTTATCAATTGAGACGTCTCGTTTATTTCTTAGCGAATTTTCCGCAGACCTTGCATTTTGATCCACTCGCCGATTGGCCCGCAGGTTCATTCGTCGACTGGCCAGATGCCTTTATTTATCTCATCGGCGTGCCACTTAAATTAATGGGGGTTCGAGATTTTAGAAGTCTCGAAATCGGATCCTGCTTCATGATGATTTTTTACGGTCTCGTCTGTTGCTTTGCTATTTTTAGATTGGCCAAGCGTCTGATTCCGGATTCTTCGATCGCGCTTCTTGTTTTCTTTTTATCGACGATGAATTTTTTACTGATTCGATTTTCTTGCTTAGGACAACTCGATCATCATATTTTTGAAGCTATCTATCCGCCGGTGGTTTTGCTTTTAAGTTTAAAAGCTTTTCAGGACTTCTCTAAGGGATCGAGCGTTTTTCTTGGACTTCTTCTTTCACTCGCCTTGATGACGAGTTCTTCGAGTATTTTTATCGTCGGAGTGTTTTTTGCCATTTATGGATTTATTCTTGGCAAGAAAGAGAATTTTAAACTTTATTTTTTAACGGTAGGTTTAACTTTCGCAAGTCTTTTGCCGGCGGCCGTTTTGAACTTGATGGCCTTTGGACGATTTCAAATGATGGAACATCCGTCTTTTTTTCACATCGGCTTGGTTTTGGTTCTCGCTCTCTTCGCATACCTCGTTGCGAGATTTAAGTCGCAGGCTCCCGCAATTCTTTTAGGTTTCTTCGCTCTTTTTCTTATTGGCTATGCCCTCAATTGGCCGAGCCTCCTTATGCAGCCGCTTGCCCAAGGATTCGAATATGTATTTGGCCGCTCCGGAGTTTTACAAAATGTTTCAGAGGCCTCACCTATTTTTCTGAATTACAATCAAGTTCAACTTAATTTTATTCATCTCAATTTTGGATATTTTGTTTACCTACTTCCGTTGGCTTGGGTTTTTGGCTTGTTCTATAAAAAGTTCTCCGTTCAAGAGAGAGTTTTGTTTTTGTCTCTGACGATGCTTTCGGCGCCTGGAATTTTTCAAAAAAGATTTGCGCATATTATGCTCGGCCTCTTTTTAGTTTTCGTCGGTTGGTGCCTTTGGAAAACTCTGGAGGCCTTTAAGCGATGGAAATTTCGTATTGGTCCTTTGCTGATTTTTACTCTTTTTTGTTTGGCGATTTTTCCCACTCTTCAATTTGGTTTTGCTCCTTCGGGAACTCCTCGAGATCTCGTCGATCTTAATGCTACGAAATTTTTTCTAGAGCGGCTTAAGCCTGAGGAAAAATCAGATCTCATTGTTTGGGATAGATTGGCGCTTAAGAGAAAAGTTACCGAAGGTATTTGGGCCAACCCCAATCTCGGCCATATGCTCAATTATATGACTGGCTACGGAGTGCTTACGAATAGCTTTTATCATTGGGATAGCTTTGATAAAGATTTTAAATGGAGGTCCATTGAATCGGATTATGATTTCGTGCAGGCCTTAAAAGAAAATAAAATTCGATTTTATATTTTAGCGGATGATTTTAGATTTTTTCAGCTTCAATACCGCTTAAGAAATCTGGATCCAAAATCTTTTGTAGAAAATAAAGTGATCGATGGCCAAATGGCCACCGTCTTTAATATTCCAGAATTAGAAAAAAAGGTTTGGGTGCGAAGATTGATTCGAGAAGAAACATTTCCGGATTCTGAGAAATTATTTCAGGTGAAATTTAATACGGATCATTTTTATAATTATCTCAAAGCTTATCGATTTACGGCGCTACCTTAGGGCGTGCTTACGGACTTAGTTTTCGTAGCATCATAAATAAAATATCCACCCACTCCCGCTAAAACGGCAACACCTGTCCAAAACCAAGGAGATTCAAAAATAGAACTTTCGCTTCGATCTTCATTTATCTGACTGTCTTTAGAAAAATCTTTAGCCCACGCAGTCGAAGGATCAGAAGGTTCTTTTAAAATCGAGCCCATTTGAGCCTGAGAGATAATAAGAGGAACAGCTTGGTTGCTTTCATCCCGAATCATAACGGCAATTCCCGCTGCTCGACTGAGATCTGTCGGCCGCGTGGCAATTAAATTTTCTTGCAGTTTTCGATGCTCGATATTTTTCCAAATAGATCGGTTCCAAATTTTGTCAAAGTGAGTTTCATTTTTGCTAACCGTAAGCCAATAAGCTTGAAGTTCATCTCCATCGAGTAGATGAATTAAAAATTTTCCTTCTGTTAATTCAAGAGGCAAAGCTTTCTCTCGCCCGTTAATGAGAATTCTTTGTGCAAAATGAGAAGTCGTGGGCGATGGTAGTTGAATTTTATATTTGATATTTTGGTTTTGCTTAAGTTCCGACTGCAATTTTGTAGAAAGTCGTGCTGCAAATGCTGGCTCTCCAAAAAATCCACGCACCTCTGGTGAAACTTCGTTGAGTCCTTCCTCGGCATCCCCAATCATTCTTTGCAGGGCTGCAATCTCGACCAAATCCTCAAATGTTTTTGGATAAGGCATGCTTTGACTGATCAATTGTCTCGCTTCGTTGAGTGAGGATTGCGCATCGGCGTAACGCAATTCTAAATAAAGCTGTGAAGCACGCTTTATTTTGCTCTCGATGGTCTCATCGTTTTCATCCTTTATTTTGGTTCGATCCAAAGATGAAAAGAGCGGAACTCGGCGATAAAATCCACTTAACCAAAGGTCTTCGTCTTTTTTAGATAGAGGTAGTCCAACCAGCGATGAAGCCTTTTCATCATGGGGGTTGATGAGATAAGTTTGTGCATAGAGATTTTGAAGGGACAAAATGCAAAAGATTATGGCGCTGATGAGGCCTCTAAAAAGCTTATTAAATAAAGAACTAAACCCTATTTTCATGCTGCGGGTTCTCGCCTGGCAACAGAAGGAAGTCAAGTGAGCATGAAGAAACCTTTGGGGCTTATTTTAGCTGGGGGGCAATCTAAACGGCTGTTTCCGGTAACCGTTCCTAAACCGCTTTTAAAGGTAAATGGAATTAGTTTACTTGAGCAATCCATTCGCAGATTGAAGGGATTCGATGTCTATATCGTAACGAATGCTCAAATCGCTGAAGAGATTCGCAAGGCTTTTAGAGCCGACAGAATAAAAATTCCCTCCTTTATTATAGAGCCTGAAGGTCGAGATACCGCCGCGGCCGTGGGTTATGGAATCCGAATGGCTGAAAAAAAACGAAAGCATCCTTGGGTGGCGGTGTTGAGTGCAGATCAATGGATGCCAGACGATAGAAATTTTTCAAAATTTTTAAAAAATATGCAGTCGGAGATTCAGAAATTTCCTGATGCTCTTTTTGTGGGCGGAAGTTCCGCTTCGACGAAAGCTCCTCATTCGCATTCTCAGTTTGGTTGGATTGCGCCACAAAGGACCGAAAAGAATTCCAGTGCGGTGAAAAAATTTGTGGAAAAACCCAAAGGAACTCTGCTTCAAAAAATGCGAAAGTCTAAAGCACTCATCAATGCCGGAATGTTTTTTGGACGGCCTGAAGTTTTTTTAAAAGCTTATCAGAAGTTTTATCCTGAGATTTTGAGTGCCACTCCAAAAAATTATTATCAATTAAAACGCCAACCGATTGATCGCGCGATTTTTGAAAACTACTCAAAGGTGCGAGTCATTGCCTTGCCCATGCGATGGGAAGATTTGGGAACTTGGGAGGATTGGTTTACGAATGTAGGTACGCAAGTTTCGACTAAGAATTCTGTGAAATCAAAAAAGATGAAGGTCAGCACGGGCGCCCAGATCCGCTGTAAAAAAGTTTTGATTTCGGCAGATGAAGATTTTGAAATTTTCGGATTTGATTTAGAAGATTTGGCCATTATTCAATCAGGCTCAAAGCTGCTTGTGATGCCGCTTTCCAAGACTCGAGATTTAAAAAATTATTTGGAGAATTTATAATGGATTGGACGGAGGAGCGCCCTTGGGGACGATTCAAAAACTTATTGGATGTCGATTTTACCAAAGTCAAAATCATCGAAGTCGATGCAGGTAAGCGTTTAAGTTATCAATCTCACACTAAGCGCCGAGAATCGTGGACAGTCGCAAAGGGTGAAGCCGTCGTTATTTTAAATGACAAAGAAATCTTTTTAAAAGTAGGCGAGCATATCGATATTCCCTTGGGCGCAAAACATCGTCTTGAAAATCGAAGTTCAGAAAAGTTGAGCATCATCGAAGTTCAAACCGGAACTTATTTTGGAGAGGACGATATCAAGAGATATCAGGATGATTGGGGGCGTTGAGCGCTCGATTTTTAGAATCTCGAAATCCTCTTTTAAATTCTTTTGCCCAAATTAGATTCAATTGAAAAATTTTGAAAAAATTAAACAAGATCTCTTTTAAGTAAAAAGATTTTAACTTAATACTACGAGACAAAATCGCAGAAAAAAAAGCGAGTCCTAAAAATTTTCCAAAAATTTTAAATCTTTTTTTAGGTGTAATTTTAAATTCTTTTGGTAGGTCTCCATCGTAAAATCCTCGCCAGTAACCCATGAACCTTGCTTTTTCTAAAATATTTTCTTTTTTGATGAGGTGAGCCGTATGCGTGATAGAGAGCTCTGGGATATATCGAATTTCACTACGAAGATTAGGTAAGTCTTCTATTGTCTTTAAAAATCCGATATCTTCGCAGGCCAACCAATCTGACCGAAAGCCTCCCACTTGTTTAAAAAAACTTCGCCGAATAAGTAAATTGCCACTATGTAAAAATCGGAGAGATTGATTTTGAGAACTTAGAAATTCATGAAACTCCATCAAATGAAGCGCAAAAGCCCAAGAAAATTTGAGATCTTCGAAATGTACGCCTCCATTAAATGCAATCCAGTTGGGATATTTTTTTGTAAGTATTTGAGCTGTTTTCATCCAATCTGCATTCCAAATGCAATCGCTATCTAAAAAAGCAATCCATTGATTAGTCGCTTGAGACGCCCCAAGGTTCCTTGCTTCTCCGGCAAACATTCTTCGATTGGGAAAGCTAAATTTGACTCGGTCTTTATATTTTAGAAGTTCGCTGTCAAGATTTTTAGATGATGAGTCGACAACTATGATTTCAACTATATCCTCCGATTGAATTTGATTTAAGACAGAATCAATGCATCGAGAAAGAATATATGTAGGGGTTTGAAATGAGGGAATGACGACGGATAAGTTCATAAACTACAATCAAAATCTTAAACGGGTTATCAATTAGAAAACAATCATGAGTTAAGTAGTGAATAATGAAATCATCTCCAAAATTTTCTTTAGTTTTATGTACGGTTGGTCGAGAGCTAGAGCCGATCAAGCTTTTGAAGTCTCTATCAAATCAGAGCTACAAGGAATTTGAATTGATTATTGTGGATCAAAACGAAGACGAGCGAATTTCGAATGTTCTTCGTGCCCATTCATTTCCATTCAAAATTATTTATATAAAAAATCAGAGAGGGCTATCTAAATCAAGAAATGTTGGCTTGAAGCATATTTCTGGAGATGTCGTAGCTTTTCCAGACGATGATTCTTGGTATCCCGAGAATTTGTTGAAGGAAGTGGAGAAATGTTTTTTAAATGATCCCGCTACCGATGGATTTATTGGTCTTACTGTAGACGAAAAAAATATTCCTTCTACAGGATGTCGTGATACCAACTCCTCTTTGGTCACGCGTTTTAGTCTTCTCAGAATGTCTGTTTCAAATAGTATTTTTTTAGGAAGGCAAATCATTAAGACCGTGGGAGACTTCGATGAGACCTTAGGTATTGGTGCCGGCACGCCCTGGGGAGCTTCGGAAGAGACAGATTACTTAATTCGAGTGTTTGATGCAGGATTTGTATTACATTTCAATCCTGATATTAAAATTTTTCACCCTCAAATATTTCTTAGTTACGATCAAAAATATTTAGAAAAAGCCTTTTCATATGGAGCGGGCTTCGGACGAATCTTAAGGAAGCACCGGTATCCTTTAGGGTTTATCGCGTGGAAACTTTTTAAAACATTTGGAGGATGTGTTCTTGCGGTATTGAGATTTAAAATCCCACTTGCTAAATATTATCTTTATTCTTTTCGCGGGCGATTGAAGGGGGTGATTTCATAATTTTGGGTTATTTAAAAATCCCATGGTCTTAAATGCTAATTGAAATCGTTGCTTCCAGGTATGGTCTCTTAAGCATCGTTCCCGGCCCTTCGAGGCAATTCTATTTCTTAGAGAATCATTTTTTAAATAAAAGTTAATTTTATCTACGAGCTCTTCTCTATTTTTATAGCATTCAATCTCGCTTCCTATTTTAAAAAATTCTTCAAGTTCTTGCATATACTCTACTAAATAAAAACCTCCTGACATTGGAACTTCAAAATCTCTTAAGCGAATTTGCAATATTCTTTGATCGCCTTGCAAATCTCCCACACTAGAGAAACCGAGGTTGATTTTCGATTTACTGAAAGTTTTTACTACGTCCGTATCCGAAAGGACCCCACCTAAATATTGAGCAGGAATATTTTTAAATTTTTCTTGAATGAGATTGCTCTTACTAAAAGTGTAATTTTTTACAAAACGAATTAAATCTTTTGGTAACGATAAAACGGAAAATTCTCTTAAAATTTTTTTAAAGTATCGGTTTGTCTTAGTAATAAATCTTGAATCTAAGTTTTTCCAACCGTAGCCAAAAACAAATGTCGGAATTCCCTGACTAAATAAATATTTTATTAAATTTGGCCTTTCTCCATAGCATTGACCAACAAAGGACACATCGTATTCTTTTGGCAAATCATAAGGTTTATAAAAATTTTCGCTTGCAGCTTCTTGGCAGTAAATGGGATTGGCGCCCAAGGCGCGATAGTCGTCCAATCTAAATTTTTCTGGGACTAGGCACCAATCATAAATGGGGGAGATCTCTGAAACTAAGTCTAATTGATATGAGGCATTGCAATACCAATTCACTGTTTTAATTCTTAGGTGCTTAATCTCTTCAATTGTTTCTTTAGTGATGCAAGCATCATAAAAATAGCTGAAAAAGAGATCGATTCTATCTTTTCTGTGATGGTGAGAGATTTGTTTCAAAATTGCTTCACTCACAACAGGCCTATTCTTCTTTATAAATTTCATTTGAATTGCATCAGATTTATCTAAGTTAGAAAAAGTTGCTGCAAGGTCGTAGTCGAATTCAATTACTTCATGCCCCATTTCAACCAGGGAATTAAATAAATTATTTCTCCATATATTGGAATGTATGGCCGAATTAGGAGAACGATCCGAGGCATAAAAAATTCTCATAAGAATTCTCTTGGTGACATGCTATAAATTTTCTTCGTTGTGTTCTAAATGGAATTCAATTTTCTCTGAACAAGAATGAATCACTTCTTCTTTATGAGAGACGATAATAAGTGTCTTGTGCCCGACAAGCGCTTTTAATTCTGAAAGAATTTCTTTTTCAGTTTTGGTGTCAAGTCCCGCTGTTACTTCATCAAGAATTAAAATCTTTGGATCGAAATAAAGTGCTCTAGCGAGCCCCAATCGTTGACGTTGACCTCCTGAAAATCGAATGCCTTTATCGCCAACCAAAGAATTTAAGCCTTCCGGAAGAGATTTGACATAGTCATACAAGCGAGCACCAGCTAAAGCGCTCCAAATTTGCTTATCATCATGCTCTCCACATTCGATGCCAAAAGCTATATTTTCTCGAACGGTTCCATCTAGGACAAAAACTGTTTGTGAAACGTAACCGATATTTTTTCTCCAAGAATTAAGATCATCAAAAATATTTAAACCAGCCGATAAAATTTTGCCCTCCGAGGGCTCAAGTAGCCCCAAAAGCAAATTAACCATTGTAGACTTTCCGGAGCCAGACGGTCCAAAAAAGGCGACCGCATGATTTTTTTTTATCGTATGGGATAAATTTTTTAAAATAAATCGGTTGGTGTTTTTATAGCGAAATGAAATATTTTGAATTTCAATTTCGCTATCAAACTTTAATTTCAAGTGATCTTCCTTTGGTCGGTCATATGAAATTTTTATTTGATCTAGCTCTCTTTGCAAAAACTCAATTGATGGTTGGAAAAAAGAAACTTGATTTACGCAAGAAATGAATCTGCTGATAGATGGCATAATACGATAGGCAGCAGCTATGAAAAGTCCAAGAATAGGAATTGGCGACTCATTACCTCCACTTCTAATAAAAATGATTAAAGATATAAAAAGTGCACCACCAATCATAATTATTTCCATCAAAGGCCGCGGCAACTCGCCTAATACACGCATTTTACGTACAGAATCCGAATGATCATCTACGGCGGCGGAATATCTTTTGAAGAAATATTTTTGGCTACCGAATATCTTTACTTCTTTGATTCCGAGAAAAGTCTGATCAATCCATTTATAGATTAAAAAACCTTCGCGCTGGGCCCTTGCTCCTGAATTTGCTAGTTTTCTATTCACATAAAAATAATAGACAAAAAGAAAACCGAGAAGAACGAGGGCCACAATAATAGTGGATGTGCCACTGACTATGAGCAGAAGAGCAAATATCATAATGACGGTAAGTGCTTCATTTATGAGAGAAAGAATTGGCCATAGAATGCCATCAAATATATTTGTCACTTCAAGCTCAATAGTTCTGGAAAGTCGATGAGTTTCGCGTTCTAAATGAATCATGTAGGGCGCATGAATATAAGCCTTCATAAAACGCTTAGAGAGAGAGTTTCGTTCCTCCGAAACCCATCGAGTTTGGCGATCTATGATAAATAATAAAAAAATATTTTTTGTTAAATATAAAACTAAAAGCACTAAACTTAAAGTAAGAAGGGCGTGGTGCTGGAAAAAGGGAATAGAAATTCTGTTAACTCGCTCATACCAAGGAGAATTTTGAATATCATTCATCTGACTAATGAAACTAATCAGAGGTAATAACAGGCTCATCACTACTATCTCTAAAAATCCAGAGATAGAAAAGAAGAAGAGGAGAAGTAAGATTCTTCTTTTAGCTCGAGTGTCCAGAATGTGCCAGAGTTGGCTTACTAATTTTGCCACTACAATTCATCCCTAAAAAATTTAAAATACCTCTTTCTAAAATTTAAGCCAAGCTTGTCTATAGTTTGAAACAACTTTGCTAATTCAGCCAAATTCAGTTTACTAAGTTGATGAAAGTTCATCTTGGTTGTGGGGACCGTTATTTAGATGGATACCTAAATATTGATTTGCCAACTAGTGATCACAGCGTGATGACTCAGTTAAAAATTGATAAGATTGCAAATGTAACTGAGTTATCTTTTCCCAAAGTTTCGATACAAGAAGTTCGCCTTCATCATTTGTTTGAGCATTTCAATCGCCCGCAATCTTTTGCTTTTATAGCTGCATGGCGGTCATGGCTAGTCCCTTTTGGCCTTCTTCGAATTGAAGTTCCTGATTTTAGGCGCACTGCTTGGTCAATTCTTTCTCCATTTTCTTCTTCAAAGACTAAAATGACAGGCATTCGACATCTATTTGGATCTCACGAGTCTTCATGGGCCATTCATTGTGAGGGTTGGACCGTTGCTTCTCTGACAGATTTGCTAAAAGCTTTTGATTTTAAGATTATCAAGTGTCAAAAAAACTCTTGGAAGCATACTTACAATTTTGAAATTTTTGCAATTCGTTCTGAAAAAGAAATAAGTCTAGAAATGGCCTGTCAGATAGCAGAAAAAAATCTTAAAAATTATTTAGTCGACTTCACTGATTCTGAAGTGAAAATGCTGGCGGTATGGAAGAAAAAATTTCAAGAAACAGCAGTAAATTGCTGGGGAAAATAGATCTTGAAAGTTTTACATACTGTTGAATTTTACCATCCAAGCAAAGGCGGAGCTCAGGAGGCTATTCGGCAAATCTCAGAAGCATTGGTGAGGCTGGGACATGAAGTCACAGTTGCTACCACTTTTGATCCTGATAGAAACTTTTCGGAACTAAATGGAGTAAAAATTAAGGAATTTTCGATAAGTGGAAATTGGGTAAGTGGGGTTAAAGGTGACCTCGAGGGTTACAGAAATTTTGTGCGAAATTCTAATTTTGATATTGTATTGAATTATGCCGCTCAACAGTGGACGACGGACGCACTTTTAGATGTATTGCCAGAAATTAAATCAAAGAAAATATTGGTGCCCTGTGGTTTTTCTGGCCTTTATAATTCCCATTACAAAAATTATTTTCAAAAAATGAGGGAATGGCTTTTGCTCTATGATAGTTGTATTTTTTTATCTCGGAATTATCGCGATTATGAATTTGCAAAAATTGTTGGTATTAAAAATATACAGTGTATTCCAAATGGAGCTTCTCGAGCGGAGTTTGAATTGGAATTTGATTGCTCTCTTCGAAGACAATTAGGAATTCCTAATGACGCTTTTCTTATTTTGCATGTGGGATCATTCACAAAACTTAAGGGTCAGTACGAGGCTTTAAAGATCTTTTCTCTCTCTAAGATTAGAAATTCTTATTTTTTACTTATTGGAAATACTTCAAATTACTTTGATTTTCTTCGCTGTAAATTTTTGTGCCATTTTATCAATATAAAATCCTTCTTCTCAGGTTCTAAAAAGAAAGTTTTAATTCGAAATCTTCCTCGTGAATCTACGGTCGCAGCTTTTCATGAAGCTGATCTTTTTCTTTTTCCTTCTCGAATCGAATGCTCTCCTCTTGTTTTATTTGAAGCTATGGCATCTAAATGCGCGTTCTTAGTGAGCAGAGTTGGTAATGCTGAAGAAATTATTTCTTTGTCGAATGGCGGTTTTTTGATTGAGGGAGATCTTGACCCATTGGGGTATTCTGTCCCGAATCTAAAAAATGGAGCAAAAAAATTATCTGATCTTTGGCAAAATCCTACTTTAAGAAATGAGAGTGCTCAGAATGGCTTTTTGACTTGGCAAGAGTCGTTTACATGGGAGTCAATAGCTGTGCGTTATGAGCATTTATACAAAAAGCTCATTAGTGAAAAAATATGAGTTATAAAACCCCACCTTTGATTTCAGTTTTGATGCCCGTCTTCAACGGAGAGAAATATCTTGATGCTGCTATTAGAAGTGTTTTGCGACAAAGTTATTCTCATTTTGAGCTTATCATTTTAAATGACGGTTCTACTGATGGGAGCGCAAAAATAATTCAATCCTTTAAAGATCCTCGAATTATCTATATCAAAAATGATCAAAACTTAGGGCTCGTCAAAACTCCAAATCTTGGAATTGAAAGGGCTAGAGGTCAGTATATTGCTCGAATAGACAGTGATGACATTCTCTTTTCTGATCGCTTCATGAAGCAGGTGGATTTTTTAGAATCTCACCCGGACGCCGTAGCGTGTGGAAGCTGGTATTTTACTATGAAGTTTTTACCAAATACCTTAGTAAAAGTGCCAACCCGGCCTGAAGACATTGCTTCGGAGCTTATCTTCAAGAATGTAATGGCTCATTCGAGTATGATGATGCGAGCTGATAGCCTTCGGCAGTATAAAATTTTCTATTCGGATAAATACCCATTTATCGAAGACTGGGAATTATGGTTAAGACTTTCTAAAGTAGGGCGACTCTATAATATTCCGGAGCCATTGTTTCTTTATCGGCTGCATTCTCAAAGCGTAAGCTTTAAAAACTTCGATGTTCAAAATCAAAGTATTCAAAAAATTATCGCCTCCTCCTTTGAAAGTTTTGGAATCGATTTGTCGGTCGAAGAGAGTCAGGCATTGTACGACTTGGTAAATTCTGATCGTAATCTTCAGTTCGATTTATTAAAAAAAGTTGAAAGTTTGCTTCTGAAAATAAAACAAAGAAATGAAATTCAAAAAGTGATTGCCACTCAAAGCTTTGAAATGACTTTAGCTCGTCTGTGGTTTCGTATTGTGCTCAAATTTTCTAAGCGAGGTTTAGATACTTGGAAAACTTATTATCAATCGCCGTTAAGAAGGCAGGATATAGTCTCTTCATTTTCTTTATTCGTTTTTTTTATGCTTTGTTTTTTCAAGCAGAGATTAAGACTTCATTCTATAAAACAATGGATGGAGTCTTGGACTTCTAAAGCTTTTTATAGAGCTCTATTTGAGATTGTCGCCGTGAGAAAATAAAAAACCCCCGAAGATTTCTCTGCGGGGGTTTTGAAAATACTTTTGCTAACTTGATTATTAGTTAAGTTCGCCGAAGATCTGAATTCCACCAGCATTTGGTGTGCCATTAGTAACGGATATATCTCTCCAAAATGCAGAGTAAGGAGCTGATCCATCAAGATCTCCTTGAGCAATCGCGGATACGGATTGTGTGCTGCTGCTACCATCGGTAATAGCTCCAGCTGCTGATGCAGTAGCTAAGTTAGTACTTGCCGCTGTAACTAAAGCTGTACCAGCAGGAGTGCCGCTCAGTACGCCAGCGTTATAAGCGAACAAAACAGGAGACGAACTTGCGAATCCAAGTACGTTAAAGGCTCCAGCGTCTACGCCGCTTTCCCAGGCTACTTTAGCACCAGTAGGAGTTGTTCTTGGAACAGAAACTGTTTGAGCCATAAAAGTTGGGACAGCTTCACCACCGCCCGAAGAGGCAGCTCTTGGACGTGTGAAGAAAGTTACTTCAGCATCAACCAAGTTTTTCAAAAGCAAAGGTGCTTCTGCAGTTTTCGATCGTTTGATGTAATTTAAGAACGCTGGGATCGCCACAGCGGCCAAGATTCCGATGATCGCCACAACGATCATAAGCTCGATAAGGGTGAAACCCTTTTTTGTCATTTTCATAAAGTCCTCCTAAAAAAATTTATTTTCATCCCTTCTCGAGCGCGGCTTTGAGATCGCACCGAGAAATTCCTCTACCGACCATCATCTCCTAAAGCATAAGTCATGCCAAAGAATTTCAAGCGAAAATCCATGACGCGCTGCGGCTCTAAGTTATGAAAATCTCTAGGTAAGTTTAATGTTTTCGTTTCTCTGAACCAAGCTAAATTATCGGCACAAAATGTAACGAAAAATGTCGCTTTTGACGTGCTTTAGTCTTTTGTGACAAATTTTGTCGCCCTCTATAAGATCTAGTTTCATGTCGGTTTCGGTAATTATTCCCTGCTTAAACGAAGAAGGCTCCATCGAGGAATGTATTCGTTTGGTGAAAGCGGCGTTTGCGGGCGAGGGCAAACTCGAAATTATAGTCGCTGACAACGGTTCTACGGATCGTTCGAGTGAACTCGCCAAAAAAGCTGGTGCCCGGGTGGTCGAAGAGCGCCGCCAAGGATATGGTTCAGCCATTTTATGTGGAATCCGCGAAGCGACAGGCGAGTTCTTGGTCATAGGAGACGCCGACAATACTTATGACTTTAGGGACGCTGCCATTCTTGTTGAAAAATTAAAAGAAGGTGCCGAGTTTGCAATCGGCGATCGGATTCACGGTGAAGTCGATAAAGGTGCGATGCCTTGGTTGCATATGCATTTAGGTACGCCGGTGTTGACCTGGGTGCTCAATCAATTTTTTGGATGCCGTGTTCACGATATTAACTGCGGACTTCGTGCGATTCGTCGCGAGGCCGTTGAACGTTTGCGCTTACGATCTCCCGGAATGGAATTCGCGAGCGAGATGGTGATTCATGCGCAAAAAGCCGGACTTAAATTTGCAGAGACTCCGATTCGCTATTACAGACGTCATCACGGTCAAGCGAAGCTCAGAACATTTCGCGATGGCTGGCGACATTTGCGTTTCATTTTGCTCTGCGCTCCTTTTCCTCTTTATTTTTTGCCGGCGGCGGCGAGTGCTATTTTGAGTGCATATTTTTATACGCAGCCTCGGTTAGGGTTTTTGGTGCTTGCAAGTTTATTTAGCTTGGCGGCGTTTCAGTTTTTTATTTTCGGCGTTTTAGCCAAAACTTATTTATGGGTCGCCGATTCTTTTTTGGTCGATAGGGGATTTGGAAGTTTGATAGATAAATTCAAACTCGAATATGGAATTCTCACTTCGCTTTTATTTTTATTGGGCGGAATCGTTTTAGTGAGAGAATTCGACATTTCAAATTTGATTCGCGGTGCATCACTGATTGCTCTTTCGCTTCAAATTTTCTTCTCCTCGTTTTTACTCTCTACGATCATGTTTAAAAAACGAGACACGATTTAATCTCTGCCTTATTCTTAAGGGATGAGTGCGCAGCTTGAATGTGTCGGTGTTGATATTTTTGTTTGGTCGAATGGCGGAATTCCAAAAGTTCCTGCTGAAATAGCAGGTCTCAAAATGGATTGTATTTCTCAGCGTGGACTAAAATGTTCTCCGGGACCTACGCCCGAAGGTTTGATCGTCGATTGGTATGTGTGTCGCTACACAAGTAAATCGGATGTAGGTGACGATGCGATTCAAAAATTGTTGAGCGAAATTTCTAAGCAGATGAAGTGGGAAAAAGTTCAAAAACTTTTTCGCCAAAACAATATCGATTTATTTTCAAAGGTGTACGAAGCATGAGCATCAAAGTCGCTCTTCTTAAAGGTGATGGCATCGGTCCTGAAATTTGTCAGGCGATGATGGAAATTTTTACTCAGCTAAAGGCCCCCATCGAATGGATCGATGTTCCCTGCGGTGAAGATACATTTGAAAAAATGGGTTCATCGATGCCGATCTCATCGATCGATGCGATTAAAGAACTCAAGGTTGCCATTAAAGGCCCGACGGCCACTCCCATTGGAGGAGGAAGAAAATCAGCGAACGTAGTTTTAAGAAAATCTCTCGATCTTTATTCGAATGTGCGACCTGCTCAAAGTATTCCTGGAGTGGAAACTCCGTTTAAAAATGTAGATTTGATTATTATTCGCGAGAATACCGAAGATGTTTATGCAGCGATTGAACACACGTTGCATCCAGATGTTTGGCAGTGTTTAAAGATTATCACTCGACCGGGAAGCGAGCGCATCTGTCGTTATGCTTTTGAAATGGCGAGAAACTTAAAACGAAAAAAAGTCACCTGCGTGCACAAAGCTAACATCATGAAACTCACTGACGGAAAATTTTTAGAAATTTTTCGAGAGGTTGCCAAAGATTTTCCTGAAATCGAAGCGAATGATGTGATTGTCGATAATGTGTGCATGCAATTGGTTTCAAAGCCTCAACAATACGATGTGATGGTAACTCAGAATTTATATGGCGATATTATTTCGGATCTTTGTGCGGGTCTGATTGGAGGCCTCGGAGTCGCCGGAGGTGCCAACATCGGAAAGAAGGCCGCTGTTTTTGAAGCGGTACACGGAACGGCTCCAGACATCGCCGGAAAAAATATGGCGAATCCAACGGCTTTATTGTTATCGAGCGCGATGATGCTCGAGCATTTAAAATTATTTGAGGAAGCCAAGCGTTTGCGAAATTCTTTGTTCAAAGTGATTCAAGAAGGCAAGTCCACGACGAAAGATCTTAAAGGTTCAGGCACAACCAAAGAATTTACCGAAGCGATTTGCAGAAATTTTACTTAAAAAATTCTTGAAAGCGCTCTTCGACGATTGAGCGCGTTAGCAATTCTGGAAAAACAGAAGTTTTGTTTTTAGAAATCAGCATCGCAAACGGAATTCCAGCTCGATCATATTTTTTTAAGAATGCTCCGATCGCCTCATCTCGCTGAGTCCAATCAGCTTTTAAAAAAACGACGTTTTCTTTTTTTAGTAATTTTTGAAACCATTCGTTTTCAATAACTGTTTTTTCGTTAAATTTACAAGTTAAGCACCAGTCGGCAGTGATTTCGACAAAAACGGTTCTTCCGTTTTCTAAATATTGTTTAAGTTGGCTCTCCGAAAAAATTTCTGCATTTTCTTTAGCTGCACGTTCGGCCATTAATACGCGTTTCGAAAATTGCGCAGTATAAACACCAAAAAATCCGATCGCTGCGACTAAAATCCAGCGGAAGGTTCGTCGAAACTCGCGAACGGCCACAAATAAAAGCGCGAGAAGCGAAAGCAGCATGAACAAAAATAAATTTTCAGTCTGTTGATGAACCACATAGAGAAGCCAAAGAACAGTGGCTAAAAGAGAATAGCCTAGAATTCTTTTAAAAGTGTGCATCCAATGTCCTGGCTTCGGCATAAAATGCAAAAGGCGCGGAGAGATTGTAAACAAAATAAACGGAGTCGAAAGTCCGAGCCCCATCACGATAAAAAATAAAAATAATACGCTCGGTGGTTTTGAAAGAGCAAAGCTAAGCGCAGTTCCTAAAAAAGGTGCACTGCAAGGAGTGGCGAGAAGAGTGGCGAACACGCCCTCGAAAAAAGGTCCTTGAAATGAAGTAAGTTTTGTTGCGTGAGTAGAGGAAATATGAAATTCAAAAAGTTCAAATAAATTGAGAGCGAATAAAAAAATCACGACGATCAAAAAAGTGACGAACATCGGGCTTTGAAATTGAAATCCCCAGCCGACTTGATGTCCTAAGCTTTGAAATAAAATGGTGATCCCTGCGAGAGCTGAGAAGCTCGCTAAAATTCCAGCGATGCTCAAGAGCAAAGAAGATCGAATGTTGGTTGCCTTCTCGCGCCACTTAAGAAGTGAAAGTGTTTTTAGCATTACAACAGGTAAAACGCAGGGCATGAGATTTAAAATCATTCCACCGACGAATGCAAAAAATAGCGCCCAATAAAAATTAATACTCTCTGTTGCCGCTTCGTAAGGATTCTCGACAACACTTCCAGAAATTCCCGTGCGTCCTTCAGGTGTAGACCAAACCGCAGTCCATTCTAAATTTTTGATGGGTTTAGTAGGGCTGCTAATGATCCAGGCACCATCAGAATTTTGCTGAGGCTTCTTTAGAGAAAATTTTATGTCAGGTGCATAATAAAAAATATCTTCAACTTTTAAATCGCCAAAATGAAGTTGAAGTTCCGTTTCTGATTTCCAATTGGGCAAAAATTTTGTGGTCGACTGCGGAATCAGACGAACTGCATTTTCAATTGTTGAAGCGAGGGGTGAGCTTTTTTCTTCTCCGATGGGCAGCTTAATTTTAAATTTTGCAGATTCAGGAACACATTGAATTTCACAGATCAGATAATCCACAAAAATTTCTGCCTCAAATTTTTCTAAAGACTTCGAGTGATTGATAAGAATAAGTGGATAAAGCGCCTGTTTTTCGAAGCCAAAAGAAAAGTTTTCTGGCGAATTTGGAATCGCCATTCTTATGGGCGCTGGAAATAATAAATTCGAGCTCCACTCGTCTCCCGCGCTGACCACTCGAACCTTGGGCGGATATCCTATATATCCTGGATTTTTCCAATAGATATGCCAGCGAGGTTTTAGCTTAAACTCGACTGCGAACTTTACTTCTGAAGTCTTTGACGAAATTTCATCAAATTCGCCGATGATGCGAACCGAGGAACCTTTGGCTTTGCCGTCGACCCATGGCGATTCATAAGCTTTGGCGTTCGTACAAAAAATAACGCTGACGAGCGCAATGAAAAAAAATCGCTTAAGAAGGCTCACTCGTCTTAGGATTACAGAGCTTTAGGATTTCATCCACCGATTTTAACTGTTTAGAAGTTTCGGCATCCGGCGCGTCCGAAATTGCGACCAGATATTGCTGCTCACCGCATTTTCGATAAATATCGTTGATCTCAAACGGAAGTATAAAAAAGAAAAGTCCAGCGACACGATCTAAGCGCAGATCTGAGCTGATGTCGTAGGCATTATGTGTGCTCATCACCATAAGTGAAGTAAGTAACATGACAGCGACGTCCGCAATTTTTTCGGCTTCGGTTGGCTCTCGTTTAATAATTTTATCTTTTTTGATCGAGGCGGGATCAGCGGAATATTTTTCTAAGACTTCAGGATTCTGAAGTGTGAGAGAGAGGTCGTCATTTAAATGAAAATTAATTTTTATTTTTGCGATGCTACCATCGGAATTTTTAGTATAAAACTCCTGCGAGAATGCCGCGCCTGAAAATAAAAAGAGCCCAAGAAAAACAGATAGTGAAATAGATTTCATAAATAGCCCCCCTCAAAGCTAAAAATATTGGCGTGCATTTCTGCTAAATCTGCACACCGTCGGTCCACTAAATAGCCTGACCATGATCATCCTAGTCGCAGCGGTGGAGAAGTGGAAAGCAAAGTCTGATGACGCAGCGTGTAAAAATGATCATGCCATTGTCTGTGATGGTTTGTGCAGAGTAAGACGAGATTCGCTGGTGAATTCGTACCTCCCTGACTGACCGGAACTCGATGATGAATATCTATATAATGAGAGCTTTCGCATTTAAGTCCGTTAGCTTTCCTAAACTGACACTGGCTTTTGTCCCTTTGAAAGACAAAGACTCTCGTAACAGGCGAAATCGGAATTCTAACCTTCAATTTATTTAAGTTCTTCACAAGTGGTCCCGGGACCACTTGTGAAAGCTCTTGTGAGAGCGATTCGGGCTCATTTTTATTCGGGAGAATCTCTGCACTCTTGGCGCTAATTGATTTTAATTCCTTCTCCCGAGTCGTTTTTGAGACGTCCTTTAAATTTTTCATCAGCGGATCATTTTTTTTCAAAAATTCATCCACAGTTTTTTCTAACGTCTGTTCAAGATTAAAATTAGTCCGTGATTTATTCGCACACAAAGTTTGAGCTCTCTTTATTTTCTTAAGCAATGAATCCGAAATTTCAATTCGAAATAGATTTCGATTTTCTGAGACCGGCCGAATAAATTCTCTTTGAATACTTTCTGGAAACTTCTTAGCTACTTCTTTTTCAAGTTCTACTCTTGTCATCGCAGTCGCCTTTGCAATCCATTCGCTTTGATTTTCTTTGGTTAAAATTGGAACAATTCGCCGCGCCTTTGAGACCGAAATATTTCCAGAAATAATTTCTTTCTTGAGCTCAGGGATCTCTTTCACTTTTCGAGATATTTTTGAAAAAGTATAGGCATTCGCTTCAGAGAATTGCAGGGCCTCAACACAATAAGAAAATAAACTCGAATACCCTAAAGTTAAATAAATTTTCTCTTCGCTTACTTTTTCCAGGGTTTCTATAAGTTCGCCCTCGGTTTTTCGATAACATTGCGAGAGTGAAATAGCTTTTTCATGAATCTTATTTTGATCAGAATTTAATTTCATTTTCCGCTCCTTACTTTCTCTATTTTTGCTCTCGCGAATTAAAATTTTTTTCAAAATTTTCTTTCTGGCGCATGGATAAAGCAGCGGTGAGATTTAGCAAGGGAAAAATATTTAATTGAGCGACCAAAAAACAAGAAAAAGATCTTCAGGAATCTTTTTCTTGTTTTTTGGTTTTGGAGCCGATAATTCATAAAAAATTGTGAGTTCGAATTATCAAACACGCAGAACCTTCTGCATCATCTCTCACCCCGACGCCGGTAAGACCACGCTCACTGAAAAGCTGCTCCTCTTTGGAGGTGCCATTCAGATTGCTGGAACCGTAAAGGCGAGAAAAGCGGCACGCTATGCCACAAGTGACTGGATGGAGATTGAGAAGCAGCGGGGAATTTCGGTAACTTCGAGTGTTCTTCAATTTGAATACGGCGGATGTCATTTAAATTTGCTCGATACTCCAGGCCATAAAGATTTTAGTGAAGACACTTATCGCGTGATCACAGCGGTCGATTCGGCGCTTATGGTGGTCGATGGAGCGAAGGGTATCGAAGAGCAAACGAAAAAACTCATGGAAATTTGCTCGCAGCGAAAAATTCCTGTCATCACTTTTATCAATAAACTCGATCGCGAATGCAAGTCTCCGATTGAGTTACTCGATGAAATTGAATCTGTTTTAAAAATCAAAACTTCTCCGATCACATGGCCGCTTCGGTCAGGAAAAAGTTTTCAGGGTGTTTATGATTTTTATAAAAAAGTTTTTGCTAAATTTGACCCGGATAAAGAGCGACCTGAAGAAATTTCTGTAGAGGGTCTAAAAGATAAACGCTGGCAGGATTGGCTCGCTCCCGATTTGTTCGAAGAGTTTCAAGAACAGACCGAACTCGTTCAAGGAGTTTACGATAAGTTTGATGCTCAGAAATTTTTGAATGGTCAAATCACTCCCGTATTTTTTGGATCAGCGATTAACAATTTCGGTGTCGAGATGCTGCTTCGAAAATTTTGCGAAGTTGCGCCGGCTCCAAGTGAGCGACTCGCACTCGAGAGAATTGTTGAACCAGGTGAAAAAGATTTTTCGGGATTCATTTTTAAGATTCAAGCCAATATGGATGCTCGTCACCGAGATCGTATCGCGTTTTTACGCGTCTGCTCCGGAAATTTTGAAAAATCCATGGAAGCTTATCATGTGCGCCTTAAGAAAAAATTTCGCGTAGGTAATACCTTTCAGTTTATGGCTTCTCAGCGCACTCAGGTTGAAGAGGCGACGGCGGGAGATATTCTCGGTCTCTATGATACTGGCGATTTTAAAATAGGGGATACAATTACGCAGAAAGAAAATCTTTCTTATTTAGGTATTCCAAGTTTTGCGCCTGAGCTTTTTCGAAAAGTAATTTTAACCAGCCCTCTTAAATCGAAGCAACTTCATCGTGGACTTCAACAGCTTTGTGAAGAGGGTGCGTCTCAAGTTTTTTATCCGGTAAATACAAATGACATTGTTGTCGGAGTGGTCGGCCAACTTCAATTTGAAGTCATTCAATTTCGTTTAGAGAAAGAATACGGAGCAGGGGCTAAATTTGAAACTTGTGCTTACAAACTTGCGCGCTGGGTTTTGCCTAAACCTGAACATAAAGATAAATTTCAATCGACACTCGATGCGCTCGCTCGATCATACGACACTCTTCTTTCTAAAGACGCTGAAGAGCGCTGGGCCATTTTGTGTTCATCTGAATATGCACTCAACAAAGCTCAAGAGAGATTTCCTGAAGTTACTTTTGCGAGAACGTCGGAGCTGGTAAGCCGCGAGGGCTAATCAGCCCCAGTCATTAAATTTTCTTTGTAAGATTTATTTAGTTTTTGTAGATGAATGAGAACTTCTTTAAGTTCTGCATATTTACTTTCGCTGAATTTTTTTTCAAATACATTAAACAGTTCTGATTGAGCGTATTGTCCTAATAAATTCAAGACGGCTTCATTTTTATTTTTCACGGCAAGTGCCATTGTCTGTTCGCCCTGAGCCGAAATGCTTTCATAGGCTGCCGCTAAATTAACAGCACAAGATTCTTTTAGTTTTTGATTTTCAGTGGTTGCATAGACTCGCTCAATAATTTCTCGGCTCGAAATATTTTCATATGCGGTAGCTTTTAAAAAATCGGCAACAGGCATTTCAGCATAAAAATTATCTATTTTTACTTCGGTAATGCGAAACTGAGCTTCGGCTGTCGAAATATCTAGACCTTGTTTTCCAAGAGCGAGGAGCCCTTGCTTCAGTGCCCACGGAGTTGGGATATAATGACCTGACAAATTTGAAATTAATTTTATTTTACCATTCTCGATTGTGATTCTGCCTGCAAGTGCGACGGCTTCTCCTCGTAGCAAACTGGAATGACGTAAATTTTGATTAGAAATAGAATCAGGTAAAATAATAACGGAGCCGCTAGAATCCATTACAAAAATAGAAGTTTGATTAAGTAATTCTCCTTGGCTGTTTAATGCCAACCCATTTTTAAATTGAACTCTCCCTTCTTCCGTTTGCTTTTCGTTTAAATAGTAAACATTTTTTCTATCTGACTCGGAATAGTGGGAGAGCATAGCAGTGGTTCTGAGACAGATATCTGGAACTCGACGAGCTTCAACTTCAAATGGACTGATAGCTCCAAATGATAAGAATAAAATGCCAATGGCAAATTTAGCCCACGACTTAACCACGAGCTTCTATTTTGCAATTCCGATGCCAGTAAAATCCACACAAACTAGGGTTTTAACGTCTTTTATCCGTTCATCTTAAATAGCTATGAAAACTTTTCTAAGGGGTCGGGTTAAAAAGGTGCCAGGTCGGCACTGAAGATTTAATAGCTGACCTGGCACCTTTTTAACCCGACCCCTAAAAATTATTGCGGCGCCCAAAGCTGATCGTCATATTATTATATAGTTATACAGATTCTTGCAGATCAACGGGGCCAAGCAATTCGCACCAGAGATTTTCAAGAGTTTGAAACCGAAAATTTTTAAAAAGGTTCAAGTGATTGAGCTTTTAAAAGATGAAAGGAAAATTATGTCTGCACGCCAATCGGCTATTGCTACTGCTATTTCACGTCAAATTAGAAAAATCGAAAGACCAAAAGATTTAACCGGCAAGATTCTTGCGGTGAACGAATATTTTGGTGAGGCCACATTTGGTCTCGATCAAATCAAAGAGCGTCTCGCCAAAGATTCTTATGAATCTTTGATGGCCATGGTTCATAAGGGCGCTCGTCTTCCTAAAAATGTTTCGGACGAAATCGCCAACGTCATCAAAGATTGGGCGATCAGCCAAGGTGTCACTCACTTTTGTCACTGGTTTCAACCGATGACCGGTTTGACGGCCGAAAAACACGATGCGTTTATTTCAACTCGAACTTCTGAAACCGGCCAAACGATGGTGCTCGAAAAATTTTCTGGCGCGGCACTCATTCAGTCAGAACCGGATGCGAGTTCTTTTCCCAGTGGTGGAATGAGATCCACTTTCGAAGCTCGCGGATATACGGCATGGGATCCAACGAGTCCACTTTTTGTGATGGAAACGACGAACGGAAAAACGCTCTGCATTCCGTCTGCGTTTTTAAGTTATCACGGTCATGCGCTCGATACAAAAACCCCACTGCTTCGATCGACCGAAGCGCTTTCAAAACACGCTGTAAAATTTTTGAAGATGCTTGGCGATGTGGATATCAACGGAGTGACTACAACTCTCGGTGTTGAACAAGAATATTTTTTAGTCGATCGTGCGATGTTTTCGTTGCGACCTGATTTAATAATGACGGGCCGAACTTTGCTTGGTCGAGCTTCGACTCGTGGTCAGCAATTCGAAGATCATTATTTTGGTTCCATTCCTGCGCGCGTTTTAGCGTTCATGCATGAAATCGAACAAGAGCTCTATAAACTTGGCGTACCGATCAAGACTCGTCACAACGAAGTTGCACCTGCGCAATTTGAACTCGCTCCGATTTTTGAAGATTCAAATTTAGCGGTCGACCACAACTCGTTGACGATGGATGTGCTTTGTCGCGTGGCTCTTCGACATGATCTCGTTTGTTTGCTTCACGAGAAACCTTTTGCAGGAATCAACGGAAGCGGAAAACATAACAACTGGAGTCTCTCCACTCAAAGAGGCGAAAATCTTTTGGAGCCCGGAAAAACTCCTCACCAAAATTTGCGATTTTTAGCCGTGCTAGCGACGGTGCTTAAAGGAGTTTATGAACATTCCGATGCGCTTCGAGTGGGCATTGCCGCTGCAGGAAATGATCATCGTTTAGGGGCGAACGAAGCTCCTCCCGCCATCATCAGTGCGTTTCTTGGCGACAGCTTAAGCAAAATTTTAGATCGAATCGAAAGTGGCGCTATCGTTGAAGATTCTGCTGAAGAAGCCATCATCAATCTCGGCGTTTCAAAACTTCCTGTGGTCGCTCGCGATAATACTGATCGAAATCGAACTTCGCCGTTTGCTTTCACCGGAAATAAATTTGAATTTCGCGCTGTTGGATCTTCAGCGAATTGCGCTGTTCCCACTTCGATTTTAAATACGGCAGTTGCAGATGCATTCGCGCAGATGTCAGAGCGGCTTGAGAAAAAACTTTCGCAGACCAAATCAAGAGATGAGGCCGTGCTTGCTTTGATTAAAGAAGTGATCAAAGAAACGAAAGCGATTCGTTTTGAGGGAAATAATTATTCAGACGAATGGAAAGCCGAAGCAAAAAAGCGCGGGCTACCAAATCTGACGACCACTCCAGAAGCTTTAAGTGTTTTCGAAAATCCAAAGGCCATGAGTTTTTTAACTAAATACAATGTGCTTTCGGAAGATGAAATCAAAGCTCGCCACAATATTATGCTTGAGCGTTACATCAAGCAGATCGAGATGGAAGCGGCGACCGTGATGGAGCTTACGCATACTCATGTGCTTCCTGCGGTTGAGGCTGAAGTCGAGCGATTGGGAAATATGGCGAAGACGATAAAAGAAGCCGGTGAATCGATTTCGCTCGATCGATTAGAAAATATAAAATCGATTTATGAAAATCTTTTAAAAGCTGAAAGCTCTCTTCAAAAAGAATTTGAATCAGCTGTTCAAATTCATGACGAATCTAAAAAAGCGAGCGCGCTTAGTACAAAAGTTTTACCGCTGATGCAAAATTTGCGAGATATCGCCGACGACGCTGAAGGCCGCATCTCAGACTCTGCTTGGAGCTTACCTAAATATCGAGAAATTTTGTTCGTGAAGTAAAATTGGGGGTCGGGTTAAAAAGGTGCCAGGTCAGCCAATTTGTTTTTCGGTGCTGACCTGGCACCTTTTCTGGTTCCTTTTCCGGCCGACCCCTTATTCAAAATATTTTTCTTTGCCTTGCAAATAAATCCCCAGTGGAGAAATCCCGAGCTTGCCCTCAGGAGTTTTCATTCCGATTTTTTTAAAATAATCGTCCCATGCTTTTCTGGCGATACTGCCAGGTTTTCCAAAAGTCATCGGGGTTAACGCAAAAAATCCACTGCCTACGCTCGAGCCACTCACGCCAGAAAAAAAAGATTCGTAGACCAAACTCGAGCAATAATATTTTCCTCCACCCATTAAAAATTCTGAATCATAAGGCTTTCCCAATAATCTTCTCGCTCGTTGAACTGCCGCTAAAACCTGTGGGCGAAATTCTCGTTTAAACCGGCCGATATAAAATCCATCTTTTTCATTTTCGCCTCCCTTCACTCGTTCTAAAACTTCTGCCAAAGGTGTACGAATCACTCCGCCATTTGGCCAAGCCTCAAACACAAAAGTGCCGTGCTTTCCATTGGACTCTAAAATTCCAACATGACTTAAATCTGGGCCTGTTACTTTGAATTGGCGTTTTGTCGCGTCGGCGATCGCTGAGCAAAGCCCGCGGCATTTCATATCGAGAAAAATCAGATCGCCCGTGTGGATATTGGCGATCTTTACCGCATTTGCACTGGCTCTAGAGCCCGCCGGATAAACAACCGGATAAAGAATGAGAGCTAAGAAAACTCTAACCAGAAGGAGTTGGACATACCTGCGATTCATGTTAGTTTTCCGTTCTACATGGCTAGAGATGATCTCGTAAAGGTAGAAGGAGTTGTAACCGATGTCGCGGCTGGCGGCATTTACAGGGTAAAACTCGATATGAACCAGCAAGAACTCAATGCAAAACTCTGCGGAAAAATGCGCCGATTCAGTATTAAAGTTTTACCTGGAGATAAAGTGACCATTGGTCTTTCGCCCTACGATCTTACTCACGGGCTGATTCTCTATCGAAACGAATAAAAATCTTCACGAATGCAAATCTTCTAGCTTCTCTAAACTTTCAAGCGCCACGCATTTTGCATCTGGCAAAGTTTTCTTAAGAATACCCGTGAGAACTTTTCCGGAGCCGACCTCAACAAAATTTTTGCAGCCTTGAGCTTCTGCAAATTTTAAACAACTTTCAAATCGAACCGTTTGATAAACTTGCTTCACCAGATTATCTACAATCTCGGCAGATTCTGTTTCTGGCTTCGCTGTGACATTCGACAAAACATTTACTTCGGGCTTATGCCATTTCGTTTCAAAAAGTGCGGGCTTCAAAGCTTCGCCCGCAGATTTTAAAAGCGAGCAATGAAACGGACCTGAAACTTCAAGCGGCATCACCATTCGAAGTCCAAATTCTTTTCCTCGCTTCACGGCTTCTTCGATAGCGCGAGCATGACCTGACACCACAACCTGGCCAGGATTATTTAAAACTGATGGCTCAAGAACTGCGCCCAATGATTTTGAAATCTCCAAACAAATTTTTTCTGCAGTTTCTAAATTGGCGCCGATCAAAGCAGCCATTCCACCTTCGCCAAGTGGAACTGCATTTTGCATTAAGCGTCCTCGCAACTGAACGAGCTTCACTGCATCTTGAAAAGAAAGTGCGCCTGAAAAAACAAGTGCAGAATATTCTCCGAGCGAATGACCGATCGCGAGTGTGGCGCGAATGCCTTTTCCTTTGAGCCATCTCGCCATTGCCGTGCTGACGGTAAGTAGAGCCGGCTGAGTGATTTCGGTTTCTTTTAATTTTTCGGCGGGACCGGTTTCGATGATCTGAGAAAGAGAAAAGCCGATGCTGGCATCGGCTTCTCGTAAAGTTTCTTTAAATATAGCTTCGAATTCTGGAAATCGCTGACTTAAGGCGTGTCCCATACCCACAGACTGGGATCCTTGTCCTGGAAAAAGGAACGTGAGCTGCTTTGATTGGTCAGCTGCCATGTTTTTGCTTTCTCGATAACTTGATCAACCTGAACAATTCCATTTCCGAACTTATTATTCATACCTTTTCCGCGTTGATCAAGAGCTGTCGAGTTGAGAATTGTTGCTAAATCCTCAACGCTTAGCTTTGGATTGGCTTGAAGTGCGAGTGCAGCGACCGCTGAAACGTGTGGAGTCGCCATACTTGTTCCCGAAATTCTCGCCCAATGTCCGCCATTTTTCTCAGGTGTATGCTCAATCACTTCTTTACCCATTCGCTTAAGCGCTTCGACGATTGTAGAATTTTCTGGAAGCGCGGAGAGCACGTCTAAACCAGGAGCCGAGATATTCGGCTTCGTATAGAAAACAGGATAAAATTTATTCCACCAAATCGTAGGTCCTCGACTGCTAAACGATGTGAGTTCTAAATTTTCATCCACTGCGCCGATTGTAAAACTAAATGGATAAGATCCTGGAGCATTGACAGAAAAATAAGAGCTTCCTGAATTTCCAGCTGCAAATGCAGGAAGAATTCCAAAACGTCTCCATGTTTTTACGATATTACGAAATCCATACATGAATTGAGTTGATCCACCCCAAGAATTACTAATAATTTTTGGAGCATCATTTTTATTCGCATCACCACTTGGATTAAGCATCCATTCCATTGCACTTAATAAAGTGGCCAAGCTTGCGCTGCCATTACAATCGAGAACTTTTGCCATGATGATCTTAGCGCCTGGAGCAACTCCAATGGTTGTTCCACTTGCGTTACCGCCGACGATGGTTCCTGAGACATGTGTTCCATGTCCGTTACAATCTTTGTTGTCGTTATCTCTCGTAAAATCTTTTTTCAATAAGATTTTTCCGACGAGATCAGGATGTGTTTCATCAACACCTGTATCAATCACACCCACTACAACACCTGTTCCGTCGATGCCTTTTTCCCACGCGCTTTTGGCATGAATCACTTGCAAACCATAGGTCATCGATGACTCATCCGTTTTTAAATTGTTGTTCACAAAGATAGGTTGATCGAGTGTGACAGTTTTGTTTTCAACAATTCCATCTACATCAGAGTTTTTAGAAAGTTGTTTCAAAGAATTTTTATCTATAGAAATAACAATCGCATTTGAACTCCACAGAAACTTTGCTTTCTGTTGTCCGATGATCGCAGAAAATTCTGTCGTTTTGTCTTTGAGAAAATTTGTAGAATAATTTTTCTCTTGAAACAAAGCCATCTGCTGACTGAGTCCCGAGCGATTTTGGTAGCGAGGTGATTTCAGAAAGACAATCACCTCGCGTTTTTCTACTCCAGCAAAATGGTTGACAGTTGGCTGTGCCGACCAATCTTGCAAACTCGGATCAATAAAACTTTGAGCTGCAAAAACATTTGAAATTTCTAATAATAAAAGTACGACGATACAGATAGGCAGAGTAAATCTGCCCCAATTAATTTTCATGAATCCTCCCCCAGATTTGATTCTAAGCGATGCAGAGCTCCATAGGCGAGTAAGTCTTCATGACGCACCAAGAGAACTTGTGCGATTTTTGTGACACAAAAAGATAGTGCATTGAGCTAACGAGCGATTGGCCGAAAAATTAAAAAGGGATTAATCTTAATTCTTAGGGTGCAAACTGGCTCCAATCCAGATTTGCGAAATGAAGGAATTTTTGAATGTCAAAAAATGCCAATCAAATTCTCGCCAACCAAATTTTGCAGCAACTTGCCGATGGACGGTTTAAGGCTGAAGGCCCTTTTGTTGGAATCGATCAATTTTTAGATTCGATTATCGAAAATATTCCCGACATGATTTTTGTAAAAGATGCCGCTGAGCTTCGTTTTGTTCGGTTTAATAAGGCAGGTGAAGATTTGCTTGGTTACAGTCGCGATCAACTCATCGGAAAAAATGACTATGATTTTTTTCCTGCCCGAGAAGCTGAGTTTTTTATTCAGAAAGATCGCGAAGTTTTGCATGGAAGAAAATTGGTAGAAATTGCAGAAGAGCCTATTCACACACGCCTTAAGGGAGCAAGGATTCTGCATACAAAAAAAATTCCTATTTACGATGCCAATGGGGAGCCCGCATATCTTTTAGGAATTTCAGAAGATATCACCGATCGAAAGCAAGCCGAGGTAAAGGAGCAACGAAATCGAGAGCTCGAACGATCAAATGCCGAACTCGATCAATTTGCTTCTATTATTGCACATGATCTTCGTGAACCGATGAGAATGATCTCTATTTATATGAGTCTTTTGCAAAATGAATTTCGCGAAATTATTTCGCCGGTAGCGAAAGAGTATGTAGATTTTGCAATTAAAGGTACGGCACGAATGAATTCTCTCTTGAAGGATTTACTCGAGTATTCTCAGGCGGGGATTACGAGAGAGCCCATAAAGCCAGTCAACACGATAAAGGTTTTAAATGATGTCGTTCAAAATTTGACGGCATCGATTGAATCTAAAAACCCTGAAATTGAAATTTCGAATTTACCTAATGTACGCGGAAATTACGGACAACTCATTCGCTTGTTTCAAAATCTCATCGAAAATTCTTTAAAGTATTCTGGCCCGCAACCCATCAAAATTCGTGTTTATGCTGAAGAAAGCGATCAAGAATGGAAATTTTTTGTTCAAGATAACGGCCTTGGCATCGAACCTCGCTACCACGAAAAAATATTTCAGATTTTTCAGCGCTTAAACCCCTCTGATGAAGTTGAAGGAACAGGTATCGGTCTTTCTATCTGTCGTCGCATTGTCGAAAATCACGGCGGAAAAATCGGCTTATTCTCCGAACTCGGAAAAGGCGCCACTTTCTTTTTTACGCTACCGAAAGAGATTTAATGCTCGTGCCCGGAATCGAACCCTGAAGCCGAGTGATTAACGAGGGTTCAGCCATCCAAGTAATTCATCTCGCGGAGCGAGATAAGATAAATAAGGTGACGCCCGTAGGGCGGACCGGGTCATGAATTAAAAAGTTTTGCAGAATTTTAGAAATTGGTTTTGTTAGTTGGTGCTCGTGCCCGGAATCGAACCGGGACGCCCTTGCGGACCCAGGATTTTAAGTCCTGTGCGTCTACCAATTCCGCCACACGAGCTCAAAACATAGACAAGAAAATAAACCTTAAAGTCCGGCCGAACTCAAATGAAATTCTATTTAAACTTACCCATCAATCTTAAGGTCACGGGCAGCAAGATCAGCGCTGAAGCCAAGCAGGTGAATTCACCGATGATGGCCAACGTAGCAAAGCTTACGAGGGCCTGATTAGAGGCGCCGAGGAGGGTGTAGTAGCCGATGATGGTAGTCAAAGAACAAAGAAAAACTGCGGCTCCCGAAGTTGATAGAATTTTTCCAAAATTTTTGTAGTTATCTTGTCGACATCTCAAAAAAACATTAATCGGATAATCCACGCCGATTCCAAAAGTGAGCGGCAGCGCAATGAAATTGAAAAAATTATATTTCAAATCCATAAATCCCTGAATGCCGAGCATCCACCAGGTTGCGACGCAAAGTAAAAATCCCATCATGATGCCGCTGCCTAAACTGCCCGCTAAAAAAATCGCCGTGATGATGACGCCTAAAAAAGCGATCGCAGAAATAACAGGAGCATCTCTTTTTAAACCACGCAAAAGATCCGCCAGAATAAAACTTTCACCCGATGCCTGCACCACCGTCTTTGTTTTTGGCAGTTCGATGCGTTGCAAGCTCGCCGTGTAATTTAAAAGATTAATTCCATCGTTTAAAGGTTTGTCAGAATCTGGATTTACAAAAGCAATGTATCCTGTTCGCCCATCTTTTTCTGAAAATCTTCGCGCAAGTTGAGGCGGCAATTCTTTAATCTGTGGCGGATCAAGCTTCATATTCTCACGAATATTTTTAGCCATTTCTTTTTGTTCCGAATGTTTGAGTGCCGGATCGCTTAAAAGTTTTTTCACTTTTAGCATCTCAGTCTGTCGATCTTTTAAGTCAGGAGTATTTTTGGGAAGTAAATCATAAAGACTCGCGCAAGATTTGATGACATTTTTTTCAGGAGATAGTGAAGCCGAAAGTTTTGTGATCGCTGGGCAGAATTCTTCAGCCTGTTCGAGTGAATCAAGCATCACCACAGAAGGAGTCATGCTGGATGAAAAAACTTTATGAATTCTTCTTTCTACGGCCTCCGTTCCTTCGGTGAGGGCGACTTTGTTTCGTAAATTGTCAAAATTATATTCGATGGGATCTTTAATGAGGCGAAAAAAACCTATACCAGCGATGAGAGAAGCTAGAATTAACAAACTAGCTATGAATTGAGGGTGTTTGGTTAAATAATTTCCAAAAGCTCTCACAGATTTAGAAAAATATTTCTCAAGTGGATTGGCATAATTTTTAACCGGCCATCGAAGCTCAAGTTGATAGAGCCAAAGTGGAAGAAGTGAATAAGCAGCTATCCAACAAAGCGCAATTCCTAAACATCCAATAAAACCAAATTGAGAAAGTCCTTTGTTGTCGGCAAAGAGCAAACTTAAAAAAGCGACCACCGTTGTAATTGAAGCGATTAAAGTTGCTGTGCACGTTGCACCAATCGATTGTTCAATAGCCTCGCGCGCCGAAACTTTTTCTTTTCTCAGCTCGAGATAGCGAGAAATCAGAATCACTCCGTAGTTGATACCGGTTCCGACGACCAGGCTTCCTAAAAAAGCAGTTTGTGTATTTAAATAGCCGATATGTAATTTGGTTATTCCAAAAGTCCAAGCCACTGCGAACATAAGATTCACAATTAAAAGCGCGATCGTTCTAAACGACCAAAAAAATAAAAAGACAACTGAAAGAATCAGCGCGACTAACAAAAGTGCGGTGTCGATGATGTCACTTCGAATTGTATTAAATTCATAAATCGCGCTTTGCACGCTTCCGGCTAAGTTGACCTTCATCTCTGGATGAAAAGATTTTGGATCGAGCTCATCGATCATGTTCTGAATTTGCTTTGTAAGTTCAACGCTTCCGCTGAATCCTAAGCTGCTTCCGAGGGGTCGTAGCGAAAGAACCATTATTTTTCCTTCGTCTGCACTTAAGTAGGCATCTCGGTATTTTAAAAACATTTGCAATCGCGGATCGACTCGCTCAATGGGGCTCAATTTTTTTTCTGAAGATTCATTTTTGTCGCCCTCATCTAAGCCAAGACCAATCGCAGAATCTTTTGCTGTCGCAATTTCATCCTCGATTTCAGCTTCAAATTTCTTTAATTCTTCGAGCCCGAGATAATGCAATCCATACTTATGAATAAAATCTTGAACGTCTTGGTAGCGATATTCAAAAAATCGGAGAGATTTTCCAACGAGAGGTTGAAGTTTTGTCGCTAAAGCTTCTGTGAACTTACGATTGCTTTCGTATTCAGGGCCTTCGATTCCTACAAGAAGCAATCCCGTTCCACCGATTCGCTCGCCAGCTTTTTTTAATGAAACAACACTCGAAAGTTTTTCGGGTAGAAGTTCTGCGAAATCTGTTCGAAGTTGCAGTCCTGTAGCAACCCAAACGCTAAGTGCAGTGATTATAAAAATAAATAAGTTGAGCGCTATTCGATGACGATAGAGCCAATCAAAATAAACTTTAGCCGATCGAATTTTCGAATTCTTAAACAGCATAAGATAAGGCTATTTTAGGCCTCTGAATGAAGAAGACAAAACTCAAAAAACATGAATTGTGAAACTTTTCTCATAATTTAGCTCACTTTTTCATGAAATCTGTCTCTGTGCTTGGCTGGCGAAAATACTTGCTCGCGATTTCCTCATATTCCTGCTAGCTGAAAATTCGTTAAGGCTAGAAATGCGTCTAAAAAAATGAGTAAAGAGATGAATATTATAGAATTTGAACTTCCTGCCTTTGGTCGAATGGCTGCATCTAAATTGCGTGAAACTCCGCAAGTTTCAGACATTATCAATTCTTTATCTCAACCCATTATTGCTCTCGATAGGCGCTTACATGTGACTGCGATTAATAAAGCTTTTCACGAAGCTTTTTTTCTGTGGACAGGTGTTCGTCTTTATCTCGGCATGAATTATTTAGAAGTTCTTCCTAAAGAAGTTGTTCCTGAGCGTTTAACTTTTTATCGCCGCGCATTTTCAGGCGAAGGATTTTCTTTAGAACAGGATTATAATTTGGCCGGAGAAATTCATACATTTCTCGTAACTTATGATCCTATTTATTCTGGCGGCGAGGTCATCGGAATCATTGGAAGCGCAAAAGACATTACCGAACAAAAGTTAATCGAAAAAAGTTTAAGAGAAGCTAATTTAAAATTTGAAAATTCTTTTAGGTTTAATTCAGTAGGGATGGCGTTGATCGAACCCACTGGCCAATTTTTAAAAGCAAATGCGACGCTTTGTAAAATGCTCGGCTATTCAGAAGAAGAAATGAAAACAAAATCATTTCCGATGATTACTCATCCAGAAGATTTAGAAAAAAGTTTTGATATTTTTCAGAGACTTGTAAAGGGCGAGCTTGAATGGGCTCACATCGAAAAAAGATATCTTCATAAGTCGGGCAAAGTTATTCAGGCAATTTTAAGTTCTTCATTCGTTCGTGAAGAAGATGGAACGCCTCTTTATTTTATCTCAGTCGTTCAGGATATTTCGGAACGTAAACGTGCCGAAGATGAATTGTTAAATAGCGAGCGACGCGTCGTCAATATGATGAAAGTAGCTCCAGTTGGAATTTATCAAACGGATGTCGAGCGAGATTGTATCTATGTCAATGATCGATGGTGTGAGTTGACGGGACTTTCTTCTCAAGAGGTGACCGGAAACTCTTGGATTAAATCTGTTTATCAAGAAGATGTCCGAGATGTAGAGCAAGAGCTCAAGCGATGCCAAGAATCGAAAGATGTATTTTCTTTAGAATATCGACTGCGCAAATCGACAGGTGAAATTACTTGGGTGCACGGACGAGAAATTCCGCTCCGAGATGAAAAGGGAGCTTTGGTTGGCTATATGGGAGCCATTCAAGATATTTCTAAAATTAAAGAGGCTGAAAAAGTTCGCGAAAGACTTATCTATATATTAGATGCCACGCCTGACATCGTAGGCATCTTTGATATTCATGGAAAAAGTATTTATCTCAATGAAGCTGCGCGAGAGGTTTTGGGATTAGATGCAGATGATTTAGATGTTGGACAAACAAGTTGGGAGATGTATCCGACTTGGGCCGAAGAACTTATTCGCAATCAAGGAATTCCCGCTGCTTCTCGCGATGGTTTTTGGAAAGGCGAAACTTCAATTATTCATCACGATGGACGTGAGATTCCGCTCTCTCAAATTATTTTAGCTCACAAAAATAAAGATGGAGTTGTTGAATATTTTTCAACCATTGGTCGAGATATGTCGCGACAAAAAGAATTTATGGCAGAGCTTGCAAGATCAAATACTGAGCTCGAGCAATTTGCTTACGTTGCTTCTCATGATTTGCAAGAACCTCTGCGGATGATTGTCAGTTATTTGCAGTTTTTAGATTTGGAATATCGCGAGCAATTAAGTCCTGAAGCAGATGAATATTTGCACTTCGCGGTCAACGGCGCGAAGAGAATGAGCAGACTGATTAAAGATCTTTTAACTTATTCCAAAGTAGGCCGTAGCGAATTTAAAACGAAAAGTGTCGATTGCGGAGCTATTTTAGATGTCGTTCAAGAGCAACTTCGCACCATGATTCAACAGGCTGAAGGATTGGTTGAAGTCGGACCATTGCCAACAGTGAATGCAGATGAATCTCAGTTGATGAGACTTTTTCAAAACTTAATGGAGAATGCGATTAAATATAGAGGAAAAATTTCTCCCAAAGTCAAAGTGAGCGCTCATCAACAATCTGGAAAATGGGTTTTCTGTGTTTCAGATAATGGTCGCGGTTTTGAAATGAAAGATGTGAATAGAATTTTTAGACTCTTTCAGCGTTTGCATGATCGAGAAGAATATCCTGGTAGTGGAATTGGTCTGGCCATCGCGAAGTCTATTGTAGAACGCCACGGTGGAAAAATTTGGGCGGAATCTAAAGTAAATGAAGGCTCGAATTTTTATTTTACACTTTCTGATTGTATGGCAGCCGAGAAGGAACTTGTGAGATGACCCCATCTGGAAGGCATATTTTACTAGTCGAAGACAATTTGGCAGATGCCAAATTGGCTATGAAAATTTTAAATCAATCGGCAGAAATTGAGCGCGTTCATCATGTAACGGATGGTGATCAAGCGATGAATTTTCTCAATCGAGTGGACGCATTTGTAGAAGCCCCGATTCCAGATTTGATAATTTTAGATTTAAATTTGCCGCGCCGAGGTGGTCGGGAAATTTTAAAAGAAATAAAAGAGAATCCAAGGTTTCAACAGATTCCAGTCGTCATTTTGACGTCTTCAGATTCCGAAAGCGATGTGATGGCTTGCTTGCGTTTGCATGCAAATGCCTATGTCACAAAGGCTTTAGATCTTTTTCAATTTGTTGAAGTTTTACATTCTTTAGAAAAATTTTGGCTAGTGTCTGCAAAACTGCCAATGAAATCGAGTCAATGATGAGCGATCAAATTTACACACAACAACTTCTCTTGGTTGAAGATAATCCTGGCGATGCTTTTTTAGTGAAAAAATATTTGTCAGCGCAAAATACGAATCGTTTTGAGATTACGCATGTGACTCATCTCGCAGCTGCGATAGATGCTCTCCAATCAAAAGCTTTCTATGCCATTCTTTTAGATCTCTCCCTCCCTGATTCGCAGGGACTTGAAACTATCCGTCAGATCGCCAAACTTTTTCCTAAAGTTCCTGTCGTCGTTATGACAGGCCTTGATGATGAAGCTACAAGCATGAATGCACTCAAAGAAGGTGCACAAGATTATCTATTTAAGTCTGAGAGAGATTTGGTAAATCTTGAGCGCTCCATTAAATATGCGGTGGAGAGAAATCGTATTCAAGAATCTAAAATTGAAGCAGGCATTCGAAATCGTGAAGGTAGTGCCGAAACCATGACGTCTGTTCAGAGTGGTAACCTTAAATTAAATCTTATCAATCAAACGGTAAGCATTACTCATAATGAGCAATCGCAAACATTTGATTTGCCACCTCGGGAATTTAAACTTTTATTTTTTCTTATTAAAAATGAAGGAAAATCAGTTACTCGTTCCGAAATTTTAAATCATGTATGGAGTGATGAGGGCTCTAAGCCAAATCCTCGATGTATCGATACACTTATTAGCTCTCTTAAGAAGAAGTCAGACTTTTTTGGAAAACGAATCGAGTCCATTTACGGTACTGGTTATAAATTTATTTAATTTATTAACATTTAATAAAATTTAAATTGCGAGTGATTTTAAGTACATAAACTTTAGTTAGATGAGCCAATTTCTGGGCGATTTCACTCGACAAGATTTCTAATTTTGCGATCTTAAATTAAACATAGGGTTAGTTCGTTCGTATCATCGAGAAGGGATAAATTATGGCTGCAGAATATTCAAAAGAAGTTTCCAGCGTAATGGGATTGCATGTTGAGGGTTCTTCTACAAAATCGGCGAGACCGATTTTGATTTTACTTATCGAAGACCGATTACCTGACGCAAAATTATTTCAGAAAATTTTATCTCAAGCAGGAGACGCAGATCGTTACTGGTTGATTCATGTAAAAAGATTATCGGTTGCTCTTCGAATGCTTGAGCGCGAGAGAGTCGATGTCGTCATGCTCGATTTAACTTTGCCTGACAGTCATGGCCTTGGCGCAATCGAATCGATTCGCAGTGTTACACCTGGTTTGCCGATTGTTGTTCTTACCGGTTTAGAGGATGATTCGGTTGGAGTGGATGCGCTCAAAAAAGGTGCGCAGGATTATCTTTTAAAAGATTCTATTACGGCAGAAAGTTTATCTGCCTCGATCAAGCATGCAATTGAAAGACAAAAACTTTGGTCTAATCTCGAAGACGAACTTCAAAAAGAACGCTATGTTTCTGATTTTGATGAGCTTACAAAATTAGCAAGCCGCCAACTTTATGAAACGAGATTAGAGTACGCACTTGAGCAAGCTCACAGAGAGTCCAAGGTGGTTGGCATCTTTTTTATGGATGTGAATGGTTTTCGTAAAGTGAACGAAGACTTTGGTTCTCAGGCGGGGGACTATGTTCTTAAAACAGTTTCGGATCGTTTGAGTAAGCTCGTTCGAAAAAACGATACAGTGTCTCGATACGGAGATGATAAATTCGCTCTGACTTTATACGATATTCGCGATGCGGATTCTGCCGCAAAGGTTGCAAAAAAGATTTTGCAATTATTTTCTGAGCCAGTCTTGTGGCAAGATCAAATCATTTCATTAACAGCAAGCCTCGGGATATCCGTATATCCTGCAGATGATCTTCGAATGAATCGGCTCCTAGGGGCTGCAGAGGCTTCACTCTATCAAGCAAAAGCTCAGGGAAAAAATACATATGCCTTTTTTTCAAGACTTTTAAATTTAAAAATTAATGAGTCCAATTTGCTCGAAATAAAACTGAAAGAGGCAATAGAGACAAAAAATTTAAAAGTTTCTTATTCACCTCTTTTCAATTTGAGTTCTAGGACGGTGAGAGGTTTTGCAGCAAAAATTGAATTTTTAGATTTAGAATTAGAAAACGCTTCAAAATCTCAATTGATTTCCTTGGCCGATCAGGCCGCATTAATTCCTGAAATGAATCGATGGTTGTTAAGATCTGTTTGTGGACAAATTGTGGAACTTTATAAATCTGGCTTTCCAAAAACGATGATGTCTTTGCGGTTATATCCTGAGCAACTTCATCATCCAGATTTCATCGAGAGTGTTAGATCCGCTTTGGCAGAATTTTCTTTAGAGCCTAGTTTGTTACACTTTGATTTTTCTGAGAGTGTAATTCCAGAGCGCGGAAGTGAGAGAGCCCCTGAAAGAATGGATGAAATTTTAGAACGTTTAAGTGAAATTGGGGTTCGTTTAAATCTGTGTGATTATGGAGTAGGTCACTCATCATTAACCTATCTGACTCACCTTCGAAAATTTGCGTTGGATGCTATTAAGATCCCGCCAACACTTATCCACAAACTCAATCGCTCTAAAGAAGCGCGTGATTTAGTGGAATCCGCGATCGCGATTGCTCACCAAATGAGATTGAAAGTGATGGCAGAAGGTGTTGATCAGCAAGATTTATTAAGAAAGCTTGAAGAGCTTGGTTGTGATGAGGCTCATGGATCAGAACTCGGAGAAAATCTTCACTCCGAGTCTATTCCAGAGTTTCTTCAAAGAGAGATTGCAAAACTTTCTGATCAAATTCCTGAGAAATATACTCATCCCGGTCTTTCGACTTGAGTCTGTAGCTTAAAGCTGTCAAATTTTTGGGATGAGGGTTGGCGTTTTAAGTGATAGCAGTGATCGTTCGTCTCAAATTTCTGAAACTAGAGTCGCGGCAACGCCCGATTCGGTAAAAAAATTAAAAAAATTGGGTTTGGATGTAGCGATTGAAAGTGGAGCTGGTCTTAAGGCTGGTTTTTCGGATGACTTATATAAAGCTCAAGGAGCTGAAATTTTATCGGCTTCTGATATTTTTAAATCAGATATTCTTTTAAAAGTTCATCGACCGAATGATTCTGAAATTTCTCAGATTAAATCCAAATCCACGCTCATTTGTTTGAGCGATCCTTATTCAGGCGCTGAAAATTTTTTTGATAAGTTAGCTAAGCAAAATATCAACGCGTTTGCGATGGAGTTGATTCCGCGTACAACACGCGCGCAATCGATGGATGTGCTTTCTTCTCAAGCAAACATCGCTGGTTATCGCGCGGTGATCGAAGCTTGCTCTCATTACGGAAGATTTTCTTCGATGATGATGACGTCAGCGGGGATGGCAAAGCCCGCAAAAGTTTTAGTATTGGGTGTAGGCGTAGCAGGATTGCAAGCCATTGCAACGGCCAAGAGACTCGGTGGCGTTGTAGAAGCTTTTGATGTGCGAGCTGCCGTGAAGGAGCAAGTTCTCTCGCTTGGCGCAAAATTTTTAGAACTTAATTTGGGTGAAGAAGGTTCGGGAACGGGTGGTTATGCCAAAGAACTTTCTGAAGCAGGTAAGAAGAAACAAATGGAATTGCTCACTCAAGAAATAAAAAGATTTGATTGGGTGATTTCGACAGCGAATATTCCCGGAAGAAAAGCTCCTGTTTTAATTACAGAAGAAGCACTTAAAGGAATGCGACCTGGCTCGGTGATCGTTGATATGGCTGCGCAAAACGGGGGCAATTGCCCTCTGACCGAAGCCAATAAAACAGTGACGAAATATGGTGTGACTCTCATCGGAGTGACCAATTTTCCTGCGTTAGTTCCTACGGATTCGAGTGCGTTTTATTCTAATAATTTAGTGAATCTTTTATCTCTGATGGTGAAGCCAAAAGATGGCAAAGCCGAATTTAATATAGATATGAAGGACGATATTTTAGAAGCCTCGTTGGTAGTTCAGGCAGGAGAAAATTCTGGAAGCATTCGATTTGGAAAGAAGGTGAGTTGATGTCAGATACGATGGTCGGAGTTTATGTTTTTATTCTTTCTTGCTTCGTAGGATATCACGTGATTTGGGGAGTAACGCCTGCACTTCACACTCCTTTGATGGCGGTTACGAATGCAATCAGTGCGATCGTTATTGTAGGCGCCATTTTAGTTTCTGGTGCAAATTCTTCTTCATTTGGAGTTTTTGAAGTTGTTGGTTTTTTTGCAGTAGTTTTAGCGGCCATTAATATTTTTGGTGGCTTTGTCGTTACAAATCGAATGCTCAGCATGTTTAAGAAGAAGAAATCCTAAAATGAATCCTGATATTTTTTCTCTCATTTATTTAGTCGCAACTATTCTTTTTATTTTTGGCTTGAAGGGGCTGAGTTCTCCAAAGACAGCTCTTCAAGGAAATTTTTCTGCGATGCTTGGTATGGCGATCGCTGTTGTCGCTACACTTTGTCAGCCCGAAGTAAAAAATTATGAATGGATTATCGCAGGAATCGTAGTGGGCGGCGTGATCGGAATTGTCGTCGCACAGAAAATTAGCATGACGGCCATGCCTCAATTGGTTGCTGCGCTTCACAGTTTCGTTGGGCTTTCTGCAGTGCTTGTTGCGGTGGGAACTTTTCAAACGCATTTAAATGGATCGCATATGAATGGGGTTTTAGCTTTGGAGCTAGGGCTCGGAGCGGTGATCGGCGCGATTACATTTTCGGGATCTGTTATAGCGTTTGGAAAACTACAGGCGATTTTTACATCTAATCCACTCGTCTTTAAAGGACAGCATTTTTTAAATTTAGTTTTGGGAATTTTTATTCTCGTTGGACTCGTTCAGTTTATTTATGAGCCATCGTGGATGCCTTTTTTGGTGATCACAGGAGTTTCTTTCTTATTGGGATTTTTGTTGGTTCTGCCAATCGGTGGTGCCGATATGCCCGTGATTGTTTCGATGTTGAATTCTTATTCGGGTTGGGCTGCTTCGGCGACGGGATTTACTTTAAATAATCAACTTTTGATCGCGACAGGCGCGCTTGTCGGAAGCTCCGGCGCGATTCTTTCTTATATTATGTGTCATGCGATGAATCGCTCTTTCATTTCTGTGATTCTCGGTGGTTTTGGTGGAGATGCAGCTGCGGCGGCTGTAACTTCTTCGGCAGGAAAAAATGTAAAATCAGCTGCGTCTGAAGACGTCGCTTTTGTTTTAGAAAATTCTTCGAAGGTAATTATTATTCCTGGTTACGGAATGGCTGTAGCTCAGGCTCAGCACGTGATTCGCGAAATTTATGATTTGCTTCACGAAAAGGGAGTCGATGTTCGTTTTGCGATTCATCCTGTGGCGGGGCGTATGCCCGGGCATATGAATGTGCTTTTAGCTGAAGCTGAAATTCCTTATGATTGCGTTTTTGAAATGGATGAAATCAATTCTGAATTTTCGACAACCGATGTCGCGTATGTGATTGGAGCGAATGATGTCGTTAATCCGGATGCAAAAAATAATAAGACAAGTCCGCTCTATGGAATGCCGATCTTGGATGTTTTTAAAGCAAAACAAATTTTTGTCTCTAAGCGATCCATGGGTGTGGGTTACGCGGGCGTAGATAATTCGCTTTTCTATTATGACAATTGTTCGTTGGTGTTTGGTGATGCCAAGGTAACTTGCGAAAAAATTCTTACCGCTTTGAAGAGCTCTTAAAAAATTCGTAAGCACCTAAGACAGTCAGCCCCGTAAACAGAGGCAAAATATAATAGATTAATCTGAAGACTAGTAAGCTTCCTAAAATTTCTGGTCTCGAAATATTTTCAGATAAAAATCTAACAATCAAAGCTTCAAAAATTCCTAAGCCTCCTGGGACGTGGCTAATTAAACCTACAATCTGCGCTAAAATAAAAATCTGTAGGATTTGAAGAAAATCCATTCCGTGTCCGGCGGGTAAAAGCACAAAAAAAACAGATGCCGCCAATATCCAATCCACAGAAGATGCGGCGATTTGTCCCGCGGCCATCTGAGGTGTTGGGATTGGAATATTCCACGAGCCCAAAGGAACAGGCTTTTTTCTATAAAAAACAAAGACTAAAAAAAGTAGAGTGACGGCGAGTGAAATAAATCCAAGAGGAAGTGTGGTGTGGCCTTCTAAAAATCCGATCCCGGCCAAACTGACAGGCTCATAGAAAAAAATAATTGCTCCAATAAAAGCAATTCCTGTCCAGCAGGTGACATTGGTGAAAGCGACTACTTTGGCGGCGTTGAGAGCAGAAATTTTCCAGCGCGAATAAAAGCGGTAACGCATGGAAGTCCCTGTAATAATGGGCCAACCCAAATTATTACTGAACGAATAACCCAAAAAAGAAGAGATCACGAGACGGCCAAACGAAAGTTTTTGTTTGATATAGTGAAGTGCGAGTGCGTCGTAAGCGGTGAGAGCAAAATAACAAAGATAGGTAAGAGCAATCGCTAAAAAAATTTGAGTCGAAGTAAAATCATTCAAATGAGCGAGTAGCGTGTCGAGAGTATAGTGATGAAGCTCTCGATAAAGCACGAACATGGCCGCGAAGAAAAAAACAATGGGCAAAATACGCGGCGTCCACTTGCTGATCCATTCCTTCATTCGCGTTAGATTAGCCTTAAACGCCAAAAAATAGCGAGTTATCGAAAGTGATTTCCCATCACGGCCGATGAATTGCTAGGAAAAACTTTAGAATCAGTTAAATTAGAATACAGATATGAAAAAAACCTATTTCAGAGCTGGTGGAGATAAGGCAGAGCCTTTCTCACCGAATTGGTTAAATATTTCTTTTGTCGTTCCTATTCACTTAGCAGGTTTATTAGCTTGGCCCATTTATGTGGCGATGGGCGGCGGAATCCAGTGGCAAGAATGTGCAGCTTTCGTTTTCATGTTTGCCCTCGGCGCGATTGGCGTTGATGTCGGCTATCATCGCGGTTTTTCTCATTTAAGTTTTAAGATGTCGACGCCACTTAAAATTCTCGCGCTATTTGGCGGCGCTTCTGTGGCTGAAGGTTCTGTTTTAACTTGGTGTTCGGATCATCGTAGACATCATAAATTTCAAGATACAGATCAAGACCCTTACAATATTAAACGCGGTTTTTGGTGGGCGCATATCGGTTGGATTTTTGGAAACGCTACCACTACCAATTTTGCAAACTGCCCCGATCTTGAAAGAGACCCTTGGATTAGAAATCAGCACAAATATTATATTTGGTGGTTACTCGTTTCGAGTTTTTTACTTCCGTTAGGAATTGGATTTTTACTCGGCCGACCACTCGCAACTTTTTTATTCGCAGGTCTTACGCGATTGATGTTCATCGATCATTGTACATTCTTGATTAATTCTTATGCTCATTATTTTGGTCGCCGACCTTACTCGACTGAAATCACAGCGAGAGATTCTTTAATTTGTGCTCTGCTTGCTCAAGGTGAGGGCTGGCATAATTTTCATCATCGTTTTCCTTGGGATTACAGAAATGGTCATCGCTTCTATCATTATGATCCAACCAAATGGTTTATTTATTTTGGACAGTTCTTGGGACTTACAAGAAATTTAAAAGTAACTCCGGCTCCAGAAATTTATCGAGCTAGAATTCAGACCTTAAAGGGAAAGGTTCAAAGCGATTGCCCGAAATTTTCAAAGGTTTCTGAATCTTTAGATGCAGCACTTTTAAAATGGCATCATCTTTCGATGGAATGGCAGTCATTTAAAAATGGCATCGGACATGCTGGTTCAGAGCAGATGCAGCAGATTGCCAAAAATCTTGAAGAGGCGAAGCAAGATTTTAAAGAAAAGTTTAACGAGTGGCGAGTCGCTCACCGTTCTCAGCCTTCGATCGCTTAATTTTACTCTAAGTGAATGGGTGGAGACTCTTGATTGTAGAGTTCATCCACCAACGATTTTAATTTCGCGCTAATAGAAACTTTATAAGGCGTTGGATTTTTCTGCCTCGTAATATCAGGTCGCACTTGTTCCATTCGCTTTAAGCTCCAGCTTCGCTTTTCGCTTAAACTTTTATCTTCTAAAAATTTTCCACCTGCAAAAAGAGGCTGCAAAAGCGGCTCAACTTTTGTTGGAGCAATGAGTGCACGTTTAAAGGCATCGGCGGGATGAAGAGCGAGTTGCTGACTGCCAGCAACTGGAGCAGGTTCGCTGCAAGTCATTAAAATATCCGCAATCATTTTTTCGTCTTTACCGATCATTCGATAGACAGATTTTGCACAGGGCAGAACTAACTTTTCAGTTTGCTGAGAAATTTTCATTCGTGGACGAGAGTCGAGTTCAACTAATTTATAGACTCCTCCCAGCGCAGGTTGAGGAAGTGCCGTAACAAGGTGAGTTCCAACTCCATACGAATCAATAACAGCGCCCTGGTCTTGAATGCTCGAGATAATATTTTCATCGAGTTCGTTAGAGGCAAAAATTTTTGCATCTCTAAATCCCGCAGCATCCAAAATTTGGCGAGCTTGTTTAGAAAAATAAACGAGGTCGCCAGAATCTAAGCGTATTCCAAAATTTTTATGCCCCATTTCGCGTAAAAGTTTAAAAATTCTTATGGCATTTGGAATTCCTGATCCTAAGACATTATACGTATCGACCAAAAGAAGCGCGTTATCAGGAAAAGCTTTTGCATAAGCTAAAAAAGCTCCAAGCTCACCTTCGTTAGTGCTTAAGCCATCTTCATTTTTAATTTTTTCAAAGAGGGTAGAAATATTTTTTCCATTCCAAATGAGGTCGGCTTCAGAAACAGCCCAAAAACTTTGAATAAAAGAATGCGCCATCGTTCCTACGACAGGAATGCCTAAATTTTTTCCGGCGAGTACATTCGAAGTCGCATCGAAGCCGCCAAGATACGCGGAGCGAGCGGCCGTCATCGCACCATTCGGGCCTTGAGCTCGCCTAAGCCCGAATTCCACCAAACTTCTTTCACCCGCTACCAATCGAATGCGTCTGGCATAAGTGGCGACAAGAGTTGAAAAATTAATCGCATTTAAAAGCGCACTCTCTAAAAGTTGAGTTTTATAAAGAGGTCCACGAATTTGTAAAAGTGGAGTGCGCGGAAAAACAATTTCGCCTTCCTGAATTCCTAAAATTTCTACGTCTTTAAAATCTAAGGTGCGAAGTGCTTCAAAAAAATCGGGGCGAGTATTTTTAAATGCAGAAAGAGATTTTAAATAATCTAAATCGGTTTCAGAAAATCGAAAGTTCTGAAGAATATCGCGGACCAAATCGTATCCTGCAAGTACGGCATATTCTCCACCGAATGGACACTTTCTAAAAAAAAGTTCAAAAGTCGCGACGGAGTTTTTTTTGTTGGATGAAAAATAGGCTTCAGCCATTGTCAGCTGATAAAAATCCGTAAAAAGCGGTGAGAACGTTGATCCCTGAAGCATGCTCTTGTTTAGCTCAAAATCAGGCTTTTTCAATATCGAACAGAAATGCTAACGGATTGGGGTATATGGGCCTTCATCCTTTAGCTTCTGAGGCTTCTGCCGCTCTTTTAGTGGTGGATCAGCAGTATGATTTTGAGCCGGGTGGAGCGCTTCCCGTGCCGAATGGCCATGAAATTGCAGCTCCCATCGCAGAACTCATGAATCAATTCCAAACGGTGGTTGTTACTCAAGACTCGCATCCGAAAGGGCATATTTCTTTTGCAAGTTCTTATAAAAATAAAAAGCCTTTCGATATTTTAAAACTCGCGGATGTCGAAGCTAAAAAAATCGATTCGATTTTCGATAGAGAGATTCTCGTTCGTTATTTAAAATCGGTGCCTGAACAGCAACAAGTTCTTTGGCCCGATCATTGCGTCGTTGGAACATCAGGCTGGAAAATAAATTCAAAGCTACCGATCGAAAAGGCTCAGCTCATTTTGCAAAAAGGAAAGCGAGTGGACTGCGATAGTTACTCTGCGTTTTTTGAGAATGATGGCACTTCAACGGGACTCGCTAATTGGTTTCGCGCCAAAAATATTCAAAAAATTTTGGTGGTAGGTTTGGCTGGCGATTTTTGTGTGGCTTGGTCAGCAAAAGATGCTGAGCGCGAAGGTTTTGAAGTGGTGATGGATAAAAATCTAACTCGGTTTATTTATTCTTCGGCTTAAATTGAGCGTGCTTCTGATTTTAAGAAGGTTTCTTTGCCGCTTTAAACTCTTCAACAACTTTAGGATCTACATAGGCGTTGATTTTAATACCTTCAAATTCTTGTTCAAAAGTATTGGTGGCTTCTTTTGAATCTAGAATGGAAATCGATTTTGCTTGAGCAAAATTTTTGATATCGCTGATGGTGGCTTCAAGATGAGGTTTTTGTTCGGCATTCGTGTAAATTTTTAAATCTTCAATCGGAATTTTAAATCCATACTGGTTCTTGGATTTAAATCCGCGCACAAGTCCGATCGCGCCGACTAAATATTTTCCACCCGCTAAAAATTTTTCATCTACTTTTACACCATCAAACTGAAGTTCGGTTTGATGAATGCTTTCGATTTTTTCGAATTGCTTAAAGTAAAGCTGATAAATTTCTTCGGTGATATGCGGAGCCAAAGGCGCATAGAGTTGCAGCAGTTTAAATAAAACTTGATAGAGAGTTTGTTTGGCTTCTTCGGCAACTTTGGCGTCTGAGCTTAAGCAGCGCCATTTAATGAATTCGATATAGTTATCGCAAAAATCTATCCAAAAAAACTTATCGAGTTCAACTTTCGCTCCGTGAATTTCGTATTGATCAAAAGATTTTTGATAATAATTCATCACCTGAGATAAACGAGCGAGAATCCACTGATCCACCGGATATTTTGAAGCAAAATTTTTCTCAGGCTTAAAATTTTCAAGATTGAGCAAAGCAAAACGGGTAGCGTTCCAAAGTTTATTGAGAAACTTCAGAGATTCTCCCATTCCACCTTCGTCAAATAAAATATCGGTGCCTAAAGAAGCTCCTGCGGACCAAAGCCGAATTGCATCAGCGCAATTTCTTTCGATGATTTTTTCAGGAGCAAAAGTTTCTCCGTCCTTTGACTTTGAAATTTTTGTCTTTCTTGCAAAATCTTGGCCGGCCATCTGAGCGGCTTCCACTTTAGCTCCAGGTTTTTGAACATGTCCGCTGATGACGATGTCTTTCCAGGGCATATCTTTAAAATGAAAATAAGATTTCGCGATTGTATAAAACGCCCAGGTGCGAATAATGTCGTGAGCTTGAGGTCGCATCGACATCGGTAAAAAATTCTTTCGCTCATTCGGCAAACTAAATCGCGCATTGATAAGCGGCGTCGCCGAAGAAGTCGCCCACGTATCGAGTACGTCGGAATCCGCGATCCACTCTCCCGAAGGACATGGAACAGGAGGCTTCGATTCTGTGGGATCGAGCGGAAGATCTTTGGGATCTGCGACGTAAATATGTTTTCCGTCTTCAGAATACCAAGCGGGAATCGGAACACCGAAAGCGCGCTGACGAGAGATGGCCCAATCCCACGATAGATTTTCAACCCAGTTTTCATATCGAGAGCGCATGAATTCAGGATGCCATTTAATTTTGCGCGCGATCGAAATCAAATTTTCTTTTTCATCGCAAACTTTGATGAACCACTGAGGTTGAACAATGAATTCCACAGGTGTTCCACATCTCTCATGCACATTCACCACTCGAGATTCGGCGGGAATATCAACGACCTTAAGGACGAGATTTTTTTCCTTCAAAATCTCGATCATCTTTTCTTTGGCTTCTTCGATTTTTAAATTCGCAACTGGTCCGCAGAGCTCAGTCATTTTTCCATATTTTGAAATCGCTTCTCGTAGCGGCAATTTATATTGGCGCCACCACTGAATATCGGTGGTGTCTCCGAAAGTGCAGCACATGACAACGCCCGTTCCTTTATCGATCTGAGCTTTTTCATCGGCGATCACAGAAACTTCGTGGCCAAAGAAAGGCACTTTCGCTTTTTTGCCAACGTAAGATTTAAATCTTTCGTCTTCAGGATTTACAAAAACACTTACGCAAGCCGCTAGAAGTTCAGGTCTTGTCGTTGCCACCGTCAAAGGAGCGAGCCCTTCGACTTCAAAGGGGATATGAACGAATTTTCCGGCTTTAAAAATATCATCGATCTCGGCTTGAGCAAAAGAAGTCGCGCATTTAGTGCACCAGAGCGCAGGTTCTTTTCTTCGCTCTACTTTTCCTTTTTTATAGAGATCGACAAACGACCACTGAGAAATTTTTTGGCTTGTGGGAGAAATCGTCGAATACGCCGATTCAAAATCGCAAGAAAATCCTAACGACTTCCAAAGTTGGCTAAAAGCTTGAGAATATTTTTTTCCCGTTTCTAAACAAAGCTCGCGAAATTTTCTTCGATCCGTTTGATGGGCGCGAATGCCATGCTCTTTTTCGGTCAGCAGTTCAGTAGGCAATCCGTTGTCGTCGTAACCAAATGGATAATAAACATTGAATCCGCGAAGTCGTTTATAGCGGCTGATGATCTCGGTATGTGTATAACTAAAAACGTGGCCGATATGGAGTTTTCCCGAAACCGTTGGCGGGGGAGTATCGATCGAGAACGTCGGCTTCGAAGAATTTTCGTCAAATCGATTCGCCTGAGAAAATGCGCCTTGGCCATACCAGGCATCCTGCCATTTTTTCTCGATGGCTTTGGGCTCGTATCTTTTAGGAAATGTCTCGTCGATGCTCATATTTACGTGCTTATTAGCGGTCCATCTTGGCGAGTTTGTGAAAGATTTTCAATCTTTGCTGGATGAAAAGCAGGGGCCAAGATTATGGGGGATGAGAGTTGCCAGGAGTCTCAGCTTTAGGTTTAACTCTATGGGATTCTTACCGGGGCAGTTAGCTCAGCTGGTAGAGCATCGCCCTTACAAGGCGAGGGTCAAAGGTTCGATCCCTTTACTGCCCACCATTACTTCGGCTTTTTCTCTGAATACTTCGTTCTCGTCGGCTCGGCTAAGTCGAGTACTTTATTGTACACTCCTGTCGCCTCGCCTCCTGCGGCCTCGTCTCAGAGAAAAATCCTCGAAATGGTTTGGCTGCGATTGAAACTGAATTCTAGCTATTTCTTCTTCTGCAATCTCGGACGAAATTTTGAAAAGACGGCGTAGCCGATGCGAAACATAAAATGAATTCCTGGAATCGAAGCAAAGACGCCGAGCCAGTGATAGCGGGGGATGCGTTTCCAAATCGCGATGAGAGTGTCCATGCCGGTGATGATTTTTCCATCGACCAAAAGCACGCCGTGAATTTTTTTGTGAATCTCTTCGCTGTCTAAATTTTCTTTAGCGGCGTCGAAAGAGTGATCCGTAAAATCGATGAAAGAAATTCGTTCAGCACCTTCTTGCTTTTTGAGATGTTTAATTTCTCGCGAGCAGATGGGACAGTGTCCGTCATAAAAAACCTTAAGATCACAGTTCATTTAATTTTCCGCTCTATTCTTCTAGGCTCGCTTTTTTCATCAAGACTTTCATTTCATCCGGAAAAATTACTTCCATTCGATCGGGATGAATGAGTTTTAAAACAATGCCTCTGCCAAATTTTACGTGATCGATCGCATCACCGACTTCGAAAGCCTCATCGATTCGATAAGCCTTTGGAGTTTTCGCCGCTGCTTCATGCAATTTTTTTTGATAAAGTTGATAAATACTTTCACCTGAGCTGCTTGCCACTACTCGAGTTCGTCTAACCGAAGGCCCTTCGCTATCTAAAACTTTTGATAGGCGTTTAGTGGCGCGATAATTTCGCTCGGATTTGCAAGTATTGCAACGCACTCGCGCAGGTTCGCTACCGACCATGGCTAGAATTCGATGGCCGAGTTCCAAATGGCAGCGCGAGCAAAAATAATTAATGTCAGATCCAACGGATAATTTTGAATGAAGAGAGCTTGTCATGATATTTCTGACATCCTAAACGCTTCCCTCGCCCTGGGAAAAGAATTTGTCTAGGATCTTACGAAATGAACGCTCTGCCTCTTCGACCTGCTGCCGCTTTGCTTTCGAGAAAAGCGCTCAAGCACAATTTAAAGACGATTCGCGAATGTATTCGTAAGAATTCCAATCTTCATCGCCCGGATGCCGAGATGATGGCGGTCGTTAAAGCTGATGCTTATGGCCACGATTTACAGCGCGTTTTGCCTGAGCTTGAAAAAAATGGAATTAAATTTTTTGCAGTGGCTTCGCTGGCCGAAGGTTTAGAGGCGCGAAAATTATCTCGAAAAGCTCGCATCCTTGTTTTGGGTGGAACTCTCGAATGGTCGATTGAAGCCGCGCGTCTTGCCGAAAAAAATCGTCTCGAGGTCGCCATCAATGATCTTCGAGCGTTGAAATATTTTCTCAATCACACGAAACTCTTGATTCATCTCAAATTAGATACCGGAATGAATCGCTTGGGCATCAAGCCAAACGAATGGTCGCAGGCGATCGCGATGATTCGAAATTCCAAACGTTCACTTGAAGGATTGTTCACGCATTTTGCGACTTACGATGATTTAGTTTTTTACCGTCAGTCGATGCTCTTTGAAGAAGCCGTTCGCTGGTTTTTTTCTGCAGGAATTTTTCCAAATTCCATTCACTCCGAAAATTCCGCCGCACTTTTTTCTAAAAATAAGATTAAAAAAGGAATTTTATCTGAGGTTACTAATTTAGTTCGTCCGGGTTTAGCGATTTATGGTTATTACAATTTAGGAATGAGTCCTGATCCCAAACTAAAAATGCGACTCGCTCCTGTTTTAGAACTTGTCTCGGAAGTCGGCCTTCTTAAACAAATCGAAAAAAGTGAAGGTGTAAGTTACGGTCATTTGTATAAAAGTTTAAAGAGTCACAGCATCGGGATTGTTCCGCTAGGTTACGCCGACGGACTTTCAAAAACTTATGCCAAAGATTTACAGCCCGAGTGGCGATCCTCATCCGATAGAAAAAAGGGCGTTCTCAATATATGCGGCGCCATCTGTATGGATATGGTGATGGTGCGCGCCAAGTCGGGTCGATTGAATACTCACGATAGAGTTGTCTTTTGGGGCAGATTCAGAAATTCTTTATTAGAGAATCGGATTGTGGAGCCTTATGAACTTAACCTTAGAATTGCCAAACGAATTCCGCGAATTTGGGTGCCCTAAATGTCTGAAGTAGTTGTTCCATCTAAACTCGCGTCTTTTTTTATTTTCATCGCGCGGTGGACTTCGATGGTACTTGTGGAATTTGGCGGTTTCATCGTCACCATGGTGCAGGGAATTCGCGCGCTTTTTATTCGTCCGTTTCGAATCAATCTGATTTTCAAAGAAGCTGAAACCATCGGAGTGAATTCTACGTTTATTATTTTATTAACGGGGCTATTTACCGGCGCCGTTTTGGCACTTCAAAGTGGAAAAGCCTTTCGTCTATTTAATGCCGAAGGTGTAACCGGCGCTGTTGTTGCTCTTTCTCTCTTTCGCGAACTCGGGCCCGTCATGACGGGCCTTATGATCGCTGCCCGCTCCGGAAGTTCGATGGCCGCACAAATCGGAACCATGCGAGTTACTCAGCAGATCGATGCGCTCGAGGTTATGGCGGTTGATCCCGTCAGTTATTTGATTGCGCCAAGAATTATTGCCGCCTTCGTGATGGTGCCACTGCTTTCGATTATTTTTGATATGATGGGAATTTTTGGATCTTATCTCGTGGGAGTTGGAATGCTTGAGATTAACGAAGCTACTTTTTTTGAAAAAATCGAAGCATACGTAAAAACAGAAGATATGTGGGATGGTCTCATCAAGGCTGCGGCCTTTGGCATCATTATCGCGGTGGTGGGATGTCGAAAAGGTTTTCTCACCGAAGGTGGAGCTGAAGGGGTTGGTCGCGCAACCACTCAAGCCGTAGTGATTGCTTCGGTAACTATTTTAATCGCAGATTATTTTTTAACCGCAATGATGTTTTGAAAGTGAAACGAAACGCAGATGCTTGAGATTCGCAATTTGAAAAAATCTTTTGGGACTCAACGAGTTCTTAAGGGCGTTAATCTCAAAATCAAAAATGGAGAAATCACCGTCATCATCGGATCTTCAGGTTGCGGAAAATCTGTTTTGCTCCGTCATCTGATTGGATTGATGAAGCCCGATGAAGGACAAATTCTTTTAGATGGAATGGATTTAACAAATTTGCCTAAAGAAGAATTGAAAAGAGTTCGGATGCGATTTGGAATGCTTTTTCAAGACGCAGCTCTTTTTGACTCGATGAATGTGTATGAGAATATTGCTTTTCCTCTTCGAGAGCATCGACGGGTTTCAGAAAAAGAAATTTCTGAAGCTGTGAAGCAGCGTTTGCAAGAAGTCGGAATGAAAAATGTAGAGAGAAAATTACCCTCAGAACTTTCTGGCGGTATGCGTAAACGCGTTGGGCTAGCGAGAGCTTTGGTGCTCAACCCCGAAATTGTTCTTTATGATGAGCCAACCACCGGACTTGATCCCATCACATCGCGCGCGATTGACGATTTGATCGTACAGACGCAGCAAAATATTCAGGGCACTAGCATCATCATTAGTCACGATATTCGCGCCACTTTGAGAATTGCAAATACGATCGCGATGCTTCACGATGGAGCTATAGTGGCAGTGGGAAGTCCAGAAGAAATGATGAACCACGAAAATGCCATTGTGCGTGATTTTCTGGATTACGGTTTGCCAAAAAATTTTCGCGCGTGAGTTATAAAAAAGCATGAATTCCAAAGGATTTACCACTGAAGCTAAAGTAGGCGTCTTCGTCCTTTTGACCGTGCTTGCTATCGCTTACTTAACCATCCGAATGAACCGCGGTGGTTTCTCTCTTGCCAGCAGCAAAACACTTTATATCGATATTGATAATGCATCGGGAATTTTAGCGCGCACTCCAGTTGAGTTTGCAGGTATTCGAATCGGTGCAGTTGAAAACGTTCAGTTGATTGATGGAAAAGCGCGGATCGAAATTCGTGTTCAAGGTGATGTTCCTGTTTTTCAAGATTCTGTCATCTCGTTAAAAAACAAAGGAATCCTGGGAGAGAAAGTTGTCACCATTCAAGGTGGTGGAAAAGAACCTGAGTTAAAAGATGGAAGCTCGATTCAAGGGCTTGGTGGCGCGGGAGATTTAGATCGAGCGATTCAAAATTTCAACGATGTAGCGCAGTCGATCAAGGATCTGATTCGCGGAGGCAACGGTCAGCCTTCGTTCAAAGATATCATCACCAACGTCAACGATATCACCGAAGATCTTCGATCCGTGGTTCGTTCGAACAAAAGTAATTTAACAAATATTGTTCAAAACGTTCAACAGGTCACAACGCTTTTAAATAACGGCGATTTAAAATCCATTATCGAAAATATGAAAACCACGAGCGAAACAATTAAATCTTTTGTTTCGACGGCGAATCCTCAGCTTCGGGATGTGGTTTCAGATTTTAAAAACGTGATGGGTAAAATTGATAACACTGTTGAATCGCTCAATCGCATTGCAGCCAAAGTAGAGCGCGGCGAAGGAACTCTTGGAAAACTTCTTTCAGACGAAACCACCGTTAACAAAGTGAACGATACACTCGATGGAATTAATGACTTCGTTGGCCGCTTAAGAAAAATTGAATTGTCGGTTGGATTTCGCGGTGAGTACTTAGGTTCCGCTGGAGAAATGCAATCAGTCGCTTCATTTAAAATTCAACCTTCTTACGATAAATATTTTCTCTTTGAATTTACCGACGGGCCTTTAGATTTTGGAAGTCGATCGACGACAGTTACAGATATTACGACAACTCCTCCGGGTTCGACTTATACAAAAAAAGAAGTTCGAAGAACCGACTCACTTAACTTCACACTTCTTTTTGCGCGACGCTTTTACGATTTTACTTTGAAGGCGGGATTGATTCGTTCCTCCGGCGGATTCGGAGCTGAATATCATTTATTTAGAGATCGTTTAAGCTTTGGAGTGGACGCCTTTGACTTCAGTCGACCAGAGCATGCGCATGTGCGTATTTACGCTGCTGCTCATTTATTTAAGATCATGCATTTCATCGGCGGGGTAGACGATCTCATCACCGATACGAAAAAACGAAACTACTTCGGTGGTTTTGGAATCATGCTGACGGATAACGATCTAAAGAGTCTTTTAGGCATCATGCCACTTTCGTCCGTCGCTAAATAAATAGGATAGATCTAAATATTTTCCTTCAGCTAAACTCGGCCCTATGAAGATAGCTTTAAGAATTTGTGCCTTGTTTGGAATGGGAATTTTAGCTTCCGCTTGTGTTCCTAAAACTCAATTTGATGATCAACAGGCCAAATTAAAAGAGGTTCAAGAAAAACTCAGAGATGCCGAGGATGCTTCGAACGTTTGCGATAAAAATACGGTTATGCAGCTTCGCGAACAGGCCCAGTCTCTCGATTTACTTCAGCAAGAGCTCGTAGATCGAAACACTGAACTCTCTAAAGAAGTCGCCCGTTTGAGGGTCTTTGAGTCTCAATCAAAGAATGATCAAACGACTTGCGAGAAGAAGCTCGAGGAGGCCAAAGAGGCTGAGGAAGCCAGAGTTCAGAGAGTTCGCGCCACTTTTGAAGATATGATTAAAGAGCTTAAAGCCGACAATCAGAAGCTTAGAGAGGCCTTACAGGCCAAAGCCAACGATCAAGACGCCAAAGCAACCAAGCAGCACCATAAAAAGAAATAAGATCGGGGGTCGGGTTAAAAAGGTGCCAGGTCAGATCGCCCAAATCATGCGCTGACCTGGCACCTCTGGCAAAGGCGCGCTCCCCGCGCGACAACCCGACCCCATAACATTCTCTTAAAGTCGCCCTTTGACAGGTCCCGAGGCCTCTTCTATCAATAACGGGATAAGTATTTAATGAAAACGAGGAGATTTTTTTAACAATGACGTTAGCGCAAGTTCAACCCCTTCACCCTGATGCAGGCGTGGATGTTTCGATGAAAGATTTAATTGAAGCCGGAGTTCATTTTGGTCACCAGACCGCAAAATGGAATCCAAAGATGAAGCCTTATATTCATGATTCGCGAAATGGCGTTTACATCATCAATCTTCAAAAAACCGCCGTTCGTTTTCGTGAAGCTCTCGAAGCGATTCGCCGAATTGCATCAAGCGGTCAGAAAATTTTGTTCGTTGGAACAAAAAAACAAGCTCAAGACATCGTCAAAGAAGAAGCTGTTCGCGCGGGGCAATATTATGTGACTGAGCGTTGGATCGGCGGAACCTTAACGAATTTTCATACGATCAAACGCTCGATCAATGTGATGAAAAATTTGCAAAAAATGGCAGAAGATAAGAATTACGGAATTCGAAAGAAGAAAGAAATTTTGGATCTCGAAAAGAAACGTGGAAAATTAGAAACCAATTACCTCGGCATTCAAGGTATGCATGATGTTCCTGGTGCGATTTTCATCATCGATCCAAATCGCGAATACATCGCGGTTAACGAAGCTAAGACTTTAAATATTCCAATCATCGCTGTTGTTGACACGAACTGCGATCCAGACGGAATCGACTATGTGATTCCAGGAAATGACGACTCTCTTCGCGCTGTTAAACTTTACACTTCTAAGGTTGCCGACGCTGTTTTGTCTGGTTCAAAACTTCACCAAGATCATTTGAAAAAAATGGGTGGGGCTCAACAAGATGGAGCTCGAGCCGAAGGCGCTGCTGCAAAAAAACCTCGACCTTCAAAAGGTGATAAGGTTGTCGACGTTGCTATCGAAAGAAAAGCTAAATCAAACGATGAAGGTGGTTCAGGCAAAGGAGACGCGAATTAATGTCTGCTGTTGAACTTTCTGCCTCTGAAGTCATGTCGCTCCGAGAAAAAACCGGAGCAGGAATGATGGATTGCAAAAAAGCTCTCGTTGAAACGGGTGGCGATATCGAAAAAGCTATCGAGTTTTTAAGAAAAAAAGGCATCGCAACCGCTGAAAAGAAAACAGGTCGCGAAGCCAAACAAGGTTCGGTTACTTCTTATATTCACGCAGGTGGAAAGATCGGCGTTTTAGTTGAAGTGAATTGCGAAACTGATTTCGTAGCTCGTAATGAAACTTTCCAAAATTTCTGCCGAGATGTGGCTATGCACGTTGCCGCTGCGAATCCTCGATACTTACAGAGAAGTGAAGTTCCTGCTGAAGTTCTTGAAAAAGAAAAAGCTATTTTCATGGATCAAGCTAAGCAATCTGGTAAGCCGGACAATGTTTTAGGTAAGATCGTCGATGGAAAAATCGAAAAATTTTATGGCGAAGTTTGCTTGATGGAACAATCTTTTATCAAGAATCCAGATACGACGATTGAAAATTTGCTTAAAGATATGATCGCTAAGCTTGGCGAGAATATGAAAATTAATCGTTTCACACGATTTGAATTGGGCCAAACGCAGTCGTGAAGGCGAAATATAAGAGAGTCTTATTAAAACTTTCTGGTGAAGCCTTCATGGGAGATCAATCTTACGGGATTGATTCCAAGATCTTAGAACGAATTGCAAAAGAAATTAAAGAAGTCATCGAGTCGGGCGTCGAAGTAGCGATCGTCATTGGTGGTGGAAATATTTTCAGAGGAATCTCTGGAGCCTCGGCCGGAATGGATCGAGCAAGTGCTGACTATATGGGAATGCTTGCGACGGTTATGAATTCTTTGGCTCTTCAAGATCAGCTCGAAAAATTAAATATTTATACTCGAGTTATGGCGGCGCTTCGAATGGAAGCAGTGGCAGAACCATATATTCGTCGTCGAGCGATTCGCCATCTTGAAAAAAAGAGAGTTGTTATTTTTGCTGCAGGAACAGGTAATCCATATTTCACAACAGATACGGCTGCGAGTTTACGCGCGATGGAAATCGAAGCCGATGTCGTTTTAAAAGCGACTCGAGTAGATGGAGTTTACGACAAAGATCCGCTCAAACATAAAAAAGCGGTTCGCTATGATCGGTTAACTTATATCGATGTTCTTCAGCGAGGATTAGAAGTGATGGATGCAACAGCGATCTCGCTTTGTATGGACCATTCTCTTCCTATTATTGTTTTTGGAATGAATGAAGTGGGTAATATCAAGAGAGTTATTTCGGGTGAACCGATTGGAACTTTAGTTTGTGATGACCCTAAAACTTTAAAAAAGAAAAAATAAATCCTAAATTTTAGGAGCGCGAGGCGAATTATGTCGAATGCTCAGACAGTCGTTAACGAATTTAAAACTCATAATCAAAAATCGGTGGATGCTCTCAAGCGCGACCTCACTCGAATTCGAGCGGGTAAAGCTTCGCCAGCACTTCTTGAGTCTGTGAAAGTTTCTTATTACGGACAAATTTCTCCACTTAATCAAATTGGAACGGTGTCTACTCCTGATGCTCGAACGATCGTCATCGCTCCTTGGGATACGACAGTGCTTTCTGAAATTGAAAAAGCGATCAATCACTCAGATCTTGGATTGAATCCACAAAATGATGGAAAAATTATTCGCATTAGCATTCCTGCCCTGACAGAAGAGCGACGCAAAGAGCTCGTTAAGGTCGTCAATAAATCGGGCGAAGAAGGCAAAGTCGGCATTCGTCAAAATAGAAAGAATGCCAATGAAGCCATCAAAGCTTTAGAAAAAGCGAAAGCTCTTTCAGAAGATGATTCAAAGCGCGAAATGGAAACGATTCAAAAATTCACCGATGAAGCCGTTAAAGCCATCGATGATATCGTTTCTAAAAAGACCGCTGAGATCATGACGATCTAGAGGTCCATACGGAACTTCCCAGACATATTGCGATTATTATGGATGGCAATGGGCGCTGGGCAAAAGCTCAACGCAAATTGCGAATTCAAGGGCACCGTGAAGGTGCAAAAAATATTCGCACGCTCACCACTTTTGCATCTGATTTAGGAATAGAAATTTTAACTCTCTATGCTTTCTCAAAAGAAAATTGGTCTCGCCCGAAAGCGGAAGTCGATCTTTTGATGAAACTGCTTAAGCTCTATGCGATTCGAGAGCGCGGACTCTTTATGAAGAATAATGTGCAGATGAAAGTGATCGGAGATCTTTCGCAGATTCCTGCATTTGCTCGCAAAGAATTAGATAGGACGATTGAGCTTACTTCTAAAAATACCGGAATGATTTTGCAGCTTGCGTTAAATTATGGTTCTCGCGATGAAATGGTTCGAGCTACGAAGAAAATTGCGGCTGAAGTGGCTGCAGGCCGACTAAAACCGGAGGAAATCGATGAAAATCGTTTTGCGGACTTTCTCGACACGGCTCATCAGCCGGATCCCGACTTATTGATTCGAACAAGTGGTGAACTTAGAATTTCAAACTATTTACTTTGGCAGTGCGCTTATGCAGAATTTTATTTTACGGAGAAGTTTTGGCCGGAATTCACGGAAAAGGAATTAATGAAAGCGATCGAAGCCTATCAAAAAAGGGAGCGGCGCTTTGGCGGAATTTCATCGAGAAAGACGATGGCTTGACGCTTACCAATCTTCAAAAACGCATTTTAGTTTCAGCCATTTATTTTCCAGCTCTTTTATTGAGTGCGAATGATGCCCGTGTTTTTTCTTTGCTAATGACATTGGCACTCGGCGCTTGTTGGCATGAGTATCTTTCATTTCGTGCAAAGCCGACCAATCAAGATGAATGGATTCAACACGGACTTAAAATTTTATTAGGAGTTTTGCCTACTTTATTTATCGGCATAGGGCTTGGCTTTGAGCTTGCAATCGGAACAATCGCTCTTGTTCTACAAATTCATATTATTCGTTCGTTGGCAGCGAAAAAAACTTTTCACACCATTATTTCTTCACTCAGTTTTTCTCTCGTCGGATTCGTTTACCTGACTGGACTATTTAGTTTGCTTTCACTTATTCAAATGAGATCTTCGGGAAGAGAAGCCATTTGGTTTTTATTTTTTGTAGTCGCCCTCACCGACACCGCTGCTTATTTTTGGGGTAAGCAATTTGGTCGAACTCCTTTTTTCCAAAATATTAGTCCTTCTAAAACCAAAGAGGGATTTTGGGCTGGAATGGCCGGTGCCATGATCGTGGGAATTATTTTTAAACTCGTTTTTTCTCATTTTGATTTTATGACACCGAACTTTTTCTGGTGCTTAGTTTTGGCAGCCGCCTTAGGTTTCGCCAGCGTCTTTGGAGATCTCTTTGAATCCATGCTTAAACGCACCTACGGAGTCAAAGACTCGGGCACCCTTTTACCGGGTCATGGAGGCGTTTTAGACCGGTTAGACGGCGTTCTCTTCGCCGCTGTTCCTCTGTTTTTCTTCATGGCCCTTAGGGGTGGTTTTCGCTAGTTAAGTACCTTAAGGTTTCACCCAGATGTTGACCTCTATTACACCTCGAAAAGTCGCTTTGCTTGGTTCTACCGGAAGCATTGGCTCAAATACGCTTAATGTTCTTCGTCAACATCCTGATCTTTTTGAACTGGTTTCGATCTCGTGCGGATCTTCGTTAGACGCGTTCGTTAAACAGATCGAAGAATTCAATCCAAAGACTGTCAGTGTTTCAACCGAGTCTTTGGCGGTGCAGCTCGAACAAAAATTAAAATCTCGAATTTCTTTTTCAAATCTTCCAAAAATTTATTTTGGAATCGAAGGTCACACCGAATGCATTTCGGAAACAAAACCTGATGTCGTGATTTCAGCGATGATGGGAACTCATGGTTTATTGGCGACGCTTAAAGCTGCTGAGCTTGGCGTGCAGATTATTGGAATTGCGAATAAAGAAATTTTGGTGATGGCAGGACCGTTTGTAACAAAAGCCGTCGACGAAAAGAAAACAAAACTCATTCCTGTCGATTCAGAGCACTCAGCAATTTTTCAAGCATTGATGGGCAATGATCTTTCAGAGGTAAAAACGATTTGGTTGACCGGAAGTGGTGGCCCTTTTCGCACTCGAGAACTTTCGAGCTTTTCAAAAATTACAAAAGCTGAAGCACTGAAGCATCCCAATTGGGCCATGGGAGCCAAGATCACGATTGATTCTGCAACGATGATGAACAAAGGTTTAGAATTCATCGAAGCGATTCGACTTTTTGATCTTCCCTCTGAAAAAGTAAAAATTATTGTGCATCCTGAGAGTATTGTTCATTCAATGGTCGAATATTGTGATGGATCTTTTATGGCTCAGCTTGGAATTTCGGATATGCGAATTCCAATTTCGCTCGCACTTCATTATCCAAAGCGCTTGCCGCTTCAATTAGGAAAAGAATTGAACTTGGTTGAGATTGGCGCGCTTCATTTTGAAAATCCTGATTTTAAAAAATTTCCGTGCTTAGCTTTAGCGATTCAAGCTGAAAAAATAGGAGCTCAAGGTTCCATTGTTTTAAATGCTGCAAATGAAATGGCAGTAGATAGATTTTTGAAAGATTCAATCGACTTCATGGATATCCCACTGCTCGTAGAAGAGGCCTTAAGCGATTTTCAGTCGTCACGAGTAGAAAATTTAGGCGACGTGATGGCTTTAGATGAAGAAGTTAAGGCCTGGGCGACCGTCTGGAAAAGGGACTTAGGTCTTGGTCGACGAAACGCCTCAAGTCGTGCGACAATCTCTCTATAATTTGGAGGTTATTCACTTATGAATTGGCTCAGTGATGTTGGTTTTTTTGCACTGCTTTTCTTTTTGCTCGTTTTTATTCACGAGCTTGGCCATTTTTTAATGGCAAAATGGATGGGTATTCGAGTTGAAAAGTTTTCAATTGGAATGGGCCCTAGTCTTTTCTCTTTTAAAAAAGGTGATACGGAATACCGACTCGCGATTCTTCCATTGGGTGGCTATGTCAAAATGGCAGGCGATGACCCCAGCAAAGAATATTCAGAAGCTGAAAGAAAAGTAGGCTTTCTTACTCAATCACCTCCCAAAAAACTTTTAGTCGTTTTTGGCGGGCCTGTTTTTAATCTTCTTTTGCCGATTTTCTTATTTGGTTTGATGCTTGCCACAGGAATTCCAACGATTCGTCCGATTATCGGAAGCATTGAACCTGGAATGGTTGCCGAGAAGGCTGGCCTTTTTCCTGGAGATCATATTTTAAGTATTGATGGCGCGCCGATTTCTAAATGGTCGCAAATTGAATCGAGAATTGAAAAATCCGCCGATCAGAAATTAGATCTTAAAATTGAGCGAACGAATTTGCAGACAGGCAAAATTGAAACAATCGATATGCCTGTTACTCCTCAACTCGCTCCATCCAAATCTAAATTTGGTGAAGACATTCAGGTGGGAAGACTTGGAATTTCTCCAGAGTTAATGATTCCGCTGATCTTTTTTGATTCTACTGATTCTGCTTTGGCTAAGGCAGGTTTAGAAAGAATGGATCGCGTAAATAAAATTCAAGGCGCAGAAATTTTAAGTCTTGAACAGTTGAGAAAAGCTTTTACTTTTTTAAAGCCAGGTCAGGTTCAATTTTCGATTGATCGCGACGGAAAAGCTTTTGAAAAAACGGTAGAGCTCAAAGCGGGTGCCGGAAGTGTTGAAAGCCGGCTTGGTTTCTTCCCAGTATTTTTAGCTATCGGAAAAACCGAAGCGAATGGTCCAGCTGCTAAAGCAGGTTTGCAAACCGATGATATTTTAATTTCTATCAACGGACACAAAATTCAGGCGTGGGAAGATGTTGCTAAGCTTGTTCGTGGATCTGAAGGTAAACCTGTTGCAGTCAAATGGTTGAGATCCGGAAAAACCATGGAAGCTTCAATGACTCCAGAGAAGACCACGATTCCTGATCCACTTTTAGGAAAAGATAATCCGCTCGCGCGCGATGCGATTTATCGAATTGGAATTTCACCTGCGATTCGAACAGAAGCTCCTCTGAGCGTAGAGCAATCCTTGAATCCTATTAAATGGGTGAGTCGAGGTTTAACCGAAACTTGGAATATGACTTCGCTGACGGTGCAGGCATTAACCAAACTTTTTACCGGTCAACTTTCGATCAAACTTTTAGGAAGTCCGATCATGATTTATAAAGTGGCCGGAAATTCTTATCGTATGGCGGGTGGCGGCTACTTTGGTTGGATTTCGTTTCTTTCTAATTTAGCGTTGCTTTCGATTACGCTTGGATTGGTGAATTTACTTCCGATCCCGGTTTTGGATGGAGGTCATGCGGTCTTTTTTATTATTGAATGGATTCGTGGGCGACCAGTAAGTCTTAAAGTGATGGAAATCGCGATGCAGGTCGGACTTTTTATTTTAGTTTGCGTCTTTGGGTTGGTCCTTTTTAACGATTTCAGTCGATACGGATGGATCGATTCGATTCTTAAAGTTTTTAAATAATGTTGAGGCTCGTCATCGATACATCTACGTCTTCTGTTTCACTGGGGATTCTTTCAGACGAAGGTTGGCTTGAATGTATCGACGAAAAAGATATTCCTCAGCAGCAGTCCAAAGTTTTATTCAATCTGATTCAAAAATTGTTCGAGCCTTTGGGTATTGAAAAAAAGGAAATTACTGAAATTGCCATTGGTCAAGGGCCAGGATCTTACACCGGTCTTCGTATGGGAATGACGGTGGCAAAAGTTTGGTCGTTCGCACAAAAAATTCCGCTCTACACTTTTTCTTCTGCTGAGCTTTTGAAAAAAACTAAACAAAAAGAACCGACGGCGGAATATCCTCAGGTAAAATATTTAGAATTATCTGATTATAAACTAATCGAAGCTGTGAATGATCTTGAGCCCATTTACGAAAACGATCATTTCGCGAAAAAAGAAACGGAAACAACGAAGTGAAATCTCGAGCCCGACGCGGAGTGTTTTTACTTCCTTCGCTGCTAACAGCTGCGGCACTTTTTTCAGGATTTTATTCGATTATTTTTACTTTGAATTCGCTTTTGTTTGGCCGAGATAATTTTCATACGGCGGTAGTCGCGATTATTTTGGCAACTTTCTTTGATAGCATGGACGGCCGAGTGGCGCGTCTCATGAAAGCAGAATCGGAGTTTGGATCTCATTTCGATTCGATCGCCGATATGGTCTCGTTTGGAGTCGCGCCTGCGGTGCTTGTGTATGCATGGGCGCTTATTCATCTAGGGCGAATGGGTTGGCTCGGAGCCTTTTTGTTTTTAGCTTGCGCGGCGATTCGCTTAGCAAGATTCAATGTGATTTCGAGCCAAGGAATGTCAAAAAAATATTTTAAGGGATTATCTTCTCCGGTAGCTGCGGGTGGCTTGGCGCTTTGTTTGATGATGTTAGATTCGTGGCTCGATAGTAGTGTTTTTTCATGGGCGATTCTCGGCATCACAATTTGCCTTTCGCTTTTGATGATCTCAAATGTTCGCTTTCGATCTTTTAAAGATCTCGATCTAAAAAAATATCGCGTTCAGTCATTGATGATCGGGATGCTTTTGATCGTTCTCATTTTTTCTTTTCATGAAGTGGCACTCTTTTTTATTTTTCTCATTTATCTTGCTTCAGGATTAATCGAGGAACTTATTTTATTTAGACGAAGAAGAAAATCTGATCCGTCCGTTCCGTTTCTGCCTTTTGGAGATAAAGAAGAAGATACTGATCTTTAGATGGCCTTCGAAGCAGGCGACCATTCGAACGTGTGAATAATTCCATTGAGTTCGTAATAAACTAAAATTTTGGAATTTTCTTTTTCTAAATTGGTATCTAGCTGGATAAAAGCTGTTGCTGCATTCATCAATTCATTTTGAAATTTTTCTATTTCGCGAGATTGTGAGGGATTAAATGCCTCTTCGCCCATGCAAAGTTGAGTGGCTTCATCGATGAGAGCATCGAATTGATGCTCATTTAATTTTTCATCCGAAGCTTTGACTTCAGATAAAGTTCCGTGAATGGCGAGCACTCCATTTTTCTTCAGCATTTCTTGATGAACATCAGAGAAGGCCATGGTGGCGTACTCTAAATTGTTTTCGGATTCGCCGGATTTTAAAATTTTAGAAGTAATAATATGGGGAGTTCCTTCACTCGCTCCAAAAAATAAAAGTGTCCGCGCTTTTGAGTGATCGATTCCTGCAATTCCGTAACAAGATCGAATAAGTTTCATTTCATTTTGTGTTACGTGTGGCTTTACGGCTCTCTCTTCATGAAGTTCTTCTGATTTAAATTCTTCAGATTTTTTTTCTTCAATTTTTAAAATGGAGAGTGGATTTTCAAAGGTCGAATCACTTAAAGAAATTTCTTTTGAAGGAATTTGCATCGCAAATTTCTGAATAAAACTCAGACCTCCAAATGTAAGAAACGCAAAAATGAGAACCATATAAATGGCGATTCGGCCGCTCATAGTCTAAAAATCTGCAAGTATTGAGCCAGCTTTTAAGGTCCTTAGAGGCAATAAAAGCCTAAGTAGGCTTAGCGATGAGACATGGGTGTCTCGCTAGGGATTTGGGACCGTGAGTTCATAAATGGCAAATTGATGTCTCTTTGAATATCCATCTTCAAACCGAGTTAAGATTCTATGCTGAACAGAGGGCGCAATGTTTTCACCAATATGGGCATACGACATCAGAAGTGCGGAGCCACCAGGATTCAATTTTGCGGGTAATTGCTGCACGAACCGACTTAAAATATTTCCGGACACATCGATTGTATTTGGGTTGTGAATATAATTGGGTGGAGGTGCTTCATACACAGGGACAGGAGCGTTAAATAATATTAAATCGTATGTATCTGAGACATTGTCCATTAAATCACTTTGCCAGGCTCGAACAAGATGATCGACCCAATGAATAGTCGCCGAGCTTTTTGTGTTGTACACAGCGAAAGGATTAATATCGACCGCATCTACGACTCTATCAAAATTTTTTGCTATGGTGATAGCTTCCAAGCCTGAACCGGATCCAATAATTAAAATACGTTTTGCAGTTTCAATTCTTGATCGCGCCTGCGTGATGAGCGGGATGACATAAGGATTATAGGGTGTGTAAACGCTCTCAAATTTAGGAAGTCTTTGTTCACCCTGCGGCCAACGATAATTTTTTATACCTCCCAATAAAGATTCACTGAAAGCAAAGCTTTGCCCATGCATATAAATTTTTAGACCATTCCAGTCCGAACGAATAAGTTCCCCATTAAAGGGATTACTTAAAAATTCTGCATTTTCTGAGAAAAAGTTTTGTTCTTTTGGATCTCCAAATTTGTAGGGCAGAAGGCGAAGGGCGTTAAACCTTCGTACTTGAGTGGGTTGGATAAACATCAGAGGATAGTTAGAACCTTCCCACTGCAAGTATAAAACATGAGAGGTGGGGTAGAGATCTTCACGAAATTGAAAAAGATAAGGAACGGTTGAGCTTTGAATATTTTCAACGACTAATTGAAAATCTCCATGCGCAGATTCAGCCACTATTTCAGAATCATTAACCTCTCGATCTTTAAGAGCTTGAATAAAAAAGTGAGTGCTGATTTCTGGTGAGCTAGAAAGTTTTTTTAGTACTCCATCGCAAACAATGGAGGCGGCATACGCATGAGAAAAATAAAAAATAAGAATCAAAATTAAAATCAAATTTTTCATTATTCTTATCATTGGTTTGTAATCGCTTGCCCTTCAATAGAGATTAAAGTGCAAGAATAATGCCAAAATTTCTACATATTGGCTGCTAGAGGAGCGGCGATTGGTGGATTTTCGTAAAAACTGCCAGACTCTAATTTCTCGAAATACGTACCTAAAATATTTTGGAGTTTTTCATAGGTTAAAAATTCATCGCTAAACAATGATTCTTTAACTGCTTTATGCCCGGGCAGGCTTTTCATATAGCCGACCAAATGTTTTCTAAAGATATGACTTGAATGATAGAGGCCGTAATATTCCAAAATAAGTTCGTAATGTCGCAAAATAACTCTCAATCGTTCTTGAGGTGAGACTTCTGCTAGTGGCGGCAGTCCACGAATCGCAGCATCGGCCTGCAAATAGAGCCAAGGATTTCCGATGGCGCCTCTTCCGATAGCAATGCCATCACAGCCTGTTACCTCGGCCATTTTTTTTGCACTTTCGTAACTTACGATGTCGCCGTTTCCGATAACCGGAATTTTCAAAATATTTTTAAGCCGTTCAATGTGGTCCCAGTGAGCTTGACCACCAAAAGCTTCGGCGCGAGTGCGTGCATGCAAGATCACAAAATCAACGCCTTCGCCTTCGTAAATTTTTCCGATTTCTTCGTAATTAATGAGGTCTTGATTCCAGCCTGATCTAAATTTTACAGAAAACGGCAGCGAAGTTTTTTTTCTGACGGTTTGAACAATCGATTTTATAATTGAAGGATCGCGAAGCAAATTACTTCCGCCTCCACAACTCACTACTTTTTTTGCGGGGCATCCCATATTGATATTGATGCCGGCGGTTTCATTTTCTAACAGAACATCCACAGCTTTGTCGGCAAGTGCGACTGTTCCCGCTGCAATCTGTGTCATCAAATCAGCGTCACGACGACCTAGCATCTTCATTGTCTTTTCATTTCGATAAACCAAAGCGTGCGAGTCGATCATCTCGGTAAAGAGCACGGGAATTTTAAATTCCTTCATCAAGATTCTGTAGGGTGGATCAGTGTAACCGGCCATCGGTGCCGAGAAAATTCGCGAGGGCAAAACGCTAGGCAATGTGGGCTTAAATCCGGTAAAAACTTCAGTCATGGGTAAAGGGAATCTTTCCAGGGCGATTACTTACAGTAAAGTGCTTTGCCCCGCCAAGGTGAATTTCATACTTAGGGTAGGGCTACCTTTGACGTCTGGACCTAAGAAAAATTTCCATAAAATCGAGACTTTAATGCTGCCACTCAATTGGGGGGACCGGCTGAGTTTGAAGGTTCAGGGTGCAGAGAATACTCAGATTTTCTTAAAGTCAAAAAATCTCAAACTCAATCCCAAGAAGAATTTAGTTTATCGAGCTGCTGAACTTTTTTCTAAGCAGATGAAAGTAAATTTTCGAGCAGAAATTCAACTTATAAAAAATGTACCAACAGGAGCAGGCTTAGGTGGCGGAAGCAGCGATGCGGCGAAGACTTTAGAGCTTTTAGCAAATTGGTATTTAACATCTGGCGGATCGCGGGCGAGGCTTAAGAAAAATTTGCATTCGATGGCTGCAAAACTTGGATCTGATATTCCTTTTTTCTTAAAAAACACTCCAGCGTGGTGCACGGGTTTTGGAGAAAAATGTGATTGGCTTTCGCCAGGGAATTCTTGGCCATTAGTTTTAGTTTTGCCCACTCAAAAAGTTCCTACGCCTTGGGCTTATCGAGAGCTTGATCGCGCAAGAGAAAAATATCAGTCAGTGCAAATGAAAAGAGATTTTCCGAAATGGATTTTCGATTCAGAAATTAAAATCCCAAAACTTGAAAATGATTTTGAAGAAATTATTTTCAAATTAAAACCAGCGCTTAAAAATGCTGCAAAAGTTTTGGCCCAGTTCGGCGCCTTAGCGGTTCGTATGAGCGGATCAGGATCTAGTTTTTTTGGAGTCTACGAGTCTGAAGCAGTAGCAAAAAAAGCTGCTGCACAAATTCGCAGAAAAAAAATCAAAGCCCTTTTTGTGAAAGCAACGGGAGTTGCTCCCAAATGAGTTCCAAGAAAATCGCTGTGATTGCCCATGATGCAGGTGGAGCCGAAATCATCGCTGCTTGGATGAAGCGACATTTACAAAATGAGTTTTCTCTTTTTTTGGAGGGGCCGGCGATTAAAGTTTTTGAAAGGAGAGTTCATCCGACTCCACAGTTTGACGACTTTTCACAAATTGAAAATTTTTTAAAAGCAAAAAAGCCAGATCTTGTGATCACTTCTAGCAATTGGGGTGCTGATATTGAGAAAAAAGTTTGGAAGATGTGTGAAGAACTTCAACTAAAGTCCGTTCTCTTCGTCGATGGAATCGGGGATTTTCGTTACACCTTTGAATGGAATGGCAAAACTATTTTCCCCAAAGAGGTTTGGGTCGCTAACGAATATGCGATAGAAAATATCGCCAACTTAAAAATGCCTCGCGAATCTATTAAGCAAGAGAAGAATTATTATTTTGTGGATATGGCTGAAAGAGTGAAGACTCAAGAAAAAACGGAGCAAGATTCAAATCGCATTCTCTATACAGCCGAAAATATCAGCGCCTACGAAGCTGAGCATAATCTCACTGATCGAAGAAGCCGCGGATATAACGAAGTCGAAGCTTTAGAATATTTTTTTGAAAAAACTCAAGCTGGAAGTTTCGGAGATAATCCTAAAATACGAGTGCGACCGCATCCAACAGAGTCTACAGAAAAATATTCTGCGATATTAAAAAAATTCGTCGCTTTAAATCCTGAATTTTCGGAACATGGTTCTGGGCTTGAGTCGGATTTGGCTTGGGCACAAAAAGTAGTTGGTTGTGAATCGACGGCATTGTTGGCTGCGCTAGCCTGTGGACGAGAGGTGTTTTCATGCATTCCTCTCAAAGCAAGAACGGGATGCCGATTCCCGCATAAGGAGATTAAGCGAATCTGATGTTTGCAAAATTAAAACGAGTCGAGAGAAAAATTTTAGTGAAGTGGATTCGTTTTGCGCATGCGCATCAAGACTCTCATTGGCTTCCCGTATTTCTATTCATCGCACTTTTTCTCGACGGATTTTTAATGGTGATTCCAAGTATCGTTTGTTTGATCGTTGCTGTGACGATTAGTCCGCGGCGATGGCTTTTGTTTGCAATGATTTTGAGTGTCGCGATGACTCTCAATAATGTTCTGACTTATTTACTTGGTCGCTATCTTCCGACGGATTGGATTCTCACGCACATTCAAAACTTAAATTTGGAGCCTCTTTGGAATCGGGCTAATCATGCCATCTTAGATTACGGAGTTTATGCAGGATTTCTTGGTGCAATCGCAGGGCTTCCGACTCAGTTGATGACGGCTATTATGGGTATTGCCGATGCACATCATACGGTGGATGCTAGCATAGGACCTGCGCGATCGATCTTTCTTCCTGCTATTTTATTCGTCTTTATGGGGCATCTGCTTAAGGGCCTCGTGATTGCCATTTTGACTCGTTATGGATGGTTGAAGCTCGAGAAAAAATTCGGATAACGCGTCCGCGCAGACTTTTAATTTAACTTAAATAAAAACTCTTCTTTCGGATGATGGACAAAGCCTCGAAAGCTTTTTAGCTTAATACAGTCGCTTTCATTTTATATTGGGGAGTCGACAAGTGGTAAGTCAGCAGTCTTTGACACTGCCATTCGTAGGTTCGAATCCTACCTCCCCAGTTTGTTTCGTCCTTAAATTGTTAAGCCTCGATACTCGCTTGCAGTGTACGTAACTGTAAGTTAAAAATCGCCGGTCATGGGCGAAAAGATTGTCCTCATTTGCGTTTTCTTAGGTTTTGCGATTCCTCATTTCGCAACGGCCGGAACATACAGCCAATGTGCGGAGTATTTAAGAGCGGCAGGATTAAGAGTTCGCACCTGGAATCGGCAGCCTCTTTTTACGAGCTCTACTTCACCTATTAAAATTGGACTCCTTATCTCGCCTGATTTTATTTACGAAGGAACGCCTGATGTAAAATGGTTTGGACTTTCGGATGTAAAAAATAGAAGAGTTCTGCAGATTATAGATGCTAACGAAATTAATGATCCCCAAAAATTAAAGACAAGCCTCGAGGATCTTGCAAAAAAAAATGATGTGGTCGCGATTTTAGCTCATGGCAATCCAGCGACGGTTGCCCTAAATGAAAAATTTTCAATAACGGCAGAAAATATTCCCCTGATCGAAAGTGCTTTCGGAAAACCTCTCTTGCTGATTTCTTGTGGCGCAGGAATGTGCTCAATTAGCGGCGAAGAAGCCGTGCACTTTAGTGCGTCGCCTCAAGCAATTGATTTACGAGAGCAAATTGCTGTTCAGCTTGCAATGCGAAGTGGTTTTAATCGAGTGATCGCACCCAATTATACAATTCAAAGAGGCTTAGATTGGCTTCCGACTATAGGAATGTTTGGTTTTTTACCAACAGGTGTAAGGGGCTCAAAATCATCTCGATGGCGAATTTTTGAGAGAATTTCTGATTAGGTCAGCAAAGTGAATGAGTTAAATTTGCGTCTCTTTTTTTAATCCGTTAAATCTTAAAATCATGGGTAGACAATGGTTATACGCAAAACGAATGGTGGCTGGCCTTAAGAAGGGTCGAGTAACGGGCAAATTGGTTCGTGAAATTTCTGTGGCTGCCAAAATGGGTGGTGCAGATCCCGAGATGAATCCGCGACTTTTTGCGGCGATTGAAAAAGCAAAAAAAGAAAGTGTTTCGCGAGATGCAATTGATCGCGCCATCAAAAAGGGTGCGGGCATCGGAGATGAAAAACTTACTTTAGAACATATGGTGTTCGAAGGTTATGCGCCTAACAAAGTCGCGGTGATCGTCGAGGCTTATACCGACAACGTCACACGAACAACGCCTGAGATTCGCGTGCTTTTTCGAAAAGGCCAACTTGGCACCACTGGCTCAAATAAATTTTTATTTAATCCTGTTGGAATTGTTGAGGCTTATCATTCGGATGTAAAAACAGATCGAGAAGCTGCGGCGATTGAATCGGGAGCGGATGATTTTGTGATTCTTACGAGCGAACAAAATGATGATATTCCAAGCGATGTCGCTGGTTGCCGTTTTTTATGTGATCGAAGTGATGTGCATAAAGTTTCAAAATGGCTTTCTGAAAATTCATGGACAGTCATTACTGCTGAACAAGGTTATGTTCCCAAGCAAATGGCGGAGCTTTCTGAAGAACAAAAATCCGAAACCGGCGAATTCTTGCAAGCTCTTGATGATCACGACGATGTCCATCGCGTTTGGGCGGCGATGGAGTGATATGAAAATTTCTCAAGAATCCAGCATCCTTTACTTTGCAACCTCGCATAACTGATCTGACCGCTGTCGTTTGAGTTTCCACAGAAGTTGGTTTTGGAGTTTCTTCACTTACTTCTACTAGAATTTCATAACCCAGCGGCTTCAATGCTTTCGTATAAAAATTTTTGCTCTTTTTAAAATCGCTTACTGAATATCCGACATGATCGATCATAAAATCCTCAAATAAAAAAATTTACTCTTTTGGCGGTGAAATTCCTTTTTTTATCCAAATTTCATCAGGGCAGCAATTTTTGTGAATTCTAACATCTTTAATTTTTCCATTTAAGCCAGGAAGAAAAACAATATTCCAAGTGTTTTTGTTCTTTTTCCAACCTTCACAAATCTGATAGGCAGGAATTCGATCAGAAAAAAAATACCCGGTGTATGGTCCAAGTTCTGATTTTATTTCTTGAATAGTCTTGCCTATATAATTTTTGCTTTTAATTAGACTGACGGACATTTTCGCTCTTTCTTCTGTGGTAGCAGTACGAAATTTTTCAATTGAAAATAAATCTTTTCCCCAGAGCTTTTCTGCGTGTTCTAGATCCATCCATTCCTGGTCTTTCTCAAAGGGAGATAAATTTTCGTAAGCCCATGTGCCTAAGCACGTGAGCGAAAATAATATTATTGCAAACCAGATAAAGCTTTTACTTTTCATTTCAATCTCCTCTGGGCCTGATAATCACTAAAGTCTTTTCTTTGAGGGCTTTCATCGCCTCTTTTTCAATCGCTATTTGGTTTAAATTATTTTTTTTCCTTAATGTCTCTGCAGTTGCCAGTCCTGCTCGATTATTTGCTAAATCCATGGCTCGGCCAATACTTTTGATGTCTTCATCTGCTTCATGAGCATCGAGAAAAGTTTTAGCTAATTCTGAACTTAGCTCTTTTGATAAAAGTGCCGCCCAGACAAAATGACGAAAGGCATCGCTTTCGTCATCCGGATTATCACGCCCAAATTGAGTAAGTGTAGCTTTCTCGGCCAATAATTTTTGTTGATATACAATCCAGGCTTCTTTCGGATGTTTGGTCGAAAGTTTAATCTCTTCGAAATTAAGATAAGGTATGTAGAGCTTTACAGTTGATATAGCTGTATTTTCCGAGGTCAATTTACAAAGCTCTGGGCAACTGCCCCCACAATCAAAAGTGCTCATATCTACCGGAGTAGAAACACACAGCCATTCACATTTTCCACCCGGTTGAATATTTGCTTTGGTAAACCATTCAATACATATTTTATCTAATGCAAAAGTCGAAGACGAGATGAGAAAAATGATTACATAGCTAATGTAAAAATTTTTTTTAAGAAGCATAGTTCACTTTAACTAATTAAGTTCAATTATAAAATTAGTTATTGAGTTAATTCTCGCTCCAATCTTTTACCCTCATTTTCAATCCTCTCACTCTTTAGACTCTTGGCCCTGAAATTTCAACTTCGCTTCCTTGACCCCTCATCTCGAGAGAGCTATCGCAAAGTCGGCTGATGAGAACTTTTTTTATACGAATGACTGCCTCTTTGCTGTTGGCATTGAATTTATTTTTTGCTGCTCCTGCTGAAGGCTTTGAACTTGCTTCTGTGACAGTGAAAAAATTTATTCCAGTTAAAGAGACAGACCCTTGGATCAAAGGCGAAATTAGAAATGATGTTCACACAGGACTTGTAGGGGTTTTTTCTATTCGTTCTGATCTGCCCTCTGAATTTTTTCAAAACTTAAAGATCCATTTAGTAGCGATGAATTTTAACGAACTGCAAAAATTTGGTGTCTGGATTCAGGCAAGAGAAATGGATCGACACCTCTATAACTTTTTTGGTTTTGATCAAAAGTTTCCGAGATGGAGGCCTGATATGGTAGGCACTGTCATCGTCTTAGATCGCCCCCATTTTCGAAGTCTGCATTTAATTTCAACTTTTGACATCGCGGCGCCGACCCGTTTATTCGAGGGAAACCTCAGTGTTTTAGAAGTGCTTCACGCACAGATCTTAGCAGTCCCTCGATGTGCTAACTTTTTAAGCTCTATTGGCAGAATGCCCGTTTCTAAGACGCCGCCACTGCCTGCCTCAGCTCCCGAAAAAATAGTCCCCTAAATTCTAGAATTTTACGAGTTTTAGGGCTAACCATAGTGCCTGATGAGCTTTTCAAATCTCAAACTTTTCACTGGAAATTCTAACCCTCAACTCGCTCAAAAAGTTGCCGCATGTTTAAAAGTTCCGCTAGGTGATGCGCTTGTGAAAAAATTTTCGGATGGTGAAAGTTTTGTTCGCATCAATGAAAATGTTCGAGGCGCCGATGTTTTTATTATTCAATCGACTTGTTCTCCTGCGAACGACAATTTGATGGAGCTTTTGGTGATGATCGATGCCCTTAAGCGAGCTTCTGCCGATCGAATCACTGCCGTCATTCCTTATTATGGATACGCTCGCCAAGATCGAAAAGATTCTCCTCGAACTCCGATCACGGCCCGGCTTGTTGCTGATTTATTAGAATCCGCCGGAATCGATCGCGTTTTCTCTCTCGACCTTCATGCGCCTCAGATTCAGGGATTTTTTAATATTCCTTTCGATCACCTTTTTGCGGCTCCCGTTTTACTTAAATCGATGCAGACCTTTATTACGGGAGATCCTGCCGATGTCGTTTTGATTTCACCAGACGCCGGCGGAGTCGAGCGCACTCGAGCCTATGCAAAACGCCTCAATTGCTCGATCGCAGTAGCCGATAAGCGTCGAGACGGGCCCGGTAAAATTGCCGAAGTAAATATTATCGGAAATGTTCAAGGTAAAGAGGCTATTTTGCTCGACGATATCGTCGATACGGCCGGAACTTTAACCATGGTTTCAAAAGAACTTCTCTCTCGAGGTGCCACTAAAGTTTGGGCCTGCGCCACGCATCCGGTGCTCTCTGGGCCCGCCATTGAGCGAATTAATGAGAGCCCGCTTGAGCGTTTATTAGTAACAGACAGCATCCCCAGCCAAGATAAACAGGCTCAATGTAATAAATTACATGTTTTGTCGGTCTCGGAACTTTTGGCGGACGCCATTTTGCGCATCCACCAATCAGATTCCGTCAGTTCCCTCTTTGTCTAGAGCAGGTTTTTAGGGTAGATAATTTCTCTTATGCAACAGGTCGAATTAAAAGTACTTCCACGTCAAACAGGTGCCAAAAGCTCAACGAAAAAACTTCGCTCTGAAGGTTTGGTCCCTGCCAATATTTACGGTCCCGGATTAAAAAATGAAATCTGCGCATTTTCTGAAAAAGAAATTCGCGGAATTTTTAAATCAGGATTCGATGCCAATTATATTTTAACTTTGAAAGCTGATAACAGCACGCTGAATGGCAAAAAAGTTATTCTCAAAAATATTGAGCGAGAGTCTGTAACCTGGAAAATGTTGCACGCCGATTTGTATGAAATTTCTTTCGATCGTCCGCTGACGGTAAATATCCCACTTCATTTTAATGGAACACCTGAAGGTGTTAAAAATGATGGCGGTATTTTACAAATTGTTCGTCGAAGTGTTCAAATTCGTGCTCTTCCAAATGATATCCCTGAATTTATCGAAGCGGATATTTCGGGACTCGGACTTGGAACTTCTCTGCACCTTGGTGATGTGAAATTTTCTGACAAAATCGAAGTTTTAGATTCTAAGTCTTTTACTTTAGCTTCGGTTCAAGAGGCTGAAAAAGAAGAAGTCGTTGCAGCAGTTGCAGGTGAAGGTGCGGCAGCAGCGGCAGGAACAGGTACAGCGGCAGCCGCTGGTACAGGAACTGCAGCAGCAGCGGCGACCGGTGCTCCAGCGGGTGGCGATAAGGCCGCAAAGGGCGCTGAAAAAGCTCCTGCGAAGAAATAATTTGGTTTGAGCTCGAAGAAAAGATTTTGTGTCGTTGGCTTAGGAAATCCGGGCCCGAAATATGAGGGCACGCGACACAATATCGGCTTCGAGTGGATTGAATCGATTTTAAATTCTAAAGAATTTTCAAACGCGCAAAAACTTTCAGAAAAATTTCAGTCGCTCTGGTGTCGTGCCGATTGGCAGGATCACGAAGTTCATTTTTTATTGCCGCAAACTTATATGAATGAAAGCGGTAAGGCCGTTTCGGAATGGAAGCAAAAATTCCAAGGCGAGTCTGAGATTTTAGTGGCGTTTGACGATATGGATATTCCGCTTGGGCGTTTACGCTATCGAGCGGAAGGTTCAGATGGTGGACATCGAGGTTTAAGATCGATTATCGAGCATCTTGGAACTCAAGAAGTGCCAAGACTTCGAATCGGAATTGGAAGGCCTGTCGATCAGTCGATTGATCATGTGCTTTCAAGATTTACGCCTGATGAAAAAAAAATTTTAAAGCCATTGCTCGCTGAAGCTCCCGAGCAATTGAAAATTTGGCTTACTGAAAAAACAGAGCTTTGTATGAATAAATTAAACGCAAAAGATTTTCGGCCGAAAACCGAACAAGAATAGAAAGAATTTTTATGGGACTTGAATGTGGAATTGTTGGCCTGCCAAACGTAGGAAAATCCACTCTTTTTAATACGCTTACGAATGCCGAAGTTCCTGCAGAAAATTTTCCGTTTTGCACAGTTGATCCACACCGTGGAGTTGTTCCTGTTCCAGATCCTCGCCTTGAAGAATTATCAGCGATCGTGAACCCCGAAAAAGTCGTGCCAACTTTGATGACCTTCGTCGATATCGCGGGCCTTGTAAAAGGCGCGTCTGCAGGTGAAGGACTCGGCAATCAATTTTTGTCACATATTCGAGAGGTGCATGCGATCGCTCATGTGGTTCGCTGCTTCCGAGATGAAAATATTATTCATGTGATGGGTGAGCCAAATCCTAAGCGCGATATCGAAATTATTGATCTTGAACTTTGTCTCTCAGATTTAGACACCATCAAAAAGCGTCTCGATAAAATTGAACGAAGTGCAAAGGCCGGCAATGCCGAAGCAAAAACCGAAGTCGAATTTATTAAAATTGCGATGGAAAGTTTGAATGAGGGCATTTCACTTCGTCGAATTAAATCGAAGCTTGAGGGTTTTCCTCTCGATGGATTTTTAACAAGTAAGCCCGTGATCTATGTGGCGAATATGGCCGAGAGCGAAATTAAAAATCCTTCGGCCGAAGCGAAGACATGGCTCGCGGATGTTCAAAAAATCGCCGATCTTGATCGAGCTTTGGTCATTCCGATGAGCGTTAGTTTAGAGCAGCAACTTTCTCAGCTCTCTGAAGACGATCGAAAAGTTTTTCAAGAGGAGTACGGAATCAAAGAACCCGCGCTTCATCGGTTTATTAGAGAAGCCTATAAGGCTCTCGGGCTGATCACCTTTTTTACCGCTGGGGTTAAAGAGGTTCGGGCCTGGACAGTGAGAAAGGGTGGACTCGCTCCAGATGCGGCCGGCGAGATTCATACCGATTTTAAGAAGGGTTTTATTAGAGCAGAGACTATCGCTTTTAGTGATTATATCGCTCAAAAGGGCGAAAAAGGGGCCAAAGAGAAGGGCTTACAGCGCTCAGAAGGCAAAGAATATGTGGTCGCCGATGGGGATGTGATTCTCTTTAGATTCGCTGTTTAAGCAGGTAATTTCACAAATTCGTAAGTTGAGATCTCCGTCAAAGTAGTCTAAAGATTTTGTCTATATTACGTTTAATTTAAGGAGTTAGAAGTGGCCGAAGAAAAAATGATCATCAATTTAAAGTCAGTAGCAGAACGCAAACGACACTATGAAACTGTCTTTGTTATTTCTCCATCAGTGGCTGATGCCGCTTCTAAAGAAATTTCTGATAAAAACGCTAAGTTGGTTTCGGATACAAACGGAACTATTTTACGCCAAGACGATTGGGGTAAAAAGCGAATGGCTTATATGATTGAAAAGCATGCCATGGGTCACTATTACTTTTTCCGCTATGTCGGAACTCAAGACACCGTTAAAGCTTTTGAACGCAGTCTAAAATTAGATGCGAACATTCTTCGTTTTCAAACTGTCAAACTTTCTGAGCCACTTTCGAAAGATGAAATCTCTCGCTTAGTGGAGCGAGCTTCTAAAGAGCAATCTTTTGCGCCAAGTATTCGTGGCGATGAAGATGATATGGCTCTCGACGGCTCCTATTAATTTTGGCCGTGGGCCGCAAAGTCGTAAAAATCGATTTTAGTTTTCTCTTCGCGATTTTTATTTTATCGGTAGTTCCGCTTGGCCCGCACTTTTGGTTTTTTATTCCAGTCGCAGTGAGTTTAGTTTCGCAGTCGCCGTGGAAATCTTTGCGATTTTTACCTCTCATCTCTTTTATTGGCGGAATTATTTTTATTCACAAAGGAAAGATCGCAGTCACATCTCTAGATCTTCTCGCTTACATTTTATTTTTCTTGTTGGGACTTGTGTTGGTTCAAATTCGCGCGCGAAAGATTTCTTTTATTTCGACTATCGTGTGGCCTCTCTTAGCTGCCACTTTTCTCTCTCTGCTTCTTTTTTTTACAGAGCACCTCATTTCAAAATCTTTGACATTTTCGCAGTGGGTAAATGCCCAGGTAAAATCCGAAATTTTTCCTTACTTTTTTCAGCCAGAAGCTTGGTCAGAGCATAGCTTAGGATTTTATGATTCGTTGTTGGCTCCGATTCTAAGAATCAGCTTGCCTGCATGGTTTGGATGCATGATTGGTCTGGCTTTCTTTTTAAACGGAACCATGGAGACGATTTTTAAGGGCTTTACCTTGAAAGAAATTCGCCATCGTTTAAATCTTTGGACGGAGTTTAATGCCTGGAAGTCGCCAGATTGGGTTCTTGTCGGTCTTGTGGTCGGTATGGGCCTTGTGGCCTATGAGCAACTCTTTATGTTCGGAAAAGAGCCCTGGATCAGAGGTTTAGGCTGGAATCTGACCGTATTATCGCTATTTCCCATCTTTATTCAGGGGATTTCACTGACATCGTTTCTAATTCCCAGAGCATCGTTTTTCTTTCTGATTGTGATCTTTATTTTGCTCGTTTGGGTAAATCCAATTCCGGTTTTGGTGCTTGCGGGCTTGAGCGATCTTTGGTTTGATTTTCGTTCCCGAATTCGAAACACGGATTTAGATTAAAAATTGAACAGATAGGTGGCTCCATGCAGGTAATTTTAAAAAAAGACATCCCTCAATTAGGCCGAATTGGCGAACTCGTTAAAGTGCGTAACGGTTATGCCCGTAATTTTTTGATTCCACGTTCGATGGCAGTTGCCGCGAGCACCGGAAACGTTGAGGAGTTGGAACACCAGAAAAAATTGGTCGATCTTCACAAAAAGAAAATTCAAAAAGAATCCGAAGCATTTGCTGCTACTATGAAATCGGTTTCAATCACGATTTCTCGTAAATTCAATGACGCTGGAAAAATGTTCGGAAGCATTACGACTTCCGATGTTTCTGAGTCATTGACTGCTGCTGGTCACAACTTCGATCGTCGAGATCTTGAAGTAGATGCCATCAAGGGCGCTGGAAATTACTCGGTTAAAGTTCGTTTGCCTGGCGATGTATTTACAACCATTCAATTAAACGTCGAAGCGCAGGTTGAAAAAACTGCGAAGTCCGACGGCAAGAAAACAAAGACTCGAACAGCTGGCGCAAAGAAAACAAAAGCAAAAGCGGAGACCGCTGCTGCTGATGAGTCCGAAGCAAAAACAGATACAGATTCAGAATAATCTAAAAATTTGAGGGGTGAGTGATGCAAACGGAGGATAGCGCGGTAAGCGAAAGCCTTCGAACGACTGCGAGTGATGCTGGTCGTTCTATAGCCAAAAAATTACCTCCCCAGAATCTGGAAGCTGAGAGATGCGTTCTTGGCGGAATGCTTATCGACGTTGAAGCAGTCGATCGCGTTCGCGAATTTGTCGACGCTAAAGATTTTTATCTTCAATCTCACCAACTTATTTTCAATGCCATCATCGAGCTTTCGCGTCGTGGAACTCCGGCCGACCTCATTACCGTTTCGGATTTTCTAAAAGCTCAGGAACTTTTACAAAGCGTAGGCGGCATTCAATATATTTCATCGCTCGTCGATGGAGTCCCCAGTGCGGCGAATATTACGACTTACGCGAAAATGATTTCTGAGAAATCGATTTATCGCGAAATTATTCAAGCCGGCACTTCAATGATTGAAGAAGCTTTTCAAGGCAGCGTCGAAGTTGCCGAGATGCTCGACAATGTAGAGAAAAATGTTTTCTCAATCGCTCATCGAAAGCTCAGTGATTCGATTTTGCCGATTCGCGATATGGTGCGAAATGCTTTCAAAAGCATCCAAGAGAGATTCGAAAAAAAATCTACGATCACGGGCACGGCTTCAGGCTTTCATGGACTTGATAGATTAACTTCGGGTTTGCAGCGATCGGATCTGTTGATTTTAGCAGCGCGACCTTCGGTTGGAAAAACCGCGCTCGCTTTAAATATGGCCGTGCATATGGCCGTGCGCGAGCAAGTTCCAACTGCGGTGTTCTCGCTTGAAATGTCTAAAGAGCAACTTGTTCAGCGTATGTTATGTATGGAATCTCGTGTAGATGGCTCACGTTTGCGCGGTGGATTTTTACGCGATGAAGATTGGCCGCGACTCACGCATGCGGCGTCGGTGCTTTCGGAAGCTCCGATTTTTATCGATGATACACCGGGACTTTCAGTTTTTGAAATGCGCGCAAAGTGCAGAAGGCTTGCGAAGTCTTCAGGCCTCGGCTGCGTATTCGTAGATTATTTGCAGCTGATGCGCGTGAAAGGAAAAATCGAATCTCGCGAGCGAGAGATCGCCGAAATTTCGATGGGATTAAAATCTTTAGCGAAAGAACTCAATATTCCCGTCGTTGCGCTTTCGCAGCTGAATCGATCGCTTGAATCTCGAACAGATAAGCGACCTGTGCTTTCGGACTTGCGTGAGTCGGGAGCTATCGAGCAAGATGCAGACATCATCATGTTTCTTTATCGCGATGAAGTTTATCACCCTGATACCGATACGCCTGGTATCGCAGAACTCATCATCAGCAAACACCGAAATGGTCCAACGGGTTTAGTGAAGATGGCGTTTTTAAATGAGTGCACTCGTTTTGAAAATCTTGCTGACGAAGAGCCGCCGACCGCATGATTTTTTATCTGCTTTTATTTTTTGCTTATATGTTTGGAGCAATTCCGTTTGGTTTGCTCTTTGGTCGCTTGTTCGCCGATATCGATGTTCGTCAGTTTGGTTCGGGAAATATCGGAGCCACCAACGTCAACCGAGTGCTCGGAAGAAAACTTGGCGCCGCCACATTACTCTGCGATGTGCTCAAGGGTTTGATCTCGGTTTTGCTTGCAAAAATTTTACTCGGCAACGACGATCCCGTCGCTATCGCTTGGGTGGGCATGGCCGCTTTCTTAGGACATTGCTATCCGATCTATTTAAAATTTGATGGTGGAAAAGGCGTTGCGACTACGTTTGGTGTGCTCGCCGTTTTATCTTTCAAGGCCTGCCTCGTCGGCCTCGCCGCCTGGCTCATCGCCGTCAAAATCACGCGCATCTCTGCCATGGGCGCGCTCACTGCTTCCGTGATTATTCCATTCGCCGTTTTCTATTTTGAGCGTAGCCTCGGCGTTACTTTCATCGTCTTCGCCATGATGTTGATCTTAGTATTTCGCCATCGCGAAAACATCCGCAAGATGCGGGCGAAGACAGAAGCTTAAGTTTATTTTTCTCTAATTTTATCGAAGGAAGCGACATTTCCATTTTTCCAGCGAATAACAATGAATTCACGTTCTTTAGGCAGAGGAAATTTCCATTCGTTAGGAATCTCTGGATCAAAATCACTATCTAAGGGTTTTAAATCCTGTCGGCTTAAAAAAGACTTAAAATAGAATTCTGGTTCACCCAGCAGTCTAATCACTTCTTCTTTTGAATTTCCCACTCTAAGTTTTCGCCAATTTGCCTCTACTAATTGAGGATTTGGTTTTTCGGAAGGCAAATACATAACAACATTTATGGACGAACTTACAAGTCCGTTCGTCCATCGAACAAAAGTTCTGGTTAAATTTTTTCCATTATATTCCCATAGACCATCTTGAGGGGCATTATTTTTGTCAGCCCCATACCAACTTAAAATTGTTCCTTGAATAGGAGAGCCTATTAAGTCGATTACATTTTTCAGTCGCATTCCAACTTGAACTTTCATTCCATTTTCTGAAACTAAATCACTATTAGGCTCGGCAAATTTTATTTTAGTAAATTTTTGTTTTCCTAAAACTTTTTCATTTTGAAGTTGTATATAAATTCGATAGTTGTCATCTGGACCTGTAAAGAAATATTCCCGGTCTACAATAGTTTTTCCGTCTTTAGACAATTGAATGCTGTCATTCGGAGGACCAACTAATTCCATCACCTCATCTAAAGACATGCCAGAGCGAATTTTTTTCCAGTTGTTTTCTACTTTTTGCGCATCCTGATGAGATGAGTATTTAACTTTTCGAACAGGTGCATCTAATACGCGGCCGTCTTTCCAAAAGACATTCATAAGAGTGCCGGTTTCAAAATTTTCGTATATCCACGGCCATACTCCACCCGCCCTATCTGTGTCTCTTGGGGCAATAGTCCGACCCCCATACATAAACTGAAGGGAAGTAACATTTGACGGGCCGGCTATCAGATCAAAGACCTCATTCATCAGCATTCCAGGTTTAATTCTTTTATAATTCGCTAAAAATTTTTCCTTATTTTCACCAGGGACTTCAAGAAATCCGGGGCGAGGTTTTGGACTTGGTGGGGGAGAATCTGGAGTTCTCTTTGCTTCAGGTGGTCGCATTACAGAAACAACATCTGAAGTTACTAATTTGAAAGTTTTATAATCTAGCCATGCGAACCCCTGATCTCCCCATTCGGTTCCCCAGGAGTTCATAATTAAAAACGAGCCATTAGGTCCTACGGCATCATCATATCCCACAGCGAGTAGAGCATGTCCGCCAACATCACTTTTTGAATTTGGGATACTTTTATTTTTTTCTAGTTCTTCGCAAAGGTCGGATTTTTCAATCCAAATAAATTCTCCGCTCTTATCGATATCTCCATTTTTATTTACTTTTTCGATTTTAGAAAAACGATCATTGGCGCAGACAGATAGAATTGCCGGCGTTTGTTGATGAAGGATAAGCTTTGTAATTTCTACGCCGTCTAAATTGGGCTTAGCCGTCTTAGCTCTCCATACAAGTCCCGTTTTGGGGAAACGATATTGTAGAGCGTGATCATAAAGAGATTTGTTGGTGATTCGACTATCTACCTTGTCGCTATAGTCTAATTTAGAAAATGGCACGTTACCAAAATTGATCATGATTCTCATTGCTTCATAGAGATTCATTCCAGAATGATCTTTTTGAAGCGGATCTATGGGTCGATTACGATAAACAAATGCAGGACTCATGACATGATCGGGATGATAAGAATTTCCGAGCGTTAGAGCCCATGAATTAATCACACCAAAATAAAAGGAGGCGAGTCCATAAGCGGTAGCCCATGCAGCACAAGAACCTTGCTGGCCTTGATTCCCGACCGGAGGCATGTAGCGACGGAGATCTTCTCGAGATGGCAGTTGTTCTTTCTTTTTTGAATCTTCTGAATCCGGAAGCGTGACTAGCTTATCTATTTTTTGAAAATCAGATTCATTAGTAGGCGTTAATCCGCGAGTAAAATCTTGAGCCGATAGTTTTAAGAAAAAAACAAAGTTAAATAAAAACGAAAGTAAAAATATTAATCTTAATTTTTTCATTTTTAATTTCTATGTCGTTTCTATTGATTTCCATCTACCGGGTGCTCTTTGTAGAAGGTTTGATAGAGTTGGAAGCCAGGGATTAAACTTTCTAGACTTTCAAATGATGAGTCACAAGCTTTCTTTACTTGTGACTCAATAAATTCGATTGCTGCATATCCATATTCTCGCTGAGAAAGAGCTCTTTGAAGAAGATGTTCATTTCCGCCGTTAATTTTAAAAATACCTTTTGCTCGTGCATTATTATTTAAATCTCTGATGAGAAGTTTTCTTTCCATTGAGTTTGTTCCGAAGAAGGCGCTTTCTGAGAAGGCAATGAAATAAGCTTCTCCGAGTACTTTCTTTTTTTCAGTTTGAAGAGCCAAGCCGTCAATATGTATTTGTATATCCCAACTTTCTGAGTCACTCGTAACAATCTCCATATCTTTATGAGAAGATATTTTTTGATTTAGACAGTCTGATATTTTTCCAGCTATTGATGAATGAGTTTGATCAGCCACTATAGCGACTTTCATCGTGTCAGCTTTTAAGCTGCCAAAAGTTGAAGCCAACAAAAGAATCAAACTGAGTGAAACATTTTTCATAATTTTCCTTTTAAAAATAAAAATTGTTAATCGCATACGCTGAGATCTCGATTTAAGTTTATTTTTTAAAGACGGCAAGAAGGAATGCTGGTTTTAATTGAATTGAAAAACACGAAAAATAAATTAATTTTATTTAATCTAATTCAGTTTCTTTGGATGCGAGGAACTCGCTTTTTATTTGGCCGATTATCTAATCTTATAATTATGGGTCGATTTTAATCTGCTTAAAGCGGTTTTTAAGTCTTACCCCCCGTATATCTGGCCCATTTCGGTCATTAAGGGGTCTGGGCTATTTTCATAAGTATTTGATTTTATTAGCTTTATTTCTTTTTCGAAGTTTTTCGCGCACGCTTTTTTTTCAAAAAACCTACTGATTTTAGGTGCTTACAAAAATATCGCATGTCAGTTTGAGTCAGTTCTTTTATTTCCCATTCCATCCTAAAACGATCTCGTAACGAAACAAACAAGGAGAACGTTTTATGAGTACCGCAGAAAGATATGTAAATGACATGAGATCAAATGCGACAGCATTGCTGGATACATTAAGTTTTTTCAATCGACCTTCATTTGCCGTTGCCCAGAGTTCTGCAGTTAGTATCCCAGCTATATTTCCAAAGCCTGAAATCATTCAGGACAATGCTGAAATCAACTGCTCATTCAATGTAATGAATGGCCGTTCGGTAAGTGAAAAATTTTTAGTGAAAGAATATAGAATTTGGGATCGATATGGCGAAGCCACTCTTGATCGAGAATATTTTAGCTCAATGGAAAAAAGCCCTGATCATTTGATTTTTTTGACTGGATTGATTCATTCGCAAAAACTTCTTTATCTTTTGCTTTCGAAAGAATTCGGATTTGAATATTCACCAGAGAAAAAAGAAGATTTGAAAATCTGGCCAACAAGTATAAAAATCGAAATGCCAAAAATGGTTCGCAAGAACCAAGATGTTGTCCAAAAAATGTGGATTAATAGCGTTAAGCCAAAAGGTAATAATCAATACGAAGTAAATATGACTTCTGAATACGAAGGCGTTATTAAAATTGAATCGGTGTCTTCTATCTTTTTTGTAAATAAGTAAGTGGAGTAAAGTATTATGATTTTTAATTATTTTATATTTGGCTATTTAGCGCTTCTCATCGTGGTTTCAGCAGCTTTTTATAAGCATGATAAGAATGTCTATTCAAAAGGTAAGTTTGATAAAATTAATAGTCCTAAACATTTTGTATTTATTTATCGATATATTCAACTCAGTACTTTTTTTGGAATTATTCTATCTAAAATATTTCCCTCGATTTCAATCGGGAAATTTTTTGAGCCTTCGATTCTTGTCTCATTGGTTGGCGTATTTGTAACAACTATTGGAATGTTTATTTTTATTTCTGCGAAGCGAACTTTGGGAAAGCATTATAGTCCATGTTTCGATTCTTACGTTCCCAGCGCGATCGTCGAATCAGGAATTTATTCTTTTATTCGACATCCCATTTATTCAGCGAACATTGTGATTTTATCGGGTTTTGTTTTAGCGACAGGAAGTCTCATTATTGCATTTAATGCTTTAGTGTTAGCTATCTATTATGTTGATGCTGCAATTCGAGAAGAGGCGAAGCTCGCTCAAAGTTTTGTAAATTATCGATATTATCAACAAAGAACCCATATGTTTTGGCCCCGCATTTTTGTGCATTTTAATCTGAAAAAGCGCATTAGAACTCACAAAATTTAGTAGTAAATTCAATGCCTTATCCCGTCGTCAGCTCATTCCTCTCATTGCCAGATAAAATTAAGGGATGGGGGACGGCGCTAAAGATATATCGCCATCTAGCTCACTGCTAGCGGATTGGTCGTATCATCAGGCTAAAAGTTACATTCGTGTTTTAAGTTTAGCCTTTATGGGAGGAATGATCCTTTGCGCATTATTTGACTGGATCTTCTTTGCCAATTTTTCCCGTTATACTCCATTTCGATTTATTCCAATTACTTTTGGAGTACTTTCTTTAGTAGCCACGGAATTTAGACCTTCAAAAAGTTGGCAAATTAAGATTTTAAATTCTATTTTGCTTTCCAGTACTGCACTTGTTTTAAACTTACTTTATCATTTTTATCTTTTAAGAGCGCCTTCATCTGATTTCAACATCGTCTTCTATGGAAATTTGCTGATCGCATTTTTTTCAATTTTTCCTTTAAATAGATTTTTAATTCCACAACTACTCGTAGTTTTATCTTCTCTAGCTTCTGCGTTTTCATTGAGTATTTTATTTCCACAACTTCGAGATCAATTTCATCTTATTATGATCTGTCAGCTTTCTACTTTGATTTTATCTTTTTATTTAAGGCAGGAGTTTGCAAATGAATTAGCTGAAAAATTTAGAACTTTGCAAAATATTGCGCCTCGTCGAGTAGCGAGAGCGATAACCATTGGAGATAAGAGTGAATCTTTTGATCCTCGAATGAGACCGACCATTTGTCTTTGTTCGGATTGGAGAAACTATCAAGCCTTAGCTTCAAGAGTGAATGCAGAAACTATTTCTCGATTGTTCGAAGATTTCTACGGGTCAGTAAAGCAGGCCCTTGAGGTATTTGTTCCTGACGGAAGTTATTTCTTTGAATGGACGGCAGATCAGGTCTTTATAACTTTTTATGATCCTAAAGACGACCTGTTGGCGGCTATGAAGCGGGCAGTTGCGTTTACTGAATTTTATTGCGGACCACTTTTAGAGAATGGAAGAAAGAATTTAAAGCTTAAAATTAATTACGATGTGGGGCTTTCGAGTGGTGTTGGATTTTTAGGGCTGCAAGGTCCGAAGGGTTTTAAAAAGACTACGATTTCGGCTGAGCATGCTGGAATAGCTAAACGTCTTGAGACAGAGGCCAAAAGTTTGAGAAGCGATAATTTATCGGATGAGAATCCTATCGTGGTAATAGACAAAAATACCGCCAATCTGATGAAGGAGCTTCATTTAGTCAGCGATGCAAGGTTAGAAAAATTTGAAAGCGATAATAAAGATTTAAAATCTAAAGAAATCTATCGTTGGAAATATGATTTCAGTGCAATTAAATTAATTAAATTTGAGACCAAAGATGAAGAAAATATATTTGCAGAACAGGGTGCTCTAAAAAAATCTGTATTTTCATCCTGGAATAATCTGATGGAGACGCTTTCGCTTCAATCAAAAAATTCAACTAAAAAATAATGCCCCCGACACGCTCGGCAAATTCACCACCCGCAAAAACTTAATCTTTCTTATCCCGTTTCAAAAAGCCGCTCTTCAACAGGCCGCGCACGATGTCAGAAGTTTTTTGTTTTTCGTAAGGGGAGTTTTTCCAGATGTTGGACATGGATTTTTGCTTCCAGGCGAGTTGGAAGATTTTGAGCTCTTCAGGTTTAAGAGAATCTAGAGGCTCATCAAGCTCGACTTCAAAAGTATCTTGCGAATGTAGTTCTAAATTGCTCGCGCGGGCTTCGTCTAATCGGCGAAAGCCTTCCAATAACAGTGCCTCAAGCGGCATTTCCATCACAGGTTGAAAATCAAAATCGCGGTAAGGAAATAAAGCGAAATATCCCGAGACCCAATTCAAGATCGCGAAAAAAGCTTCCTCATTATATAAACCTTTGTAATCCACATACAACAAATCACCATCTCTCAAATAAAGAGACGCAATATTTTCATCGGTCGTTGAGTTTGCTTTCGGCACCTGACCAATTTTTTTCTTCGAAACAACGAGCCTTCCCGATTTCTTCGTCGTCGAAAGCATTTGCAGTAAATCGGCCAAAGGCAATTCCTGCAATTTTCCTGAAATGAGTCTACCACCCGTCTCACTAAAGCTATCCCGGTTTCGATCACCGCTACTGCTTTCTTCAAAAGTTAAAAACCCTGGATCTGTTTTTCGAGGAACAGAACTAGAAAAAAACGAGGGCTGCGATAAATTAAAAATAGAAGAATCCGAAGAGACGTCTTCAGTGACTTCAAGTTGTATCAAATAAGATCCAATCTGAATTCGATCTTTATTTTTTAAACGTTGTGGCTTCGCAATAGCCTGACCATTCACATACGAACCATTAAGCGAACTCAAATCTTCGAGAACAATCTCACCTCGTTTTGAATCCCAATACAAACTCGCATGTCTTCGTGAGATTTTCTTTTCGGGAAGACATAGATCCGCAGATTGATCTCGGCCAAAAATATAACGCTTATTCTCCTCGAGAACGAATTTCTCGCCGGCTTTTTCTCCGCTTAAAATGCTCAGCGTTGGTTTCATTGACTTAATTAACCCTCGATTAGAACTTCAAAAATTGTTTGTCCAATTTGAATCAAATCGCCGGACCTCACTTCTTGATAAGCGATTTTTTTACCATTCACATACGTACCATTGGTGCTTGCAAGATCGCGCACAAAAACTTTTGTGCCCGCGATAATTTCAATCGCGGCGTGTTTGCGCGAACAATCCAAATCATTCAAACGTATATCGACATCTTTTCTTCCCATGGTCGAAACGGTGTTGGTGCAAACAAAATTAGTGATTCCGTCTGGACCTTTGCGTGCGATCAATTGAACTTTAATTTTAGGAATGATTCCCTGAGATCTGCCCGTGTTTTCACTCATCGCAGGTTGATCCCATTTCGAAAATGAACTCATTTCATCTTGAATAAGATCTTCGATGCGACGAATTCCCGTATCTCGATAAACCGCATCGGATGGTGGAAGTTCAACGGTTGAGATCTCTCGCTTAACTTTAGTCGACTGAGAATTTTCAAAAATCGGATCGCCTAAATCAACGAGTTCTTCAGACGAAGATTCCGAAACCATGCTATCGATTTCAAAAGATTCTACCACCTCATCGGGCGCAGCTTCTGTGGGCGCAGGCGGTGGTGGTGGAGCAGAAGGCTGCTTCTTCTTAAAGCTCGCGATTTGGTCAATGATAGCGATAGAAATTTTTGTATGACCTAAAACAATTTCATCCAAATTTCTCAGAACTTGTTTTTCATTTAGTTTTTTTCCACCAATGAAAGTTCCATTTGTCGAATTCAAATCTTCAACCCAGACTTCGCCGCTTTCGATCGAAACTTCGCAATGTTTTCCTGAAACTTTTTTATCTTTTAAAACCAAATCTGTTTTGTTGCGACCGATTGTAAATACGCCGTCGCTGAACTCGCGAGTTTCTCCTGAATCAAGCCCCTCTATGATTGTTAATGAAACCTTAATCGACATCTTTACTCTTCCTCAGGTGCGGCAATCAAAACTTTTACCTTGGTGTTTCCTAAAGTTAATACATCCCCGGTTTTTATTTTTTCAGACTGTATTTTTTTTCCATTTAAAAGTGTGCCGTTTGTGGAATTTAAATCGCGCACAAAAACAGAATTTTTTCCCAGCACCTCGATCAATGAATGTGATCTCGAAATATCGAGATCGAGCAGAACTAAATCGGCATCACTTCGCCCTAAAGTGATATGAGATTTTTTAAATTTAATAGTTTTGCCCTCATCGGGGCCCGAAAGAATTTCCAGCTCTACAGTGGTTTGATTGAGAGTCTTTGAAACTGTCATGGGTTCGCGATCGGCATTCGTTGCTTCTTTTTTGGGGCGCATTCCGCCATTAGATTCTTCAATATTGCCGTGGAATTCTCGTAAATCCTCAAAATAGCAAAGTGTGCTTAAGCCCACTTCAATGACATCTTGATCCGTTAATTCGACTTCCGAAATCGATTGGCGATTCAAAAATGTTCCGTTGGTCGATTTGAGATCAATTAGCACGAAGGTTTTGCCTTTACGATGAACTTCGGCATGGCGAGCTGAAACTTTTGGATCGTCTAAAATGATATCCGCTTGCTTTCGCCCAATGGTCGTCACATCCTTGGTAAGTGGGATCATCATCTGTTTTCGATTGCGAATCAGTAGCAATCCCGCATGAGGATGATGGAGCTTTGCCATTATTCATTGTACAATTTTTGCAGTGGTTTCGGGAAGGTTCTCGAGATAAAAACGTGAGTAGATTCAATAAGTTCGGGAAGGTGCAGCAAAGTGAAGGCGGATGATCTTCAAGAAAAAAAAAGAGGGCGAGTCATTTGGGCGAAATTTATTCGCATCGCGGCAGTTTTTTCGGCCATCCTTTTGGCGGCTTTTTTAACTGGCTCCTTTGTACTTTTAATTTTGCTCAACCGCGGATTGCCTTCGGTCGAAAGTCTTAAACATTACGAACCCAAAGAAGTCAGCCAAGTGTTTTCGGAACATGGCGAACTCATTGGTGAATTTTATGACGAACGGCGCTATGTCGCTAAAGAAATTCCTGAGCGAGTGCGACAGGCATTTATTGCTGCAGAGGATTCAAATTTTTATTTTCATAAAGGCGTAGATTTTGTCGGAGTTTTGCGCGCCGCGTATGTCAATATGACGTCGCATGGTCTTCGACAAGGTGCGAGTACGATTACGCAACAAGTCGCGCGCGGATTTCTGCTGAGCCCCGAAAAAACTTTCTCAAGAAAACTCAAAGAAGTGATTTTGGCGTGGCAAATTGAAAATAATTTAACCAAAGATGAAATACTTCATCTTTATTTGAATCATATTTATTTAGGAAATGGTGCTTACGGAGTCGCCGCTGCAGCCAAAGTTTATTTTGGAAAAGAATTGCATGATATCAGTATTGCCGAAGCGGCGATCTTAGGCGGCTTGCCTCAAGCTCCTTCGAGATATTCTCCTTCTAAAAATCCTGATCGAGTGAAGCGGCGTCAGCTCTATGTTTTAAAGCAAATGCATAAAAATAATTTCATCTCTGCCGACGAAGCAGCTGCAGCTGGTACGGAAGATATTTTTATTCAGCCATCGTATGAAATTAATAAAAGCTTAGCTCCTTATTTTACAGAATACGTTCGTCAGTACGTGATGAACAAATACGGTTCAGCCAATATTTTAAAAAATGGATTCAAAATTTTCACAACTCTTGATGTCGATATGAATCATGCTGGCGAGAATGCGCTTCGTAAGGGCTTAAGCGAACTCGAAAAACGACAAGGGTATCAAGGACCACTCAAACGACTCAATGCCGCGCAGATGAAAGATTATTTTAAGGGAAGAGAATTCGAAGAGCGCGAAGACGAGACTGTGGTGCCAATTCAGGAGTTAGAAGTTTCGGCAACTGAAGCTCAAGGTAAGGGTGAGATTCGAATGAAGCCCCCGCGAAAATTAGAAGTGGGAGAGTGGCTTGAAGGTTTAGTGCAAAAAGTGGACGACGCCAAGGGTGAAGCTTTAGTGGAGTACGAACCAAATTATTTTGCACGCATTAGCTATGAAGATGTCCGATGGGCGCATCCTAAATATGCATCGGATGACGATGATGTAGCAGTGCGAGGCGTTTCAAAAATTTCGGATGTGCTCAAAGTTGGCGATGTCATTTTAATGTCTGTTAAAAATCCAAATGCAAAACCAGTGGAAGCTTTTTTGGAGCAACAAACCGAGGTTGAAGGCGCTCTCTTAAGTATGGATCCGCACAACGGTTATGTAAAAGCGATGATAGGCGGATACGATTTTAATCGTTCGCAATTTAATCGTGCCGTTCAAGCGAAGCGGCAGCCTGGTTCTGCCTTTAAGCCGATCATTTATGCAGCTGCGCTAGATATGGGATTTACTCCTGCAAGTGTGCTGCAAGATTCACCTATTACTTTTGAAAATGCAGCTGATCAAGATAAATGGCGCCCAAGTAATTTTGATCAAAAGTTTGTAGGCGATACTACTTTAAGAAATTCTCTTTTAGCTTCGCGAAATATTACGACTATTAAACTTTTGAACTCCATTGGAATTGATACCGCGGTCGATTATGCGCGCAAGCTCGGAATCGAAAGTAATCTTCAAAGAGATTTTACATTAGGATTAGGTTCGTCGGTCGTAACCCTTCCTGAAATTTTGCAGCCTTATATTGTTTTTGCGACGGGAGGTTATCGAAAGAAACCGTTGATGATTAAAAAAATTATCGATCGAAATGGCCTCGTGGTTGAAGACAATGTCGGCGAAGATTTTGCCGCCAGCTCGATCGAAGCTGTTCGTACTTCGGTTGGAGAGCTTAAAAAAGATGTAGCCGCTATTGAATTTGCTAAAACTCCTTCATCTCAAAAAGAAGAATCGGTTTCGTTTTTGCAAGACGCAGAGAACGATTCGAAAGTGAAAAGAAAAATTATTACCTCGGCCTTGAAGCCTGGCCAAGTGCTGAGCACAGAGACAAGTTTCTTGATGACTCAGCTGTTAAAAGAAAATGTTTTGTATGGATCGGGACGACGGGCCCGAGATTTGGATAGGCCTGCTTGTGGAAAAACAGGAACCACGGATGAAAACCGCGATGCATGGTTTGTCGGATTCACTCCGAATCTCGTAACGGGAGTTTGGGTGGGCTACGATGATCTTCGAATCTTAGGAAAACAAGAGACGGGTTCGCGAGCTGCAGTTCCGATTTGGCTAGACTATATGATGAAGGCGACCGCTCCTTATCCAAAAACAGATTTTCCAGTTCCCGAATCTATTGAGTTTGCAAGAATTGATCCGAAGACTGGTGGACTTGCATCTCCTAAAGATAAGACAGGAATTTTTGAAGCTTTTGTAAAAGGTACGGCGCCGACAGAAGAAAAGTCTGCGCCAACTAGCGACAGTGATCTTTATCAGAGAGAGCAGTAACGATGTTCGGAATTGGTGGCAGCGAACTTATTATTCTTTCAATAGCCTTGGTGATTATCATCGGCCCCAAGCAATTGCCAACCGTCATGCAAACTCTCGGAAAATTTGTGCGAGAAATTATGAATGCGCGCAGCGATTTCATGAAGAGCATTGATGAAGATGAAAGCCTTCGCTCCGTTAAGAAATCTTATGAAGATGTAAAAAATGCTGTGGATTCAAAAGTTAAAGATTTGAAATCGCAAATTGAAAGCGAAGTAAAAAAAGTTGCAGACAAAGAGGATTCCTCTTCATGAGCGAAATGTCTTTGATGGAACATTTGGTCGAGTTGCGTAAAAGAATTATTTATTCGCTTCTTGGTGTCTTGGTTGGATTTGGAATCGTTTATTATTTCTCGGCCCAAGTCTTTGCATGGTTGATTGAGCCGCTTTGTCATATCTTTGAAAATGCAGCTCAATGCTCTATTGTGTTTACAGATTTAACCGAACCTTTCTTTGTTTATTTGAAAGTGGGATTTGTTGGGGGAATTTTTCTAGCAGCTCCTTGGATTTTTTATCAGATCTGGTGTTTTATCAGCCCAGGGTTACGCGCGGAAGAAAGAAAATATGTTGTTCCCTTTGTTGTGATTGCCAGCTTGATGTTTATAGGCGGAGCTCTTTCGGCATATTATTTTTTCTTCCCTGTCGCTTTTCATTTTTTAATTTCTCAAGCGGTGGAGCCTATTCGTCCGATGTTGAGCATGGGATCGTATTATAGTTTTGCTTCTACTTTACTTTTAGTTTTTGGAATTGTTTCCGAACTTCCTGTATTGATTATTCTGCTCAATGTTTTGGGAGTTCTCTCAGCGGCTGGACTTTGGCGAACCTGGCGGATTGCAGTCGCTGCGATTTTTATTGCGGCAGCCATTATTACTCCGCCGGATCCTTACTCTATGCTCTTTATGGCGATTCCACTTTCTTTGCTTTATCTTTTAAGTTTGGTGATCTGCTCTCTTCTTGAAAAACTTAAAGCTCGTTCGGGTGGTAAAAATTCTTTATGACGAATGGCTTAGCTATTTTTATAGGTGGAGGATTAGGTTCTTTAGCACGATGGATGATGGTTGCAAAATTTCATCCACCTCTTGGAACTTTACTCGTTAATTGGCTTGGAAGTTTAGTGATAGGATATCTCGCGCAGAAATTAGCGGGCGAACACTTATGGATTTCGCTCTTTTGCATCGGAATTTTAGGCGGATTTACGACCTTTTCTGCTTTTTCATGGGACGTTCTAAAACTTTCAGGTACAAATTTTGAGTGGAAAGCTTTGACCTATATTCTCGCAAGCGTGATCGGCGCGATTGCTCTTTGTTTTTTAGGTCGAAACCTCGCCATCAAATTCTAAAAAATATCAGGAGAACCCCATGTTAAGTAGCGGTCAGCAAAGAGTCGATCAGCGTAAAGCCGATGATCTTCGTGTTATTCGCGTAAAAAAATCCCCACAACGTGACCCATCGGGAAGTGTTTTAATTGAGTGGGGAAATACCCATGTGCTGTGTTCTGTGAATGTAGAGGAAAAATTACCACCTTGGATGCAAGGTGAGAAATCTGGATGGATAACCGCGGAATATGGAATGTTGCCTGGATGTTCGGATAAACGAATTCATCGCGATCGCATTCGCTCAACGGGAAGAACTCATGAAATTCAAAGACTCATCGGCAGAAGTATTCGCGCTTGTATTGATCTCGACGCGCTTGGTCCTCGAACCGTGCAAATTGATTGCGATGTGATTCAGGCCGATGGTGGAACTCGCGTTGCATCGATCACCGGAAGTTATCTTGCATTTCGTTTAGCGCTTGAAAAAATGAAAGAGAAAAAAATTATTTCTAGAATTCCTGAGACTACGATGGTGGCGGCCGTTTCGGTTGGAAGAATCAATGGAGAGATGTTGCTCGATCTTAACTATGTCGAGGATGTGAAAGCTGAGCTCGATGCCAATATCGTCATGAATAGCAAATCTGAGTTTATTGAAATTCAAGGCACTGCCGAAGAGGGTTCATTCACTCGCGATGAGTGGAATCAACTTTTAGATGTCTCAACGGTCGGCTGTAAAAAGATTTTTGAAATTCAGAAAGCGATGTTACTGGAGTGGGGACTGACGCCGTAGTTTTTATTGTTGAGCGACAAGTCTTTCTTTAAGACTCTGAATAAGTTCTTCAACAGAAGTTCGATCAAAGCTTTCTTTAGATATTTTTAAATATTTCTCGAATGCTTTGATCGCATCCTCAAAACGTTGATCATAAACATAGGATAGTCCCAAGCCGCGGTAAGAGGCTGCATTCGCCGGATCTAAATCAATGACATGTTGAAATTCTAAAGCAGCTTGTGCAGTTTGCTGCAATTTAAGATGCAACATTCCTTGTCGGAATGAATTTTCAATTTGCTCAAGTCTGTTTTTTTCGGCCTCAGCTAATTTTTTCTGCTGCGGCGTTTCTTGATTTTTAGGAAAATGGGGTTGAGCAGGAATGGGTGATGTCTTTTCTAAACTCAAAGAGTGAGCTCGACTTTGAATGGACTCAATTGAATTCGCCTCTGCTTTTTCACTGGGAGTCTGAATATTCGCGGCGGACGGAATAGAATTGGTCGCTGAAGAAATTTCTGATTCTAGTCTAGCCGCTTCTTTGTTGAGAGAATTTGAATTACTTGGTTTAGGAATATTATCTAACAAAACAGCGATAATAAATCCCAGTGCGGCAGCTCCAGCTAAAGCAAATGCCGTTCGAGAAACTTTATCTTTTAATGAGTAAGGTTTTGAAGCATTCGAAGTTACAGATGCAGGCTTAGGTAAACTTAAAATATTTGGAACGGGCCATTCAATAGCTTTTGATTCTGATTTCTCTGTCTGTTTTAAAATTTCAGCTTCAGTAGTCTTTTTGGTAATTTCTGATTTTCTTTGAATTTCTGTTTGGTCGAGGCGAGCGATTGGAGCCAAAAGCTTTGTGTTTCTAAAAAAATTCATGGTGATTGAATTTAGAAAGCCTTTGCAGAGACTTTCAAAATCTCTCGTCGTTCCGTTAGACAAAGATTTCCAAGTGGGGACTTCACCAAAAAGATATTCAGTCGCGCTTGAATTTTCTGAATAATCAAAATGATAGGGAAAAATGGAGTAGTATTCTTCGTCGTCTGCTTGAATAGGTTGAGATTCCCAATCATTATATTTGACGGCTAAGTTAGAGGGATTTTCTTGATAGAGATCTAAAAGTAAAGAAGTTGGTTTAAGAAGTCTGCCTGGTTGTTCAATCTTAACGAGCCAGCTGCTTAAGCAATCGGGGCAAGTTACCTTCACAGCATTTTGATCGACGATTTCAGGATCAGGATTGAAAACTTCTCGACAGCTAATGCACAAGATCTCGGATGCGAGAAACGCGAGAGTTTCATGAAAGTCATCTTCATGAATCGGAATTTCTTCGATTTGAATTTCGATTTCTAAAAATTTTCTGTGTCCTGAAGCGGGAAGTGGAACTTCAAGAGTTTTCAAAACTCTACACGCAGCTTCGTAGACGTAGCCAATTTGATTCGGCAATCGAATGGGTAAACAAACTTTGTGTGCACGAAATTGTTTTTCGGTGGTTTCGAGCAGAAAAGTAATTTGGGGAAATCGGCTGACGTCGAGACCAGCATTTTCAAAGAAAGATTTCACGGGATGTTCCACTGGGTCTGGAACCGTGAAGCTGCGTTCGAATCCGTAATCTTTGGCCGACATCGAACATAAATAAGTACAATCTTCGTGCCAACTAAATGGCGTGTAATTTCAATAACTTAGAAAAGGGCTATGCATTTTTTTCAAGGCCGTAAAAACACAATTTTTCCATCCTGCTCTGCGGCTTCCATTAAGGCGAATCCAGCCTTGGGATGATAAAAATCAAATTCTGCTGCAATTTTGGGTGTGATTTTGGATTTTGTTATCCAAGAAATCATTTCTTTAAAGTGCGCAAGACTTCCCATCGTTGAACCCAGCAATTGAAGTTGTCTGAAATAAAGATGTCTTAAATCGATTTTGCCTTCGAATCCTGTGGTGGCGCCGCAAGTTATGAATTTTCCGCCAGTTTTTAAAAGTCGAATATTCATTTCAAAAAATTTCTCACCGAGATGATCAAAAATAATTGAAACTTTTTCATTTGTTTTGCCGGCGGCCCAATTTTTTATTTCATCTGAAGTTTGAGAGCCGAATTGAAAAGTTTGGATTCCCTTTTTCTGCCAAAAGCTGAGTTTATTTAAATCACGAGAGGTTATTGCGATCTGCTTTTTCAAACCAAAGGATAAAAGTAAATTTAAAATCGCTTGGCTGACGCCGCTGCCTGCACCATGAACTAAAATCTTTCCATCAAATTTTTGCTTAGGTCTTAAGCCAGCTTTTTCGTAAACCATTTGCCAGGCCGTTAGATAAACCAAGGGCATAGCGGCAGCTTCAGCATTCGATAAATGTTTGGGCGCTAAAAAAATAAATTTCTTATGGGCAATAGTCTCTTCTGCAAAAACCCCAGAGGTGTTTTCTCCACGAATATGAAAATCAGAACATAAATTTTCAGGAGCTGGCTTTCCATTTAGCTCTTTTCCTTGAGATTTCGCAGGATACAAAACGACTCTCTGGCCACGCTTAAATTTTTTTGATTTGGATTCGAGGACCTCAGCGCAGAGATCAGCTCCTAATATGTGTGGAAACTGATACGTCACTCGCGGAAGACCTTTAAGCACCCAAAGATCTAAATGGTTAAGTGAGCCTGCTAAAAATTTTAAGCGCACTTCGCCCGATTTTAATTTTCCAGGCTGTGGCAAATCAGAGACTTCGATATTGTCTACGCTTCCTGTTTTCTGAATGAGAATGGCTTTCATATTTAGATAGGATGAATAAATCGATAAGCAAAATTGGCGCCAAGACGAGCCGAGTCTTCATGAAGCGGATCATATTTAGGAGCGCATTCGTAAATTCCCATCCAATGTGAGCGCGGACTTAAAGCTTTGGCAGCTTTTAATCCTTCACGAATGCTTAATCCCGTCATGACGGGAGCTGAAACTCCGCGAATTCCTTGAAAAGCATCTAGGCAAACTGAAAGACCGACGAGTCCAGAAATGCTGGGGCAGGGACTTTCTTCGTCGTAGATGCGCACACCTTTATTTTTTGCATATTCTTTGTGTGCTATAGAGTTGCATTGATCTTGAATTCCCCATTCGATCAAAGTGTATCCCCCAAATTTTTCGACAAATCTATAAAAAGGAGTTCCTGAATTAAATTTATTCTGAATGACCGGCCGCACATCCAAATGCGCATCCATATTAAGAATGGAACCGCGAATAATTTCGGCATACGCAGCTGCATCGGGATAGCCATAATCATGGCCACCACCCAAGGTGATCACTCGATAACCTTTTTTGAGAAGCGCTTTCATTTTCGCTTCAGCTTCTTCGTGTCGCTTAGCGAGAGAAGACGATTTTAGTTTATCTTTAAGAATAAAAATTTTGGGAGTGCGAGAGCCTTGATAAACAAAGCGACCTAAATAAAATAAAATTCTTTTGGGACCATCTTTAGCGCCAGGTCGGCCTTTGTTTAAACGAATACCTTCGTCATCCGCATAAGAAACAATGACCACGCCTTCAGGTTGAGATTGTGAAAGCAGAGATTTTAAGCTCGAAACTTTCCAGTGATCCTGAATTCGAGGATCGTCATTTTGCTGTTTTAAAGTTTTGGACCGCAAGCTGCTTCAATATCCTCAACTGTTTTTGGACAACTTTCACTTAAGACATCATAAGATTTTTTTGTAACGAGTACATCGTCTTCAATCCGAATGCCAATTCCGCGATAAGCAGCAGGAACTCGCTTATCGTCCTTTCGAAAATAAAGTCCTGGCTCAATCGTTAAAACATTTCCCGGCATTAATTTTACAGATTCACTTGGATTTTCGACTCGTTTATAAACGCCTCGATCATGCACATCGAGTCCAAGCCAGTGACTTGTCCCGTGTGGCATAAAATTTTTCCAAAGTCCTTTTTTCAAAATGACTTTTGGGCTTTGTTTAATAATTTTCATTTTTGAAAGTCCTTCGCAGAGAACTTTCACTGCTGCTATATGAGGTTTGAAAAAATCAACTCCAGGTTTCACAGCTTTAATCGCAGCGATCTGAGATTTTAAAACCCAATTATAAACTTCTTTTTGAGGGGGAGAAAATTTTCCTGAAATGGGATAGCAGCGAGTGATGTCCGATGCATAACCTTGATACTCAGCTCCTGCATCGATCAAAATAATTTCGCCGTCTTTAACTTTCGTATTATTTGCTCGGTAGTGAAGAGTGCAGGCGTTGTTTCCCGTCGCAACAATAGATCCGTACGCAGGAAATTCTGATCCACCTTTTTTAAATTCTCTCTCTACTTCAGCAGCGATTTGATACTCAAATTGACCGGCTTTTGTGGTTCGCATCGCGCGAATATGTCCGCGAGCCGCTACTTCAGCGCTTCTTCTCATGATCGCGACTTCTTCAGAAGTTTTGACTTTTCGAATTTCATGGAGAGCAGGGCGAGGATCGCGAATATTTTTTACAATTGCTATGCCTCGATTGTTGTGATGAACCTTTGAAATCATGGCGACGATTTTTTGATCCCACTCAGGGTATTCTCCAAAGCCCCAAAATAAAGTGGGCGCTTGGCTCATATATTTTTCGGCTATCGTTTGAACTTTATGAATGTCAAACGCTTCGTCAAAGCCAAGTGCCTTCGGTGCTCTTTCAACTCCAAGTCTTTCGCCTTCCCAAATTTCACTTCCGCGTTCATGTGAAAGGTCACGGGGGCGCACTCCAATGCTCGTACGAGTTTTATTTCCAATCTTTTGAAGTAGAATCAAAGTGTCGGGTTCAGAGCATCCAGTCAGATATAAAAAATCTGAATTGGCTCGAAACGGAAAATGCGAATCATAGTTACGTACGATCTCGCTACCGCTCCAAAAAAACGCAGTGAAACTCTGCTCATTTTTAGACAGCTCTTTCATGAGTCGATCGCGACGCTGCCGATAAGTTTTAACTGAAAATGGTAAATTCAAATTCATCTGTTTTACCGGGATTTTGCTCCTCGGCCTCCTTTTTTAGCTCCTCATATTAAGCGATTCTATCTTGCCTAAACTAGGCTTTTTTAAGATTTTCTGCCACTTTGATCGCATGGATGCGGACCGTTTAGCTCGAGTTCGAGCGCTTAAAGAAGCGCTTAAGAATCGAGTGTTGGTTTTAGATGGCGCCATGGGCACAGCCATTCAAAATAAAAATTTGAAAGCTGAGGATTTTGGCGGGGAAATCTATGAGGGCTGCAACGAATATCTTGTTATCACTCGACCCGATATTATTTCTGAAATTCACGAAGATTACTTAAAAGCAGGCGCCGATATTCTTGAAACGAATACGTTCGGTGGAACTCCTTTGGTTTTAGGAGAATTTTCACTCAGCGAAAAAGCATTTGAAATTAATAAGCAAGCTGCTGAACTTGCACGCGCCGCGGCTGCGAAATATTCCACTCCAGAAAAACCAAGATTTGTGGCGGGATCGATTGGCCCGACCACGAAAGCTCTTTCGGTGACGGGCGGAATTAGTTTTGATGAATTGATTGATCATTTTGAATTGCAGGCCGATGCACTTTACGAAGGCGGAGCAGATTATTTTTTAATCGAAACTTGCCAGGATACTCGAAATATTAAAGCGGCTTTACTTGCGATTGATCGAGTTCATGAAAAATATAAATCTAAAACTGAATTGCCGATTGCTGTAAGTGGAACCATCGAACCGATGGGAACCATGCTCGCAGGTCAATCAGTAGAAGCGCTTTCGGTTTCTTTGCAACACCGTGATTTGCTCTACATCGGACTTAACTGCGCAACGGGTCCGGAGTTCATGACGGATCACATTCGATCTCTTTCGCAAATTTCAAATACTCTTGTGGCTTGCGTTCCGAATGCAGGATTGCCAGACGAAGATGGAAATTATTTGGAATCGCCCGAGATGATGTCGAAGGTACTCGAGAATTTTGGAAAAAAAGGTTGGGTGAATTTGCTTGGCGGATGTTGCGGCACAACTTCGGCGCATATCGCGGCTTTTTCAAATCTTGCGAATCACTTAACGGCGCGCAAACCACAGCCGATTCAAAAATCTTTTTTATCAGGAATTGATTTTTTAGAAGTTTCAGACGACGCCCGACCACTTTTGGTGGGAGAGCGAACGAATGTCATTGGCAGTAGAGTTTTTAAACAATTGATTTGCGATGAAAAATGGGAAGAATCTACAGAGATTGCACGAAGGCAAATCAAAAACGCCGCGCAAATCATTGATATTTGTTTAGCGAATCCAGATCGAGATGAATTTTCAGATATGAAAAACTTTCTCGATATTTTGGTGAAGAAGATTTCAGTTCCGATGATGATCGACTCAACAGATGCGAAAGTGATTGAGCTCGCGCTCACTTATTCTCAAGGAAAAGCGATTATCAATTCGATCAATCTTGAAGATGGTGAAGAGCGATTTGAGCAAGTTTGCCCGCTCGCCAAAAAATATGGAGCTGCCGTGATCGTGGGTTGTATCGATGACGATCCTCAGCAGGGAATGGGAGTTACGGTTGAGCGAAAACTTGAAATCGCTGAGAGATCTTTTGATTTACTGACGAAGAAATACGGAATTTCGCCTTACGATATTTATTGGGATCCTTTGGTTTTTCCATGCGGAACCGGTGATCAAAATTATGTAGGTTCTGCGGTGCACACGATTGATGGTGTTGCGGCGCTGAAGAAAAAATTTCCTGAAACTAAAACGGTGCTTGGAATATCGAACGTTTCGTTTGGATTGCCTTCAGCAGGTCGAGAAGTTTTAAATTCAGTGTTTCTTTATCACTGCACAAAGGCAGGCCTGGATCTTGCGATCGTTAACTCCGAGAAACTTGAGCGCTTTGCTGAAATTCCAGAACATGAAGTAAAGCTTTGCGAAGATCTGCTTTGGAACCGAGGCGCGGATCCAGTCGCAGCTTTTGCCGCGCACTTTGGAAAAAAAGAAAAGAAAGCTGCGGTTCCAAAATCATCTTTGAGTCTCGAAGATCGGCTTGCTCGATATATTGTTGAGGGTAGCAAGGACGGACTCATTGAAGATATTAACGATGCTTTAAAAAAATATCCTCCTTTAGAAATTATCAATGGGCCTTTGATGAAAGGCATGGATGAAGTCGGTAAACTTTTTAATGAGAACAAGTTAATTGTCGCTGAAGTTTTACAAAGTGCTGAGAGTATGAAGGCCGCAGTCACTCATTTAAAACCATTCATGCCAAAGACAGACGGATCTCTTCGAGGAAAAGTTATTTTAGCAACCGTCAAAGGCGACGTTCACGATATCGGAAAAAATTTAGTCGAAATTATTCTTTCGAATAACGGATTCGAGGTAGTGAACCTGGGAATTAAAATTCCTCCTCAAGAATTAATTGAAGCGACAAAAAAACACCGACCCCAAATTATTGGACTCTCGGGATTGCTGGTTAAGTCGGCTCAACAAATGGTCGAGACAGCTTCGGATCTTGCAGCTGTAGGATTAGACACTCCGATTTTAGTAGGAGGCGCTGCACTCACTCGTAATTTTGTCGATCGAAGAATTGCGCCTGCTTATTCATCGGGCACCGTTGAGTATGCTAAGGATGCGATGGATGGATTAGATCTTGCCAAACAAATTGTCGATGGAGAAAAATTTAAAGAGCTCAAAGACCGCGTGCAAAAAAGAAGATTGTCTTTAGCGCCGATTGCGAATTCTCAAAAACAAAATCTGGAAATTTTTGACAGAAGAAATCCAAGTATTGCGATTCAAGAGCATCCACCTCGCGCTCCGGACTTTATTCGTCACACGGTCAATATGCCGCTCGAAATTGTCTGGTCTTATATTAATCCGCTGATGCTTTTAGGAAGACATCTCGGAGTAAAAGGTCAGTTCATTCGTGCGCTCGACGATCAGAAAAAAAAGGTGGAGTTAGCAAAAGAACCTGGATTTAAAAAATCGATTGAGATTTTAGATGTGCTTGAAGAAGTCAAAGCAGAGGCAAAAAAATGGATGGCCGCAAAAGCGGTTTACCAATTTTTTCATTCTCACTCCAAAAATAATGAATTGTTTCTCAAAGTGGGCGAGAAGGAAGTTTCTTGGAAATTCTTACGACAGGCCGGTGAGACTGGATTGTCGATTTCGGATTTCATCAATCCATCCGATGGTTCTTCATTAAAGGATTCGCTGTGTCTTTTTGTTACCACCGCTCAGGGACCTGTCAGAGAAAAATCTGATGAGTACAAAGCAAAAGGTGAATACTTAAAGTCTCATGCGCTAATGTCGTTGGCTCTTGAAACGGCCGAAGCAGGTGCAGAATATTTGCATGGACTCATTCGCGCGCAGTGGGGATTTCCGGATGCGCCTGAGATGACGATGATGGAAAGATTTCAAGCAAAGTATCGAGGCAAAAGATATTCATTTGGATATCCCGCATGCCCAAATTTAGAAGATCAGGCTTTGCTTTTTGATTTACTTAAACCATCTGATATCGGTGTTGAACTTACCGACGGATTTATGATGTCACCTGAATCTTCGGTTTCGGCTCTCGTTTTTTCACATCCGCAGGCGACTTATTTTTCAGTGGGGCCTTCGGCTAATTGAATTATAACGACAAAGATGTCTCAGATAATCCCACCGCTTAACACCTAAGTATTTGAATTCATTAGCTTTAGCTAATGTACTTTTGGCATTAGTTTTGCACCTTTAAAGCATGAACGAGGTGTGTGTGCAGGTTTCTAGGTCTTTTAGCTTACTTAAGTTTTCTATTTTTGTAGTGGTCGTTGCTACCTGCTCGCTTTCATCTGCTTTTGCATTTGTGGAATGTAAAAAAATTTCGGCCAAGATTGCTGAGAAAGAAAAACGCGTTGAGATTCCAGAATTTAAAGCCGAAAAAATTCTGACGGCGGCTGAAGAGCGAGCCATAGGCGAAGCGATGATCGTCGAAGAAAGAGAAATGCTTCTTCAAATTTTAGATTCTAAGTTTTCGGTAACGGCCTTGAAAAATTTGCAGGAAGAATTAAAGCGAGATCCTCAGTTCATTAGACGAGTGATTAAAATGAAAGAGAAAGGAAAGGAGGGCGAGCCTTTAACAGAAGAGCAAAATGCCTTGGTTCGTCAGACTCGAAAAAATTTAAAGTATTTGATCGGCATTATGGAAGCCTATCATTTGGCTAAACCTACTTTGCAAAAATCAGAGCAAAAGAGACAGCTTGAAAAAATTCAAATGGAATTTTTCAAAATGGACTGGGCGCGAATGTTTTATAATAAACATTTAATTCAGCCATTGGGAATGAGCAGCGAAAAGTGGGCAAAGCTTCAGACACTCCTTTTAGATTTTAATAAGGGTCTGGTTTATTTTAAGGTGTTTAAATCTGCTGCAGCATTTGATGAAAGATTTGAAATCGAAGAACTTTATGCGGTAGGGCGTGAGGCGATGCGAACCGCAGTTCTTTACTATGAACCTAGTTATAGTTTTAAATTTTCTACGACAGCAGGACTTTGGATTCAACAAAGCATTAAAAGGTTTGCCGCACGCGAGCGAGAGGCGAAACATCTTTCGCTCGACTCCGCTAAATTTGATTCGGAAGGAAATAGCGTTCGTTCGAGTTTGGGTTCATCCATTGCCACGAATACTGAATTGGATCCAGCCGCTGCCTTAGAAAAAGTAGATTCTCAATCACTCAAAAATTCTCCAATCGAAGATTTACTCTCTAAAATTCCGGCAGATGAAGCTCAAATTTTACGATTTCATTTTGGAATAGGCGTTAAAGCTCTGGGGTGGGAACAGATGGGAAGATCACTCGGTAAAGATCATGGCACTCTCCGTGCAAAAAAAGATTCAGCGATACAACGTCTTAAGGCTTTCTCTCTCATCAACGCTGGCGAACTCACGTATCAAGAGAGTTATGTGCTTGCGCAAAAATATTTAAATTTTCCCGCGCGAAGTAATATCGAGATTGCGAAAGACTTAAAACTTCCTAGAGAAAACATTTCCATTTTAGAAGAGAGTGCGTTTGAGAAATGGGAAATAAAAAAAGGCCCTCTATTGAGGGCCTTTCTTCATCGTTAAGAATGAACTTACGATTTTTTAACTGATAATTAGAACGAGTATCCAGCGTTCACGCCAAATGCTACAGCTGTACGATCGCGTGTTGCAGCGTCGATTGGCAATGTAACATAAGCAGAAGCCAAGATTTGCTCATAGTTACCCGAAAGAGATGGGGTAATGGAGCTTCTGAATTGAGCGCGTTTAGTAGTGCCGCCATCCATCGCTGTTTTGCTATCCAAATAAACAGTGTTGTATTCGATATTAGCATTTAAGTTTTGGAGAGCATGCCAGCTAGCAGCTGTTTGCCAGTTAACCAAGTAACGAGCAGCTTTAGTTTGACCATCAGCAGTTTGTGAAGTTCCAGAAACAGAACTTTTGCTGAGGTACATCATGCCTAAACCGATATTGGTTTTAGCAGAGAAAGTATCTCGGCCTACGAAAATACCAGCTGTTGGTGTAACAGAGGTAGCTTTTGTAGCAAATCTGTAGAGATCAGTGGTTGGGTTAATACGAGCAACCGAAAAGCCTTCAGCTTTGCGTGAAGTAGGAGCGTAGATATCAGCAGTTAAGCTGTATCCGTAGTTCCAAACTCGGTTAGCGCTTTGGAAGGAATCAGTCCATCCAGCACCAATGCTCAAGTTACCAATCGCATTTTTCGACGTAGCAGAAGCGGTGGCATTTTTTGAAACCATATAAAATGGGAAAGCAATTCGAACGTTTGAGTTGTTCGTCATTGAGTATGCGCCGTTTAAGTTAAAAGCAGCGACATTTCCTGCCTTTCCTGTTGTTCCAACTTCTTTTTTTGTTGGGGCATCAAGAAAGCCAAGGTTAATGGCGTTGTTTTGTTTAAGGTTTTCGCCGACGTAATAGGGGGCAGCCGAAACGGATGTCGCTCCTAAAAGGCCAAGCACGAGTGCTAATTTCATTTGAATCTCCTTAAGTAACAATTGTTTTCAGTTTTAACGTTTTTCCATGGAAACGTTCGTACCAAGAGATCTCTTCACGGAAGGCTAAGTCCTGTCAACGCTACAAGAGCTCTTGTTTCTGGGACAATTAAAGCTGAAAACCAGGGGTTAACCTATTGAAATATATGAACTTTTATAATGCGGAGCGTTACGAGCCTTCGGTGTTTTCGCAGTTCGACTTCAATCCATAATAATAGGAGGGAAGTTCATCCAGCCAAAACTCTCCTTTAAATGGATAAAACTGAACCCTTCCATCGAAATCTACCGACGAAAGGTTCATGGTGTGCATCTTCATATTTTGCTCGGGTGGTAATCCCATGAGCTTATTGACGCCTGCCTGCAAGATTTCGAGTTGAATTTTGTCGGCTTCGGCCAGTTGGTTTTGCAAAACGCGTTCGGCTTTTGAAATAACGAAGCTGGCTTGTTCAACGAGACGACCTTTTAAGAAATTGAGCACTTGTGTAGCTAAAGCGGCATCGGCCCCGCGAAGGCGAGTAGCTTCGTCTTTAGCTTTTAAATAGGCGCGCATGGTAGAGCGAAAAGCATTGTTGGCGATGAGAGCGCCTCGAACTTTAGGATTCATCGAATTTAAAATTCGATCGTCGAAAAGCCAAGAGGCTGGTCCTCGGCGTTGAAGTTCTTGAAACTGATTCAGTAAATTCGAATAATCTTTTTTAAATTTTTCTACGGTTAAGCTCGCTCGTTCAAAATAACAGGTTTGAAAAAATGCGGCAGCTCGCACTACGAAAGCTTCTGGAAAAAATTCGTTGTCATAAAAAGGAGAGGTGGCTGCAAGTGTCGCACCCAAAGCTCCATTCATATCGCCGTCTAAATAAAACGACCAAGATTTTTCAAAAATCGCTTCGAAAATTTCTGAATCAAGTGGGCCTACTTGGTTGTAATGATAAATCGCCTGTTTATAATCTCCGACTTCGTGAAAAATTCTCGCTGCGCCCATAAACGCGAGCGACGCCAAGTGCGGCGAAAGTTTTTTGCGATTATCAATAAGCTGACGAAAATTTTCTAAGCTTGCTTCGTATTTCCCTAAAGCAGCATCGAGCACACCTTTTAAATAAATTTTTTCATTTTCAAAACGCGGAAGTGATCTGATCCGCTGATCTGCGGTCGAGTAGTCTCCAGATTCGATAGCTTGTCCCGCTCCTCGCAAATTATAGAGATCGCGAGTGATCGCATTGGTAGCGGGCTCCATATCGAGAAAGTAATCAATTTGATCGTCGAAGTAGGCATCAAGGAGTGGACCTTCGTTGCCAGCTCGTGCATCTAAGACGAGAGCGATGGTTGGAGCGTTGGAGCGTATCGCGTCTCCGCCTCGAGCAAAAATTTCAGAATTTGAAATTAAAAAACAAAGACTAAAGCATAAAATAATTTCAGCTTTTTTAAACATAGGCCCCCCCGAAAAAATTTTTAATAATTCGATCTAAACGGCATGAATAAAGACAAGCCGGCCATCAATGAGTAGTTGTGTAAAATTCTAGAATTGTTCGTTGCGGGTAAATTTTGATTATAAATATAATCCCTGAATTCTAATTTAACCGATAAATATTCATTGATGAAAAGTCTTTGCCCAATTCCAAAATTTCCCATGAAAGAAGAGCCATCTTTAAGACCTGTGTAGCGAACAACTCCCGCTCCGCCGATAGCGTAAATATCAAAATTTAAAACAGCCCATGTAAATAAACTTAATTTTCCGTAGAGCGGAGAAAACGCGATCGAAGACTGAAAGAAATAAAGTTTATTCTTAGCTCCATTAAATTGAAATCCAAGACCGCCCGCCGCTGCTTCGATGCCTAAATTTTCGAAGAGGTGGTAAGTGTATTGACCTAAGGTTAATGCATAACCGTCGTTATTCAGAATACCCCCTAAACCTAGGGTGAATTCATGTCGGCCTTCTTTGGTATAAAGCTTTTTATGAATACTGTGGATGTCATCTCGATCGTAGACTTTTAATTGATCGCGAAAACTATCTTGCGCATACGCAAAGTTTCCTAAGCTACAAACGAAAGTAAGAATGAAGGCTGGTCTTTTGATAAGGCTTTTGAATAATTTTAAGGCAGAATAATGCATACAATGCGTAGTTTAATATGAACAAACCGACGAACCAAGATAATGTTGCGGATAAGGCCGCAAAAATGAAAACTCCATCTCCGAAGATTTTGACGTCTTCAGGGATTGAGATTCAACCTGTCTATAGACCAGGAAAAAATTCAGAAAATGCTTTACCAGGAGAATTTCCATTTACTCGTGGCCCGTATGCGAGCATGTACCGACAAAAAGTTTGGACGATGCGCCAGTACTCTGGGTTTGGAAGTGCTAAAGAAACAAATGGGCGCTTTCATTATTTACTGAAAAACGGACAGACCGGTTTGAGTTGTGCTTTCGATTTGCCGACTCAAATGGGTTATGACTCTGATCACTCGATGGCTGAAGGAGAGATCGGTCGAGTGGGAGTGGCGATCTCTCATCTTGAAGATATGAAGTTACTTTTAGCGGGCTTGCCGCTTGAAGAAATTTCGACGTCGATGACGATCAATGCGACCGGCGCAACTTTGTTGAGTTTATATGTCGCCGTCGCCAAATCAAAAAAAGTTTCGCCGAGTCTTCTGCGAGGAACCATTCAGAATGATATTTTAAAAGAATATATCGCTCGAGGAACTTATATTTATCCTCCCGAATTTTCTTTGAAGTTAGTCGCTGATTCATTTCGTTTTGCAAATTCGATCGCACCTAAATGGAATCCTATCAGTATCAGTGGGTACCATATTCGAGAGGCGGGTTCGACCGCGGCTCAAGAGATCGCATTTACTTTGTCGAATGCTTTTACTTATGTGCAGGCTGCAAAGGATGCAGGTTTAGAATTAAAAGATTTCGTTCCTCGGCTTTCATTTTTCTTTAACGTTCATAATAATTTTTTTGAAGAGATCGCAAAATTTCGAGTGGCGCGAAAAATTTACGCCGAAGAAATGCAGAAAAGATATGGTGCAGAGAAAGAAAGTTTAGCCTTGCGATTTCATGCGCAAACCGCGGGCAGTACATTGACGGCGCAGCAGCCAATCAACAATGCGGTTCGCGTAGCCTATCAAGCGATGGCCGCGGTACTTGGAGGCGCTCAAAGTTTGCATACAAATTCTTTTGATGAGGCCCTGGCACTTCCAACCGAACAGTCGGCGCTACTGGCACTTCGAACTCAGCAAATTTTAGCCGCTGAAACAGGAGTTGCCGCGGTGGCGGATCCTCTCGGAGGCGCCTATTTTCTCGAAGATCTTTCGCGAGATTTAGAAAATAAATCTTTAGAAATCATTCGTAGGATAGATGAAATGGGCGGAATGTTGAAAGCGATTGAATCTGGATACGTTCAACGAGAAATTCAAGCGGCAGCTTTTGAAGCTCAAAAGAGAATCGATGCGAAGGATCAAATTTTAGTAGGTGTGAATTCTTATCAGATGAAAGAAGAAGCTACGAAAAATTTGCATAAACTCGATCCTAAAATTGCGAAAGATCAACTGCAGCGTTTAAAAAAATTCAAAGCAGCACGTAAATCAAAATTGGTGGAGGCAGCCCTCAAGCGACTTTCTGTCGAGGGAGAGAAGCTTCAGCGTAATCAATCTGCCATGGTATGCGAGGCTATATTAAATGCTGTTGAACACGGTTGTACTTTAGGTGAAGTCGCCCAGATTTTTCGAGAGATTGCTGGCAGTCATCGCAGTTAAACTGAAATTGACTCATAGCAAATCCGGTCAATCATTTATAATTAAGGATGTTTACAGATAGGCGCTCTGCTATTCTTTCGGCATGAGCTTTTCAATTCTATTTCCTTTAGCTTTTTATTTAACTTCAGCTGTAAGTCCGCTTCAGCAAAAAATTCAGAAAATTTTAAAGCCTTATGGATCTCAAGTTGGGTTTTCTGTTCGAGATTCTCAAGGAGTCGAACTTGCTGAAGTAAACGGAGAACTTGCGATGTCTCCAGCAAGTGTCGCAAAACTTGTTTCGTCGGCGTGTTCACTTTCTAGTTTAGGACAAAATTTTCAATTCGAAACTGAGTTTGGAATGACGGGTTCTTTGCAAAACGGTGTTCTTGACGGAGATCTTGTGATCCGCGGAGCAGGAGATCCAAGTTACGTGATTGAAGATCTCAAAGAAAATCTCGAGAGATTGGCTGTTGTCTATGGGATCAAAGAAATTCGAGGAAAACTTATTTTTGATACGAGTTTTTTTGAAAAGCCTGAGCTTTTGATTTCAGATGATTTTAATGGCGATCAAGATAGATCTTTTCGCGCGAAGTTGACTCCGCTTGCTCTGAACTTCAATTCGTTTTCGATTTGGGCGGTAGCCGATGGAAATAAATCGAAAGTAGAAATTCTGCCCAAAGGTGTTTGGGATCCTAAAATTATCAATCAAGTGAAAGTCGCTCGAGATACATCCCTTTCTATTTCTATAGATTTTGCTGAGGAAAAAATAAGAGTTTCAGGAACGATTTCATCCGATGGAAATCCTAAAGTTCTCTATCGTGCGCTTCCGGACCCCTATGCCGCTTTTGCGCGTCTTTTTAAAAGAGTGTGGTTAGAGCAGGGTGGTATCGCAAAATTTCCAGCAAAAGATTTTCAGATTTCGACGTCGCCTGTGCGATATAAAAAATTATTTTCGCATACCTCTCGCTCCATTAACCGGATGTTTTTAGATATCAACAAACTTTCCACTAATTTTGGTGCAGAGATGATTTTGCTAACGGCGGGAGCAAAAAAATTTGGAGCTCCGGCTACTCTTCAAAAATCAAAAAAACTTTTATCTTCTTGTTTGAATGATCTTAAAATTTCTGAAGAAAAAATTCGTTTAGAAAATGCATCGGGACTTTCACGCACATCTAAAATTCATGCTTCAGCACTTTCGGCCTTTTTAACAAAGGTCAAAAATCTAGAGTATGCTCCAGAATATTTATCGAGCTTTTCGATTTTAGGACGTGATGGAACGACTAAAGCTAGACTTTCTTCACATGCGGGCAGAGCTCGTTTAAAGACGGGCACCATTCAAAATGTAAAATCAATTGCCGGTTATGTTTTTCCTTCGTCTTTGCAGCCGATGAGTATGGTTTTATTTTTTAATTGTCCTAAATGTTCGCAGTCCGACATGCTTGACGCCGAAGATGATATTCTTCGATTGCTTTTAGAATCAAAGGAACTTTAGTGAAGAAAATTTTAAATATTGCTCATCGTGGCTATTCATCCGCTTTTCCTGAGAACACGATGCTTGCTTTTGACGAAGCAATGAAGGCTGGCGCCGACGGATTTGAATGTGATTTACGTTTAACTTCGGATGGTCGAGTTGTTGTATTTCATGATGATTCGCTCAAGCGACTTTGTGGCGTCGAAGGTTCTATTGAAAAAAGTACCTGGCAAGATTTACAAAATATTCGAGTGAAGAAAAAAGAAAAAATCCCGCTTTTAGAAGAAATGCTTTCTACTTTTTTAACAACCCGTATCAATTTAGAAATCAAAGCTTCGTCGCGGGACGCTATCGTTGTTGAAAATGTTTTAAGAGTTTTAACTAAAGTTCGTCCGCAGGGAGAAATTATTTTCTCTTCTTTTTCTTTGGATGCACTTCGCTCTCTTCAGGTCATGGATGGGAAGAGAAATTTGGGAAGACTAGGTATTTTGGTTGAAACAAAAGATTTGTCCCATCTCGAAAAAATTTCTAACGAGTTAAAACCCGACACCTGGAATTTGCCCAAACAAGTTTTGAAAAGTCCTTGGGGAAAACGTTGGTCTAAAGAAAATATTCGTCCTATCTGGACATGGACTTTGGATGAGCCCGATGAATGGACTCAAGTTTTAAAATCTAAACTTCCCTTTGAAGCCATCATTACAAATAAGCCGGCCGCTTTGAAAAGTTTTTTGAAATCTTAAAATTGATAGCCGAAAGCAAAGCTTCCCGAAAGATCGGGGCCAAGAATATCCGTCTTCAAATAGAGTTTTCGATAAATAGGAATATTGCTGGTGACTCCATAACGATAGAGCACACTGTGAGCGCTTGGAAAATCCAATGTCGCATAAGTTGCCTGACCAATTCCCGCGAGCTGCAATAAATTTTCACGATGATAAACGCCAACCGAGATCTGAGCAGTACCCGAAGATAAATCGGGACCAGACAAAACTTGCATCCCTGTCACACTTATCGAAACACTCGGAACAATATCGACGTAAACAAAATTGGCTAAATCTAAAACTTGAAGGCCAATCGATCCATACATTCCTGTAAGTCTGTCCGAGGTGACGACTTGAGTAAGTCCAACTTCAACGTTGAAACCATAGGGAAGTCCCACTCCACCTTTAAAAAAGCCACTTTGAAAAACTGCCGGAGCATTTCGATCCGTAGTGAAGGCGGCAAGAGTAGAGCTAACGGCGTAAAGATGGTATCCGGTTTCGATATAAGGCGTCCAAGAGCCGACTAGTTTGGGCTTATCCTGAGGTTGCACGAGTGAGAAAGTGATCGCTTGAATGAAACTTCGAGCTCGATTAGAAAATGCAGGGTCATCCTTGATGCCGTTAAGGGCAGAAGTGCTAAGGGCTGCTTCAGTTTTAGTGACACTCAAGATAGAAAAAAGAAGCCCCAGAATCAGCATTCGGGTTTGATAAGAGAAATAATTCATTCATCTCGATGTTGAATAAAAAAATGAAGTGACTCAAGAAGAAAGGGAGTTTGTGGCAGATCAGGAAAAATTTTCGGTAGCAGTGGTTGGAGCGACAGGACTTGTTGGCCAAGAGATGTTGGCTGTTTTGGAAGATCGAAATTTTCCTGTAAAAAATTTGGGAGTTTTTGCCTCTGAAAACTCCGCGGGTGAGGAGCTCGAGTTTAAGAGCGAATATTTTAAAGTAGAAGAACTAGGTGAAAGCAGCTTTAAGGGCAGAAACTTTGATTTCGTTCTCTTTGGCACTAGTGCTGAGCTTTCGGCTAAATATGCTCCTTTGGCAGCTCAATCTGGTGCCGTTGCTATCGATAACTCGAGTTATTTTCGGATGAATCCAGAAATTCCTCTGATTGTTCCCGAAGTAAATCCGGATGATTTGTTGATGGCGACTTCTCACCGCATTATTGCAAATCCTAATTGCTCTACTATTCAGTTGGTCTGTTGTTTAAAGCCCCTCGATCAAAAGGCCAAATTAAAGCGCGTCGTCGTTTCGAGTTATCAATCGGTTTCAGGTGCAGGAAGTGCAGCACTCGATGAACTGCAAGAACAGATCGGAGCTCTTTTTTCTCAGACCGAAGTGAAGAAAAAAGTTTTCCCGCATCAGATCGCTTTTAATTGTATTCCGCATATTGATTCTTTTGTGAGCAACGGATTTACGAAAGAAGAAATGAAAATTATTAACGAGAGTCGAAAAATTTTAGGATTACCTTCGCTGAAGATCACCGCGACGGCCGTTCGAGTTCCAACACTTATTTCTCATTCAGAAAGTGTAAATATCGAAACTGAAAAAGAATTATCACCTGAAGCAGCTCGCGATTGTTTAGAAGAGGCAGGGGTTGTGGTCGTCGATGAGCCAGAAAAAAATCGTTACCCTCTCGCCTTTGAGGCGACGGGTAGTGACCTCGTTTTTGCAGGACGTATTCGACGTGATGAGTCTGTCACAAATGGCTTACATTTGTGGGTTGTTGCCGATAATCTTAGAAAAGGTGCTGCCACCAATGCCGTTCAAATTGCCGAACTTTGTATTGCTCGTAAGTTTTTGTCTTCTCGCGTTCAATAATTTTTCTGTTTGCGCAGATGAAAGACCTTACGGTTATCGCGGAGATATTCCTGCGCTGAGAAGCAAAGTTATTCAAAGCATGGCGATACGTTCTGATAGTCGCTATCTTTTTTATTCTCTTTCGGGCGCTTCAGCATTTTACGCTCTTGATCTCAACGATATGGCGACTACAGGCGCACCTGTCAGTGTCGATGCTCCCATTCTCGCTCTAAAACTCGATGGTGATTCACGTCTCATCGTGGTCACACAAATAGGTGTGCAATATTTTGGAGTGAGCGAAGCTTTTAATCCGATTGCTGAATCAAACAAATTTACTCGAAATCCTGAAACTACTCAGACAGCTACCACGGCCTGCATCGATAAAAACAAAAATATTTTTGTCTATGAAAGCGGTGGAGGAAGTTCAAGCGATCAGATTCGAATGATCAATGGTGTAAATCAAATCGCTCTCTATTTATGGACAAACTATTTTGATTCTTCAATGAGTTTTGTCGATCTCCGCTGCACCGATACCGCAGCTTATTTATTTGGAAATCGAATAAGTGGCACAACAGAAACAGAGTTTTGGGTGGGGCGCTTAACAGCGGGAGCTGCCAATCTTTCAAACTCGGTTAATCTTAAAGCGAATTATTCTTCTTACTCTCGCAAAGATTATTTATTTACAGCTTCGGGAGATCGAATCCTCACTTTGTTTTCAAATAATTCTAATCCAAATGATTCGAGGTTGTTTGTAGTTGGAGCTGATACTTTTAGTTCAAGTTTTGAAGTAAATATTCCTTATGTATCTCGCGCACTCACAAGTTTTTATGTGGGGGATCAGGTGATGGATGGAATCTTCGTTCAAAATTCCGCTGCAGCCATGCCTGAGCAACTTCTTCTTTCAAATAATACAGCTTTGAATGCTTCGACTACTTTTCCGGATGATACACGAGGAGATGGTCTTGCAAGTATGGGGGGAAGTTTGCCCTCCGTTTGGATTTCTACAAAAACAGATCATTATAAATACGGAATTACGGAGAGTTCTGGGATCACTTTAATATCTAAAGTTCCTAAATTGCAATTTACGGGAACAAATCCAAATGCACAGAATTTAAAATCAACCCAGCCCCTGACATTTACTTTACAGTCTGACGAAGATCTTAATTACAATATTCGGTTTAAAAATAATCCAAGCCCTAAAGGAGATGAGTCCGGAATTTCTTTATCTTACGGAGATCTCATTTCATCCGGAAGTCTTACAAAAGATGTCGCTTCTGGAACGATTAGTATTTCTTTGGAAAGTTTGGGCATCACTGAGAATGGAAATTATTCTCTCGCGGTTTTTGGACAAGGAACAAGCTCTCAAGCTTACGCGCGAACGGGATTTCAGTTTTCTTACACACCACCACCGGGGCCCATTCAAAATTTACGATCGGGATTTGGAGATCAAAGTGCTCACGTCATTTTTGACAAGCCAAGAGTGGGCGCTCCCACGCAATTTTATATTTTCTTTTCTTACAATGCTTCGGATCTCGATACTCTCGATATCAATTCTTCGACTCTGGCGCTGACAACCGTAACGGGAGTTCCGCTCTATTCTCCTATTCGAGCAGATGTTGCGACGTGGCCCGGGCGATATGTGATTGCGCCTATTGAAAATGAACGAACTTTATATGTGCGTGTGAAGTCTTGGGATTCGACGACAAGTCAAACAAGTATAGACTCTCAAGATCTTGCGGCGATTGCGGTGACTCCGCATTCGACAAAAACTTTGGCCGAAGCTTTAGGAAGTGCAAACTCGTGTGGAAGTTTAGATTCCGCGAGTGATCCGCTTGAGCAAAAGCCAATGAACTATCTTCTTTTTCTAGGTTTTGGATTTTCTTGCTTAGTTTTGAGGCTGGGATTCAGAAAAAAATTGGGTCCAGCTCATCTAGAAATCGGAGGGGAGGGGATTGAGATCTAAAGGGCGCTGGACCCAAACTTATTTATCAAACTGAGCCTCTAAATAGGTCCGTTTACGCAATATGTCAAAAAAATAATTTTGAATCTTTAGACCTCGTAAATAAGCGGAATAACTACTGGTTTTACACCATTCGCTTTTCTAAAAAATCTACGAGTAACTCTTCTAAACTCCTCTTCGACCTCGATATCATCCCCTCGGGCTTCTCGAGAAAGCTCCCTAAAACGCGCCAAAAGCTCGGCTCTTAAACTATCTAAATCGACCTCGTCGTTTACTCCCCGAATGTCAAAGTCAGGTCCCTCAAGAATTTTCCCCTCATCTTTTTCAACGACTAAAGAAACTACAACTAAGCCTGTATGAGCCAACTGCTTTCGATCTCTCAGCATCTCTTCATGAAGATCTGTTGCTCCTTCATCTAAGAAAATTTTTCCTGAAGGAATGCGGCGAATTTTTTTTATTCCGGATTGAGTAAGTTCAAGGAGATCTCCGTTTTCGGCGACAATTCCTGAAGTAGATTTAAATGCCGATTGCGCAAGCTGCAAATGTTTGACCAGCATTCGATATTCGCCATGAACTGGAAGAAAAAATTTAGGTCGAGTCCATTCGATTAATTTTTTCTGCTCTTCTTGATGAGCGTGACCTGAAGCGTGGATATCTGCCATATGACTATCGATGACTTCGGCGCCTCGTCGATAGAGGTTGTTAATAAGATGTGAAATGTTTTTTTCATTTCCAGGAATATAGCGCGACGACATCACCACCGTGTCACCCGGATGAATTTTAATTTCAGGGTGATCGTTTAAGCTCATTCGATAGAGAGCCGACCGAGGTTCTGCTTGAGTTCCCGTCGCTAAAATCAGAACGTGATCGCGGTCGAGGTCTTCGACCATCGAAGCGGGAATAATCTGATCATCTTTAAAATGCAGATGTCCGAGTCGCCGAGCCGTCTCTGTATTCGAATGCATCGAGCGTCCGCAGAAAGCTACCTTTCGCTTGAATTTTTTTGCCGTATCTAAAATTTGCTGAATGCGATGAATATTAGACGCAAAAACAGCGACAATAATTTTTCCTTTTTTCAATTTTTTGAAAACTTGAAAAATGCCTTCGCCAACGGTGTGTTCTGATTTACTCCAACCTTCGCGCTCGACGTTCGTAGAATCAGACATTAAAAGCAAAACACCTTTTTTGCCGGCAGCCATCAAAGATTTTTCGTCAATGGTGCGTCCATCCATCGGATCGTCATCAATTTTAAAATCTCCGGAGTGAACAAGAGTTCCGATCGGAGTCTCAATGATTAAACCCATACTATCGACGATGCTGTGTGTGACTTGGATCGTGCGAAATTTAAAATTTCCAACCTGAAAAGTGGTAGGTGGAGTAAGGCTATGAAGTTCGGCTTTGGCGAGAACTCCTTTTTCTCTTAAACGATCTTCGATGAGCGCCAAAGTAAATGGAGTTCCATAGATCGGAGGATAGCCCAAGTCTTCAAGCAAATAAGCAGTCGCTCCGATATGATCTTCGTGACCATGCGTAAGAACGATGCCTTCGATTTTAATTTTGTTTTCCAGAATAAATTGAATATTTGGAACAATCAGATCCACGCCGAGCATGGTTGGATCTGGAAACATGACTCCGCAATCGATGAGAATCGCCTTTTGTTTATAGATGACCACCATCATATTCATGCCAATTTCACCAAGCCCACCCAGGGGAGCTAAATAAATGGCTTTTGGATTATTTAAATCGGGCAGCGCCGAGCCAGAAGACATGCGAAAAAAGATTAGCGGGCTTCCGGTAGTCGGTCTAGTTTCAATGAATGATCAGACTTTATTTTGATCAAACGTTTGAAGTCGGTGCTCGGCTGCGCTTGCCGAAGGAAGAACTTCATTATTTTCGAGGAGTTCGACGGGGGCAAGCCGAGGCCACGCTCTTTAATCGTCAGAATCAAATCGCCTTTGGCAGAGTCGACGAAGATTTTTTTGTCATTGATCGGGTCGAAGAAGCCACATCACCTCGTTATCCGCTGACTTTGGCTTTGGGAATGCCGGAAGCGAGCATTTTACCTTTAGTTATGCGTTCGATTTCTGAGCTCGGAGTGAAAGAGCTGATTTTATTTGAAGCCGAAAGAAGTCAAAACGCGAAAGCTCGAATGAAAAATTTAGCGCGGCTCGAGAAAATTGCTATTGAATCGGCTCGTCAGTGCGGAAGAGGTGCTCCCCTTGAAATTTCTACGAGTACCTGGACAGATTTATTAAAAAAATTCGCAGATTTTGAACGAAAGATTTTTTTTGATGAGGCGATGGCTGATAAGTCGGCTTTAACGTCAACCACAAAAAATTCTAAAAATATTTTACTCATGGTCGGCCCTGAAGGTGGATGGACCGAAAAAGAGCGGATGGCCGTTAGAAAAAATGATTTTGAATGGGTGCATTTTGAAACTCCGATCTTGCGAGTGGAGACTGCGGTGGTCGTCGCTGCATTTTTTGGAATTCAAAAATTTGCGTCTTGTAACTCCAAATGACATTCGGCGTCAGCAGAATTTTTCATTTTAATTTGATAAATCGCGTCAATCACATCGACCTCCGATTGACCCTCTAGTTCCCGCTTCGTACAATGAGAAAATGAAGGCATATTTTCAACGAACCTCTGAGGTTCTTTCTTTAAGAACTTTTTTAACTATTTTGTTCATTTCTTTTGTTGGATCAGCATGCTCCACAAAATCTTATTCTGATCGGGATAATATTTATAACGATCATGACTTAGCAGGAAGATCAGAAAAGAAAGTTACGAAAGTAGAACAAGATCAAAATCCACTTGTTCTTGAAGAAGAATTTGAAGCTGAACAGCGCGGTGAAATTCCTACTTACGATATTCCCGTTGTCAGAAATGCAAAAGTTGAACAATGGATTAATTATTTTCAAGGCCGTGGACACAAACTTTTTCATCTCTATTTAGAGCGTTCAGGAAGATATGTTCCGATGATGAGAAAAATTTTGCGTGATCACGATTTACCAGAAGATTTAGTTTATCTTTCGATGATTGAATCTGGATTTTCTTCGAGAGCTTTTTCTCGCGCTCGCGCTGTTGGTCAATGGCAATTCATGCGCGCCACCGGAAAACTTTATGGGTTGAAATCTGATTTTTGGGTAGATGAAAGAAGAGATCCTGAAAAATCTTCTATTGCTGCTGCTCGACATTTAAAAGATCTTTACGATCAATTTCAATCTTGGAAATTAGCTGCTGCTGCCTACAATGCTGGAGCTGCAAAAGTTTCCCGCGCTATCAAGAGATATAAAACTGAAGATTTTTGGGAAATGACCTCGAAGGGTAAATATCTCAAACCAGAAACTCGGGCTTATGTTCCAAAAATGATTGCGGCGGCGTTGATTGCAAAAGAGCCAGCGAAATATGGTTTCTCTGGATTGCATTATCAAGATCCACTTGAGTATGAAAAAATTGTTTTGCCTGAGCCTGTAACTCTTACTCGGCTCGCAGAAAATGCTCGAGTGCCACTTGAAGATTTAATGGCTCTCAATCCTGAGCTTAATCACCCGGTTACTCCTCCAGGAGGAAAAGATTATGAACTCAGAGTTCCCGTTGGAACGTCGGAGCAATTTTTAACAGCTTACAATTCGTTATCGGATACTGAGCGATTTGAATATACTGCTCACCAAATTCGAAAAAACGACAATTTGCCAAAGCTGCAAAGAATTTACGGAGTCTCTGCGAACGAGATTTTAAAATACAATGGAATGAAGGGTGTAAAAAAGCTTCCAATCGGAAAAATTATTCTTATTCCGCTTCCTGATGGTGCAAAACTGGCTGCTATTGATCAGCGCGCGGCTGCGGTAGATAAAGAAGAGCGACCTGATAGACGTCGAAGAAGTAAGCATCGAAATGTAGAAAAAAAAATTAAAACATCTGACGCATCAAGCCAAAAGCTAACTCGCAAAGTTCATATTGTTCGTCGGGGCGAATCGCTTACTTCGATTGCCGAAAGATATGGAACAAGTATTTCTGAAATTAAAACCAAGAATGGTTTAAAAAGAACTTCGGTTCAACGCGGTCAGCGACTTTATATCCCTTCTAAGTCATAAAAATTCCAGCAGACGAACAGACACGCGTTTGAGGGATTTGCACGGCCTGGGCGAAGCTGGCCGTGCTACAGATTAAATTCTAAAATTTTAGAAATTTCTATCGCAGCCGCTTCTACTTCAGCCACTCGTTCGGGAGTAAAGGCGTCGGGCTTATCGCTATCAATATCAATCTCAGCAATGACTTTATTTTCAGAATTACGAATCGGAACAACCAATTCGCTTTGAGTGCTTAAGCTGCAAGCAATATGCCGGGGATCAGATTGCACATTTGGAATATTTAAAGTGCGATCTTCGCGAACAGCTGCTCCACAAATACCTTTCGAAATAGGAATTCGAAAATGATCCGTAGGTGGGCCTAAAAAAATAGAAAGCAAAAGAGAATCATTTCGATTTGTTTCTCTTCGATAAATTCCGATCCAATTAAAATCTTTATGTCTTTCGCGAAGTCTAAATAATTTTTTTAGAATTTTTAAACGTGCAGTCCATGAAACTTCTTTCCACGCTAAGAGCGGGGCGATTTGTTCCGATAAATTTTTAAAATCTTTTTCATCGGCATCGCTGAACGCATTTTTTTTATCTTCTTCGATATCGATCACGCCAACTGAAGCTCCGTCAAAGCGGATGGGCTCGACCCACTCGCTTTGAGTCTCTATAAAACATTGGCTGTATTGCAAATCAGTCGTGACATCCGGAATTACTTTTCGAATTCCTGCTTCTGCAACGAAACCGACATTTCCTTTTCCAAAAGAAAAAGTGTGGCAAGGCGGATAAGGCCCACGAAATACGCGACGAACGGCTTCTTGATCTAAGCGTTCGTAGATTCCAATCCAAAACAGAGGGCGATGTTTAAGAAGTGGGTCGAGGAAAACCTGACCTAAAATCTCAAAATCATCCTCCGAAAGAGGTTTGTTTAAATTACTTGCGGCCTCGTGTGGCATAGTACTCCGCCACCAACCGATCGTTGTAGGTAAACGGAACGTCGGCGGTTGTTGGTTCTCCGATGACCTTTCCTGAGAAAGGTTCTGGTCTTTCTAAATAAGCTGGAAGATCCAGACGAGGAGACTGTTGAGCTTGCAAAAAGTTTTTGTGCTCGCGAGATTTTTCTTTTACTAAAACTTCATCTCCCACTCGCAAAACGATCGAGCCCAAATTTGCTTTTCGTCCGTTTACTAAAACATGTCCGTGACGAACAAATTGTCTGGCAGCAGCAATCGAAGGCGCCATTTGAAATCTAAAAAGTAAATTGTCTAAACGAAGTTCAAGGCGTCGAGAAAGTTCAGAAATCCAGTTGATCGCTGCACGACGAGAATCGCGAACAAATCTTTGAAGCTGTCGTTCAGTTAATCCGTAGTGAGCAATAATTTTTTGTTTCTCACTCAATCGAACAGAGTATTCCGAAGGTTTTCGGCGAGCATTGCCGTGTTGTCCTGGTGGAAACGCACGTCTTTCCAAGGCGCCTGGTTTTCCAAGTCCTGGAAGATCTGTATTTAAACGTCGTTGAATACGAAACTTTTTAACGCTGCTGGTTTTTGCTTTCATTCGAAACTACTTTCGCTCCTTCTATCTTTTGGCTAATAATCTATTAAATGATCAGCACCTTCTCTGACATCCAGAAAATTCTAAAAGATGACTTAAGCCTTCTTGAGTACCGATGTAAAGGAATCCAATCCTCGAGTTTACATCTGCCAGGCCCCGATTTCATTGACCGGGTCTGGGCTTCCTCGGATAGGCCGATCAACGTTTTACGTAATCTTCAGAGTCTCTTTAATCATGGAAGCCTGGCTAAAACCGGTTATTTGTCGATTTTGCCCGTAGATCAGGGCATTGAGCACTCTGCCGGAGCATCGTTTGCGGCGAATCCAGACTATTTTGACCCTGAAAATATTGTGAAATTGGCGATCGAGGGGGGATGTAACGGGGTGGCTTCAACCTACGGAGTTCTAGGAGCGGTAGCCCGGAAATACGCTCATCGAATTCCCTTCATTATGAAGATCAATCATAACGAGCTTTTTTCTTATCCGAACACCTTTGATCAGAACATTTTCGGTGGAGTAAAAGCCGCTTTCGATATGGGCTGCGCAGGAGTTGGCGCTACCGTTTATTTTGGTTCGGCTGAATCTCGCAGACAAATTCTTGAAGTCTCCGAAGCTTTCAAAGCGGCTCATGATTTAGGAATGTTCACCATTCTTTGGTGCTACACTCGAAATACTTCCTTTAAAAAGGATGGAACAGATTATCATTTGAGCGCCGATCTTACCGGACAGGCCAATCATCTTGGGGTCACGATCGAAGCCGATATCATCAAACAAAAATTGCCCGAAAATAATGGTGGCTACAAAGCTTTGAATCTTGGCGCGGGATCTTCGTACGGAAAAACTGACGAAAGAATTTACAATCAACTTTCTGCCGATCATCCAATCGACTGGACTCGCTATCAACTTGCGAACTGTTATATGGGACGCGCGGGTTTAATTAACTCAGGCGGAGCGAGCGGAAAAAATGATATCGCTGATGCTGTAAAAACGGCAGTGATCAACAAGCGCGCAGGTGGAATGGGATTGATCAGCGGTCGTAAAGCTTTTCAAAAGCCACTCAAAGATGGAGTCGCTATTTTGAATGCGATTCAATCTGTGTATTTAGCTAAAGAAATTTCAGTCGCTTAAGAATTTTAAATTTACAAACTTGGAACTTTTAAAAGATCTAAAGATTCTTCGCTATTTTCCATAGAAGGTTGCGTTGAAGTAAGTGCATTAAGTCCAGGTTCGATTTTGATAAAGGCAACTTCCTGATCTTTTGATTCTTGATCGATCTTACCAATTTTTTTCTCTTTTTCTTTTGCATCTAGTTTTTCTAAATCTTCAATAAATTTACGGACAGTAATGTTTGGGCTGACGAGGGTTTGTTTCTGAGCACTAGCTCTGACTTTCTTCAAAATTTTTAAAGTTTCCACTCTAAATTCCGGCACATTTAAGGCTGCTTTAATACCTACGATTCTATTGAGGTGTTCATTCTGTAAAACTAGTCCTGCACTTCCTACTTGGTTTTGCGCTAATGAAAATTCGGCATATTCGTACAAAAAGCTGTCAATTAAATAGGGAACGATTTCATTTCCGAGCTTTACGAGTTCGCTCTTTGTTTTCTTTTCAATTTCATCAGCTTTCTTCGCAAGCTCAGGATCTTTTAATTTAGCTGCTAAATTAACAAGTTCGAAACTCGCTCTCAGAGTATCGAGTTGCTCGACTACTTTCAAATCGCGCTCTCTATCAAATTTTTCTTCTTCAGTTGCTACAGAACGAAGAGATTCAAATTCTTTTGCATTATTTATTCTAGCTATCTCCAGCTCGGGGCTTCTCATCGGTATAAGTCCCATTCCTCGAATTTGTTGAGCAAAAGTTGACTGTGAAAGCATCAACGTGAATGAAAATATGAGTATTGAGAGCGTGGACTTAGATTTCATTTTATCTCCTAGAAAATTTTATGACTGCTGCAGGTACCTGTATTCAGGTACTGCGATATGAAAGTGCAAAAAATATACCAACTTAAGAGACTGAATTTATTGGAATTTCTTAAACGGAAGGTGCGACATTCATAAGTTTTCGCGCGAACTCAACAAAGTTATTCACTTCGGAATGCAGCAACTTAAGCACCACGGGATCGAGTGGTTTGCCATCGGCATCGATGGCTTTATCGACGGCGGGAATCAAAACTTTTTCAGTAAACAAATGAGCATGTCTATAGCCCCAAATGGCTTGCATCTGTTCGACGGCGCGTAGTGCCCCGAATTTTCCCATGGCGACTCCGACAAAGGCGGCAGGTTTTTTTTGCAAACTTGCCGGAAAAGGAAGCATATCGATGAAGTATTTAAAAACTCCGGGGAAACCTCCATTATATTCAGGCACCACACAAAGTAATCCGTCTGTTTTCAACACGAGGTTTGCAAATTTTTCAAAAGATTTGGGTTTTTCGTCATAAGATTTGGGTGAAAAAATTTCAGGTGGCAAATCTTGAAGGTCTAAAATATCAACTGCATCCGTTTTAGGAAGATTCTCTTTTAGAAAATTTTGAATATAACCTGCGACTTTTCGGGTATTTGAGCCAGGTCGGTTGGTAGCGGAGATGATGGTGATATGCATTCCAATAAATTTCTTCAAATTCCCGGTTTAAGCAAGTGGGGAAATCAGTTAGCGTCCGAAAGCAATGCAGGTCTTTATCCTTTCTCGAAATGAACTTCTTTATTCCACCCGCAGATTGGTGGAGGTGGCTGAGCGCCGTGGCCACGATGTTTTCGTTCGAGATCCGCTCAAATTTTCTGTTCAAGTTCAAAATCCACCGAGTCTTCTTTATCTGTCGAAATCGGTGTCACTTCCTGATGCGATCATCCCAAGAATTGGAGCTTCGATTACTTATTTTGGTTTGGCCGTCGTTCGACAATTTGAGCAGCTGGGAGTTTTTTCTTTAAACGAGGCTCATGCAATCGAAGCAAGCCGAGATAAATTAAAAGCACTTCAGATTTTGGCCCGACATCAAGTGGTGATTCCTCGCACTGCTTTTATCCATCGAAAAAAAGAAGTGAAACAATCGATTGAAGAAGTAGGTGGGGTGCCTGTGGTGATCAAACTTCTTGAAGGAACTCAAGGTCGCGGAGTTTTGCTCGCCGAAAATCCAAATACCGCTGAGGCGATGGTTGAACTTCTTCAAGACGCTAACCATAAAATTCTTGTGCAGAAATTTATCGAAGAAGCTCGCGGAAAAGATATTCGTGCGTTTGTCATTGGCGGCAAAGTAGTGGCGGCGATGCGAAGAGTTTCTTCTCATCATTTAGAATTTCGTTCAAACGTTCACCGTGGAGGAAGAGCCGAGCCAATCGATTTGCCGAAAGAATATCAAGAAGCCGCGCTTCGAGCAGCAGAGCTTTTAGGTCTTAAAGTTGCAGGCGTTGATTTGCTTGAGAGCAAAGACGGTCCGCTTGTGATTGAAGTGAATTCGTCTCCGGGTCTCGAAGCTATTGAGAGAGTATCCCAAGTGGATATTGCCGATGAGATGATTAAATTCTTAGAGCAAGAAGCTCGCTAAAATTTATCCGAATAATTTATCTGCCAATTGCTTTTGCAAACTGAGCTGAGTTCTCAAGGTTTGAATTTGAGATTCTCGCTGCACGGATAATTTTGCCAAATCAGAAGTTGTTTCGGCAAGATCTGCATCCTCCGCCTGGGATTTCGCGGCCAAAAGATTTTCGCTCTGAACAGCATTCGCATTTTGTGCAAAATCATTTGCGTTTTGAGAAGCGCCTATATTCGCTTGCTGTGCATTCACTTGATTGATTGCATTGTCGATGGATTCAAGCGCATCTTGAGCAGAACTTTGTGTAGAGATTCCTGTGACGTTTACGCCGAGAGCTGAAGTCGAAGCGGCGCCGAGTCCTAAATCATTTCCATTAAAATTTGTTTGAGAAACCGTTGAATCGATAGATTGCAAAACTTGATCGTATTGATTTTGCAAATTCGCGCGATCGTTTTCATTTAAAGTTCCATTCGAAGCTTGAACGGCAAGGTCTCGAAGCTGCTGTAAATTTTCGCTGATTCCACTGAGTGCACCGGAGGCTGTTTGAAGAGCGCTCGATTCATAAGAAAGATTTTTATTAGTGGCAGTTAATTCATTCACGGCAGAGGTGAGCGCACTCGCAAGAGCTAAGCCTGCAGGATCATCGCCAGCCGAATTAATTCTTTTGCCGGAAGTCAGTTGTTGAAGAGTTTTATTCAGATCTTTGTTGGTTTGATTCAGTTGAAACAAAGTTTTTTTGGTACTTCCGATTTGCATAAAAATTCCCTTCCCCAAAAGATAAAATGACGCCCTGCGTCCTTATATATAAGTCTAATTTGAGGGGAGAAAGCTGCCTAGGCCGTCAAAAAACTGGCGCTTTAATCCTCAAAATAAGAAGGGCGCTCGACGGATTCTTTGTGAATAAGCGAGCGAAGCATGGCTCCCGTTCCTGCGACCATGATGAGAAAAATTAAACTTCTGCCAAAAAATGGAATAAACGAAATGAGAAAAATAATTACAATTCCAATGAGAGTCGAAAGCACCGATTTATTTTGAACTCGATCCTTAAGCGCTATCATTCCTAAACTTCTGCAGACCGAAAAAAATCCTGCGAATAAAATCAAAACTGCAAATAATACAAAAATAGGAATGAGTGGAATTCCGATGAGTGAAATTGCCATCAATCCAAGAATCGGAACGAACAAAATATAAGCGCACATTCCCCAGATCAAAGAAGCAAGTGGATGCTTTTGAAAACTTTCGTCCGCGAATAGAGAAATTCTCGGGGCGATAAATAAAAAAATGAGAGCGATTCCAAATAGAACAATCAAGCAGGCAAGTGGAAGAGCAATCGCGAGAGGAATCCAAAAGAGACCTGCAAATTGTTCAAAAAATTTATCCGTTCTATCTTGAAATCCATCGAAGCTTAGCCAGCCCGAATCTATTTCGCGTCCAAATTTTCCTTTAAGGTCTCTCCATTTTTCAGACCAAGTTCTCTTAGTCGGAGCATTCAAAGGAACAATCGCTCCGTCGTCTTGTTGGACGCTGCCTTGAAGCACGATCAATTGATCGGCAATCTCGGAACCTGCAAAAAGGTGAACGCGTCCGCTGACGACAATGAGGTTTTCAACTTTTCCGTGGATATCGACATTGCCCTTTAAAACGACGACGGACTCAAAATTTTGACCAGCCGGGATCGACATATCTTTAGAAATCACCAAGGTCGAAGAAGCTTCAGATTCTACTGAAGTGGTCTGAGCTAGAACAAAAGCCTGTGGCAAGCCCGTTAAGAGGCAGAGGGCAGCGACTGAACTAAAAATCCAGGTCTTCATCTTCATAAAGAAGAGAAGAGTCTTAGTCATAGGGTACTGGGAGATCAACAAAAAACGAGGCAATTGTGGCTTGAGAAAATGGGCTTCTCGCTTTAAAAATGGAGACTTATGGCATTACCAAAAGAAAAAGAAGCGCTCAGCTATGAGCGATTAGAAAATGTTAGAAATATTGGAATTTCCGCGCACATCGATTCGGGAAAAACTACGCTTACAGAGCGTATTCTTTATTACACCGGTCGAATTCATAAGATTGAAGAAGTGAAGGGAAAGTCGGGCGTTGGCGCGACCATGGACTTCATGGAACTTGAGCGTGAAAAAGGTATTACGATTCAATCCGCCGCCACCTTTTGTAAGTGGGGCGAGAATAATATTAATATCATCGACACTCCCGGACACGTCGACTTTACGATCGAAGTAGAGCGCGCGCTTCGCGTTCTCGATGGTGCGATCATGGTTCTTTGCGGAGTGGCTGGAGTTCAGTCTCAATCGATTACGGTTGATCGTCAGATGAAACGATATAATGTTCCTCGTTTGGCTTTTGTTAATAAACTCGATCGACAAGGCGCAAATCCTTATCGCGTAGCTGGCCAATTAAAAGAAAAACTCGGACTCAATCCGATCATGGTTCAAATTCCTATTGGAGCTGAAGATCAGTTTGTTGGAATTATTGACCTGGTCAATATGGATGCCACTTACTTTGATGGCGACAACGGCGAAAATATGCGCGTTGAAAAAATTCCTGCCGATTATATGGCGAAGGCCGAAGAGTATCGTCAAAAAATGATCGAAGGTTTGGGCGACGTAGATGACGAAGTAGCTACTTTGTTTATCGAAGGCAAAGAAGTGAGCAATGATCTCATTCGCAAGGCGATTCGACGACAGACCTTAGGTCTTAAAATGGTCGCTGTTTTTTGTGGTTCGGCTTATCGAAATAAAGGCGTTCAAAAATTACTCGATGGAGTTGCCGCTTATTTGCCCAATCCAAAAGAGCGAATTAATAAAGCCTACGATTTAAACAAGGGCGAAGCAGAAGTTATTTTAGAAGCGAGTCCAGATAAACCTTTCGTGGGTTTGGCATTCAAACTTGAAGACGGACGATATGGACAGCTTACTTATTTGCGTTTGTATCAGGGAACACTTTCAAAAGGTGATTTCATTATGAATGCGAAAGACGAACGACGAATCAAAGTTGGTCGTATTGTTCGTATGCATGCGAACGATATGGTGGACATCGATTCAGCACGCGGCGGAGATATCATCGCGATGTTCGGTATCGATTGCCATTCAGGCGATACCTTCTGCCACGAAGATATTCGTTACTCAATGACCTCGATGTTTGTTCCAGCTCCCGTTGTCAGCTTGGCTGTAAAACCAAAAGACAAAACCATGGGAAATAATTTCTCGAAGGCTTTGAACCGATTTACAAAAGAAGATCCGACTTTTCATGTTCACCAAGATGAAGAATCTAGTGAAACAATTATGTCGGGAATGGGCGAGCTTCACCTTGAAATTTATTGTGAGCGATTGAAACGTGAGTTCGGTGTTGAAACCGAAACAGGTCAACCCCAAGTTGCGTATCGAGAATCGATTACAAAAGCGACTCCGTTTGATTATACGCACAAAAAACAAACGGGTGGTCAGGGACAATTCGCAAAAGTGGTTGGAGTTATCGAACCGCATACAGATCCAGCGATCGATTACGAATTTGTAGATGAAGTTGTGGGTGGACGTATTCCTCGAGAATTTATTCCCGCTTGTGATAAAGGTTTCAAAGAGCAACTTAAGAAAGGTTTGCTTATCGGATTCCCTGTGGTGAATGTAAAAGTTCGCTTACAAGACGGAGCTTTTCACGTGGTCGATTCAAGCGAAATGGCGTTTCGCATTTGCGCGCAAACGGCGATTCGAGAGTTCTATCACAAAGCCGGCCCAACCATTCTTGAGCCGATCATGAAGGTTGAAGTTGAAACTCCAGATGAGTTTCAAGGAACCATCCTCGGTGGACTCAATCAACGTCGCGGTATGATTCTTGGAACAACAACGTCAGGAAATATTTGTACGGTGACTGCTGAAGTTCCATTGAGTGAAATGTTCGGATATTCAAATGATATTCGTTCGGGCACTCAAGGTAAGGCGACGTTCACGATGGAATTTTCACGTTACTCTTCTGTTCCGAAGTCGAAACAAGAAGAGCTCACGAAAAAATATGCCGAAGAGCGCGCTAAAGCGAATAAGTAGTTTTTCAAGGTCTGCTCTCAGGCAGGCGATTTGCTTTTATAAATTTAAACAAAAAAGAGAGACCCTAAAAAGTCTCTCTTTTTTTAATCTCGTGCTCATCTTTATAAGTTTACGATTTCTGAAATAACGCAAGTCGTTGAATTGTGAACAAAATGGGTGGAGTTCTATATCTTACTCAATCTTAATTAAAAATTTTCATAATGATGCTCCGCCAGTTCTCATTCGTGATTTAAAATGAAAGAGAGCGCCTATGATCGAGAAGAGAAAATTTAATCGTTATAATGTATCCAATTTTCAGGACTTTCACGCAAGTTTAGACGGAGAGTCCGAGATGATTCGTGTTGTGAGCATTGGAAAAGGTGGCTGCGGATTTCTCGACTATAATTTAAGCGAAGAAGAAGCTGCTGGAGCAGCCCTGAAACCTTCACAAAAAGTGAGATGCACTTTTTATTTATTCGATGGAACAATTACTGTGGCGGGCACACTAAAATACATTAAGCCGCTTCAAGTCGCCGATGTTTTTGTTCGACACTACGGAATCGAATTTGAAGAATCTCATCAAGAACTCGTAGCGCCCTTCATTGAGAAGCTCTCTGCTCTCGCTGCTAAGGGAAAAATTCTTCCGGCTTAAATCTCTTCCCTAAATTTCGTCGGGCTCAGGCATCACGCAAGCTATGTTGATAGGGCCACCATTTAATTTTCTGCAAGTGCTAAGTAATCTTTTGCCATCTTGAATATAGGCGTCGTTTTCAGAAATCGCAGCGTGATCACGACCAATTTGATCGAGAATTTCGTAACGTAAATTGATATACATTTCGATTTGCTGATTCAATGCATCTAATTCACTTCCACTTAAAGGAGTTCCATCTGGATGATTTGTGTAAGACTGCTGCATAAGTCTCACAATCTCAGCTTCAATATAAGCGAGCTTTTCTTCATCACTTGTTAGTTTGTTTAAGAGATCACGCGCTCTATTTCGTAATTCATGTAAGGCCTTGACGATATCACCGCAGGGATCTTGATAGGGAGCTCTATGCCAGGCTTTGTCGCCGCAATCAGGTTTGTGAACAGCCTCGGCTGAAGTTGAATTAATTGAAACGGATTGAATTAAAATTAATCCCAGGGCCAATAGGATAGTTTTGTGCGATCTCATACAAACACCTCTAGAAGAGAGGATTGCAATACTTATGCCAGCAGATAGCGATGGGGGAAGGGTTCTAGAGTGCTGATTTATATCATTATTTTTTTAATTTTTAGGACGTCAAAATTTAGCTATGAAAATTTGTTAGATCATCAGAGGTCATTACTCACATTTTTTCGAATCGACTAAGATTTAAAACACTAAGCCGATCGCAACTCTAAAAAAATGTTGCATCAGAGTGTCATCAAAGAAAAAAGAATTATCAATTCCTTTGCCGGGTGCATAAGCGTAGTTAACCAAAAGTGATACATCAAGAGGGTCGACATGGCGTCCGATCGCCAATTGCCCGTTCAAAGTAAATCGACTTTGATGAAGAGTTTCGTATGAGTTCGACACAAATGGATCAGTATTTACAGTTTTAGTACTGGGAAATCCAAACTGATTGACGCCAATTCCAGGAGTAACAGAAATGAACCAATCTTTTTCGGGATAAATGCTAAATGTGCTTGTGAGAGCTGAAAAAGTTCCAAGCTTAAGGCCTAGTTTAACAAAATCATTGATTCGATAATAAGTATTGAATGTAGAAGAAACAATTACGATCGGAACTTGCAGGCCGATTTTTATTGAGGCGTGAAAGTCAATCGTGGCTTTGAGTATCTGAATTGATCGTCCTCATGCTGTTTTGCGCTGAATCGCTTTCCATTCAGCTTCCGTCACGGGAGTGATAGATAGCCTTAATCCGCGCTCAAGAACTTTCATTTTTTTGCATTCAGGAATTTCGTGAATCTCGGAGAGAGAAAAAATCTCGGGCCACTCTTCAACAAATTCAACTTCGCGCAAAAACCAGCGGGGATTTTCTTTGGTGGCTTTGGGGTCAAAATAAATCGATTTTTTTTCGAACTGAGTAAGATCGGGCTTCGATTCACTCGAAATTTTCATCACGCCGGCGATTCCGGATGGTTCGCCTCCGCTATGATAAAAAAAGGCGAGATCGCCTTTGCTCATTTGATCGCGCATAAAATTTCGAGCTTGATAATTTCGAACTCCAACCCAATCTACTTTTTTGTCGCGCTTGAGATCGCTGATTTTGTAATCATCGACATCGGATTTCATCAGCCAATATTTCATAAGGTGGGTTCTTTTCGAGAAGCTATCCAGGTCTCGAGATTGAGATTTTTAAAGACGACTAAATAAATAAAATAAGTAGAGAAAAATGTTGTAGGGATATAAATCAACAAGCCTAGAAAAAGAGGAATGATAGCTAACCCAAGAAGAACAATTCCCATAACGGTAAGCATAATAAAAAATAAAATATGTTTTGAAGTCGCTTGAATAATTTGATCAAAAGCTTGGCTTAAGTTGAGATTGTCAAAAATAATCAGCGGCAGAGTAAAGAAAAGCAAAATATTAATCGCCACAACTGCAAACGTAAGGGGGATGCTGATAAGAATGCCAGTCGTTCCACCCAGGGCAAGAAGTCCGAATAAAAAAATAAGAGCGCTCAAAGCTGTTGAGGCAATCGCCAGCGGAAGAATGCGATTCTGAAGATCTTTATCTTTGTAGACGATTCCAATATCACTGACTGAGTAATTTTCTCTTTTAAACCAGCGATCTTGAAGAACGAGAATTCCTGCAAATAAATAAATAGAAAGAAAGCTGGCAGCTAAAATTCCTATAAGCGGAACAATGGAAAGAACTCCCGATAAAATGGCGGGAGAAATAGTAAGGCCGAGCGCTAGAATATAATTTTCGCGAACTTGAAACCAAGCCGCTTTGTAAATGAGATAGGCGTAAGAAGAAGGAATTTTTGTTTCGATCATGGGCAGAAGCCTAGACCAAATTTAATTTAGCGAATAGCGCGCTCTGCAGTTTGAAATTCAGGCATGGCGATTTCTATCTTTGTGGATTTCTCGACAATGATATTTCCCCATTTTTTTAGATTCTTAAGGTTTCTAACTTCATATTCGCCTTTAGGAAGCATTCCCAAATTGACCTGCTGAATAGATTTGGTTTCATCCTGAATGCAGTGAGGCTGAGTAGGAGTGGCGTCTAAGTGAACTAAAATCACGTTTCGGTCGAATTGAACTCTTACTGTGGCATCATTGAGTTGATAGCAAAGAGGTGAGAGATCGCTTTCAACCATGAATTTTACACTCTCAAGAGTGTTGGCTCGCGCGGGCAAATAAACGGCTGAAACTGGAGCTTCGATCTTTTCGGTGGTTTGAAGTCCTGCCGAAAGCGGCGACTGCAAGAGCACCCAAAAGAGACTGGCATGAAGTAAATGCAATCCCCTATATCCTCCACCTATGATTTAATCGGATTTTGCAGCGCTGCGTCACCAATAATTTCTGAGGGGGCGCCGATTTTTAAAACCCGCAAAAAGGGCTTTGATTTCGCGTTCTAACCGCTTTAAAAGATTTTAAATGCAAGCCTCTTCAGCCAAAGAACTTTTAAAACAACGTTACGAAGCCTTTAAGCGATGTGACGTCGATTATATTATAGATACCCACCACTCAGAAACTCGCAATCAGGTAGATCGAGCATCGATTGAAGCATGGGCAAAAGATTCCAAATGGCTTGGGCTTGAAATCGAAGACGAAAAAAATGAAGGAGAAAAAACATTTTTAACCTTCACTGTTCGTTATGAAAAAAATTTTGAAACTATTAACCATCGAGAGTTTGCCGAATTCCGAAAAGACGATGGAAAATGGTTTTATTACGATTCTGAATTTCCAAAAGCCGCCTCTGTTCGCCGCGAAGGCGAAAAAGTGGGACGCAACGACCCTTGTCACTGCGGCTCTTCTCAAAAATTTAAAAAATGTCACGGCAAATCAGCTTAAAATTCTGGTTTTGATCTAAAAGATTTTTTTTCGGATTGATGCTTTTTCTGCTGAAGAATTTTTTCTTTGGCGCGCTTCGAACGTTTTTGTTTTTGCTTTTTAATTTTGTAACGTTCTTTTTCGGCTGCAGATTTTTTTCCCAAGATTTGGGTTTCTATTTTTTCGCATAAAATTTCGCGAGCGAAGTAACGATTATCGGCTTGATGTCGAGTCTTCTGGCATTTCACCTCGATTTCGCTTGGAAGATGTTTGATATAGACACAGGTATTCACTTTATTGACGTTTTGACCGCCGTGCCCGCCACTGCGAATAAAATGTTCAACTAGGTCTTTTTCGAAGATGCCGACCTTTGCCATTCTCAAAGACAGTTGCTCGCGTTTTTTTTCACTGATCATTTTGCACAGCCTCTAAAATATTTTTCGAAAATTTTAAGCAGAGATTTCGACATGACATTTAAATCCTAGAGATTGTAATCTTGAGAGGCGAGGTAAAATGTCTCAATCGGTTTGGAAAAAATGCAGTACGTGTAAAACAGATATTCCGTATAACGGAGTTTACCAAGTTTGTTCGATTTCTACTTGTCGAGCCAAGGCAACGAATTATGTTTTTTGTTCAGTCCCTTGCTGGGATGCGCATATTCCTATTGAGCGACATCGCGGAGATGATTTCGCTGCTATTGAAAAACGCGCACCTCGATCTGCTGACGCTGATCCTGAAAGCGAAGGAAAAAAAAGAATTCTCGTTGATTCATCTCAAGCTTCGTCTCTGTCTCCGTCTTCGGCTTCAGCCCATCGAACGACTTCAAGTGGAATCGAAGATGAAGTTCTCGTGGTGGTTTCTAAAGTTAAAAAATATATTTCAGAAAAATCTGGAATGAATACGAGTGCGAATGTGATGGATGCACTTACGACGCGAGTGCAGCGCATTTGCGATCAAGCTATCGAAGAAGCTCGACGCCAAGGTCGCAAAACTGTGATGGATAGAGATTTACCCTAAGTCGATAAGTCGATCTCGCTTGACTTCGTTTCTTGCGAGTGATGTTTTTACTCATTCATTAAATTGAAAGGGTAGAACGAATGGGTTTAAAAAGGGTTTTCGGACTTGGAATTTTTTCTTATCTATTTTTATTTTCTTTAACGATTGCGGCTCCAGATTCTCCAGATCCAACTCCGCTTCCAGCGCCTAAGCCCGTCGAAGAGCTTTTTCGTGTCGACGGTTCAGCTCTCTTAGAAAATCCAGATCATCGCGAAGAGACGATCAAACTTATTCAAGAGGGAATTTCTGGCGAACGAATGCCTTTCTCGGCTGATTCAGAATTGCGAGGTGCTTTAGTTGCTGGAATTGATTCGCCTTTAAATCTTTTAAAAACTTTAGCTAAAAATTTAAATCACAACCAGTTGCCAAAAAATGAAGCTTTGTCGTTGATGTTTTATCAGCTGACGATCAGTGCGTTAGCGGATGATTTGGTAAGCTCTGTCGGAAAAGGCAGATTGTTTTTGCGATCGTATTTACAGCAGTTAGCAGAATCCGGAATTAAACTTTCAAAACTTCAAAGATTGATTCACTTAAGAAATGAGGGAAAACCCATTCAGATCGCGATGGCTTTTGATCAAGAGCATATCGATAAAGCAAATTTGCGTTTAAGCCGACTTCAAGATTTTGATTCGGGTATTAAGTTCAGCGATATCGTTGTTTTTGTAAAAGATACGAAGCGAGAAACTTTTGATTATCGAAAACCTTGGTCAGGTGAAACTGGAAAAAAATATGAGAAGGTAACGACTTTTAGAAATCGAGTTATTCCCTTGCTCGCTTTTTCCGCAGCGCTGCTCGGTGGAACTTTAGATTATTTTGGTCTCGATCCTGCGAAGCCAGATTCGCAGCGCGAAGCTATCGTAAAAATGCTTCCACTTTTGCCTTGGGTTGCAGGGGGAGTAGCGGCCGGAGTTGTGTCTCGCAAAGTGGTGAAAAATGATTTAAGTACGGCCACGATTGTTACTCTTGTCACTCTCTTTGGAGCCGCCAATCATTTCGGCACCAATATTTTAGGAGCGCTTGCTGTTCCTATTGTTGTGGGCGCAACGGCGGCGACTCTTGAATGGCAATTTTCAAAATTTTCTGCCCAGTGGAGTACTTGGGTTTGGGAGCTCGGTTATGCAGATAAACTTTTGAAAAAAGTGAGGCCAGGATTTTTTAATGAGAAAATCTTGAGACCTTCTTTGGGTTTTGCCACAAATTTTGGAGTGAATACGGGATATCCGATTGCTTTGGATTTCATGAAATGGCTTTCATCTTCTTTTCTTTTGTTGGCAACTGCAGACGCCGCATCTGGATTTAAAATATCTGGAGGAGGTATTGTTAACGCCTTACAAAGTGATGCTGAAAATGCGGCAAAATTCACCGCAAGTTTTGGAATTTTTCAAATCATGATCGGAAATTTAAGAAAGCAAGGGGAGATCGGAGAGTTGCAGAGATTTACGGCCGAGACGGGAGCCGTCTTTTTAAATGGTGCGATCGGAAGAGTCTTAGCGGTGGCGATGGCGAGTTCTGTGATGGGCGACACTATTATGACATCTTTTGCCATCGGAGTAAGTGTGCCAACTTTGGCTTATTTTATTCTTCTTCCTCAGTTTGAAAAACTTTCAGATGCTTACGCGAGTCGAGTGGCAACCAAAGGAATTCCAGGAATTTTAAAACCAGTTGAGGTGGGCAGAGACGCGGTGAGGGACGGAGTGGCTCTTGGCGCTAGGGGTTTAAAGAGGTGTGCGCAAATCGCGAGTTCACTTATCTCCAGTTCACTTATTTTTAGAAGGAAAAAATGAAAATTCAATTTCAAAAATTACATCCGTTCGCAAAACTTCCCGCCTATCAAACTTTAGGTGCTGCGGGTTTTGATTTTTCGTGCATCGAAGATGTTGAATTAAAATCAGGCGAAGTGAGTTTAGTTTCAACCGGGCTCGCTGTTCAAATTCCGGAGGGCTATGAACTTCAAATTCGTGCGCGTTCAGGATTGTCGGCGAAGTTTGGAATTTTTTTAGTCAATGGCGTCGGTACAATCGATTCGGATTATCGGGGCGAGATCAAAATTATTATGTCAACTTGTAAGCCTGGCTCTATCTTTTTAAAGGCTGGGGACCGGATCGCTCAGGGAGTGGTTGCCAAAGTGGAACGTGCGGAAGTCGCACTTGTAGCCGTTTTGGATGAGACAGAGCGGGCTGAAGGCGGATTTGGCAGCACGGGTCGTGTTTAAGAAAAGCTATACTTTCACCAAAGTCATTCGATAAAACTGAAGTATCTTCATCAAGAGAGGGGCTTCATGAATATTTTTCGATTTCATTTTTTTATATTCATTTTTACGACACTTATTTTTTCTGAGGTTCACGCTCAAGATATCGTCAAGGCTGTTACCAAAATTAATACAACCATTGAGCCAGAAAAAATTGAAAATATTCAAATTGATCCACAGTCTCCCAATGCTCTGATCGTGACGGCAAGATTAAAATTTCCTCAAGGTGCAAAAATTGCAATGGGATCTCTTCGTCCGCTTACCGAACGTGGAATGATTTACAATCTTTCGTTGATTCAAGAGCAGGGCCAAGAAGTGAAAGCTTCAGTCATGCAAACAGTTCAATTTCGTTTGTATCCTTCGCTTTTGATTGCTGCTCCCACCAACGGAAAAATTTTTGAATATGAATATTATATTGGATTTTCGGATCCAGAATTTGGCTATTTGCATGTGCGAGCCAATATGAAAACCGAAAGCCAGGACAATGGAGAGACTTATAAAACATCGGTCGTCGATTTTAAAATTTTAGGTGGAGTGGAGCAGGCGCCTTTATTTGATTCACAAAAAGTTTTGGGAAATCGTCTTGTTCAAAAACTAGGAGTAACTGGCAACGAGCTTCGCCGGTATCCTGTTGAAGTCATTTTGAGAATGCCTTTATTAACAACCCAAGCTGCAAAGCAAGAGCTCGAAGATCTAAGGCGCATAGGTTTAGATAAATTTATCGCGAATTCAGAAAATCATATCGTCGTTCAAGGTTCGGTTGGGATTTCTGAAATAAGAAAGTTACTTTTAAATCCTGGAATTCGTTCGATCGATTTAAAAAAGAACTAAACAGCGATCGCGATATCGTTTTCGCTTGGACCTCGGCTCGCTTCATCGATGCAAAGAGAAAGATTTTCTTCGAGACGGGCGCCCATCTGCTGAATTACTCGTGTTGCAGAAAAACATCCAAGATGACCAGCTTCTCGAAGACATCTACCTTGAGAAAGTCCAAAGAGAACTCCAGATGCGAATAAATCTCCTGCGCCTAATTTATCGATGAGCTTAACTTCCCAGGTTGGGATTTCTTCGATGTTCTTTCCAAAATTTTCGCTGAGCAATGCGCCTTTAGCTCCAATCGTGATGCAAATCGTATTTGACCACGCTTGCATGATTCGAAAGGCATCTTGAACATTGCTGGTTTTTGTTGCGTGCAGAGCTTCAGATTCATTGCAAAAAACAATATCGATGCTCGATTTTGAAAGTTCAATGAAATCGTCGAAGTGTCTCTCAACGCAAAAAGAGTCAGAGTACGAAAAAGAAACTTTCTTTTTTAATTCTTTTGCGATTTTAATCGCGTGCTTTGAAGCCGCTCGACCTGAAGGCGGATCCCAAAGATAACCTTCGATATAAATAAATTTCGAATTCTTGATTTTTTCTACTTCGATATCAGCTTCCGATAAATGAGTGGCGATTCCTAAATGAGTAAGCATCGTACGTTCAGCATCTGGCGTGATCAGTGCTAAACAAGTTCCGGTATGCTCCGAACTTCCCGCACTGGTGTGAAAGGGAATATTATATTTTTGCATATCGGAGCGATAAAATTCGCCAGCTTCGTCGTTTGCAACTTTTCCGATGAACGCACCCGTTCCACCGTAACTTGAAAGCCCGGTTAGCGTATTAGCGGAGCAGCCACCAGAGGTTCGGCGAACTGCTTTCGTTCCAAATTTTGTTTGAATTTCGGCGAGCAATCTATGTTGAAAATCGGCATCCACTAAGGTCATAGAACCGCGTTTAAAGCCGTGATCTTCGAGAAATTGGAAGGGGACCTCTACCTGATAGTCAAGCAGGGCATTGCCGATTCCTAAAAGATCATAATTCATGAGCCTTTATTAAAAATCATTTATACGTCAAAAAGGCAATATGAAGTTTAAGTCGAAAAACCTTAAGTCCTTACCCTCAACCACAGCCTCAAAAATCATTGTTGTCACAACCGAAGCTCGGCTGAAAACCAAAGCTTGGTCAAAGATTTTAGGAAAATTTGAAGAGCGAGTGACGAAAGTATTTGCTCGTCTGCCCGAGCCACTTAAAGCCGGAAGTAACGTAAAAGTTTGTGGAATTGAAAGAAATGATCCCGACATTTTGATTTCGCTATTGCCGGATGAAACTTCGACGTTTTCACTTTTAAATTTTGCACGTTCGCAATTGAAAGCATCTTTGTGCTCACACGTTAAGGAGTTGGCTCTCGTTTTTTTAGAACCCAAATTTGAATCTGCATTAGCAGATACATTTGGCGCGGCGATCGCGACCCAAATTTTTGAAATGCCGGCTTATGGAAAGCGTTTGGAGAAGAAAAAGCCTTTCAAATTAGAGAACGTCGAAATTTTTTCGGCGAAAACCCAAGAGAAAAATGCCGTTTATGGATTTGAAACAGGAAATGGCGCAAATTTAGTTCGCTATTTGGGAACTCTTCCTCCGAATCTTCTCAATACAGAAACTTACGGAAAGCGAATTTCGGATATCGCAAAAAAATATAAATTTGGATTTAAATTTTATTCAAATAAAGAACTTAAAAAAATGGGAGCGGGTGCATTCACCGCGGTTGATCAAGGAAACCCAAATTCAAAGGGCGGCATTTACGAAATTACGTATTCGCCTCGCACTTCCAAGAATAAAAAACATATTGCGCTCGTAGGCAAAGGCCTCTGCTTCGACACCGGCGGTTATGATATTAAAACCAATGGTTTTATGCTCACGATGAAAGGGGATATGCAGGGCTCGGCACTTGCGCTCGCAAATCTTGTCACAGCATCTGAATTAAAAATGCCACTCAAAATAAAAGCTTATTTAGGAGTGACCGAAAATCATATTTCTCCTGAAGCTTTTACAGCCGACCAAGTAGTGACGGCGCTGAATGGAATGTCGATCGAAGTCATCAACACCGATGCCGAAGGTCGAATGGTTTTGTCGGACACTCTCACACTCGCTTCACGCGGAAAGCCTGATACCATTATTGATTTTGCAACACTGACGGGTGGAGCGGTTTATTCGATTGGCACGATGTACTCAGCTGGATTTACAAATCGCGATGAGCTTCACGATAAAATTAAAGAGGCAGGAGTAGAAAGCGGTGAGCGCGTTTGGACTTTTCCACTTGGAAAAGATTATGCGAAACGTTTGGAATCTCCGATTGCGGATATTTTACAATGTTCGAAAGCTCGTGGCATCGATCATATTTTAGCTGCGTATTTTCTTTCGCAATTCGTCGATAAAGATATTCCATGGGTTCATATCGATCTTTCTTGCGCCGAAAATGACAATGGCCTCGCGCATGTGGACAGCATGTTCACAGGTTTTGGCGTGCGATGGACGATGCAATATTTGAAAAACAAATATAAAGTCTAAAAACTTATGGGGACGGAAAAAGCCAAACTCACTCTCGATCAAGAGCAAGCGCTCTATCATCTCAATCATCAAGAGAGACGAAATATTTTTCTGACGGGTGGAGCAGGAACGGGAAAAAGTTTTTTGATCCAACATTTTTTGCGATCAACCACTGAAAAAATTCCTGTGCTTGCGAGTACGGGCGCGGCAGCCATTTTAATTGGCGGCAGAACTTTTCATTCTTTTTTTGGATTAGGATTAATGCAGGGTGGGCCGCAGCTCACATTTGAAAAAGCGCTTACCAATAAGCGACTTAAAAAACGTTTGAAATCGGTGAGCACTTTGATCATCGATGAAGTTTCGATGCTTTCGCATGAGACTTTAGATTGCGCCGAAGCCATCGCGCGCGCTTTGCGAACAGTCGATATGCCTTGGGGTGGAATTCGAATTATCGCGATTGGAGATTTTGCGCAGCTTCCACCGGTAAGTCGTGCGATGCCCGAAGAATTTGGCGGCTATCGAGCAAACACAAAACCTTGGGCATTTTTAGGAGAAGCTTGGGCGTCGTCAGGATTTAAGCGATTGATTTTAGAAGAAGTGATGCGAACCGGCGATCAAGATTTTTTAAAAGTGCTTGAAGATTTGCGATGGGGAAATCTTTCGGTTCGACTCAAACATTTTTTAGAAAATCAAACTTGCGAATACGTAGATGAAGATGTGACTCATTTATTTCCGCGCCGAAATCAAACCGATAAATATAATTTAGGAAGACTCGCCGATCTTTCTTCGGAATCACGAAAATACGAAACGATTTATTCAGGTGAGTCGCGATATTTTGATCAGCTTAAAAGAGATGCTCCTGTCTCTGAAGTTTTAGAACTCAAAAAAGGCGCGCATGTGATGATTCGCGTGAATGATCCACGTCAACGTTATGTAAATGGAACCACAGGAACAGTCGTGGCATTAAAAGATGATGTGATCACCGTTGATACGGCGAATAGACGAATCGATATCGAGCCGTTTGTGTTTGGAGTTCAAGACGCCGATGGAAACGAAGTCGCTTTTGCAAAAAATTTTCCGCTCTCGTTGGCGTATGCAAGTACGATTCATAAAATTCAAGGCGCTACGCTCGATCGCTTGCATGTCGATCTCGCGTCTCTCTGGGAGCCTGGTCAAGCTTATGTGGCGCTCAGTCGCGCTCGACGAGGAAAAGATGTGACGATTATGCGATGGAGTCCGTCTTCGATTCGCTCGGATGAAATGGTAAAAGAATTTTATTCGGGATCGGATAAAGTTACGAAAAAGGAAAATCTCTATGAAACAGAATTTCAAGATCAGTCTATTTAGTTTTTTTATTTTCTCATTTTTTATTTTCGATTTAGCGCATGCAAAAATCGTGACCAAACCTGTAACTTACGAAGAAGGTTCCGTCGTTCTCGAAGGATTTTTAGCTTATGATGATTCGGCAAAACCCGGAAACCAGCCCGGAGTTGTGATCGTGCACGATTGGATGGGACTAGGTGATTACGCTAAAAGCCGAGCTACACAAATGGCAGAGCTTGGATACGTCGTCTTCGCCGCCGATATATATGGACGAGGTGTTCGTCCGCAATCTCAAGAAGCTGCGGCGAGTGAAGCTGGAAAATACAAAGGTGATCGAAAAAAATTGCGCGCTCGCGCTCAAGCTGCCGTCGATAAATTAAAATCTCTCAAACTTGCGGATCCAAATAAATTGGTGGCGATGGGATATTGTTTTGGTGGCACCACTGTTTTGGAACTCGCGCGTTCGGGTTCGTCTGATGTCAAAGCCGTAGTAACTTTTCACGGCGGACTTGATTCTCCGACTCCCGCGGATGGAAAAAATATCAAAGCCAAACTTTTAATTTTGCATGGAGCGGATGATCCGTATGTGCCGGCTAAAGATGTGGCCGCTTTTCAACAGGAACTTCGCGACGCCAATGTCGATTGGCAGATGATTTATTATAGTGGAGCCGTGCACAGTTTTTCGGATCCTAAGGCGGGAAGTGATAATTCAAAAGGTGCCGCTTATAATGCCTCAGCTGATAAACGATCGTTTCAAGCGATGAAGACTTTTTTTGCAGATACTTTGGGTTTAGAAACTTCGGCTAGCGCGCCCGCAAAAAAATAATTTTAGTGAATGCGTTTGTAACTACTGACGTAGGGAGTTTGCCGTTCGCGGTGGAATCTTCCCTGATCGGTCCAGTGGGAGACCATAATAGAGCGATGATTTTGGGCTTCACCTAAGGACGGGCTCCAGCCCATGGTTCCGACGCCATTGGTTTGGTCTTCGCCAAAGGACTCTGAATTGCCGCATTCATCGCGGTTGCTGGGCTTTTGATCATGGGGGTTTTTATTGAGTGGGGTAGTTTTCATGGTGTGATTGAATCCCAGATTCTCGCTGCGTTTAAGCGGCTTAAGTTAGTAGCCATATCCGCTTGCTTTGCCGAGCGGGTTTAAAATATTGTCGGTTGGTCTTAGTGACATAGTTCTACGCGCGCGGAGTCGTAGTTCAGTTGGTTAGAACGCCTGCCTGTCACGCAGGAGGTCGTGGGTTCGAGTCCCATCGGCTCCGCCATTTCGCTTCCGATAAGCTTCGTCATACTTCCTCAGATTTCCTCTTCGCTCGGTCAACGTACCATTTGTACGCCTCTCTCGCTCATCGTCATCTTCGTCGTCTGACTTGCTTCTCGAAACCGAAATTAGCTTCGCATCGAGAAGCTGATTGGAAGCGAAATAACGAAGTTGTTGAGATTCGTACTTTCGACTTCGGCATGACAGGCAGGGAACCTGCCGGCACGCATGGACTTGCAAGCGGTGAGTGAACGAGAGTTTGTGCCCGGGCACAAACCGAAGTGAGCGAATGAGAATGTGCACTGCACATTCGAAAGCGAAGCATGGTGGGTTCGAGTCCCATCGGCTCCGCCATTTCTTACTGATCAGCTTAGCGATGTGTTTTTTCTGCAGCTTGCTTAAGCTTTTGAACTGTTCCCTGAAACATGATCGCGTGAATCGGGTAGAGAAGATACCAGTACAGCAAGCCTGCAACTCCCTTTGGACTGAAATATGCGGTTTGGCTCAAGGTGCAGTTTTCAAGTCCTCTTTCTAAAATTTCATATTGAAGCCAAGCTTTTCCTGGAACTTTCATTTCGGCTCTTAGCCTAAGCAATCGATTACGTTCGAATTTTTCGACCTGCCAAAAATCGATTACATCGCCAACTCGCAAGTCGATGGGACTTCTCCGCCCCCTACGCATGCCGACTCCTCCGAGGAGATAATCGATGAAGCCTCGGAGTTGCCACAAAAAATTTCCGTACGGCCAACCTTTTTTTCCGCCGACTTCACTTATATGTTTGAAGACGATTTCTGCGGAGGCGTTGATTTCGATCTGGCGCTTCTCGACAATGAAGCCTTCAACTTGGTCCACCTTGAGCAAAGAACCTCTTTTCGAAAATCTTTCGGCGGAGGTCGTCCAAGCTGTTTCGATCTCGCCTCGGTTCACTTTCATGAGTGCTCGCGTAAGTGCTTCTTCAAAACTTAAAGGCTGAAAACTAAAAACGGTATGCACCGTTTCGTCATGAACCGTAACTTCGTTGCGCACACCCTCGATCAACGGACGAGCAATTTGCACTGGAATGGGAGTGATAAAGTTTACCCATAGACTTGAAAGTCGAGGAGTAAGAACAGGCACGTGAATTAAGAAGCGCTTGAGTCCTCGTTGGCGCGCATAACTTTTGATCATATCGCCGTAACTCAGTTTTGTTGTTCCGCCGATTTCGAATATTTTTCCGGTAGACTCCGGAAGTTCCAAACTCTCTACGAGATAACGAAGAACGTCCCGTATACCGATGGGCTGCGCAAGCGTTCTTACCCAGCGCGGACAAATCATAACAGGAAGACGTTCACTGAGATAACGTAAGAGTTCGAACGAAAGACTACCCGAGCCAATAATAATGCCCGCTCTGAATTCTGTTACAGGAACACCAGAGAGTCGCAAGGCGTCTCCTGTTTGTTGACGGCTCTTCAAGTGTTTCGAAAGCTCGTCTTTTGCAGAACCGAGTCCTCCGAGATAAATAATTCTTTTCACGCCAAGCTCTGCGGCGATTTGGCCAAACAGCTGAGCGGTTTTAAGATCTTTGTGTGAGAAGTCCTCGTCTTTAGAACTGAGCGAGTGAATCAAATAGTAAGCGATGTCGATTCCGTCTAGCGCCTTGCGAAGAGAGCGCTCGTCGGAAGCATCGCCCTCGACGATATCGGCACCTTGAACCAAATCTAAACTGAGCCTTGAAGCATCTCGAACCAGACAACGTAAGGAGTAGCCCTTGCTTATTAAAATGGGGCAGAGTCGTCCTCCGACATAACCCGTTGCTCCCGTGACGAGAAGTTTTGTCATTTATCCAATACTGTCACGGATATCTATTTTTAGAAAATTTATTTGTCTTCGCTAAATCTTCTGACTGTCATACTCCCAATGTTGGGGGGACACTTAGAGAACAAAACCTAGTTTCTGCCATTTCAGTTGTTACAGATTTTCGTTTCAATCACTTAGGGAATCACTGCACAAGCGATTCGAGTTCCGCTTTCCCCCGATGGTTGTGATTTAAAATCATCTTCTTGTGAATGAATCACAATCGAGCGTCCTCGAATTGAACGTTGCTTATCCGATCCAAGAGAGACTCTGTCAGAAGTAATCGAAACGATGGCTTGTCCTTCTTGTCCTGCTTGAATATTTCCCAAATCACCGAGATGTGATGTTTTCACTCCGAGTCGACCATGGATTTGGCCAGCGAGAGAGAAATGTTGACCAGCAGAACTAGCATCATCAGCCGAACAATCGGGATTTTCATGAATGTGAATTCCGTGAAGGCCGGGACTTAAGCCAGACACTAATCCAGAGATTCGTACTATTTTCCCTTCTTGAGTAAATGAAAGGGTTCCCGTTGTATAAGATCCTGATTTGGGAAGAAGAGTTACTGAAATCGGACCCGTTTGATTTTTGGAACCCCAAATATTTTTTTCATTTTTGGAGCTACAACTTGTTAAAAAACTGATCATGACTCCACTCATTCCGATGATGATATTTTTTTTTATAGACATACTTTTCTCCTTGGCTGTGTAATTTTGAGTACGCGCCCAAAGTATCCCTCCAATTCTTAAAGGCCACTTACTTAGGTAAGAACTCAACCAGGATATTTAGTAAAAAGGAGGTACTTTAAGCTTTTTTCACAAACTCTGACTTAAGATTCATCGAACCAAAGCCATCTATTTTGCAGCTGATATTGTGACCATCCTCTTCTTCGATAAGCCGAATATTTTTAACTTTTGTGCCGGCCTTTAATGCGGAGGAGGAGCCTTTGACTTTAAGATCTTTAATAAGAGTTACCGAATCACCATCATTCAAGATATGACCATGCGCATCTTTGACAGAAGATGAAACGACTTCTTCTTGCGCGCCGCCTTCACTTTGTTTGGAGGACCATTCATAGCTGCAGTCGGGGCATACCAGCAGCAAGCCATCGGGGTATGTATTTTCGGACTGACACTTCGGACATTTCGGTTCATTCATCGTCATCATATTTTCACCTAGGGAATTTTCTTTTTTTATTTCAAATTATGAAAAACGTTCTGAACATCGTCGTCTTGTTCAAGCGCATCGACTAATTCCAAAACTTCTGTCGCTTGTTCATTTGGAAGTTCTGTAAAAGTTTCCGAAATATATTCCGAAGCAAATCCGAGTGGTACGATTTTGCGCGCTTCAATCGCCGATTGAAGCTGGCCAAAATGATTGAAGAGACAACGCGCAACAATAACTTTTTCGCCTTTTTCTCCGGTGGATTCTCCGAGTTCTTCTAAGCCGTGATCGATCAAGTCGAGTTCCAACTCTTCGATATTAATTCCTTCGGGCGCGATTCGAAATACTCCCATTCGCTTAAATAAAAATCCGACGCTGCCAGTCGATCCTAAATTGCCATTATATTTTTTAAAAATAGATCTTACATTGGCCGCCGTTCGCGTGGGGTTATCTGTGGCGGCTTCGACGATGATCGGCACGCCGTGCGGCGCGTATCCTTCATAGAGTAGCACTTCATAATTTACATCGGTCTGTCCGCTGGCGCGTTTGATCGCAGCATCGATTTTATCCTTTGGCATATTGGCGGCGCGACCGTTTTGAATCGCACGACGTAAGGCAGGATTTGCATCGGGATCGGGCCCACCGGCTTTGACGGCGATCACAATTTCTTTTGAGACGCGTGTAAACGCCTTCGCCATTTTGTTCCATCGAGCAAACATCGTGGCTTTGCGGGTTTCAAATATTCTGCCCATAGCTCGAGCACGATCGCACAAAGTTTGAAGAACGTCTATCGGGTGCAAAGCTTAAGATGATTCATGCTAGGAAGAAACCTATAGACGCATCTGCATAGATTTGTTGTTGCTTTTAAAAGCATCGTTTCCCGCCAGGATATGTCGCAATGAATTGGCATCATTCTCATCGTAAATATCTCCAACAATTTGATCAAAGATATCTCGCATCGTTAGGATGCCAAGAATATTTGGACCGCTATACACGACGGCCAACTGATTTCTTCTACCTCTTAAAATTTTAAGAGCGTGAAGCAAAGATACATTTTCTTGCATCCTCGTCGCCTTTCTAAGAAGGGGATGCCACTCTTTTTTACCGGCGATCAATGCGGCCATAAAATCTCGGCTATTTAAAATTCCTTCGAGTTTTCCATCTTTCAAAACAGGAAGACGTGTGTGCTTAGTCGAAGCAATAATAACGGCCACTTCATCAAAGCTTTGAGTCCAGTCGAGAGAGAGCACGTTCTCCCAAGGAAGATAAATTTCTTGAACACGCCTTCGTTCAAGCGCCACTGCATTGAGAACAAGATGGCGATGAGGATCAGGTAAAGAATCCAAATCAAATTCGGCCTCGTTTTCGTGAGTAAAACTCCAGGCTTTCACTCGAAAGAATATCTGCACAAAGCTTCGAGTGGACCATTCAAGAAATGAAACAAGAGGTTTCATAGTACATTCTAACGTCCAAAGAAATCTCGAGGTTGCCGTTGCCACCCAAAGGGGATGTCTTAACGCGAGCACTTTTGGAACAAGTTCCCCAAATACAACATCAAGATAAGTGTATCCTGTTACAACCACAGCAATTGAACAGAGCTGAGCAACGACAAAACTTAATCCAATATTTTCCACAAGCCAGGGACTTAAATATTTTGCAGTCCCAATAAAACCAACCGTAGTAGCAAGCGTGTTCACAAAAGATTCGCCTAGTTGAATGACAGAGAGTGTTCTTTCGGGGTTCTCACGAAGATGGCGCAAAATCTGCGCTTGCTTATGTCCAGATTTAGCTAGGGAGCGAATCTGACTTCGGCGTGATGTGACAAAAGCAATCTCAGCCGCAGAAAGAACTGCGCTTAACAGGATACAGATAAAAACAATACTAAATGACATAGTTAATTATCCCCTCCGTTACTTTTACTCCTTAAAAATAAATTCGCTCTTTTGATCGTCAAGACCGCAAAATTTCAAATTTTTATGCTGCTCCGAGCAAAAAAATAAGGGGTAATCTTGACAGCCAAAAAAATGAATTTATTTGTTTCGTCAGGTGGCAAGCTCGATAACGGGCCTTGCTGAGATTTTAGAATCAACCAATAAAATGGAGGAATTGAATATGAAAAACTTAACCCGATGGACCAATAATCAAGACTCCTTTTGGGGGCTTTCAAAACTTCAACGAGATATTGATCGAATGTTGGATGATTTTATAACACCAAGTCGGCTTTTAAATCAGGAAGGTGAAATTCTTCCGGCTTTCAGTCCAGCTTGCGATATCGAAGAAACAGATTCGTACTATCTTGTAAGTTTTGATGTCCCAGGAATTTCTAAGGACAATATTAAGATTGAAGTTGTCGATGATGTGCTTACGGTCTCCGGAGAAAAACGAACAGAACAAGAGCAAAAGAAATCAGCTCAACATTTGATTGAGCGTTCTTACGGCCAATTCAAACGCAGTTTCACTTTGCCCGCTCATGTTGATGCCGACAAAGTAGAGGCCAATTATCAAGATGGCGTTTTGACCATCAGCATTGCCAAGGCCGAATCTGCGAAACCTCGTCAGATAAAAATTGGTGAAGGAAAAACATCCTTGTTCAAACGTTTGGCAAATAGCGTGACAACGGAGGCGTCACAAAAACAAGAAGCGAGCAAACCGAGAGCCGCCTAGTTTGGGCAGAAGCTTCTAAAAATATCTCTTACTGATCCCTCAACCGATATCCCACGCCTGGCTCCGTGAGCAGAAGCGTGGGATTCGCTTGATCGAGTTCGATTTTTTTTCTTAGAGCGCTGATGTAAATGCGAAGGCTTTGGATATCGCCTTCGGGCTGATTGCCCCAAATTTCTTTGATGATTTGATTATGTGTAAGAACTTTTCCAGCATGCCGAATGAACAGATTAAGTAAGCTGTACTCTGTCGCCGTCAGATGAATTTCTTTGTCTTGAACTTTTACGACACGAGCACCAAGATTCACTTCGAGATGAGCTACTGTAAAAACAGAATCCTCTTCCGGTGTACTTTGCTTTCTAAGTAAAACACGAATGCGAGCAAAGAGTTCGGCCATGCCGAAGGGTTTTGTAAGATAATCATTTGCACCCGAATCAAGAGCTTCAACTTTTCCGCCTTCATCATCTTGAACAGAGAGAATAATAATCGGAACTTGGGACCACTCACGAATGCGTTTCAAAGTGTCGAAACCCGAAATTCCGGGCAAACCAAGATCAAGAATGAGGATATCGGGTTTTGCAGAGGCAACGAGCTTAATTCCTTCTTCACCCGATGCAGCTTCTAAAAATTGATGACCATGGGATTCCACTCCGACTTTAATCAGCCTGCGAATTTGAATTTCATCATCGATGACGAGAATTTTACTAGATGTCATGAATTCGCTTCCTCCTTAATCGGCATTTCAATAATGAAACGTGCACCGCTCGTCTTTTCTCTATTTTCAGCACGAATTTTTCCATTCTGGGCTTCAATGAAACCTTTGCAAATCGAAAGACCAAGGCCTGTTCCGCCTGGTTTGGAATGGGAAGCACGATAAAATTTTTCAAAAACTTGTGGCAAATCTGCAGGATCTAAGCCTGGCCCTTCATCTTCGACCAGAATTTGAATAAAATTTCCGAAGCGCCCGGCAGAAATACGAATGGCTGCAGTATCAGACGTATGAGTAAGTGCGTTCAAAGTTAAATTACTTAACACCTGTTCCATCAAGACGAAATCAGCAAATAAGAGCGGAAGGTCAGGTGATACGGCAGTCGAAATACGCTTTCTCGAACGTGGATCTTTAATTTCATTCGCGACTACTGAAATCAAATCTCCCACATCGATCCAGCTCATCTTTGGTTTCAAATGTCCCGACTCAAGTCGAGACATATCCAAAAGATTTTCAACGAGCTTGCCGAGCCGATCAGAAGCCAAAATAATTTCCGTCACTAAGAGTCTTCTTGATTCTTTATTACTAGCAATTTTTTCTTCTAAAAGAGCGCTCGCTGAACCTGAAATCGCGGTAAGGGGAGTTCGCAGTTCATGAGAGACGGAATTTAAAATTACTTTATGAAGTTTCTGGGAGGCTTTCTGGGATTCTTCGAGTGATTTCGCTTTCGATGCTGTCATAGACATCAATTCTTTTTCAATCGCGAGAGCAGCTGAATTTGAAAAGGCTTCAAGAAGAGCAAGCTCATCAATAGTGAAGACTCTCGTTCGTCGCGGTCGAATGCTAAGGACACCACAAATTTTATCGGCGACAATCAGCGGAAGATGAATACCTGCCGCATCGCGAAGGGTATTTGTAAATCTTCCCGCCATTTGGCGATTTTCAAAAACCCAGTGGGCTATACTTCGTTCTTTTTGTTCTGGAATCCAATGACTTTTAGGATGAGGAGCATCTGGAAACATGTAATCGTCGGTGCGAATATAAACGGCGGTATCGGTAGAGAAAAGTCCGCCGAGTCCTCGAGAAATTTTTTCTGCGACATCATTCAATGAGGAAGTTTCTGCCAATTCGCGGCTGAAATGATAAAGCGCTGTTGCATGAGTTTCACGTCTTTGAAAACTCCGCTCTCTACTGCGAGTTCGGCTTGCTAACAAACCGGTCACTACGGCGACCACGAAAAAGATAAGGAGAAGCATTACGTCGGAGGGTTTAGAAACTGAAAAAGTGAAATACGGTGGAATAAAAATAAAATCATAAAGAAGTGCCGACAAAGTGGCCGCCATCAGAGTTGGCCCAAAGCCAGTCAGTAAGCTCTGCACAAGAATTGAAAAGAGAAACAGAAACCCAATCGAAGAGTAGCCGACAAATGATCTTAGAAACGATCCGATAATAACCGCCGAAATTACCGCTAGTGCTGAAATGAAATATTGCCGAGGAGGAGAATAAATTTTGTTTCTGAGAAGCGAAGAAATTTTTCGGCCCACGCCCTTGCTACCCTGAACAACATAAATATCGATATCGCCACTTTCGCGAATCAACTGATTTACAGGTGAGCCATCGCCAAGAAATTTTCGAAGATATCCTTCGACAGGTTTGCCCACGACGATTTGAGTAATATTTCTTTGCTGAGCGACTCTTAAAAGTGCTCGCGTCACATTTGTGTCGGATGTGGTGACGATTTCTGCACCTAGTTCTTCGGCCAAGGCCAAATTTTTTGTAAGCGTCGCTTTATCTTCATCGATTAGAGGCTTATCGGTTTCGACATACACCGCGACCCAGCGAGCTTCTAAGTTCGAAGCTGTTCTTCTTGTCCATCGAATGAGTTGCTCTGAAGAGGGGCTAGCACCAACAGCGACCATCAGTCGCTCCACCGTTTTCCAAGGACTAATAATTTGTTTTTCTCTTCTATGTTCGAGAAGTTCTCGATCGACTCGCTCTGCAGTCAATCGAAGGGCGAGTTCTCTTAGCGCAGTTAGACTTCCTTTTTGAAAGAAATGCTTCGTTGCTTGCTCAGCTTTTTCTCCGAGATAAACTTTTCCTTCTGAAAGGCGCTGCAAAAGAAGATCAGGTGGAATATCGATAAGCTCGATATTGGTTGCGAGATCTAAAACAGAATCAGGAACTGTCTCTCGAACCGAAACGCCCGTGATAGTTTTTACGGTGTCGATGCGACTTTCAATATGCTGAACATTTAAGGTCGTATAGACATCAATTCCCGCTTCCAAAATATCGAGCACGTCCTGATAGCGTTTTTCATGTCGAGAGCCGGGTGCATTTGTATGCGCGAGCTCGTCGACGAGAACAAGTTTAGGACGACGCGCAAGAATTGCATCCAAATCCATCTCATCTAAAGTTGTGCCACGATATTCGATCTTCTTTTTCGGAATGGATGGCAGGCCTTGGATCAGGGCTTCCGTTTCTTCACGTTTGTGAGTTTCAACAACTCCCACGACCACATCGACGCCCGCTTTTTTTTCGCGATGCGCTTGAGTTAGCATTTCAAATGTTTTGCCAACACCCGCGGACATTCCAAAAAAAACTTTTAGTCGACCGCGTTTTGCTTGCGCTTCTTCTTTATGAATCGCAGAGAGGAGCTCGTCTGGAGTTCGATCAGGCACGTTTTACCCTAATTGATCTAAGGCTAAGTTGAGTAGAAGAACGTTAATAATAGGATCTCCAAGCCAAGAGTCCTTATTTTTAGTGCTTTCGTCGATTAGTCTCAAAAGTTTTGTCTTTTGTTCCGCATTCAAATTTCGTGCTTTGACGATTCGATCGACTTGGAAGACGGCTGTTTTTGGCGAGATATGAGGGTCGAGTCCGCTGGCAGAAGTAAATAACAATTCTTCTGGAACGGCGTCACTTGAATTTGAGTTCGATTCGCGAAGAGCCTTTTCTCTTTTTTCAACGGCTTCTTTTAGAGCTGCGCTTGTGGGTCCAAGATTTGAGGCGCCGGATGGAACACTTGCAAAATCTCCGCTCGAAGGTCGCGGCCAAAAATATTTTGGATTCTCAAACTTTTGTGCGAGAAGTTTCGAGCCAATGATTTCAGATTTTGCGTTTCGCAAAAGAGATCCTGTCGCTTCGTGATGAAAGAGTACGGCTCCCAAGATCGTGACTAGAAACGTGTATCCGAATCCGAGAAGCAAAGTCAGAAGCAAAAGCATTCGAACTGATTGGGTTAGTATTTTCATGGTACGACTCCTAATGACACGATGACGAGATCAACCATTTTGATTCCAATAAATGGCGCGATGATTCCGCCGAGACCATAGATAAGAATATTTTTTCCAAGAAGTGCCGATGCCTCCATCGCTTTGTAGGCGACCCCGCGGAGTGCAAGAGGAATGAGCACCACGATAATCAGCGCATTGAAAATCACTGAGCTTAAAATTGCCGACTCTGGCGAATGAAGATGCATAATATTGAGTGAAGTCAGCGGTCCCGAATGTCCGCCGAATGCATAAAGGGCTGCAAACATCGCGGGAATAATTGCAAAATATTTCGCCACATCATTTGCAATACTGAAAGTGGTGAGAGCTCCTCTCGTCATCAGAATTTTTTTACCAATTTCGACAACTTCAATGAGCTTGGTTGGATTGCTGTCGAGATCGACCATATTTCCCGCTTCGCGAGCGGCTTGTGTTCCGGTATTCATCGCGATTCCAACATCGGCTTGCGCAAGTGCGGGCGCATCGTTTGTGCCATCGCCAATCATGGCGATCAGATGCCCATCTTTTTGTTCTTCTCGGATGCGTTTTAACTTCGCTTCAGGAGTTGCTTCGGCGATGAAGTCATCAACACCAGCCTCGGCCGCGATGGCTGCGGCGGTGAGGGGATTGTCGCCGGTAATCATCACGGTTTTGATTCCCATTTTTCGAAGCTCGGAAAAACGTTCTTTGATTCCACCTTTCACAATATCTTTCAGTTGAATAACGCCGAGAACCTTAACGCCTTCGCAAACCACAAGAGGAGTTCCACCTTGGCGAGCGATAGTCTCGACTGATTTTTTAACTTCTGCGTTTAATTTTTGTTTTGTGAATGTCTCAATCGCGTCGGCGGCACCTTTTCTGATCTCGCGAGTTCCCGAGTCGGTGACAAGATCAACGCCACTCATTCTGGTTTTGGCTGAAAATGGAATGAATTGAGCTTTCAGATCCACAATATTTCGCCCGCGAATTTTAAATTTTTCTTTGGCAAGGATGACAATGGATCTTCCCTCGGGAGTTTCGTCTGAAAGAGATGCAAGTTGCGCCAGATCAGCTAGTTCTTCAATTTGAATTCCAGGTGCTGGAAGAAAGTTCGTCGCCATTCGATTTCCAAGAGTGATCGTTCCGGTCTTATCGAGAAGTAGAACATCGACATCACCGGCTGCCTCAACTGCGCGACCACTGGTTGCTAAAACATTCGCTCGAAGAAGGCGATCGATCCCGCTAATTCCTATGGCGCTAAGTAATCCGCCGATGGTCGTCGGAATAAGACAGACGAGTAGTCCGATTAAAATCGTCATCGTCGTTGTACTTCCGGAGGCTAAGCCCGAAGCGTTTTCACTATAGATGGCGAGTGGACGAAGAGTTCCAACGGCGATCAAAAATAAAATCGTAAGTGCAACAAGCAGAATGGAAAGTGCAATTTCATTTGGAGTCTTTTGTCGTTTTGCTCCTTCGATGAGCGCAATCATTCGATCAAGAAAAGTATCACCCGGTTGTGATGTGATTCGAATGACAATGCGATCGCTAATGACTTTTGTTCCGCCGGTGACGGCCGAGCGATCGCCGCCGCTTTCACGAATCACAGGTGCAGACTCGCCCGTGATCGCCGATTCATCGACACTTGCGATACCTTCAATGACTTCGCCATCACCCGGAATGAGATCGCCAGCTTCGCAAACGACGATGTCTCCGGGCTTTAGACTAGAGGACGCGAGTTTGGTTTCGTTGGCAGATTTCGGATAATTTTTTAAGACTCGAGCGAGAGTATCGGTGCGCGCTTTCTTAAGAGTTTCGGCATGAGCTTTTCCACGGCCTTCAGCAAGACTTTCGGCAAAGTTAGCGAAGAGAACGGTGAACCAAAGCCATAAAGTCATTTGAAGATTGAAAAAATTCCAGTGACCCATTTGTCCGTCCCACAGAAAAATTCCGGTCGTGACAATTGCGCCGAGATAAACCACGAACATCACAAAATTCTGAATTTGCTCTTTCGGATTCAGTTTTCGAAACGATGTAATCACAGCCGGCATCAGAAGTTCTGGGTTCATATTAACTGGTTTCATTTTAGAAGGCCTTTCCTTGAAGCATAAGTAGATGCTCGACAATTGGCCCAAGCGTAAGTGCAGGGAAGAATGTAAGAGCTCCCACGATAATAATGACTGAAATCAAAAGAAAAACGAAAAGAGCACCATGAGTTGGAAATGTTCCTGCAGAAGGCGGAGTGGTTTTCTTCTCGGCCAGACTTCCCGCGATCGCAAGAACGGGAATTAATACGGCAAATCTTGCAATTAGCATGCAAAATCCGGTCGCATAATTATAAAAATTTGTATTGGCGTTGAGCCCTGCAAATGCGCTTCCGTTGTTTCCCGAAGCCGATGAAAAAACATAGAGGATTTCTGAAAGTCCGTGGGGGCCTTTGTTGTTGAGACTGCTGAGACCCATTTCTGTGACGGCGGCGATGGATGAAAAAACTAAAATCAAAGCACACGGAACTAAAATGCCCACCGATGCCCAGATCACTTCTTTGGCAGATATTTTTTTGCCAAGATATTCCGGCGTTCTTCCAACCATCAGCCCGGCAAGAAAAACTGTGAGAATCGCGAATAGTACAATTCCATAAAGACCGCAACCGACTCCGCCAAAAATAACTTCGCCTAACATGATATTAAACATGGGAATCAATCCACCGAGAGGAGAAAGTGAATCGTGCATCGCGTTCACTGAACCATTCGATGCTGCCGAAGTTGCTACGGACCAAATGCTGGAATTGCCGATTCCGAAACGTGTTTCAATTCCTTCTAAGAACGAGTGATTTCCAATCGCAGGGTTTGTTGCGAAATTTGCCATATAGGCAAATACCAAACCCACGACGAACATAATCAGCATCGTCACCCAAAGCGCAGCGCCATGCCTTTTATTTTTAATAAGAAATCCAAAAGTAAATACGAGTGCCGATGGAATTAAAAGAATGGCGAGCATCTCCCAGAAATTCGAAAGCGCCGTTGGATTTTCAAAAGGATGAGCGCTATTGACTCCAAAAAATCCGCCACCATTCGTACCAAGTTGTTTGATGGCGATTTGAGACGCTGCCGGGCCAAACGGGATGAGTTGTTTCGCGCCTTCAATGGTCGTCGCCTCTATATAATGAGAAAAACTTTGGACCACTCCTTGGCCCACAAGAAAGATGGCAAAGACAATTGAAAGCGGCAGTAAAATATAAACGGTCGACCGAATAAGATCCGACCAAAAATTGCCGATCGTCGGCTGCAACTTTCTTGTCAGAGCTCGTGCGAGCGCCACCATCACGGCCATTGCCGTTGCGGCGCTTAAAAAGTTTTGAACAGTTAATCCGGCCAGTTGCGTAAAGTAACTCAATGTCGATTCGCCTGAATACGCCTGCCAATTTGTATTCGACATAAAGCTAATCGCTGTATTGAACGCGAGCGGGAAGGGGACATTCGGTAAGTGCTGCGGATTGAAGGGCAGCCATTGTTGAATGAGCTGCAGAATCAAAACGATTGCGAATCCGACAAAATTAAAAGTCAGAAGAGCCCATGCGTAATTTTTCCAAGTCATTTCTTCGCGCGGGTTTACATCGGCGATTTTATAAATCCAATTTTCTAGAAATCGAAACGGACGCAAGAATCGGTGGTGATCGTCGTCGCGATAAACCTGAAACATGAAATAGCCAAGCAGCGGCGACAGAGCACAAAGCGCTACCAGGTAGATGATGGCTCTTAGAACGTCAGCGGATGGCAGCGGGGTTGTCATACTTTCAACCTATGCCTGACTTGCATGAGTGGGAATTAAGGTAAAATTAAAATTCCGAGTTAAGACATAAAAATTTCATAAAGATTTGGATCGAAAATGAAAGCGGGAGCTATACTCTTGGGCTGTAAAACCTACGACAACTTTGCTGTCTATGGGCCAACCACTGGCAAAAATATCAGGAAAAGATTAGATATTTCCTTTGAAGATTTTCCTGAGAAAATATCTAATCTTTTCTCAGGATCTGTGTAGTCTAGAGTGTAGAAAGAGACTGTGATGCTCATACATAAAAATAATTTTAATAAAATTGTATGGGCAATGAATCCCTTCGACCGTAACAAGAAACTCAATCAGTCAATGATTCGACTTCTTGGCAATTTAGAAAAAATGAGTCATGCGAGTATTCAGCCGGTCTATGTACTTAGTCCTGAAGTTGCAAATCAGTTAGCTCAACAAGAAACAAATCTCTCTGAAAATGATTTGCTTCAGCAAATGAAAAAAATCATTCGTGCCAGCGGCTTGAAGACAGTGAAGCCACCCATCATTTTAAAGGAAAAAATAAATTCCCGCAGATCTGAAGTGAAATGCCTCATAGATTATTGCAAAGAAAAACATATTTCAATGATCGCGGTGGCGACGCATGCTCGACATGGATTTCCGAGACTTATGCTTGGAAGTTTTGCCGAGACGCTACTACTGCTTTCTTCTCTTCCTTTAGTTTTTGTTAATCCACTTGAAACGGCGCCAAGAAGCATCAAGAAGATTTTCTTTCCGACAGATCTTGGAGAAAGTTCTAAAAAGGCTATTACTTGCACTGTAAATCTCGCCGATGCGTTGAAGGCAAAATTGCAGATCTATAGCATTCTTCATATCTATCGGCGGGGTGTTTTGCTCACCCAAGATGTTGGTGGAATGTCATTTCCCATGTGGATTACAATCGATGAGGCCAAAGAAAAGGGTAAATCTTTTTTGAATATCGCTAAAAAGAAGAGAGTTGCGGCGGAGTTTAAATGTGAAGAGGCGATGGGCTCTGTTGTCGATGCTCTGTTGAAAGAGTTGGTAAAATCTAAAGCGGATTTAATTTCGATAGCTGCTGAGCCCCTGCCAAAGCTACCCATGATGATTGGAAGTGTAACGAGACAATTGGTTCGTCGAGCTTCACGCCCCATTTATATTTACAGACCTGTCTCTTAAGCGATGATTACAGTTGAATTAAAGAACATCGCTCCACCGAGGGCTTACGGCAAACGCGGCATTTATCAGTCCCACATGAGAATAAGTTTGTGGAAAATTTCCTAACTGCTGTTTCGTTGCTGGGTCGAAGTGTTCGGAAAAAAGGCCTAGGAAATTAGAAGATTCTAAAGTTCTTTCAATCATAAGTCGTGCATCTTCCACTTCACCTTGTTGAGCAAGTGCTTGAGCAATCCAAAACGAGCAGGCAATGAAAGCCGAGCGAGGTATTCCAAAATCATCTTCTTGAAGATAGCGATAGAAAAAAGTTTTGGAGTCATGAGAAAGAAGCAGTTTCGATCTGATTTGCTCTAAAGTTTTTTCTGCCAGTATTCGATCAGGAAATCTTAACAGACTTAAATGAGAGAGTGCGGAATCCAAATTTGATCCCTCGGAGGTGCTTCTAAGAATTCCGTCTTTCACCGCTGAGCGTAACGAAAGTTCTGCGCGTTTGCATTCGACAGCTGAATCGATTTTAAATTGCGGAAGAAATCCATTTTTTTGAATTCGATCCAATCTTTCAAATCCTGCCCAGAGCATTAAATTTGTAAAACTATGTTCACGCATCGTATTTCGAAATTCCCAAAGCCCAGCGTCTTTTTGTCCTATCGCTCGTGATGCATGAGTTGCTAAATATTCGAGAAGGCGTTGATGTTGCCCATCTCGTAAGTACTGAAAGCGTTCATCAAAATAAATGGGTGCAAGGGTTAAAATCATTTCGCCATAAACATCATTTTGAATATGTTCGGATGCCTGATTGTTGGATCGAACGGGTTGAGATTTTTGATAGCCCTGCCAATTCGAATGAATTTGTTCCGCTAAAGGAATTCCGCGACTGATCGTATAAAGCGGAGAGAGTCTTTCTCGAGAAGCTGCATGTTCAAAGGCAATATCCAAAAGAAATTTTAAAAAGCCTTCCATTTCTTCAAAATGACCAAGGCTGTGAAAAGCGCTGAGAGTAAAATAAGCATCTCTTAGCCAACAAAAACGATAATCCCAATTTCGAGTTCCATTTAGCTCTTCGGGTAAGCTGGTAGTCGTCGCGGCTAAAATAGCGCCCGTATCTTCATAGCAGTGGAGTTTGAGTGCCAGAGCAGAACGAATAACTTCTTTTTGAAAGTGAACGGGAATCGAGCAATGCTTTACCCAAGTTCTCCAGTAATCTCGAGTCTGAAGAAAAAATCGCTCACTTACAGAAACAAGATCTTCTTCAACCCCAGTTCCCCATGTCAGTGCAAAATAAAGTTTTTCCTTTAGTTGAAATGGCGTGGAATCTCCTAGATAAGTCAGAGGCATATTTGTCGTGAGACGCAAACTGTCGTCGTTCCAATCGAAACGCAAATGACTATTGCCACGTATGGGATTCATCGGTTCTTTGCCCCAGCCTTTTATCGGTCGACAATCTATTTGAACGATCGTGCCAGGCTCGAGTGGTTCAACCATTCTTATCATCATCAAAGGACGAAACATTCGACCGTATTGTTCAAATCGAGGGCAAAAATCCGTGATACGAATTTTTCCACCTCGTGAACCTTCAATTTCTGTAATCAAGATATTTGTATTTTCAAGATAGGATTGCTCGCTTGAAATTACTCCGCCGTCGCAGAGGGAAATGGAAAAATGACCTCCTGAAGGATCCAAAAGGCGGCCAAAAATTGGCTCGCTATCAGGTCGCGGCAGGCATAGCCATTCTAAGCTCCCGGATTCATGAATAAGCGCAGAAATCTGACAGTTTCCAACAATTCCAAGCGGATACATTCTTTGAAGTTTATTTTATTTTGATATCAAAGTAAACTATGCATCATGAGGTTGTCGCTTCGATTTATTTTGCCCCTGATTTTTGTTCTAGGGTTAATAGCCTATCTGGTTATGCCTTTGGTAGATTCGCTGACCTTGCAGTGGTTTAGACGAGATCTTGATATTCGATCTCAGTTAATTTCAAATACCATTCAAGATTCCCTTACTGATTTAATTAAAACTAATTCAAAAGCGAAAATAATTTCTTTGTTTGATCATGCCATTCAAGATGAGCGGCTTTATGCACTTGGTTTTTGTGATTTAAATCACCATTTAAAATTTAAGACTCAGACGTTTCCGGTAGAACTTGAATGTCCTAAGGGCGCTGAGAATTCAAATGGAATTAATCATCTTACTCCTGGCTCGCTTCACGTGGCGAGCTTTGCCGTGGTGTCCGAGGGAACTACCCTCGGACACCTTATTCTTCTTCACGATATGAGCTTTATTGAAAGAAGAAGTGCCGATACGAAAAGATATATTTGGTATCTATTTTTAATTCTTGGAATTGTGGTTTCATTTCTTACAGTTGTTATCGCGCAGCTTAGTTGGCGTGGATGGATTTCTGGAATGCGCAGCCTTTTAAAGGGCGAAGGTCTTTTGAGGCCTACGCCATCGACAACATCCAGAGAATTAATCCCACTCGAAAAGGATCTTCGCGGGCTTATTCAAAATCTGGAGAACGATCGTCGCTCTCGAGACGAGAGTCAAATCAATTGGACACCTCAAACTTTGAAAAAAATTCTCCATGAAGATTTATCGGGAGATGAAGTTCTTATCGTTTCAAATCGAGAGCCTTATATTCATACTCGTCGAAATCAAAAAATCGAAATTCAAGTGCCTGCCAGCGGAGTGGTGACGGCCCTTGAGCCTATTATGAGGGCATGTTCTGGAACTTGGATTGCTCATGGTGGTGGATCGGCCGATCGTGAAGTGGTCGATAAAAATGATCGAATTCAAGTTCCTCCAGGTAATCCGAGTTATTCGATTCGCAGAGTGTGGCTCTCAAAAGAAGAGGAGCAAGGTTACTATTACGGTTTCGCGAACGAAGGAATTTGGCCGCTCTGTCATATCGCTCATACGCGCCCTACGTTTCGAACGGCGGATTGGAAGCAATATGTGGCGGTGAATGAGAAATTTGCCGAAGCTGTTTTTAAGGAAGTTAAAACAGATGATCCCGTCATTCTCATTCAAGATTATCACTTCGCTCTTTTGCCAAGACTCATTCGAAAGAGAATTCCGGCCGCGACGATCGTAAGTTTTTGGCATATTCCATGGCCGAATCCAGAAGCGTTTGGAATTTGTCCATGGAGGGAAGAAATTTTGGATGGCTTGTTCGGTAGCAGCATTCTTGGATTTCACACGCGGTTTCATTGCAATAACTTTATCGACACTGTCGATCGATTTCTGGAAGCCCGGATTGATCGTGAAACATCGACGATTTCTTATGGAGGGCAGCTCACCGCTGTTGAGCATTATCCCATTTCTATCGAGTGGCCTCCGCGTTGGCTCGCTGAACAAAAATCGATTCAAGATTGTCGGGATGAAATTAGAAAGCAGAATCAAATATCGCCAACGGCTTTTGTTGGTGTTGGAGTAGACCGCTTAGATTACACAAAAGGAATTTTAGAAAGATTTTTAGCGATCGAAATGTTTCTTGAGAAACATCCAGAATGGATTGGAAAATTTAATTTTATTCAAATTGCAGCTCCCACCCGCTCGAGCATTGAACGCTATCAGCAGTTTGAATCGGAGGTTCGTGCTTTGACCCGAAAAATCAATAGTCGCTTCGGTAAAAATGGCTATGAGCCTATTTGTTTAAAAATTGAACATCATGAGCCCGATCAAGTTTATGAATATTATCGGGGTGCTGATTTTTGTGCGGTCACGAGTCTTCACGATGGAATGAATTTAGTTGCGAAAGAATTTGTTGCTTCTCGTGATGACGAGAGGGGTGTTCTGATTTTAAGTCAATTTACTGGTGCGGCTCGAGAGCTGCCCGAGGCTCTTCTTGTGAACCCCTATAATATTGATCAATGTGCAGATGCACTCGAGAGAGCACTTACGATGTCTCACAAAGAGCAGAGAGATCGAATGCGAAGCATGAGAGGTCTTGTTCAAGAATTTAATATTTATCGTTGGGCAGGCCGAATGCTTATGGATGCTGCGCGAATGCGCCAAAGAAACCGCTTGCTAGGAAGAAAAGATAATTTGATTTCATTGAAAGGATTGAGGTCGCGATGAAATATTTATTTTCTGAGCCCGGTAAAAATTTATTGGAATCGTTAACCTTTACAAAAACTCTCTATGCTTTTGATTTTGATGGAACTCTTTCGCCCATTGTTAAGAATCCTGAAGATGCAACGATATCAAAATCTATCCTCGCTTCTTTAGCAGAGCTTTCGGATTTAGTTCCGGTAGCCATTATTTCTGGGCGTTCGATCAAAGATCTAAAGACTAGGCTTGGTTTTGAGCCGTCGTATTTGATTGGTAACCACGGCTTAGAAGGTCTTGGCTCAACAAAGGCGTCGATTGAAGCTTCGCGTGAAATTTGCGAGAACTGGAAGTCTCAATTAAACGCGCGCTGGGGGTCATTAAAAAATGATTCAGGTATTTTTGTAGAAGATAAAATGTATTCGTTGGCTCTTCATTATCGTAAATCCAGAAATAAAAAACAGGCTCGGCTTAATTTATTTGAAAAAATTGAGAATCTTGAGCCATCACCGAGGATTATTTTAGGTAAGTCGGTAATGAATTTAATTCCGGTGGGTGCGCCCCATAAAGGTGTCGCCTTGTTGGAACTAATGATGGTACTTGAATTAAGATCTGCTTTTTATATTGGTGATGATGATACGGACGAAGATGTTTTTAGTTTGCCAGACGAGGGAATTATCACGGTGCGAGTGGGTTCGAAAAAAACTTCGCATGCAAAATTTTTCGTGAAGAGGCAGTCAGAAGTTCATCGTATTATTAAAGAACTCACTCACCGACTTCAAGCGCTCGCTAAAAAGAAGAAGATTTCATGAATGAACGTGTAACGAAGTTAGTGAAGATGAGTCTCGTGTTTCATAACTTGAACAAGGTGGTGGAGCATGAACTTGGGCTAAGTTTGGTCCAATATCATTTGCTGGTGCATTTGAAATCTCGTCCAGGTATTTCACCACAGTCTCTGGCAAAAATAGCTGGAATGCATCCAAGCACTTTAACTCAAAGCATGAAAAGACTCGGCAAAAGAGATTTTCTGTTTGTCGGAGATGACCCGAAAGACTCTCGTAAGAAAATGCTCACTCTTACCTTTGCGGGAAATCAAGCCATCGATCATTTTGAAGCAGGAATTGATAGTTTGCTTACGAATGATCAATTAGATGGTCTTTCAAGTCAGTGAGATACTCGTCTGACAAACTTTAAAAAAAACTGTGGCACTCGAGCAATAAAGAGAAGAAGCGCTAAAGCTAAAAAGGCGAGCAATCCTGTGAATAGGAGCAGTCCATGGCTTGATGTCTTTTTGGGTTCTTTATCTAGATCAGACAGAGCCGATTGTAATTCTGTCGAAGAAATGGATGCTCCATATAAGTAGGAGCTAATTTTAAATTGCTTGTCGATTAAGACAATCAGATTTGAATGAGCAAAGTCTTCACCTGTTTTTACGTACCGAAAATCAAGCGCGTCCATCAAGCTCCGGATTTGAGATTCATCTCCATAGGCCAGCATCCAATCTTTCGGTAAATGATGTGCCTTTTTAAACTTCTGAAGCGAGTTTGGATTTTCTTTTGGATCGAACGAAAGACTTAAAACTCTAAAGTTTTTTCCAAAATCTTTAACTCCGTCAAAGGACTGAACGAGATTATTTGTCATCAAAGGACAAGTGGATTTACACGAAGAAAACATTGGATGAATGAAGAATGGTTTTCCTTTCCATTCTGAGAGTTGAAAAGTTTTTCCGGACTCATCCATTAATTTAATATCATTGAGCGCGGTCCCTATTCGATTCGTTCCATCGGTTTGAAAATTTGCGAAGCAAGGATTTTGGATCATGGCAACTGCCACGATCCACAGAAAGACGATGTGTTTAGTCCTCATGGCTTAGGATTTTCTTTTTGAGGAGAAATCGGACTATCCGTTACAAAGGGAGACGAAGTAAACGGAGCGTTTTTTGGAATTTCCAAAAGTGGTGGAACGTACGCAAACAAAAGCGCCAAAATCATCATTAAAATGTAAGGTTTAAAACTTTGAACAAAAGGAATCTGCTCATCGTGAAACGACTCCGATGTAGGAAGTTCGATGATAGATTCGTGTTCGCGCTTCGCCAACAAAGTGGAAATGAACGAGATGAAATAAAAAATCATCGCAAAGGTCATTAAAATTCCACCGACAGCAGTAAACACGGCAGATAGATGCCATCCAGAATCGAAAAGCGGAGAACTTGGATTCGTATACGTTAGTCCCATATTGGTTCGTCTAGGTTCGTTATGAAGAATTCCCGAGATAGAGAGGCTTGTAGAAAAGATGACGATCCCGAAAAGCCAGAGGTAGGGAACTGCAAGAACCGCCTTTTTGTAACGAATCCTTTTTCCGCTGAGCTGAGAAATCAGAAACAAACTCATCCCAATAAACGCGAGAAAAACAGGACCACCAACGGTCATATGAAAATGACCGGGCATCCAAGCCGTATTGTGTACGAGACTATTCATGGACACAGAAGCATTCACGATTCCGGTGACGCCTCCAAAAATAAAAATGACTAAGCCCACAAACAGATAAGAAAATAACCAACGGTCTTCATCAAGATAGGGAAGTTTTGACCACCATTGAAAAAGTCCGCGACCGCCGCGCATCTTTCCTGCAATTTCAAGCGAGGCTGCTAACGTAAATGCGGTTAGAAAACTTGGAAAGGCCACTCCAAAAGTAAAGATGGCGTGAAGCCATTTCCATTTCTCGCCAATTCCAGGATCTGTGAGCTGATGATGAAGGCCAACAGGTGCTGAAAGAACAATGAAAGTCAAAAAAGCTAAACGTCCTGCGAAGTCTGAAAAAAGTTTTCCACCTGCAAGTTTAGGAAGAAATACATAGTACATAAGGTAAGCCGGCAATAACCAAAAATAGACGAGTGCATGGCCGAAGAACCAAAATAACGTACGAGCTAGAGTCACATTGATTTCGGGAACAAATCCCATCGACCATGGCAATAAAAGTCCTAGAACTTCATACGCTAAAGGCAATGTCGCTGAAAGCCAGACGATGAATGTTGCTATAATGCCCACGACCGCGAGCGGAGTTTTTTGCTGAGGGTTTTCTTTTTTCCATTGGCGATACACAGGTATCCAAGAAAAAAATGCGATCCAAGATCCGACCACAAGAAGAACAGCGCCGATATAAAAAGTTGGATGAGCTTTGAGAGGAGGATAAAACGTATAGAGCACAGAAGAGGTGCCAGAAAGAATAGCTCCCGCTGTGATGAGAGTTCCGACGCCCATCATGAGACCGGCAATCCAGCCCCAGAGCGCGCTGAAATTTTTCTTGAGATAATAAAGAATGATCACGTTTCCAAAACCCACGGCAAAAAAAGTTGTGAAGACAACGGCATTGATTACACCGTGAAGTGTTAGGCCTTGGTAATATTCCAATCCCAAAAATGAATTGGAGCGTATCCATCCTGCACGATAAAAAGTTTGGATGAGACCGTGATAAATTCCCAACGTCAAAAGACTGATCGGAAAAATGAGTTGATACAGAATTAAGTTTCTATAGACAGGTGTAATTTTTAAACGATCTATTTCCATAAAAACTTATTTCTCCAGTGATGTTATAAAATCGATGAGTGAATCCACTTCTTCGTTAGTAAGTGGAACGACAGGCATGCTCGGTTGAAAGCCTTTTACAATTTTCGCGGTCGGAGAAAGTATCGACTCCTTTAAATAGGCTTCGTCTGCTGTTACAGTTTCGCCACTTTGAAGATTTACTTTCTGTCCGAAGAGTCCTTTGAAAGTGGGGCCAACTCCGTTGTTGCCGTCGATTGAGTGGCAAGCTGCGCAGCCTCTTTCTCCGAATAATTTTTTTCCTAAATTCGTACTTTTAGAAGTATTTGAATTGTCTGTGACGGTCGAGACCAATGGTCTTTGATATTCTCGTGGGTCACCTATATAGCCAGCAGGAAACACAATAATTTTACTCATCATATTTTGATGTCCGACTCCGCAGTATTCATGGCAAATAATTCGATACTCACCAGGCTTTTCGAATGTAGTCGAAGCATAATTGAGAGCGCCGGGAACCGCTGTGAGATTCACCGATGTGCCAACGATGTGAAATCCATGAGTGACATCCATACTACTCAAATAAAATTCCACTTTTGTTCCGGCTCGGACGAATATTTCAGCGGGTTCAAATTGCCACATTCGAGCAAGAACATGAACTTCGTACTTTTCTCGCCAAGTGACCGGATCCAAGCGCGAGATAACCTCGCCTTTTTCAAAGGGCTGTGTGGCCGTTAGACAAGCTGGAATATTGATATGCAAAACCGTATAAGAATAAATGAGCAGGCTTAGGAACATAAGCAAAAGACTTGCGACTAAACCTCCGACAACAAGCTCTGACCAATGAATTTTGTTGGATTTCACGCTCTGGACACCATAAGATAATAAACGCTAAACCAAAGAAGTAGACAAAGTCCGGCAAGGCCCAGAAGAAATGCAAACGCACCCCACGGAATAAAATTTGGCGGCATTTCGTTCGAAATTTGAGAATCTGATTGTTCCATTTTCACCCTTTTTAGATTTTGTGGTTCGTTGGAATAAGTTTAAGCCGAACTAGGACTTATTTGACCTGTACTTTTGTACGGTAGTCAGCGATCGAAGCCTAAGCACGATCAGCGTCGAGCAGAATAGGGTGATAAGAAAAGCAAAACTGCCGGTCGAATTATTATCTGTTGATCCAATCGTACAACCGAAGAAATTATTTTTCGTTCCACCGCTAACTCCGCTTCCACTTGTCGTAGTGCCGTGATCGATAAGATCAAATTGCACATACGTTGGGGCTCCGACTGGTAAATAGGAGAGGGTGTAGTTCGGGGTTGTTCCCGTAAATGTGATGGTATTAAAAGTAGAGTAGAGGCTGCTCGCGGTCAGAACAATATAAGTTCCAGCTGTGGCCAATGGATTGAGAGTGATTTCCAAAGTTCCCGATAGCGATGCATTTCCATTCACCGAAACTAAAGATGTTCCGACGGCATCGATGTCGATATGCACAACACTTGGAGGATTGAGAGTTAAGCTTCCAAGTGTGAGAGTTCCTCCAGCTTCTGGAGAGATTGTTCCGGAGTTGACATAGACATCACCCGTCATAGTTCCAGTGCCGCTCAACTTTCCTTTTTGAGAGCTAAAGCCAGAATTTCTGCAGATGGAAACTGCCGCAGAATCAATTTGTCCGTTCACTTTGAAATTTGCATTATTCACAGTGACGTGACCTTGATAATCAGTTGTTCCGTTGTAAGTGACGGTTCCATTTCCGCTCACAAAAACGCTAGTTCCTGTTCCGCCGAAATTAGTATCGTCACTGAATGCGACTTGATTGCCGAGTGTTAAAAGATCGCTTACATCTTGCGCTGAAAACGTAAGAGAAGAACCCGAGCGTAAGAAAATACTATTTCCGAGTGCCGATCCATCGTTTCCATCGGTAGCGCCCGACGCGCCAGTTCCATGGTTTCCTGCTTGTGTCGTATTATTAGATGTATTGAAGTTTGTGGGAATTCCCGAGAGTGCTTCTAAGGTGAAATTTAAATTGCTGTCGATAAAGATAGCGGCGCCGAGAGCACTTCCGCCACCACCGCCACCGCCGCCAATGCCGACTCCGACACTGCTAGCGCCATTTCCTCCAGATCCTCCGCCTAAATTTCCGGTGTCACTTCCGCCTAAAGCACTTGAACCGTCGGTAGGGCCAGCACCACCTCCGCCACCACCGCCGTTTGAGTTGCCACCTACGGCAGAAGTTGAGCCAGAATGATTTACTCCGCCAGCACCACCGCCACCGCCGAGTCCACCCGATCCACCTTTTGATTCGTAATCCGTATCGTAAGCTCCGATTCCAGCGCCGCCACCACCGCCACCGCCGTAACCACCATTGCCAGCTTCTCCATCAACTTGATTTGTCGGTGAGGTGCTGACGACTCCGGCACCACCGCCACCCGCGCCATCTCCGCCGTTACCGCCGGATGGTGTGACAGATCCACCGAACCTATGAGAAGTTCCGCGCGCTGGTGTATTGCCCGTGGCTTGAAGTCCGTCAGTGCCGTTACTTCCGCCGCCACCGCCGCCAAATAAAACACCTATCGCACCACCGCCACCGCCGCCGCCCGCACGAATTCCGCCGCCGAGTCCGCCCCCACCCGAACCAGCTACGATTGAAAGTCCGTACGCGTTTCCGTTTTGTCCTGCAGAGTCATCTGCGCCG
>JAFLCD010000004.1 GCA_017302715.1 Deltaproteobacteria bacterium
GATCGAATTTTTTCTTCACGAGTGAGAAGGTTTGTTTCTAAAATCACTTTCACGATTCGAGGCGAAGCGACTCGCACGATTTCTTTAATCTCATCAAAAACATATTCAGTGTTTCCGGTTTTCAAAGCACCGATCGATTGAACCATATCGATTTCATCGGCTCCGCACTGAATCACTTGCACCGTCTCACCAACTTTTGTGGATGTAAGATTAGCGCCCAACGGAAAACCCACCACTGCACAAATTTTTACATCCGAATCTTCTAGTTCTTCTTTAGCTGTCGCCACCCATTGAGGATTTACACAGACCGAGAAAAATTTAAATTTTTTCGCTTCAGCGCATAGTTTTTGAATCATTTGCTGAGTGGCTTCAGGTCTGAGGAGAGTGTGATCGATATATTGTGCAAGATTCTGACTCGGCATATTTACTTCTTATTTGGTCCCGGGACCAAAATCTATAGGGAATTCAAAGTTCAGTGAGCCTGTCCCGGGACAGGCTGAAAATTTTCTTAAGTCGAGCAAGCCAATAGCAAAGGAAAAAGAAAAAGATTTTAAAGGTCTTTTCCTTTTTTCTTTGAGGTGCATATAACCTGGCCCGGGCCAGCCTTACATGGGGGGGTATTGTCAGGTCGCAAGACCTGGAGTAAAGACTTGAAGCGATGAAACAAATTTTTTGCCCTATTTATGTGTTTATTTTTTCAATACTTATTTCTATGGCCTCGGCTTCAGTTTCTGCTTCTGAATTGGAAGGGCGTATCGTCAAAGATTTAAAAGATTCTGTTAATAAATCTGTAAAATGTGTCTGTTTAACGAGCGCTGGGGATGTCACTGTAAAAAATTGGACTACTTCTCCTACTGAAGAATCAGCAGAAGAAATTTCAAAATTTGCTTCAGAATGCCATGATTTTTCTCAAACTTCTTATTTTAAAGATCTTGGTATTACGAGTCGTAGCGGTAAAACACGTTATCTGGAACTTCGGGCCTGTGGTTTAGAGATCGAATAATTGTCTATTTCTCAATAAATTCCTGAACAACCGACAGCGCAATATCCGCTCGATTAAACGGCGGCATGATATAAGTTCCTTGAACTTCTTTTCGAAATTCTTTCAAAGCTTCACGCGCGATTTTGATTCCTTCTTCGCGTTGAAGATCTGGACTTTCGGGTTTAGACATTCGTTTTAAAATTTCTTCGGGAATTTGCATCCCCGGAACTTCGTTATGCAAAAATTCTGCATTTTTTAAACTCGCTAAAGGACAAATGCCGATCAACAAAGGTGGTTGCTTTGCAAATGTTTTGAATCTCTTTAAAAATTTCTCAAAAGTTTTGTGATCATAAACCGGCTGAGTCAAAATATATTCCGCTCCCGCATCTACTTTTTGCTGAAGTCGATTCATCTCTTCTTCAAAATTTAAAGTTCCAGGATTGCAGCCGACGCCTTGATGAAAAGCAGTGGGCTTTCCGATGGCATTACCTGCAAGATCCATTCCTAAATTAAGTTTGCGAACAATTTTTGTTAAGCCGATCGCATCTACATCAAAAACTGAAGCAGCTTCGGGGTAATCTCCAAGTTTGGGTGGATCGCCCGTGATGATCAGCACATTTCTTAAGCCAAGCGCGTTCGCTCCGAGCAAATCACTTTGCATGCCGAGTAAATTTCGGTCGCGGCAACAATAGTGAATGATGGTTTCGATTCCGATATCGCGTTCTAAAATCACCGCCATACTCATCGGACTCATTCGCGCCGAAGCACGAGGCCCGTCGGCGATATTGATGCAATCGACTCCTGCATCTTTACAAATTTTTGCAGCTTCTAAAGCTTTAGCAAAAGCTGTTCCTTTAGGAGGGTCAATCTCTACACTCACTACGAATTTTTTGGCGCCAAGCTTTGAACTCAATTTACTTTTTTTTGCGAGAGGAACTTCTTCGATTTGTGGTGCTGGTTTTGTGGATTCAAAAACTTTTGTCGTCGTTTTACCCGAATGTCCAGTTGATAAAATTGCATCGCGAGTGCGACGCATATGCGTAGGCGTTGTTCCGCAACAGCCTCCTATTAAATTGACGCCGAGAGTGGCGAATTTTTTGGCAAAGCTTCCAAAATATTCTGGAGTGGATAAATAAATATAACGGCCGCCCACTTGTTTTGGTACGCCCGCATTTGGAAAAGTGGCGATAGGCTTTTGAGTGAGTGGTCTAAAAATTTCTAAAGTATCTAAAATCGCCGAAGGCCCGTTCGAGCAATTGAGCCCTATAATATCAATCGGCATTTTGTTGAGCGCATTCACCATCGTCTCGGCGCTTTCCTGCAAAAGCGAAGTTCCTTCTTCTGTGATCGTCATCATTCCGATAATAGGTTTTGAAGAGACAGAACGAACAGCCGTTACGGCGGCTTCAAGTTGAGATAGATGAGTAAATGTTTCTAAAATAAAAAGATCAACGCCCGCGTTTTCAAGGGCGCGAGCTTGTTCCTCGAAAATCGAAATCGCTTCAACATGTTTGAGTGGGCCGAAAGGTTCGGAATTTACGCCGAGTGGTCCCATGCTTCCAGCGATCCACGCAGACTTCAAAGATTTTTGAGAAAATTCATGGACAGCTTTTCGTGCGATCTCAACTCCTGCTCGATTGATTTCTTCAACTTGATGATCGAGCCCGTGAGTTTTGAGGCGCAATCGATTCGCTCCAAAAGTATTCGTTTCGATAAGTTCGCAACCCGCCTGCAAATATTCGGAGTGAATACCTTGAATCATCGCGGGCGATTCGAGATTGAGAGCGTCGTAACATCTATTTATATAGACGCCTTTTGCGTAAAGCATGGTGCCCATGGCGCCGTCGCCGAGAATAATTCGGTTTTGAAGCGCTTCTAATAGAGGATGGCCGGCCGACATAAGTCCGAATTTAAGCAGACTTTGAGGCGTGCAGCATTAACTTATTTATGGGGAATCTATTATTTCTTATCTAACGGATATGCTTGCGTTGCATTCGTTAAAATTTCCCAATATAAATTTTCATCTTGGACCATCAGTCCTTTCCGATTTATATCTTCGGCGACTTGCTCTAAATTTTTACCACGAAGAGTCGGAATAATAGGAAGCACATAGGCGGTAGTCTCTGTCTTTGCTGAGTTTTTGGGCGTCAAGAATACAAAAAGTTTATTTTGAAGCGGCCATTCGTAATCCCGAGTGACCCCTTTATCATCTGTTTGAGTGTGAATAATATTGTATTCTATTCCTGAATTGTCTTCGGATTTTTTTTCCATACGAATAGGTAAATATTGTGTTGAGTAAGGCAAATTCATTTCTCTCATAGGAGGCGCTCTCAAAATTGCAACAGAGATTTCGTATTCTGAATCATCAAAATTTTTATTCATATGAATGGTAATCGGATTATCTTTTTCGACGTGAGTAAAATTACCAAACTTTTCAGCGAGCTCTTTAGCTTTTTTGTTATAGTCCTCGATTAACTGGTTCGTTTGTTTTTCATAATCAGCATATTCTGGAGAACCTTTAGAGACATCTTTAAATTTGTTTGCCAACTCGATTGCGAGGTTTTTATATTTAGCGAGTTCATTGATCATCGCGCCTTTGAATTCAAGAGAGGTGGATGGCGTTTGAGCGCTAGCTGCCTGTTCGATTTGATCCACATACTCTAAAGGACTTTTTACTTCTGAACTCGCGCAATTTGTAAGATTTGTATTCGCAAGGCCGACGGTGAGAATGAATAAATTGAAGATCATAAATCTCCTTCTTCTGTCTTATATATGGAGGACATTTTGCATTTTTATCTTTTAAATGCAATTTCTATGCCCAGAAATTGAAATAGAAGTGAGTTTAAGCGTCGGTTTAAATTTGTTTATTTATTTAAGCCATTTAGGCCAAAGTGAACTTTCGTTTTATGATTCCCCTAAGATTACATACCGATTTTTCGCTGCTGAAGGCCATGGTCTCAGTCGAAAAATATGTCACGGCTTTGAAAGCTCGTGGATACGCGGGCGGCGCCATCACCGACTTCGACAACGCCTTTGGTTGGGTGGATTTTTATTTTCAGATGAAGAAGGCGGGTTTGAAGGCTGTTCTTGGAACGACTTTAAGTTTAGCGCTCGATGGCCAAACAAGTGATCGGCAAAAATCCAAAGGTAATGTCAGTTTTTTAGTTCTCAATGCCGAAGGTTATCAAAATCTTTGTCTGCTTTTAAGTTCGTATTCGCTGCAAAATCTCACCATAGAAAAATGGAAAGAGCGCTCGGCCGGTTTGGTGATGTTGGTGTCACCCGATCATCCAAATCTGAGCGTCGATGTTTCGCCATTGCTTGAGATTTGGCCAAAAGAAAATTTATTTTTTGAAATTCATCGTGTTGAAAATGGTCCTGACGAAGAAGCTGCGGTTGCTGCTGCAAAAAAGTGGGGAGCTCAGTGTGTAGCCACTCAGCCGGTTTATTTTTTAGATCCAGAGGATTGGAATGCGCACGAGGTCATGCTGAGTATTGGTGCATCCACTACGATCGCAGATGAGAATCGACCCAAACTTGTTTCGCGAGATTTTAATTTAAAAACAAGAGAGCAAATGGAAGGAATTTTTCGCGATCGCCCCGAATGGTTGCGAGCTTCTGAAGACATTTTGGCGCGGGTTAAATTTGAGTGGAAGTCAGATGATTATCATATTCCAAAATATGAAGACTTAAAAAAATCAGGATTCAAAAAAATTGATGATTTGCTCGATGAAGAATGTCGAAAAGGTTTAGAGGCACGACTGGAGCTCGTCAAAACGTATACGCCGGCAGAAAAATTTCCGGCGCTCAAAAAGGTTTATGAGGATCGCCTCAAAGAAGAATGCGAAATCATTCATCGAATGAGATTTTCGGATTACTTTTTGGTGGTTGCGGATTTTATTCGTTGGAGTAAATCGCATGATATTCCTGTGGGGCCTGGTCGGGGTTCGGGAGCGGGAAGTTTAGCAGCTTATTGCCTTTCGATCGTGGATATTGATCCTGTTCGCTACACTTTGCTCTTTGAAAGATTTTTGAATCCTGAGCGGGTCAGCATGCCAGACTTCGACGTGGACTTTTGTATCAAGGGTCGCGATCAAGTGATTCGTTACGTTCGCGAAAAATATAATTTAACGGCTCAAGAGTCCGGCAAAGAAGCCATCGAAGAAAATTTGAAAGTCGCGCAGATCATTACGTTTGGAAAAATGAAATCCAAAGCTGTGATTCGAGATGTGGGGCGTGCGCTTGGAATTCCTTATCAAGATGTAGATGCGATTGCAAAATTGATTCCGAATATTTTAAATATCACTTTGGCAGACGCTTACGAAAAAGAGCCCGAGTTTGCCAATCTTCGCGCACGAGATCCTAAGGCCGATGAATTATTAAAAATTGCGGATCGTCTCGAAGGTTTGAATCGACATGCCTCGGTGCATGCTGCGGGAGTAGTGATCGCTGATGATATTTTAACAAAATATATTCCGCTCTATCGCGGATCTGATCAGGAAATTGTCTCTCAGTTTGAAATGAAGGGAGTTGAGAAACTTGGACTTTTGAAGTTCGACTTTTTGGGATTGCGAAACCTCACTGTCATTCAAGAATGTATTCGTCTGACGGGACAAGAAATCGATCTGTTAAAAATCAATTACGATGATCCTAAAGTGATGGGTGAACTTTCGCTCGGAGATACGGTTGGAATTTTTCAACTTGAATCTTCGGGGATGCGAGATGTTATTCGCAGATTAAAACCGACTTGCTTAGAAGATATTATCGCGATCGTGGCTCTCTATCGTCCTGGACCTCTCGAGGGCGGAATGGTGGACGATTTTATTTTGCGAAAAGCGGGACGTACGCCAGTTGTTTATGATTCGCCCGTACTTGAGCCGATCTTAAAAGAAACTTACGGAGTTTTTGTTTATCAAGAGCAGGTCATGAAAACCGCCAATGTGATGGCGGGATTTTCGCTCGGTGAAGCCGATTTATTGAGACGGGCGATGGGTAAAAAAATCGCGTCTGAGATGGCTCAGCAAAGAGAAAAGTTTGTCGAAGGTGCAAAAAAACTCGGTCAGTCCGAACATCTTGCTCAGAAAATTTTCGATTTGATGTCGGAGTTTGCAAAATACGGTTTTAATAAATCTCATGCTGCTGCCTATGCCATGATCACCGTTCAAACGGCTTACTTAAAAACTTATTTTCCGGAAGCTTTTTTTGCGGCGCTTCTTTCTTCTGAGTCTGAAGATATTGATAAATTGGGGTACATCATTCGCGCGGCAACGGCTGGTGGAATCGAAGTACTTTCTCCTCATGTGAATTTTTCTCATACCGATTTTGCTCTTGAAGAAAGTGAAGATCGAAAAAAAATTCGTTATGGGCTCTCAGCGATTAAAAATTTAGGAGACAATGTTTCAGAAGCCATTGTGAAAGAACGCGAAGAGAACGGAAAATTTAAAAGTTTTGAGAATTTTTTCTCTCGTGCTCCAATTCAAATTTTAAATAAACGACAGGCGGAGTGTTTGATTCGATCTGGAGCTCTTGATGGCTTAGGTGCTACGCGGGCCAGTTTGTTCGCTTCTTTAGATTCGCTGATGGGAAATGCGGCAGCCGATGGGCAAGCTAAACTCGTAGGTCAAAAGGCTCTGTTTGCTTCGAAACCTAAAATGAAAATAGTCGAAGAGTGGGCGGATCGAATTCGCTTGAACGATGAAAAGCATTTGCTTGGTACTTATATGACTGGGCATCCGCTTAAAGCTTTTCAAGCTTTGCTTCAAAGTTTTAAGACTCGATCGATTCAAGATCTTCATGAGAAAGCCGCCCCTTCAAAAGATTCTGAAATTTCGGTCGCAGGCTTAGTGATTTCTGTAAAAGAAATTTTTACAAAAAAGGGAACGAAGATGGCCTTTTTTACTTTAGAAGATCGAGAGGCGAGTATCGAAGTGGTGATGTTCTCGGATCTTTTTGAGCGAAAAGGAAACTTGCTTGCTAAGGAACGCGTACTTTTGGTGAAAGCTCAAGTGAGCCGCGAGGGCGATATGACAAAATTACTCGCTCGAGATATTTCGGATTTATCTCAAGTTCAATTTTCTGAACTTCATATTCGTTTGGCGCAAAAATCTCACGTCGATCGCCTAGAGCTTTTCTCGGAGCGCGTTCGAAAATATCCAGGCGCCATTAAAGTGAAAGTGCATATTCCGGTCGATGCCGCCGTTGAAGGAAAAGAACTGCGAGAATCTCATGTGACCGTTGAAACTAATTTTGAAGTTTCGACTCATCCGGAACTTATGAATTGGTTAAGTAGTGAGTTCGGTGAAACCTCTTTAAGTTTGCATTAACTATCAAATTTTAAAAGCTGCAGCACGAGAGAAAGTTGTACGTTGGCTTGCGCAAGAATGGCGACTTGAGCTTGCTGCAGAATTTGATTTCTAACGAGCTCGGCTGTTTCAAGAGCAAGATCTGTATCTTTTGCGTTTGATCGTGCCTCTTCTAAGCTTTCGCTAATCAGTAAATTATTAGCAGCCGCCATATCGAGTCGGCTATGTAGACCACCTAGTTTAGCTTGCTCACCTTTTAGACTTGTTAAGGCGTCATCCAAAATATCGAGAAGATTTTTTGCACTTGATTGAGTCGACACATTCATATCAGCGCCCGATGCAGCAGATGTTGAGTAAGCTCTCGCGATGGCAATTTGAATACCGTCAGAGTCGCTAAGATTTACGATGTCAGCGACTCCGTCGCCATTGAAGTCTCCATTCGTAAGATAACTCGAGCTGTTGAAATCATTGGTATCAGCTACGGTAAAAGTTCCAGCTCCATTATTGAGGTAAGTTTTTCCATTACCTCCAACTACGTCTAAAGCTCCGTCTCCATTGACATCGATGGCAACGAGATTTGTTCCCGAATTGTGAGAGTTGCCAGGAAGAGTAGCACCCGCTGTGAAATTTACTCCTGTGCCGTCTCCGAAAAAAACTTGATTGTTTCCGGTTCCGATAAAATCCATTTTTCCATCGCCATTGAAGTCGCCTGTGACTGAAATACCTCCAGCAAAACTTGTAGCAAATTCATAACTAGCGTTTGCTTCGAAATCGCCTTGTCCATTTGCGAGATAAATTCTGCTGAAATCGTTAGGACCATCGTAGTTGATTAAATCTTTCAATCCATCGCCGTTCATGTCTGCAAGTTCAAAAACGGAGAAAGCGTCTATCGTGATAGGATTCATGGTCACTGCACTTTGAAAAGTTCCATCTCCATTTCCGAGGTACTTAAAGAGATTATATCCAATAGCATTTGAAGTAATGATGTCTTGTTTTCCGTCACCGTTGATATCGGTAATAACGACATCTTGTCCTGCTGCAAGTGTCATTCGAGCTTTGAAAGTTCCATCTCCATTTCCGATAAAAATAGAAACGGTCTGGTCGCCAATATCACTGGTGATCAGATCAGAAACACCGTCACCGTTAAAGTCAGCTAAGCGAATGGTATAAGGAAAGCTTCCTGCAGAAAGAGAAGTGGAAGGGGTAAAAGTTCCGTCTCCTTTTCCGAGCAGGATTCTGACTTGATCTGCGCCAACATCTGCAGCGGCGATATCTTGTTTTCCGTCACCGTTAAAATCTCCGACGACAGCTTTGTAAGATTCAGTCGCAAAATAATTTACAGGCGTATCAAAAGATCCAGAGCCGACTGTTTTTGTAAAAACATTTGAAGAATTTAAATTTCCAATTTCAAATTGAACAAGATCTTGTCCGCTTTGAGTGTTGGCAGAAATTTGCAAAGTCTTTTGTCCGAAACTTCCATCTAAAAGTTTTGTTCCATTGAATTCTGTTTGATTGGTAATTCTTTGGAATTCTTGAAGCAGTTGATTAAGTTCATTATTTAAATTATTTCGATCGCTCGTTGAAAGAATTCCATTTGAAGCCTCGATTGCAATTTCTCGCATTCGATTGACGATATTAATTTGAACATCGATAGCGGATTCGGCCGTATTGATCATTCCGATCGCTTGATTGATATTTTGATTTGCTTGGCGAAGTCCGCGAGTTTGCGCTTCGAGTTTATTACTTTGAGCGAGCGCGACCACATCACCATCGAAGGCGCTATTCGCACGACTGCCTGAAGAGAGGCGAGCGAGCGAGCGTGCAATCGCCTTTGTTGTCGTCGACAACTGGCGCTGCGCCATCAAGCTAGAAATGTTAGTCGTTATCCTCATCGCTTCTTTTTCAATCCTTTATGGAGCTATGCCCCAAGTTTTTTTTAAAAACGCAAACATCAGTTTTGAATCGGCGTCATCGTGAGAATCTAAAAGAAAACATTCATTAAAATGAAAGACGAGAAGCTTAATCAGGCGCTTAAGTGTGAGTTGTCGATCTGCATCAAAGTCGTTTACATCGCGCGTCGAAGGTGGCCAACTAGGGGTAAGTCATGAGCACTTCATCTACAAAAAAATTTCAAGAGAGAGCAGTTCTGGTTGGAACTTATTCTCCTCGAGTTAAAATTTCTCGCGAAATTCCTGAGCCAGATGTCGAAGACACCTTAGAAGAATTGAAAGCGCTTACTATTTCGGCTGGAGGAGAAGTGACCGAGATGGTCGCTTGTCGATTGGAGCGAATTAATCCGAGTACTTTTATTAATAAAGGTAAGGTTGAAGAGATTGCAGGTCTTATCAAAGACACGGATGCGCATCTTGTGATTTTTGATGATGAACTTTCTCCTCGTCAGTCGAGAAATTTGGAAGAAGCGTTTGGCGTTCGCACGATCGATAGGCGAGCTTTGATTCTCGATATTTTTGCGAAGCGAGCGCAGACACGCGAAGGGCAATTACAAGTTGAACTTGCGCAGTTGATGTATTTGCTTCCGCGCCTCACCGGACTTTGGACTCACTTAGAGAGACAAAAGGGTGGTATCGGGATGCGCGGTCCCGGAGAAACACAACTTGAAATTGATAAGCGTCTTATCAAAGAAAAAATGCGTCGGCTTAAAAAAGAACTCGCCGGCGTTGAGAACACTCGTCATTTACAAAGAGAAAAGCGAAAGCGAACTCCTGTTCCGCAAGTAGTTTTGGTCGGCTACACAAACTCCGGAAAATCCACTTTGTTTAATCAACTGACTCAAGCGGGAGTTCTTGCTGCAGATAAACTTTTTGCGACTCTGGATCCAACAACTAGAAAATTGAAATTATTAAATGAGCGCGAAGTTTTAATTACAGATTCTGTAGGATTTATTCGAAAACTTCCTCATGAACTCATTGAAGCTTTTAAGGCAACTCTTGAAGAAGTGCAAAATGCCGATTTGCTTTTGCATGTGATGGATGCATCCGATCCACTTTGGGAAAGTCACAAGCGATCGACTGAGCAAGTATTGGCTGAGCTCGATTGTCTTTCGAAGCCTACTTTAGAAATTTATAACAAGATCGATCGATTGCAAGATCATCGATTTAATTTGGCACATTCTTCTCGTCGAATTTTTATTTCGGCCCTTCATCAGCAAAATTTGTCGGCTCTTCTAGACCGCATTGGTGAAGCGCTTTCGGGGGATTTCAAGCGAGTGAAGTTGCTTCTTCCGCAGGGAAGAGGAGACTTATTGGCGGTCGTCCACCGAGAGGGTAGAATTGTGAAAGAGGATTATCAGGCCGATCATGTAGAGATGACGGTTGATCTTCCAACGAAGAGGATTGAGCAATGGAAAAAATTTGGATTCGTCGTTTCGGATTTTCAGTCGTCTCAGCTGCATTGATTTTTTGTGTCGCGCTGAGAGCTGAAGAAAAACCCGAAATTAAATTAGTCACAGTCGATATCGAGATGCCTATTAAGGGTGGCGATTCTGCGGATGCTCGCAAGGCTTCGCAAAAATTAGCTTTTGAAAAAGCGATCGAGCAATTGCTTCCCGAAAACGTAGATCCAAAAGTGCGCGCTGATCGAATTAAATCAGCGTCTGCTTATATTAAAAGTTTTCGAGTGCTAGATGAAAAACAGGAAGGTGAAGTTTTAAAATTAAAATATCAATGCGATGTTTTGCCACTTGATCTGCCTAAGCCCGAAGATAAATTGGCTCCTAAAGCAGAAGTAAAAGTGGAAGCTTTAGCACCTGGTGAAAGTTCTTCAGCTTCAAATTTAAATCCAAATCTGGCTTCGCCTTCGACTCCAGCTGCTCCTTCCACTTCGAGTGAATCCAGTGAGATTACAACTTTTGAAGTTACTTGGAAGCCTTCGGAGTTCAGATTAAATTCTTTGGATTTAATGCAGTATATTCCTGAAGCCATGAAGGCGACGGTGGATTCATTCAAGTTAGGTCGAGGCTCGTTACTTTTAGGTTTGAAATTAAAAACAAATCCTGGCGAAGCGAGAACAATGCTTTCGCATTACTTAGGACCTAAAGTTGAAGTGAAACTTATGGACGGACATTTGCCGACTACTGAAACAAATCAGGATCCTCATTTGCCATCGGGACCTCCTGCTCCTCCACAACCTTTAGTAGCACCGAATGCAGACAGTATTCAAAAAAATTAAACTTGTTGTCTCGGATTTTCATCTTGGAGCGGGTCATCGAAACCCAGATGGCTCCATTAATATTTTAGAAGATTTTTTTCACGATCGTGAATTCATTGAGTTCTTAGAATATTTTGCTTCGGGAGTTTATGAAGATGCAGAAGTCGAAGTTATTTTAAATGGAGATTTTTTTAATCTCTTGATGATCGACTACGAAGAAATCGACCCTGATGTGGTGACTGAATTTGTTGCAATTCGGCGAATGAAGAAAATTATGGATGGGCATAAGGCTGTCATGAATGCTCTTAAATATTTTCAATCGCTTCCGCAAAAGCAAGTTACTTTTGTGATGGGAAATCATGACCCAGGAATTTTATTCACTTCTGTTCAGACTTTGATTTCTTTGTACGTAGGGGATAAGACTAGATTTTTTCTAGAGAGCTATGAGTTTGATGGCGTGTATGTCGAACATGGTAATCAATATGAAGTCGCTAATCAGTTTGATCGAACCAATTATTTTTTAACAAAAAATTTGCCCGAACCTATTCTTAATCAACCCTGGGGAACTTTGTTTTTGGTTCATGTCGTCAATAAAATTAAAAGAACAAAGCCACATTTTGATAAAGTTCTGCCATTCGGAACTTATTTAAAGTGGTTAATGCTTTATGATTTTAGATTTGGAATGCAGACGATTTCTCGAATCGTGAAATTCTTTTTTAAATCTCGATTTCGAGATGATCCGCGAAGAAAAAATACTTTGCGACAGACTTTTAATATTTTAATCGAAGCTCCTCTTTTTCCTGATCTCGACGATGCTGCCGAAAGAATTCTAGCGACTCGAGAAGATATTCACGCTGTCATTTTTGGTCACAACCATCGACCCACATTTAGACAATTTGGTCCTGGCAAAGAATATATCAACACAGGAACATGGAATAAGATGACTCACCTTGATGTCGATCGCCTCGGTACTCGTCTCGTCTGCACCTTCGCCATGATCGAATATGGCGGCCGCGTTCCCGCAGTCTCTCTTAAAATCTGGAAGGGCAAACGCCGTCACTCTGTCGAAGCGGACGTGGCTTAGTCTTTCTTGAAATAAATAATCTGCAGCCTATTCCGTTTGAATTTACACATCTCATTTGTTTTGAAGAGAACTTGTGAAAAAAATAAATAGAAAGAGACTTTTGGAATCTCTTTCTATTTATTTTTAAACTTTTAAAGAGCAAGCCTGTCCCGGGACAGGCTGCCTACTCCCATATGCCTTCGTTCATGATGCGCATGGCAGAGCACTTGTAGATTATCTTCCGCATGATTTCCGCCAAGCGACCACGGTCTTAGATGATGGATTTCAAGAAAAGCGGATTCTCCACAGATTTTCCCGCTACTTCCTTTAAAAGAACATTGACCATGATCTCTACGGAAAATCTTTCGACGTATGGCTTGTGGAATAGCTCTCTTTAGTACTTTCACCTGTCCCGGGACAGGTCGGGCTGGCGAATTAATATCTAATTTAGAATGCTGAACTAAATTTCTTTCCTCTCTCAAGGTTCTCGCAGCTTCTTTCTTCTCAGCTCTCAATGGATCATTCTTTTTAAGAAAGCCTTCTAATAGTTCTTTTAAAGTTCCTTCGAGATCTAGGTTTTTTCGACGCTTACTTATGAGTAAGACTTGAGCTCGCCTTAGATCTTTCAAGGTTTCATCCGATAAATGCATACTCACACGCGAAATATCTTTTGAAACAGGCCGTACTGACTCTTTTATCTTGATGGCAAAAGGAGAAATATCTGCGACTTGTTTTTCTAATTCAGCCTTAGGAAGTTCCTTAGCTTTTTGAATCCATTCCTTTTGATTTTCAGGTTTAAGAATGGGAACAATTTTTCGAGCTTTAGATAAACTTAGTCGACCTGCTTCAATTTCTGTTTTGAGTTCAGGCACTTCTTTGGATTTTCTTGCGACCGTCATAAATGAATAACTTTGAGCTTCACTTAATTTCAAAGCATCTACGCAATATTGAAAGAGGGAAGGATATCCAAGATCCAAATAAATTTTCTGATGATCTATTTTAATCAGCACATCCAGAAGCTTTGCTTCGCAAGTTCTATAATTTTCGGAGAGTTCTAAAGCTTGGATGTGAAGTTCAGAATTAATTTTATTCATATAAATGGGTTAGCACAGAAAGTGAGATAAATAAAAAATATTTAAATTAATTTTCAGAAATAATTTTGGAAAATAAATTGAAAATGAAAATAGTGTTTTAGAAAAAACAAAAAAATAGAAAGAGATCCTTAAAGTCTCTTTCTATTTTTTTTGTTTTTTGCGAACAGATTGTGGAAATAAAATAAAAGGAAATAGTAAGCAAGCCTGTCCCGGGACAGCGTGTTTTAGTTTCTAAATTCTCCGACGGCGTCTTGACAGATGCTCTGAGCCATTTGACGGTTTGATGCGGCAGTTTTTGCCGAGTCTTAAAAAATGCTAATCAGCACAAATACTTACAGTCTTGCAGCATTGGTATGACACTTGCTCTTAAGATCTGCGGATCACTGTCTCTATTTTTTGATTGGGGAGTATGCAGTTATGGCAGAAGAAGCAAAAGCACCAGATGGAGCAACGCCTGAAGAGGGTGGAAAAAAGAAACTTCCACTGTGGGTAATTATTTTAATTGCGAGTCAGGTCGTCGTCGTTGTTGCCGCGATTGTAGTTTTTAAAATGATGAGCGGAGCTTCGCATTCGAGCGAAGAGAAGCATGAGGAGCCATCGGCAGCTGAGCAGAAGGTGGATCCTGAAAAATTAAAAGATCCAAAAACTTTAACAGGTCCTCAATTCAACTTAGATGCGTTCATCATCAATTTGATCGATGACGGTCGAGGTCCTCGTTACCTCAAAGTTGAAATGAAATTTGAGTTAGAAAACGAAGCAGTACGCGAAGAACTCGATAGTCGCATTAGTCAAATTCGTGACGAAATGCTCACTCTTCTTAGCTCAAAGCGTCAAACGGACATCGAGACGACCGATGGAAAAAGAATTCTCAAGGATGAAATTTATACTCGAATTAATAAAATTCTTGTGACGGGACGCATCAAACGCGTTTTCTTCACTGAATTTGTTGTTCAGTAAGGAGACGGCAAAGTGGCAGACGAAGGTACAGGCGATAAAATTCTATCCCAATCCGAAGTAGATGCGTTGCTCGGCGCCGTTAATCAAGGCGACGTGAAAACCGAATCGAAAATAGGAGCTGGATCGAATTTAGACAAATACGATTTTTCGAAGCAAAGAAAGCTTGTCCGTGCACGTATGCCCGGACTCAAAATCGTTTACGATCGATTTCAGCGCTCTTATCGACAGACTCTTTCAAGTCTTGTTCGAAAAGTTGTTGTCGTTGAAGTTCTTCAAACAGAAATGATGCGATACAGCGAGTGGATTGCAACTTTGCCTGTTCCATCTTGTTTGAACATCGTTCGTCTTTCTCCGCTCATTGGTCAAAGCATTATCTCTCTCGAAATTCCTTATGTGTACACGCTGATCGATAATATTTTCGGCGGCGGAAAATTTGGTCAGAACCGACAAAAAGAAGGTGATTTCACTTCTATCGAACTGAAGATGATTCAAAAGTTGATTCATTATTTTACGAATGATCTCGAAAAAGCTTGGTCAACTCTTTACGAACTCAATTACGAATTCGTTCGAACAGATATGAATCCTGAGTACGTAAGTATCGTTGCTCCGAGTGATATCGTTGTCGTTACAGATTTCGGCGTTAGCTTTGAAGAAACGACAACTCGAATGCAAATGGTAGTTCCACTTTTTGCATTGGATCCAATTAAGCAACTTCTTTCGGATCATACTTTCGTTGAACAATCTCAACCTAATCCAAACTGGAAAATCTGGCTGAGCCAATCCATCAATGGATCCAAAATTAATTCAAATGTTTTACTCGGAAAAACTGAGATCACTATGGGTGAAGTTTTAGGTTTGAAATTAGGTGATACGATTCAACTCGATCAATACGTTTCAAATCCACTGACGATGTCGGTAGAAACGGTTCCAAAATATGCCGTTCGCATGGGAACAAGTTGCGGACAAAAAGCAGTACAAGTCGAACAAGTTTTCGACAGAAAATCAAATTCAGAAGACGACGAAGAATAAAAGGAGAACGCCATGGCAGATGAAACAACACCACCAGGAACAGACGCAGGAGCAACACCACCACCAGCTCAAGAGCATCAAGTGAATGAGCTGACTCCTACGCAAAATGCCGGACCTGCTCGTCCGATAGATTTTTTGCTCGATGTTCCGCTGACAATGAGTGTGGAACTTGGACGAACAAGAATGCTTGTGAACGATTTACTTCAACTCGGACAAGGTTCGGTTGTTGAATTAACAAAATTAGTGGGTGAGCCACTCGAAGTGATGGTGAATGAAAAACTTATCGCTCGAGGAGAAGTCGTTGTACTCAACGATAAATTCGCAGTTCGTTTGACGGACATCATTTCACCTAAAGATCGTTTGGATAAATTGTCTTAAGAGAAAGCTGAATTATGGCGGATATGTCTCAATGGATGATTTTATTAAGAACGGTTGGAAGTCTTGCGCTCGTTATTGTTCTCATCATGGCGCTTTCTTGGGTCGCAAAAAAATATCTGCGACCAGAAAATTGGGCGGGCTCAGGACTAAAAGCGATCAAAATTATTCAAACTTATCCGATCGAACCTAAAAAGAAATTGATGATCGTAGAAATTGATCAAAAAAGACTTCTTTTAGGTATTGCCGATTCTTCGATTTCTACCTTGTGCGAACTCGATCCGGCGATGATCTCGGCGACAGAGAATTCTTTGGAGGAAAAACGTTATGGTCTCTAAAAAAGTTCTCAGCTCGTTTGGCCTTGCGGCATTTGGATTTCTGTTCTTAGCCTCTTCGGTTTTTGCAGATGGAATTCCTTCTGTAAATTTAAGCGTGGGTGGAACGGCAGGTCCCAAAGAAATCAGCACCACTCTTCAAGTCTTGTTCATGATCACGATTTTATCTCTCGCTCCAGCGATCATCGTGACGATGACGTCGTTCACTCGATTCGTGATTGTGTTTTCTTTACTTCGACAAGCGATCGGAGTTCATCAAGTTCCACCCAATCAAGTTTTGATTGGTTTAGCTTTTTTTATGAGCTTTATCGTGATGGGACCAACTCTCAAAAGAATGAATGAGGACGCACTTCAACCTTATCAACGAAATGAATTGAGCCAAAAAGAAGCTCTTGAAGCTGCAGGAAAACCTCTTCGCGAATTCATGCTGGCGCACACTCGCGAAAAAGATCTCGCTCTTTTTGTTTCTCTTTCAAATAAAGAAAAGCCAAAGACGATGGATGAAGTTTCGATGGCCAATATTATTCCATCCTTCATTATCTCAGAACTAAAGACAGCCTTTCAAATCGGATTCATGATTTACGTTCCATTTCTTGTGATCGATATCGTGATCGCTTCGGTTTTGCTCGCGATGGGTATGTTGGTTCTTCCGCCCGTTATTATTTCGCTACCGTTTAAACTGATGCTTTTTGTTTTAGTGGATGGATGGAACCTGATCGTTGGCAGTCTTATTAAATCTTTCGAGGTGGGCGTATGACGCCACAATTTATTGAAGGGTTTGCATTCGAAACATTGAAACTCATTCTTTTAGTTTCCGCTCCCGTTTTGTTGGTAGCGATGGTGGTTGGATTTGCGGTTTCTGTTTTGCAAGCTACGACTCAAATTAATGAAGCGACAATTGGATTCGTTCCAAAAATTGTGGCGATCTATGCGACTCTGATTTTATTTTCAGGATTTATCATGGATCGATTGATGAATTTTTCAGCTGGCATTTTTGGAGATTTTTCGAGGTTTGTGAAATGAAGGGAAGTCTTGATTTCATGGAGATGATCAAGCCTGAGACGATTGTGCTTTTCACTCTCGTCTTGGTTCGCATTGGTGGCATTTTTCTTGCTTCACCAATGCTCAGTAACTCAGCAGTTCCTCGTCGTGTAAAACTCGCGATTACAATCGCTTGTACTTTTTTACTTCTTCCTATTTTAAAAGTTCCACCTCTCGATCAAGTGAAGACCGAAATTGGTCTCATTGTGCTCATTCTTCAAGAACTTACTATCGGAGTTGTTCTTGGATTTGCCGCTTCGGTTGTTTTTAGCGCGATTCAATCGGCGGGAGAAATTTTTGGAACTCAAATCGGATTCTCTATCGCCACTGTTTTTGATCCTGCGAACGAAGGATCTGCCGGAGTTCTGACAAGTCTTTACGTGATTCTTGGGGCTTTGATTTTTCTCTATCTCGATGGACATCATGTCATTCTCACTGCGATGGCAAAGAGTTTTGAAGTGCTTCCAATTTCTAAAGGGTTTGGATTTGGAGTCGGAATGGAAATCTCTCACCTCACCGCAAGATTATTTTTAATTGCGATTCAAGTGGCTGCTCCTGTGACGGTGGTGATGACTATCTTAAGTATTATTTTTGGTTTGCTCACCAAGCTATCACCTCAGATGAACGTCTATATGAACTTGGGTTTTATTTTAGGCCCCATGGTTGGAATGGTTATTTTGCTTTTGAGTTTGCCACTCTTTCGAGTGGTGATGACAAGTTTAACACAAGGAATGGCTCCTGATCTTTTAAAAGTAATGAAAGAGCTTAAAGGAATTTAAACGTGGAAGATGCCGGCGATAAAACAGAAGACGCCACAGCTAGCCGCCTAGAGGAAGCGCGCGAACGCGGCGACGTTCCTCAGTCTAGAGAGTTTGGAAGCTTTATGGTCTTCTTAGGCTTCACCATTACTGCCTATTTTTTCGCAAAATTTTTTCTCTCTCATGTTTTGAAACTTTTTGATCGATATTTTGATTTCAAGTCCATGCAATTAGAAACATCCCAAGATTTTATGGTTCTTTCTGCAGCAATTCTAAAAGACATTCTTGTTTTGTGCTCGCCGATTTTAATCGGCACCGTTGTCTTTGGAATTGCAGCTTCTTTGGGTCAATTCGGGTTTTTATTTACGACTGAAAAAATTAGTCCGAGTTTTGAAAAAATAGATCCGATTAAAGGTTTTGCTAAAATTTTCTCAAAAGAAACCGTCGTAGAATTTATTAAATCATTTTTAAAACTCACCTTAGTTTCGTTTGTGCTCTATCTAGTGTTGAAAGGGGAGATTAAGCATCTCACTCAATTAGGCATTGAACCCATGTCGAATATCTTTCTGTATTTTATTCAACTCATCATGAAAGTTATTTTTTCCATTTTGATTTTTTTAGCCATTCTTGGACTTTCGGATCTTGCTTATTCTAAATGGAGTTACGCTCAGAAAATGAAAATGAGTCTTCAAGAAATTAAAGACGAATCAAAGCAAAAAGATGGAGATCCTTTTGTTAAAAGTCGTATTCGTCAGCTTCAGCGCGATCGAGTTCGAAAAATGATGATGAAAGAAGTTCCCACTGCGGATGTAATCGTTACAAATCCTACCCACGTCGCCGTTGCCCTTCGCTATCAAAGAGGTGTGATGCGAGCACCTGTTGTAGTTGCAAAAGGCGCAGGCGTCATTGCAGTTCGCATTAAAGAAATTGCAGCAAAAGCTGGCGTACCCATCGTCGAAAAGAAAACTCTCGCTCGATATTTATATCGCAATATTGAAATTAACGAAGTGATTCCGGAATCACTTTATACAGCGGTCGCAGAAGTTTTGGCCTACGTTTACAAAATTAAAAAGCAATTTACAGCAATGATTCAACCTCAAAGAAATGTGCAGGTTCTAAATGGCTGAAACTAGAGAAGTTGAAATTCACGGCCACCCAACATTTGGTCTGCCAGTTTCAAGTTTAATCAAGAGCCGAGAAACGATGCTCGGCTTTGGATTGATCGCAGTCGTCCTAGTCATGATGATTCCTCTTCCGGCATTCATGCTGGATCTGATGCTTGTGCTTTCACTTGCATCGTCGCTTGTGATTTTTTTGATTGCGATTTACACAGTTAAGCCCATCGACTTTACGATTTTTCCCACTGTTCTTTTGATGGTTACTATTTTTAGACTCGCTCTTAATATTGCATCCACTCGTTTGATTCTCACTCACGGAGGAACGGGATCCGATGCAGCCGGTCAGATCATTCAAACTTTCGGAAGCTTTGTTATCGGTGGAAATTACGTCGTCGGTATCATTGTTTTTATTATTCTGGTCGTTATCAATTTTATTGTTATCACCAAAGGTGCCGGTCGTATCGCTGAAGTCGCTGCTCGATTTACGTTGGACGGAATGCCTGGAAAACAGATGGCGATCGATGCCGATTTAAATGCCGGACTCATCGACGAAGATGGAGCGCGCGCTCGTCGAAAAGAAATTGAAACCGAAGCAGATTTTTATGGATCGATGGACGGTTCTTCGAAGTTTGTTCGCGGAGATGCGATCGCTGGTATCATCATTACGATCGTTAATATCGTCGCGGGTCTTATCATCGGTGTTCTTCAAAATGGTCAGAATATTATGCAGGCTGCGCAGAACTATACGATCTTAACAGTGGGTGAAGGTCTTGTTGCGCAAATTCCTGCGCTTATTGTTTCGACTGCCGCTGGTATCATCGTCACTAAAGCAAATACTTCTGGAAAAATGTCAGACGAAGTTCACAAACAAGTTTTCATGCAGCCTCAAGCTTTCTTGGTTGCGGCTCTTGTTCTCGGAGTCGGAGCGCTTCATCCGAGCATGCCTACGATTCCATTCGCGATTGCAGCAGCTGTTCTTTTTTATATGGCCTCGAAAGCGAAGAAGCAAGTTGATCAAGATATCGCGCAAAAAACGGCTGATGAGATGCAAAAGAAAATGGCTGCCGGTGTTGAGAAACCTCAAGAGTTCGATCCAACTTCTTGGGTTTCGCCTGTGGATCTTTTGGAACTCGAAGTGGGTTATGGTTTAGTAGCGCTTGTCGATGAAAGACAAAATGGAGATTTACTTAAACGTATGACTCATCTTCGTCGGCAGTTCGCTCAAGAAATGGGATTTGTTGTTCCGCCAATTCATATTCGAGATAATTTACAACTTCGCCAAGGTGAGTACGCCGTTTTAGTTCGAGGAGTACGCGTCGGCGGTGGAGAACTTTTCTGTGATCAATTCTTAGCGATTGATCCAGGAACCACGAGCGGAAAAATCGAAGGCGGAATCGATACCAAAGAACCTGCGTACGGACTTCCCGCATTTTGGATCACGGAAGATAAAAAAGAGAGAGCGCAACTTTTGGGCTACACGGTGGTGGATAATTCAACCACTCTCGCTACCCATATCAGCGAAATTATTAAATCTCATTCAGCCGATTTGCTCGGCCGTCAAGAATTGCAGAAACTTTTGGATAAACTCAGAGAAACTCATCCAAAAGTTATCGAAGAACTTACACCTGAACTTATTTCAGTGGGCCAAGTACTTCGCGTTTTGAAAAATTTATTGAGAGAAGGAATTCCGGTTCGAGATCTGCCTACGATTTTAGAGACGATTGAAGATTATGCTTCTCGAACAAAAGATCCTGACGTTTTGACAGAGCATGTGCGCGAAGCCTTAGCGGCCACGATCACTCAAGCTTTCTCGCAAGACGCTAAATTAAAAGTTTTAGTTTTAGATCCAGATCTCGACGAAGCGATTTCAAGATCACTTATCAAAACAGAAGATGGAGTTCAAATTACTCTCGATCCTAAGCGTGCGCTTGCAATGATTAATTCTCTTCAAGATGAATGTCAGCGCTTAGCCGATGAAGGTATTCAGCCCGTTGTGCTGACTTCGCCAAGTGTTCGTTTATATTTTAAAAAGTTAATCGAAAGACAAGTTCAAAATTGCGCAGTGATTTCTCATTCTGAAGTAACGGCGCTCAGTAAACTGGAAAGCTTGGGGGTAGTGAAGGTCTCTTAATCGAGAGATCTTTTGGAGGATAACATATGGGAATTCAAATAAAAAAATTTCAAGCGGCGACATTACAAAAAGCGATTGAACAAGTGCGATCCGAGATGGGTGATAACGCCATCATTTTGCAAACAGAGCCTGTGCGCGGAAACAAAGCTCTCGGACTTTTTGGTCGAGAGATGATCGAAGTAACGGCCGCGATTGATCGAAAAGAACTCGCCCCTCGCTTTCATGCCACTGTTACGGACAAGGGCGAGACTGCGACAACGACTTCAACAAAAACCACCGCTACCACCGATTCAAAAAATACCGGTTGGAAAGCACTTTTAGGTTTAGATCGAAAAGCTTTGAAAAAAGCTCAAGCAGAATTTATTCCTCTTAATCCTGCAACAACTTCGAAAGCTACAAAAGCTCTTGCTGCTTACGCTGCACCTACGACAGATGATGAAGGTACAAAGCCATCTGTTTCGGCTTCACAGATTTACGCGATGAAAACTTTCATCGAACCTCTTCAAAAAGAAGTTGAAACTTTAAAAGCGAAAATTTCTAAAACTGAAACGACGCCTTCAACGATGACGACTCCTGCTAAAAAGCGAATTAAGGATCCTCTTGAGCATGAAGTTCAAATGCTTAGATCTCAACTTTCTGCTTTCATCAACGAAAAAAGATTTGAAGGTCAGAATTTGCCTTCGTATTTCAAACAAATTTTAAATTTCTGGAACGATAAAGGGATGACCAATCGTCAGATATTTAATTTCTTTAAAGCCATGGAAAACTGGGGCTCTGAATTTAATGCTTCTACTTCGATGATCCATGCATCTCAAACTTTAACAACGGCTCTCGATGGAAATATCGCCGAAGCCAATGTTTTTGAAAAAAGAGAAAAGAGAATTGTCGTTCTCGTTGGACCGACTGGCGTTGGCAAAACCACCACCATGGCTAAGTTGGCCGCTCATGAAAAATTAAAGTTAAAAAAATCTGTCACTCTATTAACAATGGATGATTATAAAATTGGTGGAACCGATCAACTTAATCATTACGCGAGAATTTTAGAAGTTCCTTTTACTAAAACTCGCTCGGACATGACATTAGAAGACCAATGCAAGATCGATACTTCAGATACTTTGTTCATTGATACTTTTGGAGTGGCCGCTTCGGATACGCAAAAAATTGAAGGCTTAAAGAAAAGTCTGATATTTAAAGATCCTGAGCTCGCAAAGAGATTAGAAATTCATTTGGTACTTCCTGTGGGAATCGCTCCAGCGGATGTTTCGGATGCTCTTGCTCAGTTTGCAACTTTGAATCCAGCTTATTTGATTTTTACCAAATGGGATGAAACTCAGAACTGGGGTGGAATGCTTACGACCATTTTAGAAAGTCGAAAGCCCGTTTCGTTTGTATGTAACGGTCAGAATGTTCCAGATGATGTTTCTCGTTTCTCTAAGAAAAAATTCATCGAAACGATTACAGAAGTTTATACGGATTAAGTTGGGGGATTTATGGATCAGGCAAAAAATTTAAGAGATCAAGTTGCGAAAACCAAAACACATCGACCAATCAAAGTGATTTCGATCACCAGTGGAAAGGGCGGAGTAGGCAAAACTCAAGTCGTTGCTAATTTGGCTTTGGCTTTAAAAGCAAAAGGCCAAGAAGTTTTGATTTTTGATGGAGATATGGGTCTTGCGAATATCGACATCATCTATAATATTTCTCCAAAATATAATTTGAAACATCTTATGGATGGTTCAAAAACAATAGATGAAGTTATTTTTAACGGTCCCGACAATGTGAAAATTATTCCGGCCGCTAGTGGAATTCAAGAGCTCACCGAACTCACTGATCAAAATAAAATGGCGCTCGTCGATCAGATCGATCAACTCGAAGGTAAGTTTGATGTTGTGCTGATCGATACGGCCGCAGGAATTTCGGACAACGTCATGTATTTAAATTCTGCCGCGCAGTCTATTTTCGTAGTGGTGACTCCAGAACCCACAAGCATCACTGACGCCTACGCGTTGATCAAAGTGATGGCGACACGATACGGAGAAAAAACTTTTTACATTGTTACGAATCAAGTTCGATCCGATGCCGAAGCCAAAACAATCTTTAATTCTTTGCAGAACGCAGCGGATCAATTCTTAGATTCGGTTCAGCTGTGGCATTTACACTCTTTTCCCTATGAAGAGAAAGTGCGTCAATCGATCGTGAAGCAACAACCCATGGTAAAATTTGATAAAGACGGAGCGATCGCGAAATCTTACAAAGAGCTCGCTGAGAAAGTCGTCAAATTAGAAACCAATAATCAAAAAGGCGGAATGCAATTCTTTTTGAAACAAGCGCTGATGGGAAAATAAGCGCGAGTTAAAATGGGTGAGGGTAGATTTCTTTGAAGAATCTGGGAGCTTATAAAAAGGTTTTGAAGCGTGATTTGAGCTCACAAGAAAAGACCGAGCTCATCGAAAAATACGCTAACCTTGTCAAGATCATGGCCTATCGTTTGATTGGTCGTCTTCCTGCATCTCATTTTGTTGAGGATCTGATTTCTTGCGGAACGATTGGTTTGCTTGAGGCCATCGAAGCTTTTGATCCTACTTTAAATATTAAATTTGAAACCTTTGCAAAATTTAGAGTGCGCGGTGCCATGATTGATGAGATGCGATCTCGCGATTGGATTCCGCGATCGGTTCGTTCGAAAATTCGCGAGCTCGATTCGCTTCACAGAAAAGTTTCAAGTCAACTTGGTCGAGTTCCGAATGACAACGATATGTCGAAAGCTTTGGGAATGGATTTAGAGCATTACTACAATTACATCGTCGACCTTCAGCCGGCTGGGATGATGTCCTATGAAGATATCGGCGGATCCGATATGCCAGAAAAAAGCATTATCGATTTCTTGGAAGATCGAACTTCACCTCATCCCGATCTTGAAGTGCAGATGAAAGAACTTAAATCTCGCATCATCGAATCACTTGAGCAACTCGATCAAGATGAGCAACTTGCGATGGCGCTCTATTATTACGAAGGCTTAACGCTTAAAGAAATCGCAGAAGTTTTACAAGTTACCGAATCTCGCGTCAGTCAAATTCATTCCAAAGCTCTGATGAAACTGCACTGGCGGCTCGATCAATATAAAAACGATTTTAAGGAAAATGTGTAAGGAGAATGAACATGGAAGTAAAACAATTCGTCGTAGCTAACGGAACTAATATTATTTTCGGATTGATGATTTTTATTCAATGGGTGGCGTTGCAAGCTTTACTCGTTCACTATCATTTATTTAGAAAAAATCTTAAGCAACCTCGGCCCGACGGCATTCGCTTACAACTGTTAGAAAAAACCGTCGCTGTTCAAAACGAACAACTCGATCGCATTTATGGCAAGTTGGCTGAAATGAGAAAAGATCTTAACTACGCCGTCACTCGCGAACCTGTTGCGACTTCACGAGTGATCGAAGCCCCATCACTTGAAAAAACTTTCGCATCGGTCGGCGAGATGAATATGAAGAAGCGAATTCAAGAACTCAAAGCGATGACAAATTAATTTTTTTCTGGACGCAACATGTCTGCATTTTCTTGGCTTGCAGAAGGAGGCAACTCTTCTTTTGCCTCCGAATATTTTTCAATATTTGTTCCTTCTATTTCAAGATAGTAAGGACGGCGAGGTTTTAATTTTTGCGATTCGAAATTTTTATTTAAATTATTTATCTCAGATATCATCTTTTTGACTTCTTCTTCAGTGATTAGATTATGGATCTTAAGTGTTTTGTGCTGTTCTTCATGTTCAAATGGTAATTCGCATATACCAGTTCCACACTCTTCATCTGATAGTTTGTTTGCTTCAGCAATTTCGGCTGCAGCGAAAGCTTCCTCTTCTTCGAGTGAGAGGGGATGATCATTCTCTACCGACAGTCTAATATCGGCCAACGTAAGCCCTGCATCTAAGGCATCCTGAATCATGGCTGGAGTGGCTTCTAAGTCTTGAGATTTTTGTTGAACTTTGCTTTGGGAAATATTTTCTATTGGCTTTTCTTTTGGATCGGCTTTTGCTTTTTCATTGAATGCTAAAATTCCAACTGCTGCCAAAATAATAAATAAATTTTTCATGCGATCAGTCTCCATCTCGGTTTTCTTAAATATCCACTGCTAAGAAATGCAAATTTGATGCCGGGACGCTTTTTTACTAAGTCGCTATAACGCTTGGACTTTTTTACCCATCTCAATATTGAGACAGTCATACCTTCATATCTCATCTGCATTCTTTGCGAGCCTACAGCCTGTCCCGGGACAGGCTTGTGATCTGGCACCTTCGGGGCCCGACCCCTAAAATCACTCGGCAAAGACTCGGCAAGAGCTGCCGTTCGCGCAGAGAAATTTTGCTCTGCAGCAACTCGCAACAACTTAAAATTATTCAACAAATCTACGACGCGGCACGCAGGAATGAAGATTGCTAGTAAAGCGGTAGGGAGACACTTGTGTATTCATCAGTGAGCGGACAATTAGCAGTTTTCAAACAACTCGATGTGATCGCGAATAATCTTGCGAACCTCACAACGACAGGTTTCAAAGCTGAAAAAGTTTTATTCGAACAAGCTCTCAATAAACACACTATGAGTGCTTCTGCTTCATTAGATAAAGATGTTGCTCCTCCCGATAATTTTAGAGGTGAAGAGTTTGTAAAAATTCGCGGCAGTCGATCTGATTTCACTCAAGGCCCAACCGAAATCACTGGCAACAATTTAGACGTTGCGATTCAAGGCGAAGGTTTCTTTGTTGTTCAAACCCCTCAAGGCGAAAGATATACACGCGCCGGAAATTTTAAACTCGATGCAAGTAACAAACTTGTCACTCAAACCGGATATCCAGTTCTTGGACAAGGTGGAGAAATTACTATTCAAGGCGCCAATGTTTCTGTCTCTGACAACGGTGCGATCATTGCCGATAAGCAATTAGTAGGAAATTTGCGCGTCGTCAAACTCGATGGATTACAAACGCGAAGAGAGGCTAGTCAGCTTTTTCAATTAAGAGAAGGCGCTACACCTGAAGAAGTGACCACGATTTCTGTCAAAGGCGGCGCGCTCGAGGGCAGCAACGTCAATGCAGTGCGTGAATTAACAGATATGATTTTGGCATCGCGTTTATTTGAAAGTTTTCAAAAATCTCAAGACGCCGGTGGCCGAATGGCTCAAGCGAGAAATCAATATTTAGGAACACAAGGTTAAGAGGAAAAATAATTTATGATTAAAGCACTTTTTACAGCCGCAACAGGAATGGAAGCTCAACAAACTCGAATCGCGGTTATTTCAAATAACCTTTCGAATATGAATACGACAGGCTTCAAGGCTTCTCGCGCAGAATTCGAAGATTTAATTTACGAAACTCGATCTCTTCCTGGCGGACAATCTGCCTCAGGATTAAGCACTCCCGGTGGAATTCAAATTGGTAGCGGAGTAGCCGTTGTTTCAACTCCATCTCAATTTTCTCAAGGAACTTTGGAGCAAACCGGTGGAGCGCTGGATGTCGCGATCGAAGGCGATGGATTTTTTGGTGTGACGCTTCCAAATGGTACAACTGGTTATACTCGAGCCGGATCTTTAGCGATCGATTCAACAGGTAAGTTGGTTACTCAATCGGGATTGCCAATTTCGCCAGCTATCACTTTAAATACTGCTGCCGTTGATCGAAAAATTGGTGCTGACGGAACAATCACTTCTCGCATTCCTCCAGCAAGCACAACGACTAGCGAAGGTACTCTTACACTTTATAGTTTTGCAAACCCAGGTGGTCTTCAAGCAGTAGGTAAAAATACTTTTCAAGAAACTACAGCTTCTGGAACTCCAACTTCTGGAACTCCTGGAACCAGCAGTCTCGGAACTCTGCAGCAAGGATTTTTAGAAAGTTCCAACGTCAATATCGCCGAAGAACTTATTCGCATGATTATGGCTCAACGCGGTTATGAATTGAACGGAAAGGTGATTTCGACAGCAGATCAAATGCTGAACTCGACGAATCAATTAAGATAAAAATGATGAAGAATATTTTTAAATTTGTTCTTTTGATAGTGGCGATGATCCCGGTTTGGTTGACGATTGTTGCTTTGGGCGCAACGACTACAGAAAAATCTGTATCTGAAGCCAGCTTAATCAATACTTGGAAAGACAAAATCAATTCTAAGTTGTTGCTCGTTCGCGATCGCAGAATTCAAGTCATCGAACTCGCTCCACCATTTAAAGATCTTTTTGAAACATCTCTCACTCAAACTTTTGAACTTGATCTTTCAGATCTTAAAGCCAGAGGAAATTCTACAATCGGACTTAAAATTTTAGATACCGAAGGTCGACTAGCTCAATTTAAACGAGTGAACTGCCGACTTCTTATTCAAGAACAAGTTCCTGTAGCGACTCGCGATCTATCTCGTGACTCTGTGATTCGTGTTTCTGATTTCAAAATGGAATGGCGAGATGCTTCAACTTTTTCTTCGATGGTCGCTAAGTCAAACGAACTCGTTGGTAAAGTGATTCGCAATCAAGTTCGTCAGAACGATATTCTTCTTCAAGCTGGTCTTCAAAATGAAACCATCGTTGCACGCGGAGATCGCGTCAAAATTTCTGTAGTAGGTAAGGGACTTAGTCTCACTGCAACTGGGATTGCTCAAGAGGCTGGAGTGAAAGGTCAATCGATCAAAATTCAAAATCCAGAATCTCGAAAAGAACTTGTAGGCGTTGTTACAGATACACGCGAAGTCGAGGTGAGATTATGAAAATTCTATTAGCACTGATCATGTCATTAAGTTTTGTAGCTTGCGGCGCACTTCGTAAACCTTCTGAGCCCACTTTCAATCAAAAAATGTTGAAAGTTCAAGAAGAGCGAATGAAAGCTGGCGAAGATCTTAGCGCGCAACAAGACGCCACTCCAACAGCCGATACTGTTCAAGCAAGTTTATGGGCGAAGTCAGGTGGCAGTCCTTATATTATTCGAAATCAAAGGGCTCAAAAAGTTGGAGATCTTTTAACCATCGTCATCGTTGAAGATGCCAAAGCAACTGCTGGTGCAAAAACGGATGCAAAGCGAGATGGCAGCAATAATCTTGGACTCACCGTTGGAGCCGGACAAGGTGCGAGCACTCAACTCGGAACTCTCTCAGGCGTGATGAATAATAAAAATAATTTTAAAGGTGAAGGTCAGACCAATCGTTCCGGAACTTTCAACGCGACTGTGCAAGCCGTTGTTGAAAATGTTCTTCCTACAGGAACTCTCTATATTCGAGGAAAGAAAAAAATCAACATCAACAACGAAGATCAAGATGTTGAAATTTCAGGCTTCGTAAGACCTGATGATATTCGTATTAACAACACTGTGATTTCAACCTTACTTGCCGATGCATCGATTCGATATTCGGGAGAAGGCGTAGTTTCAGACAAACAGTACACAGGATGGGGTACACGTTTGCTTGATTCGATTTGGCCATTTTAAAAAAGGGATTTTATAAAAATGAAACGACTGGATGTCAAAACCAAAACTCTCAGCTGGCTAAAACTTAGTTTTGCTACGCTTGGATTTGTTCTCGCTTTCTCGCACTCGATCACTCACGCAAGTGTTCGCGTCAAAGATATTTCTTCTTTGAAAGGCGTTCGAAATAACCAACTCATTGGTTACGGACTTGTGGTCGGTCTTCAAGGAACGGGTGACGGAACGAGCAGCCAATTTACGATGCAATCTTTAGCAACCATGCTCAATAATCTTGGAGTAGGTATTGATTCTTCAACGATCAACGTAAAAAACGTTGCAGGAGTTATTGTTACTGCCTATTTGCCTCCATTCGCTCGACAAGGTTCGAAAATGGATATCTTGGTTTCTTCTTTAGGTGATGCAAAAAGTTTACAAGGTGGAACACTTTTACTTACTCCACTTAAAGGTGCCGATGGACAAGTTTACGCTGTCGCTCAAGGACCTATCACTATCGGCGGATTTGCCTCTGAAAAAGCGGGCGCGACTGCCCAGAAAAATCATCCCACCGTTGGAAAAGTTCCTGGCGGCGCGAATATCGAGCGAGAACTTAATTTTGATTTCTCAAAAGTTGAAGAACTTACCTATTCACTTCACAATCCTGATTTCACAACCGCTCAACGAGTGGTCAAGGCCATCAACGCTCAACTTCAAGGCCGATTTGCTTCTGCAAAAGATTCAGGAACGATCGAAGTTAAAGTTCCGCAAGGTTTTCAAGAAAAAGTTGTTCAACTCGTTGCCGAAATCGAAGTTGTCAAAATCAGACCAGATACAAATGCCAAAGTGGTCGTCAACGAAAGAACGGGAACGGTTGTCGTCGGTCAAGATGTGCGCATCTCAACTGTTGCAGTGGCGCACGGAAGTTTAACCATTAATATTCAGCCAAACATTTCGGTTAGCCAACCCGAGTCTTTCTCAAATGGCGAAACTCAAGTGATTGAAAATCCAACAGTGGTCGCTAAGGAAGGCGAAAACAAACTCGCGATTTTGCCTGAAGGTGTCTCGATCGGTGATCTCGTCAAAGCTTTGAATGCCGTTGGTGTAACACCTCGAGATTTGATCGCCGTATTTCAAGCGATTCAAGCGGCTGGAGCTTTGCAAGCGGAGTTAGAAATTATATGAGTAGCGATTTCTTAACTCCTATTAAGCCAACAGCTCCTTTGATGCCTACAAAAAGCATGGGCATTTCGAAATCTGTTGCGTCAGATAAAGCTAAGCTTGAAAAAGCTGCTAAAGAATTTGAAAGCGTTTTCATGGATATCGTTGTGAAGTCCATGCGAGATACCGTCGAGACATCCGATGTCACGGGTGAAACTGAAAAAGTAAAACTTTTTCAAGGAATGCTCGATTCTGAATATTCAAAAATTTCTGCAAACAAAAATAAACTTGGCATCGCCCAAATGATTATCAAACAGATGACTCCAAAAGAACCTTCAGCAGAAGTTCTTTTAAAAATGGAGGCTCTTAAGAAATGAAAATTTCGGGAACCAAAGCAGGTGGCGTAAGCGGAGCTAAAGGATCAAAAGCTTCTGCAAAGTCAGCTCCAAAGAAATCGGCCGATAAAGTGGATGCCGTTTTAAGCTCTTTAGGAAGTCAGGCCGCAGATGCTGTCGAAGTAACCGATCACGCTGCGACGATCGATTTGATTAAAAGTTTGGTCGCCGATACTCCCGATATTCGCACAGGCGAAGTAGAGAGAATCGCAAGCCAGTTAAGAAGTGGAAAATTTAAGATCGATTTCGCCAAAGTGGCAGAGAGTTTTATTAAAGAAGTGATTTCATCTGAAATTTCGAAAAAGGCAAAGCAAAGGTAAGTATATGTCGAAGGTCACAATCACTGAAAATCAAATCGCAGATCTTGAACAAGTTTTAAAACAACAACTTGAGTTGTATGCCACTTACCTGACGCATTTAAAAGCTGACGCTGAACTCATGGCTCATCTTAAAATAGATGAGCTCGAAAAAAATAATAAAGCTAAAACAACTTTGCTTTTGAAAATCGAAGCCATGGACCAGGCTCGTAAAAATTTTGTTAAACAAATCGCGAGAAATTTAGAGATCAAGGAAGATCAAGTGACAATCGCCGAAATTTGTAAAAATCTTTCGACGACTGCTGCTCAAAAATTACTCGATTTAAAAGCTAAACTTCACACCTTGATCGCTGAATTAAAAATGGTTCAAGAAAATACTTCGAACTTAGCCAATGCTTCATTGATTTGGATCACCGGTTCGATGTCTACCTTGAAACAATTACTCACACCAACCGCACTCTATAATCCTCAGGGCCAAGTCAGCCAGACAGGAATGTTTTCAGGAAGAAACGTGGAGAGACAAGCATGAGTATTACTTCAGTTTTCAATCGTGGCTTAGATGGAATGAACGTAGCTTCTCGCGCGTTAGGAGTTACTTCAAACAATATAGCCAATATCAATACTAAAGGTTACGCACGACAAGAAATTCAAATTGGTTCGCGCGCAACAAACTCTCGCGTCCCGGGTCAGGGTGGTGGCGTAGAAGTTTTAGGTGTTGAATCCATCACCAGTCCTTTTATTGAAATGCAACTTTTTGGAATCTCCAATTCTTATGGAACTTATGATTCGCGAAGACAAACGGTAGGACAGATTGAATCCATTTGGGCCGATTCTCAAACGAATGGTATCGGAAAATCTCTCAATGAATTTTTTGGTTCTTTTCAAGAGCTCAATAACAATCCTACTTTGCCAGGACTTCGCGAGACGGTTAAAGAAAAAGCAAATATTTTAACAGATCAATTTAATTCGATGTCTCGTCAGTTTAATCAAATGAGACTCGATGTTTCTTCTGAAATTTCTACTCGATTGACGACGATTAATTCTTTAGCCAGCGATATCGCTCAATTAAATCAAGCCATCGTCAACGGTGGTGGAGTTGCCGTAAACGGAGACACGATTGCGCGAAGACAAGATTTACTCAGACAACTTTCTGAAGAAGTAAACATTAGCTACAACCAAAATTCTAATGGTGGCGTTGAAGTTCGAGTGGCTGGTGGAGCTTCTCTTGTCTCTGGTTTTAATGCGGGAAGTTTAAGTTTTACAGATAATCAAAATTACGGTGGCACAGCTTCGATCACTTTAACTTTGCCTGGTGGAACAGGTTCGATCGATGTGACCGCAGGAATCAATGGCGGAAGACTTTACGGAAATCTCTATGATCGAAATACAACATTAAATAATCAAATTTCTAGTATCGATACCTTAGCGTATCAATTGGCGACTCAATTTAATGCAGTCCACTCGACAGGTTACGGAATTGATTCAAGCACAGGAAATAATTTCTTCGCAGCACTTGCTTCTGCAAATGGCGCAGCCGGTTCGATCGCTGTTGATGCTCAGATCAAGGCGAATACTGCAAAAATTTCTATCGCCGAGCAAGATCCAACGGTTTCGGGCAAGGGCGATAACCGAATTGGTATGCAGTTAGCTGCTCTCCAAAATTCAATGACAATGAGTAGTTCCACTCAAACTTTCGCTCAGTATTTTCAAGGCCTCGTAGGAAGCGCAGGTACGATGTCGGCGAGCGTGCAAAAGCAAGCTGCCACTCAAGCTTCACTTCTCAATCAAGTTCAACTTCAACGCGAAAGTGTTTCGGGTGTGAATATGGATGAAGAGGGTGCCAACATCATTCGCTATCAAAAAGCATTTCAAGCTTCGTCAAAAATGCTGCAGATCGCGGATCAACTTTTGGATGATTTGTTGAGGATATAATATGGGATCAAGAGTAACGGGACTTTCAAATTACTATCTTTTTCAACGATCGCTTTCTTTGAGAAATATTGAAATGTCACGAGCGGCAGAACAATTATCGAGTGAAAAAAGAATCAATCGTCCATCGGATGATCCAACTGGCAGCGTTCAAGTTTTGGCCATGAGACAAAGTATTGCAAAACTTGAGCAATACGATCGAAATTTAAATGCCGCTAATCAAGCTTTAATTCAAACCGAATCGACTTTGAGTTCTGTAAATGAAGAAGTTATTTTGAAAGCTCGAGATATCGCGATTAAAGCGAATGCGCCGCAGAATAAAAGCCCTGAATCAAGAGCAGCGCTGGCTGCTGAAGTTCAGCAACTTCAGCAACATTTATTAACGCTTTCAAATACACAAATTAACGGCAAATATCTTTTTGCTGGATATAAAACAGATACCACGCCTTTCACTCTGGATGCTGCACAACCTAATGCAGATCCAGTTGAAACTTATGCAGGCGATACGAATGTTCAAAGCATTCAAATCAGTGATAGCTCCACGCTGGTTATACAATCTCGCGGCGATCAACTTTTTCAAGGCGATGGAACAGCAAACACCGTTAATTTATTTCAAAGTTTAGCAAATTTAGAAGCGGCGATTCGCTCAGGTGACTATTCGACAACTTCAGCTACTGGAGTTCCTCAGATGCTTGAAGATCTGAATAAAGGTTCTCAGCAAATTATTAATGAGATTACTTCGATTGGAGCAAAAACAAATCGACTCGATACTGCAAAAATTCAACTTGCAGGTCAGCGAACTACTTTGAGCAGTTTTATTTCGGATATCGAAGATGCAGATATGGCTGAAGTCGCTACCAATTTTTCAAGAGCGAACACGGCATTACAAGCAACTTTGCAATCAGCGGGTGCAATTTTAAATCTGCCAAGCTTGATTAATTTTATTGGAAGGTAATTAGGTTTTTTAAAAATGAAACCAAGGAATGGAAATTCAAAAATCGAATCTATGGAAGGAGGGGCTTATGCTCGTACTGACCCGTCGCTTAGGCGAGTCGATCTGCATCAACGACAATATCAAGATCGTGATTCAGAGTATCAAGGGACATCAAGTGAGGGTGGGAATTTCAGCACCCAAAGAAACGGTCATTCATCGCGAAGAAATTTATCAGAAAATTCAACGCGAGAACAAACAAGCGGTGGATCTACCCGCAGAAATGGGACCGATCAAAGAGTTGTATTTATCGTTGAGGGAAGAGACATGAAAAACCATACAAAAACAAAAGCATTTTCTATTGGAGGGAAAATTATATGATGATTCATTCAAAACGATTCGGATCGATTGAAGTCAGGGAAGATAGAATCATAAAAGTCGAAGACGGACTTTTAGGTTTTGCTCATCTCAAACAATTTGTGCTCGCAGATGATCCACACGATATCTCGATGCCTTTTAAATGGCTTATTTCTATCGAAGAACCAGATGTGGTTTTTTTAGTAACTGATCCTGGCATTTTCTTTAAAGATTATGTTTTCGATCTTCCTCCTGAAGAAGGAAAAAGAATCGACGCAAAATCTGAAGATGATGTTAGCGTGATTACCATTTTAACGGTGCCAGCTGATCCCAAACAAATCACTGCGAACCTAAGAGGTCCGCTTGTGATCAATTGGAGAACATTGGTTGGGCGACAAATAATTTTAAAAGATACGGAATATACGACGAAGCATTATATCTTCATCCAAAAAACGGGAGCGAATGACGGTGCCAAAGGTTCTTCTTCAGGTGTAACGGAGACATCTGTAGATACTTTAACGACTAGCGCCTCATCTGCGACAGCGATGAAAGATGTAGCAACTTCAAGAAATTAAATAACGGATGAATTGAAAACGGAGAATAGAGAACAAACGATAATTCGCTTAGGGAAAAACGAGCGATAAATCAACTCAAGGAGGGATACTTATGGGTCTTAGAATTAATACAAACGTTATTTCGCTAAAAGCTCAGCGAAACTTACTTTCTAACCGCGATGTTTTGAACAAAGCTTTAGAAAGACTTTCTTCAGGAAGTCGAATTAACCAAGCAGGCGATGATGCTGCAGGTTTAGCTGTTTCTGAAGGGTTACGATCTCAAGTGCGAGGTCTTCATCAAGCCATTCGTAATTCGAATGACGGAGTAGGATTTTTACAAACTGCTGAAGGAGCTTTGCAAGAATCTACCAATATCGCTCAACGTGTTCGCGAGCTTGCGATCCAAGCAGCGAACGGTACAATCTCAAACGAAGATCGAGCTAACTTAAATAACGAAGCTCAATCTTTGATCGCTGAGTTTGATCGAATTGCGACATCGACAGAATTTAACGGCGTTTTCTTATTGGACGGAACTTTTTCAACCACTGATCTTCAAGTCGGCATTCGAAAAGGCCAATCCATTTCGTTCGCTATCGGTAGCGCTCGCGCTTCTTCATTGGGAGCGTTGGCAAGCATTTCGGGAGTTCAGCACTCTCTCACAGCCGCATCTGGATTTACGATCGTGGGTAACAATACGACGACGACTTTTACTACTCCTGTTGCAGCAGACGATACGACTTCGTATAGCGGAAATTCTTTCTCGGCAATCGCGATTGCAAAAAAAGTAAATTCGCAATCTGGAACAACCGGCGTTTATGCAGACGTTCTTGCGAACGTTGTTCAATTGAACAATATGACTTTCAGCGGTGTGATGACGAGTACGGCCTCCACTTTGACTTCAGGTCAGTTCAAAATTAATAACGTTTCGATTGTTGGTGACGTAAGTACACTCAATAATTTTATTGCAGCGGTTAATAATGCAACTAACTCGACAGGTGTTAAAGCATCCTTGGCAACAGGTACAACTGCCAATATCGTTTTGACAGCTGCAGACGGTAGAAATATTACTTTCGCATTTACTACTGCAAACGTAACTACGGGTGGAGCTTTCTTGACTTGTGGTTTCTCGATGAACCTTGCTCCGTCTTCTACGCTTTCAACAACCACAGCTTTCTCTGCCGGTGCGATTACTTCTGCTGGTATTGCTAGCGCAACTATTTCTGGAGCGATTAAACTTCGTTCATCTGCTGCGTTTACGATCAACGGTTCTCCTTCGGCAACTCTTGGAGTTGCAGGTCAATCGATTGCGATCGATACATCGACAGCATTTAACTCGATCAATATCGGAACGAAGGCTCAAGCTTCTGATGGTTTGGCAGTTGTGGATGCTGCGTTAAGACAATTAGCTACGATGCGAGCAGGATTCGGAGCGGTGCAGAATCGATTAAGCTCTTCAGTGTCGAACCTCTCGGTGACAGTAGAGAACTTAGCGGCTGCTCAATCTCAAATCCGTGATGCAGATATCGCAGAAGAAACTGCAAACTTGACCAAAGCTCAGATCTTGCAACAAGCAGGTATCGCGGTTCTTGGCCAAGCGAACACTTCAGCTCAAGCAGCTCTGCAGCTTCTTAGATTCCAATAATCTTCTTAATAGGGGTCGGGTCGGAAAGGTACCAGACCTGCCCCTATTAGCTTCTATAACGCTCAGCTTCAGGGGGTCGGGTTAAAAAGGTGCCAGGTCAGCGCTCGTTTTAGGGTAATTAGCTGACCTGGCACCTTCTCTGGCTCCTTTTTCGGCCGACCCCTTATATAATAGAGGGATCGGGGTCGTTCTTTTGGGGGGTAATTCACAACTTGAGAAGTATTCGCGTAAAACTCATCGCCGTCGTTTTATTAATTGCATTCTCGGGACTCGCAGCCGTTGTTCTTTCGAGCTTAACAATTGTGCGCGACTCACAGCATTCGATTGTTGAAAATGCAAACATTCAAGTTTCGGATCTCGTTTCAAAATCTATTTTGGCGCAGATTTCTGAATATCGACGAAAAATCGAATTCGTTTTCAATTCTTGGAAAGCAAATCCATCTGTCAAAATTGAACAAGGACTTTTTCCTGATTATCTCTGGGTTGGTTTTTATGATGCAAAAGGCAAATCCGTTTTTGAATGGTCAGCCGACGATAAACTCAAAGAGCAGGGACTCAGTCGCGAACTTTTAATTGGTTATAAAAATCGCGACGAACTTTTTCAAGAAATCAAACGCCAAGTTCTCGGTCTTAAAGTTAAAAAAAATACATGGATGATTTTTAACTCATCTATCAAAACTCTTTTTCCTACTTTTCTTTTAGCGACTGCCCTTTTTCAACCTGCCGCTGCTGAAGGCGAAGATGAAATTCTTTATGTGGGTTTTGCAGAAATTCAAGCAGAACGACTCTACGCCAGTATTCAAGCGCGTCGCGGCCAAGAACTAACTCTTATCGATTCTCATCAAAATGTTTTACTTTCGACGCGAGAGAAGTGGGATCCTAGTGAAATTGTTTTTAACGATGACGAAGTCATGAAAGCAGTCGGAGATTTAAAACTAGGAAAACCCTCATTCGTCACTCTCGACTATCCAAAAGAAGAATCTAAATTTACTTCGCTTTATAAATTTGAAGAGGGTGGAGGCCTTACTCTCGTTTTACAAGAGCCTTTTAGTGGACTTCGCTCAGGAGAAAAACAAATTCAAACTCGATCGATGATGATCGCCTTGATCGTTCTCATCTTCACGGTCAACTTACTTATCTTTTTTGGAAATTCTATCACCGCACCTTTATTGCAGTTGATGAAAATGATGGAGAAAGCCGGTAAGGGAGAATTCACTGGTCGAATTAAAGTTGCATCCAAAGATGAAATCGGTCGTCTCGCTACGATGTTCAATAAAATGCTTAACGATCTACGCGAGCGCGAAGACGAAATTGAAAATGCAAAATCTCGTCTTATTCAGTCCGAGAAAATGTCTGCGTTTGGTCAGATGTCGGCGGGTATCGCGCACGAAGTAAAAAATCCTCTCGCAGGTATTTTGGGTTATGCACAGATGAGCAAGAAAAAATTGGATGCGAGCTCCGAAGTTCTGCCTTACGTCGAGATTATTGAAAAAGAAGCCTTACGCTGCAAAGAAATTGTTGAAAATCTGATGCGCTTTGCACGACAAGAGAAAGCTAATCTCACTCGAATTGATATCAACAAAGCTGTGAAAGATTCTGTTCGCTTAGTCGAACATCAAATGAGTATTTCGGGAATCAAGCTGGTTCAAATGTTTGCGCTAGAAGGTGCGCCGATTTGGATTAAGGGAAATTCCAATCAAGTTCAACAGGTGATGATGAATTTAATGTTGAATGCACAACAAGCGATGGAGAATAAAGGTTCGCTCACCGTCAGTACGCATTACGATCAAGAAAACCAAAAAGTTTTGATCATGGTTTCGGATACGGGCATGGGGATGTCGGACGAAGTTAAAGCAAGAATTTTCGAACCTTTTTACACCACGAAGGGAGTGGGCAAGGGAACCGGGCTTGGTCTTTCTGTGAGCATCGGAATTATTAAAGATCATGGCGGAAATATCGAGGTCGAAAGTTCTCCAGGTAAAGGAACCACATTCACGATCACATTGCCTTGCGATACACAGGAGGCTGAAGCTCCACCCACGGAGAATGTGGCATGATCAATACGTTCGACAAAAGCAAGGTTCGCATCTTGATTGTCGATGATGAGCCCTCTCTTCGCGAACTGATTCAGACCGCTCTCAAAGAGGATGGCTGGTCCGTGGATACGGCTGAAAACGGAAAGCTTGCATTCGAAAAAATTTCTCAATCTCCCTTTCATATTGTTCTCAGTGATATTCAGATGCCCGAAATGACGGGAATCGAATTACTCGAAGCCGCAAAGAAATCTCATCCTCATATTGAATTTGTAATCATGACTTCGAATGCGACTCTCGACACCGCAGTGAAAGCTTTGAAAGCGGGAGCTTACGATTATCTCAACAAACCTTTTGAAGATATTTTGGTCGTTCCAAAAAAAATGACCCACGTAGCGGAGAAAATTTTACTTCGTCAGCAAAATGCCGAGCTTCTCAAACGATTAAAAAAGGCGAGCCAAGATTTAAAAAGACTTTTTGATTTTACATCGAGTTTGAACGGAATTTTAGATGAAGAAGCATTGCAAAAAGCTGTTCTCGCTGGCCTTCCACAAGTTTTTCAACAGCCCGATGTGCGCGCTGTCTGGTTTGCCGAAGAAAATCAAAAGTGGGTAAAGCGCGGAATGATTCCCGCTGATGATTCTTTTCAAATCACTCCTGAATTTAAAGATCCCTCAGAGCTTTTAGAGCGAACGGTAAACGGAAGAATATTAAGACTTCAAAAATTTCCTCGCGAAGGAAACCCAAAGCACCAATTTATTTTTGAAGATCTTGGAAATTCGATTTCAGATATTTTTTTAGAAGAAGTTCTCACTTGTTATTCTAAAGTTGAGATGCATCAAGATATTTTGAGCATGGCGAATCGAGATGGGCTTACACGTCTTTACAATCATCGCTATTTTCAAGATCGCATTCGTCAAGAGCTCGCGACGGTTCAAAGACAGAATGCGCAGATGAGTTTGATTTTGATGGATGTCGATCATTTTAAAAATTACAATGACTCGAACGGGCATCCTGCGGGCGATAAAATTCTTAAACAACTTGCGCTGATTTTAGATCCTGAAGAAGGTAAGCGAGTTTCAGATATCACGGCTCGTTATGGCGGCGAAGAGTTTGTGATGCTTCTTCCTTTTACTCCTTATGACGGAGCTCTCATCAAAGCAGAGCGCATTCGAAAAGCCGTAGAAGACTTTGAATTTGATCATCGTGAAAAGCAACCACTTAAAAAAGTGACTTTGAGTATTGGGGTAGCGACTTATCCTGATCACGCTAAGCTTCCCGTCGATTTAATTGAAGCCGCAGATCAATCGCTTTACCAAGCAAAGCACGGTGGAAGAAATCGAGTTGTAGGATTTGCCGATATTCTTTCTGGCGTTTTGAAAAAAGTTGAACCTAGAGAAAGCATTACTGTTCCGCCACCTCTGCCAGAATCCACGGGTGGCAAACCGACTCTCGCATCTGTTTTAGAAACGGCAGATAAACCTGAAGCAGAAGCACCTCTTATTTCAGTGGAAGAAGAAATCGTAGAGATGGAACTTCCAGAACCTGTCGAAGAAGTTCAAGAATTTGATATCAATACTTTTATTTCATCTATTGATTCAGCAATCGAAGATGCAAAGAAAAAAGAAATACCTAATATTGAAACGGTTCCTTTTGGCGACAAAGAGCCAGAAGTAGAATCAGAGCCTACTTCTCCCGAAGAACTCGAAAAATCTTTAAGGAAGAGCGATGGAAACCCCAGCACTTAAAGATCAATATCAGTTTAATGTGCTTGTCATCGATGATGACGCCACGATTTTAAATTTGCTTAAAGAAATTATTTCTCTTGTGCCTGGATGTAACGTCACCACTGTCAGTAATCCCGCAGATGGAATGATCGAGGTCGTCAAAGGAAATACCGATATCGTTTTTACCGATGTTCATCTTCCGGGAGTCACCGGATTAGAGATGATCAAAGATATTACTTCGCTTCAACAATCTCCCGAAATCGTAGTAATGACTGCTTATCCATCCGAAGAAATTTCTCAGCAAGCGATGGAGCTTGGTGCCATCAGCTTACTCGCAAAACCATTTGAAGATATCACGATGGTTGAACTTGAACTTGAAAAAGCGGTTAAAAGAATTTTAAGAAAACGAACGGTCCAAAAATCTAATTTTAAATCTACTCTTCCTGAGATGAAAGTTGCTATTGTTGAATCCGCTGAAGTTGCCGCTACCGAAGAAGATCCAGCGAGTCGCAGAAACAAAAAGACAGATCAAGGCATTCGAAAAGTTTACGATTCTCGAGTTCTATCTCCTTTAGCTGAGATCGAAATCGAGAGATGTAAAAGATATAATCGACCTTTCGTTTTAGGTTATGTGGATATTCCAGAAAATTTTCAGCTCATCACTCAGGATGATCATACCGAATATCGAAAGCTACAAATGGAACGACTCGAAAATTGTGTGCGTCGTTCGGATGTTTTGTTTGATATGGGCAAAGAGGGAGCCGCGATCGTCGGTTTCGAATGTAATAAAGTAGGCTCCGAGGTGATGGAGCATAAACTTTCTTCGTCGGGTTTCGCTCACTCGGGTTTCGCCGTCTATCCTCATGATGGCAAAGATGTGGTCAGTTTAACCGAAGCCGCAAAAGCCAACCTGCAAAATAAAAGAAAGCTTCAAGTTTTACTCTATGAGCCCGAAGAATTTTTTGGTCGTATGGTACAAAATATGCTTTCGGATCCGAAGTACCATGTGACGTGGGCGAAGACTGCTGAAACGACTTATCAAAGTGTTAATCGCAATACCGAAAATATCCGCTTACTTATTCTTTCTCTTTCAAAAGATCCTCAACAGTGGGAATTACTTGTTCGTTTTCTTAAAGAAAATTTAACTCGTTGGCCGATTTTACTTTTTATCGATATTCCTCTGACAAAAGATCTAAAGCAAAAGCTTCGTCAGCTGGGCGTTCGCGCTGTTGTTCACAAAGGAATCAGCCAAGAAGAATTTATTTATATCGTGCAATCTTTCGTCGTGCCTCGTCCTGCGATGGACGAAAGAAAAAATTTCCGCGCGCTTGTTCCTGTTCCTGTGGTCTATCGATTTAATGGTCAGGAAGTTTCTTCTAATACATTCACAGTTTCTCGCGACGGACTTTTCATTCGGGATCTCAACCCACCTTCCAGCGGAAGCATTATCGATGTCGAAATATTCGTGCCTGGCCTTCTTCAATCGCTCAAATGTCGATGTGAAGCGCTTTATGTGGTTCCTTACTTCGTGGGAGTCAATCGATTTCACGTAGCGGGATTAGCCGTAAAGTTTATCGATCTCTCTTCTGAAGATCGCGAAAAACTCGATAAATTCGTCAACGACTGTCTCACTAGCTATTTAATTTAATTTTATTTTTGAGAACTCTCGGCAAGTTTCTTAAGTTCTCGATAATTTGTCTTGCCCGTTCCCAAGGTGGGAAGTTCGCTCACTTGAATTATTCTAGAAATTCGACTCAATCCTGAAAATCCTTTTTCGAAAAGATATCGATTCGCTTCTTCGACGTTTAAAGAGTTTCGTGAAACAACAACAAATTCAGCTCTTTCTTTTGTTTCGTCGGCCACGACGGCGAGAGGAGGGCCTTCTTTTGAATCAGAATATTTTTCCAGAAGAGCGGTTTCAATCGCTGGCATGGATACCATTTCTCCGCCAATTTTTACGAAACGTTTCAATCGACCTTTAAAGAAAAGATAACCGTCTGCATCCATGCGAACAATATCGCCTGTATTATAAAAAGATTTTCCACCGATCTCTTGAAAAGGGGATGCCCCTGAATAATTAAGATAATTCGACATCACACTTTTTCCGCGAACGAGCAAAATGCCTTCGACATCTCTATGAGTTGTCGAAGGTGCGATCAGATTTCCTTTTTTATCCATATTGCCTCGACCTTCAGTCAATACGGCTCCCGTCTCGGGATGAATCAAAACAAATTCCACCCAAGGAAGTGGAAACCCGATACTTCCTCGTCGAATCGCGGAGGCAGGATTAGCAGAAATAATCGGTCCGGTTTCTGTAATGCCGTAACCTTCTCCGATTTGTATTTTAGAATTTTTATTTCTCACTAATTCAATCACAGAATCAGGAAGTGCTTCTCCGCCCGTCATGACAGATCGAAGTGACTTCAGTTGCTCTGAAGTTGCGGCTTCAGCCATTCCCTTTATAAAAGTGGGAGTGCCAGCGGTGAAAGTGACGCCGTAAGCTTCTACGATTTTTGCAAGCATCGTGCTATCGAGAGGGTTCGGAGAATAAACAACGGGAATTCCAAAAATAAGTGGAGCCACTTGCATCACCGTGCTTCCGAACGAATGAAAGGGAGGCAAAAATCCAAGCATTTTATCTTCATGCGAGAGCGCACCAAAACTTAAAGCGCTGACAATATTACTCAGATGATTTTCGTGCGAAAGTGGCACGGCCTTTGGTAAATTTTCAGATCCACTTGTAAAAAGTATAACCGAAGTATCTTTAATATTTTCTCTCAGCCCCCGTATTCTGAAAGGATTAAACGTAGCCAATCGTGCAAAAATTTTATCTTTGAGTGTAACTTGTGTGCCTAAAGATTCCGCGAGAAAAAATTTATTTTGCAGAGCGGATAGATTCACTCCTTGTCCTTCAAGTTTATCGATCAGCGCTTGCGCGGTAACAATTTTTTGAATTCCTTGAGACTCAATCATATGCTGAAGATTTCTTTCGCCCACCGTCCAATTGAGTTGTACAGGAATTTTTCCTGCAAATTGCGCAGCTAAAAGAAAAACATCTGCGCCTACAGAGGCTGGCAACATGAGACCTATTTTGTCTCCGGGCATTTTTTCAATAAGAGGTTTTAAAATAAAGACCGCGGTCAACAAATCTCGATTCGTCAAAACGCCTTTCATCTGATCGGCGACGACAGGTAAGTTGGGTTGGCGAAGCGCTTGATCTAAAAAGGCTTCGGCCACACTTTTAGCTGTTGGTAATTTAAATTCTTGAGGTTTTGCGTCTTTCCATTTTTGAGGAACAGCCTTGAGTTCTATGTCTCCCGAAAGTACTTGGCCATTCATGGCGAGCATGCAGTCGGCGACGGTAAGAATCGAATCTGGATTCGACTGCTGAACTCCAGATTGTTTTTCGATCCAAAGAATCAAATCCACTTTGCTAAGTGAATCGAGACCTAGGTCTTGCAGCTTCATTGTCTCTGAAAAAGTATTTTTGGATTTAAGAATCTCTTGAATTTTTAAAATCACTAAATTTTTTATATTTTCAGGCACCGCTTCAGCTGAGCGCTTGCTTTCGAACTCCGATATAGTTGGCTCTGGAAGCGTCTTTGGTGTTCGTCCTTGCCAGAGGCCGTAATAGGGCACCCAGGTATTCGGCAAAACTTTTGAATTATAAATTTTTTCCAAAAATCGATTGATGGTGGCGACATCCGCTTGTCTTGGAAAATCGGAAGCATCGACGAGAGTGAGTGAGACATTTCGCTTAGGCCCAAAGAAAATTCCATTCGCAGTGGCAAAAGGAATTCCTCTAAGCATTGAAATTTTTGCATTGGGATATTTTCCAGTCGCCCCAAAGGTAAATGAGCTTCCCCAAAGTCCTTCTATTTTAAGAACGGCGATATTTGCATTGGGAACGGCGTCTAAAATTTGTTTTACACCCGAACGATTTCCTAAACTCTCTTCGGCTGATTTAGTGATATGTCCCGATGGATAAAGTAAAAAATTTTCTCCTCGATCGATTCCTTCGATGATTTCTTTTAAAGCATCCTTCGCTCGCTCCATCGATTCCTTTGTTCCCGAAGATAAATCGGGAATAATCACTGCTTTTAATTTTTCAGCAATCCATTTCATTGCGGGATAACCCAGCACCGATTCGGCCATCACAGGTCGCGGTCGTAACTTCGAATCTAATGTTGACAGGACGATCGGCGGATCAATTAATCCTGGATGTTGAGGCAGCAGTAAAGTTCCCTTACCATTTTTTGAGGATGAAATATTTTCCAATCCATTAAGTTGAATGTGGTAACGAAGTTTTAAAATTTTTTGCAAAGTAGAAAGCGTTATGGATCTTATAAAACTCGGCTGAGTGCCGATCGCAGTCAGGGGGCCCTTGCATTTATCGTCTTTAGCGAACGCGGGCTGCACTAAAATTAAGAAACTGAATGCAGAGATAAAAAAATGATGAATGGCTGAATTGTCTTTGAAGAGACCCATTTCTTATTAATCTTTCCCTCAAGTTCTTTGATTGCAAAACCTATGCCATCAAAGGCGCGAGTTCCGCGCGAGGAAGATCAATAAGAACAAGACTATATATAAGGAGAGTTTACGCAGATGCCCTCCACAGCGACTCGGATGCCCCAAACCTTGGGGACGGAGCAAAGCTAAAGTGGGGACGGAGCAGTTTTTTAGGCCTCGATTCTTGACAATTTAGCAGTGCAACCTAAGTTCACTTTCGTGCCAATTTACGAGTATAAGTGCCTAAAAAATGGGCATATTTTCGAAGTTTTGCAGAGCGCTCGAGATAAGCCGGTTAAGAATTGTGAAATTTGCCAGAGTCCGGTAGAAAAACTCGTCTCGTCGTCAGCATTTCATTTGAAGGGCTCAGGCTGGTACGTGACGGATTATAAAAATTCGAAGAAAACTGAAAGTTTAAAGAAACCTGAAAAAACGGAGAAGAAGGAGAAAGCATGAAAATTCGACCATTACAAGATCGAGTGATCGTTAAACGTGTAGCAGAAGAAGAACGAACCAAAGGTGGAATCTTGATTCCTGATACCGCTAAAGAAAAGCCAATGGAAGGCAAAGTCATTGCGGTTGGTAACGGAAAAATTTTAGAGAATGGTACGAAAGTCACTCCTGAAGTTAAAAAGGGCGACAAGATTTTGTTCGGTAAATATTCAGGCACAGAAGTTAAAATCGACGGCGAAGAACATTTGATTCTCCGCGAAGATGATATTTTAGGCGTACTCGAAGCTTAAGTGATTCGAGCAACAAAAAGTTTAATTGATTAAATAGGAGACATACAAATGGCAGCAAAAGAAATTCATTTTAGTGATAAAGGCCGACAAAGTTTGCTCGAAGGCGTTGATGCTTTAGCAAATGCGGTGAAAGTCACCTTAGGTCCTAAAGGACGAAACGTTATTATCGAAAAATCTTTCGGATCCCCCACGATCACCAAAGACGGTGTAACCGTAGCGAAAGAAGTTGAACTCGAAGATAAATTCCAAAATATGGGCGCTCAAATGGTGAAAGAGGTGGCTTCTAAAACTTCTGATGTCGCCGGAGACGGAACCACCACTGCAACTGTTTTGGCTCAAGCGATTTTTCGCGAAGGTTCCAAACTTGTTGCCGCTGGTCACAATCCTATGGATCTCAAGCGCGGAATCGATGCCGCTGTGAACGTGGTTGTGAACGAACTTCAAAAACTTTCACAACCTTGCAAAAGCAAAAATGAAATTGCTCAAGTTGGAAATATTTCTGCCAACTCCGATAAAACCATCGGCGATATCATCGCTGAAGCCATGGACAAAGTTGGAAAAGAAGGCGTGATCACCGTTGAAGAAGCGAAGTCGATGGAAACCACATTGGATATCGTTGAAGGTATGCAATTTGATCGCGGTTATCTTTCCCCTTATTTCGTAACTGATTCTGAAAGAATGGAAGCTGTTTTAGAAAGCGCTTACGTTCTTGTTCACGAAAAGAAAATTTCCAATTTAAAAGATATGATTCCGATTTTAGAAAAAGTCGCCCAATCCGGACGACCTCTTTTGATTATCGCTGAAGATATCGAAGGCGAAGCTTTAGCAACTTTGGTTGTAAACAACCTTAGAAAAACTTTGAAAGCTTGTGCTGTTAAAGCTCCAGGCTTTGGTGATCGACGTAAAGCGATGCTCGAAGATATCGCGGCTCTCTGCGGTACCGAAGTGATTGCTGAAGAAACTGGAACCAAACTTGAAAGCATCACCGTTAATCAACTCGGTTCTGCAAAACGAGTTGTTGTTGATAAAGACAACACGACGATCGTTGAAGGCGCTGGAAAAAAAGCGGCTATTCAAGCTCGAGTAAATCGAATTCGAAATGAAATCGAACAAACCACTTCGGATTATGACAAAGAAAAACTTCAAGAGCGTTTAGCAAAACTCGCTGGTGGAGTTGCTGTCATCAACGTAGGTGCTGCAACCGAAACTGAAATGAAAGAAAAGAAAGCTCGTGTTGAAGATGCACTTAACGCTACTCGCGCTGCCGTTGAAGAAGGCATCGTCCCTGGCGGTGGTGTAGCTTACATCCGATCTCTCGCAGCTTTAGAAAAATTAAAAGTATCTGACGATCAAACTTTTGGAGTGAAAATCGTTCGACGCGCTCTCGAAGAACCTCTCCGTCAAATTTCGGCTAACGCTGGTGTTGACGGATCTATCGTGATCGATCGCGTGCGAAATGAAAAAGGTGCTTTTGGATTCAATGCCTCGACTGAAGAATACGAAGATCTCTTCAAGGCCGGCGTTATCGATCCAACCAAAGTATCGCGTACAGCTCTTCAAAATGCGGCATCAGTAGCATCACTTTTGTTAACTTCAGAAGCGATGATCGCTGAACGCCCTGAGAAGAAAGCTCCTTCTATGCCAGCTGCAGGCGGAATGGGCGGTATGGGCGGAATGGACTACTAACCAGTTTCTGTTGCTCTTTCGGAAAATTATTTCAAAAAGCCCCGGGAAACTGGGGCTTTTTTTTGGCCCGATTCTTGCTTATTTATAAGTTTTGAAGGTTTATGTAATGATCTTGGTCCTTAGAAATTTTTTCATTTTTTTGGCGATTTTACTGGTGCCTTATTTTTTGGTGGCTGAGCCCTTTCGTTTTCCAAAAAACTTAGATGAAGCCATAGCCATTCTTAAAGATACGAAACCATTAAAAACTTCGGCTGAGGCGGACGCGATGGAGCCTGAGAATCGTCCAGACATAAGATATGCTTTAGATATTCTTCTTCAAAACTGGAACGATCCAAAAGCCCTTCCGGTTATCTTGAATTTGATTCATCCAGATCAGTTGTATGCCGTGATGGATGATATTTTAAATACCGAACGTTATCGAAATCTAAAAAGTATTCCTGAAAATCCTGCAATTATTCGCGAGCTGCTTGCTTTGCTTGAGTTTGAAAAGTTTGATCCAAGTGATGCGGGAGAAGCTTTTTATTTTAAAAGCAAAAATTTAGAGTCTGAAGTGCGAACCTTTGCGGCCTTTTGTTTAGGTAAAATAAATTTTCAAACTCTCGATTTAAAAGACAAAGTTGTAAAGGCCTTAAGAAATTATATTTCAGATTCAGTCGATGAGTATGGACCCTCAACGGCTATGAGCGCTCTGAAAGATTTAGGCTTTAGGCATTTTCATTCAATCGTTTTATCTCATTTAAGTTCTGCATCGTCTGCTCCAGCTCGTGTAGCTGCTTTGAATATATTGGCAGAGCAAGGCGCAAGGTTAACTCGAAGTGATCGCATTCTCATTGCTTCTGTTTTTCGGGACCATTTGCCGATACCTAGGCCTTTTAGAAGTGAAAAAAAATTAGAGAGAGCGAGAGATCGTTTAGATGTCAATGAAGCAGCCGCCATTGCCTTTGGGTTAGATGAGCATTCCCTTAAGTCTCCATCTGGGGATCTTACAGATTTTGGTTTTATTTCAGTGGTTGAAAAAGTTTTAGAAAGAAAATTGCAACCTGCAGAGCGCAAATTTTTGTTGCAGCTTCGCCCAGCCTCTGATTTTGCTACTTCGGATAATGCATCCCTCATAGATCCCTCTGAAGAGAAAGATTTTAATCAATGGATGAAAAATAAATTTCCTCTCTTTGACCATGCCGGCATTTTAGATTTTAATTCTGTCACGGGAATCGCTGAAAAAAGAACTTTACTTGAAACGGGCCTTTTTGGAGTGACGATTCCACAGCGCTGGGCTCCGAATGCAGAATCAAAATGTATAAATCCGTTAAGAGATTTAGGTGTAAGCCATATCTGGGAAAATCTGTGAAAATTGCTTTCATTTTTCTTTTCTTTATTTTTTCTGCTGCAACTTTTGCGCAAACCGGCTCTATTCAGCATGCGATCTCGATCCTTAAATCTGAAGGCTACGTTGAAGAAACATCCCAAATAAGCGCGATCAAAGATTTAACTGAACATTGGGATAAGCCAGAAGTTCTCGAAACTTTAATTTCTCTTATTCATCCTGAACAATCCGTCGAAATTGTAGAGGCTCTTGTGAAGTGTGAGGATTGTTATTGGAAGCTTACGCAAAGACCTGCCAAGCGAGAGACGGTCGAAGCTCTATTTAAACTGACTTCATTTAAATCTTTCGAGGGAGAAATAAATGATCAAATCAATAGAGAAATGTCTGCTGAAGTGAGGATATTTGCTCTTAATGCTCTTGGACTTCTGGATTATTACCAAGATGAAGAATTAAAACGCCAAGTCTTTGATCATTTTTATGACCTACTCTACGAATTCCAATTAGATAATTTTACGAAAGATTGGTATTCGGCCGCAATCATTCTGACGCGTCTTCGTCAGCAAAAAGAATCTTCTAAGCTGGATTTTTATTTAAGAAATATTTTAGAAAATTTTTCAGGTGCAGAAATTAAGAAGGAGGCTTTGGCTATCTTAAGACAGAGAAACAGGTCATCCAAGTCTAGCAAGCTGGCTGTTGTACACGGTTTGATGAGCACTCGACCTCGCTTCTTAGGAAAAAATGCGAAAGTTATTCACGAAAGCGATGACAGTTTTTCGGTAAGAGCTTTAGAGTTTTTACGTATTCCCACAGAGCCCGAATATTGGTCGATGCCTCGAAATTCACCCACCGACGAAGGGGTTGTTGCGATGATTGAAACTCTCTTTGATCGCAGGCTTGTAAAGGATGAGTCAAAAAAACTTTTGAAAATCCGAAAAGAATTTCGAACAGAAGATGGAAGTAATCGATTTGAAATTAATTTCGAAGCAGAAAATGAAAATGTTCTCAAATCTTTAGAGCCGCTATTAGCGAGACTTCGCGCCGCCGGTGTTCAAGATTTAAATCCAGCAACAGGCGTAGCCGAAACTCGAATGCTTTTAGAGACTGGAATTCTTGGGATCAAAGTACCGCTGCGTTGGGGAATGCGCAGCCCTACACTTTGTTCAGTTCTTCTCAAGGATTTAGGGACGACCCATATTTGGGAAAAAATTTAGAAAGTTCTGGCTGAGTTATTCGAGAGTGGTCTCGGTATAATATCTAAAAGAATCATCGATAAAAGCAGAGTAGCGCGAGCCAAAAACTTTACGGAGATCGACTAAAAAGCTGCTAATTCTTTCGTCAATTTCGCTGAGCACTTCAGAACTAAAGCGCTTCTGCGGCATCGGCGTAACATTTTTGCCAAAGCGATCTTTAAATTCGTGTCGTCTCAAAGTTTCAAAAATTTCAGAGAATGGATATTCGAGAGTGAGATCTCGTAAGAATTCTTCGACTTCCTGTTGAATGCGAATTTGAAAAGGATCCAAGCCCGTATGCGGATCTCTCGTCTCTCGCAATTTGGAATCAGTCGAAGTCTGTTTCACGATCCCTCCACTTTTAGTGTAACAGATTTTTTAGTTTTTGCAGCCGTGTTTTTGATTGCTTAAAACAAGCGCAGCCAGGTACTACTAGAATTACTTTGGGTTTTGTTCATCATCTTGCAAAAAGTAAAGGGGACGAAGATGTCTCCACGGGTCAAAAGAAATTTTTCATCTTAGATACAAATGTACTTTTGCATGATCCCAATGCGCTTTTTGCGTTTGGCGATAATACCGTTATTATTCCTATTAAAGTTATTGAAGAGGTCGATAAATTTAAGCGCGATCTTACAGAGACCGGAAAGAGCGCTCGAACTTTTTGTCGAATGCTCGATGCAATGCGTCAGTTTGGAAGTCTCGCCAATGGCGTGCCTTTGCAAGTAGCTGTAGATGCTATTTTGCCGAATAAATCGAAGAAGGTTCAAGGCGAGCTCAGAGTTTTTATTCGAGATGTATCGGCCGAAACAGAGAATTTGTTTAGAGCCGCGAACGACGCCGATTTACAGATTTTAATGGCGGCGATTGATCTCGCTAAAACTCATAAGCGAGTCGTTCTTGTTACTAAAGATGTTAACTTTAGAGTTCGTGCCGACGCTTATGGCATCACTGCTGTCGATTATGAATCTGAATCTCAGGTTGATATCGATGAACTTTATTCAGGTTGGAGAGATCTAAAATTATCTGCTGAGGATCTTTCGCTATTTTATAAAAAGCGCGAACTCACCATTGAGCAGTGGGAAGAAGCTCCGCATGCAAATGAATATTTTGTTTTGCGTGATCGCGAGAATGATAAAAATACAGCTCTTGCAAAATGGGATTCTCATCAAAAGAAGATTGTTCCGATAATCGAATTAGCCAAAGGTCTTTGGGGAGTTCAGCCTCGAAACAAAGAGCAGAGATTCGCCATTGATATGTTGATGAATGATCAAATTCAACTCATCACTTTGGTTGGAAAAGCTGGAACGGGAAAAACCATGCTCGCTTTGGCGGCAGGGCTTACGAAAGTTCTCGACGAAAATGTTTATACGAAGATGCTCGTTTCGCGATCTATTTTTCCTTTGGGTCGAGATTTGGGTGCGCTGCCTGGAGAGCTTGAAGAAAAACTTCGCCCATGGATGCAGCCTATTTTCGACAATTTTGAGTTTTTGCTTTCTTCTAAATCCGCGGGACGCGATCGCAGGGTTTCTTACAAAACAATTATGGAGTTTGGTGAGGTAGAGATCGAAGCTTTAAGTTATATTCGCGGTCGAACGATTCCTAATCAATGGCTTGTCGTCGACGAGGCGCAAAATTTAACTCCGCATGAAATTAAAACTATCGTCACGCGTGCGGGCGAGGGAACCAAAGTTATTTTAACGGGCGATCCCTACCAAATCGATAATCCGTATATCGATGCTTCAAACAATGCGATCACCTTTGTGGCCGAGAAGTTTAAGAATGAAGCTTTGGGTGCACATATTTTCATGACCAAAGGCGAAAGATCTCCATTGGCTGAATTAGCTTCGAATATTCTTTAAAATAATCTTAAAAAATTAAGGAAACATTCCGGGCAAGTTTTGAGTTGAATGCGTTCGACTTGCAATTTGCGCACATGAACCGTGGGATATCGTTCTTGAAGTGCTCGGGATCTTTCTCAGAACATGAGTTTCAATTCCTGAAAGATCGTAAGAATGAACTTCAGAAATCGAAGGAACTTTTTGAGGGTTTGATTTTGAACTTAAGAAGAATTCGATTCGCAATCCCTCTGTTTGTGCAGATCTTAAACTCGTGGCAATTTCTACTAAAGCTCTTACTTTCACATCCGGCGGAAGGCCTTCGTGAAGAGCTTTTGCAGACTCCAAAAAGCTTGAGCGAGCTAAACTAAACTGATTAAGCAGATGAGTAGTATTCACAAATCCAGAATTCTTTAAAACTTGAAGAGTAGAAGAAGATTCAAGTTTCGATGTATCTAAAGGAATGAGATGAAAATATCTGTAGGGATCAAGAGCGCTAGAATCTTTTGCTATTGCAGAAGTACTTGCGCTTAAACTTAAAATTAAAATATAAAATAAATTCCCCCAGCCCTTACCCATGCCTTCTAAGATTATTTAAAAGCCGCATTGCGTCAAGCTTTTCGAGCTGGGGTACTCCATATTTTTTTAAATTAATCCCGAGAGCCTAAGGAAGCCTTTTTAAGTGGCTCTTTATGGTGATGCTTAGTCACCAACTTATCGTGCGCTTTGTGAATCTGAGTGCAAATTTTATCGAACGCGACATCGATTTGCGCATATAAATTATCGCCTTCCTCTTTGGCAAAATAATCTTTTTTTTGAGTTTTATCGTGCCAGAAGACCTCGCAGTATTGTCGGTGTCTTTCGGCGCCAACGATCACGCGGATCAGCTCGCCCTCGGTGATATATCTTCTGATTTTTTCGGCCTGATCTTCGATATGGGTTTTAAGTCCATCTGTGCTGTGCATATCGCGGAAGTGAATTTCAAGTTTCATTTTTTCTCCTCTCTAGTCAGTCTATGGTTCAGTCTAGTAGCTTATATTATTAAGCGAAGAAAACGTTCTCACTCTTAGGTCAGAAGACGCCTATTTAAATAAAAGAACAACTTAAATCCATTGTCGCACAGCTTCGATTTTTTTAAACTTACGGCAAAGCGAGGCCAATAAAAGATGACAAAAAATGCGTCAGAAACTCGAATAGAGCATGATTCTTTAGGGGAAGTACCCGTTCCCAAAAACGCCTACTATGGTGTTCAGACTCAACGGGGAATTGAAAATTGGAAGATTTCTGGACTCAAAGAACCTGAAGTTTTTACTCGAGCTTATGTCGCCATTAAGCGCGCCGCCGCCACTGTTAACGAAAGCTTTGGAATGTTGTCTAAAGATAAAGCAGAAGCCATTCGAAAAGCTTGTGATCAAGTTCTCAAAGACAAAAAACATTTAGATCAATTTGTGATCGATGTTTATCAAGCGGGTGCCGGAACTTCCTTCAATATGAATGTGAATGAAGTGATTGCTAATTTGGCTGCTGAAATTTCGGGCAAGCCTTTAGGTGAATATAAATTTGTGCATCCCAATGATGACGTCAATATGGCGCAGTCGACGAACGATTCTTTTCCGACGGCGATGAGATTGAGTTTGCTTGAGGAACATAAAAATTTAGCGAACGTTCTTTCGCATGCAATCGCGACCTTTCGAACTCAAGAAAAAGCTATGGAGCATGTTTTGACTTCTGCACGAACGCATTTGCAAGATGCGGTTCCGATTTCACTGGGCCAGGAGTTCGGAGCTTTTGCCGACACACTTGAAAAAGATTTGCAGAGACTTGAATTTGCAAAGGATGGATTGGCCGAACTCAATATCGGTGGAACAGCAGCGGGAACGGGAATGAATTCCCATCCTGATTACGCCGCCAAAATGGCGAGTGAACTTTCTTCGGTGACGGGAATTAAAGTGCGAGCTGGCAAAAATTTAGTCGAGCTTTCGCAGAATATGTCGGACTTAAGTTTTTATTCAGGAACTTTAAGAAATATCGCGCTCAGTTTAACTAAAATTGCAAATGATCTTCGTTTGCTGAGCTCTGGTCCGACAACTGGTTTCAATGAAATTTTTCTTCCCGCTACTCAGCCCGGCTCGAGTATTATGCCAGGCAAAGTAAATCCTTCGATGCTCGAGATGCTCAACCAAGTTTGCTTTCAAGTGATCGGTAACGACACGGCGGTGAGTTATTCAACTCAAGCTGGGCAATTGCAACTCAATGTGATGATGCCAGTGATTTCTTATAATATGCTGATGAGCCAAAAAATTCTCACCAACGCCGTTCGTATTTGTGACGATCGCTGTTTTGCCGGAATCAAACCGAACGAAGAACAATGCTCGAAATATTTTGAGGGAAGCATGGGACTTGCAACCGCTCTGAATACAGTGATCGGTTATGAAAAAGCCGCCAAAGTAGTGAAGCAGGCTATGGCGGAAAAGAAAAAAATTACCGACTTGGTGGTTGAGCTTGGATATTTGACTAAGGATGAGATTAAAAAATATTTTTCAAAGAATCTGACGAAGCCAGGATTCATTCAAAAGAAATAAGTGCAGGAGAACTCATGGAAGAATATAAATTCAAAGAAAAAATTAATTTAATTAGCGACCCTTATTTCGATAGAGAATTTTTTACCAATCTCATCTACTGCATTGATCGAAAGAAAACGATTCGCGAAGTTTTTGAAGCGGTGATGAATGAAATTCAATTGACCCCGTCTTACTCAGAAGATTTTGATAGAGCTCTTTTGCAATTATTTTACTCTTATCAAGCTTCGAGTTTTGTGCGCGAAAACTATCAGTGGTTGCCGCTGACTCAAGGCATTTACTCGATTGCCCTTCAAAGAGGTAAAGGTCAAAAGCCACTCGGACATCACCAGTGGTTGCCGGTGAAAACTCAAGCCTCTACGCCTGAGCAATTTGATGAACTCGTTCGAAAAGATCTTCGTGCCGTCGAATCTCAATCTTTTGCATGGGGCGCACTTTTATTTTTACTCGATAATCGCACCACCCGTGCGAAAGCAGTTGCTTCGATTGTTAAGCATGCCGTAACTGACTCTGATCCACAGACTGTGGAGATGATGGTGAAGGCATTTGATATCGCGCTTTCAAGTGGATGGAAGGCGAATTCAAATATTATGAAGAGACCTTTCGATCGTTTTTGGAAGGCGAGTAAGGCTCCAGAGTTTGTAGCTAAAGCTGCTCAACTTTCAAAGTCTATTCCTTTAGAAGAGTCGGCGACGACTTCGGTTTGGAAATCTGAATGGACAGAAAATCTTTGGAAAAGAATTTCTGAGCAATCGGTGGAGTCCGCATGGGAGTATTTAGTAACTTTGTTTAAAGAGGGCGCAGGTTTCGAGCAGGCGTTTGCTTTGCTAGGTGTTTTTAGAGGACGGTGTTTGTTTTCGATGAAGACCGAGCAGTGGCCCTACGTCACCGCAAGTTTAAGTTATTCCGAAGCTTTGCAAAGTTCTGCTCGATGGGTAAGTGAAGAGCAAAGTTTTTTCTTGGCGATTAGTTTGTTTGATCTCGTTCAACTCTCTCAGCGTCTTCAAACTCAACCAATTCCTCGTCCAACGGGTGCCACCGTTTTAGATGGTGTTTCGAAGAATATTTCTAAAGATCGTTTGATTTTAAGATTGGATGATAAAATTGAGCTGGGTCATCGAGCAGATGCCCTCGATTTAAGCGTTGTCATTTTAAACGACGAAGGGCTTTCACATTCGATCAGCGATCGATTGATTTTGATGGCGAGCAAGCAAGACGGATGGACTTTTGGTTCGAGAACTATTTCGACGGCGATGATTTTAGTGAAAGCTTTTGATGAGTGCCGTCGCTTAGGAATGAATGGGGAAACTATTCGTGATGCAGTGTATGGTTTGATTCGATTTTTAACAGATCAACGTGCTTTATCTTTGCAGGTTGTTCCACTGACGGGAACTTATGGAGAAGGAATGAAGCCTTCTCAGTTTGATGTTTCGGGTGGAGCTCGCATTGTTGATCGATTCGTTTTTAATCAAATGCGAAATGCTCAGCGAATTAAAATTTGGCCATCAGATAATTAATTTTTTCACGCATCAAGACAGCAAAAGTTTTCATCATTCGTTTTCGATCAAAGTCAACGAAGGGTGATTTCCCAATCGAAGTGGCATGATCCACCCCTGGAATCAAGACATAGTCTGCGCCTGGTAGAACGGACGATTGCCAAGGAAGTAAGCCATCATTGCGATAACCTTTTTTCAGTAAAATATTTCTTGGGATTTGAAAATTTGTATTCCAAGTATTTTTGATGCGATCAATAAAAGTAGAGAGGGTGATGATTGAAATTTTCTTCTGAATATTTTCGATTTTATCTTTATTGTCTCTTAGAAAGTCTTGTCGCTCTTCCACTTCAAGGCTTCTCAGCGAATCAATCGAGCCGCCAAATCTTTCAAAAAACTCAGTCATCATCCAGCGAGTGATATTGTTTTGCATGGCTTGATTGGCAAGGGGAGTGCCTTGAAACGCCGGGTTAAGCGCGAGCCAAGCCACCACTTTATTTTGGATTTCTGGATATTCGGTAAGGGCTACCAAAGTATCTGGCCCACCCTTGCTTTGAGAAATAATGAAAACTTTTTTATCAGAGTTTTCGATTTCTTTTTTAATAATTGATGAATTAAAAAGTGGAGTTTGTTCGGTGTCGGTTTCTACAATTTTAAAATCAAAATCGTTTTCAGTTAGCCATTCAATTTGATCTCTAAAATGATCAAATATTTTTGTATCTTTAACACCGGGGATTTTTTGTATTTTCTCAAACCAGTTTCCAAAATAGCCGCGAATAATTAAAAACTTATAATTCTTAAAATCATTAAAATTTTCATTGCTGGTATCTGGAGTATTATTCCAAGCCTGAAGATAATGTTCCGTAATATTGTTTCCGTTATCTAAAAATTGGTAAGTGGTTGATGAAGAAGCTTCTAAAACTGAAGTGAAAAAAAGCCCTGTAAAAACAAGTCTTAAGAACATCCCGAACCCCCGTCTTTCTATTTTAATGAAAGGATTTTCGGATTGGCAATGAAATATGCTTACGTTAACGTCACGCCTATGAATGCGCATGCGCTCAAAGCAACAGCTCCTGAACTGCCTGTTCGTAGCTATAAAATAGGCGAGCTCGCCGAAATGACAGGGGCCACCACTCGGACTCTTCGCTATTACGAAGAGCTCGGTTTACTTCAGCCCATACGAAATACTTCTGGTCAGCGCATTTATGGAGATTCTGCACTCAGCCGGCTCGGTTTTATTAATGAATTAAAATCGGGAGGCTTTTCTCTTTTAGAAATCAAAAGTTTTTTTGAATCTTGGCAGAATAATAAAACGGGTTCGAAGGCTGCGACGGCTACCATTGCTGTGATTGAGCAAAAGCTTTTGCAGATTTCAGAACTGCAAAAAAAAATTACAAAGTTAAATGATGAGCTGAAATCTTTGGTTAATTTTATGACCGCTTGTCGAGCTTGCGAAGATCAACCCAGCGTTGAAAACTGTGGGGGATGCGATAAGCATGATGGAAAACCCGCGCCTGAATTTTTATTGAATTTGTTGCGGGATACTTCAAAGCCTGTAGGCTCAAACTAATTTTATGATTCTCACTCAAGAAAATCTTTTAGCGGCGTTGAAAATGGTGCGTTTACCAGGTGCTCGATCCGATATCGTTGAAGCTGGTCAAATATCTAGACTCGATCTTTCGGAGAACACTGTTTTTATCGAAATTCAAATGTCTGAACTCAATCCGACTTTTGAAAAATCTTTGCGTTTTCAAATTGAAAAAGAAATTCAACGAGTAGATGCGAATGCACAAATTGCCGTTGAATTTAGAAAAATTGGCGCGGTTACCGAAGAGGCAAAAGCTCCCGTAACAGAGAAAAAAATCTCAAGTCGAGTGGCGACGATGATAGCGGTGGGTTCGGGTAAAGGTGGAGTTGGAAAATCCTCTCTTTCAGTTAATTTAGCGATTGCGTTTCAGCAGCTTGGATACACTGTCGGTATTTTAGATTGCGATGTTTATGGTCCTAGTATTCCGACCATGTTGAAAGTCGTTGATCAAAAGCCCATGCTTCTCAACGGAAAAATTCAGCCGATCGAAGCTTACGGTTTAAAAATTATGTCCGCTGGTTTTTTTGTTGAAGAAGGCCAAAGTATTATTTGGCGTGGACCAATGATTCATAAACTTATTCAGCAATTTGTAAATGATGTGGCTTGGGATGGAACGGATATTTTAATCGTCGATTTACCTCCAGGTACCGGAGACGCGCCACTTTCGTTGGCACAAACTATGCCCCTTACGGGCGCCGTGATGGTGAGCATGCCTCAACAAGTTTCGATCATCGATGTTCACAAAGGTATTTCGATGTTCAATCAAGTGAAGGTTCCTATTTTGGGTGTGATCGAAAATATGAGTCATTTTATTTGTCCGCATTGCGATCATTCGTCAGAAATTTTTGATCGTGGAAAAGTAAAAAAATTCTGTGAAAATTTAGGCGTCTCTTATTTAGGAGACGTTCCGATCGAGCCCAAGCTTCGGGAGCTAAGTGATGCGGGTAAGCCTTTTATGCTCGATCATCAGAACTCTTCTGCCGGTAAAGCCATCACTCAAATCGCCAAGCGTCTTCAGCCTTTTGTAAAAACTTACGATGATTTGAAATCTAATGGTGGGGAAGAAATTAAACTGGTTCTCTAATGGCATCTCAAAAAAATTATTACGATACATTAGGAGTTTCAAAGACGGCGAGCGTCGAGGAAATTAAAAAATCGTATAAAAAATTAGCTCGTCAATATCATCCGGATTTAAATCCGAACAACAAAGAAGCCGAATCTAAATTTAAAGAAATTTCTGAGGCTTATGCCGTTTTGTCAGATGCAGATAAGCGCGCCAAATACGATAGATTTGGCAGCGGAAATTTTGGCTCCGATTTTGATCGAGCTTGGCAACAGTCGCATTCCAATCAAGGTTTTAATTACGAGCAGATGGGTGATTTTGGTTTCGATATCGGAGATATCTTAGGCGATATTTTTGGGGGACGAGGAGGCCGAGGTTTTGGCGGCGGTAGTGGAGGTCGTGGCCGAGGACGCGCACGCGCGCAAGCCGAAGATCTTGAAATGGAATTGCCTTTGAGTTTTCTTGAAAGTGTTCGCGGTGCGAAACGCGCACTCAATATTGGTGACGCTGTTATCGACGTAAATATTCCTAAGGGAGTTGAAACAAAATCTAAAATTCGCGTCGCTGGAAAAGGTCGAAACGGCGGGGATATTTATTTAATCGCAAAAGTGGAAGAACATCCTTTTTTCAAACGACTAGGTTCAAATATCGAAGTCACGATTCCGATCAGTCTTAAAGAAGCCCTTGAAGGTGCTACGATCGAAGTGCCTACGATTTCGGGGCAAGTCGATTTAAAAATTCCCGCAGGCTCTACGAGTGGAATGAAAATGAAACTCAAAGGAAGGGGTATCGAGAATTCAAAAGCTAAAACGAGTGGCGATCAGATTATTACGCTTCAAGTCGTCGTGCCTAAGCTTACTCCTGAAGTTCGCGAGGAGATCGTTAAAGCTCTTTCAAAAGTTCCAAGTGATAATGCTCTTCGCGCACACTTAGCTATTTAATTTTTTCTGTGTTCATTTCGTTTAGCAGAAATTTTTCTATCAATCGCAGTCTTGGAAGTGCTGAACTTAAATATAAAACTTCTTTGTCGCTGTGATAACCAGATCCGTACGGTCCCATTGCATCGAGAGTGGGAATACCAGCTGCGGCTAAAATGCTACTGCCCGATCGAGCAAGACTGACGGCGGGCTCTGGAATTCTCTGCCCCAGTTCGCTCGCAGCTTTTTGCATTTTTTGAAAAAGGTCTGCGCTCGCAATAGTTTGCGGATGCCATCTAAAAAAAAGCTCGCTCTGAATTTTAATTCCATCTTTTTGAAATTTTTCTAAAGCTTCTTCAACTGATTTTTCGATAAATTTCTCATCACTTTCATATCGAAATCGAATCGCGGCGCGAAATTCGGCTTCGCCTGGTCGAACGTTGAGTTTTGTTCCGCCAGTAATTTGTCCCACATTAAAATAAAGTTCTCGCTTTGGGTTCGTTAGATTTTCAAAAAAAAGAATATGCTCCGCGAGTGCGCGAATGGCCGATCTGCCTTTTTCAAAATTAATTCCGGCGTGAGATTCTATGCCTTTTACTTTCCAGTAAAGATGAGCATTGCCGCCGACCGACATCGGAATACGAATCGAGTTACTCGGTTCATCAAACCAGCCGGGCTCAAAAACCAAACCGAGTGTGGCGCCTTTTGCAAATTCAATGAGAGAGCTTTTAGAAAGTTCAGAGCCTGTCTCTTCGTCTGCAGCACCAAAAACTTTCCATTCAATTTGTTCGTTTTCAGGAAGCTTTTGAAAAGCTCGAAGCAATTCTAAAATCAAAACTAATCCACCCTTGTCATCGATGACTCCTGGGCCAGATAAAACAGCCGCACCTTCTTTTTTTTCTGAAATGATTTTTGCTTTTTGAAAGGCGTGATCGGCTTCAAAAACGGTGTCTAAGTGATAGACGAGCAAAAAGGTGAAGCGAGGTTTCGCGGGCTTACGAACGGCACTGAGATATCTTTTATTTAAATTCCATTCGGTTTTAAATCCTAATTTTTTAAATTCAGGGGCTACTTTATTCGCGAGTTTAATTAAACCGGCTAAATTTTTAGATCCGGAATTGATATCGGCGAATTCCGCCACTTGAGATGCAAAATTTTTATTAAAATTTTGTGCATCAACGGCAGATATAAGTTGGAGAAATAAAAAAAAAGTCAGCATTAATATTTTAAAAAACCTTGTTCACCCCAAATCACCTTCAGCCCAAATCACGCTCAGCATAGACGCGATCGATAATTCGAGAATTTCGATAACGTTGAAAAAGTTCTGTCGCCTGCGAAAGCAATTCATGAGTGGTGCCAGGTTTATGACTCGAAAGAAATCGTGGATCTCGATAAACCGCGTAAATGGGATTCGATTGAACTTTGGCGCCCGCTTGAGCGTAGCGACTGAGAAGTCCTGTTGACGACGATCGAAAATAATTAATATTCGCGTCTTTAAGTTTTCTCTCAAGGTCATCGGCGTAAGTTTTTGCCTCTTCGTTTTGTTCTGAATGAATTTCAAGCAGCATTTTGTAGGGCTTCTGCTCGATAATTCGTTTTGCCCAGGGATTTTGCGTCTGACGTAAGCGAGATCGAAGCCAGTAATCATCCACTTGTAAATAATCTTCTACGGAAGAGGGCAGGCGAGTATCGCTTGCGCTGGATTTCAAAAACTGAAAAAGCATTTCATCATAAATCACCGATTTATGATGCAGATAAACCATCAAGTATAAATGATAGCGAGAGAGCAAAAAATCTTCGAAGGCATACATTGCTCGCGCATCGAGTGCCAAGAACACTGAAGAATCTTTCTCTAAAAAAGTCAGATTCGATAAAATCCAGTCGCGATCAAAATGTCCGTACGGAATTCCGCAGTAAAGCGAATCGCGCACCATATAATCCATTCGATCCACGTCGAGTTCACCCGAGATTAAAGCTGAAAGAAGTGGAAAAATATTGAGATTGGATTTTCCCGCTTTAAAAAATTCTGGATTTGAATTTTCGCAGCGAATAAGTGCCGCTACTTTTTGAGGCATCTGCTTAGAAAAAACTTTTTGTAATTTCTCAGTCAGTGAAGATTTTAATAAAATCGCTTCAGTGTAATCTTCGTGGCTTGCTTGTTGATCGGGAAATTCTGAATGTCCAACCACATCTTTTTTAAGAGGCATGGCCTGCTCGATCGCGTGTGAAAGGGGGCCGTGACCGCTATCGTGTAAAAGAGCGCCCATCCGCAAAATAAATCGAAAACTTTCTCGCTCTTCTGTGTCTTTCCAATCGAAGTCTTTAAAAATTCGATCAAACGCGCGGCCCGCTAAATAAAAAGCTCCGAGCGAATGCGAGTAGCGATTATGAGTGGCGCCCGGAAAAGCCAGTTCGGCAAACCCAAGTTGCTTGATGCCGCGAAGGCGTTGCACATAGGGTGAGTCGACGATTTCGATTTCTTCTCGCGAAACGCTGATAGGCCCATGGATGGGGTCGCGAATTTCGACGCTGCCTTTATGGGATCCTACGATGCTCATGGATGAGATTGATTTGCCCGCGAATTAGGCCTTTAACAAGCGAAATTGCGGTATTTGCCTTGATCCCAAGCTTAAGCCTTCGATAGCCTGCTTTCACTATGAAAAAATCCCTGATTTCTTTTTTAGGAATACTTCTTTTGATTCCCGTAGGGGTCGTTTCTGCCCAAACTCCTGCCAACGAATTTGTCTATAATAACTCGGCTGAGCCCGAGAGCCTTGATCCTCATCGACTGACCACTCACAATGACGGGCTTTTGGTTTTGCAAATGTTTGAAGGTCTTCTCACTCGCGATCGCGATTACACGACGTTGAAGGGCGCCGCCGCGGAGAAATGGGATATTTCGAAAGATGGAAAAACTTATACGTTTACGATTCGTCCAAATCTTAAGTGGTCGAATGGCGATCCGCTCACGCTCGAGCACATTCGCAATTCATTTATTCGCGCGCTCGATCCACTCGTTTCGAATCAATATATTCTTTGGTACACCGATACGATTGTAGGTGCGAGAGAGCTCGCCGATGGTTTTAAAAATGCGGATAAGAGAAAAGAGCTTGAAGAAAAATTCGGCGTTAAGATCAAAGGTAAAAATCAAATTCAAATCATTTTGAAAGCGCCTTCGGCTGCATTTATTCAATATGTTACTCAGCCCCCATTTTCTTTTGTGCACCCATCGATGTACGATCCCCAATCCAAAGCTTGGAATGACCCTTCTAAATTTATCGTCAACGGTGCTTACAAAATGACGGAGTGGAAAGTGAACCAAGCCGTGAAGCTCGAAAAAAATCCGCAATTTCGTGAAGCCAATTCCGTAGCCATTCCAAAAATCACGGCGATGGCGATGAATGATGAAGGCGCGACTTTAAATTTATTTCGAACTAACAAAATCGATTGGACGGGAGAGAGCACACTCTCTTCGACGAGAGTACCTTCGTTGCGTGGCGATCCCGCTTTTCGTATCACTCCTTATTTTGCGACAGCGACTTATTTATTTAATATGACGAGAGCACCCTTTACAGATGTTCGCGTACGTAGAGCTCTCTCGCTTGCGATTCATCGCGCCGAACTTGCAGACAAAGTCATGAAAGGCGGACAAATTCCGACGACGAGATTTATTCCTCCCGGGGTAAAAAATTACGAATATCCTGTGGTGCCACCAAAACCTTTTGATCGATCCATTGAAGAGGCAAAAAAACTTTTAGCTGCAGCAGGATTTCCTGAGGGCAAAAATTTTCCAAAAGCGGTGATTTTGTACAACACTCAAGAACAAAATCATCGCGTGGCTCAGGCCATTCAGCAGATGTGGAAAAAATATTTGAATATCAATCTCGAGCTTCAAAATATGGAGTGGAAGGTTTTTATTCAGGAACAACGGGCTCGTCATTTTGATGTCTCTCGACAGTCTTGGATTGCGGACTATCCGGATCCAGCGCAATTGCTCGATATTTATATGAGCGATAGTGGTAACAACCATACCGGTTGGGCAAATGCCAAGTTCGATAAGCTTTTAAGAGATTCGGCTTCAGAAATGAACGTTAAGAAACGTATGGCTATGCTTGGTCAGGCAGAGAAGATTCTGATGGAAGAAGTGCCTGTGGTTCCGCTCTATCATTCGGTTTATTTTTCTTTGATGTCGCCTCGGATGGAGGGTTTTCAGACCAATATGTTTGGGATGTATCAGTTTAGATATCTCTCAAAGAAGAAATAGACGTTCTTGAAAATATGCACTTTTAGGGTGTTTATTTTTCGGAATTCTTTCGATAGTGTTTTTTGATTCCGCTAGTCGAATAGATTAGCTGACGCGTCCCCGTCGTCTAGCCCGGTCCAGGACACCTCCCTTTCACGGAGGTAACCAGGGTTCGAATCCCTGCGGGGACGCCATTTCCTGATCACTTTTTCCCGCCAACTTCTTCAGACTGCGATACTCGGGTTTCGCGGCCTCAATAGGCCAGCTCAACCACTGCGTTTCTCGTCTTCATCGTTGGCGGAAAAAATTGATTCAGGAAATTGGAGATCGTCCCGCAGGTTGATTCGAACCCTGTCAGTGAAACGGTTGGGTTTGAATCCCTCGACGGTACTTGAAATCTCCGGGGGAGATTTCAAGACAGGAGAGAAACGTGAGAGATTTTGTTTTGGAATATTTGTAGTGAAGCAAATTAAAAGACGGTTTTGTTGCGGGGACGCCAATTTCTTACCAGAGATACCTTGTAAAATTTCATTCAAATTTAAACTCAATTGAAAAATGAAAATTACTGAGGCATAGTCCTCGCTTGATTATCACCCCCTTTCTTATCGGACATGGGCGAGCAGGTGCTGCACTTCAGAAATCACTGGCATTAATTGGGACGCAATATCCGCAATATAAAATTGCCGATTGTAGAATTCTCGCCCGTGGTGCGCGTCTTGAGGGAATGGCAAAGGACACAGACAATCCTATTCTTTTAATCGCAAATCCGCCTGGCTTACACTCTATATATATTGAAGAAGCTGCGCGGAGTGGTTTCAAAGCGGTGGTTGTTGAAAAACCTTCTTGCGTGCGGCATGAAGAAATTTCTGTTTTGGAGAAAGTAAAAATTCCCGTCGCCGTCTGTCATATCTATCGGCAGATGTGGGGACCTCAAACTTTAAAAGCCATGATCGATTCTGGAGAAATGGGAGAAATCATTTCTATCGAAGGACGGTATTGGCAATCATCGACAGCACAACGAGCTTTGACGGGAGAAAAAACAAAAAGTTGGAAGAATGATCCGCAACTAAGTGGCGAGTACGACGCCTTGCTCGATGTAGGAACGCATTGGGTGGATGTCGCTACTTTTCTCATCGGCGAGATGCCAAGAAATGGATCAGTTTGGTTATCCTACGCAAATGCTGAAGCCGCTCATCGAGACAGCCATGTGCATTTAAATTTAGAGTTTTCTAAAGGTCGAAGGGTAATGAGTTCTATTTCAAAAACATTTCACGGGGCGACAAATCATTTTGAGATCAATGTTATTGGAACTCTTAAATCGGCTACCTGGACGTTCTTAGATCCCGATGAAATTTGGATCGGGCAAGGAAATCAAAAATCCACCCTAACTAGGAAGTCGACCATCTTAGGTTCGTGCCAGCCAGTATTTCATGGAATGGGCTGGTTAGAGGGGTATATCGAAATTTTTTATCAGTTATTCAAGGAGCTGTCGGATGAGCCATTTACAGCATATCCAAACCTTCGAGATAACCTTGCTATGTTGAAATCCTTAATGGCTCTCAAGAGAAATTAAACGTATCTACCGTAAGGTGTAAGGGGACGCCATTTTTCGCACGGTCTGCGCGCCATACTTCCTCAGACTCAATTCTCACTCAGTTACGTACAGCGCTGTACTCGTTTTCTCGAATACACCGCCTTCGTCGTCTAGGGCTGCAGCAGGTTTAATTGATTAGCAAACTCAGTAATTTTTTTCTTAATGCCGTCGCGGACTTCTCGGAAGGAGTTTAATTTAGCTTCGCTATTTTCGTTAACATCGGCCGGATCAGGAAATGGCCAATGGATTTTTTTGGCGGCCCCCAAAAATACAGGGCAAACTTCCTCGGCACATAATGTAATGACGTAATCTATTTTTCCTTTGATTGTTTCGACTGATTTAGATTTTTGATTAGAAATATCAATACCAATTTCTTGAAGGGCCATAATAGCTAGCGGATTGACTGTCGAAGGTTTTGAGCCCGCACTTTGTACATTTACTTTATTTTTAAAGATGGATCGGGCGATTCCTTCGGCCATCTGACTTCTTGCTGAGTTGGCAACACACAAAAATAAAATTTCCATCAGCAACATCCCCCAGGTTTCTTATCGGGAGTGTCCGCTGGAGTCGGTAACTTACAGCGGATTTTTTCATAGGTGAGTGCGCCAAGAGCGCATCCAAGAAAGGGTCCAGCAAAATAAATCCAGATGCTGCCAAGACTTCCCTGAAAGAGAGCCGGAGCTAATGCACGCGCAGGATTGATCGCCGCTCCTGTGACTGGTCCTCCTATGTATGCTGCCAGCGTGACGATGGCTCCGATGGCTGCACCGGCCATGATTCCAACCGCTCGTGTGTCGGTTGCTACGGCTGAGATCACAAACATCAGAAAAAAACTTAAGATGCATTCCCAAGCTAAAGCAGCGAGCGAATTCGTATTCGGTATTGTAGCTCCGTATAGAATTCCAGAAGGTAGCAAATAATAGAGAAGCGCCAGCGCCAAAATTGCTCCCAAGAATTGCGCTATCCAATACGATGGAAGTTCTTTCAATCTAAAATGACGACTGAGTGCAAAACCTAATGTCACCGCGGGATTAAAGTGAGCTCCGGAAATATGTCCCAAAGAATAAATCATGGTCGCGACGGCCAATCCAAAAATAATTGGAATAAGTGGTGGGCTTAATGCGCCTGGAAATCTTTCAAGCACCATCAGGGCTCCGCAACCAAAAAATATAATTCCGAAAGTCCCGATCAACTCGGCTGTAAATTTACTCTTACTCCAGATCAACATTTGCTTCGATTAGATAGAAAAACTCAGTTCCGGTCGAGTTTTGATCAGAAATGTGGGTGCGAGCAGTGTTTCTGCAGGAACCTTGACCGTGAATGGTTCGATTCAGAATTCTCCGCTTAATATCAGCGGAGGAATTGTAAACGGCACCGGCACTTTAGGATCTGTCGAGGTTGCAAGTGGAGGCACTCTCACTCCCGGAAACTCTGGCGTCGGAACCTTAGTGGCAGGGGATGTCACTTTTGATTCAGGTTCTACTTTTTCTTTTCAAGTCGCCCCTTCAAGTACTCCTCTTCTGTCTGTCACAAACGCAGCTACTTTGGGTGGAACTTTATCAATAACGCAAAACTCCGGATCCTATACTTCTCCAAGTCAGTATACTTTTTTAACAGCGGGCAGTATCAGCGGCACCTTTGGCACGATCACCGTGAATGCTTTGCCGAATTTTAATTATCGTTTCGAAAACAGCGCAACGACTCTTTCGATTATCTTTGAAGAAAAAAGTCCCGCATCCGATAACACCTCAAGCCCCTCACCGGGAGGATGGGGGTGTGCACTCCAGGCATCTCAAGAAAATTTCAATTTCGTTTTTTTGATTTATAGTTCGGTTTTATTTTTCTTTTTACTATTCTTAATGAGAAGAACATTTAAAAAAGACTAAGATGCTAACAAGAAACTAATATCGCGAAGGGTGAGTAGCGATTATTTAAAACCTTATCAATAAGCGATGCTTGGTTTGCCAACGCGACTGAGAATAAACGAACAAGAAGATCCTTGAATTAAATTTTTACCTTCCTTGTCGATAAGGTCGCCTTTCGAATTAAATGCGAAAACTGCCGAGGGAGTTTTTGTAAGCCAGCTTTCTTCCACTGTCGCTCGTGACTCTTCAAGTGATTGTGGGTGTGGTCTGGCTTTTAGAACCACTGCATTCTTTCCGAATTGATCCGTGATAATTTGTCCTTCAAGGCGGATGCTCATTTTATTATGGACGTCGAGATGGTCTTCCACTTCGGTGACGTACTTACGTAAAAAGAAATCGGCATCTCGTACGATTTTTTGAACTGTCTCTTCATCCATGACATCTCTCAGTTTTTCAAGGAGTGTGCTTGGAGTAGATAATTGCGAAGAAGAATCCCAATATTTATCTATTATAAAAGTTCGACCTTTCTTAACATTTTTTATTCGGAACTTCTCAATTGTTTTAGCCGTCCCAAGTGAAGGTAGAGTGACGAGATCGGCTGCATGCATACCAAAAATTGAGTCGAAATCTGAGGCCTTCTCGTCAATAACGAAATATTGATCCTCTGTCGAAGCCTCATGAAAGGCGATAGTCGATTGAGGACTGACAGTAAGGACTCCTCCGTCCGCCCATACTCTTCTCAGAGTCGAATCGGTTGCATCTTCTCCGTTTTTTATCAATGTAGCAGGTCCCTTAAGCTTAAGAGTGACAACATCTATCTTAGATTTCGCCGCATTAAAGATTGAACTTTGATAGTGTAGTTCTGCTCTGAATAAATGACTTAAATAAGTTTCAGAATCCGTAGGCTCAGTTTTGTCGGATTCATAAGCAAAATAAATAGGAGTTCGTTGGATTCTTTCTTCATTTTTTGTGACTTCCACTACTATCACCTGACTAGCCTCATCCGGGTTCGACAAAAAATAATCTTCTCGAGCACTCGCGGGTATTTTCATCGAGTAAGGAATCCAAATTTCAACTGAATCTAATGGATTGAAACGATCCTCCTTATCCATTTTCGCCGCATACAGTAGTCTGTGAGTTTCCTTTAAAGTGCCAACTCGAATCTTTGCTTGAGCAGAAGGACTTTTATTTCCTTTCCATGGATGTTCCCCCCTATTTTCTAAAACTCGAATCGGTCTCGATTGATCGATACTGAGTTTTGCTATCGTTTCTTTTGGAACTCCAAAGAGTTGAAGGTCCCTGATCAATTTATCAAGATTTATACTAGGATGGTCGACTTCAATAACGCCCTGATAATTTGCCTCATCTCTTAGGATGTTAGTGGGATACATATCACGTCGATCTCGGTATTCCAGATGCACAGACGCAGATAAAAAATATTGGTTGTTATTGACATACAGAGTGGATGGGTCGATTTCCAGTCCTACAACATAAAACCTATCTGGATTTCCTTGTTGGTAAGCTTCACCCTGCATCCGTAAATATTTTCCATCGAATGAAGACGTTTGAGCTGCAACGCGAGCGTTGCGAAAGGGGTTAAAGGATGTCGCCTCCAGATAACTCCAGGTTTGGAGAGCTGCTTGCTTCTTACCGACAACATCCAATCTAATATTGTTGCCAAAATGACTAGGATCCTCTGAAAAAAGAGGAGTGATATCCCATAAGGCAGCAAAAGTATTCTGAGCAGCGACGACTGCGATAAGTCCAAAAAAAATACAGAAAAGTGTAAGTTGGCGTAAATGTGCCATTCTCTAGAATCTTTGCAACTTTCATGCCAATTTTGTGCACTTTTGATTATGATTCAGTTTATGAGAAAAAACTGTGTCCAAAAAATTTTTGATTGGAACGTTTTTTGGAACAGAGAAAACTATGTCTAAAGCTGTCGACAATTTATTAGAGGCGCAAAAATTCGCGATGAGTATTCGACCTAAAGTAGGAGGCTTTCCTTATTTAGCAGAGGCGCTTCGAGCTGCTGGAGTGAGCAAAAATTTTTGGTCATTGCCTTCTTGCCAAAGTATTTATCACACCAAGTTTGGAGTAGCGGTTCAGCAGGGTACGCCACTTATTTCTGGCGCCGCAGAAATTGCAAAATTTAATCAGGAGGCTTTGATTCGCGCACTCAGAACCGATCAAGCGGGTGAGGGCACATTTCCGGAGTTTTTAAAAAGCAGTTGGGAAGCCGGCGTGATCAGCTACGAAGTTGATTTTGAAAAACGCCAAGTCACTTATTTTGGTGCGCTCGGCGAATCTTATCTTGAAAAATATCCTGCTGTAGAAATAAAAAATTAAACGACTTTCAGCGTCACTTCGATATTTCCTCGCGTTGCGTTTGAGTAGGGGCAAACGTGGTGAGCTTTTTCTACTAAACCTTCCGCTACGCTGCGTTCAATTCCAGGAAGTGAAACTTGCAATTCTGCTTCGATTCCAAAACCTGCAGGTATGGGACCAATTCCAACGATGGCGGTGATACTTGCATCCTCAGGTAATTGAACTTTTTGTTTCATCGCGACGAATTTAAGTGCGCCGATAAAGCAAGCCGAATATCCCGCTGCGAAAAGTTGTTCGGGGTTTGTGCCGCTTCCGCCAGCGCCTCCAAGTTCTTTAGGAGTAGAAAGTTTTAATTTTAGAGCTCCGTCTGAAGACTCCGATACGCCATCTCTTCCGCCGGTAGATTTTGCAGTTGCACGATAAGCGACTTTTTCAAGCTTCATGATTTCTCTCCTTCATAAAATTTATTTTGCGCAGTCTTTAATATACGCAGACGTAACATGCTGGATTTAGAGGGGTAAAGCAGATTTGAACCAAGGTTGAGAAATCTTCATCATTTACGCCACTCGATGGTTCGAGAGAATTGACAATCCAGTTTCATATTCCTACAACGAGGACTTTGGAGGTCTAATAATGAACTTAAAAATTCTTAGTCTATTTTTGTTAGTATTCGTGGGAGTTTTCTCAATTGTTGGTTTGAAAAATATTCACGCGCAAGAAAAAGAAAATTCAAAACGTTGTATCGGACCTGCAAGAAAGCTTGTCTCGTCAAAGCCAAATAAAAGATCGGCTTCCAAGCCAGCGCCCAAAAAAGCGCCACAAACTCCTAAGGTTTCGCCGGCAGATTCAAAAGAAGTCGTAGAGTCTTTACTCGATGAATATCAATCTTGGAGCGATTTACCTCAGCTTTCAAGAGGCGAGGTGAGAAAGATTTCCGCAGCTGCAAGAGAAGATCTCAAGTTGATGAGAAATTTTTCCAAAGGATTTAATCTCACCATTCATTGGTTTGAATTTAAGGATCAAAAATATATTTTCGTAAATTGTGGAAATGATGGTGGTGCAGGTGCATCTCTCTATTCACCCGATGGAAAAAAAGTCATAGCATCTCAGACTATTAGTGAGTCTGGAGCGTTTACCACTGAAGAAATGCTCCAAGGCGGTAGTTAATTCTGACGACTACTGCTGACGAATTAATTAGTCGTTTTAATCTTAAGGCCCATCCTGAGGGCGGATTTTTTGCTGAGACCTATCGAGCAAAAGATAAAATTTCTTCGCGAGCTCTTGCAGGTAAATATTCTGGCGAGCGAAGCTATTCAACAGGCATTTATTTTTTACTTACAAAAGGTACAAAATCACATCTCCATCGATTGGCCTCTGACGAGATGTGGCATTTTTATTTGGGCGGACCTCTGACACTCGTTCAAATTTCACCTCAAGGCGAAATGAAGAAAATAATTTTAGGATCTAATGTAAAAAATGATCAATGCCTCCAATATGTGGTTCCTGCAGGACATTGGTTTGGAGCTTATCCAAATACTGAAACAGAATATTCTTTTGTAGGATGCACAGTGCACCAGGTTTTGATTTTACTGATTTTGAAATGGGAAAAAGAAACGAGCTTTTAACGAAATTTCCCGAAGCATCCGCAGAGATTCAATTCTTAACAATAAAAGATTAGTTTTTTGGAGGAATGTAATTATGAATAAAATTTTTATCGCGATTATTTTTTCTGTAATCCCACTTTTGTTGTCAGCTGAAGAATGCCGTCTTACATCGCAACAGATTCAAGATAATCTGAAATTAGATTGGAAGGAATTTGATCAGACTCAAAATATGGGGCACCGATTGTTAGCGGCAAAAGGCTGTTATCTTGAAGCGGCGCTCTTGACAGATAGTTATAATTTACAGAATCGAGATTTAATAGATCCATCAAAGCTTAGGATTTTATATTTTCACGCCGGTCAAATGTACGCTTACGCAGAACTCAATGAGGTCGCGGTCTCGCGAATGATGAATTCGCTGAATCCAAAAGAAGATATGAATCCTGAACTCAATTGGAATGATTATGTTCAGGCATCTGTGGCCTTTTTAAGAAATGATCGAGAGTCGCTTGAAATATTTCAAAAAAAATTAGCTGCAGGAAAAGCAAGTGAGGGTAACGATTTGAATCTGAGCGTTGTAAATAATTTTCTTAAATGTTTAGGAAAGCCTTATTCCTGGCCATACGGTCGATCAGGCGATTGTAAATAAAAATAAGCCTATTTAGTTTAATTATCTCAGTCCTTTCTTAATTCCTCTTCGTATAATTGGCCCATGATCGGCTCTTTATTTTAGCAATAGATCTCGTTAGACGGCATAAGACTCCTATGCTAATTCCGCTCCAAAATTACCTGGAGACGTCTCATGAATTTAGTCTGTAAATCACTTCTCAGTTTTTTATTCATCGCTATTTTTAGCGACCAATTGGAAGCGCAAAGTCGACCTTCAGCGGGAAAATTAATCACGGCTTTAGATGAGCAAGATCCCGCCGTTCAGCTTTATATTTCGCGCTCACTTTCGAGATTGGGCGATAAAGCTCTTCCTGCACTAGTCGCAGGATTAGATAATCCAGATCAGGCCACTCAGTGGGCCATTGCTGTTGCGATCTCCGACTACGAAGAGAAAGCCTTCAGTTCGCTCACTCCACTTTTAGATAGTTCAAATCCTTTTTTAAAAAGAGGAGCCATCATGTGTTTTGGTGCGATTGGCAAAAAAGCAGATTCTTTTGTTCCTAAGATTTTGCCCAATCTTCAAAATCCAAATTTGACGATTAAAGCTGCGTCTATTTTTGCGCTGGGGCAGATGGGAGAAAAATCTGCGCCTGCAATTCCTACGTTAATTGAAGAAATAAAAAATCCGATTCGAGGAATGCAATCTCCTGACGATGTTCCTCTTGCTGGAGTTGCCGTTGCCGCATTGGGTGCGATAGGTGAGCCCGCGATCATTCCTCTCTGTATCGCTCTCAATGATAAAAGTAATGATGCGCTTAGAGAAAATGCTCTCGGCGCTTTTTCTGAAATGGGAGAAAAAGCCCTGCCTGCTTTGCCGAATATTATTGAAGCGATGAATGATAAAGTTTTTGTAGTTCGCATGCGGGCGATTTTTACGTTGGGAGATATTGGCGAAAAAGCTGCTGAAACTATTCCTCAAATTCGAAAAATTTTAATGGAAGCGATTGGAAGCAATAAATCTGCTCGTGATGATATTGAAGAAGCCGCCACTTATGCATTAAGTCAAATGGGAGAATCTGGAGTCGCACCGCTTCGCGAAGCGCTTAAGATCGCTAAGGATTTAGAAAAAATATATTTGCTCCGTGCGCTTGGAGAAATAGGTCCAAAGGCCGCAGTCTCCGTTCCAGATCTTATTCAAGAACTGAATAATCCAGACTTTCGAATTTTTTATGCGGCTACTTTTGCTCTAGGAGAAATCGGCGAGGCTGCTTCACCTGCAGTTCCAAAATTGATTGAGATGATGAAGGATAATCAAAGAACTTGGGGTGCGGTTGAAGCGCTCGGAAACATAGGGCCGAAAGCTTCGGCAGTATTACCACGTCTTAAATTTTTGCTTTCAATAGGTGAAGATGGACAGATGAAAAAACATATTTTAGAGGCGATTAAAAAAATCTCTGCAGGAGACGTGAAATGAAAAAATTTATTTTGTTTATTCTCGCAGCAGTATTTTATTTCTCAGATAGTTCTTACGCAGGAGTCAAAAGAGAAGATCTTTATAATGTTCAACAGTCCGTGAAAGCCCGCGAAGAATCCTGGATCGCAAAGTGGGATCATCTCGATCACGGCACGCTCAAGAAAGACAGAAAAACTCAGCTGGGCGATGAGATCACGGATTACAAAACAGAAATTAAAAATCTAACGACTTTGTTGATCCAATTGCAGGCTCAGCAGCCAGCGCTCTTTGCTGCGCAAAAGGAAGCCAATTTTCGTCTGTCGGAATTTTTGTCGAAAGAGAGGGCAGATACCGCTGAAAAAAGCGCGATGAGAGAAGAATTAAAGTATGTCGCTGTCATGGGAATACAGGTGGGCACAGTTGTTATCCTTCTTGAGTCCATCACAGAACTTTCGGAGGCCGCGATTCCTCGTTTACTCGAAGAGCTCAGATGTTTTCTTTATTTTCAACAAGATGCCGTTCGCTCAGAAATTCTTTCGCTTCAATTAGAACTTGAAAAAGCGAAACAGGCGAATCAGAAGAATGAAATCAATCGAATTGAATCTCGAATCGAAGATTTAAAAGACATTTTTATAAGCGATGAAATTATTGATGGAATTAAAGATAATTCTTTAAAAGAAAAATTGCGTGGAGTTTTGAAAGCAAAGCCACAGGGTAAAACAAAAGAAGAGTTGCGAATCATCGAAGTTTATTCCCACGAAAAGCCTAGTCTTGAACAATTGCAAAGTATGAATCCTGTGGTGCGCTCTTTTATTAAAGCGATTCAAGAGACAAATACTGCAAACACTGAAGCCGTAAAAGATCTCAAAACGATTAAAGAAATTTTGAATGATCTTCAGGATCAACTTTTGCATCGGTTTATTGAACTGAAAGAGAAACTTGGACCTTATCGTATGAACGGAGATTTCTCTCCAAATGGAGAAGGAGCTAAACTGCAAAAAGCAAAAGCAGATGCGGAACGAGCTTACTTAAATTGCACGGAGGAAATTTATTGGGCGAATTATCGATTAAGAGAGCTACCTAACTTAATCAGTTATGAAGGCCAATGGTGGGAGTATTGGAATAAAAAATGAAGACGCTATTTTTAACACTTTTTACAAATTTTATTTTTATTTCTAGTTTGAGTGCGGGAGGCGGAGACGCCGACTATACTGCTGAAATCAACGGCCTTAGAGATCGAAGCCGAATTTATATTGAAGAAAGTTCAAAGCTTCTTCGTGATATGTATTTTGCTGAGCAAGGTCTCGATAATCTTCGCTACGAAGGTGAACTTTTAAAACAAAGTTTAAGCAATCATCCTTCTGTCATCGGAATTTCAAATGATAAAGATGTGCAAGATCTTCAGAAAATCATTCACGAATCTGTGTATGTAAATCGCAACTTAAATATTGTGCGAGACGCTTTAGCGCGAATCAATAAGTCTCAAGTTCAATTGGCATCAACGAATCAAGTTGAACTGCAGGCCACTATGAATTCTACACTTTCGAATTGGGAAAATAATTTGCGTAAATTAGATAGGGATTTATCAGAGCAAGCTCGTTTGTTCGAGGAAGCTTCGCAAGCTTGGCTTTTATTGCGCCACGATAAGCATGATGCAGAAAATTTTCAGCAAATTCGATCGCGTCTTATTCAAGTAGAAGGCGAAAGTTCTTTGCGTTTTTGGAGAATTCAGCTTGCGCATTTAAAATTCGAAGCCATTCGCGCGGCGCGAGATCTAGACGATATGAAGACGGCGTGGCAGTTGGCGAAGTCTTATCAAATTTTTATGTCGCTGGCACCATTAGGCGCAATGGACGCATTGTCGCTGAAGTCTCATCAAGAGGCGGTGAATGAATTTACAAAAGAGCATCAGGTAGAATTTGATAAATTAATCGAGCAGCTTCGAAAATTCAGTAAATCTGCAATGAGAGATGAGTTAGAAAATTTTCCAAAAATTCAAATCGCTTTATCTTTAAGTTATTTGAATGCAGATGCGCCTGTAGAGAAAAAAGAGGAAGCTAAACCAGATCCCGTTAAGCCAGAGCCAGTTAAACCCGAGCCAGTTCCTCCGAATGAGCCAAACGCTAATCCTCCAGCCACTGAGCGTAGTTTTGAAGGTGGCACAGCAAACGTTTCAGCCGGAGATAAAGTAGTTGAAGTGAAGCATGACGTAGCTGGGCCAGAAGATGCTGTAGGCGACGGGAAGCACTGGGATTTTTATTTTGATTCGAATGGCGATGGAAATTTTGCTGACGGAGTCAGTGCTCCTGGTGGAGAAAAATTTAAGGAGCAAGTAGAGGGTGGTTTAAAAGATTCTGTTCACTCTACTTTGGGTGGAGGAGGCGGCAATGGAGGAAATGGCAGAGACGGAAAAGTAGATACCGGAGCTCAAGGCCAAGCTGAAAAACTTCGCGACGCGATGGATAGAACGAGGCCGAATGTGAAAGGCGCTCAGCAATCGAAAGAATTTAATCGCTTGCAGGATGAAGTCGATCGCTTTGCACGTATCGTAGGGTCGATGGACGCGCAGAACGGTGAAAAATTAAAATCTGTAAAATCGCTTATTGGCGAATGCAAAGATTTGCAACAAAAAATATTTGATACAAGTTATCAGCTGCCCTCACTCATCGAGCTATCAGAAGAATTAATAACTCGCTCAAAAGCTTTCCAAGATCCGAGTTCTCCTGAGTCCAAACAAAAAGCAAAAGATCTTGAGCAGTTTAAAAAAGATATCGAAAAAATTGATGAGTATATCAATTTGGGCCCGACCCTCGTTGGTGAGGTGGGAACTTTTGTCATTGAAACGCCTGCTATTTTGATTCCGAAAGTGGGTCATTTAATTGAAATAGCTATTCAGCAAGTTGATAAAGTTTTGAAGGCCAATGAAGGTAACGAAATTCTTAAAGAATTTACGGGCGTCTCACCTACGGAGGCCATGCGAAAGGGTTTAGAATATTTTCGTGGGCAATTAAAAAAGACGAAAGGCGAAAAAGAAAAGGAAGAAATCGAAAAGGAGATGGAATATCTTCATAGGTCTTTAGAAAATATCAAAAAGATTTCAGATATTTTAAAAATCAAAACCCCCGAACTCGACGAGCTTTTGAAGAATTGGAAGAAGCCTTAAAAGCTAGCCCCCATTGACCTCATTTTAATTCTGTTTTATATTTAACTTATTGGTTAATTAACCTTTAGGTATAATATATGCATGATCATTTAAGCCAAACCTTTGCTGCTCTAGCCGATCCCACACGAAGGGCGATGCTCGCTCAGCTTTCTAAAGGCGAGGCGAATGTTTCGCAGATTGCAAAACCCTTTCTCAAAAGCATGAGCCTGCCAGCCATTACGAAACATCTTAAAGTTTTAGAGAAGGCGAGTCTCATCACCAAAACAAAAGAGGCGCAGTGGAGGCCCTGTAAAATAAACGCCGAACCGCTTAAAGATATGGCTCAGTGGATGGAGCAATATCGAATGTTTTGGGAAGAAAGTTTTGATCGACTGGGTGAATATTTAAAAACTGTTGTTCCGAAAAAAAATAAAAAAAGAAAGTTAGCGAAAGCTTCACGCAGCAAGGAATAAATTTATGGCGCCAAAAAATAATTCCAACGAAATACTTATCACTCGAATTTATGATGCTCCTGTCAAAGCTGTTTGGGATGCGTGGACAGATACAGAGCAAGCGGCAAAGTGGTGGGGCCCGCGAGGTTTTACAATCACTTCTCATTCCAAAGATTTTAGACCTGGCGGAATTTGGCACTACACCATGCATGGACCTGACGGAGTGGATTATCCCAACAAAACAAAATATCTCGAGATCGAAAATGAATCTCGAATGGTTTACGACCATGGTGGGTACGATGATCGTCCTCCATTGTTTCGCGTAACAGTTTTGTTTGCAGATCTTAAAGGCAAAACAAAAATGACGATGTCGATGACGTTTGCAAGTCCTGAAGTTGCGACAGAAATGCATAAGTTTATTAAAGATGCTGGGGGTTATGGAACTTGGGATAGACTCGCCGAATATTTAACCAAAGAATCTTCAGGCAAAGAGCAATTTGTGATCAATCGTTCATTCGATGCTCCCATTGATGTCATGTTTAAAATGTGGACGGATCCAAAACATTTTTCGCAGTGGTTAGCGCCTACGGGTTTTACGATGAATTTTATTCGCGCCGATATCAAACCAGGTGGGAGTACTTTTTATTATATGAGCGGCGAAGTGGGAATGAAGATGTATGGGCGAGCGGAGTATCTAGAAATTTCTAAGCCACATCGTATTTCTTACACTCAGCAATTTTGTGATGAGAGCGAAAAAATTTCTCGGCATCCACTATTGCCACTTTGGCCGGCAACCATGCTGACGACCGTGACATTAACCGAAGAAGCAAAAGATAGAACGCTCGTCACCGTCACTTGGCAGCCCTACGGTGCAAATACTCCGGATGAAGTTAAGAATTTCGTTAAGCACAAAAAGAGTATGGAAATGGGATGGACCGGATCTTTTGATAAATTAGAGGCCTATTTGACCAATCCTGTGTGAGAATGTAAGTAGATCCACTCTATGGCACTGATTGCACTTCAAACGATAGCTTATGTTTTTACGGCACTGTTTCCGGTCGTGAATCCCGTGGGAACGGCGCTGGTGATTTTTGGGGTGACGGGATCTCTTCGACCCGATGAAGGAAAAACATTAGCGCGTAAAATTTCTATCTATTCATTTATTCTTTTGCTGTTTTTCTTTTTCTTTGGGCAATTTATTTTAGATTTTTTTGGAATTTCAATTCCGGTAGTTCAAACGGCGGGAGGAAGTGTGCTTGCGTTGATGGGATGGAAACTATTGAACGCACCCACTCCAGAGGAAAAAACAGAATCTGATCCTGCTGAATTTAAAACAAACTCGATGAGAAATTCTTTTTATCCTTTTACATTTCCACTCACCGTGGGTCCGGGTTGTTTAGCTGTTTGTTTAACTTTAGGGGTTCATATCGGACATGATTCTAGACTGCCATCTTCGCTTGAACTGCTATGCGTGATCACAGGTATTTCGTTAATTTGCATCGTCACTTATCTCTGTTATTCGCGGCTTGGATTTTTTACCAAACGTATGAGCTCTAGCGGAATGATGGCTCTTTCAAAGCTCTTAGCTTTTGTTGTTATCTGTATCGGCGTTGAAATTGCTTCTACGGGCATCAAGCATCTTTGATTTGGATAATTTTTATGATACGAAGTTAGCTTGAATTTCAGGGCTTTATTTTATTTTATTTTAATCTCTTTTTTGACGCCGATTTACTCTCAGGCGCAAGAAGAGAATCTCAGTGCTGAATACCGAGAAGGTTTTTCTGCGTATGCGCGAAATGTTTTACGGCTCAAGCATTTTGATATCATTTTAGTTCCCGGATTTCTTTCGGATACGGTGATTGCTACCGGCCGACACCCTTTACTTAATCGCTTAGGGCTTGGGCATTACTTCGATGATCAGCTGAGATGGTTTCATGAAAATAAAGTGCATGCGATTCGCACAAAAATCGAATCTGAAGAAATTCCGGATGTGAATGCACAATTTATTCGTGGACAAATTGAAAAGGCTAAGCGGCCCGTCATTTTAATTACTCACAGCAAGGGAAGTGTCGATGCCTTGCATTCACTGATTCAATATCCTGAGCTTCAGAAAAAAGTGAAAGGATGGATTTCACTTCAAGGTGGTTTTGGTGGAAGTCCCGTTGCGGATTGGATTGACGATAGTGCATGCCTTGGCAAATGTGCGGGCTGGCTTTTAAAAAGAATGGGTGGAACTCGTGAAAGTTTAAAAAGCCTAAGAGAGTCGGATAGTAAAGTTTATTTGCAGGCAAATGCCGATGAAATTGCTTCGTTTCAAAAGAGAATTCCCGTTATTTCGTTTGGTTCCTGGATTGATCGACAACCTTGGCGACTGAACACTCTTCTTTTTTTAACTCGCAATGCGATGCTTGAAGATGGAATTAAAAATGATGGGCTTGTGCCCGTAAGTAATACCGTTTTGCCGGGCTCAAAAATTGTGCAAATTCCTGACGTTGATCACGCAGATCCTGTGATGAAATCCTGGGTCAGGCATTTTGACCGCGTAAAAATGACCCAAGCCCTTTGTTCAATGCTCCTTAAAAGAATTTAAATTTTTGAGTCTTTCGCTATAGTGTGCCCTCTTATGATTGAATGGGACTTTTGGCATTGGCAGCTTTTTCAAAATACTCTTTCGCGTTGGGCACTGGCTTTTGCAATAGCACTTTGCATTTGCGTCTCTCTTTTTGTGATCAAGAGCGTGTTGACGCGTCGTTTGAAGATAGCGGCTCAGCGCACGATCACCGAGCTTGATGATTTTGCCGTCGAACTCATCGAATATACGCGCAAATTTTTTATCATCGCGGTCTCGATTTATATTGGCAGTCTTTATCTTGAACTTTCTCCAAATGTCGAAAAACTTTTGCGCAATGCTTTGATTTTGCTCGGCTTGGTTCAGACTGCACTTTGGGGAAATCAAATCATTGATTTTCTAATTAAGCAAAAATTTAAGAAGGCGAGAGCATTTGGAAAATATGATCCGACATGGATGAGTGTGGCGCCCACTTTAAAATTTATTGGGCGATTGGTTCTTTATTCGGTTTTAATTCTTCTGGCTCTCGAAAATCTTGGCGTCGATGTTACGACGTTAGTTGCTGGATTAGGAGTCGGCGGTTTGGCCGTTGCTTTGGCCGTGCAAAATATTTTGGGAGATTTATTTTCGTCACTCTCTATTGTTTTAGATAAACCCTTTGTAATTGGTGATGTCATCGCTGTTGATAATTTTGTAGGAACAGTCGAGCAGATTGGTCTTAAGACGACGCGACTGCGAAGTATTTCGGGAGAAGAGCTTATTATTTCAAATTCAAATCTGCTTGCGAGTAGAATTCAAAATTTTAAGCGCATGTCAGAGCGAAGGATCCAATTCACGATTGGCGTCGTCTACAGTACGCCGTTTGAAAAACTGAATAGAATTTCTGAGATGATAAGAAGAGTCATCGAAAAACAAAAAGATGTTCGATTTGATCGAGCGCATTTTAAAACTTACGGAGATTCAGCTCTGCAATTTGAGGTTTCTTATTTTGTCTTGAGTCCGGACTTGGTGACTTATTTGGATATTCATCAGGATATCAATTTGGATCTCTTTCAGGCGTTTGCTCGCGAAAAAATTGAATTCGCGTTCCCGACGCGAACTCTTTATGTACAAAATCTAGAGTCAGCAGAGCGCGCAGGATAGTTTAAAGCAGTCGCCCACACAAAATGACGCGGACTGTTAATACTTCTTGGCTCCATGATTTTGAGCATGCTAATTCTAAAGGTGTTAGAGGGGTCTAATCAAAAAAACTTAACGGAGGGGAAAAATGAAAATTTTTGGCTGTATTGTATTATTCGTAGGCATGATGTCGTCTTTTGCGGTTCAAGCACAAGACTCGTATTATCGTAGAGATGATGCTCAAGTGAAAATTGAGATTCCACTTGAGTTCAAAATTGGTAATTCGAATATTCGCATTGGTGGAAAAAATTTCGATGGAAGAGATTATCGAGGATTGAATGAAAGAATTCGAAACCTTGAACAAGCCGTTCAATTTCTTTTAGAAAATCAAGGATATCGAGGAAGTGAGAGTCGGTGGGAGTGTGCGCTCTCGTCCCCCTTTTCCGGAATGTTTCTAGGGAAAGGTGAGTCGGAGCTATCAGCAATATCAGCTGCTATTGGCAAATGCCGTGAAGGGTCTCCAGATAGTTATGATATGTATTGCACAGAATCACGGATGAGATGTTCTGAATTAAAATAATCTTAACAAATAAAATAAAAAATGGGGCATTAATAGCCCCATTTTTTTTAGATTTCATGTGATGAATTAAGCCACTGAAGAAATAGGGCAGTGATGATAAACCGCTTTCAAGATAGTTTCCATATCGAATGGTTTTTTAATAAGTGTTTCAATTTCGAGTAATTTTTGAACTTCTTTGGTTTCACTCGTCGCTGTCATGATCACGACAGGAATGTGAGAGATTTTAGGATCGTCTCGCTGCTCGAGTCTAAACGAAAATCCATCTTTGATTGGCATCATTAAATCTAAAAGAATCAAATCAGGAAGTTCGTTTTTATTTAAACTTTCAAGATAGGTGGTAGCTTCTTGTCCATTAAAAGCAGAGATGCTGTCGAAGCCTTCCTCCGCTAACAAACTTCTTAAGCTTTCTTGGATGGCTCGATCGTCTTCTACGATAAGGATACGTTTTTTCATTCCACTCCCTCCCCACATTTTACCAGAAGATATATAAATAATAATTATTTATATATCTTCCTGAGTGTGAAGCTATCAAGACACACTAGCAAAATTGTATCTTTTTCTCCTCAGACTTTCGTTAGATGTAAAACATCAGCAAATGCTAGAAGCGATCTGGAAATCAGAGGATAATTATTACATACTGGCCCACTTGTATTGAGCATCAAAAATAAAACGATGGAGCTTGATTAATGAATTCCTCAGCTGCACTTAATCCAACCATTTTTAAAAAAGTTCTGCGAAAGAATTTAGTTTTTCCTATCGTCGTTATTTTTTTAATGACGACTACGCTTGTCGGTCTTCTTCAATATTTTACTTCTGTCATCGGTTGGGTAAATCATACGAATCAAGTTCTTCTTCAATCTTCTACTGCCGAAAGTCTTGTTTTCGATTCGGCTTGGGCGGAGCGAGGTTTCCTTCTGACAGGACGCGAAGAATATTTGGTGCCTTATCATCAGGGAATTGAAGGATGGTCGTCCGCTCTGGGAGATTTAAAAAATCTAGTTTCAGATAATCCGCCTCAGCTCGCTAAGGTAAGTAAAATTGGAGAGCTATTTGAATCGTGGAAGCAATTTTCTACTTCACTTATCGAGATAAAACAAAAAAATGGAGATTATCTTTCGCTTGTTAAGTTGGGTCGAGGGCGTGAGATCTTGGGTAAGGTTAAGGCTGCCTTTAAAGATTTTTCGGACTCCGAGAATCAACTTTGGCGTATTCGTAATGAAAGGGCACAAAGAACTGCGACATTTGTCATGATGGCTATCGGTATTCTGGGATTTTTAGTGGGAGCAATTTTGATCGTAAGCGGTCGAAAGCAACTTACAAATCTATCTGGAGTTTATGGCGCAGCTTTAGAACAACAGCGACTGCAGAATGAAGATCTTAAGATAAGAGAATGGATAAAATCTGGGGTAACTAATTTGCTCACTGAAATTCGAACTGAAAATAATTTGGATCTTCTTTCATCTCGAGCACTTAATTTTATCTGTACTTATCTCAACTGCCATGTGGGCGCCTTTTTTGTAAGTGACGACGGACAAAACTATCAACTTACGAGTTCTTATGCTTCCGCTTCGAATTGGAATCCCTTGCACCAAAACTTTCGATTAGGAGAGGGCCTTTTAGGCCAAGCTGCCGCAGAAAATAAAATGCATTATCTTAAGGAAGTTCCTGAGCGATATATGAATGTAGAATCCTCTTTGGGTAGCACAGCCCCTAAAGAAATTATCATCGCTCCATTGATTTCAAATGATGGAAAAGTCAAAGGCATTATCGAAGTTGGAAGTCTCTATGGTTTTTCTTCTTCTCAGTTTGAATTTTTGAAAATGATTACAGAATCTTTGGGTGTTTGTGTTCATTCATCTCAAGATAGAAATCGAATTGAATCACTTTTGGGAAGAACGCAGAAGCAGGCAGAAGATTTGCAAACTCAGCAAGAAGAATTGCGTGCCTCTAATGAAGAACTCGAGGAGCAAGCAAGAGCTCTTCAAGAATCTCAGGGGCGCCTGCAAAACCAGCAAGAGGAACTTTCACAGATCAACACTCAGCTTGAAGAGCAGACACAAGTGCTTGAAGATCAAAAAGAAAATTTAAATCTTCGAAACCAAGAATTGAATTCTCTTAAGTCAAATTTAGAGAATAAGGCGGAGCAGCTAGAGTCGGCCAATCGATATAAATCTGAATTTTTGGCTAATATGTCGCATGAGTTGCGTACACCTTTAAATTCTACGCTTATTTTGCTTAAAATTTTAATCGAGAATCAAAAGCAAAACTTAGATCCCGAACAAATTAATTATTTGCAGACGATCGACTCCTCAAGTCATGATTTGCTTAATCTTATCAACGATATTTTAGATCTCTCTAAGGTAGAAGCTGGAATGCTTGATCTTGAGTCCGAAGAAATTAAACTTTCACAAATTATTGGAAATCTCAAAAATACATTTCAGCCCATTGCTAATTCAAAAAGCTTAGAATTTATTATTGATGAAAAAGTAGAGAGCTCGGCTTCAATTGTTTCGGATCGGCTTAGGGTAGAGCAAATCCTCAGAAATTTACTTTCGAATGCTATTAAATTTACTGAGCGTGGAAAAATTACACTCAAGACATTTTCTGAAATTTCTCGAATGGGTGAAAGTCAGATAGGCTTTTCGGTAACCGACACGGGGATTGGAATTTCGGAAGATAAAATAGAAATGATTTTTGAACCGTTCAAACAGGCCGATGGAACAATCAATCGAAAATTCGGTGGCACAGGCTTAGGGCTTTCGATTTCACGTGACCTTGCAAAACTTTTAGGTGGAAGGCTTGAAGTGAAAAGTAAATTGGGAGAGGGTTCTACTTTTATTTTACATCTTCCCGCAGCAATTGAATTTGAAAAGAAAAAAGCAGATGCCCCAGTCGCTAGCTCATTGTCAGAAGTTGTAAAAAAGAAAGAGACTAAAAAAGTAGGTTTTAGTTTTTTTGATGATCGAGAGTTTTTAGATCCTAAGGCTCGGACCTTGTTGATTGTCGACGATGACCCTGCCTTTGTAAAAATTGTTTACGACTTGGCTCATACATCTCAGTTTCAATGCATCGTTGCGGGTACAGCAGATGATGCTGTGGCACTAGCGAGACAGTATTCTCCTTCTGGAATTGTTTTGGATTTGGTTTTACCGGATCACAATGGCCTCAGTGTTTTAGATCTCTTAAAATCCGATCCGCGAACTCGTCATATTCCTGTTCATGTTATTTCAGCGTTGGATCGAAAAAAATCTGTACTCGAGATGGGCGCCATTAATTTTATTCAAAAGCCTATCGAGGCTGACAGGCTTCGCTTGCTTTTGAAGCAGCTTGAACCTCGAGCCGAAACAAAAGTTCTCATTGTAGAAGATGAGCCTATTCAAGGCGAACAAATCGCTAAGCTCATTCGAGCTGAGGATATTCAGGCGACCATTGTGCGCAGTGGAGAAGAGGCGCTTCAAGAACTTCAGAAGCAAACTTATAATTGCATGATCACTGATCTCAAGCTGCCAGGTATGAGTGGTGAAGATTTGCTTCAAAAATTAGCGAGAGAAAAATTAGCAACGTCTATAGCCATTATTGTTTATACGGCTCGCCAACTTTCGCGATCTGAGGAGGAAAAATTGCGAAAATTTTCTCGAGCGATTGTAGTGAAGGGTTCAAATTCGATGGAAAGACTTTTGAACGAAGTCACTCTTTTCATTCATAAAGTAGAGAAGGAATTGCCTCCAGATCGTCAGCAGATGCTTCAGAATTTTAGAAATCGAGAAAAGGTTTTAGAGGGTAGAAAAATTTTATTGGCAGATGACGATGTTCGAAATTTATTTGCTCTTACGAGTGCACTCGAGCAAAAGGGCGCTCGAGTTATCACTGCGAAAACGGGAAAAGAAGCCGTGACGAAGCTTCAAGAAGAAGTCGATACAGATCTTGTTCTCATGGACATCATGATGCCCGAAATGGATGGTTATCAGGCGACTCGTGAAATTCGAAAATTTAAAAATTTTCAGGGGCTGCCCGTGATTGTAGTGACAGCTAAAGCGATGCAGGACGATCATGATCGAGCTCTTGAGGCAGGAGCCAATGATTACTTAGCCAAGCCGATTGAACTTGAAAAACTTTTATCGTTGATTCGAGTGTGGATTTCTAAATGAGGGGGAGGTTATGAATTTGGATAATATTGAATTGCCTTTACTTCTTGAGGCCATCTATCAACGCTACCGATACGACTTTCGCTCTTACTCGGATGCTTCTTTAAAGCGTCGTCTTCATTTAGCTTTGAATCAGCTTCAATGTGAATCTATATCGATTCTTCAGGATCGAGTTTTAAGAGACCCAGAATTTTTCCTGAAGCTTTTACAATATATGACGGTTTCCACCAGCGAGATGTTTAGGGATCCACTTTATTTCTCTGAGCTTCGGCAATCGGTCATTCCGACTTTGCGAACTTTCCCTTCGTTGAAAATTTGGATTGCCGGCTGTAGCACCGGAGAAGAAGTTTATTCACTTTCTATTTTATTAGCGGAAGAAGAACTTTTAGAGCGCTCTCTTATTTATGCCACAGATATTAATCCTTCAAGCTTAGAGAAAGCAGAGAAGGGAATTTACAGCGCAGAGTTTATTCCTGAGATGACAAAGAATTATGGATTAGGAGGCGGAAAGCAAAAGCTTTCAGATTACTATGAAAAGAGAAACGATAAGATTATTTTTGATCCTGAACTTAGAAGTAATGTGCTTTTTGCTGATCATAGTTTGACGACAGATTTTACTTTCTCAGAAGTGCATTTTGTTTCGTGCAGAAATGTCATGATCTATTTTGACAAGATTTTTCAAGACCGCACCATCGATTTATTTTTTGAGTCTTTAGTCTACCAGGGTTTTTTAGGGCTGGGAGCTAAGGAGAGTTTGCGATTTTCTAATCACGAATCTGATTTTCAAGTTGTATCGAGTGAAGCAAAAATATATCAAAAAAAATTTGAAGTTGCACAGCGGAGGAATGTCCTATGACAGCTCTTTCTCAGAACACTATTCCTAATGAACAGTCTCAGCTAGCCGCAGAAGAAAAAGTTAAAATACTTTTAGTCGATGATCGAGAAGAAAATTTGCTCGCCTTAGAGCATTTAGTTCGCGGAGAAAGAATTGAAATCATTAAAGCTCACTCGGGCGACGCAGCTCTTCGAGTTTTGTTAGAAAACGAAGTTGGCTTAGCCTTAGTCGATGTGCAGATGCCGGAGATGAACGGCTTTGAGCTGGCTGAGCTCATGCGAGGAACTCAGCGAACCAAAAATATTCCCATTATTTTTGTGACGGCCGGAGTTCGAACAAAAGAAAATACCTTTAAGGGTTATGAGTCCGGAGCTGTAGATTTTCTTTATAAACCCTTAGATCCAGTTGTTGTCCGATCGAAAGTGGCCGTTTTTGCTGAACTTTATTTTCAAAGAAAGATTTGGGAAAAGCAGGCGCAAGAGCTGAAGCGAGCGTTTGAGGTTTTAAAAATGACAGAGGCTGAGCTTCAAAGAGCCGTGCGCTCGCGAGATGAATTTCTTGCGATTGCGAGTCACGAACTTAAGACTCCTTTGACACCACTTAAGTTAGAAGTTCAAATGTTGCAACAGTTGGCCAAGGGAAAATCTCAAGAGAACTTGTCTCGAGAAAAGGTGATCAGTGTTTCGAAGACCTGCGAGAATCAACTCAATCGAGTGATATCTTTGGTTGATATTTTGCTTGATGTGACTCGCGTTCAAAGAGGTAACTTAGTTCTTAATTTAGAGAAATTAGACTTTTCAAATTTGGTTCAAGAAACAGTCGATCGCTATAGTGATGAACTTAAGGCTGTTGGTTGCCGAATTGATCTTCATATAAAGAGAGAAATTTTTTTAAATATAGATCGAATTCGTATGGAGCAGGTTGTAGGAAACTTACTTCAAAATATTGTGAAATATGCTCCGGGTGGAATTGTCGAGATTCATTTAAAGACGCTTCAAAAAGGAGTTGCGAGACTAGAGGTGCAGGATCAAGGCGCGGGAATTAAAAGAGAGGATCAGGATAGAATTTTTATAAGATTTGAGCGCGCGATAGCGGATCGCAAAAATATTAGCGGCTTAGGGTTAGGCCTCTATATTGCGCGTCAGATTGTAGAGTCTCATAGCGGAAATATTTTTGTAGAAAGTGAGCCAGGTAAGGGTAGTTGCTTTGTCTTAGAACTTCCTTTGATGAAGGATGATTAGTGTTTAGTAGAAAGCTGAACTACTGATTCTAAAATTTGTTTCCATCCTTCAAGTTCAAAAGGCTTTTCAAGAATAAGATTAGCGCCGAGATCGATAGAGGTTTGACGTCTTTTCTGATCTACGCTTCCGGTGATCATGGCGATTTTAGGTTCTGTTTCGAAATCTCTCATTCTGCGAATTTCTTCTAAAGTTTCAAATCCTGACATTTTCGGCATATTTACATCGAGTAGGATCACTTGATCGTAGCTATGAGGTAAATTTTGAATTTGAAAAAAATAGCTAAGTAATTCTTCGCCTGATGTAAACGCTTTAAAGGCTAGATCCGACCACATTTCTTTGCAAAGACCTTGGATGAGATTGATCTGATCTGGATCATCATCAACGGTGATCAGCATGAGGGGCCTCTGCTGAGAAAATTTATCGTCCATCTCCTTTAAAAGCATGACGCTTCAAGACCTAAAACTCAATATAAATAAAAATTATTTAGTTATTTACTGGCCAGAGATTGCGTTCAGTCATTATTCACCGTACAAGAAAGGATGGGCAAGCAGATGTCGTTTTCTAGAGAGCTTGAGCATATTCGTCACGCTTTGGATAAATCGGCTATCGTCGCGGTTACAAACGTCGGTGGAGATATCATTCACGTGAATGATAAATTTTGTGAGATATCACAGTATTCCCGAGACGAATTGCTGGGAAAAAACCATCGCATTATCAATTCGGCTCACCATCCAAAAAGTTTTTTTATAGGTCTATGGAAAACAATTTCTGCCGGGCAGATTTGGGTAGGTGAGATACAGAATAGAGCGAAAGATGGAAGCTGTTACTGGGTCCACACCACGATTGTTCCTTCGTTAAATCAGAGCGGAAAACCCGAAGAGTATGTCTCTATTCGCTTTGAAATTACTCAGCGTAAGCAAGTAGAAGCGCAATTAAAAGTTTATGCAGAGCGCCTAGAGAAAAGTAATAAAGAGCTCGAAGATTTTGCATCGATTGCGGCGCACGATTTACAAGAGCCTCTTCGAAAAATACAAACTTTTGCAGAGCGATTGGTTTCTAAATACAGAGTCGAGCTCTCTGAAGAGCCAAAAGATTATTTAGATCGGATGTTGAGTGCTTCAAAAAGAATGAGTCATCTCATTCAGGATCTTTTAATGTACTCTAAAGTCTCGACGCAAACCCAGCCATTCGTAATGACCGATCTTAAAAAAATAGCAGAAGAAGTTTTGTCTGATCTTGAAATTAGAATCGAGCAAACCAAAGCCCAAGTGATTTTAGAAAATCTTCCGATCATTCAAGCCGACCCCCTTCAAATGCGGCAGCTCTTTCAAAATTTTATTGGAAACTCTCTGAAGTTTTACAAGCAGAATACCACTCCTCTGATTAAAGTGAGTGCTCGTCTCGAGCAGGGCAGGTGTGAGTTAGAAATCTGTGATAACGGAATTGGATTTGATGAAAAATTTTCAGATAAAATTTTTGTTATCTTTCAAAGACTTCATTCTCGCGAAGCTTTTGAAGGTACAGGAGTTGGGCTCGCCATTTGTAGAAAAATTATTGAGCGACACAGCGGTCAGATCTCTGTTTCAAGTAAACCAAATGAAGGGGCACTATTTAAAATTTCGCTACCCATTCAGCAACAGCTTTAAGACATTTTAAGAATATCTTCGACTAGGCGAGGAATCGGAAAGGGCTTCTCGTAGAATTTTTTGATGGGCAAAGATTTTAATCTCTCTGCAGCGTTTGGATAAAAACCTGAGATCACAAAAATAGGGGGAAGATTGGGAAGATTTTTTATTCTTTCGATTAAAGAAACTCCGTCCATCTCTGGCATCCTCAGATCCGTCACAATCGCACGCAGAGGTTGGCGGTAGATATAGTCGATGGCTTCTTCACCGTTAAAAGCTGTTAGGGTTGAAATTTGTCGATCCGAAAAACCTCGAGCCACTAGTTCAGTAATATCTTTTTCGTCATCCACGATAAGAATAGGAAGAGTAGAGTTTGCTTTTACTTCTTCGAGAGGAAGTCGAATGATAAAACGATTTATATTTTTATCTTCATCTAACAAAAGATTTCCTTGAAATGATTCGATGAGACGTCTGGCGACGCTTAATCCAAGGCCTGAACCTTGAGGTCCTTTCGTTGAAAAGAAAGGTAAAAATATTTTTTCTCGAATATCGGATGGAATTCCAATCCCACTATCGGTAACGGATATCTCTAAATTTAAATTTTGTATTTCAATTTCTATTTTTATCCAGCGTTCACCGGAGAACTGAGAGAGGGCGTCTTTGGCATTACTGACAAGAATGAAGAGAACTTGTTCGAGTTCAGGCGAGGAGTTAATAGATAATAATTCTTCATCAAGCTCGGGTAACTTCAAGGTAATGTCCAAATTTTTAAACTTTTTTGAGCACATTTCTTCGATATCATTTAAAATCTGTTTCAAAGGTATTTTTTCTGCCGAGTTGAATCCGGCGTTTGTAAAATTTCTGAGAGATTTAATAATTTTAAGAATTCGATAAGTTACGTTTTCTAAAGTTTCCATTGAGCTCATTAATATTTTTGAAGCAATCGGACCTTGCGCCAGGGATTCTTTTATTTCTCCGATTTTTCCTAAAAGAATAGTGATGGGATTAAGAATTTCGTGAGCGATTCCCCCTGCTACTTCTCCTAAAGAGGCCATTCTTACGGTCGTAGCGAGTTGACGATACTGATCCGCAATAACGGCTTGGGTTTGACGACGATCAAGGGAGTAGCGAATGGACCGATCTAAATTGGAGCCTGCAAATTCACCTTTAATTAAAAGATCGTCGGCACCCAATTTGATGGCTTCGATGTCTAAAGTCTCATTTCGATATCCTGTAATTAAAAGAATGGCATTGCGGCAGCCTTTTCTTCTCGCTTCTTTTAAAAAATCGAGTCCGGATTGAGCACCTAACTTATAATCCAGTAAGTAAACGTCATAAGAATTGGCGACCGATTTTTCGAAGGCAGAGTCGTAATTAGGTTCCCATTCAATTTGATAACGATCTAAAAGATGCGCCAAAGAATCTCGGATGATCATAAAATCTTCATTGTCGTCATCGATGAGAAGCACTCGAGTAGGCATTCCTTAAAATATAAAGAAGCCTCGAAGCATAAGCCAAGATTTATAAACAAAATTTATTTATACTCAGGTCTTCACATTTAGATTTTTAGAATGTCTAAGGAAGGCGTGAAATGCCGTTAAAATATGGATTCAGGGCTTATTGACAGCTTTTAAGACTGATCGTAAAACATCTTTAAATTACGAAGGTTTATCCATAATTATGCGCCCTTATTTTACTCTTTTTTTTAGCTCTTTTTTTTCGATTTTATTTTTAAATTCGATATCTCTTTTCGCCGTTCAAGATCCTAAATCTAAACCCATTGTGATGGCTCGTGCTGCAGAGAAGAAGAAAATGGTGGATCTACTCATTTATCCCGCTCGAGTTGAATCTCGAATTAACGCCAATTTGCTCGCTGAGTTTGATGGGGCTGTCGTGAGAGTGGCTGCTCCGCTTGGAAAAAAAGTTAAAAAAGGTGAACTCATTTTAGTTTTGAAGCATACAGATCCTATTTATTCTTATTCCAATATTTCACTTCGAGCTCCAGTTTCAGGAGTTGTGAGCGAACTTGCAGTAAATGAGGGCAGTATTATCAGTCGAGGACAAAAGCTTGCAACGGTAACGGATCCTTCGCAGTTGAAGGTAGCCATCGAAGTTCCACTTCACGATCTTTCGGCATTAAAAGTTGGAATGAGCGGAGAATTTAAATCGAACGCACGAGCGATCAGTAACGATGAAAATGAATTAAAATCTTTACCTGTAGAGATTGCTGGTATTAGTCCGTTAGCTGATCCCGTCACCGGAACGACGACAGCGATTCTGCATTTTTCAAAATCACTTTCTCATTTAGGAATTATTTCAGAAATTCTTCCAGGCAGTCTTGGTCGCGCTACTTTTGAAAATAAGCCTCGAATGGTTTTTTCAGTTCCGGAATCGGCTGTTATTTACAGAGATGACAAAACTTTTTTACGTCTCGTGAAAGATGGAAAAATGTCTCAGCAAGAAGTGGTGCTTGGGCCTATGCAGTCTGGACAAGTTGAAGTTCAAAAAGGTTTAGAAACTGGTGCACTTGTCATTGAGCGTTCAAGCAAATTTATTGCGCCTGGAGATGAAGTGATTTTAGAAAAAGATTCGACTTCAGATAAATCAAAAAAAGCGGAGTAGGTTTTGAAATCAATTTATACTTCGCCCTTACGTGTTTTTCTTTGTTTAGGTCTATTAGCTCTCGTCGGCATTTATCAGGGGTTTCATTTACCGATTTCGCTTTATCCAAAAGCCTCCAAACCACGCATTACAGTGTCGGTGTCTTATGGAGAAAATACACCAGAGCAATTCATGCGCTCTTATGGAGAATCTTTAGAAGCGTCATTAAGTTCTTTAAATACATCCGGATTAAGTGTTCAAAAAATCAGAACAACTTATGGAACGAGTCGAGCCGAATTTACGATCGATTTTGACTGGGGAGTTTCAGATACTCTTGCTTATAAAGAAGTTGAGCTTCGCACGAATTCATTTTTGTCTTCAATGCCAAAAGAAATTCGAGACAGTTTGTGGATATGGTCTAACTCGGGAAACTCTGGATTTTTAGCGATTAGTTTTTTTTCGGAGCAAAGAAGTTTATCCGATGTCTATGATTTGCTTGAGCCTCGCTTGATGCCGCAGCTGCGAAAAGTTTCCGATGTAGGTGAGGCTTATCTCTACAATCCCAATAAGCAGGATATTTTAATTGAACTCAAAGCGGACGCTATGGCTTCACTGGGACTTTTTCCTCGTGATATCGAAGACGCGGTGAACGGAGCTTTGCGATCCGAAGGCGGTGGATCGCTGACGATTGGCACGAATCAGATGCTCATTCAAATTCCGCGATCCGTAAAAACGGTAGAGGATTTAAAATCCATTTTAGTTCGTTCTCGCTCTGGTCGAAGCGTCATTTTGAACGATATTGCAAAAGTAGATATTCGCCCGTCTTTGGACGACGTAAGAATTTTTAAAACAAGTGGTACTCCTAGTATTATTCTTTGGGCAGATCCTAAAGCCGATGGAAATATTAAAGCGATGTCAGAAGGAGCAATTGCAGCTGTCGAAAAAATCATGCCTTCGATGCCATCGGATATTCACTATCGAGTGCTTGTTGATCCTTCTGAATTTATTCGATCTGCCGTCAACAAAGTTATCTTTGAAGTTATTCTTGCAGCATTTTTAGCAGTCAGTATTTTATTTTTATTTATCGGAAGTTTAAAAAATACCATCACAGCAGCGATTGAAATTCCTCTCAGCATCGTGATGGCTTTTATTTTGATGAGAATTTTTGGAATGAATTTAAATCTCATCTCGCTTGGGGGACTTGCATTATCTGCGGGGATGAATGTGGACGCCTCTGTGGTGGTGATGGAGAATATTTTTCGTCATTTTAAAGGCAAGACGGGGCCTCTTGATTTTGAAACTCGATTGAAAATCGTGATGACCGCAGTGAAAGAAGTTCGAGTGCCTGTGATCGCTTCTACGATTGCTTCGCTTGTCGTTTTTATTCCGCTCGCTTTTACATCCAATTTAACCAGCTCTATTTTAGGAGACTTAGCAAAAGCTGTCGTTTTTTCCCATGGATGTTCGGCCATCATCGCTTTGATTTTGGTTCCAACGGTTAGGCTTTGGCTGATGAAAAATGAAACTCAGATGGATTTCAAATCTCCGATAGAAAATTTTTTGCTACGCTTAGAAAATTTTTACGCAAATAGTTTGAAGTGGCTACTCAGTCATCGTTTGGCAAAAGCGAGTTTGTTTATCGGGCTCTCTGTTTCTTTGGCATTGCTTCTTATTTTTGTTTTGCCTCGTCTTCCTAAAGAAATCATGGGTTTGCCGGATACAGATTTTATTAGTCTGTCTGTGCATTCGAGTGATCATAGCAAAATTCAACAGATGGAGGCTCAAGCTGAAATCATCGAATCTCGTTTGCTCAACGAATATGGCAAAAATATCATCTATACATTTACGCAGATAAATGGGCCCAATAACGCGCGTATCATGATGAAGCTTAAAGATAAGAGCCAGATGATGGATCTTTGGAAGAAGTTAGAGGCAAGTTTTGAAAATACTCCATTGCTTGATTTTGGAGTGAGGCCTTGGAATCCGTCCGAACTTCCATTGCCGGATGATCCTCATCTTATTGTAACAGCTCGAGCAGGTACGGCCGAAAGTCGAGTGAAGGCCATCGATTCTCTCATGAATGCTTTAAAGGAATCTCATACAAAGTTGAGACTTTGGGCAGAACCAGAAATCAATCAAGATAAAATGCTGATTGTTACTCCTCATTTGGATCAACAGGCTGCAGCTCGAGGCTCGATTTATTTAAGTGATATTGCAGACGTTGCAAGAGTAGCAACATCGGGCCGTCAAATCGCGAAACTGAATGTAAACGAAAAAAATATTTATATTTCTCTGCGCTACGATAACGGCGAAATCAAATCGATTGAAGAGCTTTCTAGTTTTCCGGTCGGCGTAAATGGAAAAATTGTTCCGCTGCGCGCGTTTGGAAAGATTAAGACTCAAGATGGTACCGCCACTATTTATCGAGAGGATATGAGAGAGCTTGCGAGTCTCGCCGCCAAAACGAAAAAAGGAGATGAAAGTGAGAAAGCTAAATTAGTAACCGCCGCTACTCAAGTCGTTCAAGATTGGCAGAAAAATTATAAAGGTGCGGCGCAAGTAAGCATTGAAGAATCTGAAAAAGATTTAAAGGATGCCATTCATCAGTTGATGTGGGCAGTAGCGCTTTCGATATTACTTATTTTTATAACCATGGTGATTCAGTTTGAAAGTTTTATCGCCGCACTTTTGGTTTTAGTGGCTATTCCGGTTGGCTTGATTGGAGTGCTCTCATCTCTTTTTATTTTCAACAGTACCTTATCTTTAAATTCTGTTTTGGGCGTGATTTTGCTTAACGGTCTTGCGGTGGCGAATTCAATTATCTTGGTGGATTTTATTCGTCGCGCTGTTTTGGAAGGCTCAACACCCGAGGAAGCAGCACTTGCAGCTGCTCGAAAAAGATTACGGCCTATTTTAATTACATCGCTGACGACGATTGCAGGGATGCTACCGATTGCGATCGGACATGGAGATGGTGGAAGAATTTTGCAGCCTCTGGGAATTGCAGTGACTGGAGGACTTTGGTTTTCAACGTTGATGACTTTGTATCTCGTTCCCACTCTTCAGACGATGTATTTAGAAGCGCGTGGAATTCAGAAAATGAAATTAAAAAAAGTTTTTTCTCTGCGCTCACGTAAAGCGGGTTCTGCCTTATGATTTACCCATTTATTTTTATAAGTTTAATTTCTGCGCTTACTCCGTTTGAGAAAAATATTCAGACGGGGCTTGAGAAGAATTCTGATATTGCGGCGGCGCGAGCACAAGTAAAAGCGGTTGAAGCTTCGCATTTACCTCAAAAATTTGATTTTCTTCCTCAGATTGGTGGCGAAGTGACGCAAGCTTGGTCAAAGAATGATAACGATGATGAAAAAAATGCTCGGCATATCAGTGCAAGTGCTTCGATGAAACTTTTTGAATTTGGAGCGGGAATGGCCGGTCGAAAAGCCGCTCAAGCCGATGTGCGCAGAGCTCAGGCCGAGCTCGATTCAAAAATTTTAAGCGTTGAGGGCGAAATTATTTTGGCCATGGTGAATCAACTTCTTCAGGAAGAAGAGTTAGAGATTCAACGTCAGCTGGTGGCAACTCGCGAGCAATCACTATCGTTAGCCGAAGCTCGATATAAGCAGGGTATTTTACCTCGACAAGAAGCCGATACCTTTTTGGTCGATCTTGAAAACGCGCGATCAAAACTTCAAGATCTCGAAGTCGAAGAAAAAAAAGCAAAAGCCGAAGTCTTTAGGCTGCTTGAAAATTCTGGAGAAAGATTTGATTGGCCTTGGAAGAATTCCAAATCGCAGGCCGCTCTCATTTTAAAATCAGAATTAAATTTCGAATCCATTCCTTCATGGCATTTAGCCAAAGCAACTTTTGAAAATATGACAGAACTCAGTCGGCAAGGCTTTAGAGAGATCTTTCCTTCTCTCAATGGAAATTTTGAGTATGGCCTTCGTCGCGAAGATGAGGCCAACAAAAAATATTGGCTTGGAAGCTTTACGCTTGCGATCCCCATTTTCAATCGCTTTCAAGAGTATGGAAATTACAAAAGTTTAAATTACCAAGCTGAAGCGGCTCGCGCTCGGCTGGTGAGTCTAGAAAAAGAACTTAAGCGAAATTTTGATTCTGCTCATGCTGCTTTTGAGAGTTCAATGAACACGTCGGTAAAACGAGATGAAAATTTGCAGATATCTCATCGCTTGTATGAGGATAATTTAAAAAGATTTCGAATAGGACGTGTCAGTGCAAATGATTTAGTGATTGATCAGAATCGTCTTCAAGATTCCAAGTTTTTAGCATCGTCGGGATGGGCGGCTTATCATTTAAATTTAATGAAGCTTTGCCATTCACTGGGCCGTTCGGTGAATCAGTGTCTCGGGCTTAGCCTTTAAAAATCTTTCAGGTGAAATTTTTTCGGCGAGATCTCTTTCAATGGGTGAAGGATCACCAGTGATTTGAGATGCAAGAGTTTCGGCGGCGATGGGAGCGTAGACCGAACCTCTCGAGCCAAGTGAAGTAAGCACATAAGCATTCTGAAGTGACTCAGCTTTTTGATTGCGGAGATCTCCGACTACGGGAGCCTGTCCCGGAACACTCGTTCTAAAGCTCACTCGAGAATATTGAACTTTAAAATTTTCATTCTTAAAATCAGGCAAAGTGTTTTTTAAATTTTCGATCATCTCTAGATTTTCAGTTTCGCGAATGTCGATAGAAAGATCGTCGTTGTCGTAAGTCGCTCCTAAAACATGAGTGCCGTCCACAAGTTTGGGGCTGAGATAATTTTCAAAACAGAGAACAGATTTTAATTTTTCGAGAGAAGGCGAGCTCTCTAAATGAGCTACTTGCCCTCGAATTTTTCGAAGCGGCAGCCATGAAGTCTCTGAGAATTTTTGAATATCGTAGGCATTGGCAAAAACGACAGCATCCGATTCAGATAAAAGATTATTTTCAGAATCAAACACTTTCCACGAGCTCTCTGAATTTAAAAAACTAACGGCATTCGTTGAGGTCTTAAGTTTTATTTGCTGAGACTGGGTTTCTAAAATTTTATCGCAGAGCTTTTTTAAATTTAAAATAAAAGCGTCTTGAAAATAAATAGCATCACTTTTGATGGTTGTCTGGGCAATGCTCGAGGCTTCTGAAGCATTTACCAATTTTACTAAAGATTCTGGTAAATCGATGAGGCCGCGCTTTCGCTTTTCAAATTTATCTGTAAACTTTTCTGTGAATTTATTTGGGTTTCCCGCCAGCTGAAGAATATTTTGTCTTTGAAAATTTTCATTTTCTAATCCCAGCTCTTGAATCCAATTTCGTAAAAATAAAAAGCCACCAAGTGACATTCGACTTAAGACGGTAGGTTCTGCCGTGAGAATTGGAAGTGTAAGTGCCGCGGGATTTCCTGAAGCTTCACTAGCTATTCCAGAATTTCTTTCAATCACTTGAACATGAACGCCGCGCCTTGCTAGATGATGGGCGATACTAAAACCTGAAAGACCTCCGCCAATCACTGTCACGGATTTAACTTCTTTTTGCGGGCCTGAGAGAGCGAAATGCTTTGTAAAAAAACCTCGAACCATTTCTCTCTTTCGACCGAATCCTTCAAATTTTTCGGCGTGAAAGCCCAGCGAGCTTAAGGTTCTACGAATGTAGCCTGCGCAGGTGAACGTCGAAAAAGTAGTGCCAGCTCCAGAAAGTTTTGCAACTTCAGAAAATATTTTTTCATCCCACATCTCAGGATTTTTTCGCGGAGCAAATCCGCAAAAAAACCAAACATCGACTTCTCGTCCACTCTGAAAACTTCGCAATGACTCTGCCGCATCTCCTATAAATAAGGTTAAAGAAATTCTATGTTCAGAAAATAAAATTCGATGAAATCCCTGGGGAAGATCTTGATAAGCCTTCAAAAATTTTTCAGTGAGTGGGGCGAGTTCGGTCCATCGACTTAATGCTTGTTTCATTTGATCGGGAGCGAGTGGATACTTTTCACAAGATAAAAAATGAACCCAAGGAGCTGTTGAAAGGGGAGACTCCCTTTTTACTTTTTCCCATAAATCCCAGACGGACAAAAAATTCAGCCCGGTTCCAAATCCAAGTTCTCCAATGACCAAAGCGCGTTTTGACGTACACATGCGTTCTGCGATTTTATTTTGCTTTAAAAAAAGATAGCGACCCTCATCAAGTCCGCTTTCATCCGCATAATAAATATCATCGAACTCTTTGGAGTACGGAAGGTTGGAGTCATTCCAAAGAAGTTCCATAAGATATCAGTCAAAGCATCTTCGCTTCAGGCTGCCAAGTTTTGAATGAAAATCACGCTATTGAACAAGAAAATTGAGAAAATAGACTTTATTGGCCTTGCCCTTTTTGAGTACATGATTAACGCGGCTGAGAAGATCATCCTGCAGCTTTTTTCTATTCTCGATTTTTCTCAGTTCTTTTTCTGACTTTGAACTTAAAAGCATCGTCCATTCATCTTGAATTTGATCGAGTTTAGATTGTAACTCTCGGCTCGTTTTAGAATTTTGAGTTTCGATCGCAAGCTGAACCTCGAGATGCATCAGGCGATCACCTTCACTGGCGAGGTTAATAAGCATGGGTTCCATCGTAAAAACCGAAACCTTTGCATCATCTTCATTTTCTTTTTCAGCTTGTTTTTTTTTCTCTTCGGCTTCAACTCGTGCCACTTCATTTTGATGAAGAATGGATTTAATCGCTAAAAATCCACCTCCCCAAGACAGCAAAATTACGGGCACCACAATAAATACCCAAAGCGGAATGCTCTTTTTTACTTGAACGACAGCGACTTCGTCGCCACCTTTAGCTTCGGTAGCGGACTTCTGAACGATATTTACTTTAGGGCCTGGCATGTCATTACTAACGTCGGCAGTTTTTTAGAAAAACTTTAGTAAAAACAAACTTAAACTATGGGGTGGAGCGTTAGGTTTCTTCGTTTTTCTTCTCTTCTTCGACGAGATAGAGCTGTTTATCGTCGTCGCTGTAACCAATGAGTTCAGCATAGCGACCCCACTCGATGATGGTATCTAAAATCTGCTTAGGATTTTCATTGGGAATGAGCTCATGCAAAATCTCTACCGCTTGATCTGCGGTGAGGCGTTTGTTTTCTGAGGTTTGAAGTTTTTCTTCGAGAAGTTGAATAATGCGAAGTTGTTTGAGCGCGCGGTGAATAATTTGCTTTCGCATATTCACGTCAGCTGCGACGAATCTTCTTCCAAGATCAGTCAGCACGATCATATTTTTGGGAGTGTCAACGAGATCCAAAAGTTCTGCTGCTTTCGCCGAAAACAAAACATAACCAAAGTCTCTTCCTAGGCTTTGAGCGAGTGCAAATGAATCGGCGCGGCCACCGTGATTTGAAAGAAACTCCAGAAGTCCCGTCATCTCGTTGAACTGAACAGCAGGAATCGTTTCAACCGCAGTATTGGCCACCGAGAGCGGAACCCATTCAGGTTCTTCGGGAATGATGGCTTCGGTAATCACGTCGTGAATATTTGCGACGAGAGAATTAAAGTAAGCGCTTTTTTCGTCTCGAGGATAAGGGAGTTCATTTTTTATCGAGACGCGAATCAATCCGGGATTTGTTCCCATCACCAAAATTCTTCGGCCAAGAGCCGCGGCTTCAATAATATTATGAGTGACAATCACTAAACTTTGAGTTGACGTTCGCTTTGAAAGCCAAAGATCCAAAACTTCTTTTCGTAAAGTTTCTGCCGTCAAAACATCGAGTGCGCTAAAAGGTTCATCCAAAAAGAGAACAGGTCGCTCCATCACGAGAGCTCTCGCAATTCCCACTCTCTGTTTCATTCCCCCAGAAAGCTCGCGAGGATAAGCTTCTTCGAAGCCTTCGAGGCCGACTAAATCTAAAACTTTTCTCACATGAGCATCTACTTCTTCTTGCGGAAGCTGTTCGGGCTCAAGGCCGAGCGCGACGTTTTGAAAAACGGTAAGCCAGGGAAGAAGCGCAAAAGATTGAAACACCATCGAGACTAAAGGATTCGGGCCACGCATTCCCTTGCCTTGAACGAGAACTCTTCCGCTTGTTGGCTTGATCAAGCCCGCCATAATTCTTAAGCAAGTCGATTTTCCAGAACCCGAAGGGCCGAGAATAGAAATAATTTCGCCAGGATTAATCGACAAATTAATATCACGAAGAACTTTCAGACGCTGACCGGAGGACAGTGAAAACGTATGATTAATATTTTTTAATTCAATGAGAGGTTCTTCCATAAAATTCTCTATTTATCTTTCAAATCTATACTTCGTTTGCGCAATCTGAAAAAGCGCTTTCCAAAGACTTCGGTTGAGTCCGACCACCACGGTCACCATCATCAACAAACATCCTGCGAGAAAATGATAATTTCCCGTGGCGGTTGCTTCGCTGATCAATGCTCCAAGTCCATTCGTTCTTAAAAGATCTCCTTTATATTGGATATATTCCGCAATGATGCTCGCGTTCCATGCGCCACCAGCAGCAGTGACCCAGCCGGTGACAAGGGCCGGAAATACGGACGGCAAATAAAGATGTTTCCATCGAGCAATCCGACTGACGCCGACTAATTTTAAGTGATCGCGAAGTTCGCGTGAAATTCCGATCGAGCCCGCAAGAACGTTAAACAAAATATACCACTGCACTCCAAGCAACATGAGGATCACGCTTCCAAATCCAAGATTCATTCCAAAATATTGAGTGGCCGCAATCACGAGTGGATAAATCATCGGAGCAGGAAACGAAGCCGCCACTTGAATGATGGGTTGTAAAAATCTTGTCATTCGCGGCGACAGCCCGATCAAAATACCGGCGGGCACAGCCCAGATCGATGCAATCACGATCGCTGCAAAAACTCTCAAGGTCGTATAAAAAGTTCCCTGAAAAATAATTTCGTAATCGGCAAAAGTGAGTGGTCGAATAAGTTCCCAAACTCTTGTCAAAACCCAGAGTAAAAATAAAACGACGAGTAAATTAAGTAGTTTTGTATTGAGCGTGCGTCTTTGGTTTGGTGTGAGAATTGCAAAAATATTAAAGGGTAAAAGAGCTTCTTCAATTTTATTTTTTTTACGCTTCTTCGCTTTGGCGGCGATTTCCGGAGCTCTTCTAAAATGAATAGTCTTTAAAAAATTGAGAATTCGTTGAACGACTGTCGACTCACGAAGCAAAAGTGTGACGAAGGGAATTTCTTGAGTGACATCGCCTTGATCATCCATCTGAAATTTTCTTGTCCATGCGATGATGGGCCTCCATAAAAAGAAATCTACGACGACGATGACGATCACCATGGCGACGATACCGCTGATGATTGCAGGCGTATGACCTCGCTCGATGGCGAGAGACATATACGAACCCAGGCCAGGCAAACGAAAATCATTTTTTCCTAAGCTAAAACTTTCACAGACGGTGAGAAAAAACCAACCACCTGCCATCGAGACCAATGAATTCCAAGCGAGCCCTGTGGCAGAAGCGGGAAGTTCAATTCGCAATAATCTTTTCCATCTTGAGAGGCCAACGATCTGACTAACTTCTAAAAAGTTAACTGGAATAGATTTGAGAGAAGAATAAAAACTAAACGTCATATTCCAAACTTGGCCGGTGAAAATCAAAAGCACACACGCAAGTTCGAGTCCAAAATTGGAATTTGGAAAAATTCCCACGAGCCCCAGCACAAGGCCTGGCATAAATCCCAACACAGGAATGGATTGGCCAATGTCGAGAAGGGGCAAAATAAATCTTTCGCCAATTTCTGTTTTTGCAGCGGCGTAACCTACGACGATAGAAAATATAAATGAAATTCCGTAGGCGGCGAGCGCGCGAAAAAGAGAATATAAAGAATAAAGCGGGAGATTGTGGATGCCGAGATCGATGGGAGCCGTGGATCGAAGTTCTCCACTCCATTGCCTGGCCACAAACATCATTGCGTAAATGGTGATCGCTAAAGTTGCAAGAGCGAGTGCGTCTCCCCAGACCGAACGCTTTTTCAGAAGTGGAATAGGGGAGTACATTCCTTCACTTTATTTCGTATACGAAATTTTTGAAAGTTTACAAACCTTGCAAAAGCACTTGCTTCAAAAGTTTTGGATCGGTCGCGCCGATCGCGCGAGATTTTTCATCTTCGCCTTTGAAGACAACGACCGTTGCAGGTGCAGAAACTTGATAAGCTTTTTGAAGAGGACGCTCGGTTTCCCAAGTCACCCGATAAGCGCCCACTTTTTTAAACTCGGGATCTTGAATCACAGCTTCGAGAGCTTCCTTTTGTTTTTCACTCGTAGGATTGCCGGGTTGATGAAAGTGAATATAGATGGTCATCCCTCGATCGCGGGCTGCAGCCAGGGCGCTGAGGCGATAATGTTGCCAATGCCCCCCTTGGGGGCTGCAGTTTGTAAGGGCTAAAAAGATGAAAATAAAGGGAATAAATAAGCGAAAAAATAATGAGCCCGACATCTAGATAACTTTGTAATCGTTGACGCAGTGTGCTACAAGTTTTTCTAAATAGGGTTTTAATCACAAAAAATGAAGTTTAGTAGGCCCCGGTTCTGAGGAGGGCTTCGAACTCTTATTTAGTTTTTGGGGGCGTTTAAAAAAATGAAGACTCCTTTGGTTCGCGCCATTTGTTGGATCCAAGTTTATGTCATGGCGATCACTCCGGCACTCTATGCCACGACCGAGGAATCGCGATCTGCGCCACCTTCCTCTACCCAATCTTCCGACCAAGAATATCGAAATGCGCGTGAAGATTTAGCGAGAAAGATCGAAGAGCTTAGAGCGGCGGATAGGGCAAATCCAGCAACTGATTCTGCAATGAATTCGTTAGAACTCGCGATCAATGAATTAGAAAAATCGGAAGAAGGGCAACTTCCTTCTAGACCTTTCAAAGATAAACTTTATTTAACGGGACAAAGTCTCGCAGATTTAAAAACCGGAAAAACTTATAACTTAAGTGAAATTAATTTTCAGGCTCCCGTTTTTAAGGCGGCTAATTTTGATAAAGATGTTCAGCCTGCAATTGATCCAGTGACGGGAAGTTTATGTCTTGAGCTTTCGCGAAAAGGCGAAGTTATCGCGAGACACAGCATTCAGATTCCAAATTTTTCTCCCATTTCGTTTTACCGAGATCGAGAAGTTTTGATTGCTCTCGATAAGACTGGAAAGCGAGTGGCTCTTGATATGGCTTACGCTTTCTATCAGGGATTTCGATCTCCCTTGCCCATGATTGAAATGTCTAAAGTAGATTTGCAAGGAACTCAGAATGCCGAAATCAAACTTCTCAATCGGGGAATCAAACCCATTGAAGGGCAAGACAACGAAAGAGTTTTTAAAGCTGGAGATGTTGTTGTTACAGACTCGGCTAATCGCTTGCTAAGTGAGCCAGAAAGTCTTTCTGATTTAAAAATGATGATCACTGAAATTGAAGGCGCTGTTGCCTTAGTAGCTTTCAATTTGAATCCAGGTCTTGTTCCAAAAAAGGTAGCAGAAAGCATTTCAAGTTTGATGGGTAATCCCACTTTAGGAGCTCTTCAGACGGATGTTTTGCAACAGATGAGCGCTTTAGAGCGAGATGCGTTTTTAGCTATTCCGGGTACTGCTGTTCAGAAGTTAGTTTCACGTTCAAAAATAAATGCAGTGGGTTCTGCCAGGACTCCCGACGAGTTTTCTTTAGAAGAATGGCGAGAGTCGTTTAATAAGTATCAAGCTCAAGCTCGCCATCAATTGGGAGATGCCAAAAGAAAATTAACAGATGAAAAGAGAGCTCTCTTATTTGAAGGATTAGAGGGAGAAGATTTTTCTAAAGTCTATCGAGATTTAGAAAATGATCGCATTGAAGATATCACTCCCAAGCAGGCAATCATCTATCGCATTTTAAATTCCAAAGCGATGCGCACTTTGGGTTATGTCACGGCGGTAGGAGCTACGGCTTGGGCTACGGATCATTTTGCTTTTGGTGGGCAGGCCGCCGCATGGTCGGTGCATATGCTTAACGAATTTTTGCATGCTCATTTTGAAGTTTTAACGGATGCCACTTATCGAGTAACTCTTTTTAAAAGTTCAGTCGCTCTGCTTTCGTTGATCGGTCTCTATTATGGAGTTGGAGCTTTAACCTCGAAATATCTCAATCAACCTTGGTCAGCCGTTAAAGGAGTTTGTGCTTTTAGTTTTAGAGTTTACGGCGCCTTAATGGTTCCATTTTTTCATATTTTAGCAAAAGCGGCGCGACAACCAAACTTAATGAAAACTTGGCAGCAAGGAGTGCCCTTAGGAACTCGCATCGATCCGAGCTCTGAAATAGGTCGAAAAGCTGAAATTACCGAAACGGTAAGACTTGGGGTGAATAATCCTTTTTCCTTTGGAAAAAATCGCGAGCAAGCTTTGACCCAAAATTTAAAAGCTTTAGAGGCTGTGGCTAAAGAATCTACAAGTCTTCGCTCGGTTGCATGGACGATCTCTCTCATTGCTGCAAGTCAAGAAGCTGGAATTGATCCAGTGACTCTCGAAACTTTGCTAAGGGAAGGTGTAAGTGCAAAAAATCTTCCTGACTTGCAGGAAAGATTAAAAAATCCTGAATTTAGAAAGAATTGGTATCGAACGGCCAATGAACTTCAATTTCGTTTGAAAAAAATTCAAATGGATAGAGGTTTGGATTTTGAAAAATTAAAGCCCGTAGATATTGCGGGTTTTTATTCGGAAGCTTTTTTACTTGCACGTGAAATTCGAAATGACTCTCGCTTTGATAGTAATGTTCGCGATTTAAACATTTTATGGAAAAATTTTGGTGCATTGTCTCGCTCGGGGTTTGCGAATTTCGGAATCGAAGAATATAACTTTTTGCGATTCGCCGAGCCTGGTGACTTTGTTGTAGGCCAAGGTGCAAAGCAATTCATCACGGATTATTTTTTGGGCGTTTTGCAAATGGGATTGATTGGAGCGCGCGCTGACCTAAGGGATCCGTCAGCATTAGCAGCAAGAGAGGGTAGTTTTCTTTACACAAACCCTGGTCACTTTGCAGATATGGGAGATCAGGTTCGAATTTACGCTCTGAATGCTCCCGCTCGAATGGGTTTGGTTTATCAAAATGAACTTCCTATTATTGAAAATCGATATGATCCAATTGAACAAATCGTTTTACAACCACAAAAAACCAGCGATGGAAAAATTAAATCAGAAAGTTTAGTTAAAGAAGAAAAGGAAGCTTTCACTCCTGCTGCCATGACTTGGGGAAAAGGCGTTTCTAATTTTAAAGAAACTAATTTAGGTAATATTTGGATTAAATCATTACTTCGAACAGTCAAAACAGTTCAGGTTAGTTTTGTGATGATCATCGGAGCAAGAATGCTGATGGCTCATCAAGATTTTTCAGATGCAACGTTAGCATTTATCTACACAATGATTTGGGCAAATTGGCAGTTTGGTTGGTTGTGGGATCCAATCACTCGTGGAAATCAAATTTACGGTGAAAAATTTGAAGAACCTGCAGCAAAATTTGCAGAAGCTAAAATAAATTTAGGTCGGGCTTTGAGAGCATCGGATCGCGAAGCAACTTTAGAAGCTTATAGAAATTTGCGTGAACTATATCGATCAGTGGATGTGAGTGCTCCGGCCTCGATTGATAATCTTTTGAGTGATGATAACTTTAAAAAATTAGAAGCTGCATTAACTCAGATAGATGCAAACTCTGTAAATCAAAGTATTAAGGCGAGCTCTGAACTTCGCTGGGCGATTTTATCGGGTGATCCTGCAAAAATTGAACAAGCTCGAGAAAAACTTTTGGAAGTTTATAAACAATCTAATGCTGCTGAGGATCTACTTCGCTTAGATGCGACTACGCTCTTAGCGCATTCTTTAAAGAAACCTCCTTTTGCAACGGTTGGTAATTCTTTGATTGAATGGATGACCACGATGTTTGGAGCCGTCTTAACGACTTATTGGGCGACATCGTTGTCGGTTCTTACTTTTAGTGAGAACGTGCCTTGGGGTGAGAAAATTTTAGAAGCCACAGCTGTTTCTGCATTTTTATATGGTGGATTCTATGGTTTGCAAAAATTTATTAATTCAAGAGTTTGGACAAAGGAAGGTCGAGAGAAAGAGTTGAACGAAACAAATTTTCAGCAGATTAAAATTTCTGCAGATGGAAAATGGACCTGCGCCAAAGTTGCTAGAGCCGTGACAGCCTTCGCTCATTAAAAATTTCGCATGGTAAAAATTTCAGTTACGGCAACGGGAGATAAACACTGCGAATTGGTGCACGGACCTTCGGGTACCAAAATCGAAACCGATGCTCCGCTCGACAATAAAGGCAAAGGCGAAAAATTTTCTCCGACTGATCTTGTAGCGGCAGCCCTTGGAAGTTGCATTCTCACTACGATGGAAATTTTTTCGGAGAGAGAAAATCTTTCGATGAAGGGAGCGACTTGCGAAGTCACGAAAGAGATGACTCCACCTCCGCGTCGCATTGGCAAACTCAGGGTTGATATTCAAATGCCGGCAGGAATTCCCAAAAATTTTCGTGAGCGCTTAGAAGCCGCGGCTCATTATTGTCCCGTGCACAAGAGTTTGCACGCCGACGTCGAAGCTCCGCTGAGTTTTAGCTATCCAGATTGATCAAAATCTCTTTATCAAAAGGCTGGCTCTAGCATTGTGGGGATCTTCGTCTAAAATTTCTTCGAGCATTTGTTTAGCTTCGTCTGCTTTTTGCAAATTAATCAGAACAATCGCGAGATCTACTTTGGCTTCTAAAAAGTGCGGCATAATTTTAAGGGCCGCTCGAAAGCAATCGTGAGACGAGTCTAAATCTCCGGTTTGCGCGAGAGCTTGGCCTTTGGCGCGAAGGGCCGTGAAAGAATGCGGAGCAATTTTTAAAGCTTCGTCAAAATAATAAATGGCCTGCTGAAATTCATTGGTTTCAAAATAGCAGAGTCCAAGATTCAAAGCGGCATCATGATAAAACGGATCGATCGCTAGGCATTCGCGTAGCACCGCTTCAGCTTCTTTTCGCTCTCCGATATTTAAAAGTGAAAGTCCTAAATTCGAAAGCACTTGAGGTTTTTTGGGAAGAGCTCTGTCGGCTTTGCAAAAACTATCGATGGCCGCCCTAAAATCTCCGCGGCGAAATTGATCGATTCCCATTTCAAAAAGCACATACCAATTATTTGGATTTTGCTTGAGCTCCTCTTGAATGAGAGAATTATAAAGAGGAGATTTTTTCTCAGATGCGGCATCGGTGTGGCCGTAGTGGTGAAAATAAATGTCGAGTGGAGCTGGCACGGGCGAAGTAATTCTGCCATCTGCATTTATTTTGTAGCCCGGCAGAGTCGACTCGACGCTTTCATGAATTTTTCCGCGGTAACGAATTTCAGGAGAGTTTTTAAACAACCGAATATTGGGGTAAGTAAGAAAACCTCGGTAACCTTTTTCGCGTTCGGCGTATTCTCCAATGCAAGCTTGATAAGAAGTGAGAGTCATTCGAGATGGATCGTTCGTATAGGCGCGAGTCCAAAATTGATAAGCGGGAACATCGGTTTGAGTAAGCGCCATCAAGCGACTGAAATCTCTGGAATCCAATCTTTCATCGGGATCGATTTTTAGGATCCAGGGTTGGGTCGCGTACTGAAGACTGATATTTCGTGCGGCAGAAAAATCATGGGGCCACTCTATTTGATATACCTGAGCTCCCTTTGATCTAGCGATAGCGATAGTGTCATCGGTAGAACCTGTATCTACCAAAATGAATTCAGAGATAATGGGTTTAAGATGCTCAATGCATTCTCCAATCCATTTCGATTCATCTTTGGTGATAAAACAAACCGAGATCATATTTCATTGTCTCGCCGGAATCTTCGTCGTGCAATCAGTTCTTGATTTGGTTAAAATATGACGCATGAGAATTGCCTTTTTTGCGAGCTCCGTTGTGCCTTTTCACGCGAAAACTTTAGAGGAGCGTCCGCTTGGCGGAACAGAAACCGGAGTGATTCGCCTTTCAGAGGCACTGGCGGAGCTTGGTCATGACGTGACCGTGTTTACTCCGATGGAAGAAATTCCTTCAGCGTTTTCTGCATCGAATCCAAAATATTTACCTCAGAATCAAATCGAGAAATCCGGCCCCTTTGATATTTTTGTCGCGGTTCGAGATTGGATTCCTACTTTATATAATGTTCCTGCTCGCAAGCGAATGATGTGGACTGGAGATTCTTACGATCAGTTTTCGAATTTTGGTTTAGGCGATAAACGGGTAGCCGAGAGAATTGACACTCTTTTAACCGTTGGCACTTGGCAGGCGGATGAAATGTGCAGGCGATCAGGTTTTCCTCGAGAGAAAGCTTGGGTGTTAGGAAATGGGATTCATCCTGCATTTTTTGAAGGAAGCGAGACTCGTCAGCGAAAGAGAATGATTTATTCTTCAACTCCACATCGTGGTTTGAGTTTTGTTCCCGATTTTTTTTCGGAAGTAAAAAAGAAGCATCCCGATGCCGAGATTCATATTTTTTCTTCTTATCAAGTTTATGATCAACAAAGAAACAGGGACTTTGAATTATTAGAAGAGAGTCTCAAAAAAACTTCAGGTGTGGTGATGCGAGGAAGCGTAAAGCAATCGGAGCTTGCTCGAGAATTTATGAAATCTTCTGTGCTGTTTTATCCCTGCGATTTTGAAGAGACCTCTTGCATCACGGCGATGGAGGCTCAGGCTGCGGGATGTGTCGTTTTGAGTTCTGCCTTGGCGGCCTTGCCTGAGACGGTGGGCGATGCGGGAATTCTTATTGAAGGTCGACCTCGATCGCCTCATTATAAACAGCAGTATGTCGATGCCTGCGATCGGCTCTTAAGTGATGATACGTTATTTGAAAAATTATCTACGCGCGGAAAAGAACGAGCCAAAGATTTTTCTTGGGCAAAGACAGCAAAAAGATTTATGGATACTCATCAGTGACGATGATTTTTCGACAACTTTTTGATTCTGCTTCGAGCACGTTTACTTATTTATTAGCGGATCCAAAAACCAAAGAAACACTTTTGATCGATCCGGTTTTAGAAAATGTGGATCGAGATCTAAAAGTTATTAATGAACTAAATTTAAAACTCATTTGCTCACTAGATACTCATATTCATGCCGATCATATTACCGGTGCAGCAAAACTTCGCGAGCTTACGCAATGCAAAACCGGTATTGGGGCCGGAGCTCATTTAAAATGCGCCGATTTTTCTCTGAAAGATGGGGAAATTTTTAAACTCGGTAGTTTAGAAATAAAAGCGATTGCGACTCCAGGACATACGAATTCATGTACATCATATTTTTGCAGCGATCGAGTCTTCACCGGAGATGCGCTTTTGATCAGAGGTTGCGGACGAACAGATTTTCAAGAAGGTTCGGCTGAAACTTTATATGCATCCGTTACTCAGAAATTATTTAAATTACCTGGGACTACTTTGGTTTTTCCTGCACACGATTATAAGGGAATGATGAATTCATCCATCGCAGAAGAAATGGAATTTAATCCGAGACTTGGCGGCGGAAAAACAAAAGAAGAGTTCGTTTCGATTATGTCGCAATTAAAATTGGATCCGCCTAAGAAGATTTCTGAAGCGGTACCGGCGAATCGGGGCTGTGGAAGGCTGACTTCCCCGCTTTAATTTCTTGAATTTTAAAAACAACGATTAAACTTAAAACAGTTAAGATGGCGGCGACGTATCCGAGTCTGTCGAAATATAAAATTTCGCCCGCCGTCGATTTCTCAATAATTAATCCACCTGTGTAGGCCGCAACTCCAGCCGCTAAATTTTGGACAGTGGTTGTTAAACTTAAAAATCCACCTCTGCGGTAGGGTTCAATGCTTGCAGTAAGAATGGCCATTGCGGGAACAAATCTTCCCGAAGTCAGCATCATAAAAAGAGTGGTCACTAAAATTGCAAGCGCCAGTGGAACAGCTGGTAAATTTGTTAAAAGAATAATGGGAATTAACGAAGCCGATGCCACAGAAATAAAAACTTTCTTTTTTCCGTATCGATCTGCGAGCCGACCAAAGTAGGGAGATGAAAAGAAAGTAATACTTCCACCGATTAGATAAATGAGAGGTAAATCACCTTCATTAAGTTTTACATTCGAGACCATAAAGGCAGCGATGAAGGGAATAATCGAAAAAGCTGCGAAAAAAAGCATCATGATAAATAAAAAACTCCAGTAGTGACGCTTTTGCATCAGAATTTCTTTGATCTGATGAACTGAGTTGTGCGCTTTGCCTGATTTTAAATGTCCACTTACCGACGGGAGCATGATCGAGCAAAGAACTAAAACAAAACAGCTGATCACGGCGATGCTGGCGAAAGGCAAATGCCAACCGAAATGATTGGCGAGATAAAGTCCCAAGGGAACTCCTAAAATAGAAGCCACCGAAAACGAAGCCATGACAATTCCCATGGCCGTGCCACGACGTTCGTCGGGAATAAGATCACCAACGATAGCAAAAACCGTGGCCCCCATCATTCCGCCAAAAGCTCCCGCAAGAGTGCGTGCGAAAAGTAAAAAGTTAGCGGTGGGTGCAATCGCGCAAAGAGCAGTGCCAACAATAAAGCCACAGTAAAGTGTAAGCAAAGCGCGCTTTCGATCGAATCTATCTATAAAAAAAGCGCCAAAAAAACCAAAGAGACTCGCGCTCCAAGTATAGGCCGAAACATTTAATCCAAATTGACTGGGCGTCATCGAAAAAGCGCGCATGAGCTGAGGTGCAAGCGGCATCATAATTACAAAGTCAAGAACATGCGTGAACTGCAAAAAAGCAAGAATAAATAAAAGACGTCTTTCTGAAGGAAGCAGTTTCAAGTAAAAAAAATTATGACAGAAATTCTCTTGAAAACAAATCATCGAACTCTAAAAATTTTTTTTCTAGCGCTGGCATTGAGCTTTTCAATTTTTAATTCTTTAGAACTACGCGCCGCTTCCGGAATTTTAGTTCTCGAAACAGACTTTGGAGTTAAAGATGCCGCCGTCTCAGCAATGAAGGGCGTTATTTATTCGGTAGATAAAGATTTAGTGGTTTCGGATCTAACGCATGAAATTCCTGCCTACAATATTTGGGACGCCGCTTATCGTTTACAACAAGCGGCGTCTTATTGGCCTGAAGGGACTGTTTTTGTCAGCGTCATTGATCCTGGAGTAGGGACTTTGCGCAAATCTATCGTCGCTAAATCAAAAAATGGTCAGTTTTTTGTAAGTCCAGATAACGGAACTCTCACTTTGGTGGAGGAGTCGCTTGGTTTTTCAGAAGTGCGTGAGATCGATGAGAGTAAACACCGTCTGAAGGGTTCAAATAATTCTTATACTTTTTATGGTCGAGATCTTTATTCGCATACAGGAGCTAAGTTAGCGGCGAAGAAAATTTCTTTTGATCAAGTGGGACCAAAACTGGAGCAGCCGATCGTGAAGCTTTCTTATTCGAAGGCCAAAATTGATTTAGGAATTTTAAAAGGCAATATCGCTTCGCTGGATCCTCAGTACGGAAATGTATGGACGAATATTTCTTCAAAGCTGGCAGAAAATTATGGAATGTTTGCAGGCAATAAATACAAAGTAAAAATTTTTTACAAAGGTGAAAAAAAATATGAGGCAATGTTGCCGTTCAAAAAAACTTTTGGAGAAGTTCCAGAGGGTTCCGATCTTTTTTACACGAATTCTCTGATGAATATCTCCATCGCCACCAATATGGGAAATTTCGCTCAATCCAAGAAGATCGAATCCGGCTCTGACTGGACAATAGAGATTGATAAGAATTAGTGGGTCGGCACGAAAGTTGCATCCATAAGCTTAAGGACTTGATTTGAAATATGATTTTTTCTGTAGCCATTTTTATCATTAGCTCTTTTAACCCGGCTATTTGCATTGCTCCTCAAGTGACTTGGGTTTCAATGGTGTATTCAGGAGTAGATGCGGCTCAAGTAGCCGCTGACAAAGAAGACCAAGAGGAATTTTTAAAACTTAAAAATAATCTAAAAAATCCTTTCGATGAAATTGAATTAGCCTCGATTAGTGCTTTAGGGGATTTAGGAGAAAGAGCGAGTATTGAATTAAAAAATTCGATAATCCAAACATTGAAAGAAGTGGTTAATGGTAATGCAACTTTAGAGATGAGAGGACGAGCCATTCGGTCACTTGAGTCCATTGGCGAGAAGGCAAGTCCAGAGCAGCGGGCTGACATCATTATGTTTTTCTTCGATCTCATAAAAAATGCGTCTGAGTTTCAGATAAAAAAAACAGCTATCGATGGCCTTGGATTTGTAAGAGTAAATGCAAATCATGAAGAAGCGAATTCAATCGTTCGAAATTTATTGGATACTTTTAAAAATGAAGAATCCGCTGAAACGAAAAATTCAATACTCTGGACGCTGAGAGAAGTGAGTATTCACGTAAGTCCAAATCTCAGAGATGAAGTTATTCAAATTTTATTCGGCATTATCAAAAACAATCTTCCAGCTCAATTCACCAGCACGGCAGCGACTTGCCTTGGAGTTTTAGGCGCTAAATCGAAGCCCGAATTAAAGGACGAAGTTTTTGAAGTTTTAGAAAATATAATTCAGGGTAAATCTTCTTCTTTTGTGCGTCAGGATTCAGCACTAAGAAGTCTGAGAGATCTCGAAGTGAATGCGAATTTACAACTTAGAAATAAAATTGTTCAGGTTTTACTTAATGCCTCAGCTAGCCATTCCGCCGTGGGCATTTATCAGGATCTCGCGATCCAACTCATTATAGAAATTTTAGAAAGGCAGCCCACCCTTTTTGATATCTTGCGAGACCCCGAAGTTCAGAGAAAGCTAGTAAAAATGCTAGAGACGAAAGGTAATTTAAAAATGTTTTCAATTGTTAAAGTAATTGAAGACGATAGAAGGATTCACGAAGATTTTATTTTAAATCCCCCAACGTCGGAGTCCAAGGCAAAGGTTTATGAGTCTTTAGCCACATACGCTTTTTCATTAGATAAAAATGAACAGATTTTTTTAGTAGAAAATTTTCTTTCTAAAAATAAATTTCCACATTTGCAGGCTTATGAAAGATGGGGCGAATCAAGCTATGATTTGTTGTCTCAATATGTTGAGAAGAGTGAGAATAAGGAATTTTTATTTGCAAATAAACAGGTTGCCTCAGATATTTTTACTTTTGCTAATAATCGAAATGAATTGGAAAGCCTGGAAAATGCGGTGGGCGAAAGAGGTTTTTGGCAAATCCTAGGGCAGCTAGATTCTTTTTCCGCTGAAAACTTTGATTTTATTTTTGAAAAGACAAAATTTATTTTTGAAGATTCCACAAATGCAAAAAATAAAAAAATCTCAGCCAATGCTTTAAATGCTCTTCTTAAAATTTCTTTGAATAATCTTGAGCAAGAGAAAGTAAAAGAACTCAAAGAATTCGTTGTGGCTCTTTATAAAAATGAAAAACAATCCACTGGTTTAGAAGAAAAACTGGCTCAATTTTTTTCGAGCTTGATGAATTATAATTCTGAGTGGAAAGAAGAATTAAGCCCTCTTTGGCAAGAAGCCGTGGATACGGTAAAGGCTAAACATCCTTAAAACTGCGACATCCTCGCCTCATAAAAATCCGCAGTCATCAAAAAAACTCAATCATTTCAAGGCCTTTGCCCCTAGATTTTAAGCATGAAGTTTGCATCTATTAAGTTTCGTGGTCTGGCGTGCATTCATTTTTAGTTTTCTCTTCTTTTCTCAAAGCTTATGGGCTTTTGATTCTCAAACGTCAGATACCTTAAATTTAGAAAATTCTCTCATTCAATCCATGCATTCTTCGGAACTTGAGCTTTCTAAAACGGATATTTCTTATATTCGACATCTCGTAAGATTTTTTCAAATTGTAGGATGGCCAAATGCTGACAGCCCTGTGTGGGCAGTTCACGCCGACTCCCATGGCTACAACGATACTTATCGCGAAGCTCTTCGTCAGGGAGCGCTCATGCAAAAATTAATTGGCCATTATCATGAGCGCGAGATCGTGATGAAGACTCTGCATATCGGAGATGTTTCGGACGGTGTGAATATCAATCAAGTGGCGGAGACTTTGCGAATTCCTGAAGAGTTTGGAGTTGAATACAGAAATCGATATGTTGTCGGCGGAAATAATGAATGGGGTGGGTTCACATCTCATGATTTTTTTACTCAAAATCAATGGAGGCAATCTGCGCTTCACCAAATGCGAGAGAATGCGGTCGTCGTGAAAAGCCCTCGCGCTAAGTATGGCGAATTTAAGCCTCTTGCTGATAATGAAGTGGGTTATTTAGAAATGTGGCCAGGATTTACTCTTGCTGTCGCTCATAAACCTCCCACCGAACTTGCTCAAAATGGTTTTCTTCGCACCAAAGATGAATCTACCGCCGCACTTCATCCATTTTGGGGAGGAGTTAATTTACGAAATTGGGTGGGAGCTCCAGTTACTTTTATGTTTGCTTATTTACCCGGAGTTTTTTTGCTTAATGTCATTCCTGTAAAAGTAAATTCTGTATTTTTAGGTTCGGACATTTGGCGTCCGGTCTGGAGTACAGCTCAGACTGCATTAGATATCACAAAATTTAAAATATTTTCTCCAGAATATCGCGAGCATCTCGAAAATTTAATGATGCAAATGCACGATATGGCTATTGGTAGAGCCTTTTATATGCCGCCCGCACTCATGAATTTGATTTTCCAGAAAAAGTTAACTGGAATTTTTAATCAAGATTATCGAATCCCCACTTTTTTTAAAAAATCTGGAACGTACTTTGTTCGCGATGACGCAAGTCTTTCGGAGCGGGTGCATCGTCGAATCATTGGAAATTTTCCGCGCTGGGATTCCGAAACTCTTGCAACCACTCGTTACATCACCCCGATCCCATCGGATGTGACCGCTCTTCATCATGGTCATACGCATCGCACGTACCATGCGATTTCTGGAATTCCAGATAAAAAAATGGAAAATCAGTTTCGACTCGTTACCGGATCTCCTCCGACCTATGAGGATGCAAATGTTCCTCAGCCAGCTTTTGGATGGGTAAGTTATATTGATATCAATGGAATTCCCTGGTCTTCGATTCACGATGGTTCAAAGGGTGGAAAAATTGTTTCCTCTTTGCCTGCGGCGGATTTAAAAAATAGTCCGATCGTAAGAGAGTTTTACGAAAAAAATGGAGTAGATATAAATTCTGGCATTGTTCCTCGCGGACCTATTTTTTGTCAGAGGATACTTGGAAAATTAAGTGGTCTTAAAGGCGGGATGAGCGAAAAATTTAAGGAGTTTAGTAGAAGTCTCGGCGTATCAGGTCAGTCGAAATAAATCTATTTTCTCTCATAAGTCACAAAAGAAAATTCGCAGGGCTCGGGTAAAACTTGTGAGCTATCTCGTTCGCTAATGATTTTAAAATCTTTTTTAAAATCGACTTCAGGAAAATACGCATCGCCTTCAAATTTCTGATGAATAAAAGTCATATAAAATCTTTGAATATGGGGAAGAGCCCATTTGTAAATTTCAGCTCCACCCACAATAAAAACTTCATCCTCTGGAGTAGATTCTCTTTCGATGGTGGAGATCGCTTTTTCTAGCGTTGGAAAAATTTCAATTCCTTTGGCGCTAAAAGAAGGTTGGCGAGTGATCACAATATTTCTTCGCTTCGGAAGCGGCCGCCCAATCGATTCAAAAGTTTTGCGTCCCATGATGATCGTTTTTTCGAGTGTTGTTTTTTTAAAGTGTTCGAGATCTTCGGGAATATGCCACGGCAATTTATTGTGAACGCCAATCACTCGATCATCGGTCATGGCAGCTATGGCACACAAAATCATACGGCAATCGGCGCCTTGATCGCCGGATGAGGATCGTAATTTTCTAAAGTAAAATCTTCGAATTTAAATTCAAAAATATTTTTCACGGCAGGATTAATTTTCATAAGTGGAAATTTTCTGATGTCTCGCGAGAGCTGCTCTTTCGCTTGATCCATATGATTAAGATATAAATGAGCATCGCCTAAAGTATGCACGAAAGTCCCGGGTTTCAGATCGCAAACTTGAGCCACCATCATGGTAAGCAATGCGTAGCTTGCAATATTAAATGGAACTCCTAAAAAAATATCAGCACTTCGCTGATAAAGCTGGCATGAAAGTCGCTTATCTCCATGCACATAAAACTGAAACATGGTGTGACAAGGTGGAAGCGCCATTTGATCGACGTCACTTACATTCCAAGCGCTGACGATATGTCGCCTCGACTGAGGATTTTTTTTGAGCTGTTCGATGAGTTTTGAAATTTGATCGATGCCGCCAGCCGTCTCACCAAATTTTTTTCCCCAATGCCTCCACTGATAGCCATAGACGGGACCTAAATCTCCATTGGCATCCGCCCATTCATCCCAAATCGTGACTTTATTTTCATGCAGATATTTTAAATTGGTTTCGCCTTTTAAAAACCAAAGAAGTTCATGGATGATCGAGCGCAGATGAAGCTTTTTTGTCGTGAGCAGCGGAAAACTTTCGCTCAAATCGTATCGGCATTGATAGCCGAATAGACTTAAAGTTCCCGTGCCCGTTCGATCGGCGCGCTTTTCGCCTTTTTCGAGAACATTCTTTAATAAATTTAAATAATCTGATTCCATCGGCCACTTTGTTTTACCGAAGACTTTGTCCTTTTGTCATTTCTTTGCGAAAAAAAAGCAGTCATAATTTAAAACTATGTCTTCTCATCTTTTAAGTGACTTTACGCTTTCGTTTTTACCTCTGTTTGTAGCCATCGATGTGATCGGCATTTTGCCGGTGTTTCTGGGATATACGCAGGAATTAAATCCCCAAGAAAAGAAAACCCTGATCACGCATGCCACCTGGACAGCTTTGGCCATTTCACTCGTTTTTTTATTCGCCGGGAAAATTATTTTTTCGATTTTAGGAATCGATGAAAATGATTTTCGAATCGCAGGGGGTTTGATTCTTTTGATTACGGCGATTCATGATATGTCGGCCTCGAGTCAGCAACCTCGAAAGCCTTCCACTTTTGTCGGAGTGGTGCCGATTGGAATTCCACTCATTATGGGACCTGCTGCGCTGACGACGATTTTGATTTCGGTAGATAGTTATGGTTTGCCCATTACGGTTTGCACTTTGCTTGCGAATCTTTTGATTGTCTGGATTCTTTTTCAAAAATCGACTTGGATTACTAAAATTGTAGGCGAAGCGGGTGCTCGAGCTTTTGGTAAAGTCATGGCACTCTTTTTGGCGGCCATCGCGATTATGATGATTCGAGTTGGTGTCACCGGAACTATTCAGCAGTTTGTAAAATGAGAAAAGTTTTAAATACCACCGTCATCGTTTCAGCGCTCGGATACTTCGTTGATATTTACGATCTACTTTTGTTTAGCATCGTTCGTGTCGCGAGTTTGAAGGATCTCGGAATTGCAGATGAACATATTTTAGAGAACGGTGTTTTTCTTTTAAACTGCCAAATGACAGGAATGCTTGTCGGCGGAATTTTTTGGGGAATTCTCGGAGATAAAAAAGGAAGACTTTCGGTTTTGTTTGGTTCGATCTTTCTTTATTCAATCGCGAATATTTTGAATGGATTTGTTCACACGGTTGAAATGTACGCAGTCTTAAGATTTTTTGCGGGACTTGGACTTGCCGGAGAACTAGGTGCCGCCATCACTCTCGTGGCTGAAATTCTTCCCAAAGAAAATCGCGGATATGGGACTGCTATTGTGGCCGGAGTGGGAATCATGGGTGCTGTAGTTGCCGGACTTGTAGGAGATATTTTTCACTGGCGAACGGCTTACTTTATCGGCGGCGGATTGGGTTTGCTTTTACTCGTGATGCGAATCTCGATGTTTGAATCGGGAATGTATAAGTCACTTCAAACTCAGAATGTAAAAAAAGGCGATCTGTGGATGCTGATCGGAGATCGAAAGCGTTTGCTTAAATATATTGCCTGTATTTTAGTCGGCGTTCCTCTTTGGTTTGTCGTAGGAATTTTGATCACACTTTCACCTGAACTAGGTGAAGCCCTTCAAGTGCAAGGTCCCGTTTCGGCGCTGAAAGCGGTGATGTATTCTTATTTTGCACTTTCGCTCGGAGATATCTTGAGCGGCTTTTTAAGTCAGTATTTTAAAACGAGAAAAAAAGTTCTCTTTGTATTTTTGGGACTCACTTATTTTTTTGTTCTCGCTTACGTTTTTTCTTCGGGCCTCAGCGTGCAGTCCTTTTACTGGCTATGTTTTGCGCTCGGCTTTGGCGCGGGATATTGGGCTGTCTTTATGACGGTCGCCGCCGAGCAATTTGGTACAAATTTGCGAGCCACCGTTGCCACGACTGCTCCCAATTTCGTGCGAGGAGCAGTTGTTCCGATGACTCTTGGATTTCAAATTCTCAGTCATTATATAAGTTTACCCATGGCTGCTTTAGCGGTGGGCACGATCGTGATTGCACTTGCAGTAATTTCTACTGCCTATCTTTCTGAAACTCATGCTAAAGATCTCGATTACTTAGAACATTAATCTGAATTTTTAAAAAAGAGGTGTTTCTTGAGACGCATGGGTTTCTTTTTCATTTGTAGTTTTTTATTTCTTAGTAACATGGGCGCTTTCGCGCAATCCGCTCTGTCTTTAGAAAACGTTGGTCTTGAATATGATCGAACAGATACTCGAGCTCATCGTGGCGTTTATTATTATATCAAGGATGGGAGCGACATTCGTTCTTATTTCATATCGAATCTATTTTTAGAAGATCCATCAGGATTTATAGCTGGAGATATCTTCGTCAGAGGAAATGATCTTCTTTTTTTTAGCGACGTTGATAAGGAGTCTATTCGCTTAGGTACTTTAAATTCAGAAATTAAATATACAGGTGTTGCGAACTCTAGATTTGCAAAAAGATTGATTACGTTTGTGCCGCAAGTGTCGGTTTTGCGAGGTTCAAATACTGAGCTCGGAATTCATTTTAAAATTAACGAACTTTTTGTCTCGATGGCAACAAAGCAAGGTCCAAGTATTTTAACACGAGAGTGGAATGTAAAAAGATATCAGAACGAAGTTAAAATATTTGATGAAGCCTTGGATCGATCGCTAACTGGGCAATTCGATCTGGTTTCAGAAAGTGTTCAAAGAAGTTTTTGGGCGAAAAGATTCGACACGATGTTTCCTGCAATGAAGTTTTTTTTAGATCGTCGCTCCACTTTTCCTGCTTTAGCTACTTTAGGTGAATTGTCGCTTTTAAGTTTAAAATTTCCGCGAAGTTCAAATGGAATTTACGAAGAAGGAATGAACGCTCAAATTGAAATGACAGAGCCGAATGGAAAAATGCTCATTACTGCAGGTAAGCGAACTCCTTTTGGTGGAAAATTAAATATCGAAATAACACCCATTGGAGACGTGGGAGACAATTGGAACGGTTATATGTCAGTTAAATTAACACGCGGTGGATTTTTAAGACTTCCGCGCACGATTGAAGCTGTCTTTTGCGCATCAACCATTCGTAAATTAAATTAATTTACCAACCTAAGACGTACGCAAACACAAGCGGAGCGACGATCGAAGCGTCGGATTCGATAATGAACTTTGGAGTTTCGACTCCCAGTTTGCCCCAAGTAATTTTTTCGTTTGGAACTGCGCCAGAATATGAACCATAGCTCGTCGTTGAATCAGAGATTTGGCAAAAGTAGGCCCAAAGTGGAACGTCGGTTCGTTTTAAATCTTGATGAAGAAGCGGAACTACACAAATAGGAAAATCGCCTGCGATTCCGCCACCAATTTGAAAAAATCCAATTTGAGATTTTGGTGCGACTTCTCCATACCATTTGCAAAGCTCTGTCATATATTCAATGCCGCTACGAACGGTGTGTACATTTTTGATCTCACCTGAAATGCAATAGCTCGCAAAAATATTTCCTAAAGTAGAATCTTCCCAACCTGGAACAAAAATCGGCAGATTTTTTTCGGCTGCGGCAAGAAGCCATGAATTTTTAGGATCAATCTGATAGGATGGAACCAATTTTCCTTCTCTTAAAATTTTGTAAAAAAATTCGTGTGGAAAAAGTGGCTTATTATTTTTATCGGCATCCTTCCAGGCCTCGAACATAAATTTTTCGATGCGTCGAATGGCCTCTTCTTCGGGAATGCAAGTGTCGGTCACTCGATTGAGATGGCGATTTAAAAGCTTGAGTTCATCTTGGGCGGTGAGATCTCGGTAATTCGGAACTCGAACATAATGCTCATGAGCGACCAAATTAAAAACATCTTCTTCAAGATTGGCGCCGGTGCAACAAATGCCATGAACTTTTCCCTGACGAATCATTTCGGCGAGCGAGAGGCCAAGTTCGGCCGAGCTCATCGCTCCCGCCAAAGTTACAAACATTTTTCCGTTCTTCTGAAGAAGATCGTTGTAACTTTCGGCTGCATCGACCAAAGTAGCAGAGTTGAAATGGCGAAAATGATGTTTTATAAATTGACTGATAGGGCCTTTGCTCATACCCAAATTTATAGAAATAGCAGGGCCGACTAACAAGATTTATTTGGTGAATAATGTCTCCAACGATGATTCAAATCTTAAGTACCGTCTTTTTTGCCTGCGCGATCGTGCATACATTCACGGCTCAGAAAATTTTACAATTTTCTCATCATTTTAAGACAGGCTCTGTTCGCTATCAGTTTTTTCACATTTTGGGCGAGGTTGAAGTCAGCTTTGCAGTTTGGGCGGGCGTTTTTATTTTTTCTTCGAGTTTGGTGAGTTCTCCGTTTCAGGTCGTGGGTTCGCTTGAAAAATTAAATTTTACGGAGCCCCTTTTCGTTTTTGTAATGATGAGCATTGCTGCGACTCGTCCTGTACTGGAATTTGCACAATCTGTGATAGAATTTTTTTCAAAAATGATTCCGCTTTCTCGGCCGATATCTTTTTATCTTTCACTCATGATTTTTGGCCCTCTCTTAGGAAGCTTGATCACTGAACCCGCCGCCATGGCCGTGACGGCGCTTTTGTTAAAGCGAGATTTTTTTGATCGAGAAGTTTCGACTCGATTTAAATATATTTCAATCGCCGTCCTATTTGTAAATATTTCGGTCGGCGGAGTTTTAACTTCATTTGCCGCTCCTCCAGTATTAATGGTGGCCAAGCATTGGAATTGGGATTCACTTTTTATGCTCAATCATTTTGGATGGAAAGCTACGCTGATTGTTGGCATCAATGCAATTTTTGCGAGCTTAATTTTACGAGATGAAATTTCAAAGATCCGTCCCACTCAAAAATTTTCAAAAGAGAAAACATCTTTGATTTTACAATTTATCTATTTGTTTTTTATTTTTTCTGTCGTGGTGATGGCGCATCACGCCGTTGCTTTTGTTGGAGTCTTTATTCTTTTCTTAGGTGCACATTTTATTACTGCAAAATATCAGGAGTCGCTGCGACTCAAAGAAAGTTTTTTGGTCGCCCTTTTTTTGGCGGGCTTAGTTGTTTTAGGAAGCGATCAAGCGTGGTGGCTTCAGCCAGTTCTCAGTAAGTTGAACGCATTCTCTCTTTTTATAGGAGCAAGCGCGTTGACCGCGATCACAGACAATGCGGCTTTGACGTATTTAGGTGCGAGAGTTGAAAATGTTTCTGAGCTTTTTAAATACGCTTTGGTCGCAGGAGCTGTTGCTGGTGGAGGGCTGACGGTGATTGCGAACGCTCCAAATCCTGCAGGTTATTCTATTTTGAAATCGTCGTTTGGAGACGAAGGTGTAAGTGCCGGAAAACTTTTTTGCTATGCCCTCGCACCTACTTTTGTTGCCATTTTTTGTTTCTGGTTTCTCTAAAAAAAATTTCTAACGTCTTCGGTTGGGGCCGCGCGTCACAGCTATTTCATTGACCTGGAGCGATGGGTCATATGAAAATAAATAAGTAAAACTTAAGTGGTTTCAAAAAATTCTCGGGGGGGATTCATGAAAAGAAATTTAATGTGGGTGGTGGCATCCATTGGTCTTTTTGCAGCAGCATGTTCATCAGAAAAAAATGAGCCGATTCAAAATTCATTCGGCGTACATACGCCAACAACGTCTGGCGATGAAGCAGCCATTGCTCCAGAGGCAACTGACTTCGACAAATCACGAATTTCAATTTCTAAATCGGCTTTAAATAAAAATTTTCTTCTTCAAGCTAATTTAATTACACAAATGTTACTGCCACAATTTACGGGACTTAAATCTCGAGTGGTCACTTTTAAGCTTCGTGGTGATCAATTAGCGATGCTTCAATCTCCAGAAGGTGGAACACTCACCAATGAACTTCCACAGAATATGATTCTGGCAGTTTTTCCTGTTAACAAAATGGATGGCGACCGAATTTATTTCGACTTCAACAAAGGTATGTCTAATATTTTCGCAATTGCCGATTGGTATGCCTCAGATTTTCAAGGTGCTCAGTGGGCTCCTGATCTTTTTTCATTACCTGCAGCTCAATCCTATATCGAGAGCGCAGAATTTTCTGGCGATAACAAATTGATGATTCGCCAAGTCGCTACTTTTGATGCTGGCTCGCAAGGAATTATTCCACTTGAAGTGAAATATTATCTTCAACCTTATCAACCGAACCCAAACTTCAAGCCAACAAAATCTAAAGGCTTCGATCAAATGGGATTCTTTGAAGTAGCTCCGATCATCAATACCAAGGGAGTCTCGACGACCTACGCAACCAAATGGGATATTTCAAAGCCTGTTGTGTATTCGATTTCAAGCAACACTCCTGCGGATTATCGCCAGGCGATTGTAGACGGAGTTCTCTATTGGAATAAAATTTTTGGAAAAGAAGTTGTTCAAGTAGTGGATGCACCAGCGGGTGTTTCAGCTCCAGACATGAACCACAATGTGATTCAGTGGGTAAATTGGGATGATGCAGGTTTTGCTTATGCCGATGCTCAGATGGATCCCCTTACTGGCGAAATCACACACGCTCAAATTTTTCTCACCTCTGCTTTTGCAGCGATTGGAAAACAGCGAGCCAGTGATTTACTTGCAAAAAACACAGTGGAAGCTTTGAAGAAAGGGCTCAAGCCCGTTCAAACTTTCGATGCAAAGAAAATGTTTGATCCTAAAGCTGCGAATCCAAAGTCAGAAACTGCAAAAAAGTTTATCACTTTGCGAGGCTTTGCTCAGCAGCCGATGTGTTCTTTAGATGTGAAGAAAACTTTGACCGAAGGTGTTCAACGACTTCGCAGCCAAAACATGGATGAAGCAACCATTCTTAAATTTGCTCAAGACTATATGAGAGAAGTTGTGGCTCATGAAGTAGGTCATACTTTAGGACTTCGGCATAATTTTGCTGGATCGACCGCGCAAAATTTCTCGATGATAGAAAAAGATCAGCTTGTTGCTCAATACATCAAAGACGGAATGGTCAAAGATGGAATTGTAACTTCAAGTACGGTAATGGATTATCAAACTTTTGAAGAATCTGTATTTACCGGAAATATCGTAGGAAATTCTTCTTACCCACTCGAATACGATGTCAAAGCGATCGAATTTTTGTATTCAGGAAAAAAATTCAAGAATATGGATGTTCCTCTTTTCTGTACGGACTCGTATTTGCAGGCAAGATTTGCAGATTGTACCTACTTTGATGCAGGCGCCAACGTATTCGAGCAAACTCCCTATGGGTATAACGACAGGTTGAAAGCTTTTCCTGTAACTCTTGAAAATCTTTTTAAATCTCTACGTCAACCTATGGATGAAGATGAAAGACCATTTAGTTTTGATAATATTCCGCTCACTGGAGCCGACGTGTCAGCCTATATGATCGAGCCTCTGATTCCTGCAGCGATTGGTCTCATCAGAAGCTATCACTTTATGAAAATGTTTCAGGCATTTGATTTTCAAGTTTCTGATCTGCCTGCATTTTTTGCTGCCGAAGATGCTTATGTATCTGCTGATGTTTCAAAGCTCGGTGGACTCTCAAGCCTTTTCACTTCGATGCCTTCGACTTATGCAAAAGCTGGATTTAAATCTTTTCAAGAACTCGTCGTTGCAAATCAAGGCAAAGTTTATTCTGACGAAGACGTGACTAAGCTGCTCGTTTTTGGAAAAAAATTCTTTAGAGAAGTTCAGGATGAAACCGCGCTCATGGATATAAATTTCATTTCGCAATTTGTTCATTATTCAACGCAAGTTCGAGCTGATTTTAAGCCTCTCTTTATTGCAAAAATAATGAATTATCTTTTGGCGACAGAAGGTAGCGATATTTTGTATCCAAAAACGACTCTCAAGCGAAAATCTGTTTGGGGTAAAGAGATTGTAGTGGATGTAAAATTACCTCAGTTAGCATTTGGAGCGAATGCGAGAACGAATATCATCTCTCAAAATCTTACCTACTTAACGGCGGCTGAAATTCAAACCGCAAAAGCTCAGACCACGGCTATGATTGAGTCTGCGTTTGGTGGCATAAGTCTCGATTCAATCGACCAAGGTGGATTGAATGCCGAGCTTAATCAGTGGCTCAATGATCAGATGAAGGTTCTTAAAGCCTTCGATGCTGTAGTTTTGCCAAAATAAGTTCACGAACTTAGGAAACTTTAAACTTTTTGATGATCCTGACGACCTCGTCAGGATCATCTGTGATTTGGATCAGCTCTAAATCTTTTGAGTTGATGGATTTTTCTTTAACGAGTGTGGTTTCAATCCACGCCATTAGGCCCGACCAATATTTACGCCCCATCAAAATAATCGGAACTCTTTGCACTTTGTGAGTTTGAATCAGTGTAAGTGCTTCGAAAAGTTCGTCGAGAGTTCCAAAGCCGCCAGGCAAGATCACGAATGCTCGAGCATATTTAGCGAACATCACTTTTCGGACGAAAAAATATTTAAAATTTACTTCGAGATCGAGAAATTTGTTGGGCTCGCTTTCATGAGGCAACTGAATGCTAAGGCCCACCGAAAGTGGAAAATCTTTTTTAGGCATTTTCTTTTTAAATTGTAAAATGCCGCGTCGCGCCCCGCGGTTAGAAGCTTCCATCAGTCCGGGTCCACCTCCAGAAATAAGACTTAAACCTGCGGCGGTGATGGCATAAGAAACTTTCTCGGCCATTTTCCAGTAAGGAGACTTCGGAGTGAATCGAGCACTTCCAAAAATTGAAACGGCATTGGCGGCAGGTTTTAAAAGTTCAAATCCGTCTACAAATTCTGACATAATCTTAAAAATCAGCCAGGTGTCGCGAGTCGTTCGCTCGTAAGGACTTTGAAATAATAATTGAGATTTGGACTTATTAACTTTTGACTTAGCCATTTGCGTCTCCCGATTGCATTCTAGACTTCGTTTTCTTGGCGCTCAAATCTTTTGTCTGTTAGATTAAAGATCTATGGCAGCAGTAGAAACAACACCTGAACTTGTAGAAAAAGCTCTTCAAAAAATTGAAAAATCTTATCCGATTTTAAAAAAACGTTTGGGGCGCGAACTTACCTTATCCGAAAAATTAGTGCTCGGGCATCTTGACGATCCCGAAACTCAGACGCTCGCAAGAGGTGAGGCCACACTTCGCATCCGGCCCGACCGAGTGGGAATGCAAGATGCGACTGCGCAAATGGCGATATTACAATTTATGCAAGCGGGCATCGATCGCGTTCGAGTTCCTTCGACGGTTCATTGCGATCATTTGATTCAAGCGCATACAGGTTCGGCGGCGGATACTCAAACGGCGGCGACTGTGAATAAAGAAGTTTATGACTTCTTAGAATCGGCTTCGAAAAAATATGGAATTGGATTTTGGGGACCAGGTGCAGGAATTATTCACCAAGTTTTGCTCGAAAAATATGCATTTCCTGGCGGTTTAATGATCGGAACCGATTCGCATACTCCAAATGGTGGGGGAATCGGAATGATTGCGATCGGAGTGGGCGGCGCGGATGCAGCTGAAGCGATGGCGGGTTTGGTTTGGGAAGTTTTGCATCCAAAAGTTATCGGAGTAAAACTCACCGGAAAATTAAATGGATGGGCGGCTCCTAAAGATGTGATTTTAAAAGTCTGCGAAATTTTAACAGTTAAAGGCGGAACAAACGCTATCGTTGAATATTTTGGAGAAGGCGCTTCGACGATTTCATGCACGGGAAAAGGCACGATTTGCAATATGGGTGCCGAGCATGGTGCAACGACTTCCGTTTTTCCATTTGATGAATCGATGGTGAAATATTTAAAGGCGACCGAACGCGAAAAAATCGCCGAGATCTGCAAAAAATATTCTCATTTGCTTCAGAATGATCCCGATGTGAATGTTCATCCCGAAAAATATTATGATCGAGTGATTGAAATTAATTTAAGCACGCTCGAGCCGCATATCTGCGGACCACATACCCCTGATTTGGCGCGACCCATTTCAAAAATGAAATCGGATGTGAAGGCAAATCAATATCCAGACAACCTTACAGCCGCTTTGATCGGAAGTTGCACGAATTCTTCGTACGAAGATATTGAGCGCACTGTCGATGTCGCGAAGCAAGCGCTGGCCGCGGGAATTAAAGCTCCGATCAAACTCATGGTGACTCCAGGATCTGAGCAAGTTTTTGAAACCATCAAGCGAGATGGTTATATGGAGATTTTAGAAAAAGCGGGGGCCACCGTTTTGGCCAATGCCTGCGGACCTTGCATCGGTCAGTGGAAGCGAGACGATATCAAGAAAGGCGAAAAGAATTCGATTTTAAATTCTTACAATCGAAATTTCCCCGGAAGAAATGACGGCAATGCTGAAACACTTTCTTTTATTGCGAGCCCTGAGATTGTGATGGCGCTTGGACTCACCGGAAAACTTTCGTTCGATCCTTTAAACGACGAGATCGAGCAAAATGGAAAAAAATTAAAACTTAAAGCGCCTAAGCCGGCGGCAGATGTTCCACCTAAGGGTTTTGCGATTTCATGGGCGGGTTATGTTGCACCTGAATCGGATGCTTCAAAGATCGATGTAAAAATTTCTCCAACCAGCGAAAGACTTGCGTTTTTACCTCCTTTCGCTGCTTGGGACAAAAACGATTTCATCGATCTGCCGATTTTGCTCAAGGCCTCTGGAAAATGTACGACGGATCATATTTCTCCAGCGGGGCCCTGGCTTAAATTCCGCGGTCACTTGGATAAGATCAGCGACAATATGTTTTCGGGCGCGATCAATGCGTTCACCAAAGAAGCCGGCAAGGGCATGAATGTTTTGACGGGCGATAAATCTATTTCTTTTCAGTTGGTGGCGCGAGATTACAAAGCGAAAAATTCTCGCTGGGTGGTGATCGGCGATGAAAATTACGGCGAAGGAAGTTCGCGTGAGCATGCCGCGATGGAACCTCGATATTTAGGCGCCGCTGCGGTGATTGCGAAATCATTTGCGCGTATTCACGAAACGAATTTGAAAAAACAGGGATTGCTTCCTCTGCATTTTGTAAATGTTAAGGATTATGATCTGATTGGCGAAACCGATCGCATCAGTATTTTGGGACTCAAAGATTTAGCTCCTAAGAAAAATCTTAAAGCGCAGATTAAAAAGCCCGATGGAAAAACCACAGAGATTGAAGTTCGTCATACGATGACGGCCGAACAGATCAAATGGTTTCAGGCTGGGTCGGCTTTGAACGCGGCAAAACTAGCAGCTGCTTAAAATTTCAAATATTTTTCATGCGCTGAAAAATATCTCTTGCACCCTCATGACATGATGCGCCATGCTCAAAAATGTTAAGGGGGTAAGAGGGGATGAATTCATTTAAATTTATTTTAGGTTTTATTTTATCAAGTCAGCTGGCTTCTTCAGTTTTGGCGGAAGAAGTGTCAATGCTCACTCGCTTAGAAAAAGGCGAAATCGTAGCCACGAAGGCTGGTACCTCATTTACGATTCAAGCGGTTGTGAAGAAAAAAGTAGCTGACGTCAGAGAAGTTCTTTTTAAAGATTTCACACAGCTTCCAAAATTTTTTAAAGAAGTAGCGTTTGTTCAGCCTTATTCATCTACAGGCGATGTGAATCTACTTTATCTTAAGCTTCGAGGTTTGGGAGATGGCTTGGGCGTTTTGATGGAAGTGAAATCGCTGGAGACTTCTGATTATATGGCGAAAAAATCTTCGCTTTTCTCATTTGCGAACGCGGAGTCTCTTATTGCAAGTTCAGAATCCTTAGGTCTCCGTAAAACAGAATCCGAAGTAGATCTTAAATTAGATTCTGCGAATCAAGATTTGATGAAACTCGCCGACGCTGAAAAGAAAGCTAAATCTAAAATCACTCGAGAAGTGAGTATCAATACGAATTTAATCTTAGAAGGTCCGATCAATCCTATTCCTCAATTTCCTACGTTGAGATTGGTGATGAATATTGCCGTAGGCCCTTACACCGTTTCGGAAGGTGGGTCTGAAAAAGAATCGAGTACTTATCTCATCGCAAAAGTTTCTTTTGGAAATCAAGCTCCTCAGGGAGAGCTTGGAGATATTTCGGGCTTTGGGGATATGCGACTTAATATTGCAAAAAATGTCGGCAAGACTTTTATCTCGAGTATAAAAACTCGCATCGAAAATTTATAAGTTTAGATTTTAGTTTGGGAAATCAAGGAGGGGTCTATGAAGTTAACAAATTTATTTAAGCTGGCGCTGGGTGCTGTTGCTGTGATCGCAGCTGGATGTTCTTCAGGTGGGCAAGTTCCGCTGAAGAGCGATCAAGAGATCATCAAGATAAAAAACGAAGCGAGTTTGCATACGACAGAAAAATATTTTTTAGACCAAGTTCAAGCCAATCTATATAGCGAAAGCCAACTCGTTGGTTTCATGGAAGATATGAAGGTGAAAAAAGGAATCGAGCTGACCTTGCTTGATCGCGAAAAACATCGCCCTATTTTTCTTTTTGAAATTAATTCGCTCACTTCTGTTGATGAAGCTGTCAAAACTTTAGAGGCTGACTCGCGAGTAGTGGTGGCTGCACGTAATCGACAGATTAATGCGGGAGCTTTTCAAACCAATGATCCACTTCTTACAGCACAGTGGTCTCTTGCCAACGCTGGTCAAGACGCTCCCCACGCTTTGCCGGGAATTGCAGATGCAGATATTTCGATGATCGAAGGTGGAACCGATGGAAGTTATGAAGTGGTCGTCGGCGTGATCGATACCGGAATCGATTATACTCACGAAGATTTAGCGATTACCGAAATGGTCGATGGAAAGCTTCAAGTCATGCCTGGAAGTAATATCTGGGTAAATCCTGAAGAAATTTCTGGAAACGGACGCAATGACGACGGCAATGCCGATCGAAAATATGGCGTCGATTATGTAGACGATGTTTATGGATATAATTTCGTCGGACGAAATGGAGATCCTCGAGACGATATGGGACATGGAACTCACGTCGCCGGCACGATAGGTGCACTTCGAAATAATGCGGTTGGAATGAGCGGTATCGTTGGAAAAGTTTCGATGATGGGCTTAAAATTTTTGGATGCCAATGGCTCCGGAAGTTCATTCGATGCGCAGCTTGCGATTTATTACGCGATCGATATGAAGAAAAAATATCCTAAAAAGAATTTTATTCTTTCAAACTCTTGGGGTTCAGCGAGCCAAGAAAGCAAAGATGGAGATCGTAAAGATCCACTGTTGATGGCGTTTGCAGAAGCCGCTGCGAATAATATTTTGAGCGTCGCCGCTGCAGGAAATGATGGAACAAGCAATCGCTTCGATGGTCACTGGCCAGCGAATTACTCCAATAGAATTTCAAATTTTATCACGGTGGCTGCAACCAATAATTTAGATCAGCTCGCAGGATTTTCTTCGTATGGTTATGACACCGTTCAAGTGGCAGCTCCTGGTGTGAAAATTTTATCGACCGTTCCAGAATATGTATTTGGTGTGAAATACGATGCATGGAGTGGAACGTCGATGGCGACCCCGCATGTTTCAGGTTTAGCCGCCGCGATTTGGGCGAACAATATGTCGATGTCGGCGAACGAAGTGAAGAAGAGAATCATGGAAACCGTGGATGTGCTTCCACAACTTTATGGTTCGGTCTCCACTTCGGGTAGAATCAATGTAAAAAAAGCTGTGTTGGGTGAAACGATGATGTCGGTTTTGCCAGTCGCGCGAGAAGTTCCTCGAGTGGTGTCAGCACCGATGGGAAATGATTATACTTATGAAACAATGACGCCGATCAAAGAAGAGGGCGCGAAAGAAATTCAAGTTTGCTTCAGTCAAATTTCTCTCGAAGATTCTACGGATTGGATTGAAATCATGGGCGCCGATTATCGAGTGAAAGATATGATGACGGGTGCTTACTCCTCGCAATTTTTTGATGTGCTTACCGGTGCTGTCAAAGAGGGTGAACTCTGCGCGGCTCCTGTGAAAGGAGATACCGTTTATATTCGCTTAGTGAAAAACGGTTCGTCTGTAAGAGCAGCAAGTTTTGAAACCAAATATTTGAAGGTGCAATAATGAAATTAATGAACACCACAAAAGTTTTAAGCATTTTATTTTTAGGAATTTTATTTTCGGCCTGTCGTCCTACACAAAAGGATCCACCCTTGGATATGAAAGTGGCGAGACAAGATGTGAGAGTTGATACATTGACGTTAGAATCTCGCTCGCAACTTGAAACTTTAGGTGCCGCTACGATTTGGAAAACAACAACTGGAAAAAATCCAGATGGCACGCGAGTGAAGATCGCGATTGTCGGAACAGGAGTTGATTATACGATTCCGGATCTTCGAGAAGCGCTTTGGGTAAATCCGGGAGAGTTGGGAGATACTAAGTCTGCCAATCAAAAGGACGATGATGTGAATGGATTTGCTGACGATGTGATCGGATACGATTTTTATTCGGGCGATGCTTTTCCTTATGATTGGCACGGCGCGGATACTTATGTGGCGAGTGTGATTGCAGCGACGGGACGAACGAATTCAAAAGTTTTGGGACTCGCACCGAACGCTGAACTCATGATTGCTCGTTATATCGGCCCCGATGGAACGGCGAATGGTTACGATGCTGCGATGGCACTTGAGTATGCTTTTCACAACGGAGCGAAAGTTATTTATTTCAATTGGCCTCAAGGTGGATTTACTGCTGATGCGGATCCGCTTATTTTGTCAGTTTTTAAAGCGGCAGAAGCGAAAGGTGTTCCGATTGTTGTTCCTGCGGGAAATGGATCGAATCAAAATCTGCCAAGGTTTTTAATGGCAGCTTCAAAGTTAACAAACGTGATTGTAGTGGCAGGGCTTGAAGCAGACGGAAGATTAACTCGCACAACAAATTACGGAAAAGCATTTGCGTCGGTGGGAGCACCTGTGGAGGCGATTGGTTATTTGCCAGGAGCTCAAGTGACTACCGAGTTGAGAAGTACAGCGACGGCTGCGGCTTACGCAACGGCGGCCACCGCATTGCTTTCGACCATGCCTAAGCTGGTGAGCGCTCAGAAGATTCGAGCAGAGCTTGTCTCGAAATCTCGCGGTAGCAAAGACGCCTCCGCCCCCGACATCCTCTCCGCCGGCAGTATCTATTTAGGCAATTAGGGGTCGGGTTAAAAAGGTGCCAGGTCAGCTCGCTTGAGTTGATTGACTTGAGTTTCAAATGATCTACACGCCGTGTCCCCATTGAGGTGCGGCGCTAGGTTTTTCCTTCGGTAGAAACTCGCTAAAGTTTTTTCATTTCCTTCAGCGATGAACTTTTCAAATTCATATCTTGCTGCGCTTTGATTTATTGCAAATGAGCTCAAAATCTTTTCGCATTTCAACCAAGAGGGATGATTTCCATTTTTATAAAACGGATGACTAGACCAGCGATAGGCGGAAGGATCTGCTGTCAGACCAGCTTCTACAGGATTGAGATGTATATAGCGAATAAGACTGAAAAGGTAGGCCTCATCAGTGACACAAATAGACTTAAATCGGCCTTTAAAAAGTGGACCATCTCTCCCATGAATTTTGTTAATTCGCTGAGTAAATGTTTGGCCTAAATATTTTATTCCTTCAGATAAATTTGCATGTTCAGTGCGAATCGCGAGGTGAAAATGATTTGTCATGAGGCAGAATGCAAAAATATCAATCTGAAATTTTTCTGATACTTCTTTGAGTCCCTTTATAAAAATATTGTAATCGGTATCACAAAATACAATGGGGTTGTGACTCACCCCGCGGTTAAGCACATGGTAGTAAGAATCTTTGTCTGAGAGTCGAAGAGCTCTGGGCATGATGGCTGCAAACAATGCAAATCCAAGGCCAAGCCGTAGAGACCCAGAATTTTACACTTAATTACATATTAAATTTCGGAAATCCGGATTTTGCATAAAAATCCGGATGGATAGGTTCATGAGCTGACCTGGCACCTTTTTAACCCGACCCCTAATTTGAAGATTTTTCTTGACGCACTACGCTACTACTTTTTTGAAACTTCTCGTCGTCATGATGCGGCATATGTATTGTGAAACTTGGGGAACTTAAAAAGTAGGGGCTTTTTAAGTAGTTAATAATTTTGGGGAGGGGATTCTTTGAAATCATTTTCACTTCGTTTAGTGGTTTTGTTTTTCTGCACGCAAATCTTATCGAGTTTATCGACGAAGACTTATGCGATTTGGCAAAACAATACCACGAACTCGATGATGGACGACGGCGGTCAGATTTCCACCTTTAATTTTCGCACGCACGGCGCCGTCATTCCGCGTCTCGCTGGAAAAAATGGAAACATAAGTTTACAGTCTGGTTCTCGCACTTTCACTTGGGATGCCGTAGTCACTGCGAAGGGTCCTCTGCAACTTTCAGGAGCTCCTCTGATGCGACTGGCGGCAGGGGCAAGCACAAAAGAAATTGATCAACAGCTCATGCAATTCGTTGAAGAGAATTTCAATGTGTTTCAAGTTCGAACAAATGAATTAAGATACAATCGCATTCGAACTAAAAACTCGGGTCCATTTAAATACATCACTTACGATCGAATGTTAGTGGTTGAAGGCCAAGCTTATCCAGTTCAAAATGCCTACATCACTTTTCGCTTCAAAAATAATTCGCTGATTCAAATCACGAATTTTACTTACGGCGATATTGGTCCTGTAGAATTTCCAATCGTTTCTCGAGACGAAGCTGTTCAAGAAGTTCAGCAAGACGCTCGATTCGATGAAGAAAAAGATAAAGTCGTCAGTGCAAAAAGTGAACTTCAACCTTTTTATGACGAAGCTGGCCACGTTCGTTTTCGATTTGTTCATCAAATCAGCTTACGCAAAAAATTTCCTCGCGGAATATTTCATTACTCCGTCAGCGCGCTCGATGGTCGCATCGTTCGAATTATCAACGGAGTTATGACGGCTCAGGTGACTGGAGAAATTTATACTCGTTTTCCAAATACACCGATTCGTCGAGTTCCGCTGACGGAAGTTCTCGTCGGAAGCGGCTCTGATCGCAGTCCTACCGATGGTAGTGGAAATTCAGAAGGCGAAGGTGTTGCTGAGCTTTCTGGTCAGCATGTGCAAATTCGAGTGGGCTCAGCTAAGCCTGCCACCGAGCAAGCGGGCACGGATGGAAATATCAACTTTGCCGCTTCAGAACATATTTCTGAAACCATGGCCTATGTTCACGTTCAGCGTGTGAATGCGTATGTCCGAAATTTTCTTAAACTTGTTTCGAGCGATCCCAATAATCCACAAAATAATTTTTTGGATAAGCCTATCCGCGTGAACACCCGAGTGGTTGATGGTCCGATTCAATCTTGCAACGCATGGTTTGACCAAAGTGATCTAACGCTCAACTTTTTGGAAGGTGACGAAAAATGTGCGGCCTCAAGTCATATCGCCGATGTTATGTACCACGAATGGGGTCATGCTTTAGATATGGCTTTAGGTGGAATCAATGATTCCGCTTTTTCAGAAGCTGTAGGTGATATCACTGCGCTGATTATGACGGGCGATTCAAAAATTGGTGTTGGATTTTTCAAAAACTCACAAAGACCTATTCGAGATATTTCGGTTTTTAAACATTATCCCGAAGATGCTCGGATGAGTGATCCACATCTGCAAGCTTTGGTCATGAGCGGAGCTTGGTATGACTTTTACGTAAAGGTTCGCGAACTCGCCGGAGCGGAAGCAGGACGCACTAAAATGGCGGAATTGTTCTTTAAACATTTGGTTTCTGCCGAGTCGATGCTCGAAAGTTACCAAGGCGCGCTTGTGGCTGATGACGATGACAACAACCTCGCTAATGGAACCCCCCATATGTGCTTACTCAATGCGGCGTTTTCAAGGCACGGATTGGTTCCAGCAGATGAACGTTGTAACCCCAATTCAGACAAATATATGAAGGGCCTTTCGGCGACCACGTTTTCGATCGAGTAGTTTTTTATTTGATGGAGATGCAGCGGGACGATACTCTTAAGAGGTGATTGCCTGCTGCAAGTTTCTTTGTTCGTCTATTGGTCGAAAAATTATCATGTCCGCTACGGGCATGGCTTTAGCCCTTTTTCTGCTTCTTCATGTGGTAGGAAATCTCGTCATCCTGATTGATCCGATTCAATTTAATCATTACGCCCATTCATTAGCTGAAAATCCTCTTCTCTTGCCCGCTGAGTTCGGACTTATCGCTATTTTGCTTATCCATATAGGAATAGCGATTCAACTCACTCGCGCTAATAGAGCCGCACGTCCGATTCCTTATGCCGTTCGCCAAAATACCGGGCGCTCACGCCGCTGGTGGGGTTCATCCAATATGGGAATCACCGGCACATTCGTGCTTATTTTTATCATTTATCACCTTTGGCATTTTAAATTCGGCCAGGTGATTCCCACCACGCAGGGGGGAGTCGAGATGCGCGATCTCGCTGCTACCGTGAAAGGCGAATTTTCGGAATGGCCTGAAGTGACTATATATATAGTCGCGATGATTTTGATCATGATGCATTTGCTTCATGGTTTTCGCTCGGCTTTTGAAACTTTGGGAATTGTCCGCTCGCGCTGGGATAAAGTATTTCTGATTTTTACAAAAGGCTACGTCATTGCCGTGATGGGTGGATTTATTCTCATTCCACTTTGGATTTTCTTTAAAGCGAGGGCCGGATGAAATTAGATTCTAAAGCTCCCAGTGGCCCCATCGAAACAGCTTGGTCTCATTATAAAGACCATTTGAAACTCGTTAACCCTGCGAACCGCAGAAAACATACGATCTTAATGGTGGGCACAGGTTTAGGTGGAGCTTCTGCCGCCGCGAGTTTGGGCGAACTCGGTTATCATGTAAAAACTTTTTTCTATCATGAAAGTCCACGTCGCGCTCACAGCATCGCTGCTCAAGGTGGAATCAACGCCGCCAAAAATTATCAAAACGATGGCGACAGTATTTACAGACTTTTTTACGACACGATCAAAGGCGGAGATTATCGCGCACGCGAAGCAAACGTTTATCGATTAGCTGAAGTGAGCGTGAACATCATCGATCAGTGCGTTTCTCAAGGAGTTCCTTTCGCTCGCGAATATGGTGGGCAACTTTCAAACCGAAGTTTCGGTGGAACCCAAGTCTCGCGAACTTTTTATGCTCGCGGGCAAACGGGTCAGCAACTTCTGCTAGGCGCTTATGGCTCGATGATGCGCCAAGTGAAAACGAAGAACGTTGAACTTTATGAGCGACGTGAAATGCATGACGTCGTTATCATCGATGGAAAAGCTCGTGGCATCATCGTTCGAAATTTAATTACCGGCGAACTCGAATCTCACTTTGGTGACGCCGTCGTTTTAGCGACCGGCGGTTACTCCAATGTTTACGATCTTTCAACGAGCGCACGTCAGTCAAACGTCACAGCTATTTGGCGCGCCTATAAAAAAGGTGCTGGCTTAGCGAATCCTAATTTTGCGCAGATTCACCCAACTTGTATTCCGGTCAGCGGCGATTACCAATCTAAGCTTACCTTGATGAGCGAAAGTTTAAGAAACGACGGACGCGTTTGGGTTCCTAAAAAACAGAAAGATCCTCGAGCACCTAAAGATATTCCTGAAGGCGAGAGAGATTATTTTCTTGAGCGAAGATATCCAGCGTTTGGAAATTTAGTTCCTCGCGATGTGGCTTCTCGCGCTGCTAAAGTGGCGTGCGATGAAGGCTTTGGAGTAGGCGCAACCGGACAATCGGTTTATTTGGATTTTGCAGACGCGATCAAACGACTCGGTCATGCTTCGATCGAAAGCAAATACGGAAATCTTTTTGAAATTTATCAGCAGATCACGAACGAAAATCCTTACGAAGTTCCGATGCGTATTTATCCTGCACCTCACTACACGATGGGTGGACTCTGGGTGGATTATAATTTGATGACGACGGTTCCAGGATTATTTGCGATTGGCGAAGCCAATTTTTCGGATCATGGCGCCAATCGCTTAGGGGCCAGTGCGCTTATGCAAGGCTTAGCCGATGGATATTTTATTTTGCCGTATACGATCGCCGATTATATCGGTGGAACTCCATTACAAAAAGTTTCAAAGGACGATCCAGCTTTTAAAGAAGCCGCAAAAAATGTTCAAAATAAAATCGATAAGCTTTTTGCTGTAAAGGGCGGAAAAACTATCGCCGATTTTCACCGACGTCTCGGTCGAACAATGTGGGATAACGTTGGAATGGCGCGCAACAAAACCGGTCTCGAAAAAGCCATCGCTGAAATTAAAAATTTACGAAATGAATTTTGGCAAAACGTAAATGTTTTAGGCGACAAAAATAATTTAAATCCTGAGCTAGAAAATGCAGGACGAGTCGCGGACTTTTTAGAATTTGGAGAAGTCATGGCGCTGGATGCACTTAAGCGAGAAGAATCTTGCGGTTGTCATTTTAGAGAAGAATTTCAAACTCCTGAAAATGAGCCGATGAGAAATGACGAAAAATTTGCGCATGTCGCTGTTTGGGAATATCAAGGCGAGAACCAACAGCCGGCTCGCCATACCGAACCCTTAAGTTTTGAGAATGTAAAATTAACTCAGAGAAATTATAAGTGAGAAAAAATTAAGATGCGTCTTCATTTAAAAATCTGGCGACAAAAAAATTCTCAAACATCCGGAAAATTCGTCGACTACGATGTCGATGGAGTTGTTTCGGATATGTCGTTTCTTGAGATGCTCGACATTCTTAACGATTCTCTCAGCAAAAAAAATGAAGAACCCGTTACTTTTGATCACGATTGCCGGGAGGGCATCTGCGGTTCTTGCGGTTTTATGGTGAACGGACTCGCGCATGGCGGAGTTCCTAAGACAACCGTTTGCCAACTCTATATGAGAAATTTTAAGGATGGCGACACAGTGACTGTCGAACCTTGGCGAGCTCAAAGTTTTCCTGTGATTAAAGATTTAGCGGTGAACCGAACAGCGTTTGATCGCATTATTGCCTCCGGCGGATATATTTCATCCACTGTTGGAAGTGCAACTGACGGAAATACTTTGCCCATTCCAAGACCTATTGCTGAATCGGCATTCGATGCCGCTGCATGTATCGGTTGCGGCGCTTGCGTTGCGGCCTGTAAAAATGCTTCGGCCATGCTTTTCGTTAGTGCAAAAGTCACTCAGATGGCGCTTCTTCCTCAGGGCCAAGTCGAGCGAGCCGAGCGAGTGGAAGCCATGGTCGCCGCAATGGATGAAGAAAAATTTGGATCGTGTACAAACGAGGCCGAATGTTCTGCCGTTTGTCCTAAAGGAATCTCGTTTAAAACCATCACGAGAATGAACTCCGAATTTATCCGAGCAAACATATTTGGCTCGGGTAATGGTGAGTAAGATTGCCGACTTCTTCTAAAATTTCTGTTGAACAAAGACTTGAGTGGTATGAACGCATTTTATCGCTGAGCCGAAGAGCTTCGGATGAAAGTTTAGAATCAGTTTGTCGTTATTTGATGGACGATGCGATTTTAGCTGCGAAAGCCGAGCTCGGTTATTTTTTTCTGATCACTCCTAAAGGACAAATTCACACGGCTTATGCTCGCCGACAAGATCGAACGGATATTCCAAGTGTCGATCAACATTTTAGCGAGAGTGTCATTCGACGTGCGATTGAAATGGCGAGTCCGCTCATCGTCGAAGATGCCAGCGTGCATCCTGAATTTCGTGAAGCAAAGTCGGTAATCGCTGCGCAAATTAAATCACTTCTTGTATTGCCGCTTTTTTTTGAGAAAAAACCTATCGCTTTGATTTATCTCGAGAATAAAAATCAGGCTCAATACTTTGCCGAAGAATTGCTCGAGGTTCTGAATTTATTTTCATCTCAAGCCGCTATTTTGCTTCATGCCAAAATGTCGATAGCTCCCTCCAAATCAACGGCGACCATGAACGAAGCTCCGATTCTTAGTAAAAATCCAGCGATGCGACAAATTTTGCAGCAAGCAGATACAATTGCAAACGCCGATTCCACCGTTTTGCTTTTAGGCGAGACAGGCACGGGCAAAGAAGTTTTTGCAAAATATATCCATCAAAAGAGTTCTCGAGCTCAAGGGCCTTTTGTGGCGATCAATTGTTCGGCCATTCCCGAAACTTTGATGGAGGCGGAACTTTTTGGATATAAAAAAGGCGCGTTCACCGGTGCCAATGCCGATCGAGATGGACTCATTCGCCGAGCGCACAAAGGCACGCTTTTTCTAGATGAAATCGGCGATCTGCCCCTGATGATGCAGGCAAAACTTTTGCGAGTACTTCAAGATAAAAAATTCACTCGCCTGGGTAGCACGGTAGAAGAAGAATCCGATTTTCGTTTGATTTCAGCGACTCACAAGCCACTTGAAGATTCTGTTTCTCAGGGATTTTTTAGACAGGATCTTTATTTTCGAATTAATACGATTGCACTTCAGTTACTTCCATTGCGTCAGCGCACCGAAGATATTTTAGATCTAGCTCAAGAGTTTTTAAAAAATGCTGTCATCGAAACCGGTCGATCGATTAAAGGATTTTCAGAAGGCGCTGCTGCCTTACTTTTGCATTACGATTGGCCAGGAAATATCCGTCAGCTTCAGCATGCCATTCAACGAGCGACCACTCTGGTGAACGCCGATCAAACCAATTATCAGTTTTCAGCTGAAGATTTTAAATTTCTTTCTGCGAAAAATCAGGTGAGTGATTCGATGGCCAAACTTCATGACGCAAAAGAAGAGTTTATTCGCAATTATGTGAAGAAAGCTGTTTTGATTCACCGCGGTAACAAATCAAAAGCTGCAAAAGCACTTGGCGTTGACCCTAAGACCCTTTACCGACATCTGCTTGAGGATGATAATGAAGATAAGGGGTAATTCGGCGAATGCCAGGGCTTACGATTTCTTGGGATGAATTTACGGGATTTATTTTATCGGCTCTCGTCGCTGTCGTCTGCGGAGTTATCATCGGCCTTGAGCGAGAGAGCAAAGGCAAGCCCGCCGGCGTTCGAACTCTTGTTTTGATTTGTTTAGGTTCCTCGATTTACGTAAAAGTTTCGATCTTGCTTTCGGGTGATCACGGAGATCCCGCGCGAGTGGCTGCGCAAATCGTTTCAGGAATTGGCTTTCTAGGAGCAGGAGCGATCATTCAAAAATCTGAATCGGGTTATGTCGCCGGACTTACAACCGCGGCAAGCATCTGGGTGACGGCAGCGGTTGGAATGGTGATCGGTTCTGGGCATTATATTTTGGCCCTCATTAGCGTGATCATCGTTGTACTCGCTTTAAGATTCTTAATGGATCTTGAAGGTTATCTTTTTTACGACTCCACGATTGAGACAAAGCGCATCATTTTCGAACCTAATTTCGGAAAAACGCGTTGGACTATTCTCGGTCAGCTTGAAGAAAATATGATTCGGCCCGATGAATATACTTTTATGGATGAATCTCGTGCGACGCCCTGCCTCGAATTTAAATACACTCATAAAAATCGAAATCATCGAGCCTTTTTGGCGCAGATTGCCACGCTGCCCGAAATCTTAGAGATGAATTAAAAAAAATTTATTATTCGACTGCTTCGCGTTTTAACAAATTTTCATTTTCTAAATGGGAGAGGGCGGTTGGTATGGGTGTCATTGCATCTGCCGACTTAATAGCATTTACTCCGATTTGCTTGGCTTGCTCTGCATTTAATTGCGGAACTCCAATCGGGAATCCAAAGACATCGCAATTTTGCGCGCATTCTGAATCTGGCTTTGCATTTCCGAAATCAATAATTCCTGTCGAGAAGCTTAAAATTTTCTCCTGCACTTTTGCGTCTTCGAGCCCTAAGCCTCTCATTAAAAAATGCTTGTTATAGTAATTCCCATTCATTTTTTTCAAAAAATCTTCGTAGGATAATGTTTCGATTTTTTCATTTGAAAAATCTAAAACTTTAGACTCAATTTTATACTCTTCGCTTTCGGTTCGAATGATTGGACTCTCTAAAGTTCTCTTTCTTTCAATTCTCCAAGATTTCATCGAAGTGCTTCCACTCATCGATTCCGAGTCTAAAGCAGGTCCGGCGTCTTTCAACCTTTTGCTTAAATCTAGACCCCATGCTAAATCACGGCCGCTTCCTGGGACTTGCTGAGCATGAGTAATAGGGGCAATCGGACCCGTGTTTTCTTTGCTTAAGTCAGGTTTTTCAAACTTTTTTTCTTTATTTTGAATCATTGCAATATTGTAAATACCTCTATCAATATATTCTTGATCGGACTTCATCACGACAATTCGTGTGATATGTCCGGACTGAGGAGCCGTAAGAATCGGACGCATTTGAATACTACTTGAACTTAAGTTTTTTAAATCTTGAGGGGATTTGTGATTGGCACCAAAGGGAGCAAAGGGGCCTCGCTCTTTGATTTGACTTCGAACGAGATAGATATCTCCTCCTTCTCGATGAATGAAAGTAACAACAGGATCTATAGATTCGGTAATTTTTAAATCTTCTTCTGCATAAACTGAGATAGCAGATGAAAAAAGCAGAGCCGTAGGTAATAAAAATTTAAAGTTCATAGGTGCGTCCTCTTCTAATGATTGAAGCTGAAATCAGCATTGAGGTAATTCTTTGCAAATTTTAGGCCAAATGAGGGCTTTCAGAATGAGCTGTTAAAGGCGTTTTAAGCAGTTTTTAAAGTTTAAATTGTTTTTTGGGAGCACAGCCTGGGACAGGGAAGTCTGGTTTGGCTCTGGTTAACTTCTGGGCATCTGCCAGGGCCCAAATTCCATTGAGTCGGGTATCGGCTTCAAGTAAACCAGACCTATGAAAAAACTTCGATTTTTGGCCCCTTTTTTAGGTCTTTTGGTCGCGCTTTCTGCCTGTAAAAAATCTGATTCGACGACTGAATCCACTGCTGAAAATAAAGCGGCAGGCGCTCCGTTTCGAGTCGCCCTTGTCCTCGATAAAGGTGGCAAGGACGATAAATCTTTTAACGCTTCGGCGTTTTTGGGTGCGAGCCGTGCTCAAAAAGAACTCGGCATTGAACTTCGCGACGTTGAAGTAAACGATGACACACAAGTTGAGCCCACCTTAAAAAACTTTGCGAAAAAAGGTTATGATCTCGTGATCGCGATTGGATTTACGCAGCAAGAAGCTTTGAAAAAGGCGGCTGAGGCAAATCCAAATACTCATTTTGCTCTCGTCGATTCTGTTGTCGATCTTCCTAACGTAGCTTCGCTGATGTTCAAAGAACACCAAGGAAGTTATTTGGCAGGCGCGTTAGCTGCGATGAAATCGAAATCGGGAGTGATCGGATTTATTGGAGGAATGGATATTCCTTTGATCCGAAGATTTGAACTCGGTTATCGCGAAGGTGCGAAGCACGTCAAAAATAATATCAAAGTCATCGTCAATTATGTGGGCGTCACCGGAGAAGCTTGGAACAATCCGACTAAAGCAAAAGAACTCGCCGTCTCTCAAATGGGACAAAAAGCGGATGTCATTTTTCATGCGGCAGGTGCGAGTGGAGCAGGACTTTTTGATGCCGTTGAAGAGCGAACTAAATCTAAAGCGGGCGAAAATTTTTATGCCATCGGCGTCGACTCCAATCAAAATTGGGTGAAGCCCGGTTTTGTTTTGACCAGCATGCTTAAGCGAGTCGATGTAGCTGTTTTCGACACAATCAAAGCGGCGAAAGAAGGAAAATTTAAAACGGGTCGACAAGATTTCGGACTTCAAAATGCGGGCATCGATCTTGCAATGGATGAGCATAATAAAGCTCTTGTCGATGATTGGATGAAAACCGAACTCGATAAATTAAAAACGGATATTGTTCATTCTAAAATCACGGTCACGGATTACTACCTCATAAAGCGCTAAGCATTTGAGCTCTCTTATTTTAGAAGCGAAGGGGATTACGAAGCGGTTTGGCAATGTCGTTGCCAACGATCGTGTAGACCTTTCTATTCGAGAGGGAGAGATCCACGCTATCATCGGAGAAAACGGAGCTGGAAAATCTACGCTCATGAAAATTCTCTATGGGATGATTGCTCCCGATGAAGGCCAACTTTTAGTACGAGGAAAATCAGTTCACTTTGAATCTCCGCTCGATGCACTTTCTCTGGGCATCGGAATGGTTCACCAACATTTTATGTTGGTCGAGCGAATGACGGTTTTAGAAAATTTTATTTTAGGGTCCGAGCCCACAATAAATGGAATCGTCGACGAAAAATCTGCGCTTCAAGATTTAAAAAATTTAATGCTTGAGGCGCATACTGAGTTGCCAAGCTCCTCGCTTGTAAAATTTCTTTCGGTGGGGCAACAACAGCGATTAGAAATTTTAAAACTTCTCTATCGCAAAAGTGATATTTTAATTTTTGATGAGCCGACTGGAGTTCTTACTCCTCAAGAAGTGGATCAGTTCTTAAAATCTCTTCGAGATCTGAAGGCTCGCGGAAAAACTATTTTGCTTATTACTCACAAATTGAACGAAGTGATGGCAGTCGCCGATCAAGTGACGGTGATGCGTGCCGGAAAAACGGTTTCAAGTTTAGCAGCCTCTTCGACGGATGTGAAAGAGCTAGCCACTTTGCTCGTTGGAAGAGAAGTTCGCGCTTTCGATGAGCGAAAAGTGAAGTCTGTTAAAAAATTAAGTGGAGCTCCGGTTTTAAAAGTGGAATCGCTTTCGGGTGTGAAAAAATTAAAATCTGTAAGTTTTCAAATTAATCCCGGCGAAATTTTGGGAATCGCTGGCATTGAAGGCAATGGTCAGCATGAACTTGTGCAAATGCTTTCAGGAGTGAAAGTTCATTCTCACTCTCAGGGCGCATCGATTCAATTTCTCAATATGAAGATCGATCAATGGAACGTGGAGAAAAGAAAAGCTGCGGGAATGGCATGTATTCCTGAGGACCGACACCATGAAGGGCTTATTTTAGATTTCAATTTAGTTGAGAATTTTTATCTTGGATCGAGAGTTCATTTTGATATTCCTACTTTGCTTCCATTTAAAGAAGTTACGGCTCTTGTTGAAAAATCTATTTCTGATTTTGAGATTAAGGCGAAGTCTCCTTTTTCTAAGGCTCGTGAACTCTCAGGCGGCAATCAGCAAAAAGTTATCGTCGCGCGCGAACTTTTTGGAAGACCTAAGCTTTTGATCGCGGCTCAGCCGACTCGTGGAGTGGATATCGGTGCGATCGAAAGAATTCACGATGAACTTTTAAAGCGAGCGGAAGAGGGAATGGCCATTTTGCTGATTTCCTCGGAGCTCGATGAAATTTTAAGTTTAAGTGATCGAGTGCTTGTGATTCGTAACGGAGAAATTTCAGCTGAATTTTCGGATGTTGCCGTTCAAGGTCCAGACCTTAGATACGAAATTGGTAGGGCGATGGTATGAAAGAAGATCAGTTGTGAAAAAAATCATCAGCCTTCCTTTTATGGTTACCGTTTTGGTGGCTCTTACCGCTGGAGGAATCGTCTCTCTTTTAGCCGACGAGAATCCTTTCAAAGTTTATTCCATTCTTTTTTCCGGCAGTTTTGGATCGATCGAAGCGATTGGGTACACTCTTTTTTATGCCACTCCTTTTATTTTTACAGGATTGGCCGTGGCGATTCCTTACCGAGTGGGATTGTTTAATATCGGAGCCGAAGGCCAACTTTATTTTGCAGCGATTGCACTCGCTGCCATGGCTTTTTATTTTCCGAGTGCAGGAATTTTTTCATTTTTCTTAGCGATCGCAGCGGCTATTTTAGGTGGAGCTTTATTTGCGGCTCTACCAGGAATTTTTAAAGCTTATCGAGGATCTCACGAAGTTATCACGACCATCATGCTTAACTTCGTAGCGATGAGCCTTTCAAATTATTTAATTCTCTACGCGTGGAAAGATCCGGGCAGTCAGCGACCTGAGACGATTATTTTTTCTGAGAGCACCTGGATTCCACTTTTGCATTTAGGAGATTCTCCTCTTAATTATTCTTTTATTTTGGCACTTATTTCGGCGGTGTCTTGTTGGTTCTTTTTAGAAAAAACAGATTTGGGATTTCAACTGCGAGCGGTGGGACAAAATCCTTCAGCTTCGAAAGTTGCTGGATTTTCAGTTAAAAAATGCATTGTCCTTTCGATGATGATTGGGGGAGCCATGGCATCCGGAGTAGCGATGAATGAAATTTTAGGAAACGCCCATCGGCTTCGCGATGGATTTTCTCAAGGTTACGGATTTATCGGAATCGCTGTCGCTTTTTTAGGCAGAGGAAATCCGATCGGAATTATTTTCTCCGCTATTTTCTTTGGCGCGCTCTATCGCGGAGCCGGAGAGCTTGAAATCGAAACTCATCGAATGACTCGGGACTTTGCGACGGTGATGCAGGCTATTTTTATTGCGGCGGTTGGTTGCGAAGGCTTAGTCGCCCTACTTTTAAATAAATTGAAAAAGAAAAAGGGAGATCCAAAATGAACGAATTTCATTTTTCTTTTGTAGATCTTTTACTTTCGGGATTGCGTTTATCGACTCCACTTTTGTTTGCAGCTCTCGGAGGTTTGCTCAGTGAAAGAGCGGGCGTAGCGAATATTGCTCTTGAAGGATTTTTGCTCGTCGGAGCCTTTTCGGCGGCGGCTGTTACATACCTATCTGGAAATCCTTGGATAGGACTAAGCGGCGCTTTAGCCGCAGGTGCTATGATCGGACTTATTTTTGCGATGCTCACCGTTTATGCAAAAGCCGATCATATTGTGATGGGTACAGCGCTTAATTTATTTGTGGTCGGGGCACTTCCACTTTTTAATAAGATTTTTTTTGGAGTTACGGGTTCGACCCCGTCTTTGGAACTCGATCAAAGACTTTCGGTTTGGTTTTTATTTTTTGTGGCCGTTGCACTCTCGCCACTCATTTGGTTTTTTCTGCATAAAGTTCCATTCGGTTATCACCTGCGCTCAAGTGGAGAAAATATCGAAGCTTCAAAAAGTCTTGGGATCTCGGTGAAACGCACTCGATTGATCGCTGTCATTTTAGCAGGTATGGTCACCGCCCTTGGCGGAGCTTTTCTCTCGATCGCGCACGGCAGTCAGTTTTCTCGTGGAATGAGCGCGGGCCGTGGATTTATCGCGCTCGCGGCTTTGATTTTGGCAGGGTGGCGTCCTATCCCTGTGATTTTGACCTGTATTTTATTTGGTCTGGCTGATGCAGCTCAAATTGTTTTGCAATCTTATCCGCTACCGGATGGCAGTACCTTGCCCGTGCAGTGGATTCAAATGTTCCCTTATATCGTCACCTTAGTGGTGTTGGTGGGTTTTGTCGGAAAGACCGAACCCCCTCAAGCTATTGCCAAGAACGATTGATTTACCGGCATAAATCTTGCAGAAATCTTAGCTTATGGCGCGTAGGGCAGCGTTTTGTGCGATCGGCTTTTTTATTTTCGTTTCTTTTATTTTTAATGCGAGTGCTCAAACTCCCTCCATTAGTTTTGCACCATCTTCGATGCCCACTTTGGGTCGTCTTATCACTGCTACTCGTATCGATTATTGTTCTAAAGCTTTAAGTGCCATCTCAAAACTGCAGACCGACCCTCAAGTTTCTTTTTTAATTGAAAGGGACTTTGCTGAGGGTCTATTACAGGTCTTTCACGGAACTTTTAAGGATCGGTTTTTTTATCTGAGTCAGTGGCAAGCGGCCACGCTTCTCAATTTGAGAAATAAATACGATACACCACTCGCACACCTTGAAGGCTCACGGGTTATTCGATTAAAAATGTCTCTGGGAACTTTTAATCGAGAGACTGAATCCATTCTTCGGACTTATCGAGAGCGATTAATCGCTTTATTTGACGAGCAAAATCAAATCGCGAATGGACCACGAAGTCTTTATGCATTGGGAAGTTACGATCCCAGACTCATTCCGTTTGTTCCAGACGCTTTGAGTTCTAAAGTTTCAGAGGCTTTAGCAGAAAAAATGGATCCTCAGTCTGAGAAATTTTTTCAAATTGAAAAAATGGCGCAGCTTTCTGCTGAACAAGAAAAAAGTTTAAGAGAGTTTATAGATGTGCAGATGACGAATGTCGACGTCTTTGAGCTTGGAAAAGTTGCGGGTTGGTTTCAAAGAATGAGTGACAAATCTTCAAATGATGAGAATTTTAGAAAACGCTTTTTAGGGCTCTTAGATATAGCTGATTGGAAAAGTAATCCACTGTTTGAAGCAGGGCTTAATGCCTTTTCTAGTTATCTGCTTGGAAATAAAGATCGAGAAGAAGCTTTTCAAAACCTAATAGCGCGCGCTCAAAAAGCGCTGATGACGAACGGTAAAAATATTCAGCAAAGAACACAAATGAAGTTGGACCCTGTGAAGCTCGTTTCAGAGTTACCTTTTACTCCAGAAGAAATTCTTAGAGATATTCAGAATAGCGAAAATGGCTTAGAGCCTCTGTTCGATCGAGAGCCCTTTTATCTTTTTGCCGTTCCTTTTTTTCGAGCCTTGATTTTAGGCAGAGCTGAAAATGCTCATCCGATTGTTCGGCCTAAACGTACAGCTAAATATGGAGATTATCTTTTTATTCATCCTCGGCATCAGGTTTCGGTGTGGATCAAAGATAACAAAATTGAATCTTTAGAACTTCATTTTTTAGATGAAGTTACTTTGGCAGCTATTGCGCCTAAAGAAGTAACAGAAGTACTGGTGCCTTCGGATTTCGTTTTTAATTTTAAACCACGTCCTCAAGTTGAAGCTCGCGTCCCACTGCCAGAAGCTGATCTTTTTAAAATTAAAAAAGGAGAGGTGAGCGAAGAGATTCGAGGCGCTTTAGAAAAAGATATCAATGAACTTTTAGATGACTTTCGAGATAGAAAATCTTTCATTTCTGGTTTTTTGGAGTGGGTGAAAGAAGATTCAGAATTACAAGATTATCATTTTTTATCTTATTTGATTGGTCGATTGAGATCGAGATTTGGCCAACTCAAAAATGGAAATCTGGAAGAAAGCATTTTCTTTACTACTTTAAAAAATGATGCAGAGAAGTTTTTTGTTAAGCGAGAGCGAGCTAAAAAGTATGAAGAAGCTGTCGATTTGACTCAGCCTCTTGATGCGATTCCAAAAAATACGATAGAAAATTTTTTGAATGAAGACTTAAAGATTGAAAATCTTCAATCTGAAGTTCCTTATTCTGTTCATTTTCCATTGGAATCTTTAGGCATTCAAACTTTTGTCTTTAGTCCTGAGGCTATAGAATTTTTGCATAAAGATTCGTATCCACTTCAATGGCTTCGTGCGATCAAAAAGGGAATGGTCGTCAGAGGTTCTCATGAAGCGGGGATTACAACAGTGCATGGTTATTTAGGTTTCGACTTCAAGGTAAAGATTATCCGAAGAAAATTTGGACATATTCGCCTTTCGCTGACAAAGACAGCTGAGAACTCTTGGAGAGTTGGTAAGCCTGTTGAAATTCCAGATTAATTTCTTAAATACGTATAACCCTGCATGACTCGTTCATAGAAATCGACGAGTTGAACGCCATCGCGGGGTTTGATTTTGCCGGATTTTACTTTTTCTTCGACGGCAGTCTTGATGAATTTGGCGAGTTCAAAAGGAGCGAATTGATTTTCTTCAATCACGGATGCGATCGTGTCACCCATAATGACTTCTTGAATATAAAAATCTTCGGGATCATCGTCGTCGCAAAAAACGTGAACTTCATTTACTCGACCGAATAAATTATGCAAATCGCCCATGATGTCTTGGTAGGCACCGGTTAAAAACATTCCCAAATAATAGGGTTTGCCATTTAACTGATGGAGCCAAAGATTCGAATCAAAATCTTTTCGTCTTGCAATAAATCGATCGATGACTCCGTCGCTATCGCAAGTGATATCGGCGAGCGAACAAGAGCGCCGAGGCATTTCGAGCATTCGATGCAATGGAACGATCGGAAAAAGTTGATCGAAGGCCCAGTGATCAGGCGCCGATTGAAATACCGAAAAATTAACTAAATACTGAGTCGCTGTCTTTTCAATGATATCTTCGAGTTCATCTGATAAACGTTTTAAGCGTTTTCGGTTTTGTAAAATCCATCGGCGAATATCTTTAACAGATTCTTCGACAAAGCCTCTTTCTTCGAGAGAAAGCATTCCAAGCTTAAAGCGGTTAATGGCTTCTTCAAGTTTTCCTGTGGCGTCGTGATAAGATTCAAGAGCATTTTTGGGACTTAAATTAGCTAAAATTTCTTTAACTTCTTTTACGATTTCCGAACCTTCTAAAACGGAAGTCACTTGAGGAGATTTCTTTGGAAATGCAGCGATTGATCCAATGACATTCATCACTAAACACGAATGGTGAGCGGTAATAGCGCGACCCGATTCACTCACGAGATTAGGATGAGGTTCATTCTCTTCATCGCAAATTTGCTGAATATTATAGATGGCGTTCGAAATATATTCTTCGAGCGAATAATTCATGGAGTAATCGGAACTCGATTGGGATCCGTCGTAGTCGACTCCAAGTCCACCGCCGATATCCATATATTGAAGAGGAGCGCCTTTTTTTCGGATGCTCGTGTAAAGCCGAGTGCCTTCGACAATGGCTTCTTTGATCGTACGAATTTCAGTAATCTGACTACCGATATGAAAATGCAAAAGTTGTAAGCAGTCGAGCATTCCGGCTTCTCGCAAAACTTCGATGCCCTCTAAAATTTCGGTGGTACTTAAACCAAACTTTGCAGCTTCGCCGCCGCTCTCTTCCCATTTTCCAGATCCGCGCGAATTAAGTTTTCCACGAAATCCTAAAAGAGGCATGACGCCCACTTCTTTAGCAATCTTGATGGTCGAAGCTAGCTCAGAGAACTGCTCGATCACGATAAAAACTTTTCGCTCGAGTTGACGGCCGAGCAAAGCTAAACGAATAAACTCAGAATCTTTGTAGCCGTTGCAAATGGTGATGGCTTCAGGATCGGTATTGTAGGCGAGAACAATTTGAAGTTCGGCTTTACTGCCTGCTTCAAGACCGTAGTGATAAGGTTGACCTGCATCGACGATTTCTTCGATAACTTCGCGAAGTTGATTTACTTTTACAGGATAAACTCCGCGATAGACTCCGTTATAACGAAGTTCAGTCATCACTTTTTTGAAAGTTTCGTTGAGACGTTGAACTCGGTCTCTCAAAATATCTTGAAAACGAATAATGCAAGGAAGCTGAATGTTCTGCTTCTGCATATCTTCGATGACGTCCAAAATTTCGATGCGAGGTCCGTTTTCGCCCCGCGGAAGCATGATGACATTTCCTTTTTCGTTCACTGAAAAATAAGAAGAGCCCCAATTATCTATATTATAAAATTCAATGGCGTCTTCGCGCGTCCATTTTTTTTGTCCGGAGACTTTAGGTGCATCTTTGGTTTGCGATTCGATTGTGGGGGTCTCATTGTCATCGAGAGCGGGCTCGATTTGAGGAGTTGTATTTTGCTCCAAAGGAGAATCTGAAGTGTTCGAATTTTCTGAATTTGCCGACTCCATTAGTCCGAAAAATTTAGACCGATTTAAGGATGCGAGCAACTGAGTTCTTCGGATTCCACGCGGTTGCAAGCGACCACTTCGGTGACGCCAGACGTCAAAAGAGCGCAGGCGTTTCGATGGGCTTCTTCAGTCGCGGCATCGGCCGTAGGGCCAAGTGCTTTAGAACATTGGCGCTTTCCGTTGAAAGTAAGGCAGAGAGAACATTGAATTTGTGCCAGTTTCAACATTTCATAGGTGAGTAAAGCTGCTAAAATTAAAACGATCGTTACGATCAGGAGGGGTTTTTTCATTGTTCGATTTTATTTCGACGAATTTTCGTCGGCTTAGCAACGAATTTTTCTATAGGTTTCGATCTCAACTGCCTGCGCTCAGAAGGTCTCCTTACCAAGAAAAATCGAGTCGATTCGTGTCTCAAGATCTTTTGCCTCAAGAGCTCGCATCAAGAATGAAGGAAGAAAATTTACGCCAGGCTCTTTTTTATGCTTGGATTTTAGAAAGAGTTCCTTTGATTCCAAGATTTTTTTCTCAAGATAGGCCAGCCAAAATTTTAGACTTAGGATCTAAAAACTTTGTTTACGCTGCGGCTCTGGCCAAATTTTTAAATGAGATTTATGAGAATTTTTATTTAACGGGCTTAGAGATTGATCCGCATCGAGTGTATCGAGATTTTTATACGCGGGGAGATTATGCTCAGTATTACGCTGCACTCGCTTCATCTTTTTATTCCAATTCGGCAGTGAGATTTCAGGAAGGCGATTGGCTGGATGAGAAATTTAATCAAAATTACGATTTGATTACCTGCTTCTTTCCGTTTCTTTATGAAGATCTGCATTCAAAATTTGGATTACTTCCGCAGAGTTTTTCGCCCGAAGCTTTTTATAGAAAAGCCATCACGCAAGCAGCTCAAATTTTATTTTTTCATCAGGGTCAGCAGGAATATACAGATTCGCTCGAGTTGTTGCAGAAGCTAGGTGGTGGAGAAATCGTTTTTTCAGAAAACTTTTTCGCTAATCCGTGGATGAAGAGAAAATATCCTGTCTACGTTTTACTATGGCGAAAAAATTAAGATTTACGGTGTCAGTGGGTAGGTATGATAGACCTCAACCGTTGAAACGAATGGATGAGTCATTGTCATTTTAACTCCTTTGATAGTGAAGCCCTCTTGCTTTGGCACTTGATCCTCCGGAATATTTTCAATATCGAATTTAACTTTTTCTGACTTAAAAACTCGCTCTTTTGAAGCTAGTCGTGCAAGTGGGCCAAAAGAATTGAGATCTTTAATAAAAATAGCGTTTTGAGATGAATCGGTAGGAGATCTTTTCTGAGAAGCAAATAGAACTTCTGTTAAAAAATGTGAATCGGATGTGGTGCTGGTTGAAGAATCGTTCTTAGATCGACCTACTCCTAAAGAAGTAAATGCCATATCAATCTCGCTTAGATCTTTTAAGTGAGATTCGTTCAGCGGAAATTTAAAAACATCCGAGATATGTACGGGCAACAAATCTCGTTCGAGTGTACCCGCTACTGGATAGCCCATTTCTTTTCCTGTTGTAGGAGTGAGTTCAAGGCCGGCTTGTTCTTTCCATTCATTTTGAAAAGTGGAAAACAGTGCTTCTACACGTTGAGAGATGGGCTTCATGGTTCCATCTCGATTTTTGACAATGATGACAGAAGAATCCGGAAAAATTCGAATACGCTTGGATGATGAATTCGAATTTCTCTCAATCTGCTCAAAGGTTCGTCCCAGATTAATGACGGCACCGGTTGAAAGTCTTTCGTGAGGCAAAAGTTGAAAAAAGGCAGGAAAGGCGTCGCGTAGATTTTCTCCTGCATCGCCTTCCATTCTTTCGATCTGTCGCAGATCCTTTAAAATTTCTTTGGCTTGCTGGGTGGTCATATTTTCTGTGATGCCACCGTATCTTCGAAGCGCATCGGCTCCTCTGCCTCCGAGCCGAATAGCTAAAATTTTAGCTTCTTCTTGAGGGGAGAGGTGGCCGCGCCCTCTCGCACTTGCATTTTCGGGGCCATAATCCCAATCCGCAGGGTCATCGCCGTCTCGAAAACGTCCCAATTTTCCAGAAGTTCCTTGGCAGGAGTGCTTGTCGGCAAATGTCGATTCGATTGCCGATGCAAATAAGAAAAATAAAAAGAAATATTTAAAAGCTTTTAGACCCACCGACTTTCAAACTATTGCAAAAGTTATGCCGTTGTTTGAGAACATTTTAATGCGGTAAATCAAATATTTAGATTAGAGATTCAGGTCGGTGCGCAAAGGTTTCTTACTTCTGAGAGTTTAAAGGTCATATGTTTTGATGATTCACCGCGTCTTGTTGAGCTCTTCTTCGAATGTTACGATAATCTATCAATTCTGTTTTCGAGGGGGAAATTCATGAAAATTTATTTTTTAAGCTTAATCACTTTGGCATCTATGGGTGTTTTTGGGTTTGGCACTGAAGCCGCGACGAAGAAAGTCGAAACTCCGAATCAAAATGCCGGTTCAGGCGTTAACTGCTACTGCGAAAGTACAACGGCTATTTGTTCTGATTCAACCGGGAATCTTTGCACCCAACATTATAGTTCCAACTGTGGCTGGAAGTCAGGCACCACTCAACAAAGAGGTTCAGGACCTGTATCAATAGACGAATCAAAGATCAATTCAACGAAGAGTGCAACGATGCCAGCTGGCCCCTATAAATGCGTTCTGACAAATCGATACCAATGCACAGGTAAAGGTGGAGCCTTGGCCTGCTCACACAACGTCGATCCGTAAAAATTATAAAATCTTAATCAGTGAATCGACGGCTTCTTTAGATTTTTGAAGCATAGCTTTTTCTTCGTCGTTCAATTTGATTTCGATAATTTTTTCGATGCCTTTGGCGCCAAGTAAAACAGGAACTCCAAGATAAACATCTTTGAATCCGTATTCACCTTGTAAGTAAGAGCATACAGGGCGAATTTTTTTCTGATCTTTGATAATGGCTTCAGCCATTTCAACCGCCGATGCCGCAGGAGCGTAGTAAGCCGATCCTGTTTTTAAGAAATTGACGATTTCGATTCCACCATCTTTTGCGCGCTGAACAATTTTCGCAAGTTTATCTGCTGCGACGAAGTCTGCAACTGGAACACCCTGAACAGTGGTGTAGCGAGTGAGTGGAACCATCGTGTCACCGTGGCCGCCAAGTAAGAGAGCGTGAATATCATCAGGTGAACATCCGATTTCCATAGCTAAAAATGTTCTGTACCGTGCGGTGTCTAAAACTCCCGCCATCCCCATCACGCGATGAGCGGGAAAGTTTGAAGCTTTTTTTGCAACTAAGCACATCGCATCGAGAGGATTGCTGACAATAATCAAAATAGAGTTCGGTGAAAATTTTGCGACTTGTTCAGTCACAGATTTAACAATGCCTGCATTTGTTTTTAATAAATCGTCGCGACTCATTCCGGGTTTGCGAGGAATTCCTGCGGTGATAATCACCACGTCTGAATCTTTGGTTGGCTCGTAAGAATTTGTTCCGATCACCGAATGCGAAGCGGCTTCGACCGGAGTCGACTCGTACATATCGAGAGCTTTGCCTTGCGGAATGCCTTCAGCAATATCGACTAACACTACATCGCCAAGTTCTTTTAAGGCGCAAAGGTGAGCGGCGGTTGCTCCAACATTTCCTGCACCGATAACCGAAATTTTTGCTCGTCTTAAACTTGTCATGTTCAATAGTTTAACGACTTTAAGCTTTAAAAACAGACAATTTTTGTCCAAACCCGCCTTGGCATAGTTCGTGCTTTATCTATTTATAAGACAGCAGATTTTTTTGAATCTCAAGGGTGGTAGAAATGAGGTCTGCGTTAAAAGGTGAGTAGTTTTAAGTAGTTAGGCCAATTTGGAGGAAGCTCATGCGTTCAGTAGCCGACACAGAAAATATTCAAACTACGCAAGCCGTAGCCGAAAACTATGAAAAGAATTCGCGATATCCAAATACAGGGCATTTAAACGAAATCCCCGCGCGAATGATTTTTGAGCAGCTTCATAAACAAAGTTTTACGGGTCATTTAAGTATTTCTCATCGCGAGAAACGTAAGAAAATTTGGTTTTTTAAAGGCGAAGTGATTCGCATTCAATCCAATTTGGTGCCTGAGTTGCTTGGCCATCTGATGATCGAAAAAGGTTGGTTAAGTGAAGAGGATTTACAGACCTGCTTGAAACTTCAAAGAGATGCGCTTAAGCGAAATGAAACTTCAAACAAGCGTATCGGTGATTTTGTTCAAGAACTTTACGGAATTGGAATGAAAGAAATGGATGAACTTTTTGCTCATCAAAAAATTTCTTCTCTTATTCAGGCCATGACTTGGGAAGACGGAGATTTTGAATTTGCTGAACTTCATATTCAAAATCCAAAAGCTCCACTCATTGGTTATCGAGATCTTGTTCGATCCATTCATGATTTATTTGATGTCTCGCCTTCACCGCTTGGGCCTCTGTTTAAAATAGTTAAGCCTTGGCAGCCCAAATCTTCGGCCGTGGATCTCAATGATACTCCACTTTGGGCAATCTTAGCGGGATGTCGAATGACTGGATCCAATGGAATTTTAGCCATTCGAAAACAAAATAAACTTTATGAAATCGTTATTAAGTTTGGTGTGCCTTTAACTTTTTACGAAGGAACTTTTGGCCAACCTCGTCAAACGGTCGTGGTCAGACAAGCTTCTGAAGAGCACGAGAAATTTTTTATCGATCAAATTTTTAAACTCTTTTCATTTTTGACGGGTTCAGCTCATTTTCGATTATTATCAGATTCTCGAATGGGATCTGCCGATCGCGAAAGTTTTTTGCAAATCCGAGAAGAGACAAATGTCACCGAAAGTATTTCTCCAGAAGATATCGCTTTTGGTCGCCAGCCTTCTTTAGATACTCGAAAGAAAATGAAGTTGATCGATAGACTAAAGATAAAATTACAAAATATGCTTTTTACTTTGGCGGATTTAAGTCAATGATCGCTTCTGAAAATTTAGCATTCTCTTTGATATAAGCTTTTAATTTTTCCATCACGCGAGCTTCGATCTGGCGCACTCGTTCCCGAGTGATGTGGTATTGATCGCCGATTTCTTGAAGTGTTCTAGGTTCTTCGGCTCTCAATCTTTCTCGAAATACGATTAATTCTTTTCCGGACAAAGTTCTTTCGAACGAATTTAATCGAAGCGTAAATTCTTCTGCAATTTCTTGTTTGGCAAGCTGCTCATCTGCTCCCGCTTCAGAATCTTTAACTAGATGAAGCATAGAGTCGCCTTCAGGTTCATCCGATCTTAGCGGAGCGTTCAAAGAAAGATCGCGACCGCTCATTCGCTGCGACATTTCAAGGACTTCATTTTCTTTGACGTTTAATTTTTCGGCCAAATATTTAGGTTTAGGTTGAAGGCCCATCGCTTCAAGTTTATTTTTTTCTTTTTGAAGTTTGTAAAATAAAGTTCGTTGAGCCCGAGTGGTGCCAATCTTTACTAAACTCCAATTTTTTAAAATAAAACTTCGGATATAAGCTTTGATCCAATAGCTCGCATATGAAGAAAATTTTACGCCGCGATAGGGGTCATAATCTTTAACGGCTTGTAAGAGTCCGGTATTTCCTTCTTGAATCAGATCGAGAACATGAAATCCGGATCTCATATATTCGTAAGCAATTTTTACGACGAGGCGCAAATTAGAGAGAATCAAAATTTTTTGAGCTTCTCGATCATGCTCGTCAAAAATTTTCTTAGCAACTTCGACTTCTTTTTGAGGACTTAATAAAGGATATTTTTTTAAATTCGATAGATAAGTTTGAAGAGCCTCACCCTTTGTGGAGGAATCTGCTTTTTCAAGCGATTCAACGATCTCTACTTTTTTGACGGGCAAATTTCGCTTCGCTGGAAGCTTCTTTTCCGAAGATTTTTTTGATGGTTTTGAAGGACTCATAAAGAATTTACTTTTTCAGGTTTTGTGAAGCTTCTCAAGGTCTGCTGCAAACCTTTTAAGTCGATAAGAAATATCGGGCCAATCCGTCACTATACTCGGGCCTATGAGGCTTAAGCCGGTCAGCCAACTGCCTAAAAAGCTCATTTTCATTTGAGCTCGAGCCTTGGCGGCTTTCTCAATGCAGTTTGCAAAAGCGAGTGGGGACGAAGCGGAAAGGGCCGCATCTCGATCTGCCGAAAGAGGATCAAAGGGCCCAAAAAATCTGAAAACGGTAGCGCTTCTTAGATGTACCGAATGTATCCACTCTAAATAGGATTCCTTTTCTTCATTTGTCCAATCGTTCCAAAGATTTTCGGATACAAAAACATTCGATTTAAAAAAGGTAGGAATTGAAATTGATTCTACGGGAGCAGTTTTCATGGTGTAAATTTGCAATTTAATCTTGTTGCGCGCAGAAAGTCGTACATCCCAAGGACCAGGTTTCACTAGGCTAACTCGACCAATAAATCCCACTGCGAGAACTAAAATTTCTCGGTGGAGCAGAATAAAAAAAAGTAGACTGAGAATTAAGAGGGCCATCGGCTCATTAAATAGTAAGCCTCATCTCGAAGTGAAGCTACTTTCCAGCGATATAAAATAAGTTCAAGTGTAGACGGATCCTTGGATAAATTTCTCTCTTTCATCAGTTTTGCGATATGTCGCAATCGCTCTCGAATTTTTTCGAAAACTCTTTCATTTCCTTCCGGTGGATTTTCTTTTTTTAGAATTCTATCGAGAGCAATCAAAACTTTAAGACTTTGAATTCGTTCATTCCATTCAAAAACTTGAGCCCATTCAAAAATAGAGATTTTTTTAATCGAAGATTCAAGGTCCTTTAAAAACTGAGTAGAGACGGGAGATGAAAAATTTTCGAGCAAAGAATTCATCTCTAAAACTTGGCGGTGGCGAACTTCGGGATATCGAAAATCGGAGTCTTCAATCAACGCAGAAACAAAAATCTGCAAGCGACGACGAATTTCAAAGGGATGCCAATCCAAAGAAAAGAACATTCCTTAGTCTAACGTGCTGTTGTCTTATTTTGAAGCTTTAACCGCGCGAGTATCTGCCCAACGTTTAATCTCTTTGATTTGCTCAGCCATCGTAGTTGCTAAAGGAACCATTCGGCCGACGGCTTTAAAAATATCATCTTGTGAAAGTGGTCTTTGTTTATCTTTAAACGCGAGAACCAAACCCGAAACGACAGACTGCTCAATTTCAGCTCCATTAAAATTATTCGTCGCTTTGGCGAGCTCAATTAAATTAAATCCTGCGAGATCGATCTTTCTCTTTTCTAAGTGAACTTTAAAGATGGGGCCTCGTTCGGCTTCCGTAGGAAGATCGACGAAGAAAATTTCATCGAACCGACCTTTTCTTAAAAGCTCCGGAGGCAATTTATTAATTTCATTTGCCGTGGCTGCTACAAAAACGGGAGTCGTATGTTCCTGGAGCCAAGTTAAGAAGGATGAGAAGATTCTTGCAGTCACTCCTTTGTCGCCTTGCTCATAACCGGCAACACCTTTTTCGATTTCTTCTAGCCAAAGAATGGCTGGGGAAACCGATTCAATTTGAATAATCGCTCTTCGAAAACATTCTTCTGCCGTTCCTAAAGCGCCGCCGTAGAGTCGATTCATATCGAGTCTGTAAAGTGGAAGCCCCCACGCCGCAGCGATCGCTTGAGTACTTAAAGATTTTCCGCAACCGCTAACACCTGTCATCAAAACACCCTTAGGCATTCGAAGGCCTGCAGACTGAGCTTCTTTAGAAAAGAAAGTCGCACGATCTTTGAGCCAATCTTTTAAATTTTCAAGGCCGCCGATGTCTTCAAGATTATATTTAGTGGGAACAAATTCTAAAAGTCCGTCACGTTTAACGATACGAGCTTTTTCTTCGTAAATAATATCGAGTGCATCTTCATTGAGCTCGGTTTTTCCAACGAGCATTTTCTGAAATGCAAATTTTGCTTCATCACCGGTGAGTCCGAGAGCGCCTTTAAGTAGTTTCGCTTTCTGTTCTTCGGTTAAGCTTACTTTAACTTTAGGCGCACCTTTTAAAACGCTTTCAAAAATAGTTCCTAAATCCATTTCATCGGGAAGAGAAAAATCAATAGAGACGATATCCTTAAGCATATCGTCTGGAATCTCGGCGATAGATGAACAGAGAAAAAGAGTTTTGAAACTCGATTTTGTCAGTTGAAAAACATCTTTCAACATTCTTTTAAGCAAAGATTCTGGGGCAAGTTTCCATGAAAAGTCTTTGATAAGAAAAAGTCCCGAGCCTGATTGCGAAATAAATTGTTCAAGAGCCGAAACCACATCTATTTTTTCGCCATTTCCGAAACCTCGAGTCTCGCTCCAAACTTGAAATTGAAGAGGTTGGCTGAAGCCTGAAGCGGCTACTTTTTTAAGAGCTGCTTCGACTCGCTCCTCTTCCCAGCTTTCGATCCAGACGATGGGGTATTTCGAAGCAATCAGACGTTTGATTTCTTCGAAAGAATTTTTGCGCTGAGCTTTTAGTTGTAATTGAGAACTCATAATACCCACCCCATTAATGTACTCGCTTAGATTGATCGACGTAGATCACTCGAAGCTTTTTTCGCATCCGTCGTTGATGTAAACGATCTCTAAAATTTTTAAACCATCCACCGTCTTGATCGCTACCACGTCCCCCGCGAGAATTTTTTTGAATCGAAACGTAAAAATATCCGACAAAAGCGCCTGAAAGATGGGCGATATTGCTGATGCCATGATGATTCGAATCGTAAAGAGCAAAAAATTCAATCGCGATCATGAGATAGGCGAAGTAACGCATTTTGATCGGGAAAACAAAAAAGAGAAGAACTGTTTGATCGGGGAAAAGTCGGCTAATTGCCATCAAGATTGCAAAAATAACTCCTGAAGCTCCAATCGTAGGAAGAGAAAACGTGATGGGATCTAAAAGTCCCCAGAGGCATACAACGACTCCCGTTAGATAACCTGTAACCACGACAAAGCGAATGAAGCGGCGGGTGCCCCAAGTTTCTTCGAGCAAACTTCCGAACATCCAAAAGGCGAACATATTAAAAAGCAAATGGCTAAAATTTCCATGAAGAAAAATCCACGTGAAAGGCTGATAAATCATTCCTTGAAAGAAAAGTTCAGGAACGAGTCCAAAAAATCGAGTGAGCTCGAGAGCGTAAACTTGACCTCCAAAGGGGCCTCTCAGTGCAAACTGCTGCAAAATAAAAACGCCGACACAAATAAAAACAAAAGTGCGAACGAAGCCTTGAAACTTAGGAAAGAGCATTATTTCTTCTTTCCTTTCTTCGGCGTTACTAAAAGTGTGGGCTCAGAATCTTCGGGGATCTTTTTGAGAGCCTCAAATATTTCATCCGCCGATTGAAAACGATCGTCTGGTTTTTTCTCTAAACATTTGGCAATAATTTTTGCCAAACCTTCATTCAAATCGGGTTTGATCGTTCGCACATCGGGAGCTGTGGTGTGTAAATGATGATAGCCAGGATTTTCCATCGGGAAGGGAACTTGCCCCGAGAGCATTTCAAAAAGACAGACACCAAAAGAATAAATATCGGTTCGATGATCGATCGGCGCGCCTTCGACTTGTTCAGGTGACATGAAGTAAGGAGTTCCACCGATAATCGATTGTTCCGAATGAAGTTGATTGACCACGCGAGCTAAACCGAAATCCATGAGTTTGATAATCTTGGTTTCGGTGAGCATCATATTGTTCGTTGTAATATCACGATGAATCACTCGCTTCGAATGCGCATAAGCTAAGGCCTTCAAAACTTGTCGCGAAAGAGCAAGTGTTGTTGGAATTCTAAAGTGACCTTTCTTTTTAAGAAGATCGCGAACGGTTTTTCCTTCGATGAATTCCATCGAGATATAGTAGTTACCTTCTTCAATTCCCGCATCGAAAATAGTGACGATGTGCAAGTGATTCAAAGACGCTAAGGATTTGGCTTCACGTAAAAAAGTTTCGACGATTTTTTCATCATGCTTAAAGTGTGAATTGAGAATTTTTAAAGCCACTTCTCGCCCAAGAACTCGATCGCGAGCGCGATGAACAATTCCCATCCCACCTCGGCCGATCTCTTCAATTTTCTCGTATCGAGAATTTTCTCGCGAGCTTTTGCTGAAAGCGGGCAGTCCCATTTTCTTTTCGTTCGCAGAATTTGCTTTTCTCTGTAACTCTTTAACCCGAGCCATGCGAGCACCGACTTCTTTGAAGAGTGGATTCTCTCCTGCAACTCGCTCGTAAAGTTTAAGCGAATCCTCAAAGCGATTTAATTTTTCAAAAGTGTACGCCAAATGGTAGAGAAGCTTTAAAACAGTTTCATCGACAATCGCATCTGGATCTTCACACCAATGATCAAAAGCTTTCTGAAAATGAATACTCGCTTTGTTATAATTTTTCTTTTTCAAGAAAGCTTTGCCAAGAATAATTTTAGATTTAATAAAGTAAAGATTTTCAGGGCTCACTTGTTCGAGGAGCTCAACGGCTTGAAAAAGATTGCCCTGCTTTAGGCATTCAAGTGCAGCGTGATAAAAATCTTCGTGTCGAAGATGAAATTCAAAATCATCTGTTGAGGATTTTGAACTTGTTTGGGATCTTTCTAAAATCCGATGTAGCCATCGATCTTCTAAAATCGAAATCCTCATATGACTCAAATGAGCCCAGACGGTTTCACAAAAAGTTTTAGGTGTTTTTAGATTTTTTTCACGAACAAGAATGGCTTGGTAGGGAACAAGTTTCTGAGTTTCAGCAATATTAAGTAAATCTTCTTCATCTTTAAATCGCTCTGCAATTTCTTTAAGATGAATCTTAAATTCATTTTCAGTTTTAAAATGCAAAACTTGGTAGCCTTGCGATTTTAAAAGCGCTTTCATCGATGCTTGAAGATCGTCGTCCGATTCAATCAGTGCTACCATCCAGCCTTGCGCTGCAGTTTCTGCTCCCGTCACTTCGCTACGAGCTTTTTCAACTTGGTTGAGTAAAGTTTGAAAAGCGTGATCGGAGATTCGAAAAGCCGAAAGGCGAGTCCATCCATTTTTTGCACGAATGTTTTCGAGTTCTGCTCCTGAGTTTGCATCGACAAAAACAAATGAAAGAATTCCGGATTGAGATTCTAAGCGCAGAGGTAGAATTTTATTTTTTCTGCAGAATTCAATCGGAATCATCGGCAGAAGATCGAGAGGAATTTTTATATCCCTCAAATCCTCCAAAGTGAGTTCCGGCGCTAATTCTAGCGATGTCAGCAATGCATTCAAAAGATGGAAACCCCTCTCTAAATTATAACTGAAGTAGAAAATTGACGCGCGAAGACGGGCGCTGAATGCTGCTCCACGTCAGGATTTCTTGCTTAGATAGCAGGGTGGGCTTGGCTAAATGGGCGAAATGAGAGGATAATAGATGAATGCCTACGTTAAAAAAAGTAATGGGTGTTGGAGCGGGCACAGCATCTTGGGCTTCAGCTTTTAAAGAATGTGGTATCGATTTTAAATCGCATAACAGTGTCGATGAAGCTCTTAAGTCTGAAGCAGATTGTATTTTACTCGACGCGCGTCAGGCTCATTGGGTTTCTGAAATTCCGAAATTGAAAGCAAAAACTTCTGCCACAATTTTATCTTTGATCAAAGATTCGTTTAATCGAGATGACTTATTAAAATTAAAAAATCAAGGATCGGAAGGCTATGTCAGCGAAAGTACACCTGCAGAAGAAGTGGTGATTCGTGTGCGAGCGCTGCTTGATAACCCTCCTAAAGAAATGAAAGAGGCGAGAGCTGCAAAGCGCATTTGGTTTCAGCAAAAAGTAGATTTCAAAGCCTTTGATAAGCCTCAACAAGCTTGGAGTACTACTCTCAGTGAGACGGGAATTTTTCTTCGAACGAATCTTACTTTTCCACTTTATTCAGTGATCCAGTTAAAATTTAATTTGCTCGGACAGAATGAGCCTTTTGCTTGTGATGGAGTGATTGTTCGTCAAGAAGTCGAAGGCGATATTCATGGACTTGGCATCATGTTTCAAAATCTCAAGGGAGAAAGCGTTCGCGCTCTCGAATCCTTTCTTGAAATCTATCGCTAATGATTTTTAGATCTTCGGTTTTACTCTCTATTTTTGTGGTTGCGGGAGTGATCTTGGCGGCTATTTATTCTCATCATGGATTATTAGATCGTCAAAAATTTCATTCTCAAATTGAACTCACTCGAGAACGCATTAGTTTAATCGAAGAAGAAAATCGTAATCTCAAAAAGCAAGCTGAGCTTCTCGAGCATCCTTCTGCCGAGCTCACGGAGCGCCAAATCCGACTGCTTCTGGGCTGGGCTCGCTCTGATGAGCTCGTTTATTTCGAAAAAACGCGCCGGTAATTAATAAAAAACAAAAAAGAAAAAGACCTTCAATATCTTTTTCCTTTTTGTTTTTTTAAAATCATCTGAGCTGGATATGAAAAAGAAGAAAAGGAGTTTTTAAAGGACTCCTTTTCTTCTTTTTCATAATTATGGAATCACTGAAAGTTTACCGTAAACGTGTACGGTAAATTGCTTACCCAACTTTTTTGAGCATTCGTTCAAGCTTGGCTAAAATAAATTGGGGCTCGGAGGTTTTGGAAAGAAAATCTTCGGCACCGAGTTGAATGGCTTTGGTGGAATGCTCAGGGGCATTAGATTCTGAAAGAAAAACGACAGGAATTTTGCTTAAGAGTTCATCGGCGCGGAGTCGAGCGCAGAGTGAGAATCCATCTAATTTTGAAACCATAATTTCTGAAATAACGAGATCAGGTTTATCTTTTTTAATTCCTGCTAATGCTGAAACACCATCGGAATAAACTTTGGCATCGGCTGAAATTCCTTTTAACTGAGCTGCAAGTCTTGCGGAATATTGAGAATCAGAATCCACAATAACAATTTTAGTTTTCTTTGCACTTCCGCCCGTGGGTTGAAGCATATCTAGAATAGCTGCCGTTAATTGCGGATCGAGTTGCTTGCCTGAATATTGATCGTATTTCTTTTTAAGTTCCGTAACTTCTTGAACGGTCCATGGGCGATCAAATGTAGGATGAAGCGCATCAAGTGGAAGAAGTGCCGTTAAAATACGACTGCCTAAAGGAATTTGATATTCTTTAAGTCCTAATGGGCCTCGACCATCGAATCTTTCTCCGATGGCATCGAAGATATGTCGAATGCGACAAACTCCGTCAAAAACATCAATAGATTTACCTTGCCCTGCTGTAATTTTTTCCCATTTCCAAAAGAGGCATGCAAAATAAACTTCGTCCAAAGAGCGTATGCTTTCACTAATAGTTTTTGCAATTTTCGCTCCCAGAGAAGCGAACTCAATGGCAGCATCTTTTTGAGCTTTAGTGCCCTGGCCTAAATACATATGAACGATACGATTAAAAAATTCTCGATATTTTTTATAGGTGATCGACTCTTGAAAGAGCTCAAGACTCAACTGATCGTAAAGACGAATTTCACAACTGGGGTTGTGTCGCAGAACTGATAGCTCAAATTCAAGTTCATCTCCGATCAAAGTACGAGAAGCCCAAACATAATCGAATTTCTCTCGTTTTAATTTTACGGCGGCTTCTTGATGATTGGAGGCCAGAATCAGCGAATTTTCATTTCGTTTAAAAAGTTTAACCAGAGCTTCATGGTGATGAGGTTGATTATCGATTAACAAAACTCGTCTTTCTGTTTGATCGAAAGCTGCTAATTGCTCAGCTGTATCAATATGACTCAAAGTCATTGAAGAAGTGGCTGAAGAGTTCTGTTTTTGTCTTATCTTTGCATCGATAAGTTTTTTAAGTGTCTGCTGGCCACAAACATAAAAATGGAGTTGAAATTTTCCATTGAGATCTGCAATTTCGGGATCTTTTTGAAAGTCAGTGCATCCATCGATAATGAGACTGATCGATTTTTTCTCGTTATCTCGAAAGAACGGCAAAATATTTTTATCTTTAATCGTTTCCGGCGACAAAATAGAAAAAGCCGGATCTGAAATTTTTAAAGATTTTATTCTGCCTCGAGGAATCCAGGGTAGTGATAAGCATTCACTTAAAACTTTTGCGAGTTCGTCTTCAGAAATGAGCTCTTCCCTTAAAATGGTTTCAACGGCCGCTTTGCCGCGAAGTTTTGAAACTTGTTCCGACGTCAATTTCTTTTGCGACTGAAGAGTCGAAAGAATTTGAGAATCTCGAACAAAATAAGATTTTAATCCAGCCGAAATTTTTTGAGCGCCTGTGAGTGAATTTCCTCGGTCCGAAATAATCCCCATTTGAATTTGGGAAATTTCTTTTTCGATCTCTTCACATTTTTGGTATCTCTCTACGGGAGTTTTTTTCAAACACTTCATGATGAGGTTTGAAAGCTGAGGAAGAAGATCAGGTCTTAATTCGACCGGTGGTTGTGGATCGAAATGCACTATTTTATATAAAATGCTACTCGAGTTTGCGCCTCGAAAGGGAAGTGTGCCGGTCGAAGCTTCATAAAGAAGAGTTCCTAAGCAAAAAACATCACTTCGCCCGTCTAGATTTTTTCCAACGATGTGCTCGGGAGAAAGATAGTGAGTGCTTCCAAGTACCATTCCCGTTGAAGTCAGTTTCATTTCTTCTTCGTTAACGAATTTAGCGATTCCGAAGTCTAAAATTTTTGCAACACCGGAGTGAGCTTCAATAATAATATTACTGGGCTTGATATCTCGATGAACAATTCCTTTTTTGTGGGCGAAGGCTAAACCCGAAGCTACTTCTTTTGTGACTCGCAGAAGTTCTTCCAGGTTAAGTGGACCTTTTGATTTAATGAGATTCTCGAGAGTCTCGCCCTCGATATATTCCATAATGATGTATGAAATATGATCGATCTCACCGAAATCATAGATTTGCACGAGATTGGGATGTGGCAATCCACCCGCTGCTCGTGCTTCATTAAAAAATCTTTCTTGAATATTTTTTCGAACCGAAGGGTCTTTAACACGATCCGAAATAATTTTGATGGCGACAGGTCGCTTGAGACGTGTGTCGAGACCTTTGTAAATAAGTCCCATTCCGCCCGCGCCAATGCGTTCATGCAGTTCGTAGCGGTCTAGTTTCTTAGGAATTTCATCTTCTTTTTGACTCATGACCCCGGGGTTCCCCTTAACCTCCTTAAGACTTCTCGGAGTATCTTCTTAAATACTTGTGAGAAAGTCGGCCTAGCCTAATAATTATAACATGAGTTCCTTGAAGGCGGCGGTGTCGGTCTATAGAGATATCGAAAAGATTTATCGCCTTTACGCCCTCTATAGCGGGCGAGTTCAAGCTATGGAGCCCCACGTCAAACTTATTGATCAAAGTTTAGCTCAGCATCTTAGGGGAAAAGACGCCGACCTCGACTGGATGCAATTTGAATTTTTGATGACGGCCGTTCAAAGCCAAGGTGAAAACGTTTTCATTTCGAAGCAACCAGAAACCACTTTAAGTTACGCTCTTTTTTGCGAGGGTATTCGAGCTTTGCTTATTTCTAAAAATATTTCAGCTCGAGAAGTTTTAGATTGGTGCACAAGAATTCGAAAATATTTTATTGAGATCGAAAAGCCCGAAGGCTCTCTTTTAGATTTAGCATCTGTACTTTGGAAAAATCCGCATCCGCATTTGAGAGTTTATCTTTTTAATTCACTGCTTGAACTTAAAGAAGTGGATCCTGCGGCCGAGGGGCTCGAGCTTAAAAATGAGACCGGTGGCCTTCTCGATAAAGACGACGATGACTTAAATAATACGGGGAATAATTCAAAAGATGAGTGGCATTCTCGGGATATGGATTGGGAGTTGCCTTCGGGAGACTTAGTTTTTAGTCAGATGGATGCTGAAGAAGATTTGCTTAAAGATAAGCTCACTCATTTAAAGCAGCAACTTTCGGACGCCTCTATTAATGATCGAGCTGAGCGCATCATGAGATTTCAAGAAGCCGAAATTGAGGCGTTAAAAAATGAAATTGAAACTTACGATCAAAATCATGTCGAATTTAATCTGCTCGTTCAATTTTTTACGACACTTTCTGAAAGTTCAGATGCGACTTCTTTAGGCAATGCTTTGATTTTAGAAAATCTCAAGAAGATGGCTTCGTCGATTATCAGCCGTTTTCACGGTGGACTCATTTTGTTCTTCTTAAAGCGTTTACAGGATTATCAAACAGCGAAGGGCAGTGATCAAGTTACTGAAAGTCTGAAAAAAAGTTTGATGGAAGCACTCGCGAAGCCAGATCATCTTCGTTTGTTAGCCGAAGCTTTAACGGACGCCTCTCGATATAAAATTGCCAAACAGTTAGTGGTTTATCTTAGCCGAGAATCTCAATCCCATTTGCTCGATTTTCTAATCGACCAACAAAACAAAGCGGGTATTCAACATTTTTTAATGATGCTTATTGAGACTGACCCCACTCTCGATCAGGATATTTTTCAGTGGGGCGATCAAAGGCTTATTCAAGTTTTACCCGTTTTACAAACGATTCCTTGGAGTGCCCGATCTCGTTTTTTAATTCGATGTCTTCGACACCGCTCCCTTGAACTCAATCGAGCAGCTCTACCCATTATCGCGGATTTACCCATTAAGTCTTCAGAAGCGATGGCGCTCTATGAAAAATTATCCGCACACGATCGAAAAATTTTAGTAGATAGTTTTTCAAATCGGCCTGTTCTTGCAGAATGGGCTCCTTTTATTCAACAGGTCATTCGCTCAGGTTATTGGTCTTTAGATAATTCAGATATTGCTCTCGCTTGGGCTCGCGCGGCGTTTCGTTATTTAGGCCGTCGGGGATTCGAATTGCTTGATCCTTTTGTAAGCTCTCGAAAATTTATTCTTTGGCCTAAATTTTCTGTGGAGCGCGAAGCTGCTTTGATCGCCGCTTTGCAAATCAAAGAGCCCCAATTGAGAGCTCAGGTGAATCAGTGGGCCGCGCGTGAAAAAGGACTGTTTTTTCAAGACTCTGAACTTAAACAAAAGTTAGCGGCGGCGGCTCGATGATGAATACGACCAATCAAAACGACGATAAAATTTTAGATGCCCCTGTGCCAGTCTCTGGATTGATCTTAGCAACTTCGTTTTTACGAACGATGTTTCAATTTTTTAGACAAACCGAGCTTCATGATTCTTCGAATGCGATTTTTGTTCAAGCTAACCAAGAAGTATTGCGTACATTAAGTGGTTTGATGATGTTGCCTGGCCAATCAGGAATTCATCTGACATTTAAAGGGGAGCTTTTCTTTATCAACGGTGTACGTCTTCGACCACAGCCCAGACTTTTTTATATCTATCGTTATCTTCTTCGATATTTTCGCTCGCGAAAAATTGGTGGAATAAAAGTTTTAGCTCTGCCCACTGAAAAAAGTCTCTCTGTCTTTTTAAGTCTTATTTCAAAAGTCGATAAAGAAGAAAATCCAGCTCAGGAAATTTACAATCATTTAGTATCCGAGGGAATTCGTGAGTTTGAATTGATTCCACTTTCGGGCCAGCTAGAAAAATCGACGAATGAACAAGGCGAAGGTGATGTAGAGCTGATCGTCGCTTCTCTTTACCAGCGTTTGCAAAAATTCGTCGAAGTTTGTTTCGACAATATGGAGAGAGCTTATTCGTTTTCTCTGAAGCCCGTGCAGGAATCTTTGAATGAACTCATTTTGCTCGCCGAAGGCGATATCGTTCAAATGCTTCGTTTGATTTCAGTTAAGCGTTATGAGCGACCATTGCCATTTCGCGCGGTGAATTCTTGTTTTATGGTGATGGCATGGGCGAGATCTTTGCGTCTTCCTGCAGGGGTGGTAACCGAATTGGGTGGAGCCGCTCTCGCTCATCCGATCGCGATACTTTCAGGTAAGCCCGGAACTGTTCCCGAGGTTTTAGCAACCATTCAAAAACTTAAGGACACTTGGCAGCTGACCGATTTACAGAGACTCAGCGTTTTAGAATGGACTCGTCCGTTTGGAAAAACGGGAGTCTATGAAACTCAAGGAGTGAAATCTTATCAGCATTTTTTTTCGCGAATGATTCGAATTGTGGCGCTGTTTGAAGAGATGACAACTTATGAAGCTGGCAAAAGAGTTTTTTTACCCGACGAAGCTTTAGCCGAACTTCTCAAAAATTCTCACGACTGCGATCCGACTTTGCTTAAACTTTTTGTGAATTGGGTTGGAGTTTATCCTGTGGGATCTTTAGTTCAACTTCAGTCCGGAGAAGTCGCCCAAGTTTTTGCCGGAGCTTCGGATCCTCTTCGATTTCAACGACCGATCGTGAGTGTTTTAAAATCAGCAAATGGAAAATTACTTGAGCGCCCGCAGCTGCTTGATTTGTCCGAGATGAATGAGAAACTTGGAGTTTACAAACGAAATATTAAACGTAGCATAACTTTAGAAGAAGCAAATATTCCTCCCGATTATTTTCAACTTAATCCAGTGGGAGTGACTTAAAATTGAAAGAGGTTCAGTCGATGAAAATGGGAGTAGGGATCAGCAAAGCGAGAGATCCCGAAGCGGCACTACAAGAGGCTTATCGAAAATCTTTACAGAAGATTAAATCTACAAAAGCCGATCTCTGTTTTGTTTTTTATTCTTATGATTACGCGATGGATACAGGTGCTTTCGCTGGCGCACTTAAAAAAGTTTTAAGAGATATTCCTCACGCAGGTGCATCTACTTGGAGTGCATGGTCCGACAAAGAAGCTGTCGAAGGCGAAACGGGTTTGATGGTTTTTAGTTTTAAGAATGTGGAATTTGAAACTCATTTCTTAAAAGTTCACAGTCTTCGAGAGAAGGCTGAGCTTTGGTCAGCCGAAATTGCGCGCCAACTTGGCGATCTTCAAGTCGATGAAAGCGATTTTTTGTGGATCATGGCTGATAGTCTTAATTTCAACGCCGGAAATGGATTTCAATTTTTAGAAAGACATTTTCCAAAGCTCCAGATCGCGGGCTTTGGAACCAGTTATTCCGTTCCTCAGTGCAGCGTGATTTGTCAGGGCGAAGTTTATACCAATTCACTTGTGGCCGTTTCAATTCGCGGACTCAAACCTTGGATTGGTTTGCTTCAAAGTATCAAACCCGAGCTCGATGCTGTTTCGGTCAATCGAATGTCCGAGAATTTGATCATTGAACTTGATAGCAAGCCCGCTTTTTATCGTCTCTGCGAACATCTCATGACCAAAGATGATTTGCCGATGATGTCGCCTGATGAATTTCGAAAACATATGGGCAATCTTTTTGTAGTGGAGAGATCAAAAGTTCCGGTCGAAAGACTTCGAACTTTTGGTGAAGCTTATCGAGTAGTTTCTTTGCTTGGAAGCGAGATGACAACGGGAATGGTAGCTGTGGCCAACGCGCTTGATTTTTCTCAAACGCATTATTTAGGTCAAAAAAAAGTAACTTACGCAGAAACCGAAACTGAGATGATTTTGCAGCAGCTTAAAACAAAAATTCCTGAGCCTTCTTTACTTTGGCTCATTAGTTCGACCACTCGCGTTCGCGATCGAGAGAGAGTTCGATCTGATTTTGCAATCTTGCGATCGATTTTTCCCGATACTCCTGTTTTAGGAGTGTCTTCGAATGGCGAATTTCTAGGTGGTGTGAATCAATTCGCGGGACTTGTCGTTGCCTTCGAATGATTTTCTCATCATTAATGGCCATCTTCCAATCGCTTCGACCATTTTACTAAAAATAAGGTGGCTTGAGTAAGAACAACCGCTGATCCCATCAAGATGACGAGAAGAAGGTTGAGAAAAAAGCCTGCCTCTTTTTTGTGTGGTTCATTTTCGATATGAACAAAATTTTGGAGCTTACGAGCAATGACACTTGCTTCCGAAGCCATAAGTACCCCTTTCTTTTTTAATCCGCGATCTCCCTAAGACCGCATCTCTTATTACTCTTTAGCGAAATCACTCCCTTAAAGCTGATTTCGCACACACTTAAATAAAGCAATTGCGGTGCCAGGATTAAACCGCTTAAAAGCCTTCAAATTTGCAAATTAGTGCGGAAAATGTGGAATCGATGTCGCGGACTTGAGACAAAAAAGTCTCAAGATTGACAAGATTTGGTTTGCGTGCGGACAAATAAAGTTACACTAAATCTCTATGACGAATGAAAATTATTCGATCGCCCACATCGCTGTTGCTGTACCAGAACTCCAATCGGCACTACAAAATATTGAAAAAGTTTTGGGATTAAAAGCCGGTGGGCCTATCGAAGAAGTTGCAGATCAAAAAGTTAAATTGCAATTTGTCGATATTGGCGGAGTTCGATTCGAATTTTTGGAGCCCACCTCAACGGACTCTCCCATTTCTAAATTTATCGATAAACGCGGAGGCGGAATTCACCACGTTGCCATTCGAGTAAAAGATATCGATGCCAAATTGGCTGAATTAAAAGCGAAGGGTGTGGCTCTGATAGATGAGAAAGCTCGCATCGGAGCAGAAGGATGTAAGATTGCATTTTTACATCCTAAAGCTTGCGGCGGGATACTCGTCGAACTCGTGCAAGAATAAAAGCGAGCGCAATGCCGGCACCCACCCCGACCACCATATTGTAAATAACGGTAAAAATAAAACAGACGAGCAAAATAGCGATATCTGTCTTGGGATGCGTTTTTATAATTTTTATAAAATTTTTCATATCCGACATATTGTAGGCGACCAAAATCAAGAGAGCGGCGAGAGAGGCCATGGGTAGATAGCCAATGGCTGGTGCAAAAAACAGAATCGATAATAAAACAAAGATAGAATGCAGTATGGCAGAGATGGGAGAGCGAGCGCCGAAGCGAATGTTGGTGGCCGTTCGCGCGATGGCTCCGGTGGCTGCAATTCCTCCAAAGCAAGGAGCGATAAGATTACCAACACCAAGTGCAAAAAGTTCTGAATTGGGTTCATGGCGAGTGGAGGTCATCGAATCGGCAACCACCGCAGACAGTAAAGATTCGACAGCGCCTAAAAGAGCAATCGAAAAAGAAGCGGGTAAAAGGCTGAGTATATTTTCTGTACTTAAAATAAATGTTCCAGCTTCTGCATTCTGCCAAGGCCATTGAAACCGAGGAAGGCTTGCAGGAATTCCATTGATCACGTGACCGTCGATCAATGGATGAAACATGCTTTGAATGGTTGCAATCGATAAATCGGGATTATTTTTTTTAAGAAAAAAAACGAAGAGGCTTAAACTGCTTAAGGCAATTAAAGGAGCTGGGATTTTTCTATTCAGTCGCGGCCAAAAAAGGAGAATAGCAAGAGTCAGTAATCCAATTCCTAACTCCCAGGGTGAATAAGAAGAAAGAGAAGAGTAGAAAGCGGTCAGTCGTGCAGTGAAATCTTCAGGCACCTGAGAAATGCGTAGTCCAAAAAAATCTTTAAATTGAATAGTGGCGATGACGAGAGCGATTCCCGCTGTAAAACCGGTGACGACGGGGTGAGGAATAAACTCGATAAATCTTCCAAGCCGAAATATTCCCATCAATATCAAAATAATTCCCGCAAGCATTCCAGCCGTCAGTAAACCAGCCAACCCATGATGATGAAGAATCGGAAGAAGCAAGACGACAAAAGCTGCGGTGGGACCTGTAACTTGAAAACGAGAGCCACCCAAAAGAGCTACGAAAAAACCTGCTGTGATAATGGTATAGAGGCCTCGTTCTGGAGAGACCCCACTGGCAATTGCTAAGGCCATACCTAGGGGAATAGCGACGCACGCCACGATGAGACCCGACATCAAATCAGCCATCAAATCTGATCGAGAATACCCAAGCGAAAATTTTTCTCGCAGAGCATGACAAATTTTGAAAGAGCGAAACACTTTGTACCCAGTGTCTCAAAAAAAAAGGCCGTTGTTCAACGACCTTTTTAAATTAAAATTTACCGTAAACGTTAGCGTTAAGATTAAATAGCAACGCTAGCGACGGCTTTCAACGCAGGAGCTGCGGCAGCTACGGGAGCTTTCACCGTTTTGATCTCGATCGAAGCTTGTTTTTTCAAGGCATCGACAAAAACCAAAGAGGCCGCACCCACCACACCCGCTTCAATGAAATTGGAATTTTTCATTAAGCTCGTCGAAAGAATACGAAGCTTGTTGTGTCGAGCGACGTACGATCTTTCCATGGTGATTTGAATCATCTTGCGGCTGAAAGCTTTCCAAGCGTGAGTCAGTCCACCGGCAAAACAAATCGCCTGAGGATCTAAGGTGTTCACGACGTTGGCGAGCATAATACCGAGGGCATTTCCCATATCGTCAAAAACTTTTTCAACAGCTTCCCACTCAGGAAGTTTATTGCCGCGTTTCCAAAGTTCATAAAGTTCCTCGGGGGTGTTCGCGCTGATCGAAGGATGACGTTCACGCAAATCCGAAAGAATTTTTTGAAATCCAGATCCACTCGCATAAAGTTCAACCGATCCACGATTTCCAGTCGACTCAGGAGCTCCTTGAGGATCCACCGTCATATGCCCGATTTCACCAGCAAGTCCCATGCTACCGTGATAGAGATCTCCATTTAAGAAAAGGGCGCCACCGATTCCGGAGCCTAAAGTGACATACACAAAATGATCATAAGGTTTACAAACGCCATACATTTTTTCGCCAAGAGCTGCTGCATTTGCATCGTTATCAATAAAGACAGGGAATTTAATTTTTTTGCGCAATTTTTCGTAAACGGCGAAACGTTTCCAATCAGGAAACTGAGGACTTTGAATGACGAGTCCTTTTTTAAGGTGGATAATTCCTGGAATTCCAAAACCAACTCCAAGCAAATCCTTAGATGGTTCACATCCTGGAGGAGGGTTTTTTAAAAGTTCATCCACAAGTTGAACTAAGCGACTTAAAACTTTTTCTTTTCCGTCGCTCACTTTGGTTTCCCATTTAATAGGATCAAAAATTTGTCCTTTGGTACTCACCCAAGCACCGCGGATGCTTTGGCCGCCAAGGTCGACACCGATCGCCCAGCCTTGAAGGCCATTGAGTTTTGATGCGATGTCGGAAGTTGTTTTATTAGGGGTGGAAGACGATGATTTCTTTGTTCCTTCAGTCATAGACGAACGTCTTACCACAGGTTGGACGAACCTGGCTGAAAATTTTATCAAATCTTTAATTTCATATTTGAAGGCTGGCGTGAATCCGATCAAAAGTGGAAACTAATGAAGATAAAGCGGTGAAAATTGAATCTTTAAATCTTTATCTTGACGGGCTTTTAGGCCTCTGCAGCGATCCCGAATCTAATCGTGCACCGCTGATCGAAGAGGCAGCCGCAACGGCTGATATTTGTGAGCTGTTACAAGACTGGCTTTGGCTTTTAGACCTCGATGAGAAATCTTGTCTTCAAATTCGCGTCTGGTTTGGACTCAGTTATCGTCAACTTGGAAAAGTATTACATCTCAGCTCTCGAGAAGTAGCTCAGCTCATCAAAAGTCAGCGCGCTCAGATGCTCTCTACTTATCCGGCGATTTCTTTGGCCACATCGAAGGTGCAGGAAGATGAAAAAATAGCGGGGCTTTCGTGCTTTATGGTGGAGCAGCACTTAAGTGCTTGGTCAGATAGCGAACTCATTGATCCGAAAATTCAGGAATCGATTCAGACGCACTTACGTGCATGCGCTCTTTGCACTCAGCGACTGCAAGAATATCGCCAACTTCAAGCCGATATCTTAAAAAAGAGACCGAGCTTCGAGGCCGTGACCGAAAAAGAGTCTCAGAAGGTCCTCAAAATTGCTTCCCGAAGAAAACGAGATCGAATTTTGCGTTTCGCATACTGGATTTTCATTATTTTAACCGTGCTTACATTTCTCGCTTGGGTGATTTGGTCAAAACCTGAGAAAATGCCGAATATCTATGAAATCCCATAAGTCAAAAAAAATGAGAAAACCTCCGGCATTAAAACTTGGAGACACCATTGCCTTGGTCAGACCCGCGGGATTTATTTCAGATAAAATTTTAAAAAAGACGGCAGAAAATTTACGCAGCTTAGGTTTTTGCGTGGTCACTTATCTGGGTAAATCTAAAAAGGACGGATTTTTTTCGGCCTCCGATGAAAGTCGAGCGGCAGAATTAAACTGGGCTTTTTCTCAGCCAGGCATTTCTGCGATTTTTTGTTGTCGAGGGGGCTATGGCTCGGTTCGAACTTTCTCTCATATTTCAAAAACTCAAATTCAAAAATGGAAGCCGAAAATTTTCGTTGGTTATTCCGATATGACATATGTTCATCAAATTTTGCAAAATGAAATGGGCTTAGTGAGTTTTCATGGTCCGTTGTCCGGTTTTTTAAACAAAAAAGATCTTAAAGTTTTTGTTCAAAGCTTGCTCGATTTGCCTCGAGCTCAAAAACAAAAGTGGTCCGAGGTGAAGATTTATAAAAAGGGATCAGCTCGCGGCAAACTTTTAGGTGGAAATTTATCGCTTCTTCAAGTTGCAGGCAGAGCTGCACTTCCTAAAGTTCCCATGATTTTGGCTATCGAAGATGTGAATGAAAATTTTTACAGAATCGATCGAATGATTTGGACGTTGATCGATGCCGGCTATGCCCCGTTTGTTCGTGGAGTGGTTCTAGGAAAATTTTTAAGCTGTGGAAAAGATGATTCCAAAATTTTTGGCTGGTCTCGTGTGATGCAAAGTCTTCAAAAATTAACGCGAGGTCCGATTTGGCAAAATGCAAATTTTGGTCATGGAATGAAAAGGCAGAGACTTCTTGCGCTTGGATGTGAAGTCGAAATGAAGAATCGCTCACTTATCGTTCGCGAATCTATAGTGAGTGATTTTTAAAACTCATGTTGGATAAAAAATTTAAGAAAAAGATTAACTATAAACTGAGCGAGTTGATTCGCGCGGGTGCTGCGCCTGGCTTTCAATTGGCACTTGGATTGAAAGACGAATCTTTAGGGGTTTTCTGCGCCGGTATTCGAGATTTTCGATCGCATCGCCCTGTACTCGATGAGACTTGGTTTGATTTAGCTTCGCTTACAAAAATTTTATCAACGGTTGATTTATTGATGCAGGCGGTTCAAGAAAAAAAAATCGCCGACTTAAATTTACCTCTTAAAACCTGGTTTCCTTTTTTTTCTTCAGAACTTAAAAATCAGACTGTTTTAGATCTGCTCAATCATTGCTCTGGTCTTCCCGCCGTTTTTGAAGAAACGCGTGAATTTAATTCTCGAGAAGAAAAAATTAAATTTTTCCTCAAACAAATCGACGAAACTTATGTTTTTCAAGCTGAGCGACCTACTCTTTATTCGGATGTGGGATTTATGCTGTTGGGGATTTTGCTTGAGCAGCTTTATTCGAAACGCTTGCGCGATCTTTTTGATCATAAAGAAAATTTAAATTTTGGACCTCAACATCCATCTTTTTTTTCTCGCGCCTTGGGACTGAAAAATATTGCGGCTATTGAAAGTTTAGATCCTAGCCCCCGACTATTAAAAGGAGATGTTCAAGACGCACGAGCTGAGTGGTTGGGCGGAGATGCGGGGCATTCGGGTTTGTTTGGAACGGCCATAGGCGTTGAGAATTGGGGTCAGGAACTTTTTCGCTCATATCATGGTAAGGGCTTGCGATTAAGTGACCGAACGACCCGCGCTTTCATCGCTTTTGATTCGCCCGTCAGAAAGGCAAGTTTTCTCAATGGATTTGATACGCCGTCTTCCGAAAATTCTCAGGCTGGCAAAAAATTTGGAGCAACGACCATCGGGCATTTAGGTTATACGGGCTGCAGTTTTTGGATGGATATAGAAACGGGCCGACGCGTCACTTTGCTTTCGCATCGATTCGCGCCGGGTTTAGTTCCCGAGACCTTAAGAAAACTTAGACCCGCTTTTCATGACTGGCTTCATGAAGAGGTTTTTTCTAAACTATAGCAATGGCTCTCGAACTAAAAGCCGGTACTAAAGTCTATTTTCTAGCCATTTGTGGTACGGGAATGAGTGCGCTTGCCGGGCTACTTAAAGAGCGCGGCTGTATCGTGGCGGGCTCGGATGTGGCGGCTTATCCGCCGGTTGGGGATTTGCTTAAAGCTTTGCAAATTCCGGTTTGTCTATCTTATGACGTTGAAGATCTTAAAAAATTTGCGCCTGACTATGTGGTGATCGGCAATTTCATTCGCCGCGATAATCCGCAAGCTCAGTACGTCATGGAGAAAAAAATTCCTTACGGAAGTTTTCCAAGCACTCTTGAAGATTATTTTTTACAAAAAACGGACAACTTTGTGGTGGTCGGAACTCATGGCAAGACAACCACGACCGCAACACTTTCGCATTTGCTCACTTTTGCGGGATTAGATCCCAGCTTTTTGATTGGCGGCGTGCCGATTAATTTTGAAAAAAGTTTTCATGTCGGTCGTGGAAAAGATTTTGTGATGGAAGGCGATGAGTACGATACCGCTTTTTTCGATAAAGAATCTAAATTTTTGCATTATCGACCGACCTTTGGACTTTTTATGTCGATGGAATTTGATCACGCCGATATTTTTGCCAATTCCGAAGCTATGGAAAAAATGTTTCGAAAGTTTGTGCATCTAATTCCCAAAGATCGTGGCGCCTTGATTTATTGTCGTGATTGGAAGCGGGTTGGCGAACTCATCGCTGAAGAAAAATTAAGTTCAAAGGCAATTAGTTTTGGATTTGATCCAAGTTCCACTTATGCCATTCAAAATTATTCAGATAACGCCTCAGGAATGGAATTCGAACTCGATGGAACGGTCTATAAAAACTCCATGACGGGTAAATTCAATGCGCAGAATTTTGCCGCTGCGATTTTAGCAGCGCGAGAGGCAGGAGTCAGTGCCAAAGTTTTAGCTGAAGCCTTACAAAACTTTAAAGGAGTGAAGCGCCGCCAAGAAGTCCGCGCTCAAGTGGGCAAACATTTAGTCATTGATGATTTTGCTCATCATCCAACGGCAGTAAGAGAAGTGCTTCGAGGTCTTCGAGCCAAATATCCTCAACATAAAATCGTGGTTTTCTTTGAACCTCGATCCAATACTTCTCGCAGAAAAATTTTGCAGTCAGAATTTGAGACCGCATTCGATGGAGCCGATCAAACTTTCTTAGCTCCGGTGTTTAAAGAAGAAGCTTTGCCTGAAAATGATCGTCTCGACATTTCAAAAATTAAATCTTCTCATGCTTCGCGAGGAAAATCCGTGGACGGTCCTTTAAGTCAAGACGAAATGATCGCAAAATCTTTGAAGCTGGCGTCAAGTTCACCCTGCCTTTTTGTCGTTCTATCTAACGGAAGTTTTAATGGGTTGCATGAATCGTTGATTTCTTCATTGAAGCTTCAGTAATCTCTCGAACATGAAAACAATTTTATTTAGTTCTTTAGGTTTTATTTTATTAACGTCTGTCACACACGCTCGAGATCTGACTTACAAATTTGGAGCGGGTTATCGTCAAGCTTATACCAATTCGTTGGTGAATAAAGATACGCGAGCGGTGACGGATAAACAAATGAACGGACTCGAATTTACTTACGGCATTGCAAAAGATATGCAAATCGGTGCGTTCTTTGGAACGACCGGCAATATGAATGCGTCTTTGCTTGGTCCAAAGTTTCGCTACAATATCGAGCGACTCTTTTCGCGAGACGAAACTGTTTGGAAACATTTAAATATTTTTGCCGAACTCGCTTTTTTGGCTAAATTAGGAAAAGAAATCAAAAGTGGAATCACTCTTCATGCTCCTTATTTAGGTTTTGAAGTTTTTCCATTCTCTGAAAATAATTTTTCGATCTTAACTGCTGCAGGTGCCTCGATTGATTTTGGTACACAAAATCGAATCGGTTTTACTCAAGGTATGTTTGGCGACGTTGGCGTTAAATATTATTTTTAAAAAAATAGCAAAAGTCTTGCAGCCCGTCCCCGACAGGCCGCAAACTCAATCTTCTAATTTGGGCGGTTGAGAATATTGATCCACTGTCTCAGCTCCACTCGTTGGCTCCATCAGCGGAATAGCTTTTGGATATTCGATGCCTTCGATATCTCTCAGCCAAAATCGTTCAGGCTTAACGAGTGGTTGCTCATTGCCTTTAAAGAATTCTCCGTTTTTAAATTGATAGACTTGAATTTCTCCGTTCGGCCCTGCGATGCCAATCGACTGAGTCCAGCTGCTAAAACCTTCGGCTGTATAACTGAGATCGAGGTTGGTTCCGGTCCCGAGTTGAGCCGTTCCATTTCTTCGGGAATCGGCGTGAACATGTCCGTAAATTGCGCGTAGTACTGCTTCGTAAGTTCCTCTTAAATTATTTGGTTTTCCGTTTGGCCCTTGATGTCCGTGATAACCAATTTGAACAAGACGATGACTTGGTCCAACAGCAAGTCCTGGTGAATCTCGTGGAATAAATTTCACGCGATTGGGTTCAAGCACTCGAGTGAAACGTTCCGACTCGCGATCCGAATGAAATCGCAGTGGAGTTTTTAAAAGTGCATACTCCAGTGGATCTTCTCCGCGCACCATCACAGCGTCGAGTTCAGATCCAATCGCTGCATTAATAGGATCATGAGCCCATGTTTTTTCTTGAAGCCATCGCGAAAGCCATGCGGGGTGATTCGAATAGGCGAGGATAATTTCTATTTCAGGATCGATCGCTAAAAATCCATTGAGAACAGCTGCCACTCGATCGAGATCTTTGGAGACATCCAAACCTTCGCCACCTTTTGCAAGACGAGCTTTGGTGATCGTTTGTTTTTCGAGGTGATGATTAATGGTTTCACCGTCCCAAAAATCGTGAAGCACCAAACGTTTTGGTTTGAGTGCGCGGATCACTTTAACAATCGGCTCTAAAAGTTTTTGATCCATGCTCTGAACGGCGTGCGTATCTCCTAAGACGAGTGCTTCGGGCCGAACTTTGCTCGAGCCTTCGCCAGTATAAAGAGTATTCAAATCGACGAAGCCTTTGACTTCAGGAATATATTCAATATGTCTCCAATGAAATCCTCCTGCGGTTGGTAAGCCTTCGATTTGTTCTCCGCCATTATTTTTTTCGATGAGCACGGCGCCAACCAAATGATCGAATCCAGCTAAACGAGCGGATCGTCTTTGAACGGTCTTTGCATTTTGCTCGGCATAGCGAGCTTCGGATAAGCTTCCTGTGGTCACGATCATATGAGGAGCTTGACGATTAGCAGTGGCTACTGATTTTACTTCGATTTTAGGAGCCGCAATAAATTGAGTTTGATTTCTTAACCATCGAGAATTGAGACCTGTCGTGGGATTCATTTGCTTTGGAAGAAGTTCGATGGTGTTGAGACGATTCCAAGGATCAAGTTCAATATCTTCAGTCAAAATATGAATCCAATCGGCTTCCAAGAGGCGCTTATCAAGATACATACTTCGATTGTTCAGTGAGCGAACAAAAACAGGAGCTCCCGTTTTTTCATGAAATGTTTTAAGAGCTTGAAAAAAACCTTCTTCAATTGGAAAACCTTTTCCGGCGAGCACCGAAGTATAAATAAATTTATCGGCGGTTCGAAGGGCCTGCATCAGAGAAGCTTTCCTCTCCGGTGAATAAACGGATTCGTTTCTTACATCTTCAAAAGCTGCTGGCTTTCGCTGAATCGCAGTCGCTTTAAGATCTTCAAAATCTTTAAAAAGACCGAGTTTACCAAAAATAGTTTCGAGTTTTTCTTTGGTGGTGAGCATTTGCGTCGCCATCTCGTCGAGTGTAGCAAGTTCACCTTTTTGTCGAGAGAGGGTCGTGAAAGTTCGAATCATTCTCTCGCGAACAGCAAAAAAACTATCGGCGTGACCCGTTCGCGCATTCTCTAAAAGCTCACGAAAGGTGATTCCAAAAGTTTCGACCATCGAATCGGCGCCAATGCCGTAATAGGTTGCAAAATCTTTGGCAGAAGGAATTCGATTATTATTTTTAATGTATTTCGCTAAAGCTTTTGCGCCTTTTGTCGTATTGGTTGCCTGAAGCTCAGCAAGTTTTCGTGTGGTTTCTGAACAATTCTCCTTAGCCTCTGCCGTGAGACTGATTAAGCCCATCAAAACGAAAGACGTCAGAAAATATTTCATCATTTTTCCCCACCCAATTTTGTCGCTGTATTCTTACAAACACTTGTTTTTGAAACAGGTAAAAATTCCCCTAAAAATTCTTCAGCGGTAACTCTTCGCGCAAGTCCTGAATTATTGATGACCGAAAATCGAGGACGTCCTGTTCTTTGAACTTCTTCATCCGTGCCTGCATTAAAAATAGCAAACTTAATTTCAGATGCGCGCTGACGATTACGAGCGTGCTTATCCATTTCACGAAATGCGCTTTCCAAAAATTCCTGATTGTCTTCGGCAAAAATTAAAAAATGAGAAAGAACTTGTCGATCTCCATCTGAATTTAATCTTGGAGATTCAAGTACGGGAACGGTGCGAAGACGTTGAGAGATCAGCTCGAGGATGGCTCGTTTTTTCTCACTGACATTTCCCTCGGTATTGTATTTGTCGAACTCAGGTCGACCGACACTAAAAATAAGATCGTAATTGGGATGAAATTTAATAAATTTCTTTTTAATCAGAAAATCAAAAAATTCTTTCCACTCTTCTTTGCTGTGACCTCGAGCGGTTAAAACTCCAAAGCCTTGCGCAGTTTCAGCTGTGCTTAAAGCTTTGACCATTTGATCCCAAAAGGGACCTTTCCAAGATTTACCTGATGGATCTGCTTTGTAAGCTCGCTCTAATGTTTGAAGTAAAAAGTTTTCTCTACCTTCTTTAAAAAATTCAAAAGTGGCAGGATCTCGAATTTCGTAATCACCAGGAATAAAATTTGAAATTTCTTTTTTCGTAGCGGGATCGATGGCGTCTTTAAGACGTGCAGAAATAAGTTGGCCAGGGTGACCCTGGCCTTTAGCTAAATGATTTTTATATCTCTCAAAATCCCCCGTCGAAATATGAAGGACTTCGGGCCCCTCGATAGGCTTTTGAAGAACCGAAACCCGCTGATCGATTCGATAGAGTTTGTAATAAGTTCCAAAGGGACTATGGCCTTCGGTTTTGACTAAAGTTCCGTCCAAGTCGGACAAAATGATGGTCGCTGCTCGAACCTGAAATCCGCCCAAAGCAATAAAAAGAACGTTTAAAGCAAGAAATAGATAAAGTTTATGTCCCCGCCGATTTTTCACCCGCTCAACCCCTCCCTCATTCGTTCTTAGTAAATCGAAGGCTGATGCAATGTGTCAATGGTTAGTGTCTACCGACCAAAGTTTATTGAAAAAATTAACACGACCTTAATTTAAAGAGGTTTTAAACGAGAGAGAGCGATGAGAGGAAAATAATTTCGATAGCCGTCGTAACGTAAATAAAAATGTTGAGGAAATCCTGTGCCCGTAAATTCTTGTTCGCTGAGCCCATCATTGGCGCGGCGAGAATTTAAAAAATCTATCGCGCGAGAAATTTCCGACGCAAAATCTTCTGAATGATTTCGACAAGCCGCAAGCGACATCAGCGCCCATGCGGTTTGACTTGGAGTCGATGCACCTTCGCCATGAACGGCATTGAGATTATAAGAAGCGCAAGTTTCTCCCCAGCCACCATCGGCGTTTTGTTTGCTCAATAAAAACTTGAGCGCGCGTTTAATCATAGGGGAGTTTTCAGATTCTCCCACTTTTCTTAAACCCACAATCGCCGCTGTGGTTCCATAAATAAAATTTACGCCCCAGCGGCCGAACCAAGATCCATCGGGTTTTTGAACCTGATTTAAAAATCGAATCGCTTTTTTGACATGAGGAGAATGTGAAAGTCCGAGCTCGCCAAAAGTTTCGAGTACGTGGCCGGTGACATCCGGGTTGGATGGATCAATCAAAGATTTTAAATCTGCAAAAGGAATTCGATTAAGAATGGCCTGATTATTATCTCGATCAAAAGTTCCCCAGCCGCCATCTGTGTTTTGCATCGCCTGTATCCAATGGATCGCAGGTTCTAATTCGCGCGCACTCATTCCCAGTTTGTTCAGCACCAATGCGACAACGGCTGAGTCGTCGACATCGGGGTAATGAGAGTTATCGTATTGAAAGCACCAAGCGGCGAAAGGTTTTCCGCGTTTTAATTTTGCTTTCACGGCCCAATCACTTTTTCGTTGAATGCGATGATCCCAGAGAAATTTTTTCGTTTTCTGTAAGCGAGGATCTTTAGGATCCGCTCCACCTTCTAAAAGAGCAAGCGCCCCAAGTGCGGTATCCCAAATGGGGGAAACGCAAGATTGAAGAACGGCGACATCGGCATTTTCATGACGATGCGAGCGAATCGATTCGCTGACTCCTCGTGTGAATCTTTTTAAAGCAGCAAAACCTTTTTGAATCGGCTCTTCATCGAGTTTCATTCCCATCGCATGCAAAGCCATAATCGAATTCATCATCGGAGGTTGAATGCCGCCCCAATCGCCTCTCTCTTCTTGATGATCCAAAATCCAATGCTTCGCTCGCTGCAGACAGTAAGCGCGCAAAGGTTTGATTGGAATTTTTGATTCGTAAACGGTCACACCTTTATTCAGACCTACAAAAACTTGTTCCCAATTGATCCATTCGAAATCCCATTTCTTCGATTTCAAAATCCAAGAATCGTCGACGGGTGGAGGAGCGCTAAACGCGATATTCAATTTGTCTTCGGGCTTCGCGTAAAGTTCATCCAAATTAAAAGAAACTCTGCGCATTTTTTGTAAATGAAACAAAATCGTCAGCGGAATAATCGTTGCGCGAGACCAATACGAAAATTCATAAATATTAAATGGCATTCCGCGAGGGGCGAGCAAAATCTCAGGTGGAATAACGGGAACACCTTCCCAAGGAAACAATCCAAAGAGAGCGAGCCAAATTTTTGTGAATACTCGCGACGCAGGAATTCCGCCCTGAGATGTTATAAAATCTTTGGCCTGAAGCATCCGAGAATCGCTTGCCGAAAATCCCGCAGCTTTCAAAGCAAAGTAGGCTTCAACCGAAGCGCTTAAATTTCCGGGACCTCCAAAATAGATTCCCCACGATCCGTCTGGATTTTGGGTATTTAAAATATGATTGGCGAGACGCTTAACGAAAATTTCGTCCTTAATATTTAGCCAGCGATAAAATAAAATATACTCGGCATTCATCGTGATATTGTCGTCGAGACCAAAATGCCAATGACCATCGGCCTCTTGTCGGTGCCACAAAAGTTGCTGCAGATGTTCCATGAGTTTGAGATGCTCTGGATGTGCAGAAAGATTTACCTTAATTTGCTGAGCGATTGCCAATCTCGGGCTAATATAGTGAGCTAGGGCGTGAGAGTCCAGAATTGTAAGGGTGCTGAATGATAGATCAAATTGCCTACACAAAAATGCATGGCTGCCGAAACGATTATATTTATTTAGATAATTTAAACGGGAACTTAGACGGCCTTAGCGTTGATCAACTTAAAAAACTTTCAATTAAAGTTTCAAACCGAAAAACGGGGTTAGGCTCCGACGGTCTCATCGTGATTCATAAGTCTGACAATCCACAAGCGATCGCTCGAATGCAGATGTTTAATGCCGATGGCTCCGAAGGCAAGATGTGCGGAAACGGAATTCGCTGTGTTGCAAAATTTTTGCACGAAAAAATGGGAGCGAAACCTTCGTTTAAAATATCTACGCTCTCAGGAATTCGCGAATGTTTTGTGATCGAAGCCACCGATCCCAAAAAATTTCAAGTGCGAGTGAATATGGGGCGGCCAAGTTTTTTGCCAGGAAATTTACCCGTACTTTTTGATGATGTAATGGTGATGGATGAAGATTTTGAAGTAGACGGAAAAAATTTCAAAATTTCCTGCGTCTCGATGGGCAATCCTCACTGCGTGATTGAAGTGGATTCTTTAGATACTTTTGATGTTCAAAAATACGGGTCCAAAATTGAAAAACACGAAGCTTTTCCTGAAGGCGTGAATGTCGAATTCATTGAAGTGAAATCTGACAAAATTTTGCAGCGCACTTGGGAAAGAGGTAGTGGCGAAACTCAAGCTTGCGGTACGGGAGCCTGCGCCGTCGGCGTGGTACTCATCATGAAGAAAAAGAGAAAAGCTCCTGTGGATATTCAACTTAAAGGCGGAGCTTTGCGTATCGAATGGGATGGACTTCGCGAAGCTTGGATGACGGGCGAAGCCGTCACCGAATCTACGGGAACTTTAAAATTAAAAGATTGGCTGAATTAATTTAAGCGAGCTGAATTTGTAAGTCGGCCTTAAACTTAAGCGCCAGGATTAAATAGTAGTAGCTTCTTCTTTTTCAACTTCTTCCATCGAAGTGAATTCAAATTCGCTCTCTTCAGGCAAAGCTTTCAAATAAGCTTCGCGTTCTTGGCGAGTCAAAAATCCATGCTCCACTTTTTTATCTAAAAGACGGGCGTCGAATTTCATTTCTTGTGAAGTCGTGGTCAAATCATTGAGGGAATTGTTTTTGCTCATAATCTAACGTATTGCCTCGCTTCGGCCGATACGTCAATATCTCGGTATGGGAATGAGAAGCTCTGCTAACTTAGAATCTGATAGTTTTTGTCGTGCTTTATTCAATGGATATCTCTTAGAAAACCGAATTTTGCCTTATCCCGACGTGGATCAGGGCGCTTGGAATGACGTGGTTGAGGCCATCAAACGTTTCGGTGCCGATCGCGTGGATTCAAAAAAAATAGACGAGGAGGCGAAGGTGCCTCTCGAACTGATCGAGGAGATGAAGCAGCTGGGGCTTTACGGAATGATCATTCCCGAAGAATTCGGTGGCTTTGGTTTGAATGCCACGGCCTATGCCAAAGTGATGGAAGATTTAGTGCGAGTGGACGCCTCGCTTACTTTGTCGGTAGGCGCGCATCAGTCGATCGGAATCAAAGCTTTGCTTTTGTTTGGAACTCCCGAGCAAAAGAAAAAATATTTACCTAAGCTTGCGACCGGCGAAATGATCGGCGCCTTTGCTCTGACAGAACCGACGAGCGGAAGTGACGCTCAAAGTATCAAAACTAAAGCCGTACTTTCGGCCGACGGAAAATATTACACCTTAAATGGCGGAAAACTTTGGATCACCAACGGAGGCATCGCAGATTTTTTCACCGTGTTTGCCAAAGTTGACGTGAAACAAGACGGAGTCGTCAAAGAAAAAGTCACCGCATTTATCGTCGAACGTTCGATGGGCGTAAAATCTTTGGCCGAAGAACATAAACTCGGCATCAAAGCGAGTTCCACCGTTCAATTGGTTTTCGAGGACGTCAAAGTTCCTGTTGAAAATGTTTTGGACGAAGTGGGTAAGGGATTCAAAGTCGCGATGAATGTTTTGAACTCCGGCCGCCAAGGTTTGGCCGCAGGTTGCGTCGGCGCTTCGAAAAAAGTTTTAGAAGAATGCGTTCGATACGCTGCTGAACGAAAACAATTCAATCGACGCATCTGCGATTTCAAAATGATCAAAGAGTATATCGCGCAGATTGAAGTCTCGGCCTATGTGCTTGAGAGCATGGTGTACCTCACCACAACTTGGATCGATCAAGGCGTGAAAGATTATTCGATGGAGTCTGCGATTTGCAAAGTTTATGGCTCGGAAGCCGCATGGGAGAATATCAACCGTGCACTTCAGATCGCGGGTGGTAACGGCTATATGAAAGATTATCCTTACGAGCGAATGCTTCGTGATTCTCGAATCAATTTGATTTTCGAAGGCACGAACGAAATTTTGCGATTGTTTATCGCGCTGACGGGACTTCAAGCGGTGGCGATGGAGCTTAAAGAAACTCAAGCAGCCGTAAAAAATATGTTCGAGGAACCCATCAAGGGATTCGGCGCGATGTTTGATTATGTGACTAAGCAAACGCGACAAACTTTTTCGCCCGAGATGGCAAAAAAAATTCACCCGCTGCTTAAGAACCAAACGAAAAACTTAAGTCTTTCGATTCGAGATCTTTCGAGCGTGGCCGAAACTTTGGTCAAAAAATATCGAAAGGATATCGTTGAAGAGCAGCATGATTTACGTCGAGTTGCCGATATTACCATCGATATTTACGCGATGGCCGCCACACTTGCGCGAGTGACGACCGAGATTGAAAAGAAGGGTGAAGCGGCCACTATGCATAACCGCCAGATTGCCTCGGTTTTTTGTTCCCAGGCCCGAAGACGGGTACGAAACCATATGAAGTCTTTAACCATCAATAAAGACTCCCTGATCGATGCTATTTCGGACCGAGTGGTAAAGCGAATCGCGGGGTAGGAGCGTAAGGTTGGCAGTGATAGGAAAGCTTAAAACTGCTTTCCTATTCTTGACCTTAGCGCGATTTTAGGGAAATTTGCCCAAATGCCATCACCCACAGGGGTCACACGACTCATCAGAAAAAAGAAGAAAACCATTCAAGGTAAACGCCGAAAAATGGAACAACGTAAATTGAAGACCATCAATTACTTCAAAGCTTTTGCCGTCGCTCCTTCGGATGCCAAAGTTCCTGCTAAAAAAGCTGCAGCTAAATAATTTTTTACCGTAAACGTTTGCGGTAAGTTTAGACTCTGATCAAATCAATATTAAAATTGATCAGTTCTTCTTCAGAAGATTCCAAAGCCGTTTTTCTTGCGCTTGTAATGGCTTCATTCAGCATCGTCTTAATTTTTTTCAAATCTTTTTTAGAAAGGGAATAAACGCCAGTGTATTGAATTTCATCTTCCGTCACAGGGTAAGTTTGATTGGCTGCTCTAAATCTCCAATTAAAGTGATGTCGAGAAATCATAGGATGATTATCAGAGATGTGAATATTTTTTCGAGTCGCCGACCATTTTCCAGATTTAAATTCCACAAGGCCTTGAGACTTCATTTGAGTCAAAGCATGCATGACGGTTTCACGTTTTAAATTTAATTTTTCAGCGATGTCTCGCTCATCTTTTATCAGAGGAAACGTGCAAAGAATGTGGACGGCTAAATAATGCCATGACGAATAATAAATATTTGCAAATTCTTTAAGAGCATCCGGATGAGTATCTTCTTTAATTTTATTGGTTAATCGAAAATATTTTTTCCTCTCTCTTTCCATTTTTTCAAGAATAAATTTTTTAAAAGCCAATTGAGAAGCTCGCTCCAAATTAACCAGAAGAAGAAAGAAATTCATTTCATCTTCTGTAAATTTTAAAAACTTAGCTAATCCGTAAGCATGATCGGAAGTGATATTCACTTTAGAGTTGAGAGCTTGAGAGAGGTAACTCGGTTGACAGCTTGCTGCGAGGGCTAATTGTTTTTGAAAAGCTCGTTTGTCTTTGTTGTCAGCGATAACTTTTTTTAAAAATTCTTTATAAGAATCAAATTCAAAAATATTCATGATTATAATTTATAAACTATTTGATTATAAATTAATAACAAATAAATTGAAGGTCTTGCCTTGCTTTCCTTAAACTGAATTCATAAGGAGATATTTATGAACTTCATTTTAAGATTTGTTTTAACCGTAGCGTTTGTTTTGTCAGTGGGTGTTCAAGCCAAAGCAGGTGGTGTGTCGGATGGAGGAGGCGGAAGAGCAGAGCAAAATATCAGTTTTGCTTTTATGCACTTAAATCGATTTATCGAGCTTTGTCTTCAGTCCGAGACTTGTAAAATAACAGCAGCAGAAAAAAATATACTTCAATCGATTCAAAAATCTTTAGCTTCAGAGCAAAAAAATACTCACCCTCTCGTTTTTAAATCCGGTGACTCTAGTTTTTTTAGAATTGATGGCGATCTCAAAGTCGCTAAGACAGATTTTAAAATTGGAAGCCCAGTCTATTTTAATGTCGATATGCTCTATATTAAAGCTGCCGATGGAAAAATTGTTGCTATGGATATTGCAGAAGCAGTGGGAATTCTCATTCATGAACTAGCTCATCATCAAGGAGAGAGAGATCATTCTCAACTTGATCTTTTAGCGGCAAAAGTTCGTCAAGCCGTTCAGGCTCGTATTCAACACTTGGATATGGGTAAATATCAATCAAGCATTCAGGTGGATGTGATTGACTGGAATGTTTCGAATGAAGCAGCCACTGATACGCAACTTATCATTTCAGATGCTTTGAAAACTCAGAATCTAAGTTCGTTGATTCGAGATCAAATTTCATGCCCATTTAAAGGCTCTACTCTGAGTGGCTATTGGCTTTGGAATATTCATTGGAATCTGGGCGAAAGTTTCCCCAGTTTTGATCAGCAGCGTTTATGGAAACAACCTCTTCGTGGTCGCTTAAATTATTATTGTAAAATTTCAAGCGGCGAAACAGTGGAGGTCGCGGGTAATGATATGGAAATCTCGATTTATTTTTCAGAAGCGAAAGATGATCTTAAAAACTTAGAATTTTCGTCCAAAGCGCCAGAGGTAGAAGTCATTGATTGCCTTCAAAATCCTGGTCGTTGTCACTAATTGTTTTAAATTTTCAAAATAATAAAAACAGAAAGAAAGAGATCCTATAGTCTCTTTCTTTCTGTTTTTGGTTCCCTATCCGAAAAACAAATTAATGAATGCTTCATCACAATTGGTCCCGGGACCAATTGTGAGTTCCTCATGCCCCATTGACGGCTTTTCAGTCTTGCCTTACACTAAAGTAAGGAATACATAAAAAAGTAATACATTATGTTGACGTCTAAAATTACAAGCAAAGGGCAGATCACTTTACCTCGCGCCATTCGAGATTTTCTAAAATTAGGTACTGGCGATCGAGTAGATTTTGTTATTCGCGACAATGGAGAAGTTATTGTGCGACCCAAATCGGTGAGCGTTCAGAGCCTTCATGGAAGTATCGAGTATCACGGAAAACCTATCTCTATAGAGAAAATGAACGAAGCTATTGCGCAATCGATTCGCCCAAAGTAGGACGCTTTATGATAGGGCTCGATACAAATATTTTAATTCGATATCTGATCAACGACGATCCAAAGCAAGCAGCTGTCGCAAAAAAATTCATTGAAACCAAGGCACGCACCGAAAAGTTTTTTATCAACCATATAGTTCTCTGCGAACTTGTTTGGGTTTTGCTCGGATCTTATAAACTTTCTAAAAATCAGGTGCTCGATACTCTCGAAAAGATTCTTTCAACCGAAGAGTTTGAAGTCGAAAATAGTCAGCAGGCGTGGGAAGCGCTTTCAGATTACAGAGAAAGTGGCGCGGATTTTTCTGATTGTCTCATTGGTCGTATCAATCGTGCGGCTGGATGCTCAACGAGCATTTCATTTGATAAATCCGTGAAGACTTTGAAGTCATTTGAAATATTGAGCTAGTCGAAGTTCAGCGTAAATCTTTGCGGTGAGTTTTTCTTCCTCATTAAGATTCAAAAAACAAAAAGAAAGAGACGTTTAGGATCTCTTTCTTTTTGTTTTTAATCTGCTTGAAAAACAAATTATGAATATTTTTTCATCTTTGGTCCCGGGACCAATTATTAAGAAATTTTAAAATTCTTTTTCACGAAATTCAGCGCTAGCTCTCGTTCCGAAATTCTCGATTCAAGCTGCTCCGTCTCAACAGCATCTAAAATTTGCTTAAAAACGGGGCCGGGTTTGAAGCCTAAAGAAATTAAATCATGGCCTGTCACCAGAGGAGCTGGTTTCAAAATATCTGGAGGAAGTTCCGCAAGTTTTTGCTGACACAAATGATAGAGAGTTAAGTTTTCATGCGAGGCCATGCAGTCGATGCGATGCATTTTAAGGTGCAGATCGAAATTCGGATTTCGCAAAAATCTTTTGAGAGTCGAAGGGCGCATCTGAGGAACATCTTTAAATTTTAAATGATCGCGGGTGAGCTCAGCCACAATATCGATGAGTTGTCCCGGCGCTTTTAATCGTTTCAAAATTGTGTGACACATGTCTGCGCCAACATCCGTGTGCCCGTTGAAACGAATGCGATCGGGAGGTTCGTGAGAAAACGTCGGAGGTTTTCCGATATCGTGAAGCAAACATCCCCACGCAAGTTCAGCCGAAACATTTTCGCATTGTTTTAGCAGCAACATCGTATGCACCCAAACGTCACCTTCAGGATGATATTCGGGAGGTTGCTCGCAACCTTTCATCGCCAACGCTTCAGGCAAAACAAATTCAAGTAAGCCAGAGTCGGCGAGCATTTCAAAAGCTTGATCGGGATGAACGCTGGTGAGCATTTTCGTCAGCTCATCGTAAATTCTTTCGGCGGAAATTTTGGTGATGAGCGAAGCTTTTTCGCGGATCGCTTGCCACAACGTTTTTTCGATTTCAAAACCAAAGCGCGCGGCAAATCGAATCGCGCGCAACATTCGAAGATGATCTTCATCGATTCGAAGGCGCGGATCGCCAATGGATCGGATGATTTTTTTCTGCAGATCCTCCTGGCCGCCGACCCAATCGAAGATTTCATTTTTTATCGGATCGAAAAGCATTCCGTTGATGGTGAAATCTCGTCTGGCGACATCTTCTTTTGCGGTGGCCTTGACGACTTTGGCGGGGTGGCGACCGTCGGCAATGCCAACGTCCGCCCTAAAAGTGGCGACCTCAATCGTGTGAGGATTTTCTTTGTGATCTGAAATCACTAAAATGACGTTGAAGGCGGCACCCACATCGGCGGTTCGGCTAAAAATTTTGCGAATTTCTTCGGGCAAAGCGCTGGTCGCGATATCGATATCGTCGCAGGGGCGGCCCAAAATTTGATCGCGGACCGAGCCACCTGCAAAAACGGCCTCAAATCCCGCATCTTGAAGACGTCGCGCAACTGAAATGGCGAAGTCTCGTAAATTTTCCATGCAGCTATTTAGCTTAAATTTTTGGTTTAATTAATAAATTTGAGCAAGTAACTTGAGGGCATGAAAAAAGCTTTTATTTACGCTGCAAAACGAACACCTATTGGAAGTTTTTTAGGCGCTTTAAGTGGAGTGGCTGCCCCTCAGCTCGGAGCGACGGCTGCCAAGGAGGCCCTTACTCAGGCCAAAGTCGAGGCGAGTAAAATCGATGAAGTCATCGTCGGATGTGTGCTTCCGGCCGGAATGGGCCAAGCCCCCGCTCGACAAGTGGGAATTTTTTCGGGCGTGCCGAACTCGGCTCGTGCCATGACCGTGAATAAAGTTTGTGGATCGGGCTTAAAAGCCGTGAGTTTGGCTGCCGATCGAATCGCACTCGGGCAATCGAATGTTTTGCTCGCCGGCGGGATCGAAAATATGTCGCAAGCTCCCTATTATTTAAAAACCGCGCGAACCGGTTTTCGAATGGGAAATGCCGAGGCCATCGATGGAATGATTTTTGATGGGCTTTGGGATCCTTACAATAATTATCATATGGGTTCAGCGGGCGAACTCTGCGCTCGCGAATATAAATTTTCGCGTGAGCATCAAGATGCTTTTGCGGCGGGTTCGTACAAAAAAGCGATGGCCGCGATTTCGGGCGGACATTTTAAAGATGAAATCGCAGTAGTCGAAATTAAATCTAAAAAAGAAACGATCGTAGTTTCGAGTGATGAAGAACCCGGCAAAGGAAAAATCGAAAATTTTTCAAAACTGCGCCCTGCGTTTGATTCTGAAAAAGGAACAATCACAGCCGCGAATGCAAGTTCGATTAACGATGGAGCAGCGATGGCTGTCGTCGCAGCAGAAGGCGCGCTCAGTTCAAAGCCACTTGCGCGAATTATTCACTGCTCTGAATTTGCTCAAGCTCCGGAGTGGTTTACGACAGCTCCTGTTGGCGCGATCAAAAAAGTTTTAGCCGAAGCAAGTTTGAAAGTTTCGGATATTGAAATTTTTGAAATCAACGAAGCTTTTTCGGTGGTCGCCATGGCGGCGCAAAAAGAATTAGAAATTCCAGAAGCGAAATTGAATCTTAAAGGCGGAGCCGTAGCACTTGGTCATCCGATTGGGGCGAGTGGTTGCAGATTGCTCACCACCATGATTTACGCATTGAAACCAGGACAAAAAGGAATCGCCAGTCTCTGCATCGGTGGTGGTGAAGCTTCCGCAATGTTGGTGGAGAGAGTATGAAATCCACAAATACGACTTTTAATTCGA
>JAFLCD010000005.1 GCA_017302715.1 Deltaproteobacteria bacterium
TAGAATTAGTAGATGTAAGAGAGATGGACGCCGTTGCTCTTGAACGCGATCCAAAGAAAAAAGAAGAGCTTCGCGGAAAAGCAGCGCACGCTATTCAAAGATTACTTGAAGAAGAAGCTAAGGATATCGAAGGTCGATCTGATCGAGCTCAACTTGCTAAAGATATTTTAGATGAAGTGCTTGGTCTTGGTCCGATTGAGCCGCTTCTTGAAAATGGTGAGATTAGTGAAATCATGGTCAATGGTCGTGATCAGATTTTCATCGAACGAAAAGGTAAACTTGTTCTTACAGATTATCGTTTTACAACGGACAAACAACTTTTAGGTTGTATCGAGCGAATTGTCAGCCCCATTGGCCGGCGTGTGGATGAAAAAACTCCGCTTTGCGATGCGCGACTTAAAGATGGATCTCGTATCAATATTATTATTTCGCCGCTTTCACTTAAAGGGCCGATCATTACGATTCGAAAATTCTTTAAAGAAAAACTGACGATCAATGATCTCGTTAAATTTAATTCGCTCACTGATGAGATGGCTGACTTTATGCGTTCGGCCGTTGAAGCTCATCTTAACATTATTGTTAGCGGTGGTACTGGCACTGGTAAAACAACTTTGCTGAATATGGTCGCTGGATTTATTCCTGAGACCGAGAGAATTGTAACCGTTGAAGATGCGGCGGAATTGCAACTTCCTCAAGCGCATGTCATTACGCTCGAAGCTCGACCTGCGAATTTACAAGGCGAAGGGGCTATTCATATTCGCGATCTTGTTCGAAACGCACTTCGTATGCGTCCCGATCGAATTGTGGTCGGAGAGTGCCGTGCCGGTGAAGCACTCGATATGCTTCAAGCGATGAACACGGGTCACGATGGATCGTTAACAACGATTCACTCGAATAATCCGCGCGATTGTCTTCGAAGAATTGAAACTTTGGTGATGATGGCGGGATTTGATCTGCCGATTCAAGCCATTCGCGAACAAATTGCTTCTGCCGTTAATTTAATTGTGCAACTTAAACGATATAGCGATGGCTCTCGTCGCATCTCCCATATCACCGAAGTGATTGGTATTGAGGGCGACACGGTTGTCACTCAACCGATTTTTGAATTCAAACAAACCGGAGTGGACGAGCACGGAAAAGTTCGCGGACAATTTCAGCCTTCAGGTCTTATTCCAAAATTTGTCGAGACACTTAAAGCTAAAGGAATTGCAATTCCAAAAGGTTTGTTTGGTGGAGGAGCAAAGTCTTCTGGTTCGAGCGAAGTTACTCCTACAAGAGTGGCTTCAAATCCAGGGCCTTCGTCTGCTCCTAGTTCTTCGATTCCAGAGCCGAAGCCTAAGCCACAAATGCCAATTCGAAATCCTCAGGGACTTAAAAAACCATGATGCTCAAAATATTCATTTGGTCTTTGGGACTTGTGGGAACCGTCACCGTAGGGGCGGGAATTTTTTGGTTCATCTTCAATCGATATGCAGAAATTGAAGCCAGAGTTTTGCAATCGATGTCTGACTATGCTGCAGAACTTTATGATTATTTAGATAGAATGTTTTTACGTCGACCTTTAAGCCATTGCTACTTGATGATTTTGATTCCAACGATTTTATTTTCGATTGTCGGATTTGTAGGCGGACTTTATCTTGGATTTTTTCAAGCGATTATCGGTGCGGCTTTAGTGGGGGCGATGGGATACAAACTTCCTCGCTCGATTATTCGTGGCATTTTCATGCGACGAATTCAAAAATTTGATCGGCAGCTTGTCGATGCCTTGAATATGATGTCGAACGCGATCAAATCTGGACTTTCATTTATGCAAGTTGTGGCGGTGATCGAGCGCGAAATGCCCAATCCATGCTCTGAAGAATTTGGAATGGTACTTAAAGAAAATCGAGTGGGCGTAAACTTAACCGACGCGCTGATGAATATGACGAAGCGAGTTCCTTCGGATGATCTTTTTATGATCATCAATTCAGTTGTGACACTTTCTCAGCAAGGGGGAGATTTATCTGAAGCTTTTGAAACGATTGCGATGACGATTCGCGAGCGCCAACGTGTGGCCGATAAAATTCGCACACTCGCTCAAGCTGGTATCACTCAAGCCACCATTCTTTCTTCATTGCCTTTGGTGATGCTTGGAATTCAGTGGTTCGTTCAACCCAAATACGTCATCATTTTCTTCACCACTCCGCTTGGGCTTGGAATGTTTGTCGGTATGCTTCTCATGATCGGCACCGGCGCCTACATCATGAAGCAGATTCTCACGATCGAGATTTAAGTTTTGGCGGCTATTCCTGCGGACTTGATGTCCCATTTTATGAAAGTTTTTCAGATGGGGACGGAGCAAGCCTAAAAAAACATCAATCTTTTCAATGTGTTAACCAAAGCCCCCACCACCCTGGGGTTGGCATCAAATATGCATACTTAGGTGGTGTGACACTGGATCGGTGGCACGAGGTATTTATTAGAATTTTATGAAAGGAACACATACGTATGAAAATCTTAGCAGTTCTCAGTTTAGTTCTCAGTTTCTCTGGCGCAGCTGTTTTTGCTGACGAATGCCAACCTGGTTCACAAGCTTCAGCTTCTCAACAAGAAGTTTCTAAGCCTGCTGAAAAAGGTAGCACCGGCAATAACGCAGACTTGTTGACGACCACTTCAACAGTTGGCGCTCCTACTGATTCCAATCTTCCTTAATTAGGCAGATACAAATTTAAATTTGATTAAAAAAGCTTCGATAAACTCGAGGCTTTTTTATTTTGTGCGTCTTTTCGAAAGATCTATAATTTTTCTATCGTCATTTAAAAATTTCAAAGCTGTCTCAAACACCCGCGCATCCATAATCAATCCCGCGTGACCGACTGGGATCACCTCATTGATTCCACCGTGAATGTAGCAAGATTTAGGAGGACAAATCGTATCGTATTTAGCAGCGATCGAAATAATTTCAGTCTCATGCGCTTCTTCAGGATCTTCCTGCAGGCTCGTTAAAAATTGAGAGCCTGGAAGCATCTGCCAAACCGCCTTTGAAATTAAGCCAAATGGAAATAATCCAACCAAAGAAGACCAGGTTCCTTCGAAAGGTGCACCGAGCGTAATTAATTTTCTCACCATTCGATGCCCGCCTAAACGTTTCACATAATAAAGTCCGATGAGTCCACCCATGCTATGACCGACGATATCAATTTTTTCGAATTCTCTACCCTGATCTTGATAAAATTTTTCAAGGATGCGCTCGATTTTATAATTCAAATGTTGAGAAGACCTTCGAATATCTTTGATATTAAAAAATCCAAGGTCGATCGAAATTACTTCTCTTTCATTTTGTCTCAAAAAATCTTCGAGCGGTTTTAAAACACCTCGACTGCTCATAAAGCCCTGAAGCAAAATCACGGGCGGATGTTTTGATTTTCCCGACTCAAATTTTTTTTTGATTCGATTGCCTGAAAGGTTGTGTCGCCAGTAGTGCAAAGAATTGAGGGCGTCAAAACTCAAATCTTTCGCCATCGCGAGTAAATTTGCAGATAAACTTTTTTTATCGGAATCATCCCTCATTCCTTCTTCTATTGTACGGCCAACAAGAAGCCGCATCAATCAGAAGTCGAAAACTTGATTTTAAATGTATTACGAATGCTATTTGGCTGGGGAACTTCGGCCAGGAGTATTTCCGCCGAATGCCTTTTTGGGTTCTGGTTTCGTCGCCGGAGCTTCCTCGACTTTGTGAGATTTGATTTGCTCAAAAGCATCCCAATTGGTGTCGCTCGTGGATGAAACTCCTGAAGCTCGAAGAGCAAAATCATCTGGATTAGAAGATTGTCTCATCGCTTCATCAAAAGAAATCAAACCCTGATTAAGAAGCGCCATCAGCGATTGATCAAAAGTTTGCATTCCATAAGAAACATAACCTTCGGCAATGGCGGCAGGAATTTCTTTGGTGCGATCTGGATTTTCAATAAGTTCGCGAATGCGCGCGTTGTTAATTAAAACTTCGAGCGCAGGAACTCGACCTTGCTCATCTTTTCTTGGAACAAGTCGTTGAGAAACAATAGCTCGAATAATACTGCCAAGTTGCAAACGAATTTGTTTTTGCTGATAAGGTGGAAACACAGAAACGATTCGGTTGATCGTTTCACCAGCATCTAAAGTATGCAAAGTACTTAACACAAGATGTCCAGTTTCTGCAGCAGCGAGAGCTGTTTCGATTGTTTCAGCGTCTCGCATTTCGCCTACTAAAATAACATCGGGATCTTGTCGAAGCGAAGCTCTTAGCGCGAGGTGAAAGCCAACTGTGTCGACGCCCACTTCTCTCTGATTGATGATAGATTTTTTATCTTTAATTAAATATTCGATCGGCTCTTCAATCGTAACAATATGGCTCGCTCGATTCTCATTTATATAGTCGACCATGGCAGCAAGTGTTGTCGACTTTCCGCTTCCAGTTGTTCCTGTAACAAGAACGAGTCCACGCTCATTCATTGCGATTTTTTCTAAGATCGGTGGAAGAGCAAGATCATTAAACGCGCGCACTTTAAATGGAATAACTCGTAAACACATTCCAACTGTTCCGCGTTGTTGAAAAATATTAACGCGAAATCTTCCAAGGCCCGGCACTCCGTAAGCAAGATCGATTTCATTGAAGTCTTGAAATTTAATTCTCTGTTGAGGAGTCATCATATCGAACGCGATGCGATTAATTTCCTCAGGCGGAAGTCTTTGTGCGTTGTTGAGTGGCACAAGTGCTCCATCAATTCTAAAAGTAGGAGGCAGTCCCGCTTTCAAATGAATATCTGAAGCAGAAGCTTTGATTGCAATTTTGAGAATGTCGTTTAGTTCCACCAACTAAAGTGTAGCAAGGTTTTTAGAGATGGTGCGGCGAGGCGTAAGCGTTCTATGCAAAAATTTCACAGCGTCGCGAAATCTTCTTGGGCGTCGCATAAATTTCAAAATTTTTGGTGCTTCGCTGAGTATTCTCAAGACTGATACACTTAATATATATGTCGAATGATAATGAGAGCCTAACAATCCCTGATGTACTTCCACTTTTACCAGTTAGAGACGTAGTTATTTTTCCTTACATGATTTTGCCACTTTTTGTAGGCAGAACTTCGTCGATCAATGCTGTGAACGAAGCTCTCAATAAAGATCGTTTAATGTTTCTCGCTTCTCAACAAGATATGGATCAAGAAAATCCATCTCCTAATTCGATCAACCGCGTAGGTTGCGTGGCCATGATCATGCGAATGAACAAGCTCCCTGAAGATGGAAAAATAAAAATTCTTGTTCAAGGATTGTGCAAAGCTGAGATCACCGAATTTGTTCAAGACTCTCCTAATTACGTAGTCAAAATTAAGAAACTTGTAGAACCAAGTTGGGAAGAGCGAGCACTCGAAGCCGAAGCTCTTGTTCGCAATGTAAAAGCCATGCTCGAAAAAGTTATTTCAATGGGCAAAGTTTTATCGCCAGATATTTTGGTCGTGCTCGATGAAATTCAAGAGCCAGGGCGATTGGCAGATTTGGTAGCCAGCAATCTCGGACTCAAGGTCGATGAGAGCCAAAAAATTCTTGAAGTCGTCGATCCAATACATAGACTTCGTAAAGTAAACGAAGCTCTCACTCGTGAAGTTGAAGTTCTCGAGATGCAGCAAAAAATTCAATCTCAAGCTAAAGATGAGATGAGCAAAAGCCAAAAAGAATATTTCTTGCGCGAACAAATGCGCGCGATTCGAAATGAACTTGGCGATGCTGATTCAAAAACGGAAGAAGTCGAAGAGCTTCGAGCTAAAATCAATAATGCAAAGATGACCGAAGATGCTCATCGCGAATCTCTCAAGCAACTTAAACGCCTTGAGAATATGCATGCTGATTCTGCAGAAGCTTCTATCATTCGAACTTATTTAGATTGGATGATCGATCTTCCTTGGAACAAAGCAAGTGCCGACACTCTCGATCTTAAAACTGCAAAAAATATTTTAGATGAAGATCATTTTGATCTCGAAAAAATCAAAGACAGAATTTTAGATCACCTTGGTGTTTGTAAATTAAAGAAAACTTTACGCGGCCCCATTCTTTGTTTCGTCGGACCTCCCGGGGTTGGAAAAACTTCTCTTGGTAAGAGCATCGCTCGAACCATGGGCAGAAAATTTGTTCGCATGAGTCTTGGTGGTATCAAAGATGAATCAGAAATTCGCGGTCATCGCCGAACTTACGTTGGCGCGATGCCAGGAAGAATTGTTCAAAGCTTGAGATCTACTCAAACAAATAATCCCGTTATCATGCTCGATGAAATTGATAAACTCGGAATGGATTATCGCGGAGATCCCGCTTCCGCACTTTTAGAAGTTCTAGATCCTGAGCAAAATAATTCTTTCAGAGATCATTACATCAATTTGCCTATCGATTTGAGCAATGTGTTTTTTATTTGTACGGCGAATATGATGGATACGATTCCTGGTCCACTACGTGATCGTATGGAAGTGATTTCACTTTCTGGCTATACGATGGAAGATAAATTGCAGATCGCTAAACGCTATTTGCTTCCTAAACAAATTAAAGAAAATGGTTTGGAAGAAAACGATGTAACGATTTCGGATGCAACCATTCGCCAAGTGATTCAAGGCTATACTCGCGAAGCTGGTTTAAGAAGTTTCGAAAGAGAAATCGCCGCACTTTGCAGAAAAGTAGCGCGCGCTAAAGCTGATGAAGGCGCAGAATTTAAACCACGATCGATTACTCCAAAAATGGTTCAGCAATTTTTAGGCCCTATAAAATATTTACAAGAACCACCTCGCGATCGATCTGAGGTTGGAGTTGCCACGGGACTCGCTTGGACAAGTGTGGGCGGTGAAACGCTTACTCTTGAATCTTCACTCGTTGAAGGTAAGGGTGCCATCGAACTTACCGGACAACTTGGTGATGTAATGAAAGAGTCCGCTCGCGCTGCACTTTCATACGTAAAGGGTCGCTCACTTGAACTCGGTCTCAACAAAAATTTCTTTGCTGAACATGATTTGCATTTGCATATTCCAGCTGGAGCCATTCCAAAAGATGGTCCATCTGCAGGTATTACGATCGCAACAACGCTTATTTCTTTGCTCACTGGAATTCCAGTGAATCGAGATGTCGCAATGACGGGTGAAGTAACCCTGTTAGGAAAAGTTTTGCCAATCGGTGGAGTAAAAGAAAAAGTCCTGGCTGCGGTAAGACAGGAAGTTTTTCATGTGATCATGCCGAAGGCGAATGAAAAAGATCTCCATGATTTGCCGAAGCATATTCGGTCGAAGATGGATTTTACTTTTGTGGAAACGATGGATGAAGTTTTGGCAGCTGCACTGATTCGCAAACTGCCTGAATTTCCAGAGTCAAAGCGAATGCGCCGAAAGCCAGCGCAACCGCCTTCTGCAGTTCAGTAACTTAGTTTTGCAAGCGCAGGCACACTTGCATCGAAATTTCAAAATTCAGCCTTAGCAAAGTTGCACAAATATTGAGTTTGTGTTTAAAAGGGGCCCTTCGTGGACCTTTTTTAACAATGTTTTAAGGAGTTTTTAATGAAATACCTCTTATCTGTTTTTTTAACATTCGGGCTTTTAACAAACGCCAGTTTCGCCGCCAAATCGGCTGGCACCGAGAAAGCTGTCGCCGTCATTTCTGATGATGAGCTTAGCACCTATGAGTCGCATGCCGAGTGGCTTCAAGCCGTGGTAATTGCTGGTCAAACTGCTGAGGCTTATAAAAATGACTGCGCCTACTCAGAAGCTGTTTTGGGATTGGCTTCTGGAATCACAAAACAAGATCTTCAAGGTGCGCCAAAAGCTTTAAGTCTTTCGCAACCTGCTTTGGCAGAAAAAATTAATACTTTAGTCGGACAAATTAAGGCCAATATCCAAGTCGCCCAAACCATCGCAGAATATAGCGACTGCGGTAACTCTGGCGGCGGAACTACTAAGAATGGAAAATGCTGCAAAACATCTGGTAGTGCGGATGAATCCGATCGTTGTAACTCTAAAGCCAGCTCTGACTGTAAATTGGTCGGTCGCGGGACCGTCAAGCAATGTTCGGCCACTTCTGACGATTGTTAATTTGAATTCTCAAGATAATCCGCTATTTGGACGTATCTTGAAAATCTAAGTATTTATGCTAAGAAAGCCCCTTAATCGGGGCTTTTTTTATGAATAAGACATTCCTTCAATTTATCTTTTTTTTAGTTTCCTGCTCTTCATCAACGGCCTGCGTGAGCGCTTCTACCTTTTCTTGGAATCGGAAGGTCTTTGATAGAAACAAAATGCCCACAAATGAGAGTCTCACGAGTCGCTTTCCCGAGATTGAACCAGCTTCGATTCCAACCATCGCAAAAAATTGGCAGGATACCGAGCCCTATCTTTGGATTGAAACGGATGTGTATAAAAATCCAAATCAACTCAGATCTTTGCTTGAAAAAGCTTATCACTCCTATGATGAAGTTTCTGAAATCCAAAGCTTACGTATTTCTTTATCTGAACCCGTCCAATCTGAATTCAAAGCCGTTGAGCTTAATTTATTGATGGCGGCAGAAAATGCTTACGATAAGAAAAAGTCTACCGAAGATTTTAATATCTGGGAATCTGTCGGCTTTGTTGTCTTTGAAAATTCTAAGTCAGAGCTTTGCTCTCTGCCGGTGATGGGATCATCTGGCTTTGGCACTCATTATTTAATCGTAGGCTCTGCGGATTTTTATGAGAAAGAATTTATCTATTCAAAAAATTTCTCTAAGAATGGCGAAAAAGTTTTAACGATTCAAAGTCCCTTAACGCCGATTCAGATCGTTTTAAATGATTCTTTGAGTTCGCTCTGCACTTGGAAATCGAGAGCATTCAAAAAAGATTCAATATCTAAAGCGATGCCTTCGAAAATTCGATTTGTCTTTGATTTTGAAACTGCCCTAATAACTGATCCACTCGATGAAAATCAAGTCTCTGCCCTAGTCTTGCAATCACCCGCAGTTCGGCGAGGCTATTCCGTTGATTGTGAGTTGCCCGAAGAACAGCGATGGCTTCTTTTTGGAAAAAAACTGAACGGAAAGTATAAGCTTTTTGGGGGCAGATTTAATTTAGAAGATGTAGAACATGAAAAAGTAGTCTGGTCCGCCAATAGGGGAGCCATACTTGATTGGGACTCGCTAGACTCTGAATCGAACCCTCTCACCATCCCATTTGAAATTTATTTAGCTCGAGCACCGGATAAGAAAAAAACTATTTTTCTTAAACCTACAAAATTCGACATCTCGAGCGAAGAAAAAATAAAAATCTTACTTGAAGAAATTCCTCGAGCTTATTCTTCAAACTAAACTTCAGTTTTCTAATTGTGCTTACAAGAGAGCCTCAATAAGGCTATTCTCAATAAATGTCCACCGCACTTACAGCTAATGAGATTCGCGAGAGTTTTTTAAAATTCTTTGAGTCAAAAAAACACACCAGAGAGCGATCATCATCGCTTATTCCTCATAACGACCCTACTTTGCTTTTTACCAATGCAGGGATGAATCAGTTTAAAGATTGTTTTACGGGCAATGAAAAGCGTTCGTATGTGCGAGCGACGACTTGTCAAAAATGTGTTCGAGCTGGCGGAAAGCATAACGATCTTGAAAGTGTTGGATTTACAAAGCGACACCAGACTTTTTTTGAAATGCTCGGAAACTTTTCATTTGGAGATTACTTCAAAAAAGAGGCCATCGAGTATGCGTGGGAATTTTTGACCGAAGTTGTAAAGTTACCCAAAGACAAGCTTTGGATTTCGGTTTTTGAAAAAGACGATGAAGCCGAAGAGCTTTGGAAAAAAATTTCTGGCTTACCCGCAAACAGAATTGTTCGGATGGGAGAGAAAGATAATTTTTGGGCGATGGGGGACACCGGCCCGTGTGGTCCTTGCTCAGAAATTTATATCGATCGCGGCGAAACTTTTGGAAAAAAAGGCGAAACTATTTTTGATGGAGGCGAAAGATTCTTAGAAATCTGGAACCTCGTATTCATGCAATTTGAGAAATTTGCTGATGGAACGATGAAGCCCCTTCCTAAGCCATCGGTAGATACGGGGATGGGACTTGAGCGCCTTGCAAGCGTTCTTCAAAATGTCGAAAGTAATTATTTGATCGATTCGATGCAGGCTATTTTGCAAAGTTTTGCAAAGCAACTCGGAAAAACTTATGGAGCGAATGCTGAGGATGATACGGCTCTCAGAGTTTTAACAGATCATATTCGAGCTGTTTCTTTTTTAATTTCAGACGGAGTTCAGCCAAGTAATGAGGGAAGAGGTTATGTACTTCGCCGTATTTTAAGACGCGCGATTCGGTACGGAAAAAAATTAGGTTGTCAGGAGCCTTTTTTCTACAAAGGTGTGGATTATGTTCAAAAGCAAATGGGCAAAGCTTACCCAGAATTTTCTCAGAATGTCGCAGCTGTTTCGAAGATGATTTATCACGAAGAAGAGAAATTTTTTGAAACATTAGAAAATGGATTGAAGCTTTTGGAATCTAAAACTTCAGGAATGAAAAAAGGTCAGATGCTTGCGGGGAATGTGGCTTTTCAACTTTACGATACGTTTGGATTTCCACTTGATTTAACGGAAGTTATTTTAAAAGAAAAAGGTTTAGAGCTAGATGTAAAAGGTTTTGACGAAGAGCTTTTAGCTCAGCGAACTCGATCCAAAGCCAATTGGAAGGGTAGTGGCGAACAGGCTGTTTCTGGTCTTTATAAAGATATTTCGAATGAGGGAATTTCTACCAGCTTTGTTGGTTACGAAAGTCTCGAATCGAGTTCAAAAGTCTTAGCGCTTATTTCTGGCGGAAAAAAAGTGGAGAAGATTTCTGCAGGCGATGAAGCCGAAATTATTTTGGACAAAACCCCTTTTTATGCAGAGGGTGGCGGACAAGTTGGGGATCAAGGAATTTTAAAATCTAAAGACTTAGAATTTTCTGTGGAGAATACGTTTAAGCCTGCCACGAATCTTTTTGTTCATCGCGGAAAATTAAAATCTGGCGAGTTGAAGGTGGGCGCTAATTTGAGTGCGCAAGTCGATAAACAAACAAGATTAAAGACGAGAATCAATCATACGATCACTCACGTTTTACATGCAACTTTGCAAGAAATTCTCGGCGATCACATCAAGCAAGCCGGAAGCTTAGTCCATCCCGATTATTTGAGATTTGATTTTTCTCATTTTCAGCAGGTTCAGAAAAATGAGCTCAGAAAAATTGAAAATATTGTAAACGCTCGCATTCGAGAGAATTCAGTAGTTGAGATAAAGGAAGAAGAACTAGAAAAGGCCATCGCAGGTGGAGCTAAAGCTTTCTTTGATGAAAAATATGGCGAAAAAGTTCGTGTACTTTCTGTGGGCAGTTTTTCTAAAGAACTTTGCGGTGGAACTCATGCTGAGAGATTGGGTGAAGCGGGGTTATTTAAAATTGTGAATGAATCGAGCGTAGCTTCAGGTGTTCGGCGTATCGTCGCAGTCACGGGGCAAAAGGCTTATGACTTTGTTTTAGAACAGGAAGCCATGCTTGAAACTCTCTCCGAACTTTTGAAATCTCCAGAGAAGGAGCTCCCAGGAAGAGTAGAAAAATTGCTTAAAGAAAAGTCGGAGCTGCAGAAAAAAATTCAGAATCAATCTCAAATTTCAAAAAAAGATGCTGCAGAACTCATTCAAGAAATTGAAGGTGTTAAGGTAATCATCGAAGTCGTGAGCGCTGAAAATGCTAAGGACCTAAGACCCTTATCAGATAATTATAAGCAAAAATTAAAACGCGGTGTCGTTGTTATTGGAGCTGCAGTCGAAGGAAGAGCGACAGTGCTCGCAAGTGTGACCGATGATATCGCGGATCAGTTTCAGATGCCGAAGTTCGTAGAAAAGCTTTCGAGCTTAGTGAATGGAAAAGGAGGCGGCCGCCCTAATTTTGCTCAGGTGGGGGGATCAAATACTGATCAACTTAATGAGGCAAAATTAGCCGAAGCTTTAAAAACTCACCTGCAATCAATTTCAGCTTTAGCGTAATTAAAAATTAAGCGACAAGTTTACAGTAAGCTTGAGCCACTTTATTTCCGGGCTCAATTAACAATGCTTTCTGCCAAGATTTCAGCGCATCTTTTCTTTTATTCTGAGAATAATAAGTAACCCCTAGTGCAATCCAAAATGGGGCATAGCGAGACGCAGATTTTTTTACTTTATTGAAAATTTTGAGAGCCTGCGTTTTTTTGCCAGTCTCGCGATAAGAAGTGGCGAGCTTTGTCTGCACGTCGATAAATTGTGGGCAGAGATCAACAGCCTGCTCGTATTCTCCAATGGCTAATTTATATTCGCCAACGCTGTGATAGAGATCTCCGATCTCAGCATGCATATTTGCGATTTTTGCCATGAGCATAGGGTCCATGGCGCCACGGCTTTTAGCTCCGTAAGCTTTTAACTTTTGATAAATTTCTTTCGATTTTTTACCGAGGCCTAAATTATTGTAAACGACGGATAAATTGAGAGCTGCTTCCATATATTGAGGATTAATTTTAAGCGCGTTTTTAAATGCGATTTCAGCAAAATTGAATTTTCCAAGATCCGCGTAAAGAAGGCCTAAAGAATTATAGACGTCTGCAAGTTTGTGAACTTTCAAAATCTTTAGCAAAATATCTTCAGCTCTATCGTACTGCTTTGTCTTGATATAATTTTTTGCCAAACTGATTTGGCTTTGTAATTCTTTTGTCTTTGTACTCATTACTCTCTCCGATTATTTTTTCATCGCCTTGATTTTAGCGTCAACGGCATCTGCTTGTTCATTCTTTCCAGCGCGTCTTAAGCTTCTCGCCTCTCTCTCCATAGCTTCACCGACACGAGGATTATCAGCATACTGGTCAACAAATTCGGCATATCGTTTTGCGGCAGCGTCATAGTCGCCCATTTTTTCGTAAAATCTTCCGATTTCAAAAATTTTGTCAGCAAGTTGATGACGAGCTTCGATAATATGTTTTTGTGCTTCTGCGATATGAGAGTTGTTGGGATAGTCGACGAGTAAGCGTGTAAAAGTATCAACTACTTTTGCAGTCGCTCGAGTATCACGTTGAGCGGTGCTTGGCATTTGCTGCACATAACACATTCCCAAACTAAAAAGGGCGTCTGGAATTTCGGGGCGACCCGGGTACGTTTTAATAAATTCTTCATAAGAAGAGGCGGCGGTCTTATAAGACTCTTCTCGGTAATAAGATTCAGCGATTTTTAGATCGGCTTGTACTTGAAGTGAGCTTTGAGGAAATTCTGTTTTAATTCTATAGAATTGCTTGCGAGCTTCTTCATAGAAGTCGTCATTCATATAGCGCTCACCTTCTGCGAGTGTTCCTGCATCTGTGGTGAGGTCATGTTTTTTTGCGGAACATGCAGAGAGAGTGCCGATTAAAGTCAGTGCAAATAAAATAAAACTAGGTCTTAAAATTTTCATGGATTCGTCATTCTAGTTTAAAATTTTGCCCAACAAAATACATCTCTTTCGAATCTTTATGAACGGCAGGAGGGCGGTAAAACTTCGAAAATTTAAAGAGTTTTCCGAATTCTTTTGAGAATTTGACGGTGTCTTCGGATTGAAAAAGCTTAACCACTAAATGTCCGCCCTGTTTAAGGTGTTCCTTGGCAATTTCAAAAGCGCGTTGAATAAGCTCGAGCGAGCCTGCGCAATCAACAGCGCGGTTTCCTTGAGTAAAAGGCGCCATATCCGAGACAATCACATCAAAAACTTTCGTATCGGGGGGAAGAGGATCCATCACAGACTGCTGTAAAAACGTAAAATCGATGCCACTTTTTTTAATCTTTTCTTGAGCGGTGATAGAAAGGGGCTGCTGATCCAAGGCGATTAAATAACCGCGTGAGCCTAAAACACTCAATAAATACTCAGTCCAGCTGCCAGGAGCTGCGCCTAGGTCCAAAACCCGGTTGCCGGTCGATATCAGGTGATATTTTTCCTGAATATTCTGCAATTTATAGACAGATCGAGCTGAATATTTTTCGCGTTTTGCTTTATGAAAATAGAAGTCATGAATTTTGTCCCGCTTCACCGCTCCTCTGTACCGCAATATCTTTATCTGCACTATCCTGTTTGTAAGCATGTTTGCTCGTATTGCGACTTTAATGTGTATGCGAGCTCTAAGATGGCTAAGGGTTTCAACGAGATATGGCTAAGGGCTATGGAGCTCCATCTTTTAAACTTAGTTCAAACGGATCAACATCCACTAAAGACTCTCTATTTAGGAGGGGGGACGCCCTCACTTTTAGAGATCAGTGACTTAAAAAATTTACTTAAAATTTTAAAAACTCGTTTTGAATTTTCGAGAGATCTTGAATTTACGATGGAGACTAATCCTGAAAATTTGAATCTTGAATATTTACGAGCTCTAAAAAATGAAATCGGGGTGAATCGCTTAAGTCTGGGTGTGCAAAGTTTTTTACCCAACCAGTTAAAGCGGCTTGAGCGTTTAGCGACGGCAAAAAAATTGGAACAAGTTATTTTTGAAATTCAAAGTGAATTTAAAAATTTTAGTCTCGATTGGATGATTGGAATTCCTGACCAAACCTTAGAAAGCTTTGAAGAGGATTTAAAAAAGTTTATAGAAATTTCTCCACCGCATCTTTCAACTTATATTTTAACTTTGCCGGCTGATCATAAAATGAAAACTAATCTTACGATGCAGAAGCTTTTGGTTAGCGACGAAGGTGTACAAAATATTTATTTAAAAATTTGTGATGCTTTGAGGGCGTCTGGTTACGAGCACTATGAAATTTCAAATTTTTCTAAGCCAGGATTTCGCAGCAAACATAATTCTAATTATTGGAATTCGTCTTCGGATTATTTAGCGCTAGGTCCGGGAGCTCACGGATATTTAAAGAATGAGAGTGAACGCATTCGTTATGAAAATATTCGGGATCCTCTTGTCTGGTCTTCTTCTGATTTTGGATTTGAAAATTCTGAGATTCTCACTGCTGAGCAGCAAAAATTAGAAAATTTTTACCTTCGGTTGCGCACGCGTCAACCCGTCTTTGTTTCTGAAGTAAACGAGAGCGTCATTTCTCCCATGCTTCAGGAAAAATGGATCAAACTTGAAGGGAATGAGATGTTTTTAACTGAATCGGGCTGGCTTTTAATGGAATCCATTGCTGAAAAATTGCTTCCTTAAAAAACTCAATAAAATTCAAAAATCTGCCCCGCAGCATTGACCTGTAAGCAGATAGAATAAAGTTTGGGGATGAGCTCTAAAAATAAAAATTCGGACAAGGCCCGCAGCACTAAGTCACGTGCCGATATGCTTATCGAAGAAGCAGTGAAGGCCGTTGAAGCAGAAGAGTCTGGTGATGATTCCTCAGAAGAAGTTGTTTCTAAAGAAACGGGGAGCGTAAATCCTGTCGCGAAAATTGACCTTCAACAATATATAGAAAAAGAAGCTTATTTACGTCTTGCTGCAGACTTTGAAAATTTTCGAAGACGAGCCGTTAAAGAGCGGCAGGATTCCGAGCGAAATGGTCGAGAAAAAATTCTTCGCGGGTTCCTAGAAATTTTTGACAACTTAGAGCGAGGGCTTTCTCAATCTAAAAACGAAGATTCTGCTTTGGCCGAAGGAATTCGAATGATTATTTCTCAGGCCGAAATTTGGATGAGATCCGAGGGGCTTGAGAGAGTAGAGACTAAAGGAAAATTATTTGATCCAACTATTCACGAAGCGGTTTCGCAAATCGAAGATAATACAAAACCTTCGGGAAGTATTTTAGAAGAAGTAAAACGTGGTTATAAATGGAGTGATCGTTTGCTTAGGCCCGCTGCCGTTATTGTCAGTAAAAATTCCGAAATTGAATTAGAAAAAGAAAAGGAATCTTAACGTGTCGAGAGTTATCGGAATAGATTTAGGAACCACGAATTCATGCGTTAGCTTGCTCGACTCCGGAAAGCCAACCGTCATTCCAAACTCCGAAGGCGCAAGAACAACTCCATCGGTTGTCGCATTTTCAAAAACAAATGAGCGCCTCGTCGGGCAAATCGCAAAGCGCCAAGCAGTAACGAACAGTACTCGCACCATTCATGCTGTTAAAAGATTAATTGGAAGAAAATTTAATGATGAGATGGTTGTTAAATCTAAAACCATTTTGCCTTATCAAATTGCCGAAGCAAAAAATTCAGATGCTTGGGTTCAAGTGGACGATAAGTCTTATAGTCCCAGCGAAATTTCGGGAATGGTCTTAAAGAAAATGAAAGAAGTGGCCGAAGATTATTTAGGCCAAGAAGTTAAAGAGGCCGTCATCACGGTTCCCGCTTATTTCAACGATGCTCAAAGACAGGCGACTAAAGACGCAGGAAAAATTGCGGGCCTGAATGTTCTTCGAATTTTAAATGAGCCGACCGCAGCCGCACTCGCTTATGGTCTTGATAAGCAAGGCGCCGAAAAAATTGCCGTCTTTGATTTAGGCGGGGGAACTTTCGATATCTCTGTTTTGGAATTAAGCGATGGCGTCTATCAAGTGAAGTCGACAAACGGCGACACTTTCTTGGGCGGAGAAGATTTTGATCATCGCATTATGACCTTCTTGATCGACAAGTTTAAGGAATCAGAAAAAATAGATTTGGCAACCGATCCACTTGCGCTTCAGAGAATCAAAGAAGCTGCAGAAAAAGCGAAGCATGAACTTTCTTCTTCGGACGAAACGACGATTGAGCTTCCTTTCATTACGGCCACTCAAGGTGCGCCTAAACATTTAAAACTTTCACTCACGCGAACTCAGCTCAATGAGCTTTGCAAAGATTTAATTGATCGACTTGAGGGTCCTTGCAAAACAGCAATGACGGATGCCGGCTTAAAACCTGAAGAAATTCATAAAGTTCTGCTGGTTGGGGGTATGACCCGAATGCCCGCCGTGCAGGCGAAGGTGAAGGCAATTTTTGGAAAAGATGGAGATCATTCGATTAATCCCGATGAAGTAGTCGCGATTGGCGCGAGTATTCAGGGCGGGGTTTTGACGGGCGAAGTTACGAATGTTGTTCTTCTCGATGTCACTCCACTTTCTTTGGGAGTTGAAACAGCGGGTGGAGTTTTTACTAAAATTATCGAAAAAAATACTTCGATCCCCACGATGAAATCAAAAACATTTACGACGGCCGCCGATAATCAATCTTTCGTTAATGTTCATGTTCTTCAAGGTGAGCGAGAGCTCGCGAATTTTAATAAAACTCTAGCAAAATTTGAACTGACAGATATTCCGCCTGCGCCTAGAGGTGTTCCGCAAATTGATGTGACGTTTTCGATCGATTCAAATGGAATCGTCAATGTAAAAGCCACTGATATGGGAACAGGTAAAGAACAATCAATTCGTATCACGGCTTCAAGTGGACTTTCGGAATCTGAAATTAAAAAGATTGTGCAAGAAGCTCAGGATTATGCGGAATCTGACGCAAAACAGAAAGAATTAACGGACGCTGTTTTAGAGCTCGAAGGCCTAATTTTTACCGCCGAGAAATCTATTCATGAATTTAAAGATGAGCTGCCAGCCGAAATAGCAGAGCGCGCAATTACAGCTTTGGCTCAAGCCAAAAAAGCTTTAGAGTCGACTGATGTGGAATTTGTGCGATCAAGTAAAGCAGAACTCAACGAAGCCGCTCACGCTATGGCAGAGCATATCTACGGAAAATTCGCCGATACGACGAACTAGTTTTCTTTTCGTTTTTATTTTTGCATCAGCATTTTTTTTCTCAGCTTGTGCGACGAAGTCGACCACTTCTTTAGGTGGATCTTCATCTATTCCTGAGAGCAAGGGACCTGCTGGCTCTCTCGATTCATTCACTCAAGGTTTAAAATATATTCGCGAAAATCCTTCGGCCCGCGAAGAAGATCGAATTCAAAGATTTTTATGGCTGGATGAGTGGGTAAAAGTTTTACAAGATAAGCAAAGACTTACTCATGAGATGGCTCAAGAGTATTGGGCTGATTTAGTCGGTTTTGTAAAAGATGAGCCGCCGCTTGATATTAAGAATCTTGACTATATATTAGCTCGCGCCAAAACCAAGCTCGGAAAAAACACCGCTCTTTATTACTCCTATCAAAGTTTAATGAGAGATCAGTCGATCGAAGCTTCTCTTAAATATTTAGAGAACATTGAAGAAGACGGAGTTTCGGATTTTTATCAAAAGGCGCAGGAGCTTTTACAGCTCAATAAAACAAAAGCTCTTTCTGTCGCTCGAAAAATTGGAGTTTTACTTCCACTTTCGGGAGAGCTTGCTAATTTTGGAAAAGAAGTTTTGCAAGCCATAGAAATTATCACTCACTCTGCCTATGCCGATGGAATTGAGTTTGTGATTCAAGATTCTGGATCGACGCCAGAGTCTTTGCAGAAAGCTTGGAATAAATTAGCGATGGAAGAAAAAGTAATCGCTATTATCGGACCACTTACTGCAAAAGATTCAGAAGTTATTTTTGAGAAAGCGGCGATTATCGAAATGCCTGTGATCTCGCTGGCTCCCAAAGAGAATTTGCCGCATATGGGTAGCTATGGATTTCAATCTTCTCTGTCGATTGAAAATCAAGTTCAAGCTTTGGCAAAGTTTATTGAGTCGGATTTACGAGCTAAAAAAATAGCGGTCTTAATGCCGGATTCTGCTTATGGCTGGGATGTGATGGATCGTGCAGCTCAAGAATTTCAAAATCACGGTCTCGAAATCTCAGAAATGCAAGTATACGCCGCAGGTGCGACGGATTTTAAAGAGCAACTTCGAAAGATGGTGCGTTTGGACGTTCCAAAATTGCGCAAAGATGAATTTTGTCCAAAAGATAAAAATGCAAGTTTTGAAGGCTGCGCAAAAAAAGCCACTGACTTAAAGCCACTTTACGACTTTCAGGTTTTATTTGTTCCCGATTTTGCAGACACCGTTGGATATTTACTTCCCACCTTACCTTATTTGCAGATGTACGGAGTACAAGTTGTGGGTCTTTCGGGCCTCAATTCTAAAAAATTAATCGAGCGTGGTGGAGATTCCGCCGAAGGCGTAATTTTTACAGACGGTTATTTGCCAACAGCGAAAAATTTTCAGACACAATTTTTTAGAGACGAATATTTGAAAGCTTCTGGAAAAGAGCCTTCTCGTTTAGCAGCGGAAGCTTTTGACGTCGCTACTTTGGCAGTTGAGATTATGAAGCGATCGGATGGACCTATCAGCCGAGAAGTTTTTATGGATCGACTTAAAAATACTCGCGACTTTGCTGGAGTAACCGGAAAAATTTCCGCCGAAAATCAAAAGCTTAGAAAATCTCCACGACTTCTCGTCGTGCGAAACGGAAATTTTGAAGAATTGAGATAAAGGGTCGGGTCAGCGGATTTACTTCACCCAATCTTTAAAGCTGATGGGTTCGCGAAAATCACCGTAGTCGGTGTCCATTTGAGCGAGTTGAAGCTGAGAAGCTAGGTCCACATTCACGGCATGCCATCGAGTGTAAGAATCGAGAACCCAAATTCCACTTTCGCGAGTTCCATTTCCTGAACCTTTAATCCCACCAAAGGGAAGATGCGCTTCGGCGCCAGTGGTTGAGTTGTTAATCGAACTCATTCCTGCTTGAATATTTTCTTTAAATTCAAGCATCAGATGAGCGTCTTCGGTGAAAATTGCAGAAGATAAACCGTAATCATGACCATTCGCGCATTCCATTGCTTCATCAAAGCTATTTACTTTCACTAAGTTAACGGTGGGTCCAAAAATTTCTTCCTGAAAAAGACGCATATCTTTTTTTACGCCTTCCCAAAGAGTGGGAGTCACAAACCAGCCGGCATCAGGATCACCTGAAAAATTCGGATAAGGATTTTTTTTTGAAATGCGGCCATTTCCAAACAAAAGTCTTCCGCCATCTTTTTTCCCCCACTCTAAATGCTTGAGAAAATTTTGCAGATAACGTTCAGCGATGAGTGGGCCATACAAAATATTTTTTGAAAGCAGGGGATTGCCGATTTTAATGCCAGAAGCCGCCTTCATAAATTTCGATTTAAATTCATCATAAATATCTTTGTGAATAATAATATTTCCGGTCGATGTGCAGCGTTGACCGGCCGTTCCATAACAAGAAACAATCGAAGTCGGAATAGCCTTATCTAAATCAGCGTCTTTATAAATAATGAGCGGGTTTTTTCCACCGAGTTCAAGCGAGGGGATTTGCAGCGCGCGTCCGCAGATTTCTCCGATTTTTTTTCCTACGGCTGTGCTTCCCGTGAATGAAACTTTTTGAACAAGACCTTTTTCAACATACTCAAGACAGGTTTGGCCTACTTCGCCATCGCCGTGAATAAGGTTCACTACTCCTGCGGGAAATCCAGCTTCTTGAAAACACATCGCAAAAGAGAGAGCTGTCGCAGGCGCATCCTGAGAGGATTTCCAGATGACGGTGTTACCAGCAATCAGTGCAGGAATAATTTTCCAAGAGGGAACAGCGAACGGAAAATTGCTAGCGGTAATCATTAAACAAACGCCAAGAGGTCTGCGATAAGTCATCAACTCTTTTTGGGGGAGTTCCGACGGAACGGTTTGACCATAAAGTCTTCGGCCTTCAGATTGAAAAAATAAAGCAGTATCGATGGCTTCTTGAACTTCGCCTAAAGATTCCTTTAAAGTTTTGCCGATTTCGCGAGTGATAATCTTTGCTAAATTTTCTTTTTCACGCTCAAGCACTTGCGCTAAACGACCGATAGCATTTCCTCGAACAGGAGCTGGAACTTTTCTCCATTTTTCATAAGCTGCGGCCGCGGCTTTCACAGTTTCATCGATGTCTTTTTTTGAAGCTGAAGGAAAACTGCCTACTACATCCGAAAGATCAGCGGGATTGAGCGATTGAAAAAAATTTTCGCCGCGTTTTAATTTTCCATTGATCAGATGTGAGCCAGAAATTTCTGGTCCATAAATACTTTTTGAAGCTTTTAAAAAGGCGTCGGTCGTAGATTTTAATTTTTGCACTTTGCTCATGCTGAAGCTCCTGAAGATTTCTTTAGAGGAGTCGATCGGAGTTCTTTCATTGTTTTTTTGATGAGCTCCATTCCAGCTCCGGCCTCTTCTTCTTTAAGATCTAAAACAGGTCGAATGCGAATGCTTTTTGCGCCGCAACTTAAAATGGCTAAGCCGCTCTCCCAAGCTTTCTCTAAAAATTCATTTCGAGTGGTTGCGTCTGGAAGATCAAACGCCAACCACAGGCCCAAACCGCGCACATTGGTCATTCGATCATCGGCACGAGCGATATCTTCGAGCTCCTTCTTTATAAATCCGCCAACTCGTTTGGCATTATCTAAAAGCCTGTCTTGGATAATGATATCGATGAACTGAGTGGTTCTTACCATATCGACGAGGTTTCCACCCCAAGTAGAATTGATGCGGCTTGGAACCTTAAACACATTGTCCACTTCTTCAAGTCGCTTAAGACGAACGGCGCATCCACAAACTTGAACTTTTTTACCAAAAGAAATCATATCGGGCATCACATTGAAATTTTCAAAGGCCCAAAATTTTCCGGTAAGGCCCATTCCAGTTTGCACTTCATCAAAAATTAAAAGTGCATCATAAGTATCGGCAAGTTCTCTTAATTTTCCCAAAAACTCAGAGCGAAACATATTATCTCCGCCTTCACCTTGAATCGTTTCAATAATGATGGCGCAAATTTCATCAGGACGTTCTTCGAACGCCTGTTTGATTTCGCGAACAGATTGCTCTTCAAGTGCAATCGTGTTTTGAACCGACTCAGGCGTAAGAGGAAAATGAAGTTTTGGATTCGTAACTCGCGGCCAATCAAATTTAGGAAAATACATGACCTTTTCGGGAATCGTATTGGTTAAAGACATCGTGTATCCGGTGCGACCATGAAAGGCCTCTTTGAAGTGAAGAACTTGAGTGCCCTTTTCACCTTTACCGGCCTTTAAATTTTTTCGGACCTTCCAGTCTTGAGCTGTCTTGATGCAGTTTTCAACTCCAAGTGCTCCGCCTTCGATAAAAAAAAGTTTATCGAACATAGGCGTGACGTTTTTATGAAAGCTTTCAACGAATTCTGCGTACGCGGTTGTATAAATATCGGAATTTGAAACCTTAACTCTCGCATATTGAAGCAGTTTTTCTTCAAAAGCTTTATCGTGCATCCTCGGATGGTTGAACCCAAGTGGATTGCTCGCAAAAAACGAAAAGAAATCGATTAAGACGCGCTGGTTTTTAGAATCCCAAATGCGCGCACCTTTTGATTTTTCAATATCCAAAACAAGATCGAATCCATCCACTAAAATCGATCGGCTTAAAGTATTAAATACGTCTGCAGCTTTAGTCATAGGAGTAGAGCTTAGCTGATTTTTCAGTTAGGCTCCAAATGATGTCTGCCAAGCGCCAAGATTTTTCTGCGGTCTCTGATATTATGGGGGGAATAAAGCTTCCTAAATCTGTCAAAGATCACGTTAAAAATTATGAAATTTGGACAAAATGGTCCGAGATTGTAGGGTCTGAATTATCTCGCGTGACTTTGCCCACGGAACTCAAAGGAAAAACTTTAGAAATCCATGTGGCTCATCAAGCTTGGGCGCAGCAGTTGCATTTTTTAAAGCCATCTATTTTGGGAAAAATCCGAGCACTTTGCCCTCGAGCTGGCGTGAAAGATTTACATTTTAAAGTAGGTAAAGTGGAGCTTACTTCTTCGCCTGAATCCACCGCTGCTTCTCGAAAAAATTCTTCTAAAGAGAATACTCCCGTCAAGCTTTCGGAGAGATTAGAAATGACCTTGCGTGCAATTGAAGATCCAGAACTTCGTGAAGTGATTCGACTGGCGATGTGCGCTCAAAAGCGCGTTTAATACGACCCAAGTTCATAATTTACGAGGCCAGACGCTAATTTAGGAAAAAAGAACGTCGATTTTTGAGGCATTCTTTCGCCGCGTTTTGCTAAATCCATAACGAGTTTTAAATCCGTCGAAGGTAAAAATAATCCGACAGCGCGCGGAAGCTTTTGAAAAGTTTTTTTAAAATCTTCGGTCTCATGTTCGTAATGAATAATGCCTTTTGCTAACTGAGTGACATCCCATTTTAGAATTTTTTCAAAAATATTTTTATGAATCGAAAAAATCTCTGCATCATCTGCTGAATTTTTATTCGCCTTCAATAAATAAACGTTTTCATCATGAAACGATTTAAAAAGAAGTTGAACCTCTGAAGAATTCTGGACCTTCGTAAGTTCATCGAAGTCGAGCCCGGGCTTAAAAGCTTCAAGAGTGTAATTTTGTTTTAACTTCGAAATAAAATCCTCGATCTTCATTTCTTGAGGCAGTGAAAAGAGTCGGTGGATAGGTAATATCGAAAATCCTGGCGCATCCAGATTAGTAAAATAGCCTTGAACATATTTAGAGTTTCTAGAATTTTCTGTCTCATTAAAATGTACGGCGGTTTCATATCGATGATGCCCATCGGCTATGAGAAGACTTTGGCTTTGCATGAGCTTTTGCAAAGTTTCAATTTCTGATGTCTCCGTTATCAACCAAAGCTTTCTATATACCCCCTGAGGATCTTCACCTTCCATAAATGGAGAAGTTTTTGATTTCGATTCAAAAATTTTATTTAAAGCTAAATTTTGATCTTGATAACAAAAGAAAATCTGAGAGAGCTCTGCCTTCATTGTTTTTAAAAGCTCAAGCCTATCTTTTTTGGGACCTGCTAATGTAAATTCGTGAGGAAGAATTTCTTTCTTATCAAATTTAGAAACTTCTAATAGCCCTACAAAGCCCAGGCGCTGATGCTGACCAGATGCAGTTTTAAACCTCTCTTCGATTAGATAAAAATGTGGCTTATCTAAAGTTTCTAAAACTTTTTTTTCTTTCCAATCCAAAAGAAGCTTTGCCATTTTTTGATACCGATCAGAATCCTCAGAATTTTCTGCCAGACAAAGACGAACAGAATTAAATTCATTCTGGCTTTTTAATTTTTGAAAATATTCTGTCGAGATCACATCATACGGAGGAGAAACAAGTTCACCCAAATGACTTCGATATTTTGATCCGTAAACGAGAGCTTTGTGCGGAATAATCTTTGGCATTAAGGAAATGCTCTCAAATGTTTATAAGCTTTTACACCAATATCTTTGCGATAAGTGACATCCTTTAAAAAGGGAAGCGACTCGATATAAGGATAAATTAAGCTCTGACATTCAAAGAGCGAGGGCCGAAGTGCACACACTGAAAAAAGCCTGCCCCCTTTGGCTACCCAATTTTTTCCATTCCACTGAGTGCCCGAATGAAAAATTTCAATTCCTGCGGGTGGGATTTTCTCTAAATCAAATAGATTAAAATCTTGAAGAGGTTGATCTGGATAACCTCTCGCCGCAACTACAACATTTAGCGCAACGCCATTTTTGGTCTTAGCTTTCTCTGGTTTTCCATTGTGCAAATTTTCTATCAAATCGATCAGCGGAGATTCAAGTCTCATCATCAGAGACTGAGTTTCTGGGTCTCCCATCCTGCAATTAAATTCTAAAACATAAGGATGATCGTTCACCACCATCAACCCAATAAATAAAAATCCTCGGTAATGAATATTGTCTTTTTTTAGTCCTTCAAGAATGGGCAAAACAATTTCTTTTTCAATTTTAGCTCTGAGTGAATCTTTTAAAATAGGAATAGGAGAATAAGCTCCCATGCCGCCGGTATTAGGACCCATATCATTTTCTAAAAGTCGCTTGTGATCTTGGGCTGAGCCCAAATAAGAAAAATGTTCTCCATCAACCAAAATAAAATAAGATATTTCTTCACCGTCTAAAAATTCTTCAACGACTACAGAAGAATGAGTTTTTAAAACCTCTTCAGCAAAAGCGATGGCGTCAACGTGGCTTTCTCCAATCCAAACACCTTTTCCCGCGGCAAGCCCTGAAGCCTTCACTACATAAGGTGGTTTAAATTTTCGGATCTCGATTTTAAGATCGTCCTTAGATGTTAAAATTTTGGAACCTGCTGTCGGAATTTTATGTCGAATACAAAATTCTTTAGCAAAAGATTTATCCGACTCTAATTCGGCGGCTTTTTGTGTCGGCCCAAAAACCGAAATATTTTTTTGAGTGAGCGCATCGGCAACCCCTTCGGCTAAATATTTTTCAGGTCCGACAATCACTTCTTCAATTTTATTTTTTTGAATCTGAGAAATAAGATCGTCAAAATTTTTAAATGAAAAGCATGGAACTAAATTTGCAATAGCCGCACTTCCAGGAGCTGCAAAAACCTCGGAGCCACTTTGCTTGAGATGCCAACAAAGCGCATGCTCTCGGCCTCCGCCTCCTAAAACCAAAACTTTTTTGGAAGTTGCCATGAGCGACCTTAACTTAAAGATCCGCTAGAAGACGAAGTTTTTCTTTTACTTCATTGAGTAGGGCTTTCGGCATTTGACCCAGTGCTTTTCGAAATCTTTGATTATCGATAGATCGACTTTGATCGATCATAATTTCACAAGCTTCTAAATTTTCTGCTATTCCTTTTTCAAGCCTAACTCTTAAAATATTTTCTTCCGTAAGTTTAGTTGTGCAAGGAAGTATCCAGGTTGAGGGATGTTGAACGCTGTTTAAATAGTTTGTTTGAATAACTAGAACGGGTCGAATTTTTCCGCTTTCGCTTCCAATCCTAGGATTAAGATCTGCTAAATAGAGATAGCCGTGTTGAATTGGATAATTCATTTTTATTAATCTAAACCTTCGCCACTTAAATGATCGTAAGTAAGAGCTTCGTCACGAGTTATTTTAGAAGCATGTGAAAAAGATTCTTTGAGAGCTCGTCGTTCTAAAGATTCCTGAAGTAACTGCAAGCCTCTTCTAACGACCTCCACTTTTGACTTGGCCCCCAATTTTTTCATAAGAATTTGAATCATTTTTAACTCATTGGGAGGGAGGGTAATACTCGACTTTAAGGTATTTTTTTTCATACCTTTATAATACCTTTTAATGGCACTAGCTGCAACACTGGCTAGTCACCTTTTTTTCTTAAACCAGAAGCGCCAGTGAAGGCTTTAAATCTATCGATGGCATGAATCTTGCAATTTAGTGGATATATGAAAATAGTGAGTTTTCTAATATCTCTTCTCGTGTTCGGATCAACTCATTTTATTAAGGCAGCTTTTGCTCAAGACGATGATAGAGCTCCACCTAAAATTAAAAAAATATATCAGCTTCAAAAGTCGCAGAATCAAGACCCTTATTCGCCTCTAATTGATTTAGTAATTCAAGAAAATAGCTCGTGGGAAAACGATGGCAATTACACTGTACGAATTAGTTATACATTTTATGAAAGTCGATCTGATGAGTCCGATCAACCCGACAGTACATTTATTCCCGCAGGAGCGATAACTTTCACCGCATCTTCAACCCAAGCAGATTATAAAACTAATAATCTTTTTTCTTATCTATCAAGCGATTCATATGCCGCTGATCTTACAGTCGTGATCGATCATGTTTTAGCATCTGACCCCTTAAAATCAGAAAAACTAGACGATATGAAAGTATTAACACTCGATGAAACAATGAGAGAAATTGCTAAACTTGAGAAGAAGTTCAACAAGGGATTTGACCTTGAAAAATATGATAAAGAGAAATCAATTATGTCGTTAGAGCGAAGAAAAATATCTCTTTCAGACGCCATGAGACTGGAGGAAAAAATTTTTTCGAAAAATAATATTTTTAAACATGCAAACGAACAAAACACTCGAGTTAAAAAGTTAGAGGAAAAAGTAGAATTTCTTGAGGCTAAAATAATGGCAGTAGAAGCTCAAAAAATATCGAAGTCGAAAGAAGAGCCGGGTTCAAATTTAGTAACTTCTAATTTATATACGCCTCATTCAGGGCCAGAGAATAATTTAGAAGAATCTAGAAATCTTTTGACTGAATAAGAATTACAAAAACAAATGCATTAATGCGAAAAATGTCGTGCCTTTGTAAAAATCATGGAGAGATTTTTTTCATTGCAGGCATCGATGACTTCTTGGTCGCGAATACTACCACCGGGTTGAACAATCGCTGTTACACCAGCGTCGCGCAAAATATCTAAGCTATCGGCGAATGGAAAAAATCCGTCGCTCGCGCATGTCTTCACATCAGATTTAAATTGTTTAGCTCGAGATGCCGCCGACTCAGATGCAAATTTTCGATTCACTTGTCCGCAGCCGATTCCTAAAGTTTGAATCTCACTCGAAATCACGATCCCGTTGCTTTTGATATTTTTAGAAACCACCCAGCCGAGTCGCAGTGCTTTCATTTCTTCAGCTGTAGGTTGTCGCTTGGTGACAACCTGTGCATCAGGACCCAGAATTCCATCATTAAAATTTCCAAATTGATCGGGATCTTGCACAAGATATCCACCGATAATCTTTTTTAAATCGACTGTGGATTTATAAGTTTCAGTTTGATCTTCCACTCGAGGAATCATGATGAGCCGCAAATTTTTCTTAGATTGCAGAACCTCCCTGGCTTCCATCGTAAAATTTTCGGCGCAGATAATTTCGTAAAAATGCTCAGTCAGTAAATGAGCTAAGTCTTGATCGACAGTTCCTGAGATTGCGACCACGCCGCCAAAAGCACTTTCTTTATCTGCATCGAATGCGCGTTTATAGCTTTCAAGCGCAGATGCTCCCACTCCTACGCCACATGCATTATTGTGTTTAATGATGACAGTGGATTGAGACGGTAATTCAGACAAAGTTCTCCACGCGGCATCGGAGTCGAGCAAATTATTAAACGACATTTCTTTGCCCTGAAGACTTTTACTGATCGGAGTTTTTTCTGCGGGAACTTGCATTCGATAAAGTGCCGCTTTTTGGTGTGGATTTTCTCCGTATCGAAGCTCTTGAGATAATTTTCCGTGAAATGAATGATAGGTCGGAAAATTTTTTCGTTTAAGCTCAGCTCCATCCCAATCGTAATGACTTAAAGTTTGCGAAATAAAACTGTCATAAAGCGCTGTGTATCTAAAAGCCTTCACCGCCATCTCATAACGAAACGCCAAATTAAAAGGATCATTGGGATTATCTTTTAAGCGTTGAATTACCATCGGATAATCACGCGGATCTGTAATCACAGTGACGAACTCATGATTTTTTGCAGCAGCACGAATCATGGAGGGACCGCCGATATCAATATTTTCAATCAGATCTCGCCACTCGGGTTTCTTAGAAGCAGCTGCTACTTTTTCAAAGGGGTAGAGATTCACCACCACAAGATCGATCCAACGAATGCCGTAGGTGTTCGCTTCTTCTTGATGCTGTTTGTCTTCTCGTCTTCCGAGCAAGCTGCCGTAAACGCGCGGATGCAAAGTTTTCAATCGACCATCCATCATTTCAGGAAATCCGGTGTAATCGCTGACCGAAGTAATAGGAATAGTGGCGTCCTGCAAAGTTTTTGAAGTTCCGCCCGTCGTAAGAATTTCAACCTGAAAATGTTTGAGCGCTTTTCCAAGTTCTAAAAGACCTGTCTTATCTGAAACTGAAATGAGTGCTCGTTTAATCATTTTTTTTGAAGCGCTCCAAAAACAACTCGATAAACATCATCATAGGTCTTTGCAAAGTGAAACTTTAACCCAGACTTCACTTCTTTAGGAAGTTCAGTGAGATCCTTTTTGTTTTCAAAAGGAATAATCACTTCTTTGCATTTAAATTGCTTTGCCGCGATTAACTTTTGTTTGAGTCCGCCGATGGGGAGCACTTGCCCAACGAGAGAAATTTCTCCCGTCATCGCGACATTTTTCTTGATGGGCTGATTTTTAAACAGAGAAACAAGAGCGGTAGCTACCGTGATACCGGCGGAGGGTCCATCTTTTCGAATAGCTCCTGCAGGAAAATGAATATGAATATCTGTTTTGTCGAACTGAGATAAATCGAATCCGTATTTTTTCTCTGCCGATCGCACATACGAAAGAGCAATTTTTGCGCTCTCGCTCATCGTTTCGCCAAGCTTTCCTGTGAGCTGTAAATTTTTAGAGCCTGGCATCTTTGAAGCTTCAATGAATAAAACTTCGCCGCCCACACTTGTCCATGCAAGGCCCATGACGACTCCGGGTTTGCGCGGAATAATCGAGTCATTAGAAAATTTATGAACGCCTAAGAAAGTAGAAAGATTTTTAGGCGTCACTAAAACCGCTTCGATTTTTTCTTTAGATTGAATCTTTGTGGATATTTTGTGTGCAACTTTTCGACAAAGTTTTTCGATTTCTCTTTCTAAGTTTCTGACTCCAGCTTCGCGAGTGTAAAATCTAACAATGTCGAGCATCGCCGCAGGAGAAATTTTTAAATGTTTGGGCTCAAGACCAGACTCTTTAAGTTGTTTAGGAAATAAATATTTAGAAGCGATCGCCACTTTTTCAGATTCAATATATCCCGAAATTTCGATGACCTCCATTCGATCGCGAAGGGCGTGAGGAATCGTATCCATCATATTCGCTGTGCAGATGAACATAATTTTCGAGAGGTCAAAGCCCACATCTAAATAGTGATCGAGAAAATTTTTATTTTGCTCAGGATCTAATACTTCTAATAGGGCAGACGCCGGATCGCCTCGCCAATCGGTTCCGATTTTATCGATCTCATCTAAAACAAAGACCGGATTTTTTGCGCCAGATCTTTTAAGCGCCTGAATAATTCGTCCGGGCATAGATCCTACATAAGTTCTTCGATGTCCCTTGATCTCTGCCTCATCTCGCATTCCACCAAGACTAAGTCTGAAAAATTTTCGACCCAAAGCTTCGGCAATACTTTTTCCTAACGAAGTTTTTCCAACCCCGGGGGGGCCAACAAAACAAATAATGCTACCGGATAAATCTTTGCGAAGATTTTTGACTGAAAGAAATTCTAAAATTCTTGTTTTAACGTCTTTTAAACCGAAATGATCTTTTTGAAGAATTTTTTCAGCCAATCGTACGTCATTAATATCTTCTGTTGTCGTTGACCAAGGAAGCGATGCCAGCCAATCAATATAATTTCTGGTGATCGAATATTCTGTACTTTCAGGGGCCATCATCGAGAGTCGTTTCATCTCTTCATCTGCTTTTGATTTGGCTTCTTCAGAAAGTTTTGCAGCCTCTAATTTTTCTTTTAATTTTTTAATATCTTGAGAGTGATCTTCTTTTTCTTCTCCCAACTCTTTTTTAATCGCCTTCAATTGCTCGCGTAAAAAATATTCGCGCTGCGAAGAAGTAATTTTATTTTGAATTTCCCCTTGAATTTTTTGTCCGAGACGAAGAATTTCTAATTCTTGAGTGAGATGAAAAATACATTTCTCAAGTCGCTCTTCTAAATTCATCGTTTCAAGCAAACTCTGGCGGGTGGGTAAATCAATTCGCTTTAAATGTGCCGCAATAAAATCAGAAAGTTTGGTGGGGCCTTCGATGTTGAGCGCCGTTAAACTAAACTCCTCTGACAAAGTAGGAGAGAGTTGAATCAACTCCTGTAACAAAGTTTGTGCAGAGGTGGTAAGCGCCTGAATTTTTTTCTCATTCTGATGAGAATCTTCTAAATAAAGTACATGCGCTTTGATCACCGGAACGGAAGCCGTATAACTTTCGACTTTAAATCTTTTTAATGTCTGAATGATGATGCTTGTCGAGCCTTCAGGTAAACGCAGCACTCTTAAAATTCTTGCGCAGACTCCAAACTCATAGAGATCAGTAGGAGAAGGATCTTCACCTTGGCCACGTTTTCTTGCCACAAATCCGATGTATTCCAAATTTGAATTCGTTTTATGCAGAAGGTCCTGAAGTTTTCCCTTTGGCACGACGACAGGCAAAATCATATGAGGAAAAGCGACAAAATTAGAGAGAGGAAAAATCGTCACATCGACCGGCAAAGCTTTGGTCGGTTTGCTGGCGTCGATCAGCAAAGCTTCTGGATGACCGCCATCAGCAGAAGGTGGAACATGAATAATTTGAGACATCCTTACTTAACTCCGTTTAACGAGTTTCGCGGACAATCCAATCAAGGTAACCCTTAAGTCCGCCACTGATAGGAATACTAATAATTTGTGGGAGATCAAAGGAATGAAGTGCTCGAATTTGTCGAATAAGGCTTTTAAGCTGCTTAGGGGTTGTTTTGATAAAAACCTGAATTTCTTTAGCTTTTTCGACCTTTCCTTTCCATCGATAAAAACTTTTGATGGGTCCGCTTGATTGAACACATGCAGCGAGACGCTTTTGCACCAAGATTTTTGAAATTTTCTCAGCTTCTCGAAGATTTGGGCAGGTCGTGATTACCAACAAAGCTTTAGGCATTATGGATTTTTAATTCCTTCAATCGTAACGCTTTCGATTTTTCCGCCTAGCCACTGAGCAGCCTTTTGAACGTCAGGATCATTCACTAAAGTTTTTTTAGCCTCTTTCATAAAATCATTTCCTTTGGCGGGCGCCGCAGGCTTTTTTGTGGTCACTTCGATCAAGGTCAATGTTTTACATTTTGCATTCGTAATTTTTGAAAGCAGCTCTTCAACTTCTTTAGCCAATATTTTTTCTGAAAGTTGTTTAAAGGCAAAATGTCCCTGAGAAAAACTCAGCTTAAACTCAGTTCCAGCCCACTCAGATTTTTCTGCGCTTTGAATCAGAGGAAACAAACTTCCGCGCTGACGCTTAATTTCTAAGAGCAGCTCTTCTGTATTTTCAGGAGGTCGAGAAGGCACAGTAGGTGCTTCAGCAGCAACCACTTTTTTTCGTGGAGCCGCATAGGTTGGCGGCGCAAATGAAGGCGCGGATTGAGAGGTGTATGACGGTGTATTTACAGAGGCTCCCGAAGGTGCACTTATCGCAGAACTTCCAGCAGCTTCAAGTTGAAGCAAAATTTTTCCTAAATCTTCGGTGAGAGTGATTCGACATCCGCGAATCAAAGTTGTCTCTAAAGTAATGCGAGGCATTTCTGATTTTTTAATTCTCTCATGCCCCGTCCAAAGAATTTCAAATAAACGATCGGTGTCTTCAACGCCCCATTTTTCAAAAGCTTTCGTCAGGCGCACTAACTGATCTTCAGCGAATTCATCTTTTACAAGTGAAAGCGCATTTGCTGATTTGATGAGCAACAAAGCGCGCGTCCATTCCATCAATCGACTTAAAAGGCGTACAAGATCTTTTCCATTTTGAAAAAACTCAGAAATTTTTTCTAAGACCGGTTGTAAATTTTGCTTCGAAATATTCTCTAAAATTTCGAGCTCTTGTTCAGAGCCAATCGTGCCCAAAAAAGAATCGACGATTTCTTTAGAAAGTTTTTTTGCGCCCGAAAGTAAAACGAGTTGCTCCAGTAAAGTTTGAGCATCGCGAAGAGCTCCGTCGGCTGCCAGAGCGATTTGCTCTAAAGTTTCTTTAGAAGCCTCAATTTTTTCTTCACCACAAATGAAAGTCAGATTTTGTACGATCTCTACTTCTTTTAGCCGACGCATTTCGACCCTTTGCACTCTCGACAAAATAGTCGCAGGAATTTTTTCTTGCTCCGTCGTCGCAAATAAAAACAAGGCGTGCGCTGGAGGCTCTTCGAGAGTTTTCAAAAGCGCATTGAACGCCGCGTTCGAAAGCATATGCACTTCATCTATAATATGAACGGTGCGCGCTCCGATCGCGGGCCGATAATTCACGCTCTCGATGATTGATCGAATATCATCCACACCGGTGTGAGAAGCTCCATCGATCTCGATCAAATCCATAAATCTTCCGGCCGTTTGAGCTTCGCAGGAATTACATTTTCCGCAGGGTCGTTTTGCTAAATCTTTTCCTAAGCAAGTCGCCGCTCGTGCAAAAATTCGCGCGCAGGTGGTTTTTCCAGTTCCGCGCGGGCCCGAAAATAAATAAGCGGGAGCGATTCGATCTTTTTTTAAAGCTTCTGAAAGAGTCTTGACCGCGATAGGTTGCCCGAGAACTTGATCGAGCTCTTTAGGCCTGTATTTGCGAGCTAAATTGAGTCGATCGGCGGAAGACATTGCCCTATTTCGTAGACCTTCGACCTTAAGACGTCATCATTTTATTCAAATGACATGGATTCATAGAAGAAGGCGCATTAGGATGGCCGGATTATGCTTTCTCAGGACCTGGCGACGATTGGACTCTTGATTTTTTTAGAAGGCGTTCTTTCGATTGATAATGCAGTGGTTCTTGCCTTGCTTGCGGGCCGCTTGCCCAAACATCTTCAAAAACGCGCACTCACTTACGGAATGATTGGCGCTTTCACGTTTCGATTTTTGGCGCTCGCGATGGCGTCGTTTTTCATGCACTGGACTTGGGTTAAATTTGTTGGCGGTGCTTATCTATTATATCTAGCGATCGCGCATTGGATAAAATCTTCCAAAAAAGAAGAAGAAAAACTTTCGCCAAAAAAAGAATCTCAAGAGTTTTGGAAGACTGTGGTTTTAATCGAACTGATGGATATTGCTTTTGCGATTGATTCTATTTTGGCGGCCGTCGCCATCTCACCAAAATTTTGGGTGGTTTATACGGGCGGAATTATCGGAATGATCTGCATGAGATTCTCCGCAGGACTTTTTATCAATTTGCTTAAGCGATTTCCGAGCTTCGAAGATTCAGCTTATATTTTAGTTTTCATTATTGGAGCCAAACTTATCGTCGATGGATTTCACTTTAAAGATATCGATTTTCATTCGCCGCACAGCTTTGCGTTCTGGATTTTTTGGATCGCGATGGGCGCTGCTATTCTATGGGGATTCAAGCCAAAGAAAACAAAAGTGTGACAAGCTTAAGAGTTTTTGCAGGAGTTCTGATCTGCTTTTTGAGCATTCACAATTCTCATGCAGATAGTAATTGTTCGAAAATAGTCGATCGTTTGGTGCGTGAGCGTCAGCACGGAGATGTGGATGATATTGTTTTAGTTCCCAATTCTTCGCGCATTCTCCTGGTTGCTCGAACCGATAACGGCAGAGTGGCCGAACTTTATGATTTAAAGGAAACGCCCGATAAAATTTCTAGCTTTTCTACGTTAAGCAATCAGCCCGGTTGGCTGATGTTGTCGAATAATAACAAATATATGTTAGAAATAAATTATTCTTCGGGGCTTCATTGGAATGAATTTAAACCTGATGTGGAAAATCCGAATTTTAAAAGAGATCCTGCACGCAGTTTTGATTTTTTATGGGGAGAATCTCCCAGTGAATACAGAGTAGCTTATGATCCGGCCCGTAATTTAATTGCGATCATCGATATTTTTGGACAATTCAAAATCGTTTCATGGGATCGATTCAATGCTTTTGTAGAAAATCGAAAATTTCTTAATGCTGCGTCTGATCGATTTAAAAAATTCCTAGCGGTGCCTATTTTGGCGCGAGAACTTTTATTTCCTCTCTCAAAGCCAGCGCCTTTTTTAGTGATGGCTTTCGGGGAACATGGATTCAAGCTTTTGCCTCCGCAAGATCTGACATTTTCGATTGATGGAAAAAAACTATTTTTAAACTCAAATGGCTGGATCTATTCTTCACCCAGTAAAAGTCGAGGTTGGAAAAAATGGAAGTCGATTTTACACTCCTCTTTAGCGGGAGAAATGGGATCGAATACCACGCTTGAGCTTTCTCCAACCGCGGAATTAATTGCGATGAAGCATCGACCGGGTATTCCATTGATTGATGTAAAAACGGGATTGATCGATAGAGAGCTTATCTCGCCCAATGTAAGACCCGAAGTTGTTAATATGATCGTATGGTCAGCGGATGGGCAGAAGCTCGCCGCATATCACATCTCTAGAGAGCAAGTTGATACTTCGATTCTGCGTGTTTGGGATGTTAAGACCGGGAAAATACTTTACTCAAGAGGAATGTCAGATCGCCCGACAGCTCTTCGATTTTCGGCGGACGGAAATAAACTTTTCATCGCCGAGAAATCTCAAGTTATTGAGGCAAGTTTTTCGACACCAAAAGATATTAAATAATTTATATTTTTATTTTTCATTTCTTCTTGTTCCCGCCGCCCCCAAGCTAAGTGAGAAGCTATGGCTTCAATATGGAAGCAATTTTAAGTTTTATTCTATTTGGTCTAGCCATCTTGATTGGATGGTAGTTGCTTAAAATAACTGGCGGAGAGGGGGGGATTCGAACCCCCGGTACAGTGTTACCCGTACGACGGTTTAGCAAACCGTTGGTTTAAGCCTCTCACCCACCTCTCCGGATTTGTGATCACAGGCTTAATTTCAAAAGCCTACAATGCTCAAGCGAGCAGTTCAATGTCTCTCATCATTAACTTGAGCTTCCTCAATGGACCCGCTAATTATTTTCTCGGTGGTCGGGTGGCAACTCGAAGAGAGCCCGCTAACCCCGCCAGGTTCGGAAGGAAGCAACGGTACGTGGATACTCCTGTTGACGTCGCTTTTCCTGACCACCTTAATCTTTTCTGCATTTTCGCAATCTCGACATTTTTCAGACTGCGTCGAGCAAAACTTGTTAAATTTGGTCAAATTTGGAGGCAATCTAAAACGCGTCGGAACTTTATTTGCACGTCATTTTCATAAGTTAGCGGGTATTTTGTGGGGGCATGGCTCTTGCAGCTTAACAGAGTGAGACAGGTAATAAGAGAACAGGGGTTTGGACGTTACGTGTATCTTTAAAGACTATACCCCCTACTTTAAAGAATCCCCTTAAAGCACGTAGGTCCGGCCCCACTTTTTTTCAAATCACTCTCAAATTTTTTCCAGAAATTTTTGAATCAGCAGCTGTGAATGTAGATTTCACATCGACTCCTCTTTTTAAATAGCCGAGCGAGATGAATTTATTTGCGCTGATTTGAGATTGAGATTTCGTCAGCTGACCTAGTTGCTTACTTTCAGAATCCATTAAAATTTCTTCGGCCTGAGGAAGTTTTGCGAATTCAAAAGAGGCGAGACGTCTGGGTCCAGTTCCACCGTGAGTGCGCACTCGTTCGACAACTTCTTGCCCGATATAGCATCCCTTATTTTGATCGCAGAGACTTTCAAATCCTAAATCAAAAACCAGAGCTGATTCAGAATAATCTTTTGAAAACTCAGGAATGAGATTTTGAATGCGGTGAATATTCCAATCTGAAGATTCAGTTTTTGGCTCCGCTGACTTTGAATCATTTAAATCGATTCTAAAATCTGTGCCTCTCCAGGTTCCGACGAAAATATTCTGCTCTATTTTTCCTTCACCATCCGCGAAGCTTTGGCCAGCTTTCCAGGAGGATGATTTTTCGCCGATGAGTGTGGCCTTAAAAGTCTCGGTAAAATGATAGCGCTCGATGAGTTCATAAAGCGCAGTGGCTCGAGAAAAGGGAGTGAGAAGCAAAAGCCCATCTTCTTTTTTGAGTAGCCAAAAAAGGGCGGAGACTTTTCCTTCGGCGGTTAAAAACAAAGAAAGTTTCGCAGAGTTTAGTGGGATATCTTTAAGATTTCGAGAAAACATTCGCTGACCAAAGTCGGAGGCGTCGTTACCGATCAGCTGAATTGCGGCGAAATTTTCCATGGCAAGACCATATGAATGGAGTAAGAAAAGAGCAAGTTTCTGATACGCCCACAAAATCTAAAAATGATTGGAGAATTCATGGCACGTGCCTCTACTGCAAAAAAAACAAAGTCTAAAACCAAATCAAAATTAAGCCGAATCGCTAAGAAAAAATCAAAAATGCCTAAGCGAAAAGCTGCTAAAAAAACAGCCAAGGCAAAAACGAAGTTAAAACCAAAAGTAGCGAAGAAAAAGGCGACTAAATCAAAAGCTCGCCCAGCCGCGAAAAAAACGAATCTCGCTAAAAAAACTTCAGCTGCAGTTCCGCTAACGTCCGTTACAGAAACCACACGTATTGGAGCTGGCGATCAAGCTCCCGCATTCAATTTGCCAGATCAAAACGGACAAAATGTTTCGCTCTCAGATTTCGCGGGAAAAAAAGTCGTCCTTTATTTTTATCCCAAAGACGATACTCCCGGATGTACGAAAGAGTCCTGCAGCTTTCGTGATAACCTTCCACACTTCGATGCAAAAGAAGCAGTGATTTTAGGAGTGAGTTTTGATGATGCTGATTCTCATCAGAAATTCATTTCAAAATATGGTTTGAATTTTCATCTTTTAAGCGATCTCAACAAGGAAGTTGCGAAAAAATATGGCGTCTATGTTCAAAAAAATATGTACGGAAATATTTCGTGGGGAATTGAACGTTCCACCTTTATTATCGATCGTGAAGGTAAAATCATCGCGGCGATTCGAAGAGTGCAAGTCGACGGTCATACCGAAGAAGTCTTAAGTATTTTAAATACGATTCAATAGTTTAAATTCTCTGGGGCAGTGATGTCCCAGAGATCGCCCTCCCCTAAGTTTAAACACGCATTCTGGCTTTTTAAGCCTCTTTAAGCTGGCACGCTTCTTGCTGTTTAAAGGCCTATGGCGAATCAAACATCATTTTATACAAAGTCGATTAGTTCGTTAATCATCGTAGGAATGCTCGCTTCGGGTTGCTCTGGCGGCGGCTCAGCTCAAAGTGCAGCTGACGATGCCTATAAAAATTCCGCCATTACGGATTATCAGCCCATAACTCTACCAACAACCACAGCGACAACGGCGACATCTTCTGCCGCGACTGAAACTCCCGCGGCCGCCCCAGCTCCCGCATCATCGGATGATGACAGCGGTGGAATTGGCAAATCCGCGACTTGGTTTTTAGCAACTGTAGGAATCATGGCCGCAGTTATCTTAGGAGCTTATTTACTTGGAGCTTTCGATAGCAAAGAAGACAAAGAGAAAAAAGAAAAGGATTCTAAAAAAGATGTCGAGCCAGCTCAACTCGCTCCTAAAAAAGTTGATCCCCAGACTTCACGAGCGAATTTAAAAGATGGTGAAGAATATGGAACTTCTGAAGAAATTCAGCAAGCTCCTCAGGTCGCTCCTGCTCCACAAATTCAAGAAAGTTATACTACTGATCCACTCTCAATAAATGTTCACGCCGAAGATGCATCTACAGTGGTTGAAGTGCCTGCTGCCGCAGCACCTGCTGTAGAGAAAAAATCGGGCGGAATTATTTTTCAAGGAATCGATACGGGAATTCAACCACAGAAACCTGGTGAACCCATTCGTAATATCTTAAGTGGAAACGAAATCTCAGGTCCTACATATTGCAATGCCGTCACTGAACAGGGCCATGGAGATGTCGCTGGAGCCGAAGCCGCGCAAGCCGCAGCTTCTGCCGCCGCCCGACAACTTCCCCCGATCGTAGCACCCTAAAATTAATGCATACAAAGGCGTTTAAACCCCGTTTAGGCGCCCGTTTTCTAAGTACATTTCTTGCATCATTTAAGACTATGTCGCGTAAGCCTTTAGCTGCATTTGTCGTGGGAGTTTTAGTCTCCTCGTCTAGCTTTGCGCTCGTACCCGCGAATCTCTCCAAAAAAATAAACGACTGCGTAAAAGAGAGATCCGAAAATCTCGGCATGAGAGACTTTCATGATATTTGGTCTGCCGCCATTTTAGATAAAGGTGCGACGGCGATGACATCGTTCGCGGCAAAATTAGCTCGAGATATCGTGGGCACTCCTCCCGAAGCTTCTGTCTCTAAAGGAAAAGATGGAGAAGAAATTTACTCAATTGGCATTTATCCCATGCATACGAATTTAAAAGATGAAGAAAAAAAACAAATCGTCGAACAAATCTGCGCGACTTATTATCCGCATATGAGCGGGGGATCTCAAAACCTCTGCTCAAAAGCTTTCGATGGTCGAATGAAACTTTGGAGAGAGTTCATTGCTAAAAATCAGTACGCCATTAATCAAATGAGCGAAAGAATTTTAAAAGGCGATCACGACTGGCAGCAAATTACGAGCGGAGTTCATTTATCAGGAGCTGAACAAGGCACGCCAACGGATACTTTGTTTAGATATGGATGGACTGCAAGAATTGGTGGAATGAATTTGATGCTTTCGCCCAATCTTTATAAGCGAAATCTTTTATCTGGAAGCAAACCTGCAGGATACACCGTGAAAATTACTTTAGAGGGAACAAACCAAGGTGAAACATTCGCGATTTTGCCCGCACCTGATGGATCTTTTAATTTTGAAAATCCTATTTTTTATTCTTCGGGTGGAGTGAGCGCGAGAGATTATAATTGTCATATGAAAGAAGTTTATAAATTAGAAGAACTCACCACAGCTGACGGCAAGAAACTCTGCTAATCGCAAATCGCGAGCGTCAATCAAAAAATTTTTTCCTCACAATTCGAATTCATTGACTCTTTTTTTTGAAGAGCTATTTTGGCTTTGGATTAAGGGTTCATCTATTGAAGTTAAAAAAATTCACAGCGTGGGGAGCTCTGTTTTATTTTCTCGCAATTACTTTTGCGCATGCTGATGATCGTTCATCGACTTCTCTAACCGACTGGCAAGTTGAACTTCAAAAAAATTCTCTCAACTGGATGCTTTCAAATATTTCTGCTTTCGGAACAATTCCCGGTTCTGTGATGGCGTCGGATTCGACTCAGAATCCTGACTATAGATTTCATTGGAAGCGAGACGCGGCCCTCACTATGGATGTCGTAGTTTCGCTCTACGAAAACGAGAAAGATCCTGCGAAGAAAGAATTTTATTACAATAAAATTTGGGATTACGCGCGACTCTCTCGAAAGCTTCAACTCACTCACGCTCGGGGGGGTTTGGGTGAGCCCAAATTTAATTCAGACGGCACAAGTTTTGATGCTGATTGGGGACGACCGCAAAATGATGGGCCGGCTTTAGAAGCTACAGTGCTCATTCGCTTTGCAAAAATTTTAATGCGAGAGCGAAAATCTCCAGTTTTGATTCAGGAGCTTTACGACAGCAAACTTCCGACTAATTCTGTGATCAAAGAAAATTTAGAATATATCGGCCGTGAATGGTCGGCAGATTCTTTTGATCTTTGGGAAGAGGTCATGGCCTCTCGACATTTTTATACTCAGATGGCAATGCGCCGCGCGTTAGCAGATGGGGCCGATCTTGCATCGATTATGGGAGATCGCGCCGCTTCACAATGGTACAAAATAAAAGTCGCTCATCTTGACGAAGAGATTAATCGACACTGGGATCAGACGCGAAAAATTATTTTACCCACCATGGAAGCTCGCAGTGTTAAGCGCGCTAGTGGAATTGATATCGCTATTATTTTAGGAGTGCTTCACAGCTATCGCGGCGATAAATTTTTTGCAGCGAGCGACGATCGAGTTCTCTCGACAGCTTACGAAACTGAGAAAGCTTTTAAAGATTTATATCCGCTCAACAAAGGTCGCGAAAATGGGATAGGTATCGGTCGATATCCTGAGGATATTTACTTTGGTGGTCATCCGTGGATTCTTGCAAGCAATGCATTTTCAGAACTTTATTATCTCGTGATTCAAGATTGGAAGAGAAAATCCAAAATCGATTGCACTGAGAATAATTTAAATTTTCTAAAATCTCTTTTGTCAGTAGCCGATGCGCAAAATTTAAAAGCGGGAATGGTAATTTCTTCGTCTGATGTTTTGTTTACTCAAATCATCAGCGCGCTTTTAAAAAAGGCTGATGGCTATTTAAAAATCGCATACGAATTTCAAAATCCCGATAAGTCTTTGCCCGAACAAATCGATAAAGTTTCTGGTCAGCCCGTCTGGAAAGGTAATCTTACCTGGAGTTGTGCAAGTGTGCTTACCGCATTATCCGCTCGCAAAATATAATAAATAAAAGTTAAGAAAACTTTGTGATCTGATAAATCTCAAAGCTCAATGCCAGATCAGAGTTTTCATTGGGTCGCGTTTTTAACTTTTGTCCTCGTGCAGTCTTCAACTCCCGGTCCGAACGTTATCATGCTCGCTGGTTCGGGTAGCAGTTGGGGATTTAAAAAAACAATTCCTCATTTAGCAGGTGTCTGCGTTGGATTTCCAATCATGGTCTTGCTGGTTCAGCTTGGTGCCGGAGAAGTTTTTCTCAAATGGCCCTGGCTCTATTCGCTACTTACGATCCTTTCACTTTTGTATGTGCTCTGGCTTGCGCTTCGAATTTTTGAAACGGGATTCAGAGGAAAAGTTGAAATCACTCGCAGTAAGCGCCCGATGAGTTTTTTAGAAGCCGCTCTTTTTCAATGGGTCAACGGCAAGGCCTGGCAAATCGTCATCATGACCGCCACGCTTTATCCTTCCAATCATCTTCACATGAAGATCTTGCAGGCACTTAGTTTTTTAATTGCTCTCATTATTACAGGCAGTCTTTGGATCGAATTAGGAAAAAGAATCGCACGCTATCTTCAGCGCCCACTCTTTAGAAAAATATATTATTCCACTTTGGCAACGGCGCTTTTACTTTCAACCTGGCCGCGGGGAATACAGCAGCTCTTAAATTGAGGGAAAAAACGCGCACCCCTGAATGCGAAAGCATTCAGCTGGTTACGTGAGTCGTTGCGTGAAGGTGAAATTTTTTTCTCAGACGAGGAAGACCGTAGCGGAGTGGTTGAGCTGGCCTATGAGGGCCGCGAAACCCGAGCAACGGAAGCTGACGATGGATGAGAGAAAAAGAAACGCACCCGGAGCGATTCGAACGCCCGACCCCATGCTTCGTAGGCATGTGCTCTATCCAGCTGAGCTACGGGTGCATGTCTGAAGACAGCAGAATATCCTATTGATGGTGAGTTTTCGTCAAATTACTTCTTCGATTTTCGCGAGTAGAGAAGCACTAAAACCAATAAAAAGACGACAAAGAAAGCCCCAATTGGAAGAGCGAGGCTATAGTTGATATCTCCATCGGAGCTAAAGCCCTTTTGAATTCCCATAGCCTTGTCGCGCTGTGAAGCCATTTGGACATTATCTCACGCTCTTCAGAAGCTAGACAGCCCCCTAAATTGCCGTCTACCATGCCAAGAATTAGCGAAGCAAAGCGAGGCCAAGTTTGCGTTTGAAGGCAATCGCCACAGCGTGCGATTGCCGCTACTAGTAGGCTCGTAAATTGCGAAGGCGTATGCCGAGCCAACATTAGGAAAGGTGGGTGAGTGGCTGAAACCGCTAGTCTCGAAAACTAGTATGGGGGCAACTCCATCGAGGGTTCAAATCCCTCCCTTTCCGCCAGTTTAGAAATATGAAACACACTCCCCGAGAAATTCAGTTTGTTCATTTAAAGACGGCGACCTTGCCATATTTTTCGGCGGCAGTTTCGAATTCTTCGGCGCCTCAAATTTCTTTTTTGGTTCCTGCAAAAGGAAGCGCAGAAATTCTTACCGAAACGATTGAGCAAATTCATCAATATCTGAGCAAAAATTTTTCAGAATCATTTGAAATTATTTTAATTCCAAATCCGCTCGCGATTAATTCGAATCAACCGCTCTCAGAAGAAAACGCTGAACTTCTTAAAGTTGCGTGCGAACTCAAAACAAGATTTAAGGAACTTCGAATTATTCCGCACGAATTTCCTCGAGGAAAATCCGCAGCGCTCAAGACAGGCTTTATGGCCTCTCGAGGAAAATGGATTTTTACTACGGATAATGATCTTCCGTTTGATTTGAGTTTTTTTGATCAGGCTGCCGTGCATTTAAAAAGCGGCGCAGATTTTGTAATCGGAAATCGAAGGCGATCCGATAGCAAAACGATTGTGCCAACCGGAATGTTTATTCGCTATGTGCGACGTTATTTTTTAAGTCGGTGTTTTAGTTTTGCCGTGCGCACCTTGATACCGATTATTAAAGTGGCCGACACTCAAGCGGGAATCAAAGCGATGACTCGAGAATTTGCAGAACTTGCGTTTCGTTTGCAAACTTGCCCAGGATTTTATGGTGATCTCGAGCTTTTATTAGCTGCGCTTCAGAATAATAAAAAAGTTTCGGATTTGCCCGTGATTTTGACGGTGGACGATAACAAAAGCTCCGTCAATTTTCGTAAAGAATTGAGCCTTGCACTTTATTGGATTTTTAAAATTTCAAAACGCAATTCAGAGGGGCTTTACAGAGAAGCATCTGCTTTAAATTCAGAATCTTATGCAGGCGATTTAATTGAGATTATTACTTCTGAGGCTGAGTTTCCCAGTAATCTTGTTCAATCGCGAGGCCTTTAGTTGTCTCCGATTTTAGATTTCAAAAGTTTTTGCATAGCGGCTGATGACTGGGGATTTTCTCCCGCGGTGAATCGTGGAATTTTGGAACTTTGTGAACTCGGAGTGATTCGAAAAGTTTCATTGATGGCGACCGAGCCCTTTTTAAAAAATCAATTGGATGAACTTTTAAAGCTCAAAGATGTTTCGCTCGGACTTCATTTTAATCTGACTTATTCTGAAAATTCTCACCGCGAAAAATTATTTAAATTTTCTTCGCCGGGGGATCTTCTAAAATTGTGGGTTTTTTCTTCGAGCAAAACAAAGCAGAAATTAAAAGAATGGGTACGAGCTGAAGCAGAATCCCAGCTTTCTCTTCTTCAAGCGGCTAATGTGCCGCTTCGACATTTTGACGGGCATCATCATATTCATATCGTTCCAGGTTTGTTTGATGTGATTTCAGATATTTTGAAAAAATATCAAATCCAAGAGGTGCGAGTGCCTTACGATCCCCAACTTTGGCTGAGTTCAAAAATGCCGATTAATTTTTTTTCGAAAAATCTAGCTGCCTCCAAAAACTTAAAGGACTTTCAAGCCAATTCACGCTTTAGATATCCTTCAGCTTCGATTTTTGAATCTTCTCAGAAATTGGGGAAATATTTATTGGCTTCTAAGGGCGCTGAAGTTCTGACTCACCCTGCTTCTGAAGATGATTTTCAAAAATATGGCATTCAAGACCCTATTTCTTATAGCCGTGTTTTAGAATACCGCGCTTTAAAAGAGCTTGCGACTAGCTGGGATTTCTAAGGTAATAAGTTCCCAACTTATTTTCCCACTTCTTCGTATAAGAATCCTCGATGAATTTTTTAAAGATAGGAAAATTTTCAAGTTTGATTCTGTCGGCACAAGTGTTTCGAGGCCGCTGAGTCCAAAAAATTATTTTTGGCTTATATTCATTCAACATTTTTAAATTGGTTTGAAAATTCTCATAATCGGGATGCTCCACCAGTTGCTCATCCGCTGCTGTACAAGGATCGGCGTAGCCAATGCTATGTTGAAAATAAATATACTTTACCGCGGGCTTTCGATTGGCAGCGTAATAAACAGATTGAAGATTGTGGTTGATCCAAATTCTATCTTCAGGAGATGAATCTTTTTGAATATCTGAAACGAGCGCTTGAATTTTTGAATCCCAGTTTTTGTTTCGATCCGTAAATTGCATTGTAAAATAATAAGTGTTTGCCGAGACACTGACGATGACCGCAAGTTGCATCATTCGCTCAACAAATTTTTCATTGAAATAAAGCACCGTCATGATCGCAAAGCAGGGCAGTGCTGCGATAAAATAAGTCTCATAGAATCTTCTGCCGAGACTCACAATAATCAGCGTGACCATAAAAAGCAGAATCATTGGAAATGCTTTGTTTAAATTTTTGAAATTTTTAAATCTTAAAAACAGGCATCGCAAACCGCCTATAAAAACGGGCATCGATAAAACCATAAACGCAGCCACAATTCGCTTCATGATTTCAGTCGACTGAAACGCAGCGTTTACTTGGTGAAATTGCATATAGGTAAAATTTGCGAGGTAGCTCTCTTGCCAGATGATGTGAAAGGGAACCCTCAGCACTGCCCAACTTCCAAAAGTAATTCCAAGTCCGCCAATCGCCGCCGCGAAAAACGGAAGAAAAAATTCTTTCCGCGACTGAATCATCATATAGACGGGGATGCTAATAAACAAAAGTGCGGGTTGCTTTAAGCACGCGGCACTTCCCGCACAAATGCCTGCCACAAAAAACCAAAGTAAACGTTTTTTAAGAGAAGAAGTTTCAAGTCCCTTCATCGCACAAACCACCATAAAAATAGCGAGTGGAATATAAATGCGCTCAGGTAAGTAAGCTCCACCTTCAATGAGCCCGCTTAAAATCGCAAAAAGTGCTGCCGCAAAAAAAGCAGCTTTTTCGCTGAGATATTTTTGCAAAATCCAATAGAGACCCATGGCGCCAAGGCCGAGCCATAGAGCTGTTGAAAAGTGGAGTATCTGCAAAGAGGTTTCACCAAAAGAAAAAAGCCAGTGCACAATAAAAAGGAGAGGAGGCTTGTGATCGGTGAAGTCGTGGTAGATTTCGCCAGTAAATAAGCCTTTCGCCAACGTGGCCCAGCCGCCCTCATCGGTATGAACAAAAGGTGTAAAAAAAGAAGGAATGCCGCTCCAAAGAGTAAGAGCAATAAGAACGAGGTTTTTTTTCATGGCGAATGAACGCACTCTTCTCTTCTCTAGCTGAAAAGGCCGTGCTAAATACACTTCTTTATGTCGAATCCATTTTCAAAGGGTATGGACGCTGGGCCCGAGCTAAGCGTTGAGCAAGTGAAAGAAAAGCTTGGCGAGCTAAAGTTGATCGACGTACGTCGACCCGATGAATTTGTCGGAGAACTCGGACATATTCGTGGCGCTACTTTGGTGACAATCGAAACCGATTTAGAAAATTATTTAGATAAACTTCCCAAAGATGCGACTTACGCTTTTGTCTGTCGCAGTGGAGCTCGAAGTTTCACCGCCACACAAATGGCTTTAGATAAAGGATTTGAAAAAGTTTTCAATATGAAAGGCGGAATGCTCGCCTGGAATGCCTCAGGTTTTGAGGTAGAAAAGAAATAGTAGATAGTCACATTTTTTGACTTATGAAGGCAATCGCCACTTCGTTGCGATTGCCGCTACTAGTAGAATCTTGAAGTCCCGAAGTGAAACGAGGGCAATATAGGAAGAGTGGCCGAGTGGCTGAAGGCGCACGCCTGGAAAGCGTGTTAACGGGAAACTGTTACGTGAGTTCGAATCTCACCTCTTCCGCCAGTTTACTTCAGCTTTTTCATCACAGCTTCGATGGTCTCTTCATTTTGATCCCGGGACCAAAACTTTTAAGGAATCAGCAATTTTCTTAACTGCATCGTACTAGATGAATGATGTGGATCGATTATATTCGCGACGATGAGATGGCATTTTGTTGGGGTGGAGCCGATATAACTAATTCCATTTTCGTCCTGCGGAATAAGCAAAGCGCCTTTAGCCCCAAGAATTTTTTGAACTTTCCCGTTCTCATCGACTACTGAAACTCCAGCGTTTCTGGTTTGGCCATCCTCAGTTTTGCCGCCAAAAGTAACTACAATTTTTCCATTGATAGAAAAAACATCGTTCACACTTTGACTTCGATCATTTGGAGTAAGATTCACAACTCCTCTTTTTCCGAAATCCTCATTTAAACTTCCATCCGGAAAATATTTTGTGATTTTGATTTCTGGCTCATGTCCTATCGAGGTTTCTCTGGAGTTTTGATGCACTGTGAAAAATCCTCCATCCGAAGAGGGAATAAGTTTAACTACGCGAGCCCAACGATCTTGTGAAGCTACCCAGCCATTTTTTCCAAAATTTTCATTAATCGTAAAATCGGAATTAAGTTTTGCAATATAGGCCCATTGAGAATTGCCCCCAGTATTATTTTCGATGAGAAGTACGCTCATCAGGTAGCCATCTTGATAAGGCAAGAGATCATATAAAAAATTAGTCTCTTTAGGAAAACTAGGAAGAAAAATTGAATGATTTTTTCCGTGACCAAAAGTTGCATCGATTTCGCCATTTAAATTAAGTTTGAAAATCGCTTCGCCAGGACTCTCAATCTGATTTGAAATTCGATATTTAACTAAATATCCATCGTCTCGCGGCATGATGATCTGTTTTCGATCGGGCATAGAATCTTCAGCTTGAATATCGATTACTTTTTTAAAAATTCCATTATCGCCGAATGTCGTGTCTTCTTCTCCGCTAGCGAGATAGCGCCTCATCGCGATTTGAGTATAGCGACTGGTCGTTCCGTAATTTGAAGCGCTTCCACTCACTAAAAATTCATTATTTGAAAAACCCACAGCATCTCCGTAACGAAGTTGGGCCTCAGCTGAAGCACCAATTCCACTTTCTCTAAAGATGAGCTGTCCTTTTGATCCAAACGAAGTGTCCACTTTTCCATTTTTATCAAAAGCTACAATCGAAATTCCGTCGGGCAATCTACCGCTAGGAAATTGAAATGAAGTTTTCATTAAATTTGAAACGACCAAGATTCTTCCGCTGGCTAGTGTCAGAACTTTTCCTGGAGTGTCGAGAAGGCCCTCTCCAGTTTCAAATGAAGCGACTCCGTTTTCGCCAAAAAATTTGTCAAATTTATCACTTTGAGCAAGCGCAACTGAGCCGATGAAAAATGAGCTAATAAAAGTAATGAACACGAATTGGTTTTTAAGCGCGACGTTCTTCATTTAGGCTCTCGGTGACTAAAAATAAGTGCAATTTTCATACCACGTATTCTTTCGCTAGCAAGCGCTGTTTAAATCCCCTAAATTTAAGAGGCTATGCTTATTTCAAATCGTGTTGATACACGCTCCGAAGATTTTAAAAGTAATTCTAATCATCATCAGAACTTAGCCACCAAATTAAAAGAGACTCGCGAAAAAGTCGCACAAGGTGGTGGCAGCGATCTTCGTAAAAAACACGAAGAGAGAAAAAAGCTTTTTGTTCGTGATCGGATCAAAGCTTTGCTCGATCCAGATTCTCCATTTTTAGAAGTGGGCGCTCTTGCGGCTCTTGGAGTTTATGACGATCAAGCGCCGAGCGCGGGCGTAGTGACGGGCATCGGAAGAGTGTCCGGCATCGAAGTAATGATTGTTGCGAACGATGCAACTGTGAAAGGCGGAACTTATTTTCCGCTCACCGTCAAAAAACATCTTCGCGCTCAAGAGATCGCTTTAGAAAATCATCTTCCCTGTGTGTATCTTGTCGATTCGGGCGGAGCTTTTTTGCCGATGCAGGCAGAAGTTTTTCCGGACCGCGATCACTTCGGCAGAATTTTTTACAATCAAGCGCAGATGTCGGCGCGAGGAATTCCTCAGCTGTCGGTAGTGATGGGTTCGTGCACGGCTGGCGGAGCGTACGTGCCTGCGATGAGTGACGAAGTCATCATGGTAAAAAATCAGGCGACGATATTTTTGGGCGGACCTCCCTTGGTGAAGGCGGCAACGGGAGAAGAGATCGATGCCGAAAGTTTAGGCGGAGCTGAAGTGCATTGCCGAAAGAGTGGAGTGTCGGATCATATGGCCGACAACGATGAGCATGCGCTTCAACTTGCACGCGAACTCGTTAGCAATTTAAATATTAAAAAGAAAATTTCACTCGCTGTTAAAAAACCAAAAGATCCCGAGCATGAGGCCAAAGAAATTTACGGAATTTTGCCAAAAGATTTACGTACTCCATTTGATATTCGAGAAATTCTGGCGAGAATTTTAGATGGATCTGAATTAACGGAATTCAAACCTTTGTACGGCACCACTTTGGTTTGCGGATTTGCGCATCTGCATGGATATCCCGTAGGCGTCATCGCGAATAACGGAATTTTATTTTCTGAATCTGCGATGAAGGGTGCTCATTTTATCGAGCTTTGCTGTCAGAGAAAAATTCCGATTTTATTTTTTCAAAATATCACGGGCTTTATGGTTGGCTCGCAATACGAAGCGGGCGGAATTGCTAAAGATGGCGCCAAACTTGTGAATGCAGTTTCAGCGGCAAATGTTCCAAAAATCACCATCATCACCGGAGGATCTTTTGGCGCAGGAAATTACGGAATGTGTGGTCGAGCTTTTCAGCCAAGATTTTTATTTATGTGGCCGAACGCAAAAATTTCGGTGATGGGCGGCGAGCAAGCGGCGAATGTGCTTTGGACGGTGAAAAGCAAAAATGAATCGGCGCGCGAATCAGAATTTAAAGCCGATATTCTTCATAAATATGAAACTGAGGGCAGCGCTTATTACTCAAGCGCACGACTTTGGGATGACGGAGTCATCGACCCGGCAGAGACGCGAAATATTTTATCACTCGCGCTCTCCGCAAGTTTAAATGCTCCGATAGAAGAAACTAAGTTCGGCGTGTTTAGGATGTAAGGCTAAGGCCTTTAAATTTATAGGGTTTTTGGGCACCTTTGGAGAACACTCTATCTATGATATAGCTCTGCTCATTATGGGGATTCAAAAGGGAAGCACTTATCACTATTTTATTTTAACTATTTGTTCCGTTTCTATTATTTCGGGCTGCGGTTCTTCGGCTCAGTCAGAAACTCCCGAGCAAAAAGCTCATCGCGAATATGTAACGGCTCTCGATAAGGACAAATCGGAATTACAAAATAATATAAATGAAACTCTGCAAACAGTTTTAGAGCCTGTCGGCGTTTCGATAAAAATAAATTTAAATAAAATGGAAGTTGTTTCAGAGCAAAAGCCCCTTAGCTTTGAAAATTTAAATTATTTTGAAACGACTATGGATTTATCTGTAAAGCCAAACACTTCTATTCAGTCATTAAAAGATTTTGTGGCTGCCGATCTAAGTAAAATGACAGCGACGATTGCATTCGATCGTACTCAGGGAATTAAGGCGATCGCCGAGACAAACTTTAATTTATTAAAGTACGTCAACATTCGATCGGGAGGATTTTATTCCCCAACGAAAATCGAACAGCTCTTATTGCCTATTCAAGTATATGATCCTTTAAAAATCGGAAGTGCTTCTGCTTATAGTTATGATGCCGCAACAAATTCTATCAAGGGCTCAAAAGAATGGCCTAGTTTTTCTGCAAAAATGGATGGGAGCCTTTTGGCAGATAAAATTGTAGTGATTGCTGCTGCAAAAGATTTAAGGCAGATAAATTCACATCCCCTTTTTCAAGCCTATGAGAGCATCATTTTAGAGCAGGTTAAAAATTTCGATCGTCAGAAAATGCAAGACTCAATTCGAGAGTTTCTTTCTCAGTTGAGCGCCTCTAAATAGCATCGAACTATTCTTTTACTTGGCCCCTTCACCTGCTTCCTTATAAATTGTGGAGATGGGTTTTCAATTTATTCAAACTGAAATCAAAGGTTCTGTTTTTTTCATGACGCTCAATCGTCCTGACGTCAAAAATGCGATGAATGTCGAGATGATGGATGAGATGAGAACGGCGATAGAAAGCGTGAACGATTCTATTCGCGCCGTTGTGATTAAAGGCGCTGGAGAATTTTTTTGCGCGGGTGGAGATTTGAATTGGATGAAATCTTCGATTAAAAAATCTCAAAAAGAAAATCAAGAAGACGCGCTCAAGCTTGCCAAAATGATTCGAGCTCTCGATGAATGCCCGGTGCCGGTGATCACTCAAGTAAAGGGCGGAGCTTTTGGCGGCGGAGTGGGCGTAGTTTCGGCGAGTGATATTGTGATCGCCGAAGAGACTGCGATGTTTTCTTTGTCCGAAGTGAAATTGGGTTTGATTCCCGCGACCATTGGCCCACTTGTGATGAGAAAAATTGGATTGAGCGAAGCGAGAAGACTTTATCTCACCGGCAAAAGATTTTCGGCCAAAGAAGCAAAAGATATTCATTTAGTTCATGAAGTCGTTCCCGCCGGGTCTTTATTTTCGGTGACGAATGATTACTTAAGAGAGTTTGAAACCTCAGGCCCTCAAGCTGTGCGCACGGCAAAAAAATTGATTCGCGAAATGATGGGCACCGATCTTTGGAAAAACGATATCGCCGAGACGACTTCGCGTATTCTTTCCGAAATTCGTATTGGCCCCGAAGCTCAATCCGGAATGGAAGCTTTTTTTAATCGCAAGCCGGCTCCCTGGAAAACTCCATTGCTTGGAAATTCGAACGAATTGAAATGATTCTTTACGTCGCCAATCGAGGAGAAATCGCCAGACGAGTCATTCGCACCGCTAAGCGAATGAAAATCAAGACGGCTGTGGGATTTGCGAATCAAGATTCTGAAATGCCGTTTGTAAAAGAAGCGGACGCAAGTGTTTGTCTCGATGGCGAAGAAGCTTCAGAAACTTATTTGAATTTTGAAAAAGTAATCGCAGCGGCAAAAAAATTAAACGCCACTCATCTTCATCCGGGGTATGGATTTTTGTCTGAAAATCCAAGCTTCGTCGATGCACTTGAGAAAACAGGAATCGAATTTGTGGGGCCTTCGTCAAAGGCGATGCGCTTACTTGGCGATAAAATCGGTTCGCGAAAATTTTTAAAAAAAATCGATGTGCCACTTCTTCCTTCTTATGATGGAGACGATCAGTCAGATGAGAGCTTATTGAAAGCTGCAAAAGATTTAGGTTTTCCACTTTTGATCAAGCCTTCCGCTGGTGGTGGCGGAAAAGGAATGCTTCGGGTCGATGATGAGAAAAATTTTCTCGAAGCCTTAGCGTCATCTAAAAGAATTTCAAAAGCCTCTTTTTCGGACGACAGAGTTTTTTTAGAAAAGCTCGTAACAACGGCTAGACATATCGAAGTGCAGGTTCTCGCCGATAAAAAAGGAAATATCCAAATCGTCGGTGAGCGCGAATGTTCTCTTCAAAGACGGCATCAAAAAGTTATTGAAGAAACGCCCTGTATTTTTTTATCGGACAAGCTTCGAAACAAAATTTACGATTCATCTCGAAAAATCGCTGAATCGGCGAATTATCATTCTTTAGGAACTGTCGAATGGATCTGGGATGGAGCCGATGGAATTTATTTTCTTGAGGTGAATGCGCGTCTGCAAGTGGAGCACCCCGTCACCGAGTATTGCTGGAATATCGATCTAGTAGAGTGGCAACTCAAAGTCATGATGATGAACGAATCGGTTAAGGATCTGCGACTTCAGACATCGGGCCATGCGATGGAAGCGCGACTTTGCGCTGAAGATCCTTCTCAAAACTTTCTTCCGAGTGGTGGAAAAATTCACAGACTTAAATTACCCAATGAAAATTTGAGCAGAGTAGATTTTGGCTATTATGAAAAAAACACAGTGCCCCCGCAGTTTGACTCGATGCTTGGAAAAATTATTGTGCACGGAAATGACAGAGCGGATGCGATTTCAAAATTAAGTGCGGCGCTAGAAGAACTCGTTTTATTTGGCCCCGCCACTAATCGCGCTTATCTCATTCAGATTTTAAAAAATAAACGTGTTCAGGCGGGAGAGATTTCAACCGCTATGCTTCAAACCCTTCCTTATCAATTTGATATAGCTAAGGGCCTGCAACTTTTGAAAAAGGTTTTGATTCCTCCGGCAAAAGTTGTGAATTCTGATTCAGACGATGACGACGCAGATATTTATTCTCCGTGGGGAGCTATCACCAATTCTGAAGTCTCAGAAGATCTATTTTTTGAAGACTTCGGCGAGAAAAGATATTTTCACTCAAAAGATTTTGATTGGACTTCAGCACGACCTCGCCGAGCCGGTGTCGCAGCGAGTGACTCTCAAATCAATCAAGAAAACGAAACTTCGCTTCGAAGCCCTATGCCCGCTAAAGTCACTAAACTCAACGTCAAGGCTGGCGACTCCGTTAAAAAAGGAGATTTGCTTTTGGTAGTTGAAGCGATGAAGATGGAGCATCAGATGAAAGCTCCAAAAGATTTAACGATCTCTAAAGTTTTGGTTCAAGTGAATGAACGTGTGCCAGTGGATCAGGTATTGGTGGAATGGGCGAAAAAGTAAAAATAGTCGAAGTCGGACCTCGCGATGGCCTTCAAAACGAAGCGAAGACTTTAAGCGTTGAAGATCGCGCAGAACTCATTCAAAAACTCATCGCAACTGGCGAAAAATTTTTAGAGGGTGGAAGTTTTGTTTCACCTAAAGCTATTCCTCAGATGGTAGATTCAGAAAAAGTTTTGGAAAAAATTTCTGGCTCCGTTCTTGGCTCCGCCGCAACCTCCGCTTCTGTAGATTTAAGTTTTTTGGTTCCTAACGAAAAAGGATTAGAGCGAGCATTAGAAGCGAAAGTTAAATCCATCGCTATTTTTACTGCGACGAGTGATTCATTCACCGAAAAAAATATAGGAATGAAAGTCGCCGACTCTCTCAAAGTTTTTGAATCGGTTGCAAAAAAAGCTATTCAAGAAAAATTGCGTTTACGCGGATATGTTTCAACGGCTTTTGGATGCCCTTACGAAGGTTCGCAAAAAGCTGAAAAAGTTTTAGAGGTTACCGAAAAATTGCTCGCTATGGGATGCGATGAAGTTTCGATTGGTGACACCATTGGCGTCGCTCATCCTAAGCAGATAGAAAAAGTTTTTTCACTTCTCGCTCGAAAACTTGGTTCCCAAAATTTTCCGCACCGAATTGCCGGACATTTTCACGACACTCGCGGAATGGCGCTTCTCAATATAAAAACCTCGCTAGATTTAGGCTTAAGAACTTTTGATTCTTCGATCGGAGGGCTTGGCGGTTGTCCTTATGCAAAAGGATCGTCAGGAAATGTGGCGACCGAAGAAGTGGTTTGGTCGCTTGAGGGCTTAGGTTTTTCGACGGGAATTTCGGTAGAAAAACTCTTAGAAGTCGCGGCTTGGATTGAGTCCAAGATCGGTCGCCCTTTAAAATCAAGGCTTTACCTTTCACGTCCTCTTTCTGGTCCTAATGCGTTGTACTTTGAGTCTTAAAACGTTAGGGTAACGTCATTATGGACGATAACAATCGAAACTACGGACAAAGTAATTACGGACAAAATAACCAAAATCGAGATCGAAATCGCGATGGCGGCAGACGTTTTCGTCAAGGTGGTGGCAGACCCATGCATCACGGCCATAGAGGACGAACTCAACGACCTCTTTTGACCTCAGCACTTAACGGCGCAGTATTGTCGTTAGTGGCGTTAGTGGTTCTTGGCAGACAAGAACATACTCAGTCTTATCAACTCTTAGGCGCGGCGATCGCGTCTTTTGGTATTTCTGCTTTTGTTTCTTATGCGGCTCAACGAACGAAGTCTGAATGGATTGAAAAAGTCTCTGACCTTTTCTTCTTTATCGGCCTCGGAATCATCGTTTGGGTAGGCGTGCATTTAAGCGGGATTCTTCCCCTTTAATTCAGCTACGACGTTAGCAATTATTAAAAGTCCGGATGAAAAAAGAGCGGCCCCAGAAATGGGGTCGCCTCGTATGAGGCTCGCCTCCGCAATCGCCCAAAGCGGCTCCGAAGAAATCACAAGCAAAGCTTGAACAGGTCCCACCGAAAGTTGCGCAAATCCTTGCAGCGCGTAGGGCAATGAAGTTGTAAAAAATCCTAAGTAAAAAATTCCTAGCCATTCATTCGTGGTGAGAGTGGGAAAAAAAACAGTTTCGTGAGACGTAGCGGCTAATAAAAAATGCACGATGAGTAAAAGTGTTCCGCCCACAACAAATTGAAAAAAACAAACAGGATATAAATTTTTGGGATGCTTAAGTGCTTCTGTAAAATAAACGGTGTGAAACGCAACCGCGAGAGCGGTGACAAAAGTCAGAGCATCGTACCAATTCAAAGTTGAAAATCCTTGCGATAATCCCAAAAGAAAAAACGCAAGTATTCCAATTAAAGAACCTACCCACTGAAAGTTGGTGGGCTTTCCTTTTTTCAAAATAAAAAGAAGAGCGGGCGTAAGTACCACAAAAAGTGCGGTGATCACTGCAGAATTAGCAACCGATGTTCCTCTAAGGCCGAGAGCTTGCGGAAAAAAAGTGACGGAGATCCAAAAACCGATCAGCAAAAAAAGCGGAATATATTTTTTATCTACTTTAAGACAGCGCCCGCGCGAGATAACGAGAATACCAAGTGCTCCGATAAGCAAACGAATGCCCACCATAAACCAAATATCGTGAGTCATGGTCTCTTGGATCATGAAAAACGAAGATCCCCAGAGCATGGCGGCTAAAATAAGTGCTAGGACGGCAACGGTTTTTTTGCTGGAAGCCATAGATTAAAAAGTCTACTTACTAAGTTTCAATGCGCACACTTATTTTTGATCTCGATGGAACTCTTCTCGATTCTAAGCAAAGTATTTTAACGAGTATCGATTTTGCTTTGAACGAAATCGGTCACAAAGGTCTTTCTTACGACAAGCGACAAGCCGTTCAGCAAGATCTTGCGACCACTCTTAAAAAAACCGGCGATCTTTTAGGAATTTCATTTTCTGAACATCAAATTGCTTCGTTCATTGCGATTTATCGAAAGCATCACAGCACTTCGCCCGAAAAAACCATGGTGGCTTATGAAGGAGTGCAAGATGGTTTGCTTGAGCTTAAGAAAAATTTCACACTCGCCGTGGCTACCACAAAACATACCGCTCAAGCTGAATTGATTTTGCAAAAATTAAAACTCGATCATTTTTTTGATCATATTCAGGGCACAGATTCAGGAATGAAATATAAACCCGCTCCCGATATTTTATTTCATACTTTGAAAATGCTGGGAAATTCTGAAGCAAATCTTTCTGCTTATATTGGCGACTCGGTTCACGATATGGCAGCTGCAAAAGCTGCAGGCATGCGCTCTGTGGGTGCTGCGTATGGATTTTCAGGATCCGAAGAATTAAAAGCTATTAGTCCTGATCATTTGATTCATGAGTTTAAAGATTTATTGAGTTTGTTTAATAACCCCTAGTCGATCTCGCACAAGCTGAAACAAGCGCGCGAACTGCTTTGAGATCAGCTGAGCTTATTTCTATTCCAGTTTCTTTCGAAAGATTTTTTCCCATCGTGCGAGTTGGCCAATGCCATGGAGCAAACATAAAAAGAGATCCAGCCGGCACTGCAATGGATAAAAGTATGGGCACGATACGAGCCTCAGTGGGAATTACAAAAAGTGAAGCTCCTGACGCTGCCCAGACGGCGAGATTAACGCCCGCAATTTTTGCTGCGGGTTTAAATCTACTCCATTTAGAAGTGAAAGCTTTTGATTCGCTTATCGCTTTTACTTTTTCAGAATCGATTTGATAAACATCTTTCAAAATAACTGCTGCCGCCAGCGGAGAAATAGATCGAAGCTCGCGTGTAGAAAAATCTCTACTGAGCGCCCAGACTGGACCAAACTCTCCCTTATATTCAAATACAGTATGATTTAAAACATAGCGCACTTCCTCAGGTGTCTGAGCTGTATTTATATTTTCAATAAAATTTTTCATCGAAAGCTGACCAAAATGATTCACTTGACCCTGCTGAGCGAGCAGAGAAAATGAAAAACCAGTTAGAACAATAAAAAAATAAATACCCTTAAATGCTTTATGCATAATTTATACCTCAAGAAACCTATGCTATCGATTGGATGAATTGTCTATGTCTCATTAGACAGCGATGTCCCAACTAAGTTTGTTTCAAAATTAATATAAGCAATCATTTCGAGGTTTTAGGTGAGCTGAATGCTGGCACAGATGTTGCAATGATATCCACTCAGTGGCTTAAAAATTTAAAGCAGGCGGATTTATTGCGAGGAGAAAATCATGACAAGCGTTCTAGTTAAACGAATATTTATTTTATCTAATCTTATTTTACCTATCTTAACGGCGACAAATCTCTTTGCAGGGCATCGATTTTATACTGAAACCGTCATCACTCCCGGGCAGCTATTTGGAGCTAAGTCCTTTCGAGCCCTCGATAGAGATTCAAATGAATGGCTTGTGTTAGATCCAAAATTTCAAAAAGCTAGAGTCCACTATCTTGAAAATGGCGATTTGGTATATGAATTTTTTGATTCTGTTCAAGCTGAGAAAAATAAAACGGATCTAAGTATTGGAAGCCAATTTTTATACGTCGATACGAAGACAGGTAAAATTGATGCCACAACTACGATTGACCAGCCAACTAATCACAGACTTTCTGCTTCAATAGATCCATCCAAAAAAACGGGCCTAGGTATGGTCTTGCAACAATGGATGATAGATGCGGAAGGACAACCTATTCGAACGAATTCTTATTATGGAAAGCATGTTGAGCTGTTTACTATTACCGATGGAAAATTGATTCCCAAGAACAAAAATTCCACAGTTTCTGGGACCGATGCCTTAGATCAAATTCTTAGGGGATATCGAACGCCTGATGGCATGACCCATTTGATTATTCCAAAGGTTACAGATGGAAATATGAATATTCTTTTAAAAAATCGTTCGTTGATTATGGATGAGGAAGAAGCAAATAGAATAACAATTTCAAGTTTAGTTGATCAGGTTGAAAATTTAAAAACAGAAGTTGCGAGTTTAAAATCTGAAAAAGCTGGAACGCAGGCCCAAATAAGCGATTCAAAAAAAGCTGAAGTCGCCACTGAAGCAACTGGTGCTAAAAAAATAGATTCAACTAATTTTTATAGCGAAGAATCTGCTCGGTAGAGGACTCTGAATCGCGATGAGCGATTCAGCACACTGCCTTGCAAAACTAAAGACGTAAAGGTGTCGTGGTGAAAGTGAAACTGCTCGGTAGAGGACTTGAACCTCCACGGGGGTTACCCCACAAGCTTCTGAGACTTGCGCGTCTGCCAGTTCCGCCAACCGAGCTCGATGAATAAAAAACTTACGATGAAACCTTGAAAATATCCAGTCTGCCAACTTCGTAAGTTGCCGAAGCCGCGCCTCTTAGAATAGCCTTAGAGGGCTTGGCGAAAACAATTACTAAACTTACTGGATTTCCTGAATGGCTGCCCGAAGAGCGCATGGTGGAGCTTGAACTTCTCAAGCAGATGTCTGCAATTTTTGAGCTCTATGGATTTACTTCGATTGAAACTCGCGCCGTTGAACCACTTGATCGGCTTTTACAAAAAGGTGAAAGCGATAAAGAAATGTATCTGCTTCGAAGATTGCAAGCCGAAGATGAAGCCAGCGATTCGAAGCTGGGACTTCACTTTGATTTAACAGTACCGTTTGCGCGCTATGTTTTAGAGCATAAAGATAAATTGCAGTTTCCGTTTAAGCGTTATCAGATTCAAAAAGTTTGGCGAGGCGAGCGACCTCAAGACGGACGCTTTAGAGAATTTTATCAAGCCGATATTGATGTGATTGGCGAAGGGGAGCTTCCACTTTTTTTCGATGCTGAAATGCCGAGAATTTTATATCAAGTGCTTTCGAAGTTGCCGATTCCCGCGATTACTCTTCACATCAACAATCGAAAAATCATGGAAGGTTATTATCGAGGACTTGGAATCGAAAATCCTCTCGAAGTTTTTCGTCTGGTCGACAAGCTCGATAAAATTGGCGAAGCCAAGGTGCAAAAACTTTTGCAAGAAGCGCTCTCGATGAATGAGACGACTGCGAAAAAATGTTTAGATCTGGGACGCATTCGTACTTCTGATCTTTCGTTTGTCGATCAGGTGAAAATGCTCGGAGTAAAGAATGAAATTTTATCTCAGGGCTTAGAAGATCTTGCTTCAGTGATGAACGATCTTAAAGATTTACCAAAAGGTTCTATCGTGGCCGATCTGCATATCGCTCGGGGACTGGATTATTATACAGGCACTGTTTACGAGGGCATGATGAAGGGCTTTGAAAACTTGGGCGCTGTGTGTTCTGGCGGCAGATATGACAATTTAGCTTCTGAAGATGAAAAAAATAAATTGCCTGGTGTGGGAGTCTCGATCGGCCTTTCTCGAATTTTATCTAAACTATTCGCCTCCAATTATTTTGAAGTTTCTCGTCGAAGTCCTACATGTGTGCTTGTTGCATTGCCAGCCGTAGAGCAGCTTTCTGAAGCTATTCAATTGGCCGAGACTTTGCGCTCTAGAGGAATCGCAGCCGAAGTTTTTCCTGAAGCTTTAAAATACGGAAAGCAAATTCGTTATGCTGAGAAAAAAGGAATTCCTTTTGTGTGGTTTCTTGAAAAAAATCCTCAGGGTCTACAGGCCGTAAAAGATATTCGCTCGGGCACTCAAGTAGATGCAGATCTTTCTAAGTGGGTTCCGCCCACTGAAGACTTAAAGCCACAGATTAAAATTAAAAAATAATTAAGAAGATTTTTTTACGCCGAGAAGATTCATAACTTTATCCTCGAGCATATCTTCTTGGTAAGGGCGTGTGATGAATTGATCCACCTTGAGAGTGATGGCTTCTTTGACGTGCTCTTTGTCTCCGTGACCGGTGACAATCATAAACGGCGTATCGCTAACATGAATATTCTCTCGAATTTTTTTGAGAAATTCTAAGCCCGTCATTTTTGGCATTCTCATATCCGAAATGATAGCGTCGAAAGGCTCTTTGGAATTTAATTTTGAAATGCAATTGTTATAGGCCTCTTGGCCGTCGATGGCGGTATGAAGATTTTCAAATCCCATTTTTTTGAGTTGAATTGTTAAAAGATTTCTGAGGTCTTCGTTGTCGTCGACTACGAGAATTTTGAGATCTTTTTTATCTAGTGTCGCCATTGGCCCCTTAAAATCATTTTATCACGAGTTTAAACATTCTCGAACGAACACAATAAATTGACGCTTTATTCTGCAAATGGGCAAAGACTTCGAAATTCGCACCATTGGCAGTGAAATCCCGGCTTCGCGTCAAAGTTCTGGGCTTGAATCTGAGAAGCTATCTTCAAAATTCGCTCTTTCGTTACCTCAAGATCTTTATCGGTTCGAGTCGAACTTAAGCTTTGATTATCGTAAATGTAATACAAAACGAGCTCTTTTAAGTTCCATCCGAGAACTTCTTTTGCGGCGAGTGCATAAATCGAAAGTTGCAAAGATTCATCTGCGAATTTTCTGTCTTTTGCGTTTTCGTTCGATTTTGATTTACCGGTTTTATAATCGATAATCACAATTCCATCTTTAGTTTGATCGGCGCGGTCGATTTTTCCGGTGACCAGATGTTCGCCGATCTGCAATCGAAAAGGTTGTTCAACGGCAAAAGGAATAGGAAACTTTTCTTCGTGAAGATCAAAATAAGCGCCGAGCTTTTCTCTTCCGAGGTTATGATCAAAAGCACTTAAGCCGGCGTTATCTTTTTGAAGATTCAAAAATTCGTTATCGAAATATGTTATTAAATTTTCTTTTATCGGTTCGTTACCATTTTTAATGCCCAAGAAAAACTTTTCTAAAGCCGAGTGCACAGCAGCACCCACTAAGAGCGAGGGGGAAGACGGAACGGGAATTTTAATATCGTAAGTAAATCGATACTGAAGAGGACAAGTTTCGTATTTATCGAGTTGAGTAAATGAAAGTTTTAAAGATTGAACTGGAGAAGCCACTTTCATTTCTGGCTTTTTTATACGACTAAAAATATCGCGTTGAGGTGTTAAGAAAGTTTCGGTAGCAGACGAAGGTCTTTCAATCACATCAAATCTAGGCAGTAAATTTTTAAGATCTTCTGTAATAAACGAACTCGGCCGAGTGCCTTTCTTTTCGATGGTCGTCAGAGTGAGAGAGTTTTTGGCGCGAGTCATCGCCACATAAAAAAGTCTTCGCTCTTCTTCGTTGTGCATTTCTTTGGTGCCAGAAGGTTCTCGCTCCAAATTCTCAGGAAATTTCCACGTCGCCTGTCTAAAATTTTGAGGAAATCTTCTTCCCACCAAAGATAAAATAAAAACATTCTCAAATTCAAGGCCTTTGCTGGCGTGCACGGTGAGCACGGGAATTCGGTCCTCAGCTACGTCTGTGGAACCTTCTTCGTCCAAAGTGAGTTCGCGTCGAGCAAAAGATTCTAAAAGTGGAAAAAGATGCTGAAGCTCTTTTTCGGGTTGAATTTTTTCCCACTCGGCTAGTTGCGAGTGAAAACGGCCTAAGATTTTTAAAGTCTGAGTATCGTTCTCAAGTAAAAACGCGATGGCTTTAGATTGTTGATAAATTTGCAGCAAAATTTCTGAAGCTGATTTTCTAAACGAAAGTCCATGAAGAGATTTGTAGAGCTCGAAAAATTCTTTAAGGGAATTTTTTGCAGAATCCGAAATTTCTAAATCATTCGATTTTTCTAAAATCTCTATCACTGGCGTCTTGCCCGACGTGGATCTACAAATTTTATAAATATCATCCGCCGAAAATCTTAAAAAAACCGAATCAAGTAAGCGCAAAAATGAAATCGAGTCATCCGGTCGCATCAGAATTTTAAAAAACGCCATGACATCTCGAACAATTTCTTGATCAAAGAGCATCAGCGAGGCTTTGGCTTCGAGAGGTAAATTTCTCTTTTTCGCCTCGGCTAATAAAAAATCGGCGTGACTATGAGCGCGAACTAAAACTCCAATCGAATTTGGCTTTGTTCCTGAATCAAGAAGCTTTTGAATTTCATCAGCAACCGCTATTGCTTCATCTTCAAAACTAGATGCTTTAATCAATTTAACAGCGCCTTGAGATTTTTTTGTCGATTTTAATTTTTTATCAGCGCGAAATCGATGATCTCCATTGGCTCGAATAAGTTCACTGGCGGCGTCCAAAATTTCTGGAGAAAGTCTATAGGTCTGATCGAGTTCCACTGTTTTTAAATTGGGAAATAGATCTTTAAAAAATTGAAAAGCCGAATACGAAGCTCCTCGAAATCTATAAATCGACTGATCATCGTCTCCGACCGCAGCAATATGCGCTGTAGGGGATGCGATCATTTTTAAAAGCTGAATTTGAGTCCAATTGGTGTCTTGAAATTCATCTATCAAAAGAGCGTCGTAAGATTTTTGTACTTCTTCGCGAACGATTGCAAAATCTTGCAAAATTCTTAAAGCGCAGAGAACTGAATCTCCAAAGTCGATAAATCCTTTTTCAAAGCAAAATCCTTGATAGGCATTGTAAAGATCTCCGAGCGCCATCCATTCAGATTTGATTTGTTCTTCATCCGACGTCGAGTTCGGCATATCGCTTGCGAATCGAATAATATCCTCAGGCCATAGACCTTCGTCTTTTGCTTTCTGAAAAAATTCTAAGAGGTCATCGATGATGGGTTCAAAATTAGAAGTTTTCATGAAAGGCTGAAGGGGAAGCTGGCCCGACATTTGTCTGAAAAATAAATGAGACTCAGCCTCGGTCATCATTCGAACTTTTTGTTTAAGGCCCAAACGAAAGCCGTGTCTTTGCACAAGATCTGCACAGAAAGCGTGAAGAGTAGAAACATTTACGTTTGAAGACCCGCTGGTATGACTTAAGCGATCCTCAATTTCGAGCGTGGCCTTTCTTGAAAAAGTGATGGCTAGAATTTTTTCAGGTTTAATTCCGCTTTGAATAAGCTGAGAAATTTTTGCAATCAAAACGGATGTTTTACCGGTCCCTGGACCCGCCAAAATAAGCAAAGCCCCTGAAGAGCTTAAAATAGCCTCTCTCTGAGAGGGGTTAAAGCGGCTAAGGTCCTCGGCCATCGAGAGACATTAGCCGAGGTCGTTGACAAACGCCTAGAGACTATTAGTTTTCATCTTATGGCCCAAAAACAACATCAAAAACCAGAAGTCGAAATGAAGAATCCTGAACTTGAGGCAGACCAGAATCAAGAGCCGATCGAAGAAATGGAAGCTGCCAAAAAAGAAGCCGCAGCCGCCGAGCAACGAGAAAAAGAGCGAGAGCTCGAAGAATTAAGAAGTGTTCTTCGTATTAAAGAACTGGAGGCAAAGGTTTCTGGATATGAATCAAAGTTAAGTGATATCCGCGCTTACGTAAAAAAGATGGAAGAGGAAGTTTCACAGATTCGTTTTCGAGCCGAGAGAGATCTTCAAAAAAATTTAGATCAACAGAACGCAAAAATTTTTATGAGTTTGCTTCCGATCGTTGATAATTTTGATCGTAGTCTCCAGGCCGCAAGCGGCGAAAGCGCTTCTGCTTTTTCAGATGGAATGCAGATGATCTATAAACAGCTCAAAGATTTTCTCGCCAAATCAGGGCTAGAAAAAATCGAGGCTAATGGCACTGCGTTTGATCCCCAATTTCATGAGGCCGTGGCCGCACGAGCTGTTGATGAGAAAGATTTGGATGATGTTATCGTGGAAGAAGTTCAGGCTGGATACAAATACAAAGACCAAGTGATTCGACCAGCCCAAGTCGTGGTGGGAAAGCTTGCCAACTAGTAAGCGGCGACCGCATTATGGAATCTTAGCTCATCTTTTAAAAACGCTTGTGACCGAGCGCTTTAAAAAAATGGCTAAAGATGAAGTTCTTTTTAAATTTCTTTCAGCGCGTGTTGACCCTGCAATTTTGGTTGATCATGCACTTCAATCTGAGCGCGAAGCTCTCGATTTAGCTGAAATGAGTTTACTCGAACTGGTCGATGAAGAACGAATGCAAGATATTTTAAAAAAATCTGCAGATAAAATTCAGCATTTATTTCAAAACATTTTTGGCGATGATCGAGCGAAAGAATTTATTTCAGAAGATTTATTAAACCAAAGAATGCTTTGGCTTCGTGTGCGCGTGGAATTTTATCGAAAGTGGCTGAGCTATTCAGAAAAAGTAAATTCACCAACTGAGCTCGCTGTAAAAACATTTCGTTCGACAAAAAATTTTGATGCAAATTTGAATCGGCTTTTTAAAGCTGAAAAAGATTTTGCCGAAGAAACGGTGAGTGCAACCCATTCTCTACATCGATTTTTAATGAGAAAGCAGCTAGATCACGAGATCAAAAGCTTTGAAGACATTTGGACAGATTTTAAAGTCGAAGCCTTTAAAAAGTTCGCTGAGCTTCCCGAGTAGGTTTTTAAGTTCCTAATATTTCAAGAGATTTTACCCCACCCATGAGCTTTGACTTATCGTGTTACTCTAAAGATGTGTGGCTGTTCAGTGAGAGGGGTATATGCAGCGCCAGCGAAAATCACCACGTTTCTTAGTAGGACCGAATTTTCCGCTTACGGCTCATATTCCGCAAAGTTCATCTAAAATTCACAAACTTAGAACGATTGGTACAAATGGAGTTGGATTTTATGCGAGCAATCGCGATGCAAAACTTCTTCAGTCGGGCGAAGTGGATATTCATTTAACTTTGGGTGGTGCAAAGATTCAGCTCAAAGGAAAAATTCAATACTGCCAATTTCTTCCTAAGTCGGCGGTGAATTTTTTAGGGGTTGAATTTTTAGACTGCGATCAACGAACAAATCTCATTATCAAAACTCTTTTAGAAGGCGCACTTCAAAAGGGTCATCTCATCATTACTTGATCAGTTTCACAGGCTCCGGGGTCAAATACTTCATTTTTGCAGTGAAGAACTTGGCTCTACGCGAAGCCTTCGGCTAGGCTTTTAACTTCATGATCCCGGTTAGATTTCTTACAGCGGCATCTCTTTTTGACGGACATGATGCTGCTATCAATGTCATTCGTCGCGTTCTTCAAGACGCCGGATGTGAAGTCATTCATCTTGGGCACAATCGAGGTGTTCAGGAGATCGTGCGTGCTGCAATTCAAGAAGATGTCGATGGAATCGCGATCAGTTCTTATCAAGGTGGGCACAACGAATATTTTAAATATTTGATCGACTGTCTGCGTGAAAAAGGCAGTTCGCATATTCAAGTTTTCGGTGGTGGTGGCGGAGTTATTTTGCCCGAAGAGATTGCTGAGTTGCAAAAATACGGAGTGAATCGAATTTTTTCTCCAGATGATGGAATGAAGTTCGGACTCGAAGGCATGGCGAAGGTCATGGTTTCTGAAGCTGAAGCAGCGCGTGTAAAGAGAAAACCTGCTGACATTAAATTTGATTTAGAACATTGGGGTCGCACGATCACCGCTTTTGAAAACGGTGCTGAATTTGATATAAAATCTTCAGACAAAAAGAAATCACCTTTGGTTTTAGGAATTACAGGCACAGGCGGAGCTGGAAAATCTTCACTGATCGACGAAATGATTTTGCGTTTTGCCCATGAATTTCCATCTATCAAGATGGCGATTTATTCCGTAGATCCTTCTAAGCGAAAAACAGGCGGCGCGCTTTTAGGCGATCGCATTCGAATGAACGCGATTGATCGCGATAATATTTTTATGCGATCACTGGCGACTAGAAATTCGCCGAATGAACTTAATGAGCATCTTGCAAAAATTGTAGCAGCCTCCAAAAAAGCTCCCTTTGATTTTGTCATCGTTGAAACTCCTGGAATTGGTCAAGGCTCAAGCTCGATTACCGAAGTCGCCGATTTATCGTTATATGTGATGACGTCTGAGTATGGTGCTGCCACTCAGCTTGAAAAAATCGATATGATCGATTTTGCGGATTTTATCGCCATTAACAAATTTGATAGGCGAGGTTCAGAAGACGCTTTAAGAGAAGTCCGAAAACAATTTCGCCGTTCGCGAAAACTTTTTAATCAAGGTGAAGACTCAGATCTTCCCGTCTTTGGAACTCGTTGCAATATTTTTAACGATAAAGGTGCGACTGAGCTTTACCGAGCCATTCGTGATCGGCTTTTAAAGGATTCAGATAAATTTCCCAAAAAAGAAAAAGATTTTCTGGGTGAATATGCCGAAGACGCCTCGATTGTTTCTGGAGATAGAGTTTTTTATTTAAGTGATATCGCTAAAACTCTTCGAACATATCATTCTCAATTTGCCGATCAGCAAAAAATGGCGAATGAAGCTTATATTTTAAACGAGGCTTCGAAAATTTTAAAAGATTCTAAAATCAAATCTTTATCAGAAGAAAAATTAAATACGCTTTCGAATGAATCTAAAGACTTGATTAAAACTTGGCCCAAACTTGTAGAAGATTACAGCAAAGATGAAGTTGTTTACCAAGTTCGCGATCAGGATATTAAGGTTCCCCAAACTTTTATTTCTTTAAGTGGTTTGAAGCTTAAGCGAGTGACTTTTCCGCACCTTCAAACCTGGGGAGAAATTTTACAATTTTGTTCTAAAGAAAATCTGCCTGGATATTTTCCATTTGTATCTGGAATTTATCCTTTCAAGCGAGCAGGTGAAGAGCCTCGCCGACAATTTGCAGGCGAAGGTCCACCTGAAAAAACAAATAAGCGCTTTCATTATCTCTGTAGAAACGACGACGCTAAAAGATTATCAACAGCTTTTGATTCGGTAACTTTATATGGAGAAGATCCTCATCTTCGTCCAGACATCTATGGCAAAGTCGGTGAGTCGGGTGTGAGTATCGCCACCATTGACGATATGGCCGTACTCTACGATGGTTTCGATCTCTGCGACCCGATGACTTCGGTCTCGATGACCATCAATGGCCCAGCCCCGATGATTCTCGCGATGTTTTTAAATGTGGCGATCCGTCAACAGCTTCAAAAATTTGAAAAAGAAAACAAGCGCGCTCCTTCTGAAAATGAAGAGAGCGAAATCAAAGCTAAAACTCTTTCTCAAGTGCGCGGCACAGTTCAGGCTGATATTTTAAAAGAAGATCAAGCGCAGAATACCTGCATTTTTTCTACGGAATTTGCACTTCGAATGATGGCAGATATTCAAGATTATTTTATTAGAAATAAAGTTCGTAATTATTATTCGGTGAGCATTTCCGGATATCATATCGCCGAAGCTGGGGCGAATCCGATCACTCAACTCGCTTTCACTCTTTCAAATGGCTTTACACTCGTTGAATATTATTTAGCTCGAGGAATGAAGATCGATGATTTTGCGCCCAATCTTTCTTTCTTTTTCTCGAATGGCTTAGATCCAGAATATTCTGTGATTGGAAGAGTGGCTCGACGTATTTGGGCTGTTGCTATGAGAGATCGATACGGTGCGAACGAGAGATCTCAAAAATTAAAATATCATATTCAAACTTCAGGCCGAAGTTTGCACGCTTCTGAAATTGAATTCAATGATGTGCGAACAACTTTGCAGGCTCTCACTGCCATCTATGACAATTGTAATTCTCTTCATACCAACGCCTATGATGAAGCGATTACAACGCCGACCGAAGAAAGTGTTCGCCGAGCGATGGCGATTCAAATGATTATCCAAAAAGAATTTGGAAGTTCGAAGACTGAAAACTTCACACAAGGTTCTTATGTGATGTCGGAGCTAACTGATTTAGTTGAAGAGGCTGTTCTCAAAGAATTCGAAAGCATTTCGCGTCGAGGTGGAGTGCTTGGCGCCATGGAAACTCAATATCAGCGATCGAAAATTCAAGAAGAGAGTTTGTACTATGAGAGACTTAAACATAGTGGTGAACTTCCAATCGTTGGGGTGAATACATTTTTACCTGCCGACGGTGCGGTGCGTGGTAAAATTCCTTTGGCGCGCTCAAATGTTTCTGAAAAAAATAAGCGTCTTAAGGATCTCGAAGGATTTTGGAAATCTAAAACTGGTCAGTCCCAAGCCTCGCTTGATAAACTACAAAAAGTAGCTTTAAGCGGCGGCAATATTTTTGAAGAGCTGATGAACACCGTAAAAGTTTGTTCTCTCGGTGAAATTACAAAAGCTCTGTACGAAGTTGGCGGAAGATACCGACGAAATATGTAGCCACGCTCTAGCTCAAGGAGAGACCGTGGAAAAATCTTATATTTTAGAAGATTCAGAGAATTGGTCATCAAACGAACTTGCGATTCTTTTTACAGATGCCATTTTTCAAGAACCAGAGTTTACAAAATTTGTTGAAACCGAACTCAATAAGGCTCAAGTAAAAGTTCAATCGCTTTGGAATTTACTCGGCATTCTTCGACACGTCATTCGTGATCACATCGGTTGGACTCAGCCCGATATTCAACCCAAATTTGTGGAGAGACTTTCTAAGCTTGCGGCATTTGAAAAACAAGTTGTGCACAGCTATGAAGCTTATCAACCCGATCGAAAAATAAATCCGGACGCCGTTTATTGGCCGAACCCACTTCGCTCTCCAGCTCGATCTGTGTATGACACTCTTCCGATTGTAAAAAATTTAGGAATTATTACAAAAGATACGCCGGTTGGCTCAGCCGGCAGCTGTTTTGCATTTGAGATCGCTTACAATCTGCAGAAGCGCGGATTCAAATATGTGGTCACAGAAAAGTGGCATGATCCCGAGAATGGTGTGTCAGGTGATGTGGCAGATTTAAAAGATCCTGATAATAAATACGCTCGATTTTCTGCGAACTGGGGGATTCTTTTTAACACGCCGAGCTTTAAACAATTAGCTGAGAAAGCTTTTGGCGTTAAAAAACTACCAAAGCTGATCGTGAAGCGAAATTTAGAATCTGGCCAAACAAGTTACGCAGATCCATTTCGTGAAAATGTTTTTTTTCATTCGGTAGAAGCTTTTGAAGCAAATTATGAAAAACACATCGCGGCCACAAGAAAAGCACTTTTAGAATCTAAAGTTTTTGTCATCACGCTCGGACTTAATGAGATGTGGCAATATTCTTTGGATGGATCTGTTATTTCTCGAAATCCTTCATCAAAAACTTTGATGCCACTTTTGAAGCATCGAGTTCTTTCGGTAGAAGAAAATATTTCGAATATCCAATCGTTCATTGATATCACAAGAGCGCACAATCCTGATTTGAAACTTTTAATCAGCGTTTCGCCGATTCCTTTTTTAGCGACAGCGATCGCAAATGATTCTCATGTCATTACAGCGAACGGGCATTCGAAGGCGGTGCTTCGCGTCGCGGCTGAAGAGCTTTGCAGACGAAATCGAGACGTTTTTTATTTTCCTAGTTATGAAATGGTAACAACCTGCATCAAGAATGCTTGGGAAACTGATGAGCGCCATGTCACTCGCGCTGCTGTTGATCGCGTCATGCAACTTTTTGATGCAATGTTTGTTCGCACTTAAAATCTTAATGATAATATAGAGAGAGTGTCGGCTACATCTGAAGATATTCTCAATCCTCAAAGCGAGATTTATTCCGCTTATGCAAATGTTGGGCGTTGGTATTGGGGACTGCAATCCGTTATTTTTAGTCATGATAAATTTGTTCCCTTAAGGGAAATTTTTTCTAAGCGTCCCGAAGAAATTCGTGAATTCAGAGATGGTTTGGATTTGCACGCGGCTGCCTTAATGAAAATTTTTGTGAATCTGAATTTGCAAGATTTACTGATTGAAGCGATTCAATTTTATATCGAAAAAGATTTGAAATTGCAGATGAATTTTCAACCTCTCAATCCTAAGACCGAACAAAATGTGAAAGAGCTCAGTGAAATTGGCTATACACATTTGGATTCCATTTCTTTGGATAAAGTCGAAGCGATGAATAATTATTTAAAGAATTTGCCTGCGAGGGATTGGAACAATAATCCTATTGTCGGCAAGCCCACCGAAGTTCAAAATGTAGGTGGATTTCATTTAAAAGACGTCATCGCTTGCCCCCATCTTCTTGAAATTGCAAATGATCCAAAAATTCTTTCAGTTGTTCGAAATTATTTAGGTGCGGCTCCTACCATTATTGTAGCGTCTGCCTTTCAATCCTTCGCAGGAAAAAATCAGGCGCGAGACGCTCAGCTCTTTCATATGGATTACGACGACTACAAATTCTGTAAGCTTTTTGTTTATTTAACAGACGTTGATGAAAAAAGTGGTCCGCATGTTTATTTAGACAGCACTCATAAATTGCAAGTCATGGCACAAAAGCGCGGCAGTTTTTCTAAAGGTATAAAAGCTTTCGATGAGTGGTGGATTATGAAACTTCGTAAGACCGACGAAGAAGTAAAAGAATATTTAGGGATAACACCTACAAAAATTACCGGAAAAGCTGGCTCGGCCTTTTTAGTCGACACTCGAGGAATTCATAAAGGCTTGTTACCAGAAAATAGAGATCGAATGATTTGCCAAATTACTTATGCGGTCAGTCCTAGAATTCAGGAGCATATCACTCTCTTGCCAGTCTCGAATCCTGTGATCCCACCCGCCATGAAGAATCCGACTTCAGAATATGTCAGTCGACTATTTATTAATTTTCAAAAGTGAAGAAATTTCACTTAAAGTTTTTTCCATATTCTTTTTATAAAGAGAAAAATTTTTAATAAATCTAAAGAGCTGCCTCATTTTAGTCAGAGAAATAAAAGTCGATTTAGAAAATCTAATTTTTCCATTCACTGTTTCTAAAAAATCTAAACGCTCTTCAGAAGAATCAGAAATGCCTCGAACAAAAATAATTTTCTTTTGAAGCTCTTCAGAAATATTTTTCCAGATAAACAGCATTTCCATATCGACTAAGTCAGAGCCTGTTTTTTTATAGAGATCGTGCTTTTCTTCCGCGGAGTTAATTAAAAATTTGGATGTAAAAAGTTTGGTGTGAGGAAAATGTGCGAGTTGTTCAGGTATAGAAATAGTATGAAACTGAGAATCTTCAAAAATGCCAGAAATCAAAAAAATTTCTCCGGCTTTAAGATTGGGATTTAAAGCACCCGCACATCCATAAATGACGACAAAATTTTCTATTTTCATTTGCAAAAGTAATTTGGAGAGCTCTTTTGACCTGCTTTCTCCTATTCCAAAAATTTGAGTATGCGAACTTAAACTTTTAGGAATTTCAAATTTAGTGGGGCAAAAAAAATTTAAACTCATAAAGAGATATTAAATTCTAAAGCTCTAAGCATTGCGCACGAAATCCACAGGAACACCAAAAGCCATCGAGTCTTTCTTCTTAAAAACACAACTCCCGTTGCAGGCTGACGACAGAGATAAAAAATTTTCAAAAACAAAAGAGGAATCATAGCTCCGAGTGCAAAAGCAAAGAGCGAAGAAGGATAAAGCAAAGTTCCTGTAAAAACTCCGCTCAGAAAAAAAATCAGTATCCATTTTTGTCGATCCAGATTTCTAAAATCGTAACTTCCACTTTGGTAGGGGGTGAGAAAACTCGCGATCATCCAAAAGCTTAACCAGGCCGCAGCGACAGGCACGACTAAGCCTTGAACTAATATCGCAGGGAGTAGCCAAATGGCCGTGCGAATGATGCCCCAAAGATAGAGGGAGAAGCTGACGGCTATAAGGCTTAAAAAGATTTCAAACACGGGGTGCATTCTAGCCCTAGAAAGCCTTTCAAATCTAGGCTACAAAACGGCGATGTTTGATGATCGCGACGTTGAGCTTAAGGGCCGACAATTAGTCGGCAAAAAAATCGATCTCATCGTGACCGGCGGAATTGCGGCGATCGAAAGTCCTAAGCTCGTTCGAGAACTGCGAAGATTTGGCGCAGAGGTTCGAGTCTTTATGACTCCTGCTGCCACTCAGTTTATCACTCCGCTTAGCTTAGAGTGGGCGAGTAAAAATAAAGTCATCACGGATCTAAGTGGTTCAGCCGAACATATCACGCACTCCGATGCTGTCATTGTAGCTCCAGCAACTTTGGATTTTATTTCAAAAACGGCGATGGGTTTTGCAGATTCAGCTGCAGGAACTTTACTTCAGAGTGCAATTAGTCGACTTCCAGTTTTTTTTGCTCCTTCAATGCATCTTTCTCTTTCACAGAATCCCATTTATCAAAATCATTTAAAAAATTTATCGAGTATTTCGAACGTAGAAATTTTTGATCCCGTTGAATCCGAAGGAAAAGCAAAATTGCTTTCGTTTGAAGAAATCACGGCTCGCATTTGTCATCGCTTAAGTGCTTCTCAGTTAAAAAATATTTCTATGGTGATTTCGCTAGGGCCTACTCGATCTTATGCCGATGATTTTCGATATCTTTCTAATCGCTCCTCGGGAACATTAGGTTTTGCGATTGCAGACGAACTTTTTCGAAGGGGTGCTAACGTCACTTGCATTGCTGGTCCTACCCAAATTCAAGTTCCTTCTTATTTGCCTGTTCGGTCTGTTGAAACTTTGGATCAGATGAGATTTGAATTTCTAGGAACGCTCGATTCTACAAAAGCCATGGTCGCGATTTTTTGCGCGGCCGTTTTAGATTTTGAAGTGACTTCAAAATCACTTGGAAAAACTTCTTCGAAATCAAACTGGAGTATCGATCTTAAGCCCACTCAAAAATTAATTCAGTCCGTATCTGCAAAAAATATTTTGAAAGTAGGATTTAAGTTAGAAAGTAATATTTCTATCGAAACTCTAAAAGAAATTGCTAAAGATTCCGCCAAATCAAACGAAGCCCCAATCGTGGTAGCCAATCGAATGGAAGATATCGGCAATGGTAAGCACCGAGCTTTTATCTTCAACGCGACAACTCAAGAATTTTTTGAACTTCAATCTAAAAAAGAAATCGCACAAAAACTGGCTGACTTATTAGAGCAGGTAATTACTTAAAGTTTTAAATTTCTTTTTAAAGTCTGCTCGATTGCATTTAAGAAATCCTCAGTCCAGAGATAATCCGATTCCTTCAGTTTATCTCCGTGAATGCAGAGAGCTAAATCCTTTGTCATTTTTCCTGCCTCGACCGTATCGACGCAGCTTTTCTCTAAAGTTTTACAAAACTCTTTAAGCTCTTCATTGCCGTCGAGTTTTGCGCGAAAACCTAAGCCTTGCGACCATGCAAAAATCGAAGCGATTGGATTGGTCGAAGTTTTTTTACCTTTTTGATATTCGCGATAGTGTCGAGTGACTGTTCCGTGCGCGGCTTCAGCTTCCATGGTTTTTCCGTCTGGAGTAATCAGCGTAGAAGTCATCAACCCTAAAGATCCAAATCCTTGAGCAACGGTGTCTGACTGAACATCTCCGTCATAATTTTTACAAGCCCAAACAAAAGCTCCACTCGATTTCAAACAAAACGCAACCATATCGTCGATCAATCGGTGTTCGTAAGTAATTTTTTTCTCTTTGAATTTACCTTCAAATTCTTTCGTATAAATTTCTTCGAAAATATCTTTAAAGCGCCCATCGTATTTTTTTAAGATCGTATTTTTTGTCGAAAGATAGAGTGGCCATCCTTTTGTAAGCGCAACATTAAAACAAGACCGCGCAAATCCTTTAATCGATTCATCGGTATTGTACATCGCAAGCGCAACGCCATCGCCTTTGAAATCAAAAACTTCATGAGTTTGAGAATTTTTTGAATCCTCCGCCGTGAAAGTAATCGTGAGCTTTCCTTTTCCTTTCACCACGAAATCCGTGGCTTTGTACTGGTCACCAAAAGCATGTCGACCGATGCAGATCGGAGTATTCCAGTGAGGAACAAGGCGTGGAATATTTTTACAAATAATAGGTTCACGAAAAACAGTTCCATCCAAAATATTTCGGATGCTGCCGTTTGGAGATTTCCACATTTTCTTTAAACTAAATTCTTTTACGCGCGCTTCGTCGGGAGTAATCGTCGCGCATTTAATTCCCACATGGTGTTCTAAAATAGCTTTGGCTGAATCAATGGTGACTTGATCATCCGTCTTGTCGCGATTTTCAATTCCGAGGTCGAAATATTTAATATCGAGTTCGAGATAAGGAAGAATAAGTTTTTCTTTGATCCACTTCCAAATGATGCGAGTCATTTCATCGCCATCAAGTTCAACCACAGGATTTTTTACGACGATTTTTTTCATATGGAGCTCAGACTAATGGAAGTCTGGGTTTGGATGCTACGAAAAAGCTAGTGCTAAAAAAGTAACTGAGCGTTTACGCCGTAGCCGTTGGAATCTGGACCCGAAGTAGTGCGCATATACATTCCGTAAATTTCAAATTTGGGGCTGACGATCCCGCCACCTGCAGAATAAAAAGAATAATCCGTCGAATGATTCCAATGATAACCGCCACGAACTGCAAAGTAATTTTTCATCAGATAGTCGCCGCCCAATGAGTAGTTCCAATCTTGATTGTGAATATTGAAGCGACGATCAGCATCGAAAGCGACTCGAATTTGGTTTGGATTCGAATACATGATTCCCATTTTTACTTGAGGAGGAAGTTGCGTATTTTTTTCTCTATCTAAAACAGATTTCACTGAGCCTCCGATTGAAATTTGATAAGCAACCGGAATAAGCACGCCCATCGTTCCGCTAAAGTGCCAACCTTTTCCTGGACTCACTCCTGTAAAACGAAGTGCGCTCGTTGAAACACCTAAAGCGCCGTAAGGGGTCTTGTACGCAACAGCCAAAGTATAAGACTGTCTTTTAGGGCGTCCGTAACTTACGGAGCCAAAATGAAAACCGGATAAAACTCCCTTATTTCCATCAATGGTTGAAGCTGAATACGAAGTTTGTTCGCGCGCCGTTTCTAAGTAGTGACCACCAATCGAATAGCGTCGCTCGTAATACATGAGGCCCGCTGGATTATTTAAAAATGCATCGTGATCTGATGAAGACGCAGCCGAGGCTCCGCCCATCATAAAGGTCGTCGGGCCCCAATCGGCCATATCTGAAAAAGGAAGTTCCTCTGTCGCAAGAACGGTGGAAGTCTTTAAAAAGACATAGATTATCGCTAAAGCAGGAGCCAACTTGGTAGGGGTCTTTACAGATAGAAATCGTCTCATTAGAATCTTAGGTTACATCCGGGGGAGGCACAGGCAAGCAAAAGACCTGCCAAAAGTCTTATGCGGATAGTGAAAGATTTTGATTGATCTAGAAAGATTGAATCATTAAGTAAAACGCGTTCTGTAAGAGCCGCGAGGCGATGAAAAGAGGATGGTATCAAATGCTGAATAAGAAAAAGCTAGTAGACTACAAAAAGGTACTTCAAAGTCGCTTGAGCGAATTGTTGAACGAGGCTGATCGCACCGTTAAAAATATTTCTGAAACTCAAGGTGAGACCTCGTCCGATCCAACGGATCAAGCCGTTTTAGAATTAGATCGAAATCGATTATTGCGATTTAAAGATCGCGAAAGAAAGCTCATTCGAAAAATCGAAAAAGCTTTAAACCGAATTGAAGATGGTTCTTACGGAGGCTGCGAAGCATGCGGCTCTCCTATCAATGAAGCTCGTCTTAAAGCTCGCCCGATGACAACCCTTTGCATTGATTGCGCTACCGAAATGGAAAGCGAAAAAGCAAAGAGCAAATTGTTTGGCGGCGAAAGCACCTTACCTGATGATGCAGGTGAAGACGAAGGTGATGACGAAGCAAACGCAGTCTAATTTAAAATAAGCATCTTCTTTGTTGCGCTATGCTGCTCGCGACGCCTCGAAGCTGATTATTTTAAACCAGCCTAATTAAATCTTAGTTTAAAAAAAAGGCCGAGGGCCTTTCCAGTTAACCTGATTAAGGCGCTCGGCTTTCAAGCGTGGTAAGACGGTTGGCAATCGCTTGAAATTCAGTTGAAACCTCTGGATTTGCTTTTACCGAAGTTAAATGTTTTTCAAGTTTAGCTTCGATTTTCTGATCCAGATTTTCTTGATGAGCAGATGTTGCAGCTCGAATTTGATTAATGAGCGCTGCACCTTCTTGAGAATTTAATTCACCTTTTTTAACCAAACGATCGATGTGAATTTGCATTTCTTCTAAGGTCTTCGCTGTTGATGTCAAAGAACCTAAAATGAATTTTTGCATAAATTCATAAAGATTATTGCTCGCACTCTTAATGATATTTTTCAAAATGCTGACAGGAAGAACGCTTTGATTCGTTTTTTCTTGTTCATAGAGCACTTGAGTTAAAATCAACGCAGTTACATCGTCTTTAGTATTGTTGTCGATAACGACAATCTCTTCGCCTTCACGAATCATTTTCGCGATGCCATCAAGTGTGACGTAGCAAGAGTCTTGTGTGTCGTAGAGCTTACGATTTTGATATTTTTTGATAATACGAATTGATTCTGACATTCCAGTCCCCCCCAAAAAAAACATTAGAACTTTCTATTTTCTGATCGATCCCCGAATCGCTCAGCTTTCCGCCGCTCTCCTCAACAACGGAAAAAGAAAACTCAATCCCTGAGAATATTACAGAGGTCGCTGAGAATGGGGTCAAGACTTTTTCAACTCACTGCAGAAAAATCAAATGCGAAACAAGCATCGTTGACCGTCAGAACAATGGTCCGATAGAATGCGCCCAGGTTAAAATGCTTATATCGGACTATTTAGGCGTTCTTGTTCTATTCTTTCTAGGTCTTCTCGTGGGCGTAGGCGCTCTCGCAGCCGCTCGTTTCTTAGGCGCGAGCCGTTTTTATCCCAATAAAAACTCACCTTATGAGTGTGGAATTCCAAGTGAAGGTGCTGAGAACCAACGTTTTAGCGTAAAATTCTACCTCGTCGCTGTTTCTTTCATTTTATTTGATATCGAAGCCGTTTTTTTAATTCCTTGGGCGATGACTTTTCATCCGCTTCTAGAAGCTAAAGAAGGTCTTTATTTTTTAACCGTAGGCTTTGTCTTTTTGTTCGTTCTGACTTTGGGGCTTATCTATGAATGGCGAAAGGGTCTACTTGATTGGAATGTTTAGCGGGGCTCTATGAATGAAACGATGATCGCTTGGGCCTTTTTTGCCGGTAAAATCCTTCTTTTGTTTGGATTAGCTTTTGGTTTCATCGCGCCCATTATGGTTTGGGTCGAGAGGCGCGTCTGCGCGTTGATTCAAGATCGATACGGTCCTAATCGAGTGGGACCTTTGGGCTTACTTCAAACTTTAGCAGACGGAATTAAGCTTTTACTTAAAGAAGATTTGCGCCCAAATGAAGTTCGACCTTGGTTTTTTATTTTGGCGCCGATTATTTGCGTGATTCCAGCGACGATGGCCTTTGCCGTTATTCCTTTTGGCCCGCCAACAACTTTAGGCGGGCTTTTTGCTGAGCCCAAGCGACTTCAAATTGCAGAACTTAACGCCGGATTTTTATATGTGCTTGCGATTGGATCACTTGGAGTTTATTCGATCGCTCTCGCAGGATGGGCAAGCAACAATAAATTTAGCGTGCTTGGATCTCTTCGCGCTTCGGCCCAGATGATTAGCTACGAACTTGCAGCAGGTTTAGCTCTTGTTTCGGTGGTTTTACTTTCTGGCTCGGTTGATTTGGTGAAAATTGTCGAATCTCAAACTTATCTTTGGAATATTTTTCCAGGATTTTTAGCATTCTTAATTTTTCTTCCCGCTATTTTTGCAGAAACAAATCGAACGCCTTTCGATTTGCCTGAAGCTGAAGCGGAACTTGTGGTCGGTTATCACACCGAATATTCAGGAATGAAATTTGGACTCTTCTTTTTGGCTGAGTACGTAAATATGACGACGGTCTCTGCTTTAGCCGTGCTGATGTTTTTTGGCGGCTGGGAATTTTTACCTTTCTTGCCTTGGAAAGATGTCGGAGTAGACGTGAACGGATTAATTCCACTTTTCGGTGGCTTTAGTTTGCCCGCAGTTATTATTCCGTTTTCTTGGTTCGCGGCGAAAGTGGCTTTCTTTATGTTTCTGTTCGTTTGGGTTCGCTGGACGGTGCCACGATTTCGCTACGATCAGTTGATGAGTTTAGGTTGGAAAACTTTAATTCCACTTGGAATCTTTAATATTATTTTAACCACGGCCGTGATCGTGTTTCATCGGATGTCATAATGGAAATTCAGCAGATACTTTTTTTTAGTTTCGCCGCTCTCATTTTGTTAAGCGCTGCTTTAGTTGCGCTGAGACCGCGTCCGATTGAAAGTGCGATGTGGTTGATCTTGAATTTTTTTCTTACCGCCGGTCTTTATATTTTGCTTGGCTCTAATTTTGTCAGCATCATTCAAGTTCTCGTCTATGCCGGTGCGATCATGGTGCTCTTTGTTTTTGTGATTTTGCTTTTGAATCTGGATCCTCGCGAGTTTGGATCAGAAGCGGGATTGCCGTGGACAAGCTTAGTCATGTTTATCGGATTTTTAACCTTCATTGTTTTATCTCTGCATGTCGCAACACCTGAGCTCATGAAAAAATTGCCTGAAATTAAAGAGACAGGTGCTGGTGTTTTTGGATCTATCGAATCGATTTCAATGGTACTTCTCAAAAATTATGTCTGGGGATTTGAAATCGCGGGTGTGATTTTATTGTTGGCACTCATTGGTGTTGGCTTACTTGCTTATCGAAAGCCTCCCGTTCGTGCTCGCGCTATTCACACATCGACTACCGACACAATGAAAGACGGGGGGGCCTCGTGATGATGTCTGTTCCTATTTCTTATCTTTTATTTTTGAGCTTCGGAGTTTTTTGTTTTGGCGCTTGTGGATTTCTCATTCGAAAAAATGCTCTCTCTCTTTTGATTTGCCTCGAGCTTATGTTGAGTGGCGTGAATATCGCTTTTGTTTCTTTTTCACGTCTTCATCAAAATGAAGCGGGCAATATTCTCTATTTTTTGGTGATCACAGTAGCGGCTTGCGAAAGTGCTGTGGGTCTCGCACTGATTTTGAACTTTTTTAGAATTAAGAAAAATATTCGTTTAGAAGAAGCGAACGCACTTGAAGGGTAATTGAAATGGATAACCCCACTGAAATTTTAAGTTTTGTGATGGGTGCTGCTGCACTCATGCCTTTGCTTGGCGCTTGTCTCTGGTTTTGGATTGGAAAAAAGTTCGGCAATGAAAAGGTTGCAGAAAAAATTGTAAGCGTTGGTGCTGTCAGTTTCATGGCCGTCAGTTTTTTTTGCGTTCTCTATACTTTTTTAAATGTGGAAGGCTCGGCTCGCGTAACATTTTTTGAATGGATTCGATTTAATTCTAAGTCGGCAGTGAATTTTGCATTTTTGCTCGATCCGCTTTCACTTACTTTAGGTTTGGTCGTCACTGGCATCGGAACTTTGATTCACCTCTATGCATCCGGCTATATGCATGGCGATCCAGGGTTCGGTAGATTTTTTACTTATCTTAATTTGTTCGTCTTCTCGATGTTGATGCTGACGTTTAGCGATTCACTTGTTGGAGTTTTCTTAGGTTGGGAAGGTGTAGGACTTTGCTCGTACTTCCTCATCAGCTTTTGGTTTTCGGAAGAAGAAAATGCGAACGCTGGAAAAAAAGCTTTCATCGTCAATCGGATCGGAGATCTTGGATTTTTAATTGCGATGTGCGCGCTCTTTAAAGTTTTTGGAACCTTGAATATTCCTGAGTTACTGGCAGCTGTTCAAGCGGGCTCACTCACTCCCGATCAACTTTTTTGGATTAAGATCGCTTGTTTTGGACTTGTCTTGGGTGCGACAGGAAAATCCGCGCAGATTCCTCTGTATGTCTGGCTTCCAGATGCAATGGCGGGTCCAACTCCAGTTTCTGCACTTATTCACGCGGCGACGATGGTTACGGCGGGAGTTTATTTAACGTGTCGAATGCAGCCCTTATTTTTACTCAATCTTGAAATTTTAGAAATTTTAGCTTTCATTGGCGGACTCACTGCCATTTTTGCGGCTTCAATCGCCATTTTTCAAAATGATATTAAAAAAGTTTTGGCATATTCGACGATCTCTCAGTTGGGATTTATGTTTTTAGCGGTTGGATTGATTGCTCCTGTTGCCGCTTTTTTTCATTTGATCACTCACGCTTGCTTTAAAGCTCTTTTATTTTTAGGTGCGGGATCTGTCATTCACGGACTCCACCACGAACAAGATATGAGACATATGGGTGGCATTCGAAAAAAAATGCCGCTGACTTTTTGGACGGTGACCATCGGAGTTTTTGCAATCGCTGGTATTCCTCCGCTTTCTGGATTTGTAAGTAAGGATGAAATTTTACATTTCACATGGCACTCACATCGTTGGTGGTTGATTATGTTTGCGTTTACCACGGCATTTTTAACTTCCTTTTATATGGGAAGACTTTGGGTGATGACTTTCTTTGGAAAATTTAGAGGTCATCATGAGGCCCACGAATCTCCAGTTAGCATGACGGCAGTTTTAATTGTGCTTGCGATTTTATCGGCAATTGCTGGAGCTTTAAATTGGCCAGAACTTTGGGGCGGAAGCGAAAGATTGAATGAATATTTAAGAGCTGTGGTTTCTCAAGCTGCGGGTGAACATACTGAAGAAGCTTTTTACTCTTCACTTAAGCTTGCGGGAATTTCTTCTCTGGTGGGAATCGCGGGATTAACGCTTGCCTGGTTTCGCTATCGAAATTTTGCAGGCGAAGAATTTAAGGCGCCGATTTTTAGAATTTTCAAAAATAAATATTATATCGACGAGATTTATGATTTTGCCGTCGTTCAAAATTTAAAACGAATTGGATACGCGCTTTGGAAGGGCGTCGATGGATTTGTAATCGATGGATTTTTAAATGGCTGTGCTTCTGTCTCAACCAAAGCTTCTTTAAGATTTAGACGTTTGCAGACAGGAATGACCCAGCAATATGCGCTTTGGGTTTGGATTGGATTTTTACTTTTGCTTTTTGGTGCATGGTCATTGAGGTGAATTTGTGTTGAATGAAAATTATCTTTTAGTTTTAGTTTTATTTCCGTTCATTGCGACACTCATTGTGGCATTCACTCGCGGAAATGCAGTGAGCTGGGTTTCGATTTCACTCGCCGCTATTTATTTTGTGATCGCTTTACTTGGATTTTCTGTCAAAGAACTCCATTACACGGCGGTTTGGTACGCGCCACTGGGGCTTTCGTATGGATTTTATTTAGATGCCTATTCTTATTTTCTTATTTTGCTCTCTGCCTTTTTGACTTTGATCTCTCTTTATTATTCGCGCGGTGTGATTCACGAAAAACTTGCCGCCTATCACGCGCTCTTTCATGCACTTCAGGCGACAGTCGTCGCTTGCTTGCTCTGTGACGATCTCGTTTTCTTCTATGTTTTTTGGGAAGCCATGTTGATTCCGATGTATTTCATTATCGGTATTTGGGGCGGACCTCGAAGAATTTATGCGACCATGAAATTCTTTTTATTCACTTTTGCTGGCTCCCTTTTGATGTTGATCGGACTCATCGCCACTTATGTAATGTATTACAAGGGAACAGGGCAGTGGAGTTCCTCTTTTCATTCGCTCCTTGAATACTATCAAGCCCATCCACTTTCAGTTGAAACACAGCGATGGATTTTCTTAAGTTTTATTATTTCTTTTGCGATTAAAGTTCCGCTTTTTCCGTTTCACACCTGGTTACCTGATGCTCACGTTGAAGCTCCAACAGCGGGGTCTGTGATTTTGGCCGGCGTTCTTTTGAAAATGGGAACTTATGGTTTGATGAGATTTGCTGTCCCACTTTTCCCTGAAGCGGCTGCTCACTATGCAATGCCACTTTGTTTGCTTTCGGTGATTGGAATTATTTTGGGTGCTCTCGTTGCTTGGAGACAAACAGATATTAAAAAACTGATCGCCTATAGTTCGGTAAGCCATTTAGGTTTTGTAACTCTGGGAATTTTTATGATGACCGAGATCGGTTGGAACGGCGCTTATCTTCAGATGATCAATCACGGAATTTCAACAGGCGCTCTTTTCTTGCTCGTAGGATTTTTATACGATCAAAGACACACTCGAGATATTTCGGCATACGGTGGGCTCGCGAAAATTTTGCCAGCTTATTCGGTGGTACTTGCGATCATTGCATTTAGTTCGGTCGCACTTCCTGGCACGAATGGATTTATCGGCGAGCTGTTAATTGTCATTGGAAGTTTTCAATCCAAAGTAGCTTCTTGGGGTTGGGTCGTGGCGGCGAGTACAGCAGCCGTTTTAGGCGCGATTTATATGCTGCATTTGGTTCAAAAGATTTGTTACGGAAAAAATCAAGATCCTCAAAATGAACAACTTTACGATTTTCGTTTTCGTGAGTGGGTAATTTATATTCCGCTCGTCGCGCTCGTTTTTATTATTGGATTTTATCCAGAGTGGTTACTAGGACCGGTTCGTGAAAAGACGATGCAGATTTTCTCAACGATTCCACAACATTTAAGGTAGATATTTATGTTTGAACAATTAATGCAAGACTCTCTCTTAGCTCTGCCGATTTTAGGATGGGCTGGCCTTGGAATTTTATTGGTATGTCTGCAAATTTTTTGTCCTCGTCCAAAAATTTCTTTGATTGCTTCTGTAATTGGTTTGGTCGCTTTAATTTCTTACTCAACCGTCAATTTTGTAAGTGTTCCAACCGCTATCTTTTTTGGAACAGCTGTCATCGATGCGAATGCTCAGTTTTTTAATTTGCTTGGACTAATCATCGCTCTTTTCACGGTTCTGACGATGATTCCGGGAATGAATAATGAACATTCTAAAGTTTTTAGACTTTCTTATGAGCAGTTTCCGGAATTTTTGATTTGTCTTTTATTTTCAGGATTTGGTTTAGGTGTTTTGGCATCGGCTATTGATTTAACTTCTTTATTTTTAGGACTCGAAACTCTTTCAATCGGAATTTATTGTCTCTGCGGATTTTATCGAACAGAGATTCGGTCTACTGAATCTGCTTTTAAATATTTAATGATCGGTGCATTTTCAACCGCGATTTTTCTCTATGGAATTGCTTTTATCTATGGGGCTTCGGGCGCCACTCATTACTCAGTTATTTTAGAAACATTTAAGACCGGCGTGAGCCCATTAGCTTCGCTAGGAATTTTATTTTTATTAGCTGGGTTTGCTTTCAAATTAGCTTTTGTTCCATTTCATCTTTACACAGCAGACGTCTATGAAGGGGCGCCGACTCCTGTAACAGGATTTATGGCGACGATCGTAAAAGTGGGAGTGATCGCCGCTGCTTTAAGAATTTTCTGGGGATTTTTACAACCCGCTTTTCATTTTTGGGAACCATTCTGGGTGGCGCTTTGCTTAGTTTCTATTTTGGTAGGAAACATTGCCGCTCTTCAACAGCGATCTATCAAAAAGCTTTTGGCCTTTTCAAGTATTTCTCACGGCGGATTTTTAGGATTAGGTCTTTTAGTTGCTAATCCAGAAGGTGGAAATTTATTTCCACTTGCTGCTTATATCACTATTTATTCTGCGATGAGCTTGGGAGTTTTTGCCCTGATTAGTCATCTTGAAAATCGCGAGCATATTTTCTCGGTTGAAGATTTGCGAGGACTCGGAAATAAAAAATTCTTTTTAAGTTTGATATTTGCACTTTTTGTTTTGGGATTAGCCGGAATTCCTCCATTTGCGGGATTCATGATTAAATTTTGGATTCTTCAAGCACTTGTGCAGCAAAACTATATGACCGTCGCGCTGATTGCCGTGGTCGGCTCTATTATAGGAGCAGCTTATTATCTAAGAATTTTGATGCTCATGTTTATGAGTACCGAAGAAGGTGCTGCGGCGCAGTGGCCCCTTTCAAAAGACCGTGCTCTCTCATTACGCTTCGTCGTGGCGGTAACAGCGTTAATCACGCTGCTGGGCGGTATACGACCAAGTTTGTACGCGGATTGGATTTTACACGCTCTCGCGCTAAAATAAGGACTTGAGCAAAGATTCGAAGAAGCCTGGGGGGGATCTTCTCTCCGAATTATTTGAAACCGACGCGCCTAAATCGACGCCGTCGTCGGACGTCTTTTCTAAACCAACTCATATTGCAGACGGCGTAAGTGAAAGCACTGAAGCCAATAAACTCAATCAATCTTTAATAGAAGAGTTTGGTGATAAAACAGAGTTCGCAGAAAAAGATTCTGCAGATCCTTCTGATAAAACTTCGCTCGATTCATTTTTAGGTGGAGATTCCATACCTGGAGTTTCAATGCCACCAAAGCCAAAAGCGCCTGAAGTAGAGATGGGCGACAATTTATTTGATGGAATTTTAGATGAAGAGCCGCTCGCAGATGAAAAAATAAATTTTTTCTCGGCAGAAGAACCTGAGTACGAAAAAACGGCCATGATCAGTCATGAGCAACCTAATCCTTTTGAAAATGAAGGCCAAGAAAGCAAAGTGATCATGTTAGGTGAGGATAAACCTATACAAGATCCCATTGATGAAGCTCTAGAAGGATTTGTAGAAGGCACAAATGTGGATGCTCCAGTTGAAGCGGCTAAAGTTTCTTCGCCAGCCTCTCATCGAGAAATTAAGACCGAAGTAAAAGAGTCATTCGCAGCTGAAGATACACAAGCGCCCTCTTCAGAAATGGCGTCTGCAGATTTTGCAGAAATTTTTTCAAATGGTCCTATTCAAGTTTCTGAAGCGGCTGTTCAATCAAAAAAAATTATAACTCCAAAGTTGAAACGAAGTTTGGGCTTAGTAGCTGGATTGTTTGTTACCGCTGGAATTTTAGCCGCGATCTTCATGAAGTTAAAAACGGATTCTGGTATTTTGGGATATCACCTCGAAGGCTGGAGTCTTTTAAAGAGCTATCATGCTCCTACTGAAGAAGAGCGAAAAGATTTCGTCAAAACTTTTGCCGATACGCAGATGGCAAGAACTCTTGATGATCCAAAGAAAATTGAAAATTCAATGTCTTCTCTCGAATCCATTTTAGTAAAAGATGAGAGAAATTTGGAAGCGATCGGTTCACTTCTTGAACAATCAGCCATTCTCATTCTTTGGAATGGAGTTTCTAGTCAGTGGTCCCAAAAATTTGATGAGAATTTTCAAAGATTAGAAAATATTTTTCAAAAAACGCAGAAGAGAGTTTCTCTTGAGTCAGTTGATCGAGCGATGGCGTGGAGATTAATGGCTATCGGCGACTATGCAAAAGCTTCTCAAGAGTTCGAAGCAAAGTTAAAAAACTATCCGACTCCTGAAGATGAATCTTATGGAGTGCTTGCGGAGCTTGCCTTCAGACGTGGAGATTTAAAAGAGACTGATAAATGGATGCAAAAAATTTCTCGAAAGACGAGTCCTCGTGTTCGTCTCATTCAAATTTTGCAATCTACCGATAAAGACGCGGACCTGGCAAAACTTTCTGACGAAGGATATTTGCCTGCAAAAGTTGCGCTTTTTACTCGAAAAGAAATTAAAAAAGATTCTGTAGAATCTCAAATTGTAGAATCTGAAAAAATTTTAGAGGACGTAAAATCTTATCCTGTCCTTGTCGGACAGATTCGCGAATACCGAGGAGATTTATTTTCATTTAAATCTCAAAATGCTCAAGCTCGAGAAGAATGGAAAACCATTGTCGAAAAAGATCCAAAAAACGCACGTCTTTGGATGAAGCTCGCTAATTCGTTTGAAGAAGATGCACTTTGGGATGAGGCCGTTGATGCTTATAAGGCCGCTCAAAAAGCTGGAGCCAATGATGAATCTTTAGTGGTTCGCTTAGCTCACTTACTTCATATTCGAGGTCGCATTGTCGATTCGATTGCTCTTTTAGATCAAGCTTTAGCGACTCAACCTAAGTCCGCGCGATTGTTAACTCAAAAAGGTCGAGTGCAGCTTTCGATTTATCAAGATGACTCAGCAAAAACTTCATTCGAAAAAGCGTTGAGCTTTAAAGCTGATGCGGACGAAGCGATTTTAGGACTCGCCGATATTGCCATTCGAAGCAAAGATTTAAACGCTGCTGAAGTTCAATTTAAAAAAGTTTCTGAGAAAAGTCCTCGTTACGCAGATGCACTCAAGGGTTTAGCGGGCCTGGCTGAAATGAAACATGATCTTAATCGAGCGAAAAACTTTTATCTTCAAGCTCTCAAAGTAGATCCAAAATTAGAAACAGTTTATCCACAGCTTGTAAAAATTTATCTCGTCGATGAAAAAGATGAAGACGCTGAAAATTTAGTGAGAAAAGGTTTAGAAGTTTTGCCTCGATCTCCTCATCTCAAAGTCGCGCTTTCGAGAATTCATCAGTTTCAAGGTGAGTCTGAGCAGGCACTCAAAGATTTAGAACCGATTCGAAAATCTTATGGGCATTTGCCTGAAGTTTCATTTGCACTCGCTGATCATTTAATTGCTCGCAAAGAATATGCGGAGGCTTGGAAAGTTCTCAATCCTCTTATTTCAAAGGAACTTCGAGATCCTGAGTTGCTTTATTTAAGAGCAAAAGCTTTCTATGAGAATCCTGAATCGGCTCAGTCGGTTGGGTCGAATGAGGCTGCTTATCGATTGGTGGAGTCAGCTTCTCATCGCGAACCAGAAAATATTCGTTACCGAGTTTTGGCCGCACGACTTGCTTTGAAAATGCAAGATAAGGCCATGGCTTTTGAGCATATTGATTCTGTCTTAAAACATAATTCTGCTGTTTCTGATGCTTATTTAGTTAGAGGCGATATTCAAATGGATAATGGCGAATACACGAAGGCCACAAATTCTTATCAGGAAGCCATGAAATATACTCGCTTTCGTTCTCCGATTTACCATCGTTTGGCAGAGAGCTTTAAAGCGATTGGAAAAAATTCACTGGCGATTCAGTACTATAAAAAAGTCACTCAAGAAAAGAATCGTTCTCAAGATGCCGAGCCCTATTTAGAGCTTGGCAAACTCTATAATGAAGAAGGACATTTTCAATCGGCCATGGTTGCTCTTCGTAAAGCTATTGACCTCAATCCCAAGATTTCTGAGTCCTATTATTTCTTAGGTTTTATTCAAAAGGAACTAGGGGATAAGAAGGGTGCTTTGCAAAGCTTTGAGAAGTTCCTCGGTTTAGAGCCCTCGAGCACCGAATCGGCAACTATTCGAGACGAAATTTACTTCTTAAAGAACAATAGTCGCGGAAACTAAACCCGCATTTTAATCCAAATTCTCGCCTTAGATTTCAGAATCCACTATTCTGGTCTGCATGTTTGATCTTAGAGAGTTGAGTGATCAGTTTGATAAATTTGCGGCCGGCTGGAAGAGCAGAAACCAACCTGCCCTTTTAGAGAGTATTCAAAATTTAGAGGGCGATCTCAAAAAAAGACGTGAACTCATTCGAAATCACGAGGAGTTATTAGCCGCTCGTAACAAGGCGACTCAAGATATCGCTCAGAAAAAGAAAAAGGGCGAAGATGCTTCTGCGGATATTCAAGCTCAAAAAGATTTGGGTGAAAAAATTAAAGTGGCCACAGAGGCTGTCGAAAATTTTCAATCTTCTTTTGAAGCAAAAATTCAAAGTTTACCCAATATTCCAAATGAATCTGTTCCGCTTGGAAGTTCGGCCGATGATAATAAAGAAGTTTCAAAGCATGGCACGATTAAGACTTTTGATTTTGAGCCACTCTCTCACGAAATTTTAGGCGAGAGACGCGGATGGTTTGATTTTGATAAAGCTACGCAAATTACAGGTGCTAGATTTTCTATTTCTAAAGGTTTTGCGGCGAAGCTTGAAAGAGTTTTAGTGCAATTTATGTTGGATGTGCAGACAACAAAGCATGGATACACCGAAGTTTTGCCGCCTTTTATTGTGAATAACAAATCTCTTTATGGCACAGGCAATTTGCCAAAGTTCAAAGAAGATTTATTTAAGCTCGAAAATTTTGATTATTTTTTAATTCCAACCGCTGAAGTTCCTGTGACAAATTTTCACCGTGAAGAAAATTTGAATGCTGAAGATCTTCCAAAATATTATACGGCTTACACTCCTTGTTTTAGATCTGAAGCGGGAAGTTACGGAAAAGATCTCAAGGGACTTATTCGTCAGCATCAATTTAATAAAGTTGAGCTCGTCAAAATTGTGCATCCTGACACTTCTGCTGATGAGCATGAAAAAATGCGTCGAAATGCTGAGACGATTTTAGAAATGCTTGAGCTGCCTTATCGAACCGTTTTGCTTTGTTCGGGAGATATGGGTTTTGCTTCTGCAAAAACTTATGATCTTGAAGTTTGGCTTCCATCTCAAAAGGCTTATCGAGAAATTTCTTCGATCAGTAATTGTGAAGCCTTTCAAGCTCGACGGATGAATACTCGCTTTCGAGATAAAGACGGAAAATTAAAATTTGTTCACACTTTAAACGGAAGTGGACTTGCCGTAGGACGAACTCTGATCGCCATTTTAGAAAATTATCAAAATAAAAATGGTTCGGTGACGATTCCAAAAGTTCTTCGACCTTATTTTGGTGGCCTGGAGTCAGCTTAATGTCGTCTTTGTCTGATGAATTTAAACCCTCAACGGAGGAGTTTTATTTCACAGGTCCTAAGAATTTAAAACTTTTCGGACGGCGGTGGGCACTTTCAAATGTTTCAAGCAAGGGCACGATTATCGGAGTGCACGGCTACTCTGAGCATGGTGGTCGATACGCGCATTTTGCAAATTTTTTAAATCAAAATGGTTATGATGTTTTTTTTATAGATCTACCTGGGCATGGAAAAAGCGAAGGTCGTCGTTCAGACATTAAAGATTTTGATGAGTATGTTCGGAGTGTAGAGCTTTTCATTAATGAGGTTGAATCTCGAAATTCTCCCAAACCCTTTCATCTTTTCGCTCACAGTATGGGCGGGTTGGTTTCAACTCGGCTTTTAGAAGCATCTTCTTATGCAGACCGTTTTTTAACCGTGACTTTATCTAGTCCGCTTTTTGGAATTCCTCGGTTTAAATCTTGGCAACTTCCTTGGCTAAAGTTGTTATTCGAATTTGTTCCTAATTTCACTTTAAAAAATGATACGGAGCTTGGGGAAGAGGTTTTGGCTCGTGATCGAGAAATTTTAGAATCTCGATTGCAGGATCCGCTTATTAAATCTTGTGTAACGATTCAGTGGTTTCGATCTTTTGTGCGCGCCAGATCTTTAGCTTTTCAGAGCGTAAAGAAAATTCGAGTTCCAGTTGGAATTTTTCAGGCGGGGGATGAAAGGGTTGTCAGTCGAATAGAGACCGAGAGATTCTATTCTTTAATACCTACTCTTAAATTTCTTAAAATTTACCCAAATTTTTTACACGAAATTTTAAATGATATCGAACGCAAACAAGTCATGAACGATATGCTTAAGTGGATTGAGCAGAATCGATGAGCGCTCAAAAGCTTGCCATCTTTGATATTGATGGAACTTTAACCAACACAAATGCTGCCGATGAGCATTGTTTTCAAAAGACAGTTTCAAGTGTTTTTAAAATTGGAAAAGTTTCTACCGATTGGTCGGCCTATAAGCATTCCACCGATTCAGGAATTTTGTACGAGCTGATCGAGAGAGAGCTTAAAATAAAGCCTGCAGTCGAAGATCTAGCCCACTTTAAAGAATTTTTTGTTCAAGCTTGTGAAGAAGTCAGAAATCAAAATCCTTCGGCTTTTTTTGAAATTCCTGGAGCTTCAAAATTATTTCCTCATCTACTTGGCTCTGCTGGATGGAAAGTGGCGATAGCAACTGGGGCTTGGAAGCCTTCGGCTTTATTTAAATTAGCGGCAGGAGGAATTCCATTTGAAGATATTCCGGCAGCTTTTGCCGAAGACGCTTTTGAAAGAAAGATGATTGTTCAAACAGCTCAAACTCGTGCCAAAGAAGTTTATGGCGTCTCTGCATTTGATAAAGTTGTGTATGTGGGCGATGGAACTTGGGATTTGAAAGCTTCGCGTGAATGCGCCATTGGTTTTATTGGAATAGGCTCGCAATCTAAAGGCGAAAAATTAAAAGCCGCAGGAGTAAAAGATATTTTTTTTGATTATCACGATCTGCCGAAATTTATTTCGGCTTTAGAATCAGTCTGCAGCTAATTCAATTTGAAAAGTCGTATGCCCGATTCCATATTTGTCTTTGATAAGTATATTCATTTGATCGAGCAAAACTTTATGTTCGTTTAGCGAATTTATTTTTACTTCGACGTGAGCGGTCATCGCAAAAAGATGATTCGTAATTTCCCAAATATGAAAATCATGAATGCGTTTGATCTGAGGAAAGTTATGCTGCAGAACTTTTTCGATTTCGACTGGATTGAGATGCTTTGGACTTCCTTCGAGCAAAATATTTATAGAATCCCAAATGAGTCGGCCTGCCATTGAAGCTATCATGATGCCAACGAAAACTCCTGCTAAAGCATCCGACCATATCCAGCCAAAATTTTGGATCAAGAGCGCGCTGATCACGACGGCAATAGAAGAGAGTGTGTCTCCTAAAATATGAAGATAGGCTCCGCGCGTATTTAAATTATGCGAGTGAGCATGGCGAAGTACAAAAAGCATCATCAGATTAACGAGCAGGCCAATGATCGCTACCCAGAGCATAAGCCCGGCCGAAATTTCGTGAGGCGTAGAAAATCTGTCGTAAGCCGATTTCAAAATAAAAAACGAGAGAACCAAAAGGACGCTTCCATTTAAAAGAGCAGCAAGAATTTCGATTCGATAATAGCCGTAAGATCTCTCGGGAGTTTGGGGCCTAGCGGCAAGCCAGCTGGCGAAGAGCGTAAATCCAAGGGCGGCCGAATCCCCAAGAACGTGCATGGTATCGGCTAAAAGCGCCAAACTTCCCGATAACCAGCTTCCAATTCCCTCAAAGCACATCAATGCTAAAGCCATGAAAAACGCTATTTTAATGCTCTTTAAGGCCTTTGGGCGCATATGGCTGTGATCATGGCCGTGATGGTGGCCATGGGGCTTGGGATGATGATCAATAAAGCACGAAGTCGACATTCTTTAGGACCTATTTTAGAACTGTCTGGTTCATCTGCGAAAGGAAAGAATGTCTTCTTTGGCCGAAAAAAAAGCGAAGTCTAGTTCGGATGCGAATTCTCGCTTTAAAACTCGCGCGATCACAGTCGGAAACATTCAAATGGGTGGGGATCATCCGATCGTTGTTCAATCCATGACGACAACGGACACGATGAATATCGATGAAACCGTTGCTCAAGTTAAAGACTTAGTAAAAGTCGGATGCGAAGTCGTTCGAATTACAACTCCTACGGTTCAGGATGCCGAAGCTTTAAAATCGATTCGCGAAAAATTAGAAGCCGATGGAATTCAAATTCCGATTGTTGCTGATATTCATTTTGTTCCTGCAGCAGCGATGGTCGCAGCGGATTATGCGGATAAAGTTCGAATCAATCCTGGAAATTACGCCGATCGAAAAATGTTTAAGACTCGCGATTATTCGGATGCCGAATACGCAGAAGAACTCGAGCGCATTCATGAAAAATTTAAGCCGCTTGTTTTGAAATTAAAAAGTTTAAATAAAGCGCTGAGAATTGGAACGAATCACGGATCTCTTTCGGATCGCATCATGAATCGCTTTGGCGATACTCCCGAGGGAATGATTGAAAGCGCTTTTGAGTTTGCAGAAATTTGCAGACGTTATGATTTTCATAATTTTTGTTTTTCAATGAAGGCAAGCAATGTCGCTGTGATGGTAAAAGCTTATCGACTTTTAGTGGCGAGACAGATCGAGAAGGGTTGGAATTATCCCATTCATTTAGGGGTGACTGAGGCGGGCGACGGTGAAGATGGTCGAATGAAATCGGCTATCGGAATCGGCACATTATTAGCTGAGGGAATTGGGGACACGATTCGTGTTTCGCTCACCGAAGCTTCGGTAAAAGAAATTCCAGTGTGTCAGGCACTCGCGAAACGCTTTCCGAGATCTTCCGGTGCATTTTTTTCTGGATTTCCTCAAGCTGTCATTTCAGAAAATAAAAATCTTCCGGAGGTTTGGTGGAAGATGCGGGATCTTGAGAGCTTAAAAAAAGATTTTGATAAAACAAAGTTACGACCCGATGTTGTTTACTTAGAATTTTCTGAAGATTTGTTTTCGGAGATTCATTTTTTAAAACTTCAACTTAAAACTTTATTTGGCCAAGATCCTAAAATAGCTATTCAAAAAAATGAAGCATGGACGAGCGATGAAAAAACAAAACGAAAAGTTTTAGATATAGCTTCGATCATTGTGTCGGATGATGACGTTTTTGCTTTTGAAGGAAAACCCTGCGTTCGCCTAGCTTCTTCTACAGAAGAGCTTAAAAATTGGTCTGAGATTCATCCCGAGAGAGTTATTTTAGATTTGAAAGCTCGATCGCGAGATTTGGATTTAATCATCGACTGCTCTCTTCAAGCGGGGTCTGTCTTTGTCGATCTTCCTCTTCGCGGCGTGATGATAGAAAATCTTTCAGCAGAAGAGGGGCTAAAATTAAGTTTTGGGCTTCTTCAATCCACTCGAAGAAGAATGAGTAAGACCGAATATATTTCGTGTCCTTCATGCGGAAGAACTTTATTTGATCTCGAAGAAACTACGGCTCGCATCAAAGCCGTAACCGATCATTTAAAGGGCGTAAAAATTGCCGTCATGGGTTGCATTGTCAATGGACCAGGAGAGATGGCGGATGCGGATTTTGGTTATGTCGGAGGAGCGCCAGGCCGAGTGAACTTATATGTAGGCAAAGAATGTGTTGAGAGAAATATCGTCTCGGCCGAAGCCCCAGCTCGTTTAGTTGAGCTTATCAAGAAAAATGGACGCTGGATCGAAGCTTCTTCTTCGATTTCTTAATTTTTCATGGAATTAAATGAAAGTAGTGCAGAACGCCAACGGCTGTTCCGCCCACAATGGCAGCTGCGATAATGACAAGAGCCGTGCCTCGATGAATTCTAAATTCTAAATAACTATTTCGATCTATTCTTTCAGTAGGATGCGAAGTTCGCTTGATCGAAGAGGTGACATGTTGAGGTCCAGAAATCTTTCCGATCGGAATTTTTTCAGTTTTAGATGTGATATTCGATTTTCTAGAGCTATCAATCTCAGATTTTATTTTTTCAAAATCTCTTAAAATATCTGTTCGCTTCATTCCATGAGTGGGATCAGCATCTTTTGCATCTTGTCTTCCCGAAAAAGTAATAATCTCAAATTTTTCTAAATCTTGCTCAGACGCAATTTCGATTTCAGGCAACTGTTGCTTTAAAGTTTCTTTCTGATCTTTATCTAATGAAGAAATGCGCAACTTATCTTTTACAGAGATTCTTTGCATATTCGAATCTTCAACGGCGAGTTCATATTCAGGAATGGTGGTGAAATCAAATCCTTCCACTCCAGCGGCGACCTTTTGGCTGCCCGTGACTATTTTTTCTTGGTGAGATGCCTCGATCACTTCTTTAGGCGTAGCACCCTTCATCATTTTGCTTCTTTCATTTTCAGTGAAAGGAAAATGCCGAGTGGATTCATTTGTAAGATCGGCCTCGACGATAGTAGCTTCGGCCTGAAGATCTACATTCTCTGCACTAAAATCTGCCATTCGCTTGAGATCTTGAGGTGCGGTTACTTTAAAATCCTCTCGATCAGAAGCGCGTTTAAGTGCGTTTTGAGTGATATCAATTTCTTGAACAATTTCTGTTTCAAAACAAGCTCGTAAATGTTCAGAAAGTTTTTTCTTATAGTAAAGTCGAACGGCCTTGGTAGAAAAATCGAGTTCGTATTCTTTTTTAAAATGTTCAATTAAGACGTTATAAAGTTGAGCGGCTGATTCATAGCGTTTTCGCGGACTTCGATTTAAGCATTGAGTGACAATATCTCTAAGCCCAGGCGAAATCGTTGGCCCTGTCATTCGAAGATCGGTAATTCTTCCGTCGATTACTTTTTTATAAAGCGCATTGGCGGATTCGGCATGAAAAGGAAGCTGACCCGAAAGTAACTGATAAAAAACAACACCTAAGCTGTAAATATCACTCGCCCGCACGACGGGATCATTCACCACTTGTTCTGGGGAAATATAGGCGAGTTTTCCTAAAGCATTCTGGGAAAATCCGGGTTGTAATCGGCTCTCTGCAGTGGCGATTCCAAAGTCTGCAAGTTTCACTTCGCCTCGATAGCCAAGCAAAATATTTCCAGGACTAATATCTCGATGAACAATATTCATTTCGCGACCTTTGCTGTCGCGAAGTTCATGGGCAAAAGCTAAGGCTTTTAAAACTTCTAAAATAATAAAAGTCGAAATCTCTACTGAAAGTTTTGGGCCTGTTCCAGCTTGAATTTTTTCTAGAATGCGATCGAGACTTTTTCCGTGAACATACTCCATCGTCAAAAAGAATTCTGATTTGTAACTTCCAAGATCGTAAACGGAAGCAATGCCCGGATGGTTTAACAGAACTCCAATTTTGGCTTCGTGAATCAGTAGATTTACAAATGGCTTATTTGAATTGAGTCGCGTCTGAAGTTTTTTGATCGCAAGAAATTGGCCTTGATATTCAACTTGCTTAGAAGTTCCTAAAAAAACTTCCGCCATTCCACCTTCTGCAATCTTCGCATGCAGTTGATAGGGTCCAAAGGTAACTTCTGATGGAAAGGCTTCCATCTATTTATTATACGTTTCCTCCGATAAGTAGGGAGAAGAAATCTTAGCTGCTGCGCCGCTTCTTAGTATCTATAATGATTTGGCTTGAATGGACCGCTTGGGTTCATTCCCAAATATTGCGATTGTTTAGAAGAGAGCTTGGTGAGCTTCACTCCAATTTTTTCTAAATGCAAAGCGGCAACTTTTTCATCAAGTTCTTTTGGAAGATAATAAATATCAATCTTCTTATATTTCGAACGATTAGTGAAAAGTTCGATTTGAGCGAGCACTTGATTACAGAAAGAATTACTCATCACGAAAGAAGGATGGCCAGTCGCACAACCCAGATTTACCAAGCGACCTTTTGCAAGAACGATAATTTTATTTCCGTTCTTTAAGGTGTGCATATCGACTTGAGGTTTAACTTCATCCATCGCTGAATTTTTATTAAGCCATGCCATATCGATTTCGATATCGAAGTGACCGATATTGCAGACGATCGCGCCATCCTTCATCGCATTAAAATGTTTGTCGGTGATGATATCGCAGCAACCAGTTGCCGTGACAAAAATGTCGGCCACTTTGGCGGCCTCTTCCATGGTGGTGACTTCGTAACCTTCCATCGCGGCTTGAAGTGCACAGATCGGATCGATCTCAGTGACTAAAACTCGAGAGCCGTAAGACTTCATCGAGTTTGCGCAACCTTTGCCCACATCTCCAAAGCCTGCAACGACGACAACTTTTCCTGCGAGCATCACATCGGTGGCTCGCTTGATTCCGTCTGCTAAAGATTCGCGGCAACCATACAGATTATCGAATTTAGATTTTGTAACGGAGTCATTCACATTGATCGCAGGAGCTTTGAGTTTTCCCTTCGAAAGCATTTGCGCCAAGTTGTGAACGCCAGTGGTTGTCTCTTCAGAAATTCCAAGAATATTTTTCATCATGCTGGCATAGCGAGGCTCATGCATCATATTGGTGAGATCGCCGCCATCATCCAAAATCATATTGAAACCGTCATCGCCCCAGCCCTCGATGGTTTGCTCGATGCACCAATTTGCTTCATCGATCGTTTCGCCTTTCCAGGCGAAGACAGGAATTCCTGCGGCAGCAATCGCAACCGCTGCATGATCTTGAGTAGAAAAAATATTACATGAAGACCATCGAACCTTTGCACCGAGCTCAATCAAAGTTTCAATCAGCACTGCTGTTTGAATCGTCATATGAAGACAACCTGCGATGCGAGCGCCTTTCAGAGGTTTCTTTTTTCCAAATTCTTTTCGTAGTGACATGAGTCCGGGCATTTCAGATTCAGCGATCTGAATTTCTTTTCGTCCCCATTCAGCAAGCTTCCTAAAAGTCGCAGAACTTTCCATCGCTTCTTTGCAAACCGCGTAATCTCGTTTATTTGCGCGAGCCGCGGATGAAATTTCTGTTACTTTTTCGTTCATTTTTTTTGCTGGTTTTGACATGGAGGCTCCCGGTTTCTTCATTAGACTTTTAATAATCGTTTAAGATCGTTCACTCGATCAAGCTTTTCCCAAGAAAATTCATTTCGACCGAAGTGTCCGTAGGCCGCCGTCGCGCCATAAATAGGACGTTGAAGATCTAAAGTTTTTGTAATGGCAGCTGGCTTCATATTAAAAAGCTCTAAGACCGCCGCTTCAATTTTTTCTTCAGGAACTTTCGCGGTTCCAGCGCAATCGACTAAAACCGAAACAGGATCAGCTACTCCGATCGCATAGGCGACTTGAAGTAAGCAACGATCAGCAGCTCCCGAAGCTACAATATTTTTCGCGATATAGCGCGCCATGTATGCAGCAGAGCGATCTACTTTGCTTGGATCTTTTCCAGAGAAAGCGCCACCACCGTGAGGAGCATATCCGCCGTAAGTATCGACGATGATTTTTCTTCCGGTAAGTCCGCAGTCCCCTTGAGGTCCACCGATAACGAATCGACCTGTTGGGTTAACTAAAAATTTTGTTTCTTTGGTAAGCAAATGCGCAGGAAGCGAAGGTTTAATAACTTCGTTGATCACCGCATCCGAAAGTTTTTCGTGAGAAATTCCATCTTTATGCTGAGTCGAGAGAACTACAGTAGTGATGTGAGTAGGTTTTCCATTTTCATACGCCAAGCTCACTTGCGATTTTCCGTCGGGGCGCAAGAAATCAACTTTTCCAGATTTTCGAACGGCAGAAAGTTTTCGCGTGAGATTGTGAGCATATTGAATGGGAGCCGGCATATATTCTTCGGTTTCGTTACATGCAAAACCAAACATCAAACCTTGATCTCCAGCTCCTTGCTCTTTGAAAAGTCCTTCGCCTTCGGTCACTCCCATGCTGATGTCGGGAGATTGTTTGTCGATCGAAGACATCACGGCGCAAGTTTTATAATCAAAACCCGCATCGCTATGATCATAACCAATTTTTTGTATGGTGGAGCGAACCACATCAGGAAAATGTACGTAGCATTTCGTGGTGATTTCTCCGGCGACGAGCGCCATACCGGTGGTGACTAAAGTTTCGCATGCGACGCGAGCTTTTGGATCCTGCGCTAAAATCGCATCCAAAATATTATCCGAAATTTGATCGGCAACTTTATCGGGATGCCCTTCAGTTACTGATTCTGATGTAAATAAAAATGATCGTTTTGCTGACCCAGTCACCATAGACTTTTCCTTTCGTTTTAAGCCTCTTTTAAACCAAGATTTCAGCATCTGGTCTAGCTTTAATGAGTTCTTAAATCTTGATGTTCAAGAACGATAGGGTGGATTTTTCCGAGGCTAGATTTCAAGCGATCAAAAATCTCTTTAGCCATAAAAACTGAACGGTGTTTACCGCCCGTGCAGCCAATTCCAATCGATAGATAAGTTTTACCTTCGGTCGCATAATGAGGGATCAAAAACTTAAGATAGTCCGTGGTGCGATTTAAAAACTCTTCAGCTCGAATATCTTTAAGAATGAATTTTTGAACGGCATCATCTAAGCCCGTATTCGCACGAAGCTCTGGAACAAAATGTGGATTATTTAAAAAACGAACGTCAAAAAGAAGATCGCAGTTTTTAGGCACTCCGTTTTTGAAGCCAAAAGAAACAAATCGAATTTGCATCTTTTGAGTTCCCGGAGCTGCAAATTGTTCAATAATTCTTTTCTTAAGAGCGTGAACATCCATGGTGGAAGTATCGATAATAGAAGTGGCGAGGTCTTTGAGATCGCCGAGCAGCTTTCTCTCTTTTTCAATGCCCTCGATAATGCTGACATTTGAAAGTGGGTGCTTTCTTCGAGTCTCCGAAAATCTTCTTGTGAGCACCTCGTCATTTGCATCTAAAAATAAAATTTCAGATCCGCGAAAATTTTTGAGAACTTTTCTAAACACAAACGGATAATTTTCAACGAATGCGCTATCTCGCAAATCCATCACGAGTGCGATTTTAGAAAATTCTGTGCCGCCGCCTTCAAGTAATTCTGTAAATTTTTCAAAAAGTTTGATGGGAAGATTATCTATCGCATAATAATCGAGATCTTCAAGCGCATTGAGTGCAGAAGATTTTCCAGAACCTGATAGACCAGAAATGATGACGAGCTTACTGAGCACGCCACACTATAAAAAAAATTTAGAAATTAAACATCCAAAACTTCGACAAGGACAAGAGTGATATTATCGTCACCACCGCGCTTATTGGCGAGGTCGACCATAAATTTGGCGGCTAAAATGGGCTCGCGTTCGCGAAGTTCTCGCTCCATTTCGCGCTGTTCGACTAAATTACTGAGGCCATCTGAACAGAGTAAAAAAGCATCGCCCGATTTGAGTTTTTTCGTGATGACGTCGACTTCGACTTCGGGAGTTACGCCTACAGATCGGGTGATAATATTTTTAAATTGATGGGTCTTTGCTTCTTCCGCAGTGATTAATCCGCTTTTAACTTGTTCATTCACCAAACTATGATCTTCGGTGAGTTGCTCTAAATTTCCGTCTCTAAAAAGATAAGCTCGAGAATCGCCCACGTGTCCAAGCAAGGCTCGCTTTCCATCGAGGTGAAGGCAAATGACGGTCGTTCCCATTCCACGAAGTGCACGATCTTCTTCGGCCTTTGCGATAATTTTTGAGCCGGCATCCATAATGGCCTGTTTTAAAACTTGATCGCCGTCAGCGCTCGAATGAAATTTAGATTTAAACATTTCTTCGATCGTCGTGATCGCAATGCGACTTGCGTATTCACCGCCGGCATGTCCGCCCATTCCATCGGCCACAATGAAGACGTTCAATTCGTCATTGATAAGATAGGAGTCTTCATTCTTCTGTCGTTTTCGTCCGACATCAGAGATGGCACAGGAACGCACACGCATAGGATTCTCACTCAAGGCTATCATGCAGAAGCTTTCGACACCAAACCCCACTTCAACTTTTGACGCAGCGAATGGAAGTAGTGGGAGTATTTCATTCCAGGAGGTCTCAAAAATCGGATCATTTTGGAAGATTTTGAAATTTTAATTTTATCTGTCGGCTCAATGCGTAAACCTGTGTGGCCATCCAAAGTTAAAAAGACATCACTCGAGTGACGGCCAACGCTCAAACTAATTTCATGCGAATCCGAAATGACGATAGGTTTGTTTGAAAACATCTGCGCGCAAATCGGAGTGAGTTGAATGGCCGGAATATTAGGGGCGATGATTGAGCCTCCGGCTGCTAAATTATAGGCAGTCGATCCTGTCGGCGAAGATGCGATGAGTCCGTCAGCGCGATAAGAAGATAAAAATTCTCCGTCGATCACCACATGAAATTCAAAAATTCTCGAGAGCGAACCTTTGCTCAAAACGCAGTCGTTAAGCACATCAAAACTTCGATAGGCTCTACCTTTGCGCTCGATCACCACTTTTAAACAAGAGCGCTCTTCGATCTGAGTTTTCTGTGAGGAATTTAAAATCGCATCCAAAGTTTTTGCGGCTTCATTCGCTCCGACAAAACTTAAAAATCCAAGATGGCCCGCGTTCACCCCGAGAAGTGGAGTATTTTTCCAAGCATTTTTGTGAAGCAAATATCGAGCCGCGCGTAAAATCGTTCCATCTCCGCCGATGGCCACCAACAAATCGCAGTGCGAAGCCATCTGATCAATGCTCGAAAATTTAATCGGCAATTTAGAAAAATTTTTCTGTTTTTTGATAAGCGGAGCAGCAGTATTTTCAGCAATCCATTGAAACGAGTTCGATTGACGTCCAGCATATTTGAGCAACGACCAAAGACACTGCAGGGCGTCTTCAGATTGAAGCTTGGTGATCAAGCCGATTTTTTTAAATCTTTTGGATGAAGTGTTTTTGCGCGATAATGAAGAACGAGCCATCGAGAATTTATAACATGAGTTTGAGCGAAAGACTAAAATCGATACGAAAAAGAGTAGAGCAGGCGGCTCAGCGCTCTAAGTTTGCCGGTCAAAATATTACAATTTTAGGGGCAAGCAAGGGCCAAAGCATTAACTCCATTCGCCAGGCGGCCGAGTACGGCATTTTGGATATGGGCGAAAATTATGCACAGGAATTGCTCAAGAAGGCGCCACTTTGTTTAGACACCGATATTAAGTGGCACTTCATCGGAAGACTTCAAGCCAACAAAATTAAACTCATTTTACCGTACGCCGCTTCGATTGCTTCTTTAGATTCTCTTGAGCTTGGAGAAAAAATTGCGCGAGTGGCGAGCCAGCTCGATACACCTCGAGCTTCGGTTCCTGTTTTGCTTCAGGTAAATTTAGGAAGCGAAAGGCAAAAAGCGGGATTGCCTCCATCCGTGATCGAAGAACTCTTTGATAAATTTCAAGACAACTCAGGAATTTTACTTGCAGGTTTAATGACCTTGCCTCCAGCGCACAAAGATTTAGAAAAAATGCGGCCGTATTTTTCGGAGATGAAAAAACTTTTTGATCGTCTTCGTCAGCGCCACAAAAAACCTGAGTATTTTAAAGTTCTCAGTATGGGAATGAGTCATGATTTCGAAGTGGCGATCGAGGAAGGTGCTAATTGCGTTCGTATTGGTGAAGCTCTTTTTGGCCCTCGACCTAAAGAAATAGAAGAATAAATTATTAAAATTTTTGTGTACTTGAAAACTTGTTTTTAAATTTATTAACTATATTTTTTCGAACTTTTTTAGAAGTTTTCAGTAAAATATGTGGCACTATTTTTTCAACGGATGGTGGTACAATCTGTTCCAGCTTTTTCATTTGCAAGGTTAAGTATTCAAAATCGAACGAATGATTTACTTGAAAAATTGATTTGATGTCATCGGCATCCTTGAATCTTGATGAGTCATTAGAAAGTGAAAAGAATTTAGCTAGGATGACATCCTCAACTGTGATGGCCGGCAGATTTACATGGCCTAGTTCAATAATATTTTGTTGAGCACGTTCGAGTGCCGACTCAAACCAAGGCATATCCGGCAAAATAAAGTCGACGCCTATTTCTCCATCTTTTCTGCCCACCAATATACAAAGCGGGGAAGATCCTCTTCTCATCGCATGTCTCGGGCCACCTTGAAGATTTGCTTTACGAGCTTCACGGATATCTAAATTTAAATCAGTTAAGATTTTTCGAGCGATCGCTTCCGATTGAAGAGGCGCGTAAATAAGGAGATCTAAATCTTCAGTCGTACGCTTTTCAGCCCGATACGTAGAAGTTGCAAGCCCACCGGCAAGTGCGAATTTTACTTTCTCCCGTTGGAGACGTTCCACCACGTTTTTTAATTGTTGAAATAAATTCATCATTTTTATTTTCCAAAAAGATCAATAGCAGACTGAGCAAAAGCCAAAGCCTTATTAGCCTCTTTGGTATAAGTCTTTGCTCTCTGTTCTAATTCCGTATTTCTCAATGCTTGAAAAATACTCTTAATGGAAGGAGTAAGCAGATGATCTTCTCGCAATTGAAAAAGGTGACTGCGCTTTTTGCGGTAGTCTTTCAATATTCTTTCTTTAACAAGGCTTTTGAGTGCGAGTTCAACTGATCGAATAGGTAATTCAGTAAGACTGATCACTTCACGTAAAGAAATGGGTTCGAACTGCTGCTCTAAGCATTTTAGAACCTTGAACCTGGCTTTAGATGAAATAACATCGGATATTTGAAGAGGCATTATTTATTGTCTAATAATTTAGACAATAAATCAAGGGGTTTAAATAGAGGCTAATCGCTATCTTTGGGCCTTTAAACTTCTCAATCATTTATAGACTCGCTAAATACTTAAAAATGAGACCTTTCATTATTCTCGGCTCAGCATCCCCAAGACGTAAAAAACTTCTTAAAGATTTTTATCAGCTGAAGGTTTTTCCCGCTCATTGCGATGAACGGCGAAAAAAAGACGAATCGCCTCGGGCTTATGTCAGAAGAATTGCTCGCGAAAAATGGAAATCCGTCGCTGCAAAAATGAGAGATATTCGTGCTCAGAATTCTCAGAGCCAAATCATTGTCACCGCTGATACGACGGTCTCTCTTAAGCGAGAAATTTTAGGAAAAGCAAAAAACGCAAAGCACGCAAAACGTATTCTTAAAAAACTTTCAGCCAAAATTCACAACGTGATGACTTCGGTTTGCGTTGGATGGTCTGCAAAATCTCGCCCGCAATTTCAAATTTTAGTGACTTCAAAAGTGAAGTTCAAAAAACTCAGCGAAAAAGATCTTAAAAATTACCTCCATTCTGGTGAGTGGAAAGACAAAGCTGGGGCTTATGCCATTCAGGGCCGGGCATCAAAATTCGCTGAAAAAATTCAAGGTTCGATGACAAATATTGTCGGTTTGCCGGTGGCCGAAACCAAGTCCTTGATTGCGCATTGCTTTTCGCACCCCCTCTAAAAACTGTGAATTCGTATTATCATGTAAGTGCCTCCTTTTGCATTTTAAGGGCAATAGAAGGCTGGCATGGGCCTTGCTCTCTAAAGGGCATGAGCACAACAAACATACGAAATCTGCATGAGGGTAGAAAAGTCATGGTAACGGCATTTGAAATCTTAGGATTGTTTCCGGATGCCAGTGACTCCGATATTCAAACGGCATACCGAAGAAAGGCTAAGCTCTATCATCCAGACGTAGGCGGTAAAGCCGAAGACTTTTTAGAAATAAAAAAGGCCTATGAAATTTTGCTCGATCCAAAGCGCCGCGAGCTTTTAGGAAACAAGCCTATGTTTATGCAATCGGCGATTCGATTGCAGCCGAGCTTAAGTGTGGCGACTTCGCAATTGTTCGAAAATCTTTCGATCTTGAATATGAGAAGAAGACGATGACAAACCACTGGGATCATTTATTTGAATGGCATTTGAGCATGCAGCTTTCTAAGCATGCTGTTTTGCGCTCAAGTTCCATTTCTCGAAAAAAGAAAAGAAAGTCTGCGCCCAGCACGACGGATCTCGGTGCTCTTCATTTGCTTTATAACGGCCGCGCTGAACTCAATCTTGGCGACGTGAAACCTTCTGGATTTTTAGTGAAAGCTAAAGGTTAAAAACTAACTCGCGTTCGCGAGTTCTTCGTAAAATAAATCGAGCTGCATCTGAGTCTGTGGATTTACATCTAAAAACTGCACACCAATTTTGTGAATCGTTTTTGAATCCATACTTATTGTCATCAACCGCACAACTCTTCCTACTACTTTGATTGTATCGCCTTTTTTTCGAGAAGCGGATGGCGGAAGTTCTAAAACAATTTCGATCGATGCATTAGGATCTGGCAGAGTTTCAGTCTCTAAATAAATTCCACCTTTAGAAAGATTTTGTGTGTAACAAGCGACGAATTCTTTGCCGCTACGAAACTGAACTTCAATGCGCGCATCGATACGCTTCGAACGTCGTCTTTCGCTTCCATCCTTTTTAGGTTCTGCCACCCTTAGAGATTAGCCGTCATTGCCGATGGCTTCAACAGGACATTGTTCCATCGCTTCTTTACAGAGCTTTTCTTCGTCTTCATTTTCGGGCTGCTTATAGACGAAATCATGATCGCCTGAATCAGCTTCCTTAAAATTCGCAGGCGCAAGCTCGTGGCATAAACTGCAAAGGATGCACTGAGTGTCGACGTAAAATTTACCGACAACATTATCCGGGTATTTATTTGCTGGATCTGCCATTTGCCGGCCATCATTCATCGAAGCTCCTCAGGCGTCAACTTTTTCTGGGGCGAAGTATCTGAAGCTCAAGTTCTTGTTGCCTTTTGGCGTTCCAGCCTTAAATTTATAACAATCTTAAAGGAAGGAAAAATCATGCAAAAACCCAAAGTTGTCATTATTGGATCAGGTCCAGCGGGACTAACTGCCGCCATCTACGCCGCGAGAGCGAACCTGAGCCCTTTAGTGATTGAGGGAATGGAGCCAGGTGGTCAGCTGACCTTAACGAGTGAAGTTGAGAATTTTCCGGGATTTCCCGAAGGCATTATGGGCCCTGAGCTGATGGAAAATTTTAAAAAACAAGCTGCGAAATTTGGAACCACCTTTGAGCTTGGAAATGTCACCAAAGTTGATTTAAAAAAACGACCCTTCACGCTTTGGATGGATTCAAAAGAAATTCAAGCGGATGCTTTGATCGTCGCTTCAGGTGCATCGGCCAGATGGCTTGGAATCGAATCCGAGAAAAAATTTCGCGGAAAAGGTGTAAGCACTTGCGCGACTTGTGACGGAGCTTTTTTCAAAAATTTGGATGTGATCGTGGTCGGCGGGGGAGACTCTGCGATGGAAGAAGCGAATTTCTTAACTCGCTTTTGTAAAAAAGTGATTGTCGTTCATCGCAGCGAAAATTTTAGGGCTTCTAAAATCATGGTCGATCGTGCAAAGAAAAATCCCAAAATCGAATTCGTTTTAAATTCTGCTGTCGTTGAAATCAAAGGTGGCCAAGGGGTCGAAGTCGCGGTCGTTGAAAATGTAAAAACGAAAGAGAAAAAAGAAATCACGGTTCAAGGCGTCTTTGTTGCGATCGGACATGTTCCAAACACCAAAATTTTCGAAGGTCAGTTGAAGACAAACGAAAATGGTTATTTGGTGACTGGTGAAGCAACGACTCAAACTAATATCGAAGGCGTTTTTTCGGCAGGCGATGTTCACGACTTTCGTTACCGTCAGGCCATTACTGCTGCAGGTAGTGGTTGCAAAGCTGCAATGGATGCTGAGAAATATTTAGAGTCGCTGCATTTGTGATTTAGATTTTAACTCACTCCAACGCCAAAATATTCGAAGCCGTACTGCTTAGCGATTTTGGAATCGTAGATATTTCGTCCGTCAATGATGAGAGGGCGAGACATCGAGGATTTGAGTTTCTTGAAATTGGGTGTGCGAAATTCTTGCCATTCGGTAACGATCAAAAGCGCGTCCGATGTAGTTGCAGTTTCATAGGCATCTTCGCATACGACTAAATTTTTCGTTTTAATGGCGTCTGGAAAGAGCTCAGCGACTCGATGGGCGGCCACAGGATCGTAAGCTTTAATTTTCGCGCCCAATTTTAAAAGCTCGGGAATAATTTTGATCGAAGGAGCTTCACGAAGATCATCGGTATTAGGTTTGAACGCCAGGCCCCAGAGCGCAATGGTTTTGCCTGATAAACTTTTTCCAAAAACTTTTTGTAATTTTTGAACAGGCCAGAGCTGCTGTTTTTTATTTACGGCTGCAACGGCAGTAGGCAATTGAAGTTCGATTCCAGCTGCTTGACCTTGAGCGATCAGAGAATGTGTATCCTTAGGAAAACAACTTCCACCAAATCCAAGTCCTGGAAATAAAAACTGATCTCCGATTCGAGAATCCGTAATCATTCCATCTCGCACTTCGCGAATATCAGCGCCGACAATTTCAGAAAGCTGCGCCATCTCATTGATGAAAGAAATTTTCGTCGCAAGAAAAGCATTGCAAGCGTACTTCACAAGTTCCGCTGATCGCCTGGACATGCAAACGATGCGATCTCTTTTTAACATAAAGGCTCGATAGAGAAAGCTAATCGCTTCGCGAGCTTTTTCGTTATCAGTTCCGATAATCACTCGCTCGGGTTTTAAAAAATCTTGTACTGCATTTCCTTGCTTTAAAAATTCTGGATTTGAAACCACAGTCGGAGACTTCTTTGCAGCTTTGAATTTTTTTTCTATCACATCTCCAGTTCCAACGGGAACCGTGCTTTTCATAATCACGATTTTGTTAGAAAGATCCCCCTCTTGAGAAGCGATCATATCGACAGCAGAAAAAACATAATCCATATTTGCGCGGCCATCGGGGAGTTCTGGAGTACCAACTCCAATGAAATAGATTTCAGCGGACGCGAGAGTGTCTTTAAATTCTTGAGATTCGGTATGAACAAATTGAATATTTTTTGTACGACGCGCTTTTTCTAAAAGATCTGGAAGTTGAGGTTCATAAAATGGAACTCCACCTTCTCGTAAAAGTTGAATTCGTTCCTTAAGAGTATCTGCGAGAATAACATGATTTCCCGTTGAAGCGAGACCAGCGCCTGTTACAAGTCCAACGTAGCCTGCACCAAAAACCATAATTTCCATGCGCAGAGCCTAACGTAAAAGCGAATTGCTGACGAGAAAGACTGGATAGTTTGTAAAAAATTTATCTTCAGGAGCTCTCAAAAGAGAACGTACTTTCAAGGGAGCGTTCTTAGGTAAAATTTCTTTTTTATTTAGAGGAAGATTTTCTCCGCCCGAAGCGGGTGGCTTATCTGAAGTGAGGGCAGTTGTTAAAAGTGCGATCACAGCAATTAAAACGGGAACGGATCCAAGAAGAAGTGCGGGATTTCGAACCCCGGTATCGGCTCGACAGGGAAAGGATAAAGCGAGAAGCATTTGAAAAATTAGGCCGAAACAAAAAATTTTCACCGTATTCATTTTCATCGCTATCCTCTTAAACTTTATAGTAATCGCGATACCATTGAACAAAATTTTTCACACCTACTTCAATTCTAGTTTTTGGCTTGAAGCCATAGTCACTTACCAAATCGTCAATATTCGCATGAGTTTCAGGGACGTCCCCTTTTTGTAAGGGCAAAAAATTCTTGGTCGCTTTTTTTTGCAAAACTTCTTCGATGACTTCGATGTATCGATTGAGCGGCTCAGAACGATTATTGCCAATATTATAAATTCTGTAAGGCGCAGAGCTCGTCGCGGGATCCGATGTCTTCGAATTCCAATTTGGATTTTCTTGGGGAGCATCGCCGATAGCAATGCTTACAATGCCTTCGACGATATCGTCGATGTAGGTAAAATCTCTTTTGTGATCACCATGATTAAAAACATCGATTGGCTTATTTTCTAAAATATTTTTCGTAAAAAGAAAGAGTGCCATATCGGGCCGACCCCACGGACCATAAACCGTAAAAAATCTTAAGCCTGTCGTCGGAATTTGAAACATCATGGAGTAAGAATGCGCCATCAGTTCATTCGCGCGTTTTGTCGCGCCATAGAGTGAAACGGGATGATCCGCATCTTCATGAACAGAAAATGGAATTTTTGTACTTGCTCCATAAACTGAACTTGTTGAGGCGTAGATAAGATGTTCACAACTTGTTTGACGAACACCTTCTAAAATATTGGCAAATCCCACGAGATTGGATTGCACATACACTTCAGGATTTGTAATCGAATAACGAACGCCCGCTTGAGCGGCCAAATGAATTACCTTTCGAGGACGATGTTTTTCAAAGACTGCTTTTAGGTTTTCGCGATCTGCAATATCAACTTTTACAAACTGAAATTGGTTTTTGTATGTCGAGGTGAGGATCTCTAATCGATCCGCCTTAAGCTTAAGATCGTAATAGGGACTCATATTATCGAGTCCAACCACTTGGAATCCTTTAGATAAAAGTACCTTAGCTACAAAAAAGCCTATAAAGCCCGCAGCTCCGGTGACTAGGATGGTTGAAGCTCCAAGAGCACTCGAGGGGTTAGCGGGCATCTGGGGATCTTCTCTCGACTAATGAAATCTAGTCAAGAAAGGCAATATTCAGTAAAAAGTGCATCTATATGATATATTCCCAAAGCATTCCTCAGAACATCACGTCTACTAAAGTCGTTCAGATGAAACGTTCGCCGGCTAAGACTGAGGCGTTTCATAAAAACGCTCAGCAACTCAAAGAATTGCTTTTGCAAAAACAGGCCAAGGTTGGAGTGATCGGACTTGGTTATGTGGGACTTCCGCTTTCGATGGCTTTTGCCGATGGTGGTTATTCGGTTTTAGGTTTTGATAACAATCCTTCTAAAGTTGAAACTTTGATGAAGGGCGTTTCTTATATTCAAGATGTTCCTACTGCTGATGTTGCGAAGAATTTAAACGCTAAAAAATTTGTAGCGTTTCCCAATTTTGCCAAATTGAAAGAATGCGACGTAGTTGTCGTTTGCGTTCCGACTCCTCTTAGTAAAACAAAAGATCCAGATATGTCTTATATTATTGGCGCTCTTTCAAAAATCGAAGCCAATTTGAGAGCTGGTCAGCTTATTATTTTAGAGAGCACAACTTATCCAGGAACAACTCGAGAAGTGATGCTTCCTCACTTAGAAAAAGCGGGGCGAGTTGCCGGCGGAAAAGATTTTGTCTGTGGAGAAGATTTCTTTTTAGCGTTTTCTCCCGAGCGCGTTGACCCAGGAAATCAAAAATATAATGTCTACAATACTCCTAAAGTTGTTGGTGGTGTGACTGAAGCTTGCGGTGAGTTAGCATCTATTTTTTATTCGAATGTGATGGAAAAAGTGATTCGAGTAAGTTCGCCTGAAAGCGCAGAGATGGTAAAGCTGCTTGAAAATACTTTTCGCCAAGTCAATATCGGACTCGTCAATGAAGTCGCGATCATGTGTGAAAAATTAAAAATTGATTGCTGGGAAGTCATTGAAGCCGCTGCAACCAAGCCTTTTGGTTTTATGCCTTTTTATCCCGGCCCAGGACTTGGCGGACATTGTATTCCAATCGATCCTAGTTATTTAAGTTGGAAATTGCGTTCACTTAATTACACAGCTCGATTTATTGAGCTTGCGAATACAGTGAACTCATCTATGCCAGAATTTTGCGTGGAAAAAATTTCACTCGCATTAAATGAAGATTCGAAGGCCATAAAAGGATCGAAGATTCTCGTGATGGGAGTTTCTTACAAAAAAGATATTGATGATATGCGTGAATCCCCAGCTTTGGATGTGATTCATTTGCTTCAAAGAAGAGGCGCGAAAGTAGATTACTACGATTCCTTTGTCCCACATTTAGATTGGGATGGAATCAATATGAAGTCCGTTGCTTGGAATACAAACTTAAGTTCGAATTATGATCTCGTTATCATTACGACTGACCACACAAACGTAGATTATAAATCTTTACTCGACAATTCTGTGCGTATCGTAGACACGCGAAATGCTCTTAAAGATTTTCGTGATGAACGCATTACGAAACTTTAAGAATGTCTCATCAATTCTCTACAGCATCTTTGGAAAAAACAGATTCATTAGTTGTAACCGTTCCATCGCGAATTGGAGTGGTTACTCCTTTAGCGAACGAAGAGTCGACTATCGATTCTTTCTTGGATCGAGTGCTTGCACAGCTTGGCCCAAACGACAGAATTTTTTGTGTTTTAGATAAAGCATGCAAAGATAAAACTGTCGAAAAAATAAAAAGCTATCATCAAACTAAAGATGATCGAGCTGTTTTAGTTTGGGCTCCAGAAAACCGTTCCGTAGTGGATGCATATTTTCGCGGTTATAAAGAAGCTTACGAAGCTGGTTGCGATTGGATTTTAGAAATGGATGGTGGGCTCAGCCATTTGCCAGAAGAGATTCCAAATTTTTTAAACGCGATGAAAGAAGACGTCGATTTCATTGCAGGAAGCCGCTTTATGAAAGGCGGATCTTATTCGGGACCTTTCTCTCGGCATTTTATTTCTCGGGGCGGAACTTTTCTCGCCAATCTCATTTTGAAAACGCGAATGCGAGATATGACGAGTGGTTTTGAATGCTTTAGTCGTCGCGCGATGCAAATGATTTTACGTAAGGGAACAAAAAGTCGATCTCATTTTTTTCAAACCGAAATTAAACATATGCTTCACTCTTGGAAATGGAAGGAAGTTCCCATCAATTACAAAAATCCAAGTAAAGGATTGGGATCGAGTAGCTTAAAAGATGCATTTAAAAATTTATGGCATCTTTATAAGCAAACTCCCGTCTCTATGACTGAGGAAAAAGTAACCTGTGTAGTGACCACGATTCAACAGCCTACGAAGTCGATCAAAAAATTGGCTTCGAGTTTAGAGAAATCAAAGTCTTCACTTTTAATCATTGGAGATAAAAAAGGTCCTTCAAGTTTTGATCAAAAGGGTGCTGATGTTTTTTCTCTCGCTAAGCAAAATGAACTTTCTTTTACTCTCGCGAAGACTTTGCCTGTAGGTCATTACGCTCGAAAAAATTTAGGCTATCTTCTAGCGATTCAGCAAAAAGCAAAATGCATTTATGAAACCGATGACGACAATATGCCAAACGATCATTGGAAGCTTCGCTCGATGACTGTAAAAGCTCAGGCTGCAAAACCAAGAACTTGGATGAATGTCTATCGCGTGTTTAGTAACGAACTTATTTGGCCAAGAGGTTTTCCTCTTGAGGAAATCCGAGAAGAAAAAAGTTTCGCTCACAATCAAAATACTCCCGAAGTTCTGGTCGATTGCCCAATTCAGCAGGGACTTGCAGATTTATCCCCAGATGTAGATGCGATTTGGAGACTGGCGCTCGATAACGAATTTTATTTCGATCGAAAGCCAAGTCTTTGGTTAGCACCTGGAACTTGGTGTCCATTTAATAGTCAAACAACCTGGTGGTGGCCCGTCGCTTACCCGCTGATGTATTTGCCAAGTCACTGCACTTTTAGAATGACGGATATTTGGAGAAGTTTTATAGCTCAGCGTTGTCTCTGGGAACTTGGTTACGGAATGGTTTTTCATTCAGCCGAAGTAATTCAAGAGCGAAACGAACATCGATTGCTCAGCGATTTTGCTGGAGAAGTGTCGGGCTATCTTCAAAATGAAATTATCATCCAAACTTTGAATAAACTAAAATTAAAGTCCGGAGCAGAGATGGTAAGTGAAAATCTTATATCTTGTTACGAAGCTTTAGTTAAGTCCGGACATTTTCCTCAAGATGAAATGGAATTGGTGAAGGCGTGGACAGAAGATTTGGCAGCCTTACCTCGCGGATGAAATTTTTTTTTCTCATTCTGTTTTGCTTTATAACGCAGAATCTTTTTGCCCAGTCTCTCATTAAAACTTCTGATCGAGTTTCAAGAGAATCACGCGAAGAATTCAATCTTCAAAATTCTACTGAGCTTAAGTTTATGGGATTTCGTCCCTCTTCATTTGAAGAACCCGCCTTTGATTTTTCAGAAAAAAAAGTAGGTGCTAACGTATCACTAAATATTGCAAGTTTTAGAGAGCCGAAAGTTAGAAATTATCCGGTTGGAAATAGTACATGGCCTGTCTTTTACCAATCGCAAATCCAAGGAACTCAAGGTTTCGATCCTCCTGAAAAAGAAAACACTTGGAGCTCTGTCAGTTTAGGTGTCATGCCGACAAATTGGTTTTTCGCAACTGCCGAAGCTCAAGCCGGTGCACAATTTAATTCTTCGAATACCTGGTATTCTCTTCGACAGCTTTATTCCGAATTTAAAATTCGCAAATTAGTTTTGTCTGTAGGTAGAAAGCCTCTTTATTGGGGGCAATCTTTCGTTGCTCCCTTACTACTTTCGGATCATGCGGCAAGTTTTGATTCTATTCAGCTTTCAACTTTGCCTCAGCGTTGGCCTTGGATTTTTAAATATTTAGGTCAACTTAAAACAGAACTTTTTTTAACTCGAATGAATTTGGATCGCGCCAATCCTCACGATTTTTTTGTTGGGTGGCGGCTTGGTATGATGCCGGTAGATTTTTTTGAACTTAATATCGGTCTTATCTATCAATTTAGTGGCGATGGAATTCCTAAAGATAATTCTGTTAAAGATATTACGTTAGAAATTTTAGGGGCGCGAACGAGTTATAGTGATGCAGGGGATGATTCAAGCAATGTCACTAACCGAGCTGTACAAATGGATTATCGTTTTTGGTTTCGAGATTTGACTTGGCCTCTTTCTTATTATTCAGAACAGCATTTGGAAGACTGCTGTGGAAGCTTTCAGCCGATGCTTAAACATAGTTATTCATTTATGCATGGGCTTATGATGACGACAGGACAGGATTCAAAATCTAGTAGATGGCGAGCTGAATATACGCGAACAGGTTCTAAACTTTATTTTCATCTTACCTGGCCCTCTGGTTTTTCGAATGAAGGTCGAGTATTAGGGCAACCCTTAGGCCCGGATTCTGAGGGTGCCTATTTGAGATGGAATCGAAAATTTTTTAAAGCCTCAGATCTGGAAGGATTATTTTTTTGGGAAAGAAGAAATCGAAGCTCAGACATAGATCGTCATGATATTCATTCGTTTTATACTTCTTTTGAAAAATGCGAGAAGCGCGCTGGACTCGTTGCTCGCTGGACTCAAAAATTTGAGAATGGATTTATTTTTGAATCGGCCATTTCTGAGATGAGAATTTTTAATTTAGATAGCCGCAGAGATCGAGATGTTTGGGCATGGGGAGCGTTGGCTAAGATTGGAAAATCTTTTTAGTATGAAAATGAATTTTCCAAAAACAGCCGTTGTTCATGATTGGATCGATGCCTACGGCGGCGCTGAGAGGGTTATTGAAACTATTTGTGATCTCGTTCAGCCCGCTTCTTTTCATACTTTGTTGGCGAATCCAAAGTCGGCGTTAACAAAAAAATTAGGTCCTATTTTAAAAACATCTGCTCTGCAAAAAATTCCGTTTGCATTTTCCTTTCATCGATATCTTCTGCAGTTTTACCCTTATTTTATTGAACAAATGGATCTTCGAGATGCGAACCTTATCATTTCAAGTAGTCATTGCGTAGCGAAAGGTGTTTTAACTCGAAGCGATCAGTTGCATATTAGTTACGTTCACACACCTGCGAGATATTTATGGGATCAGAGCCAAGATTATCTTGAGCAAAATAATATTAGAGGTTTAAAGCGCGCTTATGTTGAATGGGTTTTTCATCGTTTGCGTCAATGGGATGTAAACTCAAGTTCGCGAGTCGATCTGTACATAGCAAATTCAAAATTTGTCTCTCAGAGAATTTGGAAAACCTATCGAAGACCTTCGATTGTTGTTTATCCTTTTGTTGATCTTTCAAAATTTGTTTTGAATCAGCCAGCCCAGAAAGAAAATCATTTTGTCGTTTTATCTCGGCTTGTTTCTCAAAAGCGTGTGGATATTGCTGTTCGGGCCTGCTCAAAGCTCGGCATAAAATTGAAAGTTATCGGAGATGGTCCCGAAATAAATTATCTTCGAAGCATTGCGGGTCAGACGGTTGAATTTTTAGGGCAGCTTGATCATTCAGACATGATAAAAGTTGTAAGTTCTGCCCAAGGGCTCATTTTTACTCCGGAGGAAGATTTTGGAATTGTGCCTTTGGAGGCGATGGCGGTTGGAACCCCGGTTTTAGCCTTTGGAAGAGGAGGCGCTTTAGAAACAGTTATTTCTGGTAAGACAGGTGCATTTTTTACTGAGCAAACCGACAATAGCCTTATTTTGGCTCTTCAGTCGTGGCGCCCAGAAATTTATGATTTTAACGCACTGCGAGAAAGATCCAGAGCATTTGATAGCGCTGTATTTACGATGCGATTTTCAAAAATAATTCACTCTGCCCATTCGTTTTTTATTCAATATAACGGCTTTAATGAAGAGAGATTTTTAAAAGAACATGACTTGGAATCTACTTAGGGTCTCGAGACCTGGCGGTAGATCTTGGCTTTTAAGAGCATTCTAGTTAAATTATTTTCCAGGTGTCTCTACAGGAGAGGTTGGTAAGCTAATGGAAGTTTCAATCAATAAGCCTTCAAGTTATTCTAATGTAAATAATCCTGTCCGGACCGGAATCATTATTCCTACTCCAGAAGAAAGAGATTTGCAGGTTGTTAAGGCTCACCTAACAACTTTTGATTCCTTTATAAAAAGAACTTTTGACCTGTTCATTATTGGGGTGGCTTTGATTGTATTTTTAATTCCGATGTTGCTGATTGCAATTGCAATTAAACTAACCTCACGAGGACCTATTTTTTACGGACAAGTGAGAGTTGGTTTGGATTCTAGGCAATTTACTATGTGGAAATTTCGTTCGATGAAATTGAACTCCGAGCAACATGGCGCGGTGTGGGCAATAAAAAACGATCCAAGACGTACAAAATTTGGAGCCTTTCTTCGCTCTTCATCTCTGGATGAACTTCCTCAAATTTGGAATGTCATTAAGGGTGAAATGTCGGTTGTTGGACCTCGTCCTGAGCGCCCCATATTCGTTGAAGAATTTAGAAAAGAAATTCCTCATTATGATTGGCGCCATCAGATGAAAGGTGGAATTACTGGTTGGGCACAAGTTTGCGGCTGGCGCGGCAATACTTCTATTGAGGAAAGAGTTAAGTATGATCTTTATTATATTAAAAGTTGGTCACTAAAGTTTGATATTAAAATTTTATTACTTACTTTTTTTAGAGGCTTTGTAAATAAAAACGCCTACTAAGCAATCATCTTTTATTTTACTTTATAAATCTTTAACGATCGTAGCTCTCGGTGAATTTTACTAAAAATTTCGGCGTTTGCGGGTTGCGCACGATAATTTTTCCAAGCCTCTGTTAAGACAGGAATAATGAGTCCAAGTAAAACCGAAATCGCGATAGATAGTAAAAGAATAAGTCTTTTGTTCGGAGAAGCGGGGCCAGTAGGAATTTCAGCTTGATCGATTACTTCAACAGCAATTTTTTCTTTTGCGGCATTCGCTAAACTCATTTCATATTCTTTAAGTAAAAAACTATAAATAATGCTGCGAGTTTCAATATCTCTAATGAAGCGATTGTACTCCGCCAAAAGTTCAGGGGAGCCGAGAAGGCTTGAGATCGCTTCCCCGGATTTTTTATTTTTCATGCTTTTTGTAGAAGAAGGCCTCTTGTAAAGGCTTTGGAGCTGATCTTCTAAAGTTCTAATATTAGATTCTGTCTCCAGCATAGCGGGAGACCCTTCGCGCTCAACTTCTCTTAAAGCTTTAAGACGCATTCTCTCAGCGTAAATAGAAGACTCAATTCTAGAAGTAATTTCTAAGCCAGCTCGAAGTTGAGTGTCGGCCATAATAACTTTATTTTTTCTTTGGTAATCCGACAATTTATTCTCAAGAATTTCTAATTCATCACGAGCAATCTTAAGTCTCTCTCCTAAGAATTTAGAGTGCTTTTGAGCTTCAGTAATAGACATTGAATTTAGAAGAGAATTTAACTCTGTTATATAAGCATCAGCTACCAAAGCGGCAATCTTCGGGTCCTTATCGTAAAAAGTAATCGTAACAATTCCGCCCAAATCTTCTTTGATGAAAGTATTTTTTTCTAAAAGTCCTCTCGCAGAAGCTGCATTTTTTACCCCGTAGTGCTCAGCCAGTTTCGTCTGGTTAATGATCATATCTTCTACGCGAGATGATTTCATGAGAGAGATATAAAAAATATTTCCACTGGGTGACCCCGCGGCTGCTGCTAAAGCTGAAGTAAGAACAGTTAGCCCTCCAGCGCTTTCTCCACCCATAACGGAATTTGAATTTTTTGTTTTAGAGGAAGATGCAAAGGTTGCAACTCCCGCATATTTTTTAGGGATAAAAAAAGGAATAGAAAGTCCTAAAATCACGCCCGCGAGGGTTACATAAGCAAGAAATTTAAGCTTCGTTGAGTATAGATAGATGAAATCAATGAGGCGCATTTCAGTATTCATTTGAGATCGATGATATCAAATCTCCAATTTAAGCTCCAGAAGTGATTAAGGCCTTAGGCGGCTCTATAGAGCTTTATAAGCCTATTCTTAGATTTAGAATAAATAAAATGCTTAAAATAATGCCAATCCATTTGCTCAGGTCGTGATGATTTTTTGTTTAATAGTTTGCGATAAAAGTTGAGAGCGTCCTTAAATTTAAAACTAACAAGTAATTCTGCGAGTACTTCCATTTTGGCTCGAGGCTTTTGCTGAATCGATTGAAATATAAAATTTTCAATCTGATGAATTAAGTTTTCAGAGAGGTAAGGCTTAAATTGAATAAGAATTTTTAGCAGGTGACGAAATGCTATTTGGTTTCGCTCAATATTCTCCAGCAAGGAAGGTTCAAGAGCCTCCAAAATAAACTTACGAAATTTATTCGTCGGAGAAATTTCTAGAATACTTAATTTGTTGGCAATATTTGAATGTAAAACTGATGGTAAAAGCTGATTAATTTTTTCTATAATCCACTTATTATTTCGATTTGCCGCTTTTATAATTTCAATTTTCCAATACAAAAGCACTGAAGGATCGGACAATAACTTCTCTAATTCTAAATTACTAATATCACCGTGCTGTCTTTTTAAAAGCTCTAAAAATTCTATCGGGTTTACAAAATTAATTTCTTTTTTACTAATAATTTTCTTTGAAAGAGAAAAATATTTTAAAAATATTGATTTAGAAAATACATCTGAAATTTTATCAACCCATTCTTCCGGCTTAGAAATTTTTAATCCACCAGCTCTAACTTCTTTTAAAATAGTTAACGGTGTTCTTAAGATGAGATCTTGAAAATCACCGACATTTAAAATTTGATTTTGAGAATTTTTATCATTTGATTCGATGGTTTCGTAAGAGTTTTTCCAGGGGACGATTTGGATGCCTTGAATCGATTGCGTGTGATTGGCTTTAGTCAAAAAACGGACAAATTTTTCCTCTGAAGTTTGCGTTTGTGAATTTTTAAATGGGCCACAATCTGGAATGAAAGCCGAAATAGAAGACCAGGCTCGACGGTTCGAAAGTTGCATTGTCTTTCTCTCAGTCAAAAACACGCTCTCAAAATCACCAATGTATGAAACAGGGCACTTTTTATTTATTAATTGAGATTGTAGATAAAAAGATTCAGATGCAAGTTCGGGGACTTGCCCAGCGTACATAATGTCATGAATGAAAGCCGCACCCGAACACTTAGGAAGGAGAAAATTTACATACCATTCAGCAAAAAAATCATCGTGACAACTGTCTAGAAAAATAAAATCCGGTTTTATATTTAATTGAGCAGTCGTGATTCTAGCATCGCCGATGATGACATTTAGTCTTGATAAATCTGCACCTTCCATTTGATTTTCTCGAATAACCTGATCTGTGGGTTTGTCGCGAGTGGTTTTACTTAATTCAAAACTAAACAATTTACCGGAATTATTTTTTTGAAGTGCACTTAAAATATAGTGAGTGGAGTATCCACAATCAGGAGATATTTCAAAGACATTGGAGGGCTTATGCTCTCGAATGAGCAAATAAAGGAGTTCAGCTTCTATATCGCTAAAAGTGGCGCCTAAGCCCCGAGATATAAATTTATCATAAAGTTTTTTTGAAACTCTTGTTAATTCAACAAGTTCATTTTGATACTTAAAATACAAACTGCGGAATTGCTCATGCATAAATTGATCCACTTTAGGTGTTGATACCTTATCAAAACCTAAAGTGGCTATGGTTAAAATTGAAAACCTAAAAAGCCTGGGGTAGGCTGTTTGCATGCTTGCTCGTATTTCGGCTGAAGAAATTTCTAATGCCTTAAAAGAGACTGGTTATATCATTCTTCATGACATTATCGATCAGAGCGTACTTAAAGAAATTCGTGAATTTTGGCTAATGACATACGAAGAGATGCCCACTCAGCTTGATAATCAGGTCATTTGGGGACCGTTTATGGGCGAAGCTAATAAGATCGGTTATTCAAATGATGCAAATCAAAATTTATTTCGTTCTTTCGATTTTCTTTGGAACCAGCCGGCGCACTTGCTGACTAGAGATCTCTGTATTGAGTTGCAAAAAATAAAAAACACTGCGACAGAGAAAGATTCTTATTATGGATTGCAGTTTTCTCCAGACCGTTTTGGAATGTATGTAACCACAAGTTATTATCCGCCGAATGCTGGACGACTCTCTGTTCATCGCGATGCAAACAAAGGTTCAAATCAATTGGTGCATTTTATTGTCCCGCTAACTTTTAAAGGAACAGATTATTTAGAAGGCGGCCTTTTTCTTATCGATTCGAAAAATAAGAGGATCGATGTGGATTCATTGATGAAACCGGGCAGCGTTTTATTTTATGATGGAGGCCTACCTCATGGAGTAGACAAAATTATTCCCCTGCCGGGGAAGTCGATAGGTCGTCTGCAAACTTTTGGTATCACTACACATTTTGAAGCACCATGGAAAAGCTCAGATATTCTGGATCGTATTTCTTTGAAATCTTTAGTTCGATCTCGAGTGAGTACAATTCGCGATAGATTTAAACGAGTATTGGGTTTTGAGAATTCTTTTTTCGCTCGCGAATAACGACGAATGAAAATCCAACAAATACCCATACATAATAAACATTCATAAAATTTCCAAAATTAAAATCGATAAGAGTAGATACAAATCCGCCAGCAAATAAAAGTATTTCCCAAGGCTTAAGAAAATTTTCATTTTTCTTGAGATAAATAAGATAGGCGATAGCAAATGCGCTAAAAGTAATTAATCCCATCAAGCCTGTTTCGGCTAAAATTCGAACATATTCATTTAAGGGAAAGGGTAAGTGATCATAAGAAAAATATCCTTGAGTAGGCTTAAAAAATGCATAAAGAAAACCCGAGCTGCCTAATCCGCCTCCAAAAATAGGGTATTCATTAAAAATATTCATTCCTGCTTGAGATTTATAAATTCGATCTAAAGCAGAATATCCGACGGAAGTTGGGTCAACAATCGAATAAATAACTTTATTCACAATGGCATCGCGACTAGGCGGATAGAGCATTGCAGCTCCGATGGTTATGATTACGCCAAAAATATATTTCAAAACTGTTCTAACAGAAAATGCTTTAAAAAATAAAAAAATCAAAAAGTAACTTGCTGCTAAGGAAATTACGCCGCTCGCGGAAAATGTTAAAATGAAAACAAAAACAGTAAGTTTAAGATTTAAACTTTGAAAAAAAAATCTCCCAAGTTTCGATGTAAACAAATCTTTATCAAGTAAAAAGAAAGCAAAAGTGTAGGTGAGAAAATGTGCAAGATTGAGGGGCTCAATAAAAAATCCTTGAGCTCTCAATTGGTTATCGTATCCATGACGAGAGTCACTGAACCAGGGAATATCAGGTCCTCCCCAAAGATTCACAACAAAAGCGCCGTAGATAGAATAAATATTCATAATGAATAAGCTGATGAGAAGATTTCTGAAAAATATTTTTCGATTATCTTTTTTAATATTTGCAAACGTGATCACAGATAAGAAGGAAAATATGCTCCATGCAAACATCACAATTGGGGCAACTATCGGATCCATCCGTCCCCCTTTATTTACAAATCCCATCGATGCTGCAGCTCTTTGCATCTGAGCTAAATTATTGAGAGAAAATAGAAGAGAGATCCCTGGGACTGCAATTAATGCCAAAAATAATAAGAAAAGAAGAAGCCGCTGATCTTTGTCAAATGTAGAATTGTTCTGAGTGAAAAATAAAAAAATCAGAACGAGAATAAAAATTTCAGGGATCTTAAAGTTTACGCCGAGAGGAATTCCGCAAACATGAGAAACAGTAAATAAAATTCCAAGAAGGGCAATAAATCTTTTTTGCAAAAAATCCTCAGTTCTTAGAAAGATCCTCGTAATGATAGTCCAAGATCAAAATACCAGGGCTCTAAACCGGCTAATTGTTGAAAATAGTAAAGGCCACCTCCCGTGACTGCTAATGCCAAAGTTAGATCCTGAAAAACTTCATTCTGTTTATAAACATTTATAAAACCTTTGCCGCCTACAGGATAATTCCATTTCCTAACAGCAAGATCAGCAGCATCAGTACTGGCAATTCCAAAGAGTCCATGCAAAGTGGGATCGAAATAATTAGAAGTGAAAGGACGAAGTGATAGGCCTGTTAAAATAAACTCAGAGTTGAGTGGCCCACGTCTCGCATTTTTTTCTACGCGAGAAACCCAGAATCCTGAGTTAATGACTAAACCAATCTTGGACCAAATATAAAATTGATAACTTAAATCTAGACCCACCACATTTTTATGAGTCTTTCTAAATCCGCCCTCACTTTTAAGTCCTACAATTGGATAAATAAGGCGAAAATCAATAACATCACCTCGAAGCTCAGATGGACTAGGAGTTTGGGCTTGAGCGGAACTAAACTGAGTTCTGCATATAAATAAAAAAAGAAAAATAAATACCAGATTTAAAAAATGATTGAGTTTGATACTCACAAAATTCGTCCTTTATTTTGAAAGCGAAAGGGTCACAGTTGCGATACTTAAAAGTGCTGTCAAAATTGCTAAATGATCACCCCAAAATTTAAAAGTTCGTTCTGGAACGTAAATGGTATCTCCTGGCTCAATCGTTGGATTTTCATTTAATCTAACTCTCGATCCTGAAGCTTTATAAACAACGATTTGCTCGTAATTAGCTCGAGTAGTTGTGCCGCCCGCAGCACTAATATAGGAACTCAAAGGAAGGCCTGCTTTATAAGGTTGAGGTGCAGGCAACTTTACTTCACCCGTAATAAAAACTGTTTCAGCAAGAGATGGGTTTTGAATACTGGCAGATGGGAAGAAGATCTGATCTCCGTCTTTAACCTCAAAATTATAAAAATTAATGGGAGATTTTTTGTCAAAAAATTTTCCATGATCATAATATTCTGTTACCGAACCTTTTGAGGTTAATCGAGAGATGACAACTTGTCCTGAGTTGACAGCGGTACTGGTAAGACCTCCAAGCCATTCATTAACAACTTTTTCAAGAGGTATACTTTGTTCGTTAAACTCAAACTTTCCAGGTTTTAAAACATCGCCCTTTACGGTCACTACGTTTTTCTGAAAGGGCACAAATATTTCATCTCCGTCTCTTAAGAATGGATTCCCCGAATAGTCTCCTAAGAGAACATAATTTTGATAATTCACAATCTGTTTAGTGTTGAGCCGCTTATTTTTTATTTCAAGACTAACGCGACTTGCATTTGAAGCAAATCCACCATTCTTCAAAATAAATTCATTTAATCTGATCAAAGCTGTGGATGGCTTCTCGCCCGGGACCATGACCGCACCTACGACAGGAACTATAAATTCTCGAGGGCTAAAAAGAGCGATGCTGCCTTGAGTATTTTTATATCGCTCTGTGATTCTTTTCTTAAAAATTTCCTGTAATTTTCCAAGGCTCAACCCCCTCACATTGATGGGGCCGATAGAGGGAATGAAAAGATCGTAATTCGCCGAAACATAAATTTTTGTAATTGAATTTCGCGCCCCCCACAGTTGCATATTTAATACATCCCCTGGGCCTAACTCATAATCTTCAAAATTGAAGGAAGGGTCCCATACGAATTTTGGAATGAAAATGGAGCCATCATATTCTTCAGGGCGCGATCGGCTAGGAAGTCCAAAGTCTTGCGCAAAGAGAGAGGCTGAAAACGTAAATAATAAAGAATAAATCAAAGCATTTTTAAGACTCATTGAGCCTTATGCTAGAAAGTTTAGGAATACTTCTCAATTTAAAAACTAAGCGAAATGCTCACTTTTGGAGCGTTTCCTGGTCAATTCTGGATTAAGTGGGCTAGCTTTGCCTTGAAAATGAATGTTTCTAAGCCCTCCAGTATTTTATTTATCGATCAGTATAGCTCGATGGGGGGTGGCCAGGTTGTTCTTCTAGAATTAATTGCAACCTCCCTAGATAGCGCATTGAGTGTAAGTTTACTTTGCCCCTTAGGTGGAAATCTCGAAGCAGAAATTTTAAAGCGATTTGGAAAGCGCATAGAGTTGATTAATCTTTGGCAACCTCCACTAACCGTAGGAAAAAAAAATTGGCGAGATTTTTTTTTGATGATCGCTTATTCAATTTATTTTTTTAAATTTTATAATCTTATAAAACGACATCGAAAGATTTTTGTAAATGGTGGCAGACTTTTTTTTCCGGTGGCTTTGATTTCTATTTTTCTGAAGAGATATTTTTTTTACTTTGTTCACTTAGACCACTCTAAAATTGAGAAAAAAATTATCCAGTGGATTTTAAAACTTAAAAATACATCAGCGGTATTCACTACTTCAGAATTTGTTTTTGATAGGCTTTTTAATTTTTTACCAAATCTTTTCAAGCAAAAGTCAAAATTAAAAATTCTTCAATCCTGTCTTTCGCGTCGATTCAGTAAAGCTGTTTTTAAGGACAAATTTTTAAAAGAGATCGAGCCTTCAAGGGTAGTTGTGATCGGTAGAGTTTCTCCTGAAAAAGGGCAGGATATTATTTTCAGAATTGCATCCCATTTAGAGAATGTTGAATTTCACATTGTAGGTTCCTTTGACTTTGCGAAGCCAGATTTTTTTAATAACTTAAAGCAAAATCGTGCCGCGAATATTTTTTTCCATGAACATACTACGAACATACAAGATTTTGTAGATTCGAATGAGATCCAATATTCATTGGTACCATCTGTGTGGGAAGAACCTTTTGGATTAGTTGCTATCGAGAGTATGTCTATGTCTTTGATTACAATTGTCAGGGCATCTGGGGGGCTTTTAGAAATATCAAATAAGACGGGTGCACTTACTTTTAAATCAGATGAAGATCTTATCACCCTGATGAATCAGCTTTTTAAAAAATCGAAGAAAGATCTTATTTCTCTTAGTCGTCAACAATTTGAAAATGTTACGAGTATTTATTCGCCTGAAAATTTTGAGCGAAATTTTCAAACAATGGTGTTGGATATTTAAATAGGCGGACAATGGTTTCTATTATTACGATAACGCTTAATAGCGAAAAATATTTATTGGAGACAATTTCTTCTGTTCTGTCACAAACTTATTCCCATTTTGAATATTTGATTGTCGATGGAGGATCATCTGATCGTACTTTAGAAATCGTGAACTCATTTAAAGATTCTCGAATTAAAATCTATTCGGCTAAAGACAACGGCATATCAGATGCAATGAATAGAGGCATTTTTCTTAGTCGCGGTGAGGTTATTGGTTTTATTCATTCTGACGATTACTATGCTCCAGATGCTATTGAGAAGTCTTTAGCCGAAATGAAAAGGCAGAATTCAGAATGGTCTTATGGATTGATGGACTATATTGATTCTGAAGGAAAATTTTTATATAGAGCTGGCAATTCTTTTAGTCTTTCAAAAATTAAAAGATTTATGTCGATGAATCACCCAACTGTCTTTTGTAAAAAAACATTATATGAAAAGTATGGTGTCTTTAACGCAAATTATAAGCTTGCGATGGATTATGATCTTTGTTTGCGATTTGCTTTAAAAGAAAAGCCGGCGTTTGTAGATTCAGTCGTAGCGAGCATGAGGTTGGGTGGAGCTTCTTCTCAATCTATATCGGCAGAATTTAAAGCTACTCAAGAAGCTAAAGCAATAAAAAATAAGTTAGTAAGTGAAGCCTGGCTTATTAATCAGATAGATTGGCTCTGGTCTTCACTCAAAATATATCTTCGACATTTCCTTTTAAAATGTTCATTTGGTGCAAATTTTATTTTGAAATTTCGTAAATTTGTAAATCCAAATGTGCATAGACAAAATTCAAAATGAGTAGAGTAAAAATTTCAATTGTTACTATTGTTCTTAATGACCCAATTGGTTTAGAGGTCACCTTAAGATCCTGTTTGCCTCTTAAAAATCTAATGGGAGATGCTTATGAGCATATCGTTGTAGACTCTTCGCCTGAGAAGCATCGCGAGCTAAGGGACCACAGTGAATTTTCGTACATAAAATGGATGGAGTCCTCTCCTCAAGGTATCTATCCAGCTCTTAATTTAGGCAGTCGGATGGCGACCGGTCGTTGGCTTTGGCATTTAAACGCGCGGGACTGTTTAATGAATTCAGATGAATTATTTTCAATTCTGATGTCATTGGAAGAAGAAAGTGCTGAAATTATTTTTTCTCCTGTGGTTTTGTTGCGAGAAAATTCAATCATTAAGAAAGAAATTCCAGATCCTATTTTTAAAAAAAATTTGATAGGTCAAATTTCTCTATGTCATCAAGGCGTTTTGGTTTCGAAAGATTTATTTTTACGTTTCAATGGATTTACAGAAACATTTCGATATTTAGGAGACTATGATTTCTGGGTTCGCGCCTATAATTCTAAAATTCTCACTCAATATATAAATAATTTTTTTGCGGGTTATGACGCTGAAGGGGTGTCTGCCCAAAACGCCAAAGGTGTTGTTTTGGAATATTTTCAAATTTTAAAACAAATCCACTTGAACCCTCGAGAGAAAATTTGTGGCTATTTTAAATTTTCTCTCATGTTTATAAAATACTTTATTTTATTTCCTTTTTTAAAGACGGCTAGAATTTATAAAATCTCTAAATGGGCTTATCGTTTTATTAAATCTTGATAGAGATCTATGTAAGACTGGGTCTGAACTTTTGTAGAATAAAGTCTTATCGCAATCTCACGTGCAGCTGTTGAAAGTTTTATCCAGCGCTCAGAATCTTCAATCACAAATTCAATCCCGTCAGCTAAGGCCTGGGGACTTAAATCTTTTGCAAGAAAGCCATTCTCTTGATGTCGAATGATATCAGGCATGCCGCCGATTCTAAAAGCTACGACAGGTTTTCCACATGCCATCGATTCAATGACGGTGTTGGCAAGATTTTCTTCAGTGGATGCCGCTACAAAAGCATCCGTAGCATTATAAGCCAACATCAAGCTGAGATCGTCCTTATAGTAGCCCAAAAATTTGACAGGTAAATCTAGTCCATGATTTTTTCTGGTTTCAGAGCCAAACACAAGACATTCAAGATTCTCATTCCATTGTTGTTTGCGAGATAAAATTTGTAATGCAGGCTTTAAAAGATGAAAGCCTTTTCGAATATCTCCGATGGCGTCGATCGATCCAAATAGAATATATTTTTTTTGAGGGTTAAGCCCTAAAATCTGACGTGCTATATTTTGATCAATAGGTTTGAAGTGCTCTACATTTTGTCCGGTGGGGATAAATTCGATTCTATGATTTTTAAATAAAACACTTCTGCGAATGCAATCCGCCAACCATCGGCTGGGACTTACCAACGTCATTGATTTTAAATCTTTCCAATGTTTTTGTTTTCGCATCCATATCCATCGATTGAGATCAAATCCACTTTCCCCGGCTGGTCGATTATTTTTGAGGTAACCCTGCTCATATCGAAGCGAATCGCCCACATAATGTTCGCCTCCCGAAAATGCCCACATATCAGGAAGTCGCCAAACTAAACGCTGCTTCTGAAAATATTTGAGAGACTCTAGACGAATAAATCCCTGGCAGATCCAATGAAGTTGAATGATATCAGGATTCAGCTCTAAGGTTCTCTTCACTATGGGACTTCCAAAATAAGCAGGTGAAATCATCGAAGTATTTTGTGTTCGAAGAAGTCCGTTTATTTTTTCATCACAATATTGAGCCAATTTTCCAAATATTTTTTCGCGTAGTTTATTTGGCGGATAGATTTCTCGAGTATGAGTTAACTTTTTCGCCACAAGCATTTTTGAATCAATATTATTTTCAAGAAGTCCCGTATGAATTCGCACAGCAGCTTTTGCCGCGCCTGAATCTGAATCCATCGTACTTAAGTGGACTACTTTCATAAGTCGAGTTTACCTTGATGATTTATAAAACGATCATACCAAAGTTGAAACATAAGGAGCGTCCAAACTTTCCAAGAATAATCTTTTTTTTCAGCCAGATGCGGAGCAACCCATTGAGTGTAAATGCGTTCTTGAAAAATGCCCTGCCGTTTTAAAAACTGAGGGCTTAAAAGGCATTCAACTTGCTCACGTAATCTGCCACGTAACCATTTTTTTTCAGGAAGTATGAACCCTCGCTTTTTTTGGTGAATTAAATCGGATGGCAAAAGTGAGCTTACTGACTTTAATAAAAGATTTTTAAAATTTCCAGTTTGGCTTCTGAGATGACTTGGAATTTGTTGCATTTTTTCAACGAATTCACGATCTAAAAAAGGAGTTCTAGCCTCAAGCGAATGAGCCATCGAAAATCGATCCGTCATATGCAAAAATTCATCCGGTAGTTGAATTCGAAAATCGATAGATGGAACGGCATTTCGAGGATCTGTCGCTAAAGACTCATTCCAATAGTTCTCGATTAATTTTTCGGAAGGCTCAAGGTGTAGCGCAGATGCTCCCAAGAAGATGCTGTGTTCTTTTTGAGATTGCCGAAAATAAAGATGATAGCGGCTTCCAATTGGGTAACGAACCTGATCTTTAAAACTGAGGGGGTTATGTTTAAGAAGGCGCAGGCGATGGTGAAAATTTTTTGCAGTTGAAGTAAAGGGTAGCCATTTTCCATAGTTTCCAAATAATTCGTCGCCGCCAGTTCCCGTCATTCCAACTTTTACAGATTTGGCCATCTCTTTAAAAACGAACCATGAAGGAAGTCCACCCGCATAAGGTTCATCTAAATGATAAATCATTGCGTCTAGGTCGGAGAGCAAATCGTCTGGGTCTAAAAGAATTTCATGATGGTCTGTGTTCCACTTCTCGGCGACTTTGCGAGCTAAATCAGACTCATCGAGCTCTGGAGAGTTGTGAAAACCCAAACTAAAAGTAGAAATTTTTCGAGAAGAATTTTCTGCTAAAAGTGCAACGATCGATGAAGAATCAATTCCTCCGGAAAGTGAGCAAGCAATAGGTACATCAGAAAGAGTCCATCTCCTCACGGCTGCATTTAGTTCACTGCGAATATATTTTGGAAGTTCCTCTTCATTCAGATGAAAGCCATCGTCGAATTTTGGCTTCCAGTATGTTTCTTTTGAAAATACTTTCTTTCGAAGATCGAATGAAAAACTATTTGCAGCGGGGAGTTTATGAATAGACTCAAAAATAGAATGAGGCGCAGGCACGCACTGAAAGCTGAGAAAATCAGAGACAGCTTGTAAATTAAGATCCAGATTTATCCAAGGTAGAGTAAGTAAGCTCTTCATTTCTGAAGCAAATGCAAATTTGCCATCTATCAGAGAATAATAAAGAGGTTTAATTCCAAAGTGGTCTCTGGCGCCAAAAAGAAGAGATTTTTTTGAATCGTGAATTACAAAAGCAAACATTCCATTGAGTTGAGTAAGCATTTTTTCGCCAAATTCTGCATAGAGATGAATCAAAACTTCTGTATCAGAATGATGCGACTGAAACTTATATCCCTTGAGTTGAAGCTTTTTTCTTAACTCGGGCGCATTAAAAATTTCGCCATTGAAGACAATGCAAAGACTTTTGTCCGCATTGAACATGGGTTGATGGCCACCTTCAAGATCAAGAATGCTCAGACGACGCATCGCTAAGTTTACCAATCCCTCTTTAGAAAAATAAAAGCCACCCTCGTCGGGGCCCCGGTGCAATTGTGATTGGTTGAATTTTTGAATAAGAGATTCGTCTCTATGCCCAGCAAATCCTACGATGCCACACATCCTAAATTATTTTCCCTTCGTTAGGTTTGCGACATAGCCATTGCTTCCAGAAAAAACTTCGACATTTTCCTGTCCAGTTCGCAAAACCATCTGAAGAACTTCATCGCCGGTTTTTGGATAATCAAAGGCCGCACTTAAAGCATCAAAAGTATCTAATATGGCCCACTCTTTTCGCTGCCTTCTCGTCAGTGGCATATGGGTATAATTCCAACAGGGAATCATGACATACGCTAAAATTTTTGGTCCGAAGTAAGGAATTTTTCGAATGAGCGTGTCGAAGGGTAGCCAAAGTGGAATATAAAATTGAATAAAACGTAACAGCTTTTCCGGCGCTATTTTTTTTGCAATTGGTCTCCAAAAATATTTGGGAGTAGTCCAACAAGTGGGCCAAGAATACTTAGGATAATAATCGATTGAAATTTTGCATCCGTCCCGCGCACCTGAATAGAGAATGTCAAAAGATTTATTAGGATCTGGAGTGTGCTGTAAAACTCCATAGCAAAAGATAAAATCAAATTGTTTAAGATCAAGAGGTATCTCATAAACACTTGCTTGAAATAAAAATAAATCGCCTTTTTCTTTATTATTTTGAAAATTAGCCTCTACAGCATTGCTAAAATCAAAACTGGTTACCCGAGCCCCCGCTTCTAGCAAAATTTCAGTGAAGCGGCCGGCACCGGACCCCACCTCGAGAATTTTTTTTCCAAAAAGCTCTCGGGGTTTCCATTTGGTGTTATTCCAAAATCTGTTGAATGTTAAAGGCTGACCTGAGGCCGAATCCAGTTGGGTTGATTTAAATCTGTTCCATTGAAGGCCAAAGCTTTGAGCATAGTTATCCGAAGATACAAATCTTGGAATGCCATTTACGATCAAAATTTTTTGAGATGGATCTGAACGAGAAATCAAATCTGCCGACCAAATTTCTTCATCCTTCATTTGAATATTTTTTAATTCAAATCGAGTAGAAAGATATTCTTCAAAATGATTTTGTTTCATGGATCATTCGCTAAATTTAAATAATCTACTTTATCCACATTATCAGCCCAGCTCGCCCAAGATCTTAAATCCCCATTTCTTTCTATTTCGCTTATTGATTTCGCTTCGAGCTCTATATTGTGATCAAGAGGGTGGCGGCCTTCCTTAGGGTAATTAAAAGTAGAGCGAAAACTTGTATGCAGCCAAGGCCTCAGTTTAAAAATTGTATGGGCGTGTCGTTTGGCAAGTAGCGTTTGCTTTTCAGACATGGGCTCGAGATTTTGAATTTCTAAGAGGGCTTCAATATATTTTTCTTGGGATTCAAAGTCTTTAGTAAAACCTAAGCCAGAATAGCGACCCGTTCCGGCTGTGAGTACTAGTTTTCCAAAACAGGGGAGCTCTATTCCTACCGTTCCTCTAACCGTTATTCCGTAATCTGTGATTTCAAAAAGAGATTTTGTGCTGATATCTGTATCTGGAAATACAAGTTTTACATGAGGTTTTAATTCGCCAATATATTTACGAATCAAAATCATTTCAGAAAGTTCGCCAGATCTCTTATCCTGAGCGCGTTTAAATAAATTGGCGGGATGTAATTTGATAATCCAATTAATATCGCAATTATTATTGGCAGCTTTTACGGTCTGAATAAACCAGTCGCCGTAATCTTCAAAGAGGTCGACGCCATAAAATAAATTTGCATCCCAAAGTACATGAGAAAAAACAGTAGCTACTTTTTTGGTTGGATTTAAATTAAGTTGCTTAAAAATTTCATTTTTACTTTTTGGCTTTGTACCTGGTTGATTTCGACTTTGTAAAAACCATCTTCCACCGTAACGATTATTTATTTCTTCATGCAGTTCTGATTCATCCTGAGATGTCCAAGGCTTTTGCGATAACCTTTCGAGCTCTTGTGGTGACAAAGACACAGCATGAAGTCGTCGAGTTTCCGGGGTGAGCCGTTTGAAAATTAAGGCATCATCTCGAGAAGGCTGTATGAATTGTACAACATTTGTTTTGTTCTGAACGGCAAAATCTATAATTGGACTCATCGCAAAATTATTAGCCTCATTCACAATGACAAGATCTGGTGCGTTCGATGTCAAAATTTTTTGCGCTTTGCCAACATTTGCCAGGCTGAGAGGCAACAAATTTGAAATTTCGTCTCGAGATTCAGGAGTGGATAGGTCCGGAGCTCCTAAATGTTGTTTTCGTGAGATTGAAGAAATAAGTTTTGGGCCAATCCAAGAACCTCGATAGTTCCATTCTTTTACGGTGCGAATGCTTAAGGGCCCCGAAAGAAAAGCTTGGGAATCTTTCTGGCTTTGAATCCATTCCGTTGAACTCATCGAAAAGTCTTCCCAATAAATAAAATCTTTGATGCCAAAAGCTCGAAAATACTTAGGCGCCCAAAAATTTCCATACGAAATAAGAATAGTGGGTGCATATCCAGCCATTTTTAATCCAGTACTTAAGAGGCATTCATGTTTAATTTGGTAAATCCAATCAGTTAATGAAAGAACTAAAAGTTTCTTAGCCGGCTGAGGAAAATTAGCGGAGCGAATAAATGAAGCTTCTTTGAAAGTTTTTCGATAATCATTCCAGATGCTGCCTTCTGCGCTTGGATCTTTTACTACTCGAAGCATCTGCATAATAGAAGGTGTGACCGACTTCGATTTTAGCCAGTCTTTGATTTGAGCAGATTTCACTTTCATGAGATTAGATCGAATTCTTTAAATAATATTCAGCTAATTTAAGATCTTCGTAAGAATCGATATCAAGCGATGATGTACGATCCATAAGGTATCCAAACGTGCGATTTCCATAGATTTTTCCGGTTTCGATTTGCTTCGAGCTTAAGATTAAAATAGCGGGTCCGTTACGGGCGTAAAGCTTAGGCTTATCTTGCCTTCTTAATGGGAGAGAATTTTCTTTGTTTTCATTTAAAAAAGGAGAGGTCTGCTTTTCTTCATTCAAATTATAGAGAGAAGAAGGGTGGAACGAATGTGGCACCTCTGTCACGCTCACAAGAGTCTCAGCTTTACTGCTTAAAAAAAGTTGAATGGCTTCATCGATTTGCTGAGAAGTTCTTAAGGGAGAGGTTGGTTGGAGCAAGGCGATAGCGAATATAGAAGAAAGTTCGGAGCTTTTTCTTAACCACGCAACCATATGCTTTAAAACTTCAATCATTGGAGTTTCATCGACAGAAATTTCTGAAGGACGCATGAACGGAACTTGAACACCAAAAAATTTTACCGCCCCTGCGATCTGTTCAGAATCTGTAGATAGATAAGTTGTTTTCAATAATTTCGATTGAACGGCAGCTTTCGCAGTGTATTCAATCAACGGACGACCGCAAAGGGGGTGAATATTTTTTAAAGGAATCGCTTTCGATTCTCCCCGGGCTGGGATCAGGCCGATGACATCCATTTCAATAGGTGATCCTCTTCTGAATTTTCACCTCACATTTAGATAAAATCTGTGCAATTTTTTCGCCCGCTTTTCCATCGCCATAAATGGGTTCGCTTTTGTATGGCCCATGCTGAATTTGCTTTTTAATGGCAGCTTCAATTAAATTTTGTTCATGACTAGCATCTAAAACATTTTCACCGCGCTCACGGCTATCCTGACGACTTCCAATATTAACAACGGGAGTTCCAATAAAAGCGCCTTCACGAATTCCGCTACTTGAATTGCCTACGAGGCATACTGTCTTTTTCATCAGATGAACATAGTCCGTAATCGACAGATTTTTAAAGAAATGCATATTCTTTGCTTTATTCTGTTCACGAAATTTTCGAATACCTCGTGCGATATCATCGGATCCAGCATCTGCATTCGGCCATAAAACCACTGCAGGAAGATTTATTGCTGCCACAGCATTTAACGTGGTTGAAATTTGTTTCTCGCCAGCACCATATTCAGTTGTAACAGGATGTTCTGAAACTAAAATAAACGGCTCATTCAAACTAAATCTTTCACCTACACCCGTTTCAAATAAATTTTGAATACTTGTATTAGGTGTTTTTAAAATTTCATCCACTAAATCAATGCGAGGACAACCTACGAGATAAACATCTTCAGTTCGTTCTCCAAGTTTTAGAATTCTTTCTTTTGCATCTCGGCTTGCAGGAAAATGAATATGTGCAAATTTTGTGACGGCATGTCGAATGCTTTCATCAATCGTCCCGCTCACTTCGCCCCCCATTGTGTGAGCCACTGGAATATTCATATAAGCTGCAGCGAGAGTCGTAGCCATCGTTTCAAATCGATCGCCAACGGTTAAGACAATATCCGGTTGAAGCTGAGTAAAAATAGTGGGCAGTTCCATCAACCCCAAGCCTGTAGATTTAGCCATCGTAGCAGGCGTTTCACCTTCCACTAACATATAAAGTTTAGAAGAAATTTTAAATCCATCGCGTTCAATTAAATTCACGACAGATCCATAGCGATCTAAAATAGCCGAGGCGCCAACAATAACTTGCAATTCTAAAGATGGATGATTTTGAATGGCGCGCATCGCCGATTTTATACTGCTATAATTCGCGCGAGATCCAATTACGACGCAAATTTTTCGGTGAGCGTTCATAAGGTTAGATCTTCTTCTCTCAATTTATAATCTGAAGGCAGGTCTCGTTTGATTTTTTTTCCGATAACTTTAGAATAGTCAGCAGCGTTGATTCCATCCCCAGGTTTTTTAAAAGCGAGATGATGGTTTTCTAAAACGGTACCCGCAGAAAGTTGAGACGCCGTTACGATGCTTTTTTCAAATATTTTTTTCATTTCGATATAAGACTCAACATTTGATTTATCGACAGGATTTTCGAGCATTCTCCAAATTTCTTTTAAAGCCGTACTCATCTGAAGAAATTCTTGAGGCTCCATAGAATGCTTAGCATCACTTCCATACATTGAACGCGAAAACGTAAAATGCTTTTCGATAACTGTTGCACCTAAGCTAGCAGCTGCCAGCGGAGCCGCGATTCCTAAAGTATGATCTGAAAAGCCAACCGGAATTTGGTATCGATTTTTCATTTCTTCTAAAACATTCAAACCCACTTTTTCTGGAGGACACGGATAGACAGACGAACATTGCAATATGGTTAATGGACCGCCTTTTTTTAGAACACTGACAGCACGATCTAATTCGTTCCAAGCGCTCATTCCTGAGGATAATAAGACTGGCTTTTTTGTCGCAGCAATTTTTTCGAGCAATGGGAGATTCGAAACTTCTCCAGACGGAATTTTATAAGCCGCCATATTTAATTTTTCTAAAAGTTCAACTGCTTCAATTGAAAATGGAGACGAAAGAAAGGTTACTTTATTTTCGCGCGCTCGTTCAGATAATGATTTCCATTGGTCTAAACTGAAACCAGTGCGCTTAAAATAATCAACTCGCTTTTCAGCTTTAAAATAACTTGGAGACGGTGCATCCGTTAAAGTTTCGGCTTCAGCAATATGGGTTTGAAATTTAACCGTATCGGCGCCGGCACTGGCCGCTGCATCAATTAAATGGAGCGCATTTCCAAAAGATCCATCATGAACAGATCCAATTTCTGCAATGATTCTCACTGTGAAATGACAGTAGTAATGGTCAAACCTGGTTGTCAAATCCTAGTAGATTATAACGAAGCTTGCTCAATGGCTCTATCTAGCGTCCATTCTGGCTTCCATCCGATAGACTGAAGCCTCGAAGAGTCTGCAAGAGTCTGAAAAGCTTCACCCTTTCGCTCGGGAATAAATTCAATTTTTGCACTATGAATTTTTTGAAACTTCTTTGCAATTTCAAGAACGCTATAAGCTTGACCAATTCCGACATTGAATGCGCCGATTCCCGATTCAGCGGCCCTCAAATTAGCAAGAGCGACGTCTCGAACATGAACAAAGTCTCGTCTCTGTTCGCCGTCGCCAGTAACAGTCATAATTCCTGTCGATGTCGCCTGCCGATGAAAAATTCCGATTACAGAAGTATAGGCATTCCATTTATTTTTTTCATTAAAACTTCGAGGACCGTAAACGTTGAAATATCGAAGGCATGCATAAGGTGAGCTCCATCTTTTCGCCAAAAGTTCGACATAACATTCAGACGTGTATTTTTGTAAAGCATAAGGGGAGAGGGGTGCGATCGGAGAATTTTCCGTTGTTGGAAATTCTTTTGAATCTCCGTAAATAGCACTCGAAGAAGAATAAATAATTTTTGGCTTTTTTTTTGCGTGCTGAATATTTTCTAAAATTTTAATCGTCACACCGATATTATTTTCGTCGTGACCTGAAAGCTCTTCAAATGACGGTTGAATTCGTGGCCAAGCCGCTAAGTGAAAGCACCAATCAAAATCAGAATAGTTCTTAAAGGTGCTACAATCTTGATAAATGTATTCTGCCCTTGGATTTGCATACTCTTTAAAACCTGTTGAAAGATTGTCTATTCCTACGACGGAATGGCCATTCTCTATTAAAAGATCTGTAACGGTTGATCCAATAAATCCTAGAGCTCCAGTGACAACTGCTTTCATAGTGGCTTGAGGGATATCAATCCAGAGTCTTCGAATCAAGTTTTAACATATTTTCAAGTTGGAAAAATGCAGGACGAGAAGGGGATTTTTTTGCAAATGAATTTGCAGGCTGAAGTCGATAAAACTCATCCAATAATTTTGAATATAGCGGATTCTGAGAAGGTTGCTTCTTCATAAACTCAGTCGAACATTGGTCAAATGCTGAGAGAATTTCTTCTTCAGTATTATCGATGAGTTTAATTCCTGCCCGCTCGAACTGTACAGAATTCGAAAACTCGACAACTGGAAATGAAAATAATTCTTGAGGAGATAATTTTTTTCCGGACGCTTTCCAATAAGCTGATTTAAATAATGTAATCTGATTTTCAATGAAGCCAGACGCATGAAAGAAAGCAACATTTGTAATTAAACTGGGTACCTGAAATGCGGCTGCGATAGCGAGAGGACCACTATGAGAACAGACAAAGACTTGGGGTTGAGTAATAAAAAAATAATCGAGCTCGTCCCGTGAAATATTGAAATCAGAATAATGCAGCGTAGGAGCAAAAGATTTGAAAATATTGGCATCCGATTCTGCGCCTAAAAAAACTATGCCGCCACTCTCGTAAATTTTTTTTACTAACGGACAAAAGGCTTGTTGGTCTACATCTCGAACGTCCCAAGAGCTTTCAAACTTTTTTCTTAAATAAATCGAAACAATCCAGCGATTAATTATTTCTGGCTTCTGCTTTTCAATTTTATCTCGAATTTTTTGAATTTTTTGTAAGTTAGCTTTAGGGAAAAGAGCCTTACTCGATTGCATGAGATCTATGTATTCCGTGGCATATAAAGCCTCTATTTGAGGGCGACGATACTCATGAAAATCTCGAATATTTTGTTCTTTAGCTCGTCCGAGCAGTCTCAACGTGGATTCTAAAACTAAATGAATGATGGAGCTGATTTGAATAACCGTTAATATTTGCTTTTTAAAAATCAATTTTGAAATGAAAGAGTGATTTAGATAAACAATATCTAAAATCGGTTCAAACGATTCTACAATGAGTTGATTAAATTTTTGATAGTCACTTACAAGAACTAGTAAGCGTTTGTCTTTGAAGCGCATCGCGAGCATATGCGGATCTGTGGCCTGATGCCCAAAACTCCAAAACCAGGTCGAGTTCACAAACTCTGATTTCTGAATTTTTTGGAGATGCCGAATAACAAATAAAGAATATTCAAGGCCAATGAAAATCCACGCGAAAGGAATGAGGGCTTTTCGCGCAATAAAAAAAATATATTTTCGAATCATCATGCAGATAAAAGTTCAGAGAATCGAATCGATCGAATATGGGGACCTGCCGCAGTTCTTAATTGTTTACTTGCATCATTTTCCCAGCCAGTGGCTAAGAGAATTTTTTGGATTCCCATTTCTGGAATTTGAGTAGCGGAATAAACTTTATTTCCAGTAATCGAAAGGCGCTTTCCAACATTAAGAGGATTAATATCAAAATATTTTTTGGCTTCTTGAAAATTTCCATCAATTGCAAATCGATTTCCGATGGATCCCGCACCCCAGACACCCACAGAATTGTCGCTCGATAACTGAGAAAGATTTGTCTGATAAGTTTTGAAATTATTTGAAAAACGTGCGAGGTAATCCGGAATTTTATAATTCTGAATAGCAAAACCATATTCAGGTCCATCAGATTTTCCTGGCTTCACCAGAGCTCCCATAAATGGAAAGCTCATATAGGCATCAAAACTTTCAAAATGAGAAAAATCACCGAGTCCCACTTCTCTCAACATCCAAATTAAAGATGAAGGGGTGAAATAAGAAATATGATCAGCGTGAAATTCGGGGAAAAAACAAGCCGCAAGTGATCCGAGTGAATTAGGAACTTCAATATAGAGCATTCCATTTGGTTTAAGGCAGCGTGCGATACTTTTTACAAATTCAGTAGGTGCGGGAACATGCTCAACGACATGGCGAGCAATAATGAGATCAAAAGATTTCTCGGAAAACATTCCATCGGTGAAAAAATCCTGTCGCACTTCGATTCCATATTTTTCAGATGAACTTTTTGCAAACGGTGACGGTTCAACGCCAATCACGTCATGACCCTGTTGTTTAAGACAGTTCAAAAGAAAGCCGTCATGAGATCCGATCTCGAGAATTTTCTTTTTGCTTCCTTTGGCAATTTCCGCCAACCAAGTTCCCATATGTAGCGTAAATTTTTCCTGAGAGGGGGATAGGGTTGTGGTGCTCATAGTCTCGTAAAGTTCGAGATAAATCTTTTTCATAAGCGCTTCAATATCTTGAGTACTTTCAAGATAGGAAGAAATATGGCGGCAGCGTCCACAATAACTGAGATCCATTCGTGCCGAAGTTTCCGGCAAAGGTCGCTCTACGGGCTTGTTAAGTAACGAAATTTTCGGAAAGCTGTGAAAGGTATCAACTGGGCTTCCGCAGACTCGACAGCTATTAGACATAATTATCAAAACTTAACTGAAGCTTTTTTAATCTTTAAGTCATTTTTATTGCTGAATTTCGGGGCGATTTGCCCTAAGAAGTAAGGGGTGAGTACCCAAAAGTCGATTTTGATCTTAGGCGCCGGTTTTGCCGGTACAACCGTAGCCCACCTTATGAAGGGTAAAGGCTTTGATATCACTGTTCTAGAATATGACAAAGTACCCGGCGGTGGCTGCAGAACACGCTGGATTGGTGGTCATCCCTATACTTTCGGGCCTCGGATATTTTTTAGCCGGGACGATGAAGTTAATGCCTGCATTTCAAGCCTCGTCAAAATACGACAGTTTTTCACGAAGTCGTATACTTATGTTGAAAAAGACTCAGCGCTTTATAATTACCCACTTCAATATTCAGATTTACCGAAAATGCCGGATTATAAACAAATCGAGGGTGAGCTTTCGGAAAGAAAAGGCAAAACGCCTAGTGTAAATAATTTTGAAGACTATTGGATTTCGGCGATCGGCCCTTCGCTTTATTCTAAATTTGTCGATGATTATTCAAAAAAAATGTGGGGAATTGAATCGAATAAAAACCTTTCAGCAGAATTTGAATGGGTGAATCGAGGAACACCGATTCGAGATGGTGACACACGTCTCTATACCGATCAGTTTCAGGGTTATCCAGAAAACGAAGATGGGTATAATCAATTTTTTGATAAAGCGCTTGCTGGCGTAAAATATATTCCTGAAAGCAAAGTTGAGTATTTTGATTGGGATCGAAGAGTGGTTCACGCTTCTACAGGAAAATTTGAAGCCGACATTATTGTAAATACGTTACCAGTCGATTATTTATTCAGACTCACTTACGGAAAATTGCAATATTGTGGACGAAAATTTATTCCATTTGTTTTGCCCGTGAGCCAAGCCCTTCCTGATGACGCAACATGGATTCATTATTCTGGAAACGAAACTTTTACGCGCATTACGGAATTTAAAAAAATAACAACCCATAAGTCGCCCCATACTTTGCTCGGTATGGAAATTCCTGATAATCAAAGTCGGTATTATCCTGTTCAGTCGTATTCAGAGAAAGCTCGTTTTCAAAAATATCAGGAAATGTTTCCAAAAAATTTCTATTCAATTGGTCGACATGGATCTTTTAAATACAAAGGTATTCCGGATGCCATTCGAGATGCACTTGATGTGAAAAAGCAAATTTTAAGCTAATGAAATCAAATCCAAAAATTGAAAAAACTTTTTCATCGAATGCACGGTTGATGGATCGTCACGAATTGAAGATTTTTTTAGATAAAGCTCGCGCTGAGAAATTAAAAATCGGGCTGTGTCACGGCTGTTTTGATTTAATTCACCCTGGGCATTTAATACATTTCAATGCCGCCAAACAAGGATGTGATATATTGATTGTTTCGATCACTGCCGATGCCTTTATTCACAAGGGTCCGGGTCGTCCGCTTCATGATGAAGCCACTCGCGCCCAATTTTTAACAAGTCTGCGATCGGTGGACGCTGTTTACATTGTTAACGAAGCATCGGCGAGCGATGCCATTTCTTTAATTCGCCCTGATTTTTATTTTAAGGGCATCGACTATAAAGACGAATCCCAAGACCGCAGCGGGATGATCACGAAAGAACGATTATTGGTTGAATCTTTTGGCGGCAAATTGGCGATAACGGACACGCCAAAACTAAGTTCTACCAAATTAATCAAGGACGCAAACTTACTGCCAGTGTCTCCTGAGATCGCGCGTTACTTTGAAAAAATTCGAGAGACGACTTCGTTAGAAGAAGTTTCTTATTATATCGACCAAGTTTTTTCTAAACTGCGTTTATCTGTGATTGGTGATTTTATCGTGGACGAATACGTGACTTGCAGTCCTGTAGGAACGACGAGTAAGTCCCCAACGATTTCTGCTATTTTCCGTGAGAGTGAAGTCATGGCCGGTGGTAGCGCCGCTATTGCGCGTCATCTTTCTGAATTTGTTTCTGAAGTTCACTTGATTTGTCAAAAAGGTGAGAAGAATTGGAATTTTGATAATTTAATTTTAGACGTTTTTCCAAAAAATTTAAAAGCCCACTGGGTCGCTCTTGAGAATCTTTATACACCCCATAAAATTCGTTATATGAGTGAAGGTTATCCTAATATTTTGAATGCGAATAAGGTTAATAAAAAATCGAATAAATTGCCGATTAAATTATTCGAATTTGCATTTTTAAATACAGAGCAGCTTTCGTCTGAGCCCCTCTTCAATAAACTTTCTTCATCGCGAGAAATACTGACCACAGATGGAATCATCTGGGCTGATTTTGGCCATGGGCTTTTAAATCGTACGACTTGGGATTTTGTGCGAAAAAATGCCAAGTATCTTTCATGTAATGTTCAGACAAATTCGACAAATTTTGGATTCAATTTAGTAAGTAAATACCATGGAGCTGATTTGGTTTGTATCGATGAACTTGAAGCTCGGCTTGTGCTTGGTGATCGTCAGACTCCCATTGATCGACTCTGGAATTTACTTAGCCCACTTTTGGGATGCAAAGAGCTGGCTGTCACTCGCGGCCAAGATGGAATTGGATTTTGGAGCGAATCCGAACGTTCTGAAGTTCCAGCTTTACAATCAAATGTCATTGACCCCGTAGGGGCAGGAGATGCAGTGCTTGCAATGCTCACTCTTTGTAAGGTTGCGAAAGCTCCACCTGCTGTGACTTCACTCTTGTCTACAGCTGCAGGGGGTTTAGCTTGTGCGATTGTTGGGAATCGAGAGCCGGTTCGAAAAGATAAATTGCTTAAATATATTTCAGGAATTTTTTAATTTCAGCTCAATTTTTTGGAGCGAAGTTTTAAGCTTTTCAATATCCACTTCAAAAACTTTGTCGATGACATCGCCGCCAGACATGACGTGATAGGGGAGATTAAAAATATTTGCTAATTTTTCATAGCAATCCACTACAAAATTGGACGGCATTATTTCGAAAATCTGCGTTCCAGGAACTGCAAAAATTAGATTTACTAAATTAGCTCCATGAGGACCCGCAATAACCTTAGCATTTCTGGTTAATTGAATTTGCTCTTGAAAACTAAGAAGTCCAAAATCAACAATTTTATATCCATAACTCTCAAAAACTTTTTCGACTTCAGAATTATTTTTTGGACGACGTTCGCTCGTGCGGCGTGAAGAAAAAAGTTTAAGTTGCGTGGCTTCCAAACCTGTGGAGGCTTGAGTAAAATAATTCGAAATCACCTTTGAATATTCGATGAAAAGAGGAGCTATAGACTCGGAATTTTTGCCTAAAACATTGGTTTCTGTGAAATCGAGACTGTGAAAATTTTTTGCATGTACTGCCAATAGGGTTCTGGGCATTTCAAAAATGGTCCCCCTGAACTCAATAGCTTTTAGAAGTTCCAAATTTACTGCGCTTAGTCTTCCAAAAATAATAACTTTCCAATTTTTATTAAATTTTCTCATGAGAAAAAATTGAAATAAAATATCCTTAAGATTGTGATAATGAATTCGCGTATCCATCATTATGATTCCAAAACATTCATCTATTTGGACTGACGCAAGCCAATATTCAGGCAGATATCTTTTTCTATCGAACCAATAATTCAAATCATAAAACACAATGGAATCTTCGGTACGAACCATATGAGACGGTCCGGCAATATAAGCATTCTTTGTTAAGCACCATCCAAAGCTATCTTTTTTTGGAGGAAGAATGACCGGTGCGTTTCGGCTTATACGACCAGGACGAAATTTAAGACTATTATCTTTGAGCGCATGTCTTACCACAAAGATAAAATCATGGAGCCATTCAAAGAATCGTTTCACTTTATTTCGCAACTAAATCTCCAAAACATTTTTTGCAAACTGGCGAAGGGATTGCCGGTGGGATACTGCAATAATAGCCATCTCGGGATATTCTTGCCGAATAGATAGTAAAATTTTTCTCTCGGTCGATTCATCTATATTGGCTGTCGCTTCATCTAAAATTAAAAGATCCGGCTTGCGTAAAATTGCACGGGCAATAGAAAGTCTTTGTTTCTGTCCCGCAGAAATTCCCTCGCCACCCTCGCGAAGAGAGTGATCTAAGCCGTTCGCAATTTCTTGAATAAAATCACATTGAGCAATGGTAAGGGCCTTCTGAATGTCTTCGTAAGTAGGTTTAAAACAAGTCCCATATAGCAAATTGTTGCGTAAAGTATCATCCACAAGAAAGGGTTCAGCGCCGGAATATCCAACTCTTGATCTTAGAAAAGAAAGATCGCACTGCTCCAGATTCAATTCATTCCAAAAAATAGTACCGCTACGTTTTGAAACAATACCAATTAAAGTCATTAGCAAAGTAGTTTTGCCTTTTCCTGAGTCACCCGCGATTAATAAAAAATCTCCGCGCGTTAGACTAAAATTTAAATGTTTTAGCAGAGATTCTTTACGTCCAATTTCAAGATTTGATGCAGTCAGGGTCAGCGGCCTCTGTTGGTTTTTTCCGCTCATCGATTTATTTTTCTGAGAGCGAAGGTGAGAGCTTTCAAATTCTTTTTTCCAAAAAATCATCTCTTCGACGAAAGGAAGATTAAATTGGATTTGTCCAATGGAAGTTGAAACCTGCGAGATCGATGAAGCGAGTTGGACAAGCAAATATACAAATGGAACGAGGGCCACCGTCTCGAGAAACTGAAATTTTTGATTGGCTAAAATAATAGCCACAACAACAAAAATCCCGGCAAATTGGGGCCAGGCAATATTTAAATTTGAATACCAAATATATCTTTTCGATTGATGCATGATGGAATCATTAAATCTATTGAGGCGCTCTGCTTCAGTCTGGTTAGTTCCTACTATTCTTAAAAAATAAAAATTTCTTAAGTTTCTTAAAGTCGTCATCGTAAAAATGCTCGCTGAGCGATAGATGTTCGCTGAATATTGTTGAAAAGATTTCCGAAGCATAAAAATCGGAAATCCAAAAATAATGACTGCTAAGATAGTTACACCCGTTAAATAAAGTGAAAGTCGGCATAATGCAGCAATCACCGTCAGGCTAACCATCAAAGCCCCGAAGCCGCGTACGATGTTGTCTAAAAAGGCAGCTACTTTTCCAATGAGATTACTTAAGATGTGACTGATAGAAGTCACTGAAAATGAATCCTCTTCGTTTTCAAGTCCCACTGCATGATCTGCAATTAACCTTCTAATGCGACTGATCGTAGCTTCAGCTGAAAGTTGCGCCATCATATTAGAAATACCCATGGAAAGAGTTCGACTGATAGCAACAACAATTAAAAATGTAGTGGGATAAATCGCAAAGTATTTAAGTGCAGCTGGTATGGGGCCTGGATTTAAAATATTGAAAGCCGCTAAAAAATTCTGAAGTGCAAAAGCGAATATGATTTGAACGATTCCCGAAAAAAAACCGACGGGGATTGAAATGATGGCAAGATAATATATTTTTTTTCCAAGAAGAGATTTAAAATCCTGATTAAATTTTTTCAGAACTAGCTCGCTTGCAACTGAGAATAAGAATTAATTTTGAATGGGATAGACTCAGATCGAGCAAACAAGAAATCAATCTGCCAAAAACTTTGATCGATAGGCCGCAACAGAGGGCCCGATAGATCGATGCATCTAAAGCCTTTTTCTTCGAGAAGCTGACACATTTGATAAAATCTTAAAGAGTTTTGAGCGATATCAAAATTATAAGTTTCCATCAAAATGAGATCGGTATTTTTTAAGCATTCGGTCGCGCCCGCAAGAATGGGAACTTCAAATCCATGAGTATCAAATTTAATTAAATAAGGTCCGGGTAGATTTTTAGATTTTACTAAATAATCTAAGGAGTGCATTGGAACTTTGCGCGAGTTATCTTGAAATGGTTTAGTTGAAGCTAGACCGCCATATAGATCTGAGGCGTCAAAATAAATTTCTCCCTCTTGATCTCCGGCAGCGCAAATGACGAAATCCGTCATTTTTCTAGATCGACAATAGGCCGCCAATTTAGGTTCGTGTTCTTTTTGCGCTTCGATCAGTAAATAATTGGCGTTAGGAAATGCTCTCTCACATGCTTCGGACCAACTTCCGTCAGACGCGCCAATATCAACGACAGTTCGAACTGAATTTTTTCCAAAGCGTATGGCAGCTCTTGAAAGTGTGGCTTCCATACTGAGATCAACAAGGCTTGATCTTTCGATTCTTAATCCCAGTGGTTTAAGAAAATGATTCATGACTAAACGTGTTGTTTTTTTAAATCCCATATTTACTTTGATTGAGTCTCACGCAACCAAAGAGATTCAATGGCTGAATGTAAAATAGCTTCATGACCAACTTCCACAAGACCATAGAGATTGCTTGAAATATAAAAACTTACGTCAGATTTTTTATTCCATAATGGATTGTCGCTATTGAATCCTGACAGGGTGATGAGGGACATATTTTTTTGATGAGCAAGTTCAACACAATTCAAAATATTTTCCGATTTTCCAGAGCTTGAAATGGCGATGAGAGCATCGCCGGGTTGTGCCAATGTTGTTAAAGGTCGAGAGTAAACTTCTTTGTATCCAAAATCATTGGCCATACAGGTAATGAGCGGAGTTTCAGCAAAGCTCAACGATCGAATTTTTAATTTATTTAAAACGTCCTGAGAAAGATGTTGGCAAAGACCATTGCTACCGCCATTGCCCACCCACCAAAGCGCTCCATTTCTGGCTCTTAGCGAAATGAAGACTTCAATTATTTTTTCTAAACCTTCATCTAAACTGACGTTTTGTCCGTCAATTCGCGCTTGAGTAGATTGAAGGCGATCTGAAAGATTCGATAACCATTCTCTAGGCGGGAACATTTGATTTGAGGTTGATTTCATAAACAGCGATAAACTCTCTTTTCAAAGCTTAATTGCGACGGCCTACATAATCAGGAACATATTGCTAGGTTTTTGAGAATAGATTTAGCTGGATTAAGGGGGTTTTCCAAGTTAATTAGGGGCTCTCCATTTATGAATTCGAGAACGAGATACGGGGTAAAACGAATTTTAGTGACTGGCGGAGCTGGTTTTCTGGGATCTCATCTATGCGAAAAATTACTGGCCATGGGTCACGATGTTCTTTGCGTAGATAATTTTTATACCGGCACGAAAGAGAATGTTTCAAGTCTCATAGATCACCCTCGATTCGATCTGATGAGACATGATGTTACCTTCCCGCTCTATGTGGAAGTCGATGAAATTTACAACCTGGCTTGCCCAGCATCTCCTGTTCATTATCAATTCGATCCTGTTCAAACAACGAAGACGAGTGTTCACGGAGCCATCAATATGCTCGGCCTTGCGAAACGCGTGAAAGCAAAAATTTTTCAAGCTTCAACCAGCGAAGTCTATGGCGATCCTAGTATGCATCCTCAGACCGAGGCTTATTGGGGAAATGTCAATCCGATTGGAATTCGATCTTGTTATGACGAAGGAAAGCGTTGTGCTGAAACTTTATTTTTTGATTATTTTCGTCAGCATAATTTAAAAATTAAAGTTGCTCGTATTTTTAATACATACGGTCCTCGAATGCATCCAAGTGATGGTCGGGTTGTTTCAAATTTTATTGTTCAAGCTCTACAAGAAAAGCCCATTACCATTTACGGCGAAGGAAAACAAACACGTTCGTTTTGTTACGTCGACGATCTCGTGGATGGAATCGTAAAACTCATGGATTCATCTGATGAAGTGACTGGTCCTATTAATTTAGGAAATCCAGGTGAGTTTACAATGGTTGAACTTGCAAAAAAAGTTATTGAAATCACAAAATCTTCTTCGAAGCTTGTGTATGCCCCGCTGCCTGCAGATGATCCAAAGCAAAGATGCCCGGATATTAGTTTAGCGAAGTCCAAATTAGATTGGCAGCCACGAATCGATCTTTCGACCGGTCTCGAACGAACGATCGATTATTTCAGAAAAAAATTAAGTCAGTCACTGTGATGAACACAATTTTAGTCACCGGCGGCGCGGGTTTTGTTGGATCTAATTTAGCTATCTCTTTTAAAAAAGAATTTCCGAAAGCTAAGGTCGTTGCCTTTGATAATTTAAAGCGACGCGGATCTGAATTAAATTTAGTTAGGCTTAAAAATTCAGGAGTTGAGTTCGCTCATGGAGATATTCGAAACCGTGAAGACTTTGGTCAGGTCAAAAATTTTGATTTGCTTATCGAGTGTTCGGCCGAACCTTCCGTTCATGCTGGCTACGGAGAGTCTCCTGCTTATTTGATCGACACTAATCTTGGAGGCACTCTCAATTGTTTAGAAGCCGCTCGCCAGACAAATGCGAGTTTTATTTTTATGTCGACAAGTCGTGTTTATCCCATCAAAGGACTTAGTCAGTTAAAAATAAAAAATGCTGACACTCGATTTGTTTTGGATGAGTCAGATTCAGTTTTGGGAATTTCAAATCAAGGCATTAACGAGAATTTTTCTTTAGGCGGCAGCCGTTCGCTTTATGGCGCAACCAAATTGGCCTCTGAGCTGATGATTACAGAATACGCTGAGATGTATGGAATGCGCACTCTCATCAATCGCTGTGGCGTGATCGCGGGACCGTGGCAAATGGGTAAAGTCGATCAAGGTTTTATGGTTCTTTGGGTTGCACGCCACCTCTTTGGCGGAAAACTTACTTTTTGGGGTTATGGGGGTACTGGTCTTCAAGTACGTGACATCCTTCATATAGATGATTTTTCAGATTTAATAAAATTGCAGGTATCGCAAATCGATAAGCTGAGGGGCGAAGTCTTTAATATTGGTGGTGGGATTGACGTAAGTGTTTCTTTGCAAGAATTGACCTCCATCGTTCAAAATTTAACGCAAACGCAAATTCCTATTGAACGCATTACTGAGACTAGATCAGCGGATATTCCCTATTATGTAAGCGATAATCAGAAAGTTCAAAAAATTCTCGGTTGGAAACCCCAGCGTTCGCGAGATAAGATCGTGAACGATATCGTAGAATGGGTTCGCGAATATCAGACTCAATTAAAACCCATTCTAACCTAAATAGAATATCTTTCGAGCAAGGAGAAGAAGATGTCGGTAGCATTGATTTCAGGATCTGCAGGTCTCATTGGAGCGGAGGCAACTCGGTTTTTTGCAGCTAAAGGATTTCAAGTTGTCGGAATCGACAATGATATGCGCAAAGAATTTTTTGGCGCAGAAGCTTCAACTGCGTGGAGTCGAGCAAAGCTTCAACAAGAATTAAAAAATTATACTCATATTGATGCTGATATTCGCGATGAAAAGGCGATGGAAAAAGTTTTTAAAGAGTATGGAAAAGATATTTCTATTATCATTCATACCGCGGCTCAGCCTTCTCATGATTGGGCGGCAAAAGATCCTTTTAAAGATTTTACAGTAAATGCAAATGGTACTTTAGTTCTGCTCGAGTTGACTCGAAAGTATTGTCCAGAGTCTGTTTTTATTTTTACTTCCACGAATAAAGTTTACGGCGACACGCCAAATTATCTTCCATTGGTTGAGACCGAAACGCGGTGGGAAATTGATTCTAAGCATCCTTACTTTGAAAGAGGAATCGATGAATCAATGAGCATAGATCAAAGTAAGCATTCACTTTTTGGAGCTTCAAAAGTTGCAGCAGATGTTTTGGTTCAAGAGTACGGTCGTTATTTTGATATGAAGACAGCTTGTTTTCGTGGCGGATGTTTAACTGGACCAGGCCATTCGGGAACTCAACTTCATGGATTTTTGTCTTATTTGATGAAATGTGCTTTTACTGGAAATCCATATACTGTTTTTGGATATAAAGGAAAACAGGTCCGAGATAATATTCACAGCTTCGATCTCGTAAATATGTTTTGGAATTTCTATCAAAATCCTCGATCAGGAGAAGTTTATAATGCCGGTGGAAGTCGACATTCTAATTGCTCAATGATCGAGGCGATTCATCTTTGCGAAGAAATTGTAGGCAAGAAAATGAATTGGTCTTATGCCGAATCAAATCGAATCGGAGATCATATTTGGTGGATCAGTGATGTTCAAAAATTTAAATCTCACTATCCCAACTGGAATTATAAATATTCTGTTAAGGATATTTTGACTGAAATATTTCAGGGATTTCAATCCAGCGAGAGACTTGTCGTTTAGAAGTAGAAGGCGAGTTTACTCTGAATAAGTCATCTCCACACATCGTCGCTATCTGTGATTGTGTTCCGCACTGCTACTATGGCGGCGGCGGAGTAACCATGTATTCAGCTGTTAGAGCGCTCAAAGAAGCGGGTGCGGAAGTAACTGTTCTTGCTCTAGGCCCAAGTTTACAAAATGGAAATAAAACTGAGGATTTTCATATCCAGCATCTTAAGAATGATTTGGGCATTCGATTTGAAATCATTTCTCAGTCGCCGAGGATTAAAAATAAAAAAAAGAATTTCCTTAAGCATTTTTTTCCATCCGAAATTGATTTGCTCCCCGCTATTCAAAATCGATCATTAGTAAGTGCGAAGTTGGATGAGCTCAAGCCCGATGGTATTTTGGCCTATCATTGGGATGCTTTGGCTTCAGTCTATCAATTATATAACGCTCCCAAGCTTGGATTAGTTGGCGATCCAATGCATTTGCCCCAGCTTTTTCGAAAAGAATTAAACTCTCGATATAAAATGGATTCTCTTCGCTTAGAAATGCGAGGTTCATTTAGAGATTTCATTCGCACACCTCAGCAAATCAAGCTGATGCAGAAATTAATGAATGATTGCGATCAAAGTGGAGCATTTGCCGCTCATCACTCTGAGATGTTTCAAGAGCTAGGAGTTAAAAATTGTCATTATTTTAGAACGCCTACACCTGATCCAATCACTTTAGATTCTTCGAAGTATCTTAAATCTAAAAAGCTAAAAATTTTACACATCGGTCATCTTCAAGGAATTGCAACTCTTTCGGGAGTAGAGCTAATAGCAAACGAGATTTTACCTATTTTAGATCAGAAGCTTGGACAGAATGGTTTTGAGATTCACTTAGTAGGTGGATATTTTGATTTGATCCCAGAGGGACTTAAGAAAAAATTACTGCATCCATCCGTAAAAATTCGTGGTCAGATTAATCCTCCAGATTCTGAATTTTTTTCTTCGCATCTTATTTTAGTTCCCACGCCTATTGAATTAGGCATTCGAGTGCGAATCATTACTGCCTTTTCTTTCGGCACTTGCATTGTGGCGCATATCGCCAATAAAAAAGGAATTCCTGAACTGAACCACCTAGAAAATGCAATGCTTGGAAGTAGTGGAGAAGAATTAGCCGCGCACTGCTTAGAAGTTTTTAAAAATCCTAGCTTGAGAGAAAACTTGGAAAAAGAATCTAGAAATACTTATGAAAAGTATTTTGCTCTTGATGTTGCAGGAAAAGCAATCAGCGATGCTCTTCAGTCTTTGGTGAGAGAGCGGAAAGATTTTAATTCTTCTCCAGTTACAAACTAATATTTTAAGTCACTGTACTGCAGCTTGATTTCGACCTTTTAATCCATAAACTTGCTTTTCAATTACAGCCATATCAGAATCGCACATAATTTTGACAAGTTGTTCAAAGCCGACTTTAGGTTTCCATCCCAATTTTTTACGAGCTTTTGTGGCGTCTCCTAAAAGCAAATCAACTTCAGTAGGTCTAAAATATTTTGGATCGATCTCGACATGTTTTTCCCAATCAAGTTTCAAATGTTTGCCAGCAATTTCTAAAAATTCTCGAACGGAATGGGTCTCGCCCGTGGCAATGACATAATCCTCGGCTTCTTTTTGTTGAAGCATTAACCACATGGCCTCAACATAATCTTTGGCATGTCCCCAATCCCGCTTGGCATCGAGGTTTCCGAGAAATAATTTTTCTTGCAGTCCATGTTTAATTCTCGCCAAAGCTAAAGTAATCTTTCGAGTAACGAAGGTTTCGCCACGTCGTTCGGACTCGTGATTAAACAAAATCCCATTTACAGCAAACATATTGTAAGCTTCGCGATAATTTTGTGTGATATAAAACGCATAAGCTTTCGCTGCAGCATAAGGCGAGCGCGGATAAAAAGGAGTGTTCTCCGTTTGAGGCGTCTCTACAACCTTGCCATAAAGTTCGGAGCTTGAAGCTTGATAAAATTTTGTATTATTGAGCCCTGCTTCTCGCAAGCCCTCAAGAAGACGAATCGTTCCAAGGCCAGTTACGTCCGCGGTATATTCAGGAATATCAAATGAAACTCGCACATGACTTTGAGCTGCCAAATTATAAACTTCGTCTGGCCCAATGGTTCGAATCAAATGATTAAGAGAACTTGCATCATTTAAATCTCCATATACTAATCTCAGTTTCGGATGCGGAACATGTGGATCTTCATAGAGGTGATCGATTCGGCTGGTGTTAAAACTAGAAGCTCTTCGAATCATTCCGTAAACTTGATAACCTTTTTCAATTAAAAGTTCGGCAAGATAACTACCATCTTGCCCGGTGATGCCGGTAATAAATGCTTTTTTCATTTGTTGATTACTTTCCGAGTTTCGCCCTGACTAACTTGAGTAAATTTTCTTATCGCATCCGGAAGTGTCGATCTTAAGCCATCTTCCAAGCTGATCGTGGGTTTCCATCCAAGTTTTTTCATTTTGGAAGAATCCATGACTTTGCGAGCGACGCCATCGGGTTTTGAAGAGTCCCAAATAATTTCGCCTTTAAAGTCTGCGACTTTACAAATCAAAGTCGCCAAATCTTGAATAGTAATTTCTTCTTCAGATCCAACGTTAATCATTTCAGCGTCATTATATTTTTCTAAACAAGTTAAAACCGCTTCACCTAAATCATCGGTATGTAAAAATTCTCTTTTTACTTTTCCTGTTCCCCAAAGGGTAACTGATTTTGCATTTTCAGCTTTGGCTTTTAAAATTTTTAAAAACATGGCGGGTACTACATGTGAATTTTCAAAATCGTAGTAATCATTTGGGCCGTACATATTGGTTGGCATGATCGATATAAAATTTTTCGAATATTGTTTTCGATAAGCTTGGCAAAGTTTAATCCCTGCGACTTTTGCAAGTGCATACCATTCGTTTGTTGGTTCAAAGGGGCCGCTTAAAAGTTGATCCTCAGTCAGAGGATAGCGAGCCATTTTTGGATAAATGCAAGAGCTGCCCAAAAAAACAAGTTTCTCAACATTATTTTCTGCAGCGGCCGAAATCACATTGCATTGGATCTGAATATTTTCGAGCATGAATTCAACGGGAAAAGTGGAGTTTGCGCCAATGCCACCGACTTTTGCGGCAGCTAAAACGACGTAATTTGGCTTCTGTTCTTTAAAAAATTTTTTAGTGGCTTCAGCGTCTCTTAGATCAACTTCTTGACGAGTGCGGGTGACTAAATTTTTAAAGCCGTGGCGATCCAAAGTTCGAACAATTCCAGAACCCACAAGCCCTCGATGGCCAGCTATATAAATCTTTGAATTTTTATCCATATTTGACATCGAACTTAACAAGCTAAAACAGCTATTTAAAAAAGAAAACGAAAGAATCATACTGAACTCGAGAGTGAAAAGCATATGAGACAGCAGGCGAAACCCACCGAAAAGGTCACCATTCTAGGAGCTGGCCCGTGCGGATTGGGAGCGGCTTGGCGGCTTAAGGAGCGCGGATTTGAGGGCTTTGAAATTTTCGAGGCAGTAGATCATGCCGGGGGATTGGCTTCGAGCTTTGTCGATTCGCAAGGCTTCACTTGGGATATTGGTGGGCATGTTCAATTTTCTCATTACGAAGATTTTGATCGAGTGATGGAGATTGCTCTGCCGAATGGTTGGCTCGAGCATTCTCGTGAATCTTGGGTTTGGATTCGTGATAGATTCGTCGCTTATCCATTTCAAAATAATTTTTGGAAACTCGATGAAGCCGAGCGCCAATTATGTTTGGACGGACTTGAAGCTGTGAATAAAGCACAAAAATCTGGCGCGACCATGCGACCAAAAAATTTTGATGAATGGATTGATCAAAGTTTTGGCGCGGGAATCGCTGATATTTTTTTAAAACCTTATAATAAAAAAGTTTGGGCTTATGCTCCTGAAAAATTGAGCTGTTCTTGGATGGGCGAGCGAGTCGCTACAATAGATCTCGATAAAATTAAAAAAAATCTTAACGAAAAAAAAGATGAAGTCAGTTGGGGGCCTAACGCAAAATTTCAGTTCCCCAAAAAAGGTGGAACAGGCGCTATTTGGAAATCTGTCGCTGAAAAAATTGGTATTCAAAAAATAAAATTTAAAAAACGACTGCAAAAAATAGATACAAAAACAAAAACTTTATTTTTTGAGGATGGTAGCTCTCAAAAATATGAAATTCTTCTTTCGACTTTGTCGCTCAACCATTTGATGGAGTCCGCTAAGTTATCTATGAAAGATAAGCTTCTATTTTCAGATTCTCATATCATTGGCATAGGACTTCGTGGTCAGCCACCTGAGCACCTTCGCAAAAAATCATGGATGTATTTTCCTGAAGATAATTGTCCTTTTTATAGAGTGACAGTTTTTTCGAATTATTCTCCAGCGAATGTTCCTGATTCAAAAACGACATGGAGTTTAATGTGCGAAACTTCTTCTTCGACTGATAAATCAGTAGACGAACAAAAATTAATCGAAAATACGATTCAGGGGCTTATCAATTCAAAGCTCATCACCAAGAGCGATGAGATCATTTCAAAATGGAGCTATGTGGCAAGGCCTGGCTATCCAACTCCTAGTTTAAATCGAGACGAAATCGTCGAAGATGCTTTTTCTCAACTCAAAGAGCATCAAATTTATTCGCGCGGAAGATTTGGCGCATGGAAATACGAAGTTTCTAATCAGGATCACACCTTCATGCAGGGGTTCGAGTGGGCCGACTGGTTTTTAAATGGAACTGAAGAGCAGACCGTGAACTTTCCGCAATTAGTAAACGCATCAGGAAAGCGATCTTTACGAACGCCAAACTAGAAAAAGAAAGTCTTCGAAGGTAAATTAGAGGAATGAAAATCATCGCCATCGGTGCAGGCCCAGGAGGAATTGCTACCGCCATTGAGGCGATTGAGATGGGAATGAAATCTGAGGACATTCTCATCTTAGAAAAAGGCGAAGTGCCGATCGATGCGATTCGAAAATTTTATCCGGATAAAAAAATGACGATCGCTAATTATAAAGGTTTGCCTACCTCGACCGAGGGGCATTTGCCGATTTTTCCGGATCTGACGAAGGCCCAAACTCTCATTTATTTTGATGATCTTATTAAAAAATATAATTTGCAGGTAAAATATAAATCTGAAGTTCACAAAGTTCAGAAAGTTGGAGACGGCTTCGAAGTTTTTTTCAATAAAGAAAAAGTTTTAGGTAAAACGGTTGCCATCGGGATTGGAATTTTGGGAAGACCGAATAAGCCTTCGTACAAACTACCTTCTTCTTTAAGAAATCATCTACTCTACGATATGACTTCTCAAAAAATTTCTGAGCACAAAGTTTTAGTGGTGGGCGGCGGTGATACCTCTTCTGAATATTGTCAGATCCTCGTTCAAGAAAATAACGATGTGACGCTGGTCTATCGAGGGGCTCAATTCAATCGTATGATGGATCAAAATGCAAAAGCTGTGGATGAACTGTCAAAATCTCAGAAGATGAAAGTCTTTTTGAACTCCGACATTAAGGAAATCGAAGATCGAGATGGAAAACCCTTTGTGATCTCTGCAGACGAAACAAAATTTTCTTCAGGCGCTTACGATAAGGTTATTTTTTCAATTGGCGGGTCGACGCCATTGAATTTTCTGATGACGACTGGGATTGAATGCGAAAATAATTGGCCTAAATATGGGAGTTCAGGCGAAACGAATTTGCCGGGAGCCTATTTGGTTGGCGATTTAGCTGTCGGAAAAACGGGAGGCTCGATCATTACGGCTTATAATTCGGCGTTTCGCACCGTTAAGCATATTCAGGAGTATCTCAAATGATCTCTGGCTATCATGCCAACGTCGCCGAGCATTACGAAAAATTTCCTTATCCATCTTATCCTTGGTTTGCGTCTGCTTCTTGGAAGCAATTGCAAGCTGTCGATTGCCAGACTTGGGGAGCTTCTCACGAGATAAAAGATATTTGGATTGCGGGTTGCGGAACGATTTCGCCTTTGATGTTCGGTCGGCGTAATTTTATGTCGAAGATTCTTGCTTCGGATTTATCAGAGTCCGCACTCCAGATTTGTCAGAGGCGGCTTAGAATTTACGGAATGAGAAATGTGCAATTAAAATGCGAAGATATTTTTGAAGCTAATTATTCTGAAAAATTTGATGCGATAGATTCTTACGGAGTTATTCATCACACGGTTTCTCCTGTTCGATCTCTTGATAAATTGGTCACGGCACTTAAGCCTGGAGGAATTTTAAGGCTGATGGTCTATTCTCAAGAAGCTCGAGAGCAGATTGAAAATTTAAGATCTGAAGTAAAAGAAAAAAAACTTTCTGAAATTTCGGATGTGAAAAAGTTTTTAGCAGAGAGAGTAGCTCAGCCCTCGGGAGATCTTAAAAACTCTGCAGGAATTGCAGATGCACTTTTAAATCCTATTGTTCACACCTACACTCGTAAACAATTTGAAGATTTACTTGCAGCCGAAGCTCGATTGCGAGTTTTGAAGATCGAAGATTCTAAAAACTTCGTCGCTTTTTGTCTTAAGCTTTAGGCTTCCAAACGATCACAGAATAACCTTCAATAAAAAAGCTTCCGATATAACTTCTTTGGGTTTTTAAAATATCGAGTTTGCCTGCGTTCTCGAAATTCTGAAGTCGCGTCAGAAAATTCCAGAGATAATTTCTCTTTTTGAAATATTCTACTGAGAGAAAATCCATAAAATTATTTTTATCGAGTAATTCGTGGATGGGCTCGATGTGAATACAAAGTTCTGGCTTTTCATCGAGCAAATACTGAATGAAAGCATCTGTTTTCTCGCCGATTTGCTCGAGAGAGGCCACAGTCACCACCGCCGAATTAGATTTTATGTGAAAGTTGGTATCAGGTTCAAAATAATTAAAGCGATGTCCAAAAATATTTTTATCGACGCCAGACTTTCTTAGTTGGTTGAGAATTTCTTGAGACGACGTAGCCCAATCCAAACCCCAGAGTTCGGCCTTAGGATTTACATTTCGAGCACGAAATAAATTATGTCCTGTGCCGCATCCAAATTCATAGACGGCAGATTTATCGCGAAGATATTTATCAAAGAGCCAATCCTGCAGTACGGCGAGCATTTTATATTCGAATTGCTTTGAAATCGGGCGAATAAATTGCTGTCTCCATCTTACAATAGAGAATTTATTAAAATATTTTGGAACTAAAGCCTCCATAATCTCTTCTTTGGAGATGCAGTCTAGATTTTCACCCCAACCTTTTTCCCAAATAGAGAGTCTGTGTTCTCCGGCTTTCTCTAAATTCGCGTGCAGAAGAATTTCTACAATCTTTTTGTAATTTTCTTCAGTTTCAGCAGCGGTAAGATTTTGATACTGAAAATTTGCATCCTCTATTTTTCTTTGAACATATGGAGTTAAGGTTTCGCCAAAAGCTTCCGTAAAATCTTGAATACTTAGATTCTTAATAGTTGAAGAATAGACGGGCACCTGAGAGGTAATTTGTTCTTTCATGAATTAGTTCCTAATGTTTGGATAATGTTCTTCAAACCAAGCGACAGTCTTTTCGATTCCCTGAGCTAGATTTGTAAATTTCATATCTGGGTAAAGTTTTTTAAGTTTTGAATCATCGGAGGGCTTTCGAAGCTGACCATCTTGTTTTGAATCGTCCCAAATAATTTTTTCTTTGAAATTAAATTTATCGGCGATGACTCCGACGAGATCTTTGATACTGGATTCGACTCCAGATGACATCATGAGCGGCTCTTCGTCGTCATAATTTTCTAAAGCCCAGTAAGTAATTTTAGCGACATCATCGGCAAAAACGAATTCACGCAGCGGTTTGCCAGTGCCCCAGACGCTGAGTGGCTGGCCATTTTTTTTTGCCAAATATATTTTGTGGATCAAGGAAGCAACAGCATGACCGTCCTTCAAATTAAAATTATCATTGGGGCCATAGAGATTCGTTCCAACAACATTTACGAATGAGCAGCCAAACTCTTTTCGGTAGGCTCGAGCTTGAACTTCAAGCATTCGTTTAGCGTGTGCATATCCAAAATTAGACTCATGAGGAATCCCATCGTGTAATTGGTTTCCGGTCATAGGGAATTTTGTTTGATTTGGAAAAACACAGGTCGAAAGAAACGAGACGAGCTTTTTAACTTTGAGCTGTCGGGCAGCTTCTAAGACATTTGTATTAATTAAAATATTATCGTGAAAAAAAGTTCCTGGCTGAGAGCTGTTTGCTCCAATTCCACCCACTTTTGCAGCGAGATGGATGATGGCGTCAGGGCTAAATGATTTAAAGCATTCAAGTGTTTGTGTGAAACTTCTTAAATCAGCGTGACTTCGATTGAGAAAAGTAAATTCTACATTCGAGGGAACTTTCATTCGACGAAAAGCGGAGCCGATGAGTCCATCGCTACCCGTAATGATGATCCGTTTGTTCATGAAGAAGAGACTTCTTTAGGTACGGAAGTTTTTTCTGTCAGAGATCGTGCCGAAAATTCACCGGTGTTTTCAAGTAAACTGCGTTGCCAGGCTATCGTTTTTTCTAATCCCTTTTCTAAAGAAACAAAATCTCGCTTTCCAAATTCCTTGGTCGCTCGTGAGATATCTAAAAATACGTCAGGAGGTGCTGATTTTAATTCTCGGTTTTTCGCTGGGAAAATCACTTCGGCCGAGGTCATCTTGCCGATTTTTTTAGCAAGCTCTCGGATCGTGGTTCTAGAAGCTCCACCTACGTTGTAAAGCGTATGAGTTCCATGAAATAAAATATTCCAAAAAATTTCCATGGCGTCGGTGACGTAGCAATAAGTTCGCTTTGCTAGGCCTTCGTCGAGCAATTCGATTTTACCTTTGATTCCTTTTTCGACAAACGAGTGAAGAGCTCGCTTGTCGCCGAGTTTCACTCCGGGTCCGTAGGCAAGTGCCACTCGAGCAATTTTTACGTCGATACCTTTTTGTTTATAGGCGTAACAAATGGCTTCACCTGATCTTTTGGCTTCGATATAGCAAGCACGAGGATGGTCGGTATTCGTGGTTCCGATATGCTCTTCGCGATAAGCATTCACCTCGAGACCAGAATAAACTTCGCTGGTACTAATAAACAAAAATTGTCCGGTAGGGTTCATTTTTTGAAACAAAGAAAAAGTAGCAGCGGTATTTAGATAAATCGTGCGCGCTTGGTCTTCTAAAAATTTTTGCGGTTGTCCGTAGCCCGCGGCATGAATAATCAGATCAGCATTTGGAAGTTGAGCAACGGCGAGAGGATCCGTTAAATCAAGTTGAAGAATATGAGCGCCTTCAAAATCACAAAGTTCTTTGAGATAACTTAGGGGAGTTGAGTAGGTGAGTGCATACACACGAAGATTGCTGGGTTCAGTTTTTTGCAAATGTCTTAAGCAAGCAACAAAATAGCTTCCCAAAACTCCAGACGCTCCTGTCACGATCACGGTTTTATCTTTTAGTTTTGAAAGAGAGACTTTATTGCAAATCTCTGCCGCATCTTCAAAGAAAATATCGAATTTCATTGCACCACCTCCGGTGACTTGTTTAAGTCTGCTTCGTGTCGTGAATCTAAAACTTTGGAATCTAGAATTTTTTCAATTCGATTTTTTAAAGCATCGGTCGAAAGTTGAAGTGCCTGATCCTGTTCTTCTGCCGTTCCATAATTGGTTAAAAATTTTCGAGGAACGCCAATCGTTGAAATAGAGTGCGCTCTCATTTCCATGGCTTGAGAAATTTCGCGCGAGAGTCCGCCTTCATAACTTGGTTCAAATAGAATAAATTTCGAGGACACAGCATTTTTCTTTAAAGTCTCGCGATCAAACGGCGCAACCGTAGTGTAATAAAGTACAGTTGCATCAAAGGATTGAATAAGTGGCCAAAGATTTTTAAGCGCAGGTCCTACAACTACAAAAGTAGCTTCGCTTCCTCGTTTTAAAACTTGGGCTTTTCCAAATTTTACCGGATGCGAAATTGGATTTTCTCGCTCGCTCAATCGAAAATAAGTGGGAGATCCATTGCTATAAGTTTCGCGAAAGAGTTGATCGAGTTCTTCCGAAGTTCCCGGAACAACGATTTGCATTCTTGGCAACGTCTGAAGAAGTTCAATATCTCCAGGACAGTGGTGAGTGCAGCCAAGAGCTGCATAATCATAAGAAGCTCCTACCGTAACAAAGTTTCCACCTAAATTTTGATAGCAAAAATCAGTTTTGATCTGCTCGAACGCTCGCTCAACTAAAAAGGGGGCAATCGTATGTACGATGGGAATTAATCCGTTCTTCGCCATGCCAGCAGCAACGCCAATGGTGGATTGCTCTAAGATTCCAATATTTAAAACTCTATCCGAATATTTTTTGAATGCTTCTTTGAATCCAAAAACGCCGATGTCTCCAAGCAAAAGTGAAAGCTCAGGATTTTTTTCGAGCAGACTCTCAACCGTTAAAACAAATTGTTTTCTCATTCCGCCTTTGCTCATCGTAGCTCCTTAATGAGACCTTCGACTTCTTCAGAGCTTGGTGAGCGATGATGCCACGAGGGATTATTTTCTAAAGATTTGCAGCCATAGCCTTTGATGGTTTCGGCGATAATCGCGAGAGGTTTTTCACTTTGAGTGAAGGCGCTTCGAATTTCTTCATGATCGTGACCGTTGATAGAAATAGCGTTCCATCCAAAGGATTCAAATTTTTTTACTAAGTCTCCGAGCTGCAAAGCACGATCTGTCGAATGATTGAAATCGACGATGCAAGTGAGGTTATCGAGTTTATGATGAGTGGCAATCAATGCAGATTCCCAAATGCTTCCTTCGTTGCATTCACCATCGCCCACAATGCAAAAAACTTTTGCAGGATTTTTTTGAATTTTCATTGCGAGAGCCGCACCGACTGCCATCGGAAATCCATGGCCGAGCGATCCTGTAGAAGCTTCAGCTCCTGGAACTTTTGTTGTATCCGGATGTCCGCCAAGCCGACTCGAGAATTTTCCGAAAGTGCTCAGTTCTGAAACATCAAAGAATCCAAATTCAGAAAGCACAGCGTACAAACCTAAAGAGGCGTGACCTTTGCTTAAAATAAATCGATCGCGATTATGGGCCGTTGGATTTTTTGGATCGATCTGTAAAATTTCTGAATAAAGTACCCAAAGTAAATCGAGAATACTCAATGAGCTTGGAAGATGACCTTCCTTTGCGCTGCTTGCGACCTCGATCATTTTTCTTCGAAGTGCGCGTAATTTTGACTGCGAGTCGAGCTTCATCCGTAAATCCGCCTCTGCATAAATTTTATCAATGAAGTCTGGATGACAGCAGGCAGCGCTTAATTGGGGTGCAGATGGTGCAGAGGGACAAAGGGATCAATCCCAAGTTGCTGATTTTGTTTAGTAATTTTAACGAACTTTAGGTACGGAATTTGCATCTTTAGAGGAGAGAAGGTTAATAGCCTGTGGGTGCAAATGCTGTGGTGAATCAGATCAAAATTATTTTGTTTTTCTCTCTTCGAAGCCTCTTCGCTTTTTGCGCTTTAATTTGTCTGAGTTCTTCGAAAACGTGGGCCGATAAGAAAGAGACTTGCGAACTGGTGGCAGAAGAAATTGGCTCCGTTGCGCAGCTTAATTTAGAGCGTCAGTCGATTCAAAAACTTAAGCTGATGATTTCGGCAACGGGAAGAGAGGTCAATCGGGCTGCTGAAAATAATCTTTACAGGGAAACTTTAAGGTTCATTCGAAAGTGGGAGGAAAAGCTCGGCCTCAGGATGGAAGGAATTTTAGGCGAAGCAAAAAATAGCAATACGAAAGGCGTTGGTGTTGCTATGAAGTTTGTTGCAAAACAAATGGAACTTTCACCTATTGAAAAAGCAGAACTTTGGCAGGCTCTTACCGGAACTCTTTGTATGTACTCCGGCACACCACTTCCCGATTTTCAATATCGTTTTGAAGATTCAGAGGGTTCTATTTATTTTCAGGGTATTTCGTATAAAAGTTTTTATCCCACATTTAAAATTTCAAAAGATGGTGATACTTATTTTGGAAAAATTCAAAAGCTTGGAAAAGATCGGCCCTTACCCAAAAACTCAGACTTTCAACCTATTCGACAAGATCATGAGGCGCCTACGACTATACGAGATTTAAATTTCTGGGTGCCGGGAGCGCCAGCTCAATGATGTCGCTGCGAAAATATTTTTTGATTTGTTTAGCGGTATTTTTCGTCACTCAAAGTGCTTGGGCTCGCGATATCAGTTTGCCGATATGCCAGGGTGTTGCTAGTGAACTGGCATCTCTAAGAGCGGCGAGAGAGGCAGAAGTGAAGGTGGATGCCCCAAAAATAAATAAAGCTGATATCCCAGAGGAGACGACTTTAACCTTGATGAAAGACTGGTCGAAGGAGCTTTCGCCACGAGAACGATTGATTTATGAAATAGTTTCTCCTAATTACAGTCGATACATTTTTTTAAGATCAAAATTCTCTGCAAAGAATAAGCGGCAGTTTGAAAAAATTCGAAAGCAATTATTATCTTTATCAAAAAGTAGTTTCATTGCCGGTATTAAAAAAGTTGCAGAAGAAAGAAAGGGTCAGGAAGTAGATCCTTCAAAGGCTGCTTCAATTAGGACGTTTATTAAGTCCCAATATGTTTTACCTGTTCTGGGTGAGTTATTACCGGAAGAGGTTCTGCGCCTTCAGAAAGTTGGGAAGAACGGTCAATCTTTACTCGAAGATATTTATTATTTGTCACTTTCTTTTCCCATCGTTAAGGCGATGTTTCATGATTCCGCAGCAGTAAAAGCCGCAGGTGGATGGGATAATGTTTCAGAATTTATTCAGAGTATTATTAACGAACAGGCGATTAAAATTTTTAAAAATATGCCGTTTAACTCAGAAGCCGGAATAGAGAATCCTGCCAATTATTTTGCAGAATGGATAAAGAAAAGACTTAATAAAGCAAGACGAACACTTATCGAGCAAAAGCAGAGGAATAAAGAAGTTTCACTCGATAAGATTTTGGATGTTTATAAAACTCGAGATGAGGTCGAATTTGAATTTTCTAATACGGATACAGAAACTCCGGTAAAAAGCATTGGATCTCAAATTATTCTCAAGGATAAGGATGCGACCACGGATGCCAGCCAATTTTTTGAAGCTTCGCCTCAAGACTTTCGTATTTTTCTCGAAGATCCAGGTTTGTTAACTCCTGCACAGGCAAAGGCGCTATGGGCGATGATCCAAGCGCCTAGCTCTAAAGGTATTGGAATTAAAAAAATGTATGACCTTAGCCAGGCCACTGTTAAGGAAGGTATTGAAAAAATTAAATCTGTAGTTATAGCTAAGAAAAATTCTGATGCTAGTCGCTTGGCTTATCGAACTCCATTCATAGGAGATCCTGAGGTTTTAAGAAGTAAGGCCGAAGCCTTTTTATTTGAGTTAGATCCAGAAACCAGAGAAATTTTTACTGATGCTATGAATAGCAAATTAAAATCCGAGGAGTTGGATCCTCGCCTTCAGGGGATATTTAGTGAATGGCTTACTATTCTTAAAAAAGATCAAAATTTTACATTGGGAAATTTTAAAAATTCAAATTTTCTTCGAAATCCACGAGGATTTATTCCTTCTCCACAGGATATTCATAGTCTTTTAAATAATATGGGAATTGAGGAAAAGGGTGGCAAGGCCGCAGGCATCGTGAAGAATTATTTTGAATCTCATTGGATTAGTCCTGAAGAAACTTTGGATATTTGCTTAGGAGCACATTCTCATGTCAGTAGATTCTACGACCGCCTTCGAATGAGAAATTTGGCGCGTTACGAGGCAAGCAACGAAAAATTTTACACAGATATTGCCAAGATCTTACAAGATGCTGGATATCATCCTCAGGCTACTACCGCATGGAAAGACGCCGGCCGAAAAGATATTTCAGAGACAGATTCTCAACCCGACAATTGATGTAAATTTTTTTGATCGAAACTTACTTGGATATTTTCACCAACAAAATGTGGCTTCTCATCCATAGAAACGGGAAGTCTTGCGACAATTTTTTCTCCAGTTTGCAAGTGCAGATGATATTCATGCACGGAACCTAAAAAATGATATTCCTTTATGGAAGCTTGGCGGACTTCTCCGGTTAAAGAATCTTGCAAGGAATGTAATTTAATATTCTCGGGTCTCACGACCAAAGTTTTTCCATTCGCTTGCGTAAGAAAATTGGCGGCGCCCATGAAGTCGGCGACGAAGCGGGTGCTTGGGCGAAGGTAAACATCTTGAGATGAGCCGATTTGCTCGATCTTTCCTTTGTTCATCACGACAACTCGATCTGAAATCGCCATCGCTTCGGCCTGATCGTGAGTAACGTAAACGGCCGTGATTTTTAAAGACTTTTGAATATTTCGAATTTCATTTCGCATCGATTCGCGAAGTTTGGCGTCTAGATTTGAAAGCGGTTCATCGAAAAGTAAGATCGCAGGCTTTACGATCAACGCGCGAGCAAGTGCGACGCGCTGTTGTTGACCTCCAGAAAGTTCATGAGGTTTTCGCTTTTCGTAACCGCGCAAATTAACGATATCGAGAAATCCCGAAAGTTTTTGTGATTGTTCTTCTTTTGAAAATCCGCGGAGTTTCAATCCGTACATAATATTTTCTTCCACATTCATATGTGGAAAAAGCGCGTAGGATTGAAACACCATCGCCGAATTTCTTTTATTCGGCGGAAGTTGTGTGATGTCTTTATCATTTAAAATAATATGACCTGAAGTGGGACTCTCAAATCCAGCCAGCATTCGAAGTACGGTGGTTTTTCCACAACCCGAAGGGCCAAGCAAGGTGACAAGTTCTCCGCCTTGAATATCGAGAGAGAAATCTTCGACTGCCACATTTTCTTTTTGATGATGAATATCGAAGAAAGATTTTCTGAGATGCTGAAGTTTTACGTTGGATGAGCTCAAGAGAAGGCTCCTTTTTTGAATGTATCAATACCGATGAGTTTTTTAAGCAGCCAAAAAACACTTAAGACGACACTGATGAGAATCAAACAAAGCACGGCAGCCGCACTAAATCTTAAAATCTCCGTCTGCGCAAGAATGAGAACCGTCATATGGTTCCAGCGCGCAGAGACTAAGAAAATCACGGCGCTCACGGCCGTCATACAGTGCACAAAAACATAAGCCATCGCCGCAAAACTTGCAGGCTTAATCAGCGGCAAGGTAATCTCCCGAAAAACTTTAGCGGTGTTTGCGCCTAAATTGGTTGCCGCTTCTTCAATTGATTTATCAATTTGCATCAGCGAAGCCTTAGCCGATTCAATTCCTACGGGCATATTCCTAAAGACAAAAGATAAAATAATAATCGTTGCAGTTCCGGTGAGTAAAAGCGGCTCGCGATTAAACGCAAGAACGTATCCAATTCCCACAGCGGTTCCAGGAAGAGAAAAAGGAATCATCGCGATTACGTCCAAGACTCTTCGGCCCATAAATCTTTTTCGTACGATCAAAAACGCAATAAACAAGCCAAGGCCGCCCGCAATCGGAGTCGCAATCGCCGAAACAAAAATTGTATCCATGATTGTTTTCCAGCCCACATCAAAAACATATCTAAAATTTTCGAGTGAGAACGAGTAATCGATTCCCCAAGCTTTTGTGAAGCAACCTGCGAGAACTGTAAAATAAAGAATTAAAATAAAAGCCGAGATCGAATAGGCCAGGAGTCCAAGAAAATATCTCATCGGCTTAGTGGTAAGATCCCCACCTTTTCGAAGTGGCTTGCCGGTTACGGTGACGAAAGATTTCTTTTTTAAATAAAATTTCTGAAGAGCATAAACCGCGAGACATGGAACAAGTAAAAAATTAGAAAGTGCCGCCCCTAGTTCAAGATTTCCCATTCCGGTGAACTGCAAATAAGCTTGAACCGAAAGCACGTCAAATTTTCCGGCGAGAATCATCGGATTTGCAAAATCAGCGAGCGAGCCTACAAAAACTAAAAGCCAAGCGGAGATAATTCCAGGAATGGCAAGTGGTAAGGTCACATCTAAAAAAGTGCGAAAGCGAGAAGCGCCTAAATCTAAAGCGGCATCCTCGGTGGCACTATCGATACCCTGTAAAATTCCACTCAAGGTGAGGTAGGCCAAAGGAAACATCGAGCAAGTTTGAACAAGAACTAAACCTTGTAGCCCGTAAATCGAAAAACTTTCGAAGTGAAAAAGATGATTGGATACAAATCCATTTTTTCCAAAGAGTAAGATCACTGAAAGAGTAAGCATGAATGGAGGCGAAATAATGGGCAGCGTCGACATGAACTGCAGAAATGTTTTTCCAGCAATTTGAGTACGCGTAAGTAAAAATGCAAAAATAAATCCAATGATAGTGGCAAAGGTGGCGGTAAAGCATCCAAGCACCACAGAATTGACGAGTGCCTTTTGCAGATAGGCTTTCTCAAAGATCGCCGCATACGAAGCCAGCGACCATTCCCCCCCTTTGGTAAGTGACAGTTTGAGTGTCATCGATATGGGATAGAGAATAAAAATGCTCAATAAAATAAGTAAAAGAATGACGGAGCAAAAAACGAAAGGATCTTTTTTATAAGAAGCTATGGAAGATTTTATAGGCATTTCAAATGGTCGAAACCAAACTATCCATTAATTCTGTCGTTCCACAAATCGATTAAGCGTTGTCTGTTTTTTCCTGCCCAATCCACATCGGTATCGATGAGTTTTAAAGTCACCGGCAAAAGAACTTCAGGCTTCACTTGAGTTTCTTTGGTTTTTACCAATGGGGCATTAAAATTATCTGCAAGAATTTGAGAAGCAGCGGGAGAGTAAAGCCAGTCGTAAAGTTTTTGAGCGAGCTCCGTTTGTTTTCCACCTTTGATCAATGAAACCGCTGCGACTTCGTAGCCCGTTCCATCTTTTGGATAAATCAATTGAAGTGGAGCTTTGGATTCGTAGATCAATCTAAAAATATCTTGAGTGTATCCGACGGCTACAGCACTTTCACCAAGCGCTGCATTTTTTATCGGAGCGGCACCAGAGCGAGTGTACTGCGAAATATTTTTGTGCAAATTCTTCATATAATTAAATGCGTCTTGTTCGCCGAATTTTGTAATTAGAGTGGTCATGACATTATAAGAAGTTCCGGAAGTTCCAGGATTTGGAATTTGAATATGATTTTTCCATTTAGGATCGGTGAGATCTGCCCAAGTTTCGGGAGCCGTCAGTCCAAGTTTTTTTAACTGATCGGTATTTGCGACAAAGGCGAGAATTCCTAAATAAAGTCCGCTCCAATAATTTTCTTTGTCTTTATATTTAGCATTCAAAGTTGAAGTGGCAGGAGAATGATAGGGAATCGTTAATCCTTTATCGCGAGCTTCGGCGTGACTTCCCGCTGGGCCACCCACCCAAATAGAACCTTGAGGATTATTTTTTTCGGCTTCGATTCGAGCGCCAGCTTCACCTGTGGATAATCTGACAAATTCAGTTTTGATTTTGGTTTCTTCTTCGAAAGCTTTGATAAGCGCTTTCGCTGTGACTTCTTCAAGCGAAGTGTAGACGAAGAGACTGTTCGAATTTGAAGATTTACAGCCGCCAAGAAATAAGAAACCTAGTGCCACCACCGCGTAGGTCAAAACTGAGTGTTTTTTCATATGCTTATTGCTACAAAAGCTCGAAAGGCCTGTTAAGCCTTTTTATCTAAAGCTCTTTGTAATTAACGAATTTTCCAGGATTTATGCATTTGGATCGAGAGCCGCCACTGTGGATTTTCTTTAACCAGGCGAATACACCATTCTAAGTTTCTTTGAGGAAGATTTTCGGCCTCGAAAGCGGGGCTAATCAAATAATGATCGGCTTTTACGACGGGCTTGGGGATTCCCATGCCATAAGCTCGAACATATTTTAGTTCATTTGCTGTCTTTTGGCGGATCGTATGTTCGGCCGTTTTAGGAGAAACTGTGATCCAGTCGATTTTTGGGCTGATTTCTTTGGTGCCGTTAGTCTCGATCGCAATTTTATAACCTTCGCCGTGGAGGCGATCGATAAGAGCATCATCTATTTGTAAGCTCGGCTCGCCCCCTGTTAAAATTACCCATTCGGCTTGAGTGGCCGTCGCTTTTAATTCGCTCACTATTTGGTCGAGAGAAAGTTTTCGACCCGAGGTAAATTCAGTATCGCAGTCGAAGCCTTCGTCTTCTTTGTTGCAGGTTAAATTGCAGCCTGAAAATCTTAAAAATAAATTCGCAGTGCCAGCGCGCATTCCTTCGCCTTGAAGAGAAAAAAACCATTCGTTGATTTGATAAGCTTTTTGAGACGCTTCTATGTTTCGATCGGAGTGAATGCTTGAAATTTTATTCATGGTCGATATTCCACACGCGAAGTGCAGGTTTCATCAATGATCACGGCTGTCAACATAGGCAACTGCGGTTTAACTTTATTGAAAATCCATTGAGCAATGATTTCGGCAGTTGGATTTTCTAATCCTAAACTTTCATTGAGATGCCAGTGATCTAAATGATTTTCTAAAAGAGGTTGAATGGCTTTTTTCATATCCGAAAAATCAATCGCCATTCCTTTGCTGGATCCAGATTCTTGCAAACCGACTGCTTCACAAATCAAGCGTCCCGACCAAGAATGTCCGTGAAGACGTTTGCAGTTTCCTTGATGATGAGGAAGCTGATGACTTGCTTCAAAACGAAATTCTTTTTCGAGCTTCCAGCTCATAAATTAACAGCTTTAAAAAATTTCTCAGAAAAATTCGAGTAGAGTGTGGGGTCTTTTACATTCGCCAATTGAAAAGCTTCTTTTCTTTCGACACAAGTTCCGCATTTTCCGCAGTGAAAATCTTCGCCTTTGTAGCAACTCCAAGTGAGTTCAAAAGGAATTTTAAGTTGATCACCGCGTTTTACAATTTCAGCTTTTGAAGAATTTAAAAATGGAGTGATCAAATCAATCTTATGCCAATCGCAAAGAGCGGCGGCTTGTTTCATCGCTTCAACAAATTCAGGTCGGCAATCTGGATAAATCACATGATCACCTGCGTGTGCGGCGTACGCGACGGCATTAAATTTCATGCTGACGGCATAACCAATCGCGACCGAAAGCATAATCATATTTCGATTGGGCACGACGGTCTGCTTCATCGAGTCTTCGGTGTAGTGACCTTCGGGAACAGGAAGATCGCCGGTTTGAGAATTTCCAGTTAAAAAATATTTCAAATTTGAAAGATCTGTAATTTCAAAAGGGACCTCAGCAAATTCTGCAATTTCTTTTGCAGCCTCAAGTTCGCGCGAATGTCTTTGTCCATAGTGAACGCCGAGTCCACGAACGTCGTGACCATCAGCCAATAAATCAAAAAGCGCTACGGTAGAATCCAATCCACCGCTCATCAGTAAAAGTGTTTTCATTTAAGACTCCATCAAAAATTAAACAGGAATAACTTCTTGAATTTCAGGAATTGCATCCTTAAGGCGAGTTTCAACTCCCATTTTTAAAGTCATCATCGACGAAGGACAGCCCGCACATGAACCCTGCATTCGCAAGTACACGAATCCATCTTCGTATTTTTCAAAACTGATATCGCCACCATCCATTGCCACGGCTGGACGAATTTCAGCATCCAAAATTTCTATGATCTTTTTTTCAATTTCAGTCTTCGCCATTCCACCTGATGTGGCTGAATCTTGGGGAAGAACAATTTGTCGTCCGCTCAATAAAAAATTTCGAATCGTTTCGATGATGCCTTGATTCAAAGTTTCAAGCTCACTCTGATCTTTCACGGTCACCGTGACGAAATCTTTTCCGATCATCACTGCAGAAATTTTTGAATTCTGAAAAAGCTCTTCGGCGAGCAGTGATTTTCCTTTTGCGGCTTCGAGTGAAACAAAGTTCGCAGCTCCCGAAGGCAACAATGTCATATTAGTTGCGTACTTAAGAGTGTCGGGATTGGGGGTAAATTCTAGGTTAACGCTGATGTCATTTTGGGCGGCTGTTTGCATATAAAGGCCTTATAGCCCATAGGTTCGGCGAGGTACAGGGCCTCCAAATACGAAATCGACGGCCTATGGAGGTCTCTAAAACAATGTAGAAATTTCAAAGTCTTAAAGCCGTCAAACCAGGCTCTTAAATGCTCTCTATTAATAGGAGGAGAATGGGGCTTTAGAGGAAGGCGTCTTAAGGCCTCGAAAAGCCCTAATTGCTCGGCCACCTCAATACATTGACTGCCGATGGGGGCCTGATTTTCAAGCCGACTTTTAAGATCTTCGATCGAGATATTTTGCTCGCATAAGGCAAGTTCTTGGAGCCAAACTTTGAGACCTAAAAAAATTTCTGGATGATAGAAGCAAAATTCTTTTTTATCCTGCCAAGTTTCTAGAATTTTTTGGATACCGGCACCGGTTCCAAAAGGAACTCGATCAGAAGCACGACCAGAAATACAAATGGGAGAAGTCGAAGAAATTTCAATTCTGCCGACTTTGGCCAACTTATTTAAAACATAAAAATCTTCACCGGCCTCGACTTTTGGAAATCCGCGAACTTCAGCGTATTTTTCATAATGAATTCCTATCGTGCTGCCCACGGAATGAAAAGCATAGGAAGAATTGGCAAAGTTTAATCCCCAGAGATAGTAGTACAAACTTTCTTCGTAAACAGAAAGCGCGTCTTGGATGTGCGAGTTTTCGGGCTGATGAAAAAAAGAATAATGAAAAGCGCTCGTAGATTTTGAAAAATTTGGATCTTCAAAATAATCTGACGGCAAAAGAACATCGGCATCCGAACATCTAATCCATGGCGAAAGTATTTTATTCTCGACTATCAATTGAAGCGCAAGATCACAGCCAATTTTTCGAGCGAGCCCCACGCCCTCTTTGTCTGAAAATATATTTTTACCAGTTGCTCGATCCACAATGAAAAGCTGAAATTCAGAAAAAAGGGACGCTTCTAATTTATTTAATATTTTTTGATGAAAATCTTGCTCACTTTCTTTTCCGTTTAGGACGAGAATGCATAAAATACTTCTATTCTTCGAGGCGAGTTTTAAGGATGAGAGAAATTGAAAAAGATATTCATCTTCTCTGTGCGCCGGCACAACTACGCAAGCATCAAATTTTTTCGAGATGGCCTTTGAAAAAGAGACTTCTTTCTCGGCGTAATTTTTCAAATATTTTGAAATGGCGTTCATTTTAATGAACAGCGGGTCTTAAAGGTAAACTTTTAATCACTTCGGCTTCGACTTGAAGTAATTCGTGTAAGCGTGCGTAAACCTTTTCTTCGTTAAAATATTTTAAAGATATTTGAATAAAAAGTTCGTGATGCTCGGTCTCTGCGAGCGAAATTTTTTCATAAAAAGTTTTCAATTCGCCTGGCTCCAAGGCCTCCGCCATCATCGAAAATCTCTCATGCCCTCTAGCTTCGACGATTCCGCAAACGAGCAAACGATCTAAAAAATGTTCTTCACGGCCATTTCTTACTTTTGAAAGAAGGGCGTTGATATAAATATTTTTTTCGTCAGATGCTAAATTCAATCCTCGTTTCAACACCCATTTGCAAACTTGGTGAAAGTGATAGAGCTCTTCGCGAGCAAATCGAATCATGGCTTCAATAAGATAAGGTTTATCTGGATAGCGAACGACAAATTGCATTCCCATCGCTGAAGCTTTGCGTTCGCAAGCGGCGTGATCGACAATAAATAAATCAAAATTTTTAACGGCGATTTCTTTCCATTCTGATGGAGTTGTATAAAGCAATTCTATTTTCTGAGCCGCAGTTTCGATTTTTCTTAAATTTTGCATTTCTGTTATCCAAAAAAAAAGGGGCTAACTTTGCAGTTAGCCCCAAATCGTTTTAACAACTTAGCTCAAAATTATTTATGAGCAGGAGCTGCTGGTGCAGCTGGAGTTGTAGTAGTCGTGGTGGTGGTTGTACCAGTACCGGTAGTAGCACCTTTTCCAGCGCCAGTGATTCCGTTAACGGTTGAAGCTACAGTTGCTTCGTTAATATGAGCGCCATCTTTAGCGGTCAAAGTAACAGCACCAGTTTTTGCATCAACTTTAGCAGAAGCAACGCCAGGAAGTTTGTTCAAAGCAGCTTCGATAGAAGTTGCGTTTGTTCCATTGATTCCTAAGAAGTTAAAGGTCGAGCTTGTTCCAGCAGCAAATGCAACGCCTGCAAATAAAACTGCAGCTAATGTAAAAGATCCAAATTTCATATGTTCTCCAAAAAAATATTTTTAATAACTGATGCGATTTTATCGAATCAGTTCCGGCTACCACAGCCGGAACTCAAAAAGATAATAGAGCGATTTTCGTTTGTAAGCATATTTTTGGACTAAATATTTTAAAATCGGTAATTTTCAAGAGTGAGAATTCCATTTTCGCTGGGGATTGAGTCTATAGGCATTTATCTGCCACAAAACCGCGTTTTAGCGGAAGCGATGGTGGATGCAAAAGTGATCACCGAAGAGCGTTTTAAAAAGATTCAGACCCAAAGTATTTATCAAGAGGACAAAATGACTGCTTCAGAGATGGCTTTTTATGCAGCTTCGGATGCTCTTAAAAATGCAGGAGTTCCCGCTGAAGATCTTTCACTCATTATTTTTTCTTCGACACTTTTAAAAGATTATTCAAGTTGGTCGGCGGCAGCCGATTTATGCAATCGATTGTCAGCCACTCGCGCAGAATTTTTAGATATCTATCAAGGTTGTAACGGAGTGATGTCATCCATTGATCTTGCCGTTTCAAAAATGTTTTTAAATCCTGAGATTAAATATGTGCTCATGGTTTCTGCAGAAAAATTTCCAGCTGCTGTGGCGGATCGATGGAATTGCGATCCTGCATGTTTTTATGGCGACGGTGCCGGAGCTTTTTTACTGAAAAGAAATTCTTCTTTTTGTCAGATTCAGTCTTTTAATTCTTATTTTGCTCCTGAACTTAATGATTTTATTTCTATGGGCTATGGATCTTTTTCAGACATCTCAGATCATTTTTCGCATATTCCCTATTCGCCTAGAACAACCAAGCGAAAGCTCATCGAGAAATTAGGAAAAGATAAAATCGAAGAATGTTTTGATCGAGGGAGTGTTCAGGTTTTTAAAAATTCTTTGAAAGATTGTGGTTTGCTTGAAGATTCAAAAATAGATTACGGATTAATTCCTAATTATGATTTAGAACTTTCAGAACTCATCGCTTCTCAAGTAAATTTACCTTTAGAAAAAACATCGTGGGAATTTGGTAGAAAAGTTGGCCATGTTGGATGCGTGGATCCCATTTTAAATTTTCATTTTGCTAAAGAGGCAAATAAATTTAAATCTGGCCAGAGGGTTTTTATATTGAGTCACGGAGCTGGAGTCTCGGTAATGGGAATGATGGTAAGCGTATGACACTGATCGTTTTAGGATTTTTAATTGGAACCCTTGGAACTTTGATAGGCGCGGGGGGTGGGTTTATCATGATTCCCATTCTTTTTTATCTTTATCCCCATGCTTCCGCTGCTTATATCACAGGAATTTCTTTGGCCGTCGTTTGTTTAAATGCGATCTCGGGCTCAGCTGCCTATGCGCGGCAAAAGAAAATCGATTACCGAAATGGAATTTATTTTGCGGTCGCGGCTTTGCCTGGCTCAGTTTTAGGGGCCTATGCCATCCAATATATTCCACGCTCTACCTTCAATTTTATTTTTGGAATTTTGCTCGCAGTCGTTTCAATTTATTTATTAATAAAGCCAGAAAAGAAAAAGAGTTCTTCATCTACAGAAGGATCTCAAAAAATTTCTTCTGCAAAAATAAAACTCGGCATTTTGATTTCTACATTTGTCGGATTTTTGTCTAGCATTCTAGGAATAGGTGGAGGAATCATTCATGTTCCACTTTTAATTCACGTTTTAGATTTTCCAGTTCATCGAGCTACCGCTACTTCGCATTTTATTTTGGCCATTCTTACATTCGTGGCAACGCTCACTCATATTTATCAGGGAATTTTTGATGAATTAGCCGTTCGAAGTATTTTGCTTTTAGGATTGGGCGTGATTTTTGGCGCTCAGCTAGGTGCTTATTTATCGAAGCATATTCATAGTCGTTGGATCGTACGAGGTCTCGCCATCGCATTGATCATGATGGCGATTAGATTATTTCAAAATTGGCTCAGTGCTTAAAATAACTTTACTCAATTACTTCGATCCAAAAACTTTTCGATCTAAAGAAAATCGGCCGGGACCAGAGATCAAAAGTAAAAGAGAAATAATTAAATAAATCAGAGCGAGTTCGAAAGATCTTCCGCCAGGACCCATCGCAACAAATGGATCTCCCATAATGTAGGCGTGCATAAAAACAGCGACAGACATCGTACATAAAAGTCCGAGAGCCGCGAGCCTAGTAAGTAAACCTACGATTAAAGCGATGCCTCCACCAAACTCAGAAAGAGCTGCTAAAAATTGTAAAAACCCTGGAACAGGTGAATCGGGTCCCATCCAATGAGTGGCGGCTTGAATTTTTCCCCAACCATGCATGATAAAGGCGTATCCAACAATCACTCGGACAATCAGCAAAACTAAATCCATATCAAATGAATGATTTCTAGCTGCCAAAACTTTAGAGATTTTGAATTTCATGAGAACCCACCCTTCGCTCTTTATTACAACGTAAAGCGTAGAGTTCATTCAAGCATTAATATCAGGCCATAATGAAAATTTACTTCGCAGGACTATCTTTGCGTTCCAAGCGAGCTGCTCTTTTGGCTTCATCGAGGGCATCTACTATTTCTTCTGAAGCTTCATCGGTTCTTTCATCCACAGCGGCCAGAGGAGCATCTTCTTTTTTTAAGTGCGCCATAGGATCAGCTTCGGTGGAAGGCGCCTTGGAGGAAAGTTTTGGGTTGTTTTTATTTTTAGTCATTTCTCTATCTTCTCTCTTTAGAAAGTTTTCACAACTACCCAAGGTCGATATCCTGATTTAAGGTTAATTTATGAATGGATGGATCGTTTTACTTTTAGCAGGCGTTTTTGAAATTGGATTTACAACTTTTATGAAACTCTCCGAGGGATTTTCAAAATGGGGTTTCAATATTTTATTTGCGATCTGTGCAGTGACGAGCTTTTTTTTACTCAATAAAGCTACTATGCAAATTCCTTTGGGAACGACGTACGCAGTTTGGACGGGGGTTGGCGCTTTTGGAACGGCAGTCATTGGAATGATCTTTTTTAAAGATCCAACAACTTTTTGGCGCGTGTTTTTTTTATCGACACTGATTTTTTCGATTATCGGACTTAAGTTTGTAGCGCCTGAGTCTTGATGAACTGTTTATTTTTTCTTGCCGGGAGGATCAGAGCGTCGTGTGACGAAACCTTCAAAAAATCCATTGAACCATTGAAGAGAATTAAGCCAAAGACCAAGATTAGTTTCCCCATTCGGTCGAATAAAGAAAAATGCCAATGCTAAATAAATGGCAAACATGGATCCAAAGATTCCAAAGTAAAAATTTCCCACAAAAAATAAAACTGAGAATCCAATAAACACACTGAGCCCCACAATTTGAATTTTTCTTTTTATTCCTCGATCACGAACGAGTTTTCCTTGGGCTCGTCCGTATGCGTGCATGACATTTCGAAACTGTCTAATGCTTTCGGGGCGATGATGATAAACTAATGCCTTTGGGTTATAGGTAATTTTAAATCCTGCTTCTTTAACTTTGAAATCGAGCTCAACATCTTCTCCCGGAAATAAATCTTCGTGAAATCCGCCCACCTGCAAAAATAGATCGCGGCGATAAGCCACATTGCAAAGCGGATTGTGATTGACCTCGATAATTTCAAAATTTTTTGATTTATAAAAATCTATTCCTACTATTTTTAATTCGGCGGCGCGTTGAAAAAATCTTTCAACGAGAAGTTGAAATTTAGAAGATTGCGGCGGCGCAAGATGGGGTCCTCCAGTTGAGCCCACATCGGAATCCTTGAAGCCGATGATAAGTTCACGAAGCCAAGAATTTGTTGCGATGCAGTCTGCATCCATAAAAACTAAAAACTCACTCTGACTTTCGTTGGCGACTAAGTTGCGTGCTCGACCAGGACCAACTTTGCCGTATTCTTTGAGAGAAATTTTCTCTGGAAATTTATTTTGAAATTCTAAAATTTTTTCCCGAGTAGAATCCGTTGACGCATCGTCGATAATATAGGCTTTGAAATCAGTAAAATTTTGGTCGACGAGACTTTGAAGACATTCGACAATTTTGTCCTCTTCGTTGAATGCAGGAATAATCACTGAAACCTTTGACACAGACCTTAGTGTCGCTGCTTCGCAAAGGTTTTTGAAGTATTGATTTTCACTGGTGTTTTGCGTGATTGGGGGCTTTCACTTTGATATGATAGACGTGTGAAAGACCATCGAAAAAACGGCGAAAATGAGCCCGTTAAGCGCTATTTGCGTAAACGTCTTACGCGAATCATTTCGTGGATTACAGGTCTTTCTTTGGGAGCGATCGTTTTAAGTTTGGTCGGAGTTTTGATTGCTCTCACCATTTTTGTTCGAACAGACACTTTTCAAAACGGTTTACGGGATCGTATTTTAAAATTAGCTCGCGAAGAATTAGCGGCCAATATCACTTTCGAGTCTGCTAAAGTTTCTATTTTTGAGCGTAGACCTAAAATTGAATTTTTTAACGTACACCTTCAGCCCATTAAATCGCCGGTAGGAATTGATCTGAGACGAGTGGCTGTTGGCATTTCACCTTTTGTTTCGATTCCACTTTTATTTTTACAAGAACTTCATCTGGCGTATGTCGAAATCGAAGGTATGTCTTACGATCTTCATTCTACAAAGACGGTTGAGTCGTTTATTAAATCTCTGCGTCCGAAGAAAAGTTATATTCCTTCGACATTTCAAACTTCTATCGAGAGGGTTTTACTAAAAGATGTCGATATCAATCTTCAGCTTCCTCCGGATGATATTTTTAAAACTTCGGTACTCGCAAAGCTTCAATTGGAAAAGTTAGAAGCAAATATTGATTCAGATGAAATTCATTATTTTGGTCAGTTGCAATTTTCGGATACCTCCTTTGGGGGCCACGGGCCTTTTAGTGGAAGTTTAAGTCTCGAGGATGCGATTACGAAAGGTGACAGAACTGTCTTTAAAAATCTCAATCTGAAAGTGGGCGAAGATTTATTTGAGCTTTCAGGAGAGGTGAAGCGCCCTGGTGATCCGATCATTGATCTGAAGGGGCACTTGAGTGCGCAGTTGCAGAATTATTTTACCGTCGATCAAGCAAGTGGCGTCATGGACTCTACTTTTTCAGTGCGTGGCCCAATTAAAACTTTAGAGGGCGAAGGACAGATTCAACTTAAGAATTTTAAATATGCTTCAAAATCTTTCAGCAAGGTCAAAGGTGATTGGGCTCTAAAAAATTCTAAATTAGATCTCAAATCTTTTTCACTTAAAGAAAATGAAGAAGAAATTATTCTGCAAGGAAGTTTTCCACTGAAGACCGAAGAGGCGGCCCACTTTCAAGCCGAACTTAAAAATTTAGATTTTGGTTCTGCTATTGGGACGGTGGCACCTGGTCTTGTCAAATGGAAGGGCGCAACTTCTGGAATCGTAAAATACGATGGAACTTTAGCACCCTCTTCCAAGGGAAATTTTGATTTTGATTTGAAGATGATAGATTTTCAAATTCGCACTCCACTTCATGAAACTGAAATTCTAAAAACTCCAGAGGTAAAAATAAGCGGCAAGGGAACTCTCGACGGAATTACGAATGGAAATTTTACAACCAATTTGCAAATGGCTGATTCGCGATGGGGCGGAACTGGTACCTGGACAAAAGACAAATTTGATTTTCATTGGGACTCTACATTTAGTGGTGGCAGTCTTGGAAATTTTTACTCTCGCAAATTGGAACTACTAGGTGCGATGAAGGGAAGTTTACAAGGCCCATGGAATGACCTTGTAATGTCGGTGGATCAAAATCTAACTTATTTTATTTTGGATGGTCATAAACTTTCTAACTTAAAAGGAAAATTAATTTTAAGCGATCGCGTTTTATTTGGTGCTCCATTGGTAACGGATGAAATTTCTGCCACAGGGGGAATTCGATTTGAGCACGGTCATGATAAAGCTGATACTTTTTCTGATTTTAAATTTACAACTAAAAAGTTGGATATTGGATTTATCTTTAGCCTTTTTAAAATTGAAGCTGATTGGGCAAAGCAATCGAGAGGATTCATAACGAGTCAAGGTGCTTTGAAGGGCAATCTTGTAAGACCTATTGGTTCTGGAAATCTTCTTGTCGAAAATTGGAATTTCAAAACAGACAAAACAAAAGGCAGAATTGCTAAAGCAAAGTGGGCCACGGCTGGTGGAGAAATTTATTTTGATAATGCTGAATTGAGAGCCTCATCCATCGCTGAGCCTTTGCGAGGAGAACTTTCGCTCGATGGACACGGGCTTGTCGATTTATCCATGGAAGCACAAAAACTCAGACTTCAAGATTGGATTTATCTCGTTTCTCCAGACAGTGGTTTGCAAGGACTAGTAGATCTCGATGTAGACTATCAACGAGGAAATCCTTCTCTTAAATCTCGCTTGAAAATTTACGAAACAAGTTTAGCAGGTAATTCTAAAGAAGATTCAGAAATGAGTTTGGATTGGTTTGGGGACCAAATCAAATCAAGTGGAAATATTTTTGGTGAATCTTTTTCATTTTTAGTTCAAGGAAATCAAAATTCAAAAACACGAGAGCTTAAAGCAAAAGTGGCGATGCAATCTTTTGATCTGATTCCTTTTTTCACTGTTTTTAGAGGTTCAAGATTGGAAGTCTCGCTTTCAGGTGATGGAGAACTTATTTGGCAGCAGCCTAAAAGTACATGCAAAGCCTTTCTATTCTGTTTCTTGGAAGAACCCCGACAATTGTCGGGTGGCATTCAGTTTGAAAGTTCGAGTCTTCAGAGAGGTAAGGTTGCTCTTCAAAAAATTGATCCATTCAAGTTGCAAATGCTCAACACAAAAAATGGAATGACGAAATTTCAATTTGAAAAAATTAGACTTTATTCTGATTTTCACGAACTTAGCGTTCAGGGCTTTTTTGAATCGCCCGAAAATTTTTCATTTGCAATCAGCGGAGCGACGGAATTGCGTTCGTTCGCAAGTCTTTATCCGCAGCTTGCTCGATCCGACGGACTTGCGGAGGTTGACGGTACTCTCGATGCGCAGGGATTCTCTGGAAAAATCGAATTGAGTAATGGTCTCATCAATTTTCAAGGCTCTCCGATCGTGATTCGCAATGTGGAGGCTTCACTTCGCGCTCATAATTCTTCTTTTGATTTACTTCGATTGAAAGGCGATTTTAAAGAAGGAGCGGTGACCGGAAGCGGACGATTTCGTTTAATTGGAAGTGATTTTGATTCGGCACAAGTAAATCTTTTACTCGAGAATTCTCTTCTTCAGCCTCAAGAGGGGCTTTCATTTCGTATGAGTGGGCCTCTAACTCTAAGACTTACTCGTGAAGAAACCATAATCGACGGAAAACTTTCTGTTACTGAAGGAATGTTTAGACGTCGCATCGATGCTCGAATCGATATTTTGAAGGCTTTGGAACCTCAAAAGAGGGAATTCAAAACAGCTGAAGATCCTGAAGTTGTAAAACCTTGGAAGCTAAATGTTCAACTGCAAACTCAAGAGCCTTTTGTGATTCGTAATAATTTGGCTGAGGGTGCTGTGAATTTTAATTTATATATGCAAGGCACTTTGCGCGAACCGCGCCTAAAAGGCAGTGTCAGTATTTTGCGCGGTCAGTTTAGATATAATAATCGTGAATTCGAAGTGCGATCAGGCTCGATTCAGTTTACGGATCCACTTTCAAATATTCCTACCTACGATGTGCGAGCGGACACTCAAGTGAGTGAGTATCGCGTGGATATTCGCTTACTCGGCGGCCCGAGTGAACAAAAAATTCTTTATTCATCGGATCCGGCGTTGGGGGAAAAGGATATTCTTAGCTTGATTTCATTTGGCATGCCTTCATCCGCGCCCGAACTTAATAAGCCAGGTGGAAGTAGTCGCTCTACTTCGCTTTCTGGAATTTCTTATGCGACGGGAATTTTACAAGACAAAATCGAAGGACAGCTTTCGACAAATTTTGGAATTAGAAGATTTCATCTTCTGCCTGCGTATTTTGAAAAAACAGAGCAGATGGAATTACAGCTAACAGTTGGAGCAGATGTGATTCGAGATCGTCTACTAGTCAATTACTCCACATTTTTAACGGCGACTCAAGGCGGTCAAAAAGTGGAGTTGGATTTGAGATTGAATCGAGTAGCCTCTCTTGTAGGATCTTGGAGAGATGCCGGAGATGGACAAAATGATTTCGGGGGCGATTTAAGATTTAGATTTGATTTTGAATGACGAATTGAATGCAAATGAAGTTTTTTAAAAACATTTTATTTTTAATCTTATTTGGCTCGCAAGTGCATGCAGCGGAAGGTGCGGTGATTAAAAAAATCGCAGTTGAGCCTTTAAGTGAATCTTCAGTCGTCGCTTCTGTTATTCCTTTTAAAGTCGATGAGCCTTTTGATCCGCAACTTTTAGATATTTCAAAGCGTCTTTTAGTCGCTACAGAAAAATTTGATCGAGTAGATTTACATTGGTCTGCTGAAGATCAACGTTTAGCTATTTCGGTTTCACCAAAACTTTATTTCGAAAATATTATTTGGAAAGGGGATGAAGTTCCGGATCAGTCCTCCATACAAAAAATGTGCGTTTTGACGAATGAATCTCGCGATCCATCACAAGAGAGGATTTCACAAATCACTCGATGTCTGATGCAAGAGCTTCAAGGTAGAAGCTTTTTAGATGCGCAAGTTTCCTTAGAACCAGAAGGTTCAACTTTAACGATTCATGTTATTTTGGGCACTTCTTATCTTAATCAAGATATTCAGTTAATAGGAGCAAAGTCGGTTCCACTTTCTCATTTGACAGAAAAAATTTCGAATCAAATTGGGCAGCCGTTTCAGCCCCTCAATTTGGATTCAGACACTAAAGAAATCATAAAAATCTATCTTAAGAATGGATTTTATTTTGTCGAAGTTTTTAAGCCCTCAACGGAGATCAATACTGAAACAAAAAAAGTAACCATCATTTGGAGAATTAAAGAATCTAGAAAAATTGATCTTCGATTTACAGGTAGTTATTCAGGGACGGAGTATCTAGATAAGCTCATCGATCGTGAAGAAGCTTTTCCATCTTGGTTTGTAGAAGAGATTGTCGATGAAATTGAAAGTGATTTTAAAGCTCAGGGATATTTAGATACGAAAGTAAAATCTTCTAAAGAGGTGGATGAAGCCAATGGAACAGAATATATCACTATTGATACTCGCTTAGGATCTGTCTATCGATTGACTGAACCTGAATGGATCGCGGTTAACGACAAGCGTGCCATTGAAAAAATTTATTCTATTTTTAATCAGCTCAGACCTGGCTCACGTTTCAAAGAAGCTGAATATCGATCCACCATTAATGAAGATATGACAAACCTGATGATTTCGATGGGTTATATTGATGCTCAAGTTCGAGGAATTGATTTCATTATCGATCGAGAAAAAGCATTAGTCCGACCGATTATTACTTTAAATGAGGGGGATATTTTTCTTATTCAAGAATCAAGTATTACGGGTGTCCCTCCAGGCTTTGAAAAAAATCAAGACTTTAAAGATCTGCAAAAAAGTTTGAAGGTCGGAATTCCTTTTGATCGAATCAAGATCGATCAGTTGCAAACAGATGCGGCACGATCACTTGTCAATGCGGGTTATCTCGATGCGACGATTACTCGTGAGTCGTCTCGTACGGCGACGGGACTTGTAGTTCATGAGAAAGTTCTCGCAGGCCCGCAGTATCGAGTAGAAAAGATTTTGATCCGCGGCGCGATCAAAACAAACTACGACACTCTTCGTCGCGAAGTGCTTTTAAAAGCAGGGGATGTTTTTGACGAAGATAAAATTCAAGATTCTATTTCTCAACTTCTTCGTCTTGGTATTGCGAGATCGGTGGATATTGTTCCGTTAGAAAAAAATCCTGAGAAGGCTGAAGTCTATGTTCTTGTTGATATCTCTGAATCTCCTCGATTTCGGTTTGAGATGGGACCCGGATACGGAACGCTTGACGGAATTCGTGCAACATTTCGAGGAACATGGGCCAATATCGGTGGGCGCGCTCGACGTTTAACTTTGTACGCTAAAGGAAATCGCGAACTCGGATCTTCCAATTTGCCTGCTGATCCTACGATTACGCATCCGCAAGCTGTTCCATTTGTTGAGCGACGAGTGACCTTAGAATATTTTGAGCCGAGCCTTTTTTATCTGCCGGTCGATGGGCGTTTAATTTTTACGCATTCGAAAACAAACGAAAAGCCATTCGCACTTTTTAAAAATGCTTTCACCGCTGCCGTGGATTACCGATTGAATCGTCGATGGATGTTCTCGACTCATTACGATATCGAATTTTCGGATGCGTTTAATATTTTGAAAGCTGCGAACACCACCGAGGAAGATGCGAAGAAGCGGCTGACCTCTATCGGTCAGATCGTCAATATTGACTATGTGGATGATACTTTTAATCCGACAAGGGGATCACGAAGTCGGTTAGCTTTTGATCTCTACGATCATCGACTTGGTGGAGAGCGTAATTTTTGGTTGGGAACTGCGAAGAATAGTATTTTTCTTCCGATATGGACGATCAAAAAAGGAAAATCATTTGGGCTCTCTCTGGCAGTTCAGACTGGATTCTCTGGACCTTATCTCGATACGAAAGAAGTTCCTGTTGAAAAAAGATTTCGTTTGGGTGGAGAAAATTCTGTGCGCGGATTTGGAGAGAAATCTATTAATCCCAAGCCTTTGAATGGTCAGATTTTCGATGGGGGGGATAGTTTCTTTTCTTTTATGTCAGAACTTCATATTCCACTTTTTTACGGAATTGATTTGTTGGGATTTTTTGACGGTGGAAATGTTTATCGATCGAATCGACAATTTCACCCGTGGGATTTGCGATATGGAGCGGGTCCAGGATTTCAATGGTGCGTGCCCACAAGGCGCCCTGTTCGATCATCGGCAACATGCCGGCGTTGACCAGTGACGA
>JAFLCD010000006.1 GCA_017302715.1 Deltaproteobacteria bacterium
CCGCTAAAGCAAAACAGGCGATAGCGGAGCTCACTCGCTGTGGTCTTTTGGTAAAAAAGGGTCGTTCATTAAAACGTAATTATACTCTCGCCGATACGACAGATGAGATGAGTCATATCCTTATTAAAAATTATCACCAAAAAAACCTTCAAAAAGCTTCTCAATCTGTATTCGAACAAGAAGTTCATGAACGCGAATTGAGCAGTCTGACTTTTACGGCTGATGCTGAAAAACTAAAACGCATGAAAGATAAAATTAAAGGATTCAGAAAAGAATTTTTTAAATTAATGGATGAACCTTGCGATCATGCAACAGAAGTTCATCAATTCAATATGCAATTATTTAGATTAACCAAACCATCGTCAAAAACGCATTCAAAGGAGACGCAATAATGAAATTAAAATACATTTTTATGGTTTTCGCTTTGCTCTTGTCGCAAGCGAACGCTGAAGGACCTGCAACAAAGATTCAGAAAACTTTTGTTTTTGATCGTCAGATTCTCCTTGAATCAGCAAATGTTATTCGCGTCGATTTTGGAGAGATTATTGTTTTAAATTCTAAAGCAGCAAAATCTTACTGTGAGGGATTAGAATCTTGCGCAGTTGTTCGCTTAGGCTTGGATGTTCAGATGGCTAATGGAAAGGCGAAAACTATTCAAAATTTTATAAGCGGAGTTTTTCAATCGGAGAGCGATGCGAGATATTGGTTTGATTCTCTTCTTACGCGAGTGAAATATAGTGGAAAGGTTGTTCGAGTGAAGTCGTCTAAAGATGGATCAGAAATCTTTCATGTTTTTTCTCCAAAAATTCAATTTAATTTTACTTCAGAAGACATCCTTTTGCCTGAACTCGCCGGAAATGCGCGCGGTACAGATTTTAAACTGATTACAGATATTTTTTCAAGTCAAGCTGTGACGGGTGGACTGAGCGATTCAGATGCAAGACTGCCACTTGTGGATGCAGAAATTAATTCCGATGTTGATCGGTCTTTCACCGGTTACACAACCTATTTTGTAAATCAAATTTTAATTGTGGCGAACCCACAGTGAACAGCGAGGGAACGAAAATGAAATCAATTAAATTTATCATTGTACTTATAGTAGTGACATCGAATCTGTATTCGCAAACATCTCCAGTGGTTTTGCCTGGAACGGGCGTCGCTAATGGAGCAGGTGGTCACAAAAAGCCTGAAGGCTGGAATCCCATTGGATCGTTCGCTGCCTTAAAGGGTGTTAAATTGTCTATCGATTTAGATAAGTTTCAGCAGGCATTTCCCGTTGCGATGAATTTTTGTAGACAGAATCCTGAGGTTTTATTTCCCCCTATACCTGAGGCCATTAAGGGCAAAATCATATTTAAAGATTCAAATTCGAAAGATTTGACGATAGAGGATATCTGTAAACAGAAAAAGATTTTGGATGTTTATGTTCCTTTGGTCTTTTCTTTTTATTCGTTATCAAAAAATCCTGTTTTTGAATTTCTATTAAATTCTTCTTTAAAGGTCACTGCTCAGCCAGTGGTTGTAAAACTGAATAAAAATAGAAAAATAATTGCTGCTCGTGGAAATTCTATTGAAGAAGAATCTTGGTTTGACGAAAAGGATGGTTCGATCGGATGGGGCCCGAGTATTCAAGTTGGTACTTTGATCGAATCTTTTTTTAAACGTTCCTCGAGTGCTTTATTTTTGCATGAACTTGCGCATGTATGGACATATCGAATTCTTGGAGGGTATCAAGACGTGCCCTATTGGCATGATGTTCGCGTTGATATGGAAGAATATTCTAAGAATGGTCCTATCGCCGTTCGTTCTAAATCAAACTTCTATGAATTTGAAACCGGAGAATATCAGGCTTTCATCGAAAGCATTTCTAATCTGGCTGAGTTATCACTTTCTTTAATTCATCCCATGGTAAATGAAGATGGGATTCAGTCGTTCTTTAAAGCTCATGAAAAGTCAGCAGATGAACTCTTGCAAACTTTTGGAGGGGGTCGATTTGAAAAAAGTCGAGCGCAACTTGAGGCAAATGAAGCTTTTGTAACTTCCGTTTTAGCAAGATTTATTGGAACTTATGAAGCTCGCGTCGGTGAGAAATACATAATGTCAGTTCCGGACAATCAAAAAATTGTGGCTGTGATGAAAGCTTTGGAAGTATCACGATCAACGAGTCTTGTTGATTTGATGAAAGTCTATGATCAACAAAATCAGACAGATGAAGGATGGAAGCTGCTTCGTGAATATTTAACTTATGATTATAAGTCAGAGAGAAATATTGCTTCTGACTTTACAGTGCGACGGAAAAATCCAGTATTTTATCCCAGAGGTTCAGTCTACGACTCCTCGATTGTGATTGAGACGAATGAGAAAGTTCCCAGTGAAACTTTGCATTCGCCTTTGAATAAAGCTGCTCGATCTCGTGCTTATGAAATGCTTCGTCAGAAGAACGCAGAAACATATTCACGAGAAGCTTTACTTAATTTGGTTACAAATCTTTCTCAAAAAATTGAAGGGGAAAGAATTGCTTTTCAAAAGTTGGATGCAGGTTTGCAGTCACGAGTTGAAGCAGTGTCCTCTATTATTCAAGATTATCAGACCGCATTTGCTAATCACGAGCGAGCTGCTTTGAAAATAGTTGAAGGCATTTATACTTTTATTGAACAAAAAAAAGGTGAGTCAATTTCAGAAATGACTATTGAAGAAACTCTGAATCGTTTTTCTAATCCCGCAAAATTAATTGCTGATTATAAACAAGAAATCGAAGCGAGATATTTAGAAATTACTTCTCTGCGGTCACTTTTAGAAAATAATCAAAACTTATCTGTAACAGATGGCCAGCATCTTATGGATGTGGAGGCATATCAACGGTTAAAGGAGCAACGCCTGGCGACAGATGTTGGCTTAAATGTTCTTGAAGCCCTTGAGTCTATGAAGAAATAGTTTAAGTCGTAAGCACCTATATCTAAGATATAGGTGCTAAATCGGCGAATCAAATGACAGAGATTTTAATTTCTAGCTGCTTTTTCGTGATAGTTTCGTAAAATGTGTAAATGAAAAACTTAGCGATGCAAAACTCAGCGTTCCTGCGAACTCCACTGGAAAATTTGATATTAAGATTCAATTAGATTGAAGGCAGGATTTACCAGTTTTCTAAATTTTAGGAAAACGCGCTAAAATTCTTTTGCATAAAGTTCCGATCTCTTTTTGATGCCACGAGTCTTTTTCAGGTAGTGCCATTTTTTCTTGGACTGCCCGCAGAGCTTGTAACTGCAATTCAAATAAATTCACGTTATCTGCATGAAAAATGGTTCCAAGCTTAGCCTGCAAATGATCCGAAAATGGCGTCTTGAGTCTGTCAGAAGCCAATTTATCTTTTTCCGAGTATTTAGTTTGAAGTTCCGCTTCCAATGCAAGTGCGTCGGCAGCAATTTTTTCCAATTGAATATTATCTTCTGTTGAATAGAAACCTTTGGCATTGGCTTCCTTGAGCGATGCTAAGTCTTTAGAAAGTTGCTGAGCCTTTTCTTGAATGGTTTTTGCCTCTAATAGAAATTCTTCGACGTATTTTCTCTCCAGTGCATCTTTCTTGCCGCCCATCACCAAATAGGAAATGGGAAAAAGGGTAGAAATTAAAGTTAAAGATGTGCCACCAACGAACCACAAAAAAGATTCCGCGTAATTAGCCCCATTTAAAAAGCTCATTTTTACCGTGGCAATACCGAGCCCTGTTGACACTGCAGAGCCTAAGAGAACGGTTGGAATGCGTCTTATCCAAACTTTGTCATAATAGAAACTTTCTTCCTTTTCAGCGCCCGAGATGTTTGTGGGATTTGATTGTATGCGTTCCTCAATTTTTTTACTTCGAGCGGCGATTTCATTCATTACTTGATCAGCAATAACGGACGGACTGTCTTCGCTTGAAAAAGCATTTTCGATTTGATTAAAAAGTATAAGCGTTAAGAGAAATAAGGTTTTTAAATTCATTCGACACCTGACGAGATAAATTTGGCCAAGCAACAACACGACTTAGAATTCTGCAAGAAACAGGCCAATTAAAAGAGATAAAAGAGCGAGGCGGCACCCGGATTTGAACCGGGGATGAGGATTTTGCAGACCCTTGCCTTACCACTTGGCTATGCCGCCGTAAGAATCAGCCATCAGATATAACCTTATCGGCTTCTAGGGCTCAAGTTCTGAGATAAGAATTATAGGGCTTCCAGGGGGCTTATAAGCCACTGCGACATCTTTTACCCAATTTTTGCTAACAAAACTGCGACACCCACTGGGCAGCGCCATAGACTTATGATACAAAAGGCTCCGATATGGGTATTTTTGGAAAAACAAAAATTCTAGGATTAGGTTTTTTTGTATCCATTTTATCCATAAATCTTATGGCTCAAGAAAATGAGCTAACTCTCGTTCCGAATTTCTCTAAGCCGTATTTTGATCCCCATGCTGAGATTCGAGAACTTTTAGATCCAAATAAAAGTTCCAATCCGCTCAGTTTAGAAATGAGATTTTTTCCAAGAGTTTTTAAAAAAGCATTGTCCGAAAATGTTTCAATCGAAAAGTCAGAGACCAAAAAAATTGCCTTCTCAACCATAGCCGAACAGGCGCTCGTGTTGTTCAAAGACGAAGTGGAGTATGAGAGACTAAAAACCATCGTGTATGGTTGGGAAGGCGGACTTTCTGAGGAATTCAAAATTGATTGGAATGTATTTCATGACAAAATTCAAAATTGGGATGCAAAGGATAAAGATTTAGAGACGTTCGATCGAACATTCTCAGTCGAAGAAAAAGTCATTCTCTTTAATGGATTACATTTAAGTTATCTGGCTTCTTTAAGAACTCCATCTCCTGATTTGATTGATGATGCCGATTTAGAAGTGATCGGAAATTTAGAGAATCATTTTAAAGCAAACACCACTCTTCAAAGACAATTTTTAGAAGTCGACGTGGACTCTCGAGAGCGAAGTCGTGAAATGGTTCGAGGATTTTTTAACTCTTGGTCCGAAGAAAAACCCTTTCAAGACGGAATGAATGCTTTTGCTAACTTAAAACAAAAAGTTTTTAAGCCTCAACTGACTCGAGTTTTTTCTGAAGAATCAGATCTTAAAGAAATGTCGTGGGTTGAATCTCAAGTGGGCCAGGTACTCAGTGGGTTGCCTTCTCCTCAAGGTACAGAATTCAGTGTGCCTCGCTTAGCTTTGATTAATCTCTTTGATCGAGCGACGAGAACTCAACAAGATATTTTGCCTTACAATTGGATGAATGATCCTGATATGGCCGCGATTGGTAAAATCATGAAGTCGACATCCGGAACTCTCGATGAATCTAGTAGAAGATCCATTGTTAAAAATTCTCTGCAGTTTGCTCGCGTGCAATATGGTGATGATCCTTTTGCTCGCATTCCTACTTTTGCAAAACAGAATGCTCCGGTTCTGATTGCAGGCGGGGTGGCTGCGAGCACAGCGGTCACCAAACTTATATTATGGAATCGTTCGCGAGATTTATTTTTTGTTAAAGATCAGTTTTTAAAAAATAAGCAGATCTATATCGATTACCTCAAAGCGAATGCTCCTGACTCTGCAATTGCCGCAAAGGCCGCAAGCGCAATGAGTGCGCAAACAAATTTTGCCCACAAATTGGAGATGAGTTTAAGAAATAAATTTGGCGCTGATGCTCTTCAAAAAGTTCAACCTCTCATCGATGAAAAATTAAGAATTGGAGCCGAAAAATCCGCTTACTTAGAAAAAATGGCGAGAACTCAACTCGAAGTTTTAAAAGATAGCAAAGCGAGTTTGAGTGCGGCTGATTCTGCTTTAGCCAAAGCTTGGGGGATCAATCGAAAAATGATTGAGAAACAAATGCTCGTTTACTCTGCAAACACTGCGGCGAACGATGCTGCCCTTGTTAAGCAGATCATGGATCTTAGACGTGAAGCTTATGCTGCAACTTTAGCTGCTAAAACTTCGCGAATAGGAAAAGCGACGACATGGCTCGGCTATCGAGCTTCTTATTTGCCGCAAAAATATTTAACTCAGGCGCGAGTGACCGGAAAATGGTTGCCTATTTCTGCAAATGGAATTTCAAAATCATTGAATGTTGCATCTTGGCTTACAATGATCGGAGCTGGAACTTATCTCGGCGTAACATATTGCCAAGGTGCTACGAATGAAGAGTTTGAAGCTTATCAAGCGAGCAAAAAATCTATGCCTACAAGTACAGATGCAACAGTGGGTGCAGATATGCGAACCCATAATCTCTCTCAACTCTCTGCTGATTTTGATCAAGAGTTCGATAATCGTTTTGCGGGTGGACTCAATCAAAAAAGAATCATGGCTGGTCGTCCATCACTTGAAATAATTTTAAATCCGCAATCGATGTCGCCACTCTCAGCTGATACTGGTTTTGCTAAATACGCCTACGGAATTTTAAAAATTCGAGAAGATGCAAAAGAAAATACTGCGGGTGATTACTCTCGAAATGCTCAGACGGGAATTTTAGTAAGATTTGAGCAACAGCAGTCTGCCGAAGCCGATGAAAGTTTGGCTAAAGAGCTAGGCTTAAAAACAGGAGTTCCAAAGAAAGTTTATTGGACGCTTGAGTCCGCTGTCATTTTAGACGCCGATGCTTTGGAGCCTAAATTTAAAGAAGATGTTCCCAGTTTAATTCGCCGCGCTCTCTTCGGAAATGAACAGGGGATTGGTCGAGTTCAAATTAATCCTGAACTTGCTAAGAGAATCTTTGACGGCGCTAAGTCTCAACTCTGGAAATAATTATTGTAAGATATTGCTCGCGACACCTTGAGTGGTATCGATTTCGTATTCGCCATCTCCGCAGTTGCTTAAACTCAGAGAAAAAATCAGAAGGCTTGCGATGATCAGAAAAAATTTCGTCATTTGAATTTCTTTTTTAAACTATTGAGAACCATTTGTACCTGAGAAAATCTTTCGTCTTCTGGAAAACTTCTTAAAAATTCAGCATACGACTGACTCGCCTTAGTCGCATCCGATTGAATTTCGTAACAAGCAGCACGTGCCAACAAAGAATCAGCCTGAGCTAAATCGCGCTGATCTTGAAACCAGCGACAAGCATTTTGAAAGTCACCTTTGGCAAGCAACATAAAGTTTTTTCGAACGAGTGCCGATTGTTCAAACCCATTGATTTGAAGCGCACGATTGTAAAATTCTAAAGCTGAATCGACGTCTCCATTTTTCTCGGCTTCTTTGGCGCGATTGAGCCAATCGAGAAAACTTCCCGCAGGTGGAGCTTGCGCCTCGGTAGGTGCCGATGTTTCTTCAATCACTTTTGTGGGAGAAGTCTTAAAAGCTTCCGTTAATCGCGAAATCGTCTCTGTTCTAAAGAAAATAAAAAGACTCGCTCCCAGTGCAATTAACAGAGCTGCCATGGACGCACGTTTTTTCCAAAGATCAGCAATCTTTGGATCGTAAAGCATTCGCTGATACCAACTAATTTCTTGAGAGCCCGTGTACGACTTCGTCGAAAGCGCATCGGATTCAGAGAAGCTTCGATCGAGTAAAATTTCATCGTCTGCTCCGCCGAGCGAAAGAGTATCTTTCCATCCGTCGAGTTGCTCTTGCTTTTGTCGCTTCGAAAAATCTTGCTGAAAGCTCGTGCGCAAAAACTTAGAAACCGTTCGCGCATCTGATCTTGGATAATAAGATTTCAAAAACCCTCGAATGGCTTCGCTAAGCTCGGAGCCCGATTGATAGCGACCTTTTCTCTTCGCTGTTAAAGTTTTCAAAACAATCCGATCAAGCTCAGCCGGAATATCGGAGCGAACTTTACTTGGCGGCGGAACATTTCCTTTTCGCACTTTCTCCAGCGTTGAAATTTCATCCTCGGTATAAAATAAACTTTTCGATGTGAGAAGTTCGTGAAAAACAATTCCTAAACTGAAAATATCGCTTTGGTGATCGAGTGGTTCTCCAAAAGCTTGCTCGGGAGACATATAAGAAAATTTTCCCTTGAGAACGCCTGATCGAGTGCTCGCGCGAGAAGTGGAACGAACTGCTTTTGCGATTCCGAAATCCAAAATTTTTGCTTCACCGTTATAGCTCACTAAAATATTAGGTGGAGAAATATCGCGATGCACAATGCCCAGAGATTTTCCAAACGAATCGGTCATCGAATGTGCATACTCCAGGCCTCGCGCGCATTGCATGATGATCAAGCAGGCGACGTCCATCGGAATAAAAGTTCTCTTCTCGGCGCATGAGCGCAGAAGATTTCCTAAATCTCGTCCAAAGACAAATTCCATCGCAAGATAGTAAGTGCCTTCAAGTTGGCCGAAATCTAAAACGCGTACAATATTTGGATGTTTAAGTGAGAGAGAAATCTTCGCCTCTTCCAAAAACATTTTAATGAAGTCGGCGTTGCTTGAATAATCCGGAAGAATCTTTTTTAAAGTAAAAATTCTAGACTGCGCCGTCTTCGCTTTAAAAATTTGCGCCATCCCGCCGGTCGCGAGTTGTTCTAAAATAAGGTAGCGGCCGAATTGTTTTCCTTTTCGATCAGCATCAGCCTTATCCGCCATGATTATTTTTTCCGGCTCTGCATCGCTGGACTTTTTTGCAGATAAGTATCGATTTCAGATAAAAGCTGAGATTCTAAAAAACCTGTCGTTGGAGTTTCTGTCCATTTGCCGTTTTGAAAAATCTCTTGAGCAAAGTGAACTGACAAAACAGATCCGGGAGGATCTTCAGTTGATCGCAGAGTAATTCGATGTCGCTCAAACGGAGTATCTTGAGTCCATTCCGTAACTAGAAGTCCCTGTTGATGATCGCGAATGCGAATTCCAAATCCCTTTTGCCATTCCAAAAACTGCTCACTCAAAATCAGAGCATTGAGTGCCGAGATAGGGGTTTGTAAAATGGTTTTGGGAGCCTGACTAGTGACCAATTCTTTCTTATGAGTAGAGCATGCCGTTAAAAATAAAAGGCTTAAAATAAACGACGCATAAAAAAGAGATCTCATCTCTCTTATTTTGGATGTCCTTGAAGGCCTATGTCAAACCTTCGTAATCCAAGACGTATATTTAGGATTATTTCCGGTCACGATATCAAAAAATCGCTTTTGAATTTCGCCCGTCAATTTTCCTGGCTTTCCTGGTCCGATTTTACGCATATCCACTTCAGCGATCGGAGTGATTTCAGCGGCTGTCCCGCAAAGAAAGGCCTCATCAGCATTGTAAAGCTCATCGCGAGTGATTCGTCTTTCGACCAAAGACAATCCCATATCTTCGATAATGTGGCAGACCGTATCTCGAGTGACGCCTTCAAGAACCGAACTTAATGTCGGAGTAAAAATTTTATTATTTTTGACAACGAATAAATTTTCTCCAGAACCTTCAGCGAGATATCCCTCCGTATCCAATAAAATCGCTTCATCAAATCCCATTTTACGAGCTTCGAGTTTGGCCATAACCGAATTGACGTAGTTGCCGGTATATTTTGCTTTGGTCATTGAAATATTAGGATGGTGTCGCGTGAAAGAAGAAATTTTTAAACGAGAGCCTTTGGCCATCGCATCGGCGCCTAAATATTTTCCCCAGTCCATCGTCATCACCGCGACGGTGAATGGATGTTTTTCGGTATCAAAATAAACACCGAGCGGACCTGCATCTAAAAATCCTATCGGTCGCAAATAACAAGCTCCGAGCCCCGCATTTTTAACCGCTTGTTTGCAAGCATCCACAAGTTCGTCGAGAGAAAATTGAAGAGGAAGCATTCCGGTGTGACAAGAATTGATAAATCTTTGCATATGATCTTGGCATCTAAAAATGCCGATGCTTTTATCTTTAAGTTCATAGGCGCGAATACCTTCGAAGGCGGCGAGGCCATAGTGCAAAGAGTGCGCCGTGATATGCACGGTCACTTCTTCTGAAGCCACGAGTTTTCCATTCACCCACATGACTTTGCCGAGTTTATTTCCGTAAGGTTTTCGTTCTGTTGAAGAAGATGCAGATGCTGATGATTTCATTTGTGAAGTATTTCCTCGCTTTGAAAATTCTTGTGAGGCTGAAGATTCTAAATTCATTTCCATAATTCGTTCCCCTCGATCAGCAGATTAGCGAGATTTGCCCATGATGCTAAGAAATTTTGCCTATCTTCGCAAAAAAACCAGGTAATTTGTCCTTGCCAAGGTTTATGAGGCGGGTTTGGAAGATTTAGACATAAGAAAGTCGCAGTTTTTTTAGGAAGGAGGTAGAAAAATCAGCAACTTAGCTCAGCACATATCTTGCAATATTTACGTTTGAAGGAAACCTCCTATGAAGCCACTTTTAAAGTACTTATCTCTATTTATATTCATTTTTCTAACCATGACTGGATTAACGCAAGCGGCTCTCGCGGATTCAGAGGATCTGCCAAAAACTTCTTCTAAAATTGTAGAGGTGCCAGCTTTGCCTCATCCTCTGGAGGATCGAGCTCGTTCAACGATGGATATTATTTTAGAAAATAATCAGAGAGAGAAATTGAGTTTGGTCGGCGAAGTTTCTTTTCTTGCAAGATCTACAGCTTTTATTTTTCTGCCTTATATTTTAAATGGTTTGTCTCATATCGACTACACCATTGAGCGATCGCCTTCGATTGCCATTTACGAAAATCAAAATCATGACCTTTATGCGTTTCGCAATTTTGGTCAGCTGATGAAGATAGATAAAAATTTCGTAAATGCTTCTCAGCTTGAAGCGCTGACCGAAAGTCTTAAGAAGAATAATAATCTAAGCGACGGCACTGCTTATTATCTCGATCTGAAAGGAAATATCCGCGGAGAAGACGGAGTGGTGATCATTCAAGCTTCTGACGAGGGTGCAGAGATGCTTGCAGACGATCTGATGCCCTCACCTAAGGCCCTAAGTGAAAGATTTTATAATGAGATGAGTAAAGATATTAAAGTCGATTTCAATCCGGCTCAAAAGCAAGAAGTCAATTCGGAGGCTCAGCTCTCTGATTTTATGAAGGAAGTAGATGCAGCTTTAAAAAATTTAGAAAAATTAAGAGCCGAAAAATATCCTCAGGTTGAGATGAAGGGAATTATTGGAGCAGGTTCCTCGAATTCCTTTAAAGGTGCGATTCGCTACACGGAAGGTGGACATAAAGCTCGCGGTGTCGGTGAACTTCGAAACCCAAAAACAAAGTTAGGCGGCTTTCAACCTTCAGGAGAAAGAATTGATCAACGCGTGGAAGAGAATGAGGATCTACTTGAGCCCACTCCAGAAGATGCTAAAAAGTAATTTAGCCTTTTAATTTTTTCTCGAGCAGTTCTTTAAGCGTAGCGGGATTACCTTTTCCGCCGAGAGCTTTTTGGCATTGGCCCATAAAGAATCCAAAGAGTTTATCTTTTCCAGCTTTGAGTTCTGCAAGTTGACCTGGATTTTCCGCGATGACTTTTTCAATCACGGCAAGAAGAGCCGAGTCATCACTCACCTGAGCCATTCCTTTTTCTGAAATAATTTGAGCTGCCGGTTTCTTCTCGGCCATCATGATTTCAAAAACTTCTTTGGCGAGATTGAGCGACAAAGTTTTATCTTTCATTTTAAGCAGCAGATCCGAAAGCGCTTTTGCATCGGGAAAGAACGTTTCGATATCCGTTTCAACATTCGCAATATGTGCGAGCACATTCGTTTGAATAAAAGTCGAGGCGAGTTGAGGATCTTGAATTGCTTTTGAAACCGTTTCGTAATAATCCGCAAGCGAACTTGAGGCCGTAAGCACATCGGCATCATAAATATTTCGCCCATAATCTCGAATGAATCTATCCATTCTAGCGATCGGCATCTCCGGTAATTTTTTTCGAATATCCTCGATATCTCTCTCTACTATTTCAAGCGGAAGCAAATCGGGTTCAGGCATATAGCGATAATCGGCGGCCTCTTCTTTAGACCTCATAGAAATAGATTTATTTTGATCAGCATCCCAGAGCCGAGTCTCTTGAGTAATTTTTCCGCCAGAGTCTAAAAGATCGGCTTGGCGTAAAATTTCATAGGTAATCGCGCGCTCTAAATTTCTAAAGCTGTTGATATTTTTAAGTTCCACTCGAGTTCCAAATTTTTGTTCGCCTCGAGGACGTAAACTAATATTGGCGTCGCATCTAAAATTTCCTTCTTCTAGATTTCCTTCGCAGATATCGAGGTAGCGAAGCGCAAGTCGCAAAGCTTTTAAGTATGCGGCTGCTTCAGCCGTCGATCGAATCTCAGGCTCAGAAACAATTTCAATGAGTGGAACGCTTGAGCGATTGAGATCAACTAAACTTACGCCCCGATCGTCGAAGTGTAGATTTTTTCCGGCATCTTCTTCTAGGTGAATTCGAGTGAGCGCAATTTTTCTTTTTTCTCCATTCAAATAAAATTGCACGGCTCCTTTAAGAGCATAGGGACGATCGTACTGAGAGATTTGATAGCCTTTTGGTAAATCAGGATAAAAATAATGCTTACGCGAAAAAACAGAACGCTTTTGAATTTCACAATCCAAAGCGAGTCCTGCTTGAAGCGCCATCTGCACTGCCTTTTTATTGAGCACAGGCAAAGCGCCTGGCATTCCAGTGCAAATGGTAGAGACGGCTGTATTGGGAGACGAGCCAAATTGATTGCTCGCGGCACTCATAAGCTTGGTGGTGGTTTTAAGTTGTGCGTGAACTTCGAGTCCCATCACGGGCTCAAATTTTTTCAGAACTTTTTCGACGTCTTCGTTATTAATTACTGACATGCGAGTTTCGCTTTCGTGATCGGATGAGCTTTTTCAAATCCAGCTGTTGCCGCTAAAAGTTTGGCCTCTTGAAATGGGCCTCCGATAAATTGTCCGCCAATCGGTAAACCTTTTGAGTCGTGACCGATCGGAAACGCGATCGCCGGAACCCCCGCTAAATTAATCGAGACGGTAAAAATATCCGATAAATACATCGCGAGTGGATCATTTACTTTTTCACCAATTTTAAAAGCGGTCGACGTGGTAACGGGCGCAAATAAAACATCCACTTCTTTAAGAGCATTTAAAAATTCATTTTGAATTTTCGAGCGAACGTATTGCGCCTTTGAGTAATACGCATCGTAGTAACCTGAACTTAAAGAAAAGGTGCCGAGCATGATGCGGCGTTTGACTTCGGCTCCAAAACCTTCGGAGCGAGTTTTGATAATGAGATCTTTCATCGATGCAAAATCTTTGGCGCGTTTTCCGTACCGGATGCCATCGTATCTCGAAAGATTGCTCGCGGCTTCTGCAGTGGCGACTAAATAATAGACAGCGATTCCATATTCAGTGTGGGGAATTGAAACTTCCTTGATCGTGGCGCCTTCTTTTTTAAAAACTTCGATTGCCGCTTGAGTTTGTTTTACAATTTCAGGAGAAACACCTTCTGAAATAAAATATTCTTTCGGAAGTCCGATTTTTAAACCTTTTAAACTGCCGTTTTTTGCAGCGGCCACATAATTTTCTACGGGCACTGGCATCGTCGTTGAATCGCGAGCATCGCGACCTGCAATCACTTGCAAAATTTCAGCGCAGTCGAGTGCATCATCAGCGAATGGCCCGACTTGATCGAGAGAACTTGCAAAGGCAATTACTCCGGATCTTGAAACGCGACCATACGTAGGTTTCATTCCCACAATTCCACAAAACGCGGCGGGTAAACGAATGCTTCCTCCGGTGTCAGTGCCAAGAGAACCTACGCAAAGTTCAGCGGCAACCGCGGCTGCGGATCCACCACTCGAACCTCCGGCTGTGCGAGCGAGATCAACAGGATTTTTGACGGCGCCAAACGAAGTATTTTCATTCGAAGATCCCATCGCGAATTCATCGCAATTCAGTCTTCCCGTAAAAATCGCGCCTGCTTTTTTTAATTTTTCGGTGACTGTCGCCGATCGAGGCGCGCGATAGCCTTCTAAAATTTTACTCGATGCGGAGACTACATGATTTTTCATCGAGATCATGTCTTTGATGCCAATAGGCAGACCAGCTAAAGGAGCCGCTTCAGAAGCTTCTGTTTCTAAAATTTTTGTACGAGCTCGCATCTCTTCTTCAAAAACTTCGAGATACGCGTTTACTTGAGGATTTCGCGTTTTAATTTTCACGATCAAATCGTCGTAGACCTCAGTCAGCCGAATTTTTTTATTTTTAAGATCGTCGCGTAATTGTGAAAGTCTACCCATTTAAATTCTCTATTTTGAAATAATCGAAGGTACTTCGAATAAAAGTTCGCCCGGGATACCACCTGTTTGCGGAGCATTTGAAAGCGCCTCTTCATTCGTCAGTGTCAGTGAGTTTACCTCTTCCATTTGATCTTCATCTCGCAAAGTGATGGAGGGGCTTAAGCCAAGTTGTTTGTAAAATGCCGAGGAAATATGAAATTCGCCCATAGCTTTTGCTTCTTCGGCCGACATCGGAACTTTTTGCAACTGATCGACGTAACTTAAAATGCCCTTAAATTGAGTATCAAAAGATTTTTTTTCGTCGTCGGTCAGGCTTAAATAAGCGAGTTGGGCGATTTTTTCGACGGAGAATGACATAGGCTGCTAGACTTATGGAATTCCCAAAAATGATCAAGTGGCGACATTGACAGACCTTTCGCCTTGCGGCCATCTTCAGAGCTTATGAACATTAAAGCCACCGATATCCGCAAAGGTTATGTCATTCGATTTCGTGATCGAGTTGTACGAGTTTTAACTTCGACCCACCATACGCCAGGAAATTTGCGCGCCATGATGCAGGTTGAAATGAAGGATGTAAAAACGGGCGCAAACGTGAGCAATCGTTTTCGCGCGGATGATACGGTTGAAAAGCTGAATGTGGATTTTTTGTCGCTTGAATATCTTTATCAAGAGGGCGACGCCTTTGTTTTCATGAATCAGGAAAACTACGAGCAGATTTTTTTACAAAAAGATCAGATCGGCGAGATGGCCGGATACCTTCTTCCTAATATGAAGGTGATGGTTTCTTTTATCGAAGAACAGGCGATTTCCATTGAGCTTCCTCCCCGTGTGACTTTAAAAGTGACGGCCACTGAACCTGGAATCCGAAATGCAACCGCGACGAATGTTTTGAAACCTGCCACTTTAGAGACCGGCATTCAAGTCGGTGTGCCCGCATTTATCAATGAAGGTGAGTCCATTATTGTGAATACGGAAACCGGCGAATATATGTCTCGCGCTTAAGCGTTTTGCTTAAGGATTTACTGGACTTTTATCGAACCAGATTGTTCCTGATTTAGTTGGAGAAAATGTGGAGGTGTCGGCATCTGAAATTCTTGGAGCTGAATTTTCCGCGAGATTTCTATCTATATCTGCAAGTTCAATGGTGGAGCGCTGAAACGGATCTAAGATTCCCTGATGCACTTGCATTGCCCAATGTTTTAAGACGGGATCTTTTCCAATCATCAACAAGCTCAGCGATTCTTTAATATCAGCTCTTCGTTCTCGCCATATTTCATCAGGTGGATTTTTAAATTCTGAAACTTCTGAGTAAATTTTATTAATTAATTCCAGCGCATTCCCACGTCTAATGAGAGCTTCTCGACGTATTTTTAAAAATTTTAAATATTCTGCAGAAGACTTATTCGTGACTTCGGGGGCGGCCGGCACAGCTCGCTTCAGAACTTTCAAAGCATTTTCGATATAGGGAAGAGGGGTCGCTTTAACCTTCTCCAAAGGAACAGGCATCATGAAGTCAGTCATCACGACAACGCGAGATGAGGCAGAGTCTTCTGAAGCTCCGATCTTGGCGGAAACTTCTGGGCAGACTTCCGCCAGAAGAGGAAATGTAAAAAAAGTAGAGCATGCTAAACAAGCGCTCACAAGAAAGAGAGATTTCTTAAAACTTTTAGTCATTCCAAACCTTTAATTGAATATGGAGCAATTTAAGTGCCAATTCGATTTATCAAAAAATCATAGTGAAATTAATCGCTTAGAAGAATTTTGCAATCATAAAACATCTGAATTTTGCGCAAAAAGCCGCAAAAAAGTTAGAGTAGGGCCTTCCAACCGGCGGGTCTAGGCGACTCGACACTCACTCCATCGAAACTGAGTTTCCAGGCGTGCAGTCCAAAAATGGCAGAAGAAATTCCTCCGTAGAGTTCGTCGCCGACAATCGGATGTTGAAGATGAGCGAGACCCGCGCGAATTTCATGGCGTTTTCCGGGACCGTGAAGTTGAACTTCAAGCAAACTAAAATCATTTTTCGTAGTAATCGTTTTCCATTCGCAGTGCCCGCGCTCTCGAGCAGGACCATCTAAACTCACCGTCACTTTTTTGGAGCCTTTGTATCGTGACGAAAAATAAAATTCAAATCTCGCATCAGAAAAATTCCCTCCGCTGACGAGTGCTAAATAAATTTTTTGAATTCCCTTACCAATTCGAAAACGTCTTTGAAAATCTTCAAAAATATTTTGGCTTTTCGCGACGAATAAACATCCTGAAGTTTTTTGATCCAGTCTGTGAACGAGGCCAGCTTCGGCGAGATTTTTTAAAATAGGAAATTTTTCAAGTAGCCAATCCTCGATGGTGGGGGCGTCTACTGATTTTCCGCGAACGCTATGATAGCCAGAGGGCTTTTCAACGATCATCCAATCGTCGGTTTGAAGCAAAATCTTCGGTTCATTTGCTGGCTTTGATTCCAAGTTCATCACTCTTTTCAAATTCGAGAGAGAGTTGTTCGCGCTCTTCGTCTGATAAAGTCGAGGTAGCGGTTACGACAATCGATTGTTCTTTCTTTGATTTACGATCTTTCGCAGAAACTTGGACGATGCCGTTTGAATCGATTGAGAAGCTTACCTCAACCTCGGGAACTCCTGCTTTGTCTTCAGGAATATCGGTCAGCGTAAATTCACCGAGTAAAGAATTGTCAGAAGCTAAACGACTTTCACCTTGAAGCACTTGAATTTTTACCGAGCGCTGTCCGTCGGTCACTGTCGTAAACACATGACTTTGTTCGGTGGGAATCGTGGAATTTTTTTGAATGAGTGTTGTCGAAAACCCTCCCGCCGTTCGAATTCCCAAACTAAAGGGAGTGACATCGAGAAGCATGATCGGAGCTTCTTCTTGCATAAGTGTTTGACCCAAAATCGCCGCACCTAGTGCAACAGCTTCGTCTGGGTGAACATTTTTTGCAGGAATTTTTCCGAAAAATTCTTTTACTTTTTGCTGCACGAGCGGCATCCGAGTCATCCCACCTACTAAAATAACATCATCAATATCAGCTATCTTTAAAGCCGCCATATCGAGAGCCGATCCACAAATTTTGATCGTCTCGTCGATCAAAGACTCCGTTAACCGTTCGAGATCCACTCGTTGCAAACTTGTTTTGAGATGCTTTGATTCGCCTTTAACCGTGGTAACGAAAGGTAAATTGATCTCCGTTTCAAGTGTGGAGGAGAGTTGGCATTTCGCAGACTCTGCCGCATCTTTTAGTCGTTGCAGCGCCATTTTATCTTGTTTCAAATCAAAGGAGTGTTCGTTTTCAAAATTGTTCGCGACGAATTCGATAATCTTTTGATCAAAATCTTCTCCACCTAAATAAGTATTTCCAGCTGTCGCCAAAACTTCAAAGGCGTCGCTGCTGATATCTAAAACTGAAATATCAAAAGTTCCACCACCTAAATCATAGACGGCGACTTTTTTTTGTAATTTTTTCTGAAATCCAAACGCAAGCGCTGCCGCTGTAGGCTCATTGACGATTCGTAAAACTTCTAGACCTGCAATCACACCGGCGTCCTTCGTAGCTTGGCGCTGTCCATCTGAAAAATAAGCGGGAACGGTGATCACTGCTTTTTCTACTTTTACATGAAGAGCTTCTTCAGCGATGGCTTTGATTTGCTTCAAAACGAGAGCGGAAATTTCTTGAATGGGATAGTTTTTTCCAAAGACATGAATGCGAGGATCGCGGTTTGGGCCTTGAACAATTTTATAAGGGACAGATTTTACGGCTTTTTCTACTTCACTCGATTGAAAATTTCTTCCGATCAGCCGTTTCGCAGAATAAATCGTATTCTCCGCATTGGTGACCGCCTGTCTTTTTGCAATATGTCCAACCATGGAGGAAGTATCGGGATTAAAAGCGACGACCGATGGCAAAGTGCGATAACCACCCTTTTGCTCTAGTACGCGAGGCGTGTTTCCTTCCATCACAGCGACGCAAGAATAAGTAGTGCCGAGATCAATTCCTAAAACAATTTCTGCCATACGTTATTCTCTAGCGATCCTGAAGTTTATCCAATTGTTTTTTTGCTAAGAGATGACTTGGATTTCGTTTGAGTGTTTCTTCAAATTCTTTTTCGGCCGCTTTGAAATCCCCAAGAGCAAGATACGCTCGCCCCAGCTGAAAGCTGGCTTCGGGATCTTTAGAAAGAACTGCTTTTGCTCGAAGCAGACGTTCTTTTGCGTCACGAACTCTTTCGGTGATGCCTAAATCTAAAATCAATTTGCCTGAGAAAAGTTGTGCATCTGCTAAGCCCGGATCTGAATGTAAAACTTCCTCGACCATGGATAAAATTTCTTTGGAAGCTCCCAAATTTTCAAATTTAATTTTCGCGTTCTCTAAAGTCTGTTTGCCTTTTTCTTTGGCCATGAGCGGCTTCATTTGCTCGTAAGCTTTTTTGTAAATATCGCGGGAAGGATTCATCTGAAAGGCGAGGGCGAAAGAATTTCCGGCTGCTAAATAATTTCTCTCTTTTTGCTGAGCCAACCCAGCCTTATAATAATGCTCGGCTTTTCCAATTTTTTGAATTTCCGGATCAAGAATTTTTTTCTTGGGCTTTGCGGCTGGAGTTTCGGGGCTAGGGCTTTGAATTGAAAGTCGTTGATCATAAGCTTTTCTTTCAATGGGATTTTTAAGAACGCCATAGGCCTTTTGAATTTTCGAAAAAATGAGATCCAATTTCTTTTTATAAGCGCCTAAGTTTTTAGAAAAAAATCGATCAGGATGAAATTTTTTAGAAATCTTTAAATAACTTTCTTTAAGTTCTTTTTCTGTGGCTCGAGCATAAACTTCTAAAATTTCGTAGTGATTCAATTTTTCGAGCTCTGACTCTTTCACAAGAACCGAAAGTCTAAACTCACGATCTAATTTTTTAAGCTCTGGATTTTTATCTTCTTCATCTAAGACATTCGAAAAGTCTGCTGAAGATTTAAATGAATTTTTTTTACTAGAAGCTGCTACCCATTGTGCCGAATTTTTTTGAATCAAAGATTCCAATTTTTTTAATGTCTCATCTTCTGACCATGGGCAGAGGGGAAGTAAATCTTTAACATCGATTTCAGATTGCAGCCGCGACCAAAGAAAATATTCTTCAGCAGTGAGCCCCTCGGTAATATCTTTAGGAGCGACACGTTTCTGCAGCGCATCGGATGGGTGAGACATCACCTTTTATTGTAATTGAAAATTAATTTTCTAAGTGGCGAAGCAGCGCGTCAATTTGAGCTTCATTCGGCTTCGGCGCATAGATTGTTTCTAAAATGAGGCGATGGATGAGACGCTCATATTGAATTTGGGCTAAATTTCGCTGACCTGAGTCTTTAGGAAGCTGATCTAAGGCGAATTCAAGGCTTTTAAGTTGTTCAAATAAAGGCAGAGATTCAAACTGTGGATCCGATACGTCCTTTGGATAGACTTTCAAAGCCTGACTCATTCCTGAGAGGCGACTCGCTGTTTGAGAAGTCATCGCAAGAATTTGAATTTTTAAAGTTGGAATCTTAAAAAGTTCTTTTACTTTTTGCGGGCTCAAAGCATTGGCTGTTTTTGTAATTTTCTTATCCAATTCGGGGACGTTTTTTTCGACTGGCATTTCCATGCCGACGACGTTTCCAATTCGGCTGACGATCTGACATTCGTGAGGACGAAACGCGAAGGTTGCCTGAATAAGTGCTCCATAAGAAATGGCAATACCGAGTAAAATTTTTAAGAGGTCACCTTTATCCACAGACTTCTCCTGATACTTTTCTATGCAATTTTAAGGCCAGGCGCGCTGGACTTCAGGCAGAAGATCGGCAAATTCTTAAGGTCGTGAAAAGCTTGGAGAATAAGATTTTCGTTAATACAAGTAACCCGGGGAAACTCGCAGAATTTCAAAAATTTTTTGCTGATTATTCTCGGCATGTCGCAGTCGAAGCGACTCAAAAAAGTCTCCCTGAGCCTCAAAGTGATCCCATTACCGTGATTCGATTTAAAGCTTCTCAATTTGAAAATGTCATTGTCGATGATGTCTCTCTCGATGTTGAAGGCGCCGATCTCGGAGTGAATATTCGCTGGTCTTTAGATACTCTTGATTCACATATCGGAAAATCGGCCGTCTTCATTTGCTATTTAGGAGTTCATAGAGATGGGAAAATTTTTATTTTTAAAGGCGAAGTGAGCGGAAAACTCGTTCCGCCTCGAGGAAAAAGTTTTGGATTTAATCCTTATTTCCTACCCGATGGTGCGGTCAAAACTTTAGCTGAAGAAAAAGCTGATTTATTTAATGCTCGTTATCATGCTTTACAGAATTTTATTGCCAACCATCCCCATCAAATCTGCGAACCTCTTAAAGAGTGGGATGGTAACTTTCAGGGGACGACCGCTCCCTAAGCTCTCGGATGAGAGCGATCAAAAACTTCCATGAGTTTTTGCTTAGAGACGCTTAGATACTTCTGAGTCGTTGTTAAAGATTTGTGTCCTAATAATTCTTGAATGAATCTTAAATCTGCACCTTCATCGAGTAAATGAGTGGCGACCGAGTGCCTAAACAAATGGGGATGAATATGTTTTCGAAGTTTTATTTTTTGCGAATAAGATTTTAAAAGTCTTCGCACCACTCGCGGATTCATGGGTTTATTCGCATCACGTAGCGATGGAAAAACAAAATCTCCATTCTCAGGCCGCTTTAAAATTTTTTTCAGCAAAATCGGCGCCAAAGGTACGACTCGAAACTTTCTACCTTTGCCTTTAATTTTTACTGTCGAATTTTTTGAGTCGATATCTTTCCAGAGCACTTGGCAGGCTTCCGAAATTCGGCAACCCGTATCATAAAGAAATTCCAGTAGATCGCCTAAAGTTCCCGTCGCTTGCAAAACTTGTTCGACTTCATCATACGAAAGCACTTCAGGAAGTTTTCTAGCCTTTCGAATTCTTGGAAATTCCAGTGCTGTGAATTTTTTCTCTCCAAACTTATCATCCAAAAAAGAAAAAAAACTCCGATGGGTTGAATGGGCGCGCGACGCCGAGCTAGGTTTTAAATTGCGAGAAATCTCGCTGCAGAATTTCATCCAATTTGCCGCAGTTATATCCGAAATTTTACCAGAGAAGTTTTCACTGAAAAACTTTTCGAATCTTTTTAAGTCAACGGAATGGGCGCGGTGAGTATCCGGAGAAAATTTTTCGACTAAGCTGTTTTGCTCCAAGAATTTTTGAATGGCATTTGAGATTTCGGTTCGCTTATCCATTCTTTTAAATCTTTCAGCGATCGCTCCGATCGAATTTGGTTTCGCTCAGACTTAGTTTGTTTTTTCTGACCCCGTTCTTTTATTTTAAACCCAAGCTCGGGTAAGAGGCCAAAATTAAAATTCATCGGCTGAAAATGTTTTGGATCGCTGGTGATCATATAACGCACCAAGCTCCGCATGGCCGTTGTCGCTGGTAAATTTTCAGCTCCCAGCATAGCCATCGCCGCATAATGCCCTGTCGCGATGGCTTCGGTATAACCTTCGGAGCCCGTGATTTGTCCCGCCATAAATAAATGCGGAGCTCGTTTAATTTGAAGTTTTTCATTCAGATGAAGAGGCGAGTTAATAAATGTATTTCGGTGCATCGCGCCAAGTCGCGCGAACTCTGCTTTTTCCATTCCAGGTAACTGACGAAAAACTTTTTCTTGTTCTGGCCATTTCATTCGCGTTTGAAATCCGACCATATTGAGTAATTCTCCCGCCGCCCGCTCGCGCCTAAATTGAATGACGGCATGAGCGCGTTTTGGCAAATGAGATTGAAAACCAATCGGTCGCATACACGAAAACGCCAAAGTATCTTCACCGCGCCTGGCGAGTTCTTCGATTGGTAAGCATCCCTCAAAATAAGCGAGCTCTTCTCCGGCGATATGACTTTCCGTTTTCTCGGCCGCTAAAACATTTTCGCGAAACTTTAAATATTCTTCTCGGTTAAGCGGCAAATTTAAATAATCATCTTTGCTTTCATCTAGGCCTGAAGCATCCCATCGGTTCGCCCAAAATAATTTTTCCATATCGAGGGATTCCAAATAAACCACCGGCGAAGTCGCATCGTAAAAATACAGACCATCATCGTTACAGATTTTTAAAATATTTTTAATGAGACCATCCGACGTGAGTGGTCCTGAGGCAATCAAAGTTTTTTTATCTTCGGGCAGCTCACTCACTTGTTCTTCGCAAAAAGTAATAAGCGGGTGAGATTTTAACGCCGTCGTCACTAATGACGAAAATTTTTCTCTTTCGACCGTTAAAGCTTTACCGCCAGGAATTCTTGCTTGATGTGCAAGCTCAATGAGTGGAGAATTTAAAAGTCGTAGTTCTTCTTTCAAAAGTCCGTGCGCCGAACTTAGTTCGGTGGACTTCAAGCTATTACTGCAGACGAGTTCAGCAGCTCCGGGTAATTTATGCGCAGCTGAAAAAACTTTTGGTTTTTGTTCGAAAATTTTTACTCGAGCTCCAGCGTTCGCAAGGGTGAGTGCAGCTTCGCTGCCGGCAAGTCCAGCTCCAATAACTAAAAAATCTTCTTGCGTCATAAGGCTTTTTACCTTTTCTAATAGATCTCGATAAATTTTAAACTCGTAACTGGATCATTGATCCAATAAACTGGTGAAAGTAATGGCGAAAACAGGCGCAAAAGCCAAAGAAAAAATAAAAGCAAAATCCAGCGAGCTGCGATGCCTTGTGATTGTGGAGTCTCCCACCAAGGCAAAAACCATCCGCAAATTCTTGCCCGCGAACTATCACGTTGAGGCCTGTGTGGGCCATATTCGGGACTTGCCGTCTTCGGCCAAAGAGATTCCTGAGAAGTATAAAAAAGAAAAATGGGCGAATCTCGGCATCAACGTCGACGATAATTTTACCCCTCTCTATATTATTCCTTCGGGCTAAACCAAGATCATCAAGCATCTCAAAGATCTGCTCAAAGAATCTGATGAATTGATTCTCGCAACGGACGAGGACCGTGAAGGAGAGAGTATCAGCCATCACCTTGTCGAGGTTTTGCAGCCTAAAGTGACGACTAAGCGGATGGTCTTCCACGAAATCACCAAGGAAGCTATTTCGGAAGCGCTTCAAAATTTTAGAGAAGTCGATACCAATCTTGTACGCGCTCAAGAATCGCGCCGCATTCTCGATCGACTGTATGGATATTCTCTTTCTCCGCTGCTTTGGAAAAAAATTGCTTACGGTTTAAGTGCTGGACGAGTGCAATCAGTAGCGACTCGTCTCATTGTCGAGCGCGAAGAGCAGCGCATTCGATTTAAAAAAGGAATTTACTGCGGCATCTTGGCCGATCTTAAAGCGGCCAAAGGCGATCTCGAAACGAAACTCATTCGTCTAGGCGAAAAGCGAATCGCCACCGGAAAAGATTTCGATGAACATACCGGCGCCATCGAAGAGTCGAAGAAAAAAGATATTTATTTGCTCCTCAAAAAAGAGGCGGATGATTTAGAAAAAGTTTTAGCAGGCGCAAAGTGGACGGTGAGAGAAGTAAATGAAAAACCTCTGACTCGAAAACCCGCTCCTCCTTTTATTACGTCGACACTTCAACAAGAAGCGAACCGAAAGTTGGGATTAAGTGCTCGCGATGCAATGCGAGTGGCGCAAGGTCTCTACGAAAAAGGTTTCATCACCTATATGCGTACCGATTCGGTGAATCTTTCGTCCGAAGCTTTAAGTGCGGCGCGAAGACAAATCGAAAGTTTGTATGGCAAAGATCATTTGAGCGATGGCCCCAGACAATTCGCTTCAAAATCTAAAGGAGCTCAGGAAGCTCATGAGGCGATTCGACCTGCGGGAACCGTTTGTCCCACTCCGCAAGAAACCGGCTTAAGTGGACTTGAATTTTCACTCTACGATTTGATCTGGAAGCGAACCGTCGCTACTCAAATGGCCGACGCCAAACTTCTCAATCTCTCTATTAATATAGACGCCCAAAATCCTTCGGCTCCCGAGAGACATAAACACGCCGAGTTTCAAGCCACCGGCACTCGGATTATTTTTCCAGGCTTTTTGCGTGCCTACGTCGAAGGCCAGGATGATGCCGAAGCCGCTCTCGAAGAGCGCGAAGTTTTATTGCCCGAAGTCAAAGCCGGCGAAGCTTTGAAACTTCAAAAATCCGAAGTCACCGAGCACGAAACCAAACCACCTGCACGATTTACAGAAGCGAGTTTAGTTCAGACTTTAGAAAAAGAGGGTGTCGGTCGACCTTCCACTTACGCTTCGATTATTTCAACGATTATCGATCGCGGCTATGTGCGCCGACTTGCGAATGCATTGGTTCCGACCTTCACCGCTTTTGCAGTCGTGAATTTACTTAAAAAACATTTTTCAGAATTGGTGGATCTTAAATTCACAGCCTCGATGGAAGAAACTCTGGATGAAATTGCTGAAGGTAAGAAACCTTATCTAGAATTTTTAAAAGATTTTTATTCGGACAAAAAGAACGGACTTCGTTCTCAAATCGAAACTCGTGAAAAGAAAATCGACCCTGATGAATCTCGCGCGATTGCAATCGAGACTTTTCCAGATGTTGAATTTCGCATTGGAAGATTCGGTCCTTATCTTGCGCAAAAACAAGCGGGCTCGGATGAATCCATTCGCGCTTCGATTCCCGAGGACATTGCTCCTGCGGATTTAGAATTGAAGACGATCGACAAACTCATCCAAATGAAAAAAGACGGGCCTCCGCATTTAGGCGTTGATCCTGTGAGTGGAAAAAAAGTTTACGCAATGACGGGTCGCTATGGTCCCTATCTACAACTTGGCGAAGCTGAAGATGCTGATGCCGCGAAGGCCGCTCCAAAACCAAAGAAAAAGAAATCCAAAAAAGTAGTGGATGCTCAAAAAATTGATCCAGAGACTGGAGAAGTTTTAGAAGCAGCTGCTGAAGTTCCTGAAGAAAAACCAATTCCAAAAGTAAAACGCTCGGTGGTGCCTAAGGGTGTGGATCCTTCGCAGCTGAGTTTGACCGATGCACTTGGTTATTTGAATTTGCCTCGAGTGCTCGGCACCGACAAAGAGGGACATAAAGTTTCGGCAGGACTTGGAAGATTTGGTCCTTATATTGTCAAATCTGGTGCGGGCTTAGAAAAACCTGAATATCGATCGCTCAAAAAAGAAGACGATGTTTTGTATGTAAACTTCGATCGTGCGATTGAAATTTTTGCTGAGCCCCGGACGCGCGGAACTCGCGGTCGCTCGAAGGCAGTTGCGCTTAGAGTGGTCGGCCAACATCCGATTGAAAAAAAACCTATCGAAATTTTCAACGGACCCTACGGTCTCTATGTGAAATGTGCCAAAATCAATGCTTCGATTCCCAAAGAAATTCAGCCGGACGATTTGAGTCTCGAAAAAGCCATTGAACTTATCGAAGCTCGCAGAAGATAAAAATCTATGCGCTCCAAATCTTAAACTTGCTCCTCTTCCTGGGAGTTCATGTCGCAGTTTTCAGAGGCGAGCATTGGACAGTTTTGCGGTGTAACTTTCGGCACTTTCTATAAAAGGCTTTTAACGGCTTTTTAGCCTGTAGTGATTTGGCACGACCTTTGCACTAAGTTCAAAGTGGCAGAGGCTTTAAGCGTCTCAAAATGCCTTATGTTAATGGAATAGACTCCGTTGACAGAATGGCAGCTAGTATGTTTAACGTAATGCGTTATTGATACATTTTGAGAGGGTTTCTGAGGTTAAAAACAGGTTATTAATTAGGAGATGATGAACATGAAATCAAAACGAATTTTAGGATTAACAATTCAAGCGGTCGCAGTCTTCGGACTCGTATCGACTTCAGCTTTTGCTCAAAAAACACTTGAGCGACCAGCGGCTGAAAAAGGCCGAATAGAAGAATTAAGACGAGAACTTAAAGAACGTGGAATCGAAGGTGAAAGAGCTCGCGAATTAGAGCGACAATTCACTGAGCGACATGGAAATTCTGCAGAAACTTCAAAAGCAGAAGTTGGAGCTTTCTTAAAAGAAATGAATGCCAATGGTCCTCGATCTGGATCAAATGGTCCTACTAGAATTGAATCTCAAATGCCTGGTCAATACAAAGCCGGAAGTCCAGCTCCTATGGGAATTGGTGGAATCGGTGGTTTAGGTCTTGCTGCTGCAAAAGGCGGAGCTTGTGAAATCACAAGTGGCGGAACAACGAATGCATCTGTGGTTGCTGATATCGCAACAGCTCGCAGAATCGCTGGATCCACTGCAGAAGTTGTAGATCAACAACAAGCTCGATTAGCCGATATGCGTGAGTTTGCTAAACTCGATCAAACTGCCTTTGATGCTCTTTCGACTGCTGAGCGATCAGCTCTTGAAACTCGCTATGAAGCAGATTTAACTGTTAAAAAAGGTGAAGCTTTTGCTGCCGCTGATGCTGTTGTTCTCGCTGCTAAAAATGCGGGCTTAGAATTCAGCACTGAAGGCGCACAAAAAACGATCAACAGCTGGGGAACAGATTCAGCAGTTCTCTCAGGTGTTAAAATGATTTACGCTCGCGTAGTCGAATACTTAAAATCTCAAGTAGGCAAAGGTGCAGTTAAACTCGAAAGCGTTATTGCTGATATTAGAAAGTTTTTAGTAAGTACTGGTAGAGTTTCTGAGAAAGAAGCCAATGAATTCGGAGCAAACTGCGCTCCTTCGCTTCTTGGTCTTCGATAAGATTTAGATTTACGATCTCTCAAAAAGATCATCATCTCAAAAGCCGCTTAGTGAAAACTAAGCGGCTTTTTTATTGCCCTATTTTAGTACGCAAAAATTGCGGACGCTGTTAAAAAACCAAGTAGATTGAAGCACTTAAATAGGCTTAGAAATTGCATTCCTATTTACTTATCTATGGGTGGAGCTAGTTTAAGGCTTAAACTTTATCTTTTTTCATGCGCGCTTATGCTCATCATGTCATTGCCTTCGCTGCTTTTAGCTGAATCACCACCTTATTGTTCCTCTGAAATTTTGAATCTCAAGCCCCTTCCTGCAAAGCAAGCAGCCGATATGCAAGAGCTTCTCAATCACGCCTCTCAAGCTATGCCCAATCAAGATCCTGTTCTTGAACAGATTCAAAAACGCGAAAAGGACGAAGCAAAACAAAATGAAGCGAAAGAAAAAGAATTAAAACTTTATCAAAGCGAAAAAGAAGATCTCGAAAAATTCATCGAGAGTAAGAAAGAAGATCTGGCTTATTCACTTTATTACGGAGCCGGCATCGATGATCAAATTCGCGCGATGCAAAATCAATCTTTTGAATATTTATCAGATCCTAAAAATGGACCTATCGATTGGCAATCGTATCGCGAGCGTTTTATCTCAGACGAAGAACTCAACAAGCGAGATTGGAAGGGGGCGGATGCCTATCCGTTAAAACAAGTGACGGGTTTTGATAAGCCTGTTCCTGCAGGTACGCCGCTTCACCTCGGATTGAATTATGCGACTACGGTAGATGTTCCTCAGATTTATTCTCGTCGTGAAGATCAAATTAAACATCTTTTAGCAGAAAAATTATTGAGTCCGTATTCTAAAGAACTCACCGTTCGTGCAGGTGAAATCATTTCTCTTTATTCACTCGATGAGTTGATCCAATTATCTTTTATCAAAGATTATATAAGTGATTTTGATATTGCTAAAAATAATATTGATTCAGTAGATGCTAAAGGAAAAATTGAGCGTCTTTCGGCCGCTGAGATTGACGCCAAAGCTCGAGAAGTCTTTGAATTTGAATCGAAGCTCGCTAATGCCTTTGATGAATTTCCTTTGATTTTCTTTCGCGACTGGAAAGATTTTCAGAATCAAAAGCCAAAAATTTTAGAAGCGATCAGCCATATTCAACGTCTTGCACCTGGAATTTCATTTGAAAATTTAGGTTGGACAAAGAATCAAGATTGCTCACAAGCCTTTGCATTTCCGGGCAACGAAGTAAAAGCGGTGAGCTTAAAAGATTATCGTGCGATCAAAAGACATTCCAAAAAAATGAAAGTTCAAGATCGTTTGAAAGCCAAAGATTCTCAAGAAGTCTTAAGGCAACTTCAAAATCTTGATGAATGTCTAACCAAGCGTTCAGACAAACTTAAGGAAGAACTTTCTATTGATCACTCGTGGACCTTACCGCAACTTACGGCCTTAGAATTTTTGTATAAACGTTACGGATGGGATGAAGCTTTCTTCGTGGTAAACGGTCAACCGATGACACTGGGAGATTTTAGAGCGATCTTAAATTCAAAAGATCCTCTGTATCTTAAAATGACAGCTCAATTCTTGTCTTCGGCTCAGCAGATGGCGGGGAGAGAAGGTCTCGTCTTAACGATTTACGGTAAAGATTGGCAAAAATATTTTGCTCCAAGCGCCAATGGGGAGCGACCGAATTCTCATGCCGTGACCGAAGCTGCCGCTCAAGCTGAAGAAGTGATTGAAGCTCTCACTTCGTATCAACTCTGGGCTCGACAAAATTTTGATTACTTATCTTTACAAACCGGAGTTGCCCAAGCACCTCAGCGGCTTAAATGGGTGCGTGATGAATTTCAAAAACGATTAGGCAGTGTTCTGACAAAAAACAATGTACCTCGTGAACGTTGGGATAAGCTTCGTGAACAAGCAGCCGAGATGCAGCTGGAATCTTTAATTAGCGAGTTTCCAATTTTAGAGAGTACTTATTTTTATGATCCAGCGGATAAGCCCAATTCTTTTATTGGCCGAGTTTATGCTCAATACCAAGAGCAAACCAAAGCACCTCTCCAAGATTACGAAATGATGTTTGGCCGGAATGGCAAAGATCGCGACACTCAAAAGTCTACAGCTCTTTCAATGGAAGCTGCTAATCGCGATGCCGGTAATATCTATCGATCAGGCTTAATGAGAGATGGAGCTTTTCTACAAAACTTTTTTAATCCTGTAGATAAAGAAGGCTTACATTCCTTTTTCGTCGGTGAAAAAGCTCCAGCTCGTTTGGAGAAGCGTCCCGAAGAATTTAATCGAATGCTTGTGGATTTAGGTTTGCGCCAGCGAGGTTTGATTAACGAATACGGCATTCGAGCGATGGAGATGACTGGCATTACTTGGACGCCTGATTTCTTAAAGTTTTTAAACCGAGAGGGTTTTGAAGACGTTCGAAATGATTATCAAAATTTTTCTAAAGCTCTTTTTGAGATGGGACAAAGTTTGGTTGAAGATTTTGAGTCGACGAAGCCAGGCCTTAAGCGCGAAGATTTTAAAAAGCTTATTCATCTTTATTTAGAAAATCCAAAAATCGACGATAAAACTTTTGCAGATATCCTAAGAACTCCTTCTGACGTAAAAAACGGAGGATTGATCGAAAGATTACTAACCAATCCGATGATCTCGATCAAAGAAGCTGACGCTAAAGATATTCTGTCTCGCGCACATATGGAAGAATTTTGGCCCGAAGACAATAAAGAATTAAGAGCAAGAGTTTTAGATCAATTGGCGAGATTGCGAGTTTTTCTTTTAGCGACTCACTCGATTATGGGTAGCGAAATATCGGCAGGTACAGCTCTCAATGATCAAGCTGCCTTTATGCAGGGTTCGTCTCTCAACCAAGAAATTTTTAATACGGCAGGTAAACCTACGATTTTAGATCAGCAACTCTGGATCGAAGATAGACTTGAGAAAATGTGGAAAAGCATGGGAGTTCTCTCTTACAGCGAGTTCGATCCCTTTGCTGTTGCCGCTGCTTTTGCAAAAGAACAAAGCAGTTCTCTGAAAGATTCTTTTACGCCATTTTTTAAGTCTTTGGGTGAATTGATAGAGACTCAATTGAGTTATGAATCTGCACAAAGTGAAGAAAAAATTGAAAAGTTAAAATCTGATTTACCTAAAAATTTGCAAGAAGATCCCGCGGTTTTGGGTCTCCTCCATTTTCTGAATGATAAATCTCATTTTACAAAACTTTCAGAAGCTCAAATTTATGATTTAAAAAATACTTTTAAAGAGCAAAAAGCCATCACCTTGACCAATCGACTCAATGCTTTAAAAGGCTTTTTCTCCTCTGGTATGTCGGGCAAAACTCAATTGAATGCCCAAGAGGTAACTCAATTTTTAGCTACTCACCCAGGTTTTTCGTTCACAGAGTTTTTAAAGCGAGCGCGAGCGGTTGCCGAAGCTTCTCTAGACAATCCCCTAAGAGGAGTTGGTATTGGGTTTAGTTCGCCCGTTCAGTTTTCTGAACGTGATGCCGCTAGGGGGCACTTCTTAAAATTATTTCCTGAAGGAATGCGTGAAATTCCAGCAGTGAAGCAAATGATTTCTTCGGTTTTGGATGCAGATTATCAAAAGATTAAATCCGGTATCGCCTCTCAGCAAACAACGAATCAGAAAAATATCTTAGATGAGGCTTTTAAAGACGCGAAAGGTGAGTCTGAAGCTCTTAACCGACGCAAGATTTTTACAGTAGAATTAAATCAACAAGCTCTCATTGCAGATCGCCTGGCAGAGCTTGAAAGAATTTCTGATTATGTTTTAGGTCGAAAGCTAGGTTGGGACAGAGCTAAGTTATCTAAAGAAATTTTAGATCTTCAGGCTGAAGGTAAATTTGATTTTGATAATTTTTCAAAGCAGCTCGCCGTCGCATTTGAATACCAGGCCGAAAGACAAATCGAAGGCACGTACTTTTTTGAAAATGCTGAAGCGATTAAGGCTCAAATAAAACCTCATCTAGATAATTTACTGAGCAACTTGCCTGAAGAATTCAAATCTGAAGACTCTGCGTTGAAAAAGCTTCTTGAGGATTTATCTAATGACGAGCTTTGGAAAATCCAGCCAGAATCTTATCTAGGAATTCGATTGAGTAATTTAGGTTTTGCTTTAACCGGCGCTCCTCATTTGCCAAAAAATTTAATCGACGGTGATGCCTGGGTTTCAAAATTTAAAAATTATCCTGAATTGGCCAAGATTTTTCTAAAAGATTTAGGCCGCATCTTTTCACTTCAGCTTAAGTTAAATAAGTCTTCTGATGAGGGTGAAATCACAAAAGTAAAATCTGAATTAGATAGTTTGAGAAAATCTGTTTTAGCCAATCTGCCCGAAAAAATTAGTGCTGATTCAGATATTCAAAAATTGGTAGAGAGCATAGCGCTCCCAGGAGCTTTGAAAGATTATAAGGAGCCTGAAGGCCTTAATCCTTTTCAGCAGACTTTGCTGAGCGTTTTTGAAAATACTCCCGCAGCGCGGAAGGCAGAATTCGACAAAAATAGAAACAAGATGGCGACAGATTTAGTTTCGAGTTTAATTTCAAGCGATCGAGGAACCTGGTTTCAAAATAATACGCATATCATTGCACCATTTTCGAATTCTTCGGATATTTCGGCTTTTCATTCTAAATTTTTATTAAATCCTTCTAATCCTCTCGCCAAAGGGGATCCTCTTCTCTTGCAGGAAGAAGTGATACTTTCAGATTTATACGGATCAGAATTTAAAATGGTTTTAGAAAGTTTTGGTCCAGAATATGAGGCCCAACTTCGCCGTCAAGCTCGTGAAATTGGAGCCGCTATTTTAGACATTGAAAATCGCTTAAGTTCTAAGGTTCAGTCTGGTGGGCTTACTCGCGAAGATTTAAAGAAAATCTTCGAATCTCAACTTAAAATTGAAAAGAAAAACAATCAATCCAGAGAAAATATTTTAAATAATACGACTGATTTTGATGTGAACAAATTGATGGCTGCCTTTGCAAAACAAAGACAAGCTAACCCTCTTTTTGAAAACCAAGAATTAACACCTCAAATTATTTCTGAATTATTATCTCAGTCTGGTGTTAAGGGTATTTCGCAAAATTCACCTGAGCTACTTTCATTGATGAAATCCTTTCAGAAGGCCGTAAGCCTCTCTCATGCTCTTATTGAAATGAGATCGCAGGCTGCGAATGTGATTCAAAGCAATTATGAGAATCGTCGCGCTGAGCAAATAGTTGGCCTCACTCAGTCTTTGAGAGCTTTTAGCAAAACATCCGAGAGAGAGAATTTAAATCCAAAGGATATGCTCAAAAAACTTCAGGATTGGTCGAATGAAAAATCCAAGGGCATTCAAGAGACTAGAAAACTTACTCATCTTCAGATGGAGCGATCGAAATTAGGTTTAGGTGGATTGCCTTTGTGGGATCAGGCCATTCGCGGAACGGGATTCTTTTTGAAATCAGGCGCTCAAGGGGCTTGGGGTATGACCAGTGGTGCGGGTATTGATGTGGCTCGATTTGTTTATAATTCAGGAGAAGCTGGTCGGCTGATTCGACTTTCTTGGACAGCAACAGATGAAGAATTTGTTCGAGGTATTTCTCAAATGGGGGATCTTGAAGAAGATCCAGTCACCGGAAAATTGGGAAATGATTTTAGACAAACTTTGAGTGGATTCAATCGCCATCTGATGTCGGATGAGTCTGCGTTTGCAACGCACTGGGCTTGGTATATTGGATCGGCGGCTATCATTGGCAAAGCAGGTGCAATGGCTCGATTGAGATCTTTGGGACTTACAGAAACGACGACATCCAAATGGGTTGCAGGCGGAATGAAGGAGCGATCTCTTCCCGGAGCCGGATACCTAAGCAAGTTTAAAAAGCCAAAAGTAGAAATCGCCGCTCAAGCTGGAATCAAATCTATCCAAGAAACAAATCAGATTTTGGGAAGGGGAGCGAAAAGTCTTCTCGCCTCTGGAAAAGATTTGAGCCTTTTAAAATCTACTTTAGTGGGAATGAAAAACTTTGCTCTTCCTCGAGGCGGTGAATTTGGAAAATTATTAATCGATAGTGGTTTGTTTACTGTTTTAACCACGGCAAACAAGGCGTATTTCACTCCTAAAGATATTGGAATGGATCCCAATAACAAATTGAAATTTTTTGGTACTGGTCAGTTTTGGCTCGGCACTTTGCCTCAAGAGTTTGCGGCGAATATCGGATTTTTCTTGGCCATGCGCTATCAATCTCTCGGCTTAAGATTTGTAGAAATGGGAATGCCTAATTTAGCTTTTCTCAATCACTACATAGGTAAAGGTATGTCGTTTCATATCTATTCGATGATGGGCAAAGGCTTTACTCATATGGGCATTTATAAAATGACAGCCGATCCTGTCGATCGAAAATATGATCCAAAAACTCATGAGTGGATTTATCCAAATGAAATCGAAGCTCAAAAAGGCCAAGAACTCGACGCTGTTACTCAAGAATTTTGGAATCAAGCAGGAATGGGAGGCATTATGTTATTTACGCACAACGCTCACCATTTTCCAGAGATGGGAAGGGCCATTCGGCAAGGGGTGTTTGGAGCCGCGCCTTCTAGAACGGGAACGACTCTCGGTAATATGTGGAATTATATTTATCGTCGTCCTGATGCTTACTCAGAGCAAACAATTCAAATCGCTGCTCGAGATTTAGCGCTTAAATTTCCACGAACTGCCAATGATGTTAAAGGAGATCCCGTCGAGGCCTACCGAGTTTTTATGACAACTCCTGACAAAACGGGGATGTCATTGCTCGAAAAAAATATTCGAAATGCACTGCACGGTATAGGTGGTCAAGTAAATCCGTCCAAGACTGAGGTGGATCGTGCCATCGCTAAATTCAACACCAATTTTGAAATCGGAGTTCGCGCAGCTCGCGATATGCAATTAAAAGATAGTGCGCTTGAGGTTCAAGCAGCGCTGGATGTAAGAAATCTTTTTAAATTAAAAGATCCCGAAGCTTTTGTGGGCGAAGTGAAGAGACGAGAAGGTCGCTTCCAAGAAATCATGAAAGATCGCGAGCGTCTTGGTTTGCCTTATCGAAAAGAATTAGAACCCTCGATTCAAAATACTTCTCTCAACAGTTGGACGAAGCTTATTCAAGAGATCGGCTTCGATCCAGTTTACTTTAAACACGAAGGTAGCAAAGCCCGAGCTGAACTTTTTGCTCAAAGAAATCTCTCTGCATTAAATATTCAAACTCAAGCTTTAAAAGGTCCTCGTGACGAAATTGGAGCTCGCGGCGAAATCAAATCACCTGATGGAAAAACCATCGCTTATGAAAACCGATGGTTCTCAGCAGGCGATCCAAAAAAATATAAAGCTGGCGATCAAATGGCTCGCGATAGCATGGAGCTGAACGGAACAAATTATGAGCTTCGCTATTATAGTGCTCTGTCTACTCCCAAAGTATTTCAAGACGGAAGTATTGTATTCAACGGCCAAAAGGGCGAGTCGCTGATGATTACTCCTGACAAAAAAGTTTTGTTTAAAGGAGTCGGAAATCAAGAAGTGCTTTCTTTTGATTCTCTCGATGCCGCTCGAAATGTTTTTGCAAGATTAGATGTTCAGCTCTTCGATGGTCAAAATTTAGTGACGCCTCTGGTTTCAGTGCAAACGGGATCACCTGTTCCTGTTTATTTATTTGATCGCGCGATGAAAAAGCCTGTTCAAGTTTCTGAATTCAAACCTCTCACCGCTCGAATTTCAGAGCGTGCATGGATCGTCGACGAGAATGTTTCTTCTAATCCGCTCTTAAGAAGTCATCTTTTGCAATCCGTGCGAGGCGAGATCATCGGCAATCAAGCGGGAATGCGATATCCCGTTACTCTTCCTTCTCAAGTGTTTACTCGCCGCTACGCCATGTCTGAAAAAGATGGAGCAGAGCCCGTTGTTTACGAAACAACTTTTAGAAACAGTATTCGCATCGATATTAAAAAAGGTGAAAAAACTTATACGCTTCGACTTCCAGCGATGAATGCAGAGAAGCCTTATCAAATCGATATCGAAAAAAATCTTATTTATATCGAAGGTCCCGCCAATCTTTTCTTGAAGATTGATTTAGCTTCAGAAAAATTTGAAATGATCGATAGAGTTTCTGGCCAAGTTCGCGTCGTTGGCAATTTGAGCCTTTGGGAAAAAGTCGCTGAGCGATTCACCGTAGGTGGGGCGAACGCGACAGAGCTTTCGTCTGAAGATCTTTTCCGTCAACTTCTCTCGGTTCGTTATAAGGGAATGCCCGAAGCTGTGGCTGCCCGTCAGCAATGGTCGGATAATTATTTTGAAGTCGATCTTAAAGCCGATGCTTTCAAAATTTACAGAACCGAAAATGGCAAGCGCGTCGATCTTCTGGATGGGCCTTTAGATGTTTGGGAAAAATTCTCAACTGAAGTGGCAAAAAGTGATCGCGTTTATGTTTCGGATTTACCTCTGCACGATCTTATTCCTCGCTATATCAAATTTGCGAAGGGATTTTCGGGCGTAGAACGAATGAAATATATCGAGATGGAAAAAGCTGGGACTTTGCCTGAGCAAACCTATCTTCCTGAGATGATAGAAAAGGCTCAAAATCAAGAGTTGGCAGCCGGAGAGCAAGTATTAGCCGCTCGAGGATTTAAAAAAGAAGCCAACGGAGATTTCATAAATTCTCGATGGCAGGGATCGGACAATTATAAATTTGAGTTTAATTTAGAGCGCGATTATTTTGAAATTTCAAAGAAAGACGGAGATTCTTATAAATCTGTCACCAGCGGAAAGCTCTCGGAATGGGATGCTTTTGAAAGAGAAAAAAGTGTCGTGATGACCGAGCAAGGACCTGCCAGAATTGATCTCTCTGCTTTAGCTCCAGATCTATTGGTATATGACTTTAAAGAATTTCAGGAAAAATCTGGCCTGCGTTAATTTGCTCGCTTCGTCTAAATTCGCTAATCTATTTTAATTATGCCTTTGAAAGTTCGAATTAAAATTATCGCCATCGTTTTATTCAGCGCGCTCGGTTTGTTTGTGATTTTAAATTTTTCTCCCTGGCTTGCATTGGCGGCGGCACTGATCGGAATTTTTTATCTCGAGATGATTTATCCCAAGTTGAATTTTTTTTCGCCTGCGATTTTGAATGTCAAAGATCAGGGTGAAAGAGCAGTCGCCATTACTTTTGATGATGGTCCAAGTGAATGGACTTTAAAAATTTTAGATCATCTTCGCGATCAAAATGTAAAATCCACTTTCTTTTTTCTTGGAAAAAATTTGGAGCGCTATCCCGAGATTGCGAAGCGAGCTCATGCCGAAGGGCATACGATCGGAATCCACGGTTACTCTCACACAAAATTCCATTTTAAAGGCGCAGATTTTATTCACGAAGATTTGGATCGTTGTTTTAAATCTTTTCAATCTCTTGGAATCAAACCCGCCGCTCTCATTCGTTTTCCTCACGGATTTAAAAATTTTTTTGCCGTTCGAGACGCTCGACGAAGAGGTCTCACGATTTGCAGTTGGGGCAAAGGGGTTTGGGATTCAAAGCGCCCCGGTGTTCAAACGATTGTCGATCGCTCGCTTAAACTAAAAGCTGGCGAGATCTTACTTCTTCACGACGGCGATGGCGCCAAAGAAAATCCAGATCGCTCCCAAACCGTAGAAGCCTTACCCGAAATCATTCGTGGCCTGAAAGCTAAGGGGTTTGAGTTTGTAACGCTTGATGAACGTCATTCTAGGTGGAAAAAGGCTGTTAAAGCGGTTGGAGTTTCAAGCAAAGAAATTTTAGAGGAATGTAAGCCTTTTAATCCGATTAAAAAATAAAATTAAAGAATGAATATTTAACCTAAATCGAAGGCGGTGCATTCGCGACTTTTTCACGAGTGGATGAGCCAGAAGAATTTGCATGTGAAAAAGGAATCGTCGTCAGTTCGCTAGAAATAGCAGAAGACTGCATTCGATAATCATCAAATGAAATCACATCTGTTTCACCTGTCGCTACTTTGGCTTTGATCGTTTTTACTTTGCGGTGCTCAGTCTGAACAAAATGAAAATGATAACCGTAGGCGCCGATTAATAGAGTCGGAATCAATTGCACCATATGATAAAGGATCGCAATCGATGCAGCCGAAACTCGCGGCACTCCTAAAAAGCTGAGCATCGTAATCGCGCCCAATTCAAAAGTTCCGATATGACCTGGGCTCGAAGGAATGGAAATCGCCAAAGTCACAGCTGCCACCACCATAAAAGCTTTGAAAAGCGAAATAGGTTCGCCAAGAGCTGAGGCAAAAGCGACGACGATCAAAGCTTCAATGAACCAACCTAAAAAACTAATAGGCACCGTAGGCAATAAAACTTTCCACTTAGACAGAGGCGAGGCACCCTCAAAAATTTTTGCGCGAGTTTGCAAAACAACATTCAGCCATCTCCATTTCGACTGCTTAGGTAACTGAGTGAGCAAAACAAAGAGCGCGATAAAAAGTGCGGTCGCGGCCATGATCGTTTTGGTGGGGGGGAGAGTTCCCCGCATTCCTAAAACTACCGCAGAGATATAGAGCAAAACACAGAGTGTAATAAAATCTAAAAAGCGATCGGCTCCCATCGCACCGACGGCGCGCGCTGCAGAAATTTTGGTTGTGCGATTGATGTAAAAAACTCGAAAAGGTTCGCCCAGTCGAGCGGGAAGACTTGCATTAAAGAAAAAAGAAATTCTCAAACTCCAAAATGCATTCCAATAGCGAAGTTTTCCGAGGGGCTTTAAAAGAAAATACCATCGGCCGGCGAGTAAAAAATTATGGCAGTTCACTAAAATGAGCGCGCCGAGTAGCGCCCAAAAATTCATTGAACTAATTTCGCGCCCGATCTCCATCCAATTTAATTTTCGAAACGCAAAAAAGAGACATGCTAAGCTGACGCAAGCCCCCAGAAAAAAAATCAAAGGTCGAGCCTTTGATTCAAAAATTTTTGGAATTTTACTTATTCTCTTTTTCATTTCTTTTGAAGATCTCTGCGAAAATTTACTATAAAACTTTTATTTTTTTCTCTTCTTCAAGTCTTCCTAAAACTCGATTCGTATACTCATCTACTCGGGCGATAATATGCGTCCAAGAATAAAATTTTTCCATTTTTATAAGAGCTCGTTTGGCAATAACGGCGCCTAAACCAGGTTCTTTAATTAAACGCAAAATCTGCGCTGCAAATTCTTCGGGCTTATCGGGATGTGCCATGAGCACTTCTTTTCCAGCTTCCGCCGTCTCATGATATGCGGGAATATCGCTCGCCACCGTTGGTTTATTCGACGCCATACTTTCAAGTAAAGTCACTCCGAGTGCGGCTACGCGAGTGGTTGGGCAAACATTGATATCAGCCGTCGCAAAATACTGAGGCTTTTCTTCTAAGATCGGGCCAATGAAATGAATATGAGTTTTGAGTTCCTCTTCCATCGACTCTTCGTAAAAAGCTTTGAGCGGACCAGCACCCGCCAAAATCAAGCGAGTGTTTGGAGCTTCGCGATGCACGATTCTAAATGCATCGATCAAAACCGAGATGCCATTGCGAGGTTCCATTCTACCGATAAAAAATAAATTTGTTTTTCCGTCATCAAACTTAGGTATGCGTGGAATGTTTTGGTTGAATTCATCCATGGGCACGCCGTTTGGGATCACTTCAAACTCGCACTTAAACCATTCCGAAAAAGGTTTCGCGCAAGTTTTTGAAACCGCGATGTTGCCTTCAAAGTCATTCATGAATCTCGATAGATGTTTTTCAAAGAGTCGGTAATAAATCGGTTTCGATTTAAGCAAAGTGTGAACGTGTCCCACCGTCGGACAATCCGCGTAGCGCTGAACAATCAGAGGCAAAATCGGAGTGAGTGGGCAGTGAATATGAATGACATCAAACTTTTGTTCGGCGATCATTTTTTTTACTTGGCTGCCAAGGTTCCATGCAAAACTTACTTTAGCCAAACTTCCATTCGCGATAATCGGAATCGATTTTCCAACTCTAATGATTTCAAATCCAAGCGGGGAGTGATGAATATTGTGAGGCTCTGCGACGTTTGAAGTAATCAGTTTAACGTCGTATCCCAATTTCGTGAATTCAACGGCCGCAAAGTGAACGTCTCCGCTTAAGCCCCCGAGATGCGGATAATAATATTCGCTGACGATTCCGACTTTAAGCGGACGTGATTTATCGATGGGACGAAAATTTTTTCGTTTCGGATCTTTGCCAACCTTCCACATCGTGTTGATGCTTAGAGTCCACATGATGTAGAGAGTGACGGCTGCGTTATAAAAACTTACGAAAAAATGCCAGATCGCATAGCCGACGCGTGCTCGAAAAGAGAGAGGGGCTAAAGGCCTCACAGTCAGTGATTCAGAAGGTTTAGTTTTGGACGTCAAAGTAGTATGAAAGCAATTTTTTCGTTCTAAATAAAGGCAATCTCTCGCCCAAAAATCTTTTGGCTTGGAAGCTTTTTAGTGACTTTTCTAAAAGATTTTGAGAAGCAGCGCGGATGGCAGAGCTTGCAAATAAGTTATCGAATTCATTGGAGGAAAAACTTCTTTCGGCCGCCTTTTTTTGCCGCCGGGATTTCTTTAAACTTTGGAATCAAATTCGGAATTCGGAAGACACTTATCTTACCCCCGAAGAGAAGTGTCAGCTCATTTTCGAAAAGCTCGAAGGGCTTTCGCCTATTCATTTGCAGCCTCCCATCCGGTTTATTTCGATGCTTTCTGCCGAGTATCCTCAAATTTTGCTCGAATTACCTCAACCACCCCTCGGACTTTTTATTTTGGGATCTATTGGAGCTGGCCCCTTTGTTGGAATCGTGGGCTCTCGAAAGCCCACTCCGTATTCTCAGCGAGTCACTCGAGATGTCGCCCGCATTTGGTCGTCGCAAGGTTTATGCATCGTCAGCGGTGGAGCTTATGGAATCGACAGCATTGCTCACCAGACGACCCTTGAAAATAACGGAAAAACCATCGCGGTTCTGGGCGGGGGGCTTCGCCGCCTTTATCCAAAAACCCATATCCGAATCTTCGAAGAAATTCTTAAAAAAGGCGGAGCTTTAGTAAGTGAATATCCTCCCGAAACCGATGTGAGACCTTATTTTTTTCCGGAGCGAAATCGAATTATCGCGGCACTCAGTGATTCTCTTTTTTTGGCTCAGGCGCACGAAAAAAGTGGCTCGCTATTAACCGCTCGAGCCGCTCTCGATATGGGTCGCGAAATTTTTGTTCTAAGACCTATTCAAGGAGATGTTTTATATGCGGGCTCTCAGTCACTTATCGAAGCTGGCGCCCATTGCTTGATCGATGCAAAAGAATTGCATCAGCGTTGAGCGCCTTAAGAATTATTTTAGATAGCGAACTTCAGATTTTGCCGTTTTGAAAGTGGAACCTTCTTCAAATGACTCCGAACTTCCGGTGCAGTAGGCGGTGGCATGATGAGCAGAAACATTCGCTACGATTAACTCAGCGATATTCACTTGAGGAAGTTCCTTCGTCACTTTTTGATTTCCGTCGCCGGTTCTGTAGACAAAAAGTCTGTCATTTTTTTTCAAACCATCCGCGCTGCCTTTGTTGATAAAAGCAAATTCATAAGGTCCGATAAATTTAACATCTTTGGCAGCCGATAAAACCATACCTGTTAGATTAGCCGTGGGTTCTTGAGGATTTAATTTCACTCGAATATCTGCTGAAATAGGCGCTACTAAGTCACCAATATTGATATCGATATTTGAATCATAAATTTTTGCGACAATGGTGTTAGGAGTGACTTCGGAAACTTGTAAAAAGCCTTTGATCGAAATATTTTTTCCGGTTTTCTTCATAAAAGAGCCAGGAACTTTTACTCCGCCAAGGTCGTTATAAATCATAAATCGATCACCTACCGACACATTTTGATTCGGCATTTTTAAATAGACGGTATCTAAATTAGTGAGATATCGATTTTTTTTGTACGAGCCGACGATCGATCCTAAAGATTTCATGTCTTCGACAATAATATTTTCGAGCATGATCTCAGGCGGTTGAGTCACGATCGAATTTTTCTTCACCTCAAAATCATCATTACTGTCGACGGCAAACGTATGCCCAAATTTAAGTGACAGTTGCAAAGATAAAACGGCAAAGAAAATCGCTAAAATACATTTTGCCCATTTCATTTTAATTTCTCCCCTGTGGTTGTTGAATCTGCGGACATTTTTTGCTCAGGACTTGTGCCACGAATGAGTGGCTCTGGAAGCCCTTGCAATCGTGCACGTGCGCGTTTGGCGCGATTACCTTTTGGATAAAGTTGAAGAAGTCTTTGAAGTTCAGCTCTTGCCAATTCGATTTCATTTTTTTGTAAATAAATTTGAGCAATCCAATAAAGAGCGTGATCTGCAAAATCGGATTCCGGAAAATTTCTGGCGTATGCTTCCATCGAAACAATGGCATCATCCCATCTTTCAGCATCCACATCTTTGAGTGCTTCTCGGTAAGCTTTTTTTGCAATCTCTTGCTTTTCGGCCTTCGAAATTTTCTTCGTTTTTACTTCGGTAGGTTGTCCTTTATGTTCTTCGATCGAAGCATTTCTCTCTTTGAGTTCTTTCTTTAAATTTTTCATTTCGGTCTGCAATTTGACATTTTCATTTTGTAGGGCAGAAACTTTTTGATTGTATTGGAGCTCAAGAATATTTCTCATCTCTGCTGTTTCATCAGAAACGGCGATTAAAAATACAGAAGTGCAGAGTAAAAGCATGATTCAGTATAGCCAGAGATTTTTAGATTTCCTAAAGAAATCATATAGTTATACTGTGGGGCGTCAACGCATTGAGTCGGAGCTCTAAAATTCGCGAAAAAGCGGTGGAGGGGGGCATTTTTCTTTCAAAGGGAATGTGCTAGAGATTTCTGCATATGGCAGAACTCAATAAAGAAAAGTTTCAAGAAATGGTTGAAAACGGAGATATCACTCCTAATATTCAACTCACCGGAATGGACCTTCGCGAAGTTAATTTACGTTCGGCATTTTTAGTCGGCGCGAATATGCGAGGAGCCAAACTGCAAAAGAGCAATTTAGCTTGTGCGAATTTAGAAGGCGCTAATTTAGAAGAGGCCGATCTTCGTGGATGCAATCTGAGCTACACCAGTTTCAAAGGCGCAAATTTAAAAAATGCGAATTTGAAATCAGCTTATTTTGAATACACCGATTTTCGTGGTGCGAATCTTCAAGGTGCAAATTTCGAAGATACTTCTGGTCAGAAAATTCTTTAATTTTCTTAAATATGAGTAAGGTTACTTTAGTTTCTTTACTCATATTTTTATCTAGTCATTTTTAATTCTTATTGATTTTTAGATTCGTCCTCCAATAGCTTTCTCGCAGGAGGACTTTTCATGTCTAAATTTTTAATAATTATTTTCGGATTAAGTATTTCGAGTGCGTTTGCACATCCGCAGGACTCTGATCCGTTGTCCAATATTGGCGGCGGAACAGAAATTACTTTTCAAAAAGAACTTAATATTCCCCCCCATCACACTGCGATTTTATTACTCAACGGAACGATTTCAATTATCGAGCCGGAAGATTATACGGATTTTCCGAAAGCAGCTCTTAATACCAACGGAGATATAAATCCGCATTGCATTATGTATTTGAATACCAGCTCTAATTTTGACAGAGTTCTTAAAAGTGGTGCCAGTATAAAAATCGGCGGAAATCTTGCCCTTCGACTGAAAGACTCAATTTATTATTATATGGATATTTCAAGTCCTCTTCGAGATATTTGGCATATTTTATATTGTTCCAAAGGTGTTGCAAGACAGGCAGATAATCCCGGCTCTTCAGATAAGTCTGAGATGGATCAAAAATTTATTATTTCAGAAATCACAATTGCAGATTTCAAAAACATTTTAGGCGATATAGCCGTTATAAAAATTCCTGATCCGCAACCAGTTCAGTAATTTAATATCTCAGTAAGCTTGAGCCCCAGGTAAAGCCGGCTCCGAAAGAGGCGATCAAAATGAGATCGCCTTTTTTTACTTGGCCTTTTCGTTCGGCATCTAAGAGCGCCGTTGGAATCGTGGCCGCCGTTGTATTTCCAAATCTATCTATATTGATGGCGATTTTTTCTTTGGGCAGTCCGATGCGCTCTGCGGCAGCATCGATGATTCTCATATTGGCCTGATGAGGAACGAAAAGTTTGAGATCGCTGCCCGTTAACTTATTTTTTTCTAAGATCTCTTGGCAGACGTCAGCCATATCTACGACGGCTCTTTTGAAAACCGATTTACCCTCTTGTTTTACGTAATGCTCTCGATTTTGAACGCTCTCCACAGAGGGCGGCTTCAAGCTTCCGCCGGCAGGCATATACAGACAAGGCGCTCCGCTTCCATCCGAGCGCATAATCGAATCAATAATATAACTTTTGTCGTTTCCGGCTTCGATAAGCGCTGCCGCTCCTCCGTCTCCAAACAAAATACAAGTCTGTCGATCTTGAAAATCGAGGATGGCCGACATTTTTTCGGCCGCCACTAAAAGCACTCGCTTCGCGCGACCTGACTCTACGTAAGCTCGGGCGGTTTCAAGCCCGTAAATGAAGCCACTGCAGGCGGCGAGCAAATCGTAAGCAAAAGCGTTTTTGCAACCGAGTTGGTTTTGGATCAAGCAAGCTGAGGCCGGAAAAGTATAGTCGGGAGTGATCGTCGCACAGACCACCAGGTCGATACTTAAAGGATCGATTTTAAAATCTGCAAATAATTTTTTAGAAGCTTCAACTCCCATAAAGCTTGGAGTTTCATGAGTTTCGCTACGTCGGCGCTCGCGTATGCCGGTGCGTTCGACGATCCATTCGTCGTTGGTGTCGACAATCTTCTCCATGTCTTTGTTGGTGATAACTCTGGCCGGAAAGTAATCGCGAATGCCTAAAATTTGGGCGCGAATCGGGCGGCTTTGCTGGGGGGCAACTGACATGAAGACGAGAGACTAGCATCGATCTTGGGCTCTGCCAGCAATAAAACAACTGGCCTTAGACTCACAAAATTCACCCGAAAATCTACAGGACACTTGACGTAAATGCTTGTTTTCGATGAGTTTCATTAATCGAATCTTAACAGAAAGGAACTTTCGTTATGAATATGCTGTTTTCCTTAACTTTTGCTTTATTGAGCGCCCTCCCTCCTGCGCAGACATCTAAAGATGAATTTGTTTTTAATAACCGAGGCGAGCCTGAGTCCATTGATCCTCATTTTGCAACGGGAGTTCCAGACAATAGTGTGATCGCCCAGATATTTCAGGGATTGATGGCGCGTAAAGCAGATTGGGCAACGCTTGTTCCTGGAGATGCCGAAAGTTATAAAATCAGCAAAGATTTAAAAACTTACACATTTAAAATTCGTAAAGGTTTGAAGTGGTCAGATGGAACACCTCTCACTGCAAAAGATTACGAATATTCTTGGTTACGTGTTTTGCGACCTGAAACACTCAGTAATTATTCTTACTGGCTAACAGACAATGTTGTTGGCGCTCTGGCTTATCAAGAGAAGCCTACTCCTGAGAACGCAGCGAAGGTTGGAATCAAAGCTATCGATAATGAAACTTTCGTGGTGACGCTAAACAAACCTGTTCCTTATTTTTTACATCTAACAGCTGAAACTATTTTGGCTCCTGTCAAAAAAGAAGTGGTTGAAAAATGGGGAAGTCAGTGGACTCGTCCAGAAAATATTGTTTCAAACGGCCCTTACAAATTGTCTTCTTGGAAAGTTCAAGATCGAATCGTGATGGATAAAAATCCACTTTTCCACGATGCCGCAAATGTTAAATTGCAGCGAGTCGTCGCTCTTCCGATTGAAGATCGTCAGACAGGCGTGAATATGTATCAACAAGGAAAGTTGGACTGGTCAGGACATAACGGCGCGCCGAATTCTTTGGTACCTGCGTTTAAGGCAAATCCAGATTTTAGAATTTTTCCAGGCTTTATCTCTTATTATTATTTGTTTAATACCAAACGTCCTCCTCTTGATAATCCAAAAGTGCGAGAAGCGATGGTACTCACCATCGATCGCGACGAACTTGTAAAACAAGTAACTCGCGGTGGAGAAATTGGTTACGGAGCATTGGTTCCTCCTCACACCGGAACTTATGGCGGAGCTCAAGGATTGCCTTCCAAAGATTTCAAAGCTGACGTAGCGAAAGCTAAAAAACTTTTAGCTGAAGCAGGATTTCCAGAAGGAAAAGGATTTCGAACTTTAAATCTTCTCTACAATACAGATGAGAATCACAAAAAAGTGGCTCTCGCTTTATCTCAAATGTGGAAAAAGAATTTAGGAATTACCGTCGCTCCTTTCAACCAAGAGTGGAAAGTTTATTTGAAATCTCAGAACGCAAAAGATTTCGATCTTTCTCGTCAAGGTTGGCAAGGGGACTATCCAGATCCCGCCACTTTCTTAGAATTGTTTCAGTCAAAATCAGGAAATAATCACACCGGTTGGGCCAGTGCTGAATACGATAAGAAATTTCAAGAAACAAATAATATGCCGGCTGGCAAAGCTCGAGATGCAAAATTAAAAGAAGTTGAAGAGCTTCTCTTAAAGGATGCCCCGATTGCCCCTATTTTTATTTATACAAACTTTGGATTTCTTCGTCCTGAAGTTGTGGGCTTTGAAGAAAATTCAATTGATCGACCATACGTAAGATATTTTAGTAAAAAATAAATTGGCTTGTGAGACGGCTCGCATTTAGAGAGATGCGAGCCCGTTTTGGATAGGGGTTCGTGCTTAAGTATATTTTAAAAAGAATTGGAGGAGGCGTGGTCACATTGTTTATCGTGATCACTCTCTCTTTCTTTATGATGCGATTGGCTCCTGGTGGTCCATTCTCCAAAGATCGCGCGTATCCACCAGAAATTTTACGAAACATCGAAGCTAAATATCACCTCGATAAGCCACTGCTTGTTCAGTACGGAATTTATTTAGAGCGAGTGATTTTTCATTTTGATTTAGGACCTTCGACTCGTTATGCCGATCGATCGGTAAACGAACTCATCGCCTCGGGCTTTGAATACTCCGCGCGAATTGGTTTAGGCGCTCTTATTTTTTCGGTATTTGTAGGTCTCTGCGCTGGTTTGATTGCCGCACTCAATCACAATAAATTTTTAGATTATTTTCCGATGAGTATTTCGATGATTGGAGTCTCGATGCCCGACTTCGTTCTCGCGAATATTCTCATGCTTGTTTTTGCGCTGCAGCTGGGATGGCTGCCAGTCGCGGGAATTGATTCTTTTAGTGGATATATTTTGCCATCGGCAACTCTTGGTTTGATTTTTGCGTCTTCGATTGCGCGTCTTACGCGAGGTGGAATGCTTGAAATTCTTGGCCAAGATTTTGTGCGCACAGCGAGAGCTAAAGGACTTTCTCAACGAACCATTTTGTGGAGACATACGTTGAAGGGCGGATTGGTTCCCGTCGTTTCTTATCTGGGTCCAGCGATCGCGTCGATGATGACAGGATCTTTGATCGTCGAAAAAGTTTTTAATATTCCTGGGCTCGGCAGATTTTTTGTCGATTCGGCTACGAACCGCGATTACACGCTCGCGATGGGATCGGTGATTGTTTTCGCCGTTTTAATTATCGCGCTGAATATTTTCGTCGACTGCGTCTATGGACTTTTAGATCCGAGAGTGACCTATGACTAATAAAGGTAACGCGGCTCAGACCTTTACGAGCGAAGATTCTCGAGTGGCTGCAAGAGATCAGCGATCTCTTTGGCATGATGCTTTTAAGCGTTTGGTTAAAAATCGCGCTGCTGTTGTTGGATTTATTTTTGTTGTTTCGATGGTGATTGCAGCGATTGTGGGCCCAAATATTTCGCAGTTTTCGTATGAGGAGCAAGATTATTCTCGAGTAAACAATCCGCCTTTCGTGATGGATATTCAAAAGTTTAGCCAAGAAAAATTTGTCGATTTGATTCCAGAAGATTTTGTAAAAATCGGCGGTGTTTATTTTAATCAACGACATTTTTTGGGAACGGATGACCTTGGCCGAGATTTGCTCGTGCGAATTTTGTACGGCGCTAGAATTTCTTTGGCCGTAGGATTTTTAGCCGCGATCGTCAGTTTATTTATTGGAGTTTTTTTTGGCGCTCTTGCGGGTTATGTCGGTGGCTTTGTGGATGCGCAAATTACTCGTCTCATTGATACGCTCTATGCGCTTCCGTATATGTTCTTCGTTATTTTGTTGATGGCTGTCGCGGGGCGGAGTTTTTATTTATTATTTATCGCGATCGGTGCCGTCTCATGGTTAACCACGGCTCGTATTGTGCGCGGACAAGTGATCTCTCTTAAAAATTCTGAATTCATCGAAGCTGCTCGCGCGAGTGGAACAGGCCATGCAGGTATTTTATTTTATCACCTCATTCCAAATACAATTGGTCCGATTATTGTTTTTTTCTCGCTTTTGATTCCACGCGTGATGCTTGAAGAAGCTTTCTTAAGTTATCTTGGCCTTGGTGTGCAGGCGCCCATGTCTTCGTGGGGATCACTCGTTGCGGATGCACAAAACAATGTGACGCTTTATCCCTGGATGGTTATTTTTCCAGGTCTTGCTTTAACGCTAACGCTTTTTTCTTTAAATTTTTTCGGTGATGGGCTTCGGGATGCGCTCGATCCAAAACTCAAAGGTAAACAATGAAATTGCTCGAAGTAAAAAATCTCGGCGTAGAATTTCATACAGACGAAGGCATTGTTCGCGCAGCTGACAATATTTCTTTTGATCTTGAGCAAGGAGAAGTTCTTGGAATCGTAGGAGAGAGCGGTAGCGGAAAATCCGTAACTTGTTTGGCTATGATGGGATTGCTTCCCATGCCTCCTGCAAAAATCACTTCGGGCGAAGTTCTTTTTAATAAACGAGATCTCTTAAAACTTTCTGAAGCGAGAATGCGCGCGATTCGCGGCAAAGATATCTCGATGATTTTTCAAGATCCGTTTACCTCGCTTAATCCGTATTTAAAAATTTCGACTCAGTTGATGGAAGTTTTAAAAACTCATGCGCATACGATGACCTATGCGGAGTCGAAACGACGATGCATTGAAGTTCTTGAGCAGCTTGGAGTTCCTGAACCTGAAATTCGTTTTAATTCTTATCCTCACCAACTTTCTGGCGGATTAAAACAACGGATCATGATTGCGATGAGTTTACTTTTGCAGCCAAAAATTTTGATCGCTGATGAGCCGACCACGGCTTTGGATGTAACGATTCAGGCTCAGATTTTAGATCTACTTAAAGACATCAATAAAAAACACGGCACCTCGATTATCTTGATTACGCATGACTTAGGCGTGGTCGCGGATCTCTGTCACAAAATTCAAGTGATGTACGGAGGTCGGTTAGCGGAGCAAGGTGATGTGGATGATATTTTTTATCGCACCCGACATCCTTATACGAAGGGACTTTTGAATTCGATTCCAAGTCTCGATATTGAGCCAGGTTCAAAATTGAAACCCATTCCTGGATCGCCCCCCGATTTAACGGCGCTCGGAGATTTCTGCGCTTTTTCTCCTCGATGTTCGAAAGTTCAAGAAAAATGCAGAACGAAGCGACCTGAGCGAACGCATGAAACGGGCCAGCATGTTTACGAATGTTTTTTTCCCTATGAAACCGATCAATTAGGAAATGCAGGAGATCGACGTGTCGGCAGCTAATCTTCTCGATGTCAACGATCTGAAAGTTCACTTTCCTGTTACGCGTGGAAGTTTTTTTAAACGCGAGAAGCGCGTTGTTCACGCTGTTGACGGTGTGACCTTTACTTTAAAAGAGGGCGAAACTTTAGGCCTCGTTGGAGAGAGTGGTTGTGGCAAATCCACAACAGCTCGAGCGATTTGTCAGCTTCTTCGTACAACGGATGGTCAAATTTTATTTGAAGGCGTGGATTTGCGGCCGCTGACCTGGAATCAAGTTAAGCCTTATCGAAAAAACTTTCAGATGGTTTTTCAAAATCCATTTAGCTCGCTTGATCCTCGTATGACGATCGGAAGTATTTTAAGTGAACCGCTTAAACATCTCATGGATCTTTCTCGAGCTGAGCGCAAAGAGCGAGTGATGGGACTTCTTAAAGAAGTGAATTTGAATGCCAAATTCGTAAATCGATATCCTCACGAATTTTCTGGCGGACAACGTCAGCGTATCAATATTGCGAGAGCTCTCGCGGTTTCGCCAAAGCTGATTGTTCTCGATGAACCTGTTTCGGCTCTCGATGTCTCGATTCAAGCCCAGATCATTAATTTACTTCAAGACCTGCAGCAGAAATTCAAAATGGCTTATCTTTTTATCGCTCACGATTTATCGGTGGTAAAAACTTTAAGTCATCGAGTCGCGGTGATGTATTTAGGAAAAATTGTAGAGATCGGCGAGACTCGCGAGCTCTATCAAAATCCAAAGCATCCTTATACTCAGGCGTTGATGTCTGCAGTTCCGATTCCAGATCCAATCAAAGAGAAAAAGCGCGCTCGCATTCCGCTCAAGGGAGAAATTCCTTCGCCGATTGATTTGCCAAGCGGTTGTACATTTCATCCACGTTGCCCCATCGCTCAAGATCGCTGCCGTGTAGAAGTTCCTAAACTTCGCAAGCTTTCAAACGGTTCTGTAGCTTCTTGTCACTTCGCTGAGTAATTAAATCTTCGAACCTGTTCCAATCAGAGTGATCGGATGAGCTGCGGCGTAGACTCCGTCTTTGTTTCCTTTTTTGACGTAGTACATGGCTTTGTCGGCGGCAGAAATAATTTGATCGATGGTTTTTCCATCTTCAGGAAAAGTCGCGATGCCAAAACTAGCGGTGGCTTTGATATTGAGATGTTTTGTTTTTAAAAAAACATGTGAATGCAATGTATCGAGTGCGCGTTCTACAAAAGTGACAGCTTCTTTTTTTGTGGTCTTAGGAAGCACAAGCACGAATTCGTCTCCTCCGTACCGAATGGCCACGTCAGATAAGCGAACGAGTGAAAGAAAAAATTCTCCGAATTCTTTCAGCAGTTGCGAGCCGACCATATGCCCGTGCTGGTCGTTCACTTTTTTAAAATTGTCGATATCGATGAACACAACCGAGAGTGCTTCTTTGTATCTTTCGCCGCGCGCAAGCTCACGCTCTAAAACTAAATGCAAGTATCGCGAATTATAGAGCTTGGTTAAGTCGTCCGTAACAGTGAGTTCTTGAACGTGCTTAAAGTTTCGCGCGTTCTCGACCGCGATAGCGAGATAGTCACTAAAAGTTTCAAGCAATCGAAATTGTTCGATAGAAAAAACTTTTTCATTTTTCTCGGTGAAGAAGGCGATTAATCCCAAAACAGATCCTCGAGACATGATCGGTAGTACGATCAAGCTAGTGGGATTTTTAGAGACGAGAGCATCCACCTCGGCATCGAAGAGGGGATCTTTTTTTGGATTTAAAAAGAGCTCGCCTTTACCGCGTTCTAAACATCGGCCTAAAATTCCTCGGCCCAATGTGAATGAATTTTTTTTGTCAGCAATTTCTTTAGGAAATTCATAGAAAAATTCATTCGAAGCTTCGTCTAAAAAAACGAGAGCAAAGTGTTGGCAGTTAACAAGATGTCCCAGTTTTTCAACGACGATTTTTAAAACTTCCGAGAGATCGAGAGAAGAAGTGAGGGTTTTTCCGAGTGAATCAAAGATACGGAGCTTTTCGACCGTCTGACGAAGTTCATCGATAATTTGATTTTCTGTCAAATGCATGGGGAAGGCTAAATCCTGAGGAGCCTTCAAAGTCTTTTTAGGAGACTTCTTTGTAAGTAATGATTTTTTCGATATTTTTTTCATGCAGATAAAGAGTCTTTATTTTTCTATCTTAAAAGATTATCACTTCTTATTATAAGGTTTTTAGCGGACTAACGCGATGCACCAAAGAATGTATAGAAAACGAACCCATAAAAACGTTTCAAAAAGCATCGACCGTCCTCTTCACAATCCCCAAAAAATAGCCGTTTTGACATCTGGAGGCGACGCGCCCGGCATGAATGCTTGCTTGCGTGCGATTGTTCGCTCCGCGATTTTTCACAAAGCTGAAGTGATGGGCATTCAAAATGGCTACGATGGATTGATTCGCGGCGATGGAATTGAGCTCAATTTGCGCAGTGTCGGTAATATCATTCAGCGCGGCGGAACTTTTCTTCGCTCTTCTCGCTCCAAAAATTTTAGAACGAAAGAGGGTCGAAGACGAGCTTATGAAAATCTTAAAAAGTGGGGAGTCGATTCGCTTATCACTTTGGGTGGCGACGGAACTCTCACAGGAGCCGAAATTTTTTCAAGAGAATTTCCGATTCGAGTGATCGGGATTCCGTGCACAATTGATAACGATCTTTTTGGAACCGACCTAGCGATAGGATTTGATACCGCCGTAAACACCGCGGTAGAGTGTATCGATAAGATTCGGGACACGGCCGATTCGCATGGGAGGGTTTTCGTCGTGGAAGTGATGGGAAGAAATACGGGGCATCTTGCACTCGAGACAGCGCTTGCAGTGGGTGCAGAGTTTGTTGTCGTCCCTGAAGTTCCTCTCAAACTCAAAAGTCTCATCTCAAAAATTCAAGCGGGAATTGATCGTGGTAAAGCTGGCAGCATTATTATTTTAGCGGAACGCGACCGGCCGGGTGAGGCCATCAAACTTTCAGAGAGCATTCGAAAATCCATCAAGCGCGATGTGCGCGCAGCGATCTTAGGACATTTGCAACGAGGCGGTAGTCCGTCATCGATCGATCGCAATTTAGGTTCGCGCTTAGGCGCTCATGCTGTGGAACTTCTACTTTTAAAGAAAAAAAATCGACGAATGGTGGGGGTCGAGTGTGGGCATCTGACAGATGTGGGAATTTCAGAAGTCATGGGTAAGAGACATTCTGTCGATATCGCCAAACTTAAACTTGTCGATCAACTTTCAATTTAACGGGGATCAAGTGAAGACCAAAGCAGCAAAATCTAAGTTTATTTTTGTTACGGGCGGAGTGGTTTCGAGTCTTGGTAAGGGAATTGCTGCAAGTTCCGTGGGCGCGATCTTAGAGAGTCGCGGACTCAAAGTGAATGTGGTGAAGATGGATCCTTACATAAACGTAGATCCAGGCACGATGAATCCGCTCGAGCACGGCGAAGTTTTTGTAACCGACGATGGCGCTGAGACCGATTTGGATCTTGGACATTATGAGCGATTCACGACGGCGAAACTCACTCGCGATAATAATTTTACGACAGGCAGAATTTATAACGAAGTGATCACGAAAGAGCGTCGTGGAGATTATCTTGGCGCGACGGTTCAGGTGATTCCGCATATTACAAATGAAATCAAAGATCGGGTTTTAAGAAATGCCACCGCAGATGTGGTGATCGTCGAAGTGGGCGGCACAACCGGAGATATCGAAGGACTTCCTTTCTTAGAAGCCATTCGACAACTCAAAACAGATTTAGGTGCGCAGAATACTCTTTTTATTCACCTCACTTTGGTTCCGCATATTAAAACGGCTGGCGAAATTAAAACGAAGCCCACTCAGCATTCCGTGAAAGAACTTTTAAGTATTGGAATTCAACCCGACATCTTACTTTGTCGAACTGAGAAAGAACTTTCGACCGACGTAAAAAGAAAAATCGCGCTCTTTTGTAACGTTGCTGAGAACTGTGTGATCTCGGCCACCGATGTCGGAAATATTTACGAAGTTCCACTTAATTTTCACCGAGAAGGTTTAGATGATCGCATTATCGAGAAGCTCAACATTTGGACTCGCCAACCCGATTTAAGCGCTTGGGAAAATCTGGTGAAGAAGACTCAAAGTTCTACTCACAAAATCGTTCTCGGCATGGTCGGAAAATACATGGCGCTCAAAGAATCTTACAAAAGTTTGAACGAAGCCATTTCTCATGCGGCTTTAGCCAATGATTGCAAAGTAGAGATTCGTTATATTGATCCTGAAGAAATTGCAAAACCTGGTGCCGACGTGAAGGGCGCATTTCAGGGCGTCAGCGCTTTGATTGTGCCTGGAGGTTTTGGCGAAAGAGGCACCGAAGGAAAAATGGTGGGTATTCGTTACGCTCGAGAAAATAAAATTCCTTATTTAGGAATTTGTTTGGGAATGCAGCTCGCTTGTATCGAGTTCGCGCGAAACGCCTGCGGCATCGAAGGCGCTCAATCAGCGGAGTTTCAAGAAAATTCTAAGTATGCCATCATCCATTATATGCACGGACAAACTTCGGATATGGCTAAGGGTGGAACCATGCGACTTGGTGCTTATCCCTGCAAACTGAGCAGCGGAAGTTTATCGGCCAAACTCTACGGAAAATCTGAAATTTCAGAGCGACATCGTCATCGTTTAGAATTCAATAATTCATTTCGTGAGCAGCTCGAATCGAAAGGACTTAAGATTACCGGAACTTCACCCGACGGAAATTTAGTGGAGATCGTTGAACTTAAAGATCATCCGTTTTTTATCGGCGTTCAATTTCATCCCGAGTTTTTGTCGAGGCCGATGACGTCGCATCCTCTTTTTAAAGGACTCATCAGCGCTGCTCTTTCTGTTAAAAAATAAGCAACGCTTTTGAATTAAGAATTTCTACATTCAGGCGCTAATTTTGGAAGAATTTTAAGATCCAAAATTTCTTTTGCAGAATCTATAGAACTTCTTTTCTTTGCGTTAGGTGCTTTGGCTTTCTCAGCCATTCGAGCTTCATAAACCGACATCATGGTTCTTAAAGTTTCTGGCTCAGAAGGTATTGCGATATATTGAGCTTCTTCAAAATCTTTTAGCGTCATCGCAACAGGTGAAGCTTTTTCAGCGGTTGTTCCATTTCGATAAACAATCACGATACTATTTGTACTCGCTAAAACAGGCGAAACATTTGTCGCACTGAGAGTGATGTGGTCAGAATTCTCTCCTCTTTGAAAAGCTAAAGTTTTTCCGCCGCCTTCTTTAGGAAATCCATTTAGTGTCATGGATCGACTAGCGAGCAGCCTTTTGAAATCTTCCACTTCGGGGCTTGGTTTCAGTACGTAGGTTGGAGTGATTACTATTTTATTTTGATCAATTCGTTCAATCGTATCTTTAAGTTCGGCGATATTATCATCACTTAAATTTTCGGTTTCTAAAATTTCAACTAATTGCTTTCTTAAGCCGGCAAAGTCATATTGCTTTCGCAATTCTTCTTCCGTAAAAATTTTAACGACATCTTTTCCATTTTGTCTTACGTAGCGAGCAATATTGATTTTCAAAACATCATAGTTTTTGCCATCTACCATTTCGGTTGCAATAGCAGGTATGAAAATTCTTCCTGTAAAAGTTCGGCCTCTCAAAAACGTATCCAAATATTCTTTATCGATCGGTAATTTGAATTCTCTATCCATCGTATAATTTTCAGAAAAGCGTTTGGTGTATTCATCGGTAGAAGTTTTATAAAATTCTTCGAGTTCTTTTCCAAATTCGTCGCTTCTCTGTTTGGCTTGAGCGGCGTTCATCACGACGTGGATGGTGGGAAAATTAGGGTCAACTTTAGGTATTTCTTTTTGACCGCGTTTGCCTGAATCATAAATAGAATAAATAAAATGTGCTCGGTCATAAGCGGTTCCGTTTTCAAAATTGAGCTCTAAGCCTTTATTTTTTTTCACCCATGAATCGAGCGATTCTAAAAGCGCGGGTGTAAGTTGTGTGCTCATTTTATCGGCCATCGCAGTACCTTGGTCGACTGTTGCAGCAGCACCCGCCGCTTTGATCTTTGAAACAAATTGTTTGTAAGTATTGATTGGTCCTTGGTTGGCTTCTAAATCTCGTGTCGCAGGATCTAAATAGTATCTTCGACCTTTTTCAATGTCGCCGAAGCGATTGATCGTTGAAACTTCGCCATTGTTTTGAGCGAAGGTCATTTGAATGGCCAAAAGTCCTGTTAAGCTTACAAAATATTTTAAGTTCATAATTTTCTCCCTTGGGTGACGTGTAAATCTGCCCCCAAGCTTAAGAAAGCAAAGACCATGCCAGGCTAAGCCCTTGTTTTAATGGGCTTCTGCGCCGGTTTCGCGTTTATGGCTGCGACCTCGATGTCCCAGGGAGGGGGGTCGGGTCGGAAAGGTGCCAGGTCAGCTGTAAAATCTAACTTAGCTGACCTGGCACCTTTCCGACCCGACCCCTTAAATTTTCGCGGCCTCCTAGACCTTTTAAAATGACTCGAATATATAGAGATTTAAATGATTCGTATTATTTCAGGACAGTGGGGAGGGCAGAATATCGCTGCGAAACCTTCCCCTAAAATGCGCCCCACTTCGGACAAAGTTCGCGAGGCTCTTTTTTCGCAACTCGAAGCTCGTTGGATTACATCGTGGGAAGACATCGTGGTGCTCGATTTATTTGCAGGCTCTGGCGCGTTTGGTTTTGAAGCGCTTTCGCGTGGCGCCTCGTTTGCTACTTTTGTCGATCACCATTTGCAAACGGTGAAAGCCATAGAATCGGCAGCAAAAAATTTTGAAACGACTGAGAAAGTCGAAATTCTTTGCAAGGGTTCACTTGAAGCCATTCGTTGGCTTTATAATCGTGGCACCAAATTCGATTTGATTTTTTTAGATCCTCCCTATCGAGAAGATTGGGTGCTTGCGACTTTAAATTCTCTCGCTGATTACCCACTACTTAAGAAAAAAGGGCTCGTGATCGCCGAATACGATAAGCGCGAAGCGGTCTCTCAAGTCGAAGCGGTGTGGAAGCAAGAAGATGCACGACGGTACGGTGATACCACTTTAGCTTTTTTCACTCCGAAGGATCTTTAATCGTGGATTATCGAGACGCCGGAGTAGATCGAGACGCCGCGTATGCTTTTGTCGATGATTTAAAAACCAAAGTTAAAAAAACAAAACGCGAAGAAGTCTTAGGTGAGCTTGGAGATTTTGGCGGATTTTTTTCTGCGCCTAAACATATGAAAAATCCGATTTGGGTTGCGGCCACCGATGGTGTGGGCACTAAATTGATGCTTGCCGAAGAGGCGATGAAAGATTTTGGTCCGAAGTTTCACCACGCCATGGGGCAAGATGCTGTTGCGATGTGTGTGAACGATTTGATTGCATGTCGAGCAGAGCCGATTATTTTTTTGGATTATCTTGCCACCGGAAAACTCAATCCAGAAGTTTTAAATTTTTTACTTGAAGGAATCGTCGACGCTTGCGCTGAATCGGGTTGCGCATTGATCGGCGGTGAAACCGCGCAGATGCCAGGATTTTATCCAGGCGGTCGTTATGATGTCGCAGGATTTTCTGTCGGAGTTTTAGAAAAGGAACACCGAATGAGCATCGATGCCGCTGTTCCTGGGGATTTAATTTTTGGAATGGAATCTGTTGGATTTCATAGCAATGGCTTTTCTTTAGTCAGAAAAGTTTTGGCCGATCAAAATTGGAAGCTAACTGATTCTTTTGAAGGCTCCACTTTAGCAGAAGTTTTATTGAAGCCGACTCGTTTATACGTAAAGCCTTTGCTTCAAATTTTTTCTGCAGTGAATATCAAAGCCGCAGCTCATATCACCGGCGGGGGATTGATCGACAATCTCTCTCGAGGAGTGAATGAGTCTAAAGTGAGTTTAATAGTCGATCCAAAAACTATTCCAGTGCCCTCCGTAATGAGAAAGTTTTGCGAGGCTGCGAAATTATCTCTTAAAGAAAGTTTTTCAACTTGGAATATGGGCATTGGATTTTGTTTTATAATTTCACCTGAGGATGAAAAAAAGATTCCTCAGATCCCTGGATTTAAAATTCATAAAATTGGCCAAGTCGAAGCTAAAAAATCCGAAGCGGTTATTTTGGCATGATCCGATGGGCCGTTTTTGTTTCGGGTGAGGGCAGTAACCTTCAGCATTTCTTAAATCTCGAAAAATTTTCGCTTAAACAAAATAAAATAGTTTGCGTAATTGCCGATCGAGAATGCCGTGCGGTTGAGCGCGCGAAGAAATCCAAGAAAAAAACTGCCGTCATTGAGCCCGGCCCAGCTTTTTCAAAACAAGTTTTAAAGTTTTTAAAAGCTGAAAAAGTCGACGCGATTTTTTTGTTAGGTTTTATGAGAATTTTAAAACCCGATTTTTTGGCAACCTTTCAAAAACCTATCGTTAATTTACATCCGAGTTGGCTTCCTCATTACAAAGGCAAAGATGCCATTCAAAAAGCCTATGAAGCAGAAGAAGATTTTATGGGAGTGAGTTTGCATCATGTAGTCGCAGAGGTGGACGCCGGAGAAATTTTGAGACAAATCAGCTTTCCTGTGAAGAATTCGGACGGATCCAGACCAAGTTTAAGTGAAATCACCGAGCGAACTCATGAATTTGAAAGAAAAATCGTCTCAGATTATTTGTTCGACCTTGAAAGAATTTCTTCTTTTCGCAAAGATTAAGGTTCATGAGCAAGGTGCGCTACGACGTCGCAATTTTAGGAGATTCTCAGCCAGAAGGTTTATTAGTTGCCGCGGGTTTAGTTCGAAAAGGTTTATCTGTTGTTATTATTCCTTCTTCCGCTTTGGATGAACTTCCTTCCGAAGATTTATGGCCCATGATTTTACCCGCTCAAGTCGGTTCAAGAAGACTAGATGACCTGCTTTTTCGTGCCGGGTTTTTTAGACTAGAAGATTCGGGTCTTGTGGCATCGTCTTTTGAATCTCAGACCGTGCTTAAAAAAAATCGCCTCAGTTTCGATGGAAGTTTTCAAAGATTTTCAAGTGAACTTCAAAGAGAATTTCCGCAGTGGGCCGATACGCTTATTGACCTTTGGGAGTCAGCTAAAAAATCGACAGAGAAAAATTTAAGACGAGCCGCTGCCGAGATCGAAAGCATTCAGAAACGTGATCCTGCCTTTAGAGAATGGATGAAGGCTGAACTTATTTCTTCATTGCATCCGACTTCGAAAGAAGATTTTTCGTCGCTTTATCGACGATGGTTGGATTATGCGACGAAGCAAGGAACAAAAGTTTACCGTATTGATCCAAAACTTCGTCAGCCCTTTACGAGCTTTTTGCTCGATCATTGCCGAAAGTGGGGAGCCCATATTTGGACAGAAGCTTTTCAGCTGAAGATGTCTTTTTCATCTGTGCAACTTTCGCCTACAACGACCAGTCGATATTTAATTTTAAATGGCGCCGGTGGTGGACGTTATCTCTCCAAAAATGTTCTTAAAAATTCTACGGCCGAGACCAAACAAAAGTTGAATGAAAAATTGCATCAGTGGATGTATCTCGATCGCATTGAGTGCAATCTCTCTGCGATTCCTGAGCCACTTCAAGAATTTTGCCACATTGATTTTGGACTTTCGGTTGCTGGCCAACCTTCGGAGCGACATCTTTTTACGATTCGCGATCCACTTCGCCAAGAAGCGGTTTTGCTCATAGGCTCATGGTTGCCTTTTGAAGATGGAAAAGCTTGGGCCTCTCAAATTGAAATGGGAAGGCAATCGCTTTTAAAATTGGCACCTTTTATTCCAGCATCTTCATTCAAGCCGATTCCTTCTTTGTTAGATCTCACAGAGATGCGAGGAGAGTGTGTTCGACGTGGACAAGCGGATCGACTGATTCCCACTGTTGAAAAAACTTCGAGCTTTAAGAAAATTTTAAAATCATTTACAGGTCTCGCTAAATTTTCAAATTTACCTTACTCGCCTTACCGAAGAGTTTTTGCGGTGTCGCCGCATTATTTGCCTTATCGCAACAGAACAGCGAGTTTGGAAGAATCCTTAAAGCTTCTGGATTACTTTGATAAGAAACGCCAGAAGCTCTCCGCAGCGTCATCTTAGGGCGCCTTTACTCGCGCAAAGATCGCGAGTTATAATAAAACTGTGAAATCGAAGCGCAAAGCCCTTAAAAATCTGACGCAAGAAAAAGTCGTCAATATTGGTGACTATCGTAATCTACGAAACGGTCGAAGCGTTCGTCGCTTGGCCTTAGTGAGCACGGATCAAGTCATTATCGAAGGTCTCAAAAACGAACTTCAAGGACATGCCGAGATCTACGCTTTCGATAGCCGATTTTCTTTAGAACAAAATCTGAAAAACGGGGAATGGGATGGAGTTTTACTCGATGAGAGAAATCTTCATGAAGATGCCATTACTCTCTGTGAAAAAATTAAAAAGCAAATTCGCTCCGAGGAGCTTTTTGTAGTTATTCTTTCGAATAATTCTGAAAAAGATGCCGTTCGTGCAGGTTACGAAAAAGGCTGCGATGAATGGATCACTCGATTAGAAGATGTGACTCATCTCTCCCGTCTCGTCAGCCACCATATGAATGGCTGATTATTTTACTGCGCTTTCGCGCATGGTTTGAACATCACGGGCCTTTGATATGAGGCACTAAATCTTTACGCACATTCGAACATTTTAATACGACGAGTCCGCCCGTTAAATCCTGAAGCAGATCTCCTTTAGCGTTGATTGAATCATAATTAAAATAACCAGAGGCTTGATAGGTTTTCAAACCTTGAACGCGACTTTCTGGAAGCACCATATTAATTGAAAGATTAACCAGGGTGTTATCGACCTCCTTCACTCGATTCTTTTCAGGAACACTGGCTTTGAGTCTTAAGAAAGAAACGGGATAGGGTCTTTTCTTCGGATCGGAATAACCTTGTACTTGATATTCCACACCATTCGTTTCATCTAAATAATCGTCATTCAAAGAAAATTTTTCAACTTGGTCATAAGTGATATCGGCGGGAACGGGTGCGCCGTATTCGCTGAAGGCCGAATATTCGTAAATCTCGATAGCTATAGATCGTTTGGTGACGAGATTTACCATGGAATTTTTAAAAGCGACTTGAGTCGTTGTTTCCTTCACTTCAATTTTCACATCCTTGCCGGTGGTGTTTTCTTTGCAACTCCGGGTGAAGGTAGAAACTTCTTTTACGGAAAGCGCTTTTTCATCATTGGCAGCTTAGATCGAAGTCGAAATTTCAAGCGTTAAACTTAATCCTACAATCAGACTTAATCCTATAAATTTTGTTTTCATAAAAACTCCTCCCTCGTTATTTTTTAAGGATACAATCCGCGAGCAAGCATCGCTTTAGCGACTCTTTCAATTCCCAAAATTTGTGCGGCCGTTCTCATATAAACTTTGTGTCGTTTTTGAACGTCACATACTTCCATGAAAGCTTTCGTCATTAATTTTGAAAGTTGCTCGTTGATTTCATCCGCGGACCAAAAGAAATTTTGCAATCCCTGCACCCATTCAAAATAAGAAACCGTAACGCCTCCCGCATTTGCGAGTACATCTGGAATAACAAAAACTTCATTTTGTCTTTCTTTGAGAACTTTATCGCCTTCCGTCGTCGTCGGACCGTTTGCACCTTCGGCAAGAATACGACATTTTAATTGCGCGGCAACTTTGTCATCGATCTGTCGCTCAGTCGCTGCGGGAATCACTACATCTACTGGAGCGGTGAGCACATCGATTTGAGAAATAGGCTCGGCGTCTTTGAAATTTTTCAACGATCCATTGGCTTTTATATATTCAAAAACTTTTGGAATATCGAAGCCCTTGGTGTTGGCATATCCACCAGAAATATCGCTGATATGAGTGATCTTGCAGCCCATCTCATGAAGACTTGCAGCGGCGTGACTTCCCACATTTCCAAATCCTTGAATCGCCACTTTCGTTTGAGATCCCAAAGTCATATTCAAAACTTTTGCAGCTTCGATCACGGTAAAAACAACTCCGCGGCCTGTGGCTTCTGTTCTTCCAAGGGATCCACCGATTGAAATTGGTTTTCCGGTGACAACTCCAGGAACGGCGTAACCTTTAAGTTGCGAATAAGTATCCATCATCCACGCCATGATCTGATCGTTGGTTCCCATATCAGGTGCGGGAATGTCTTGATTGGGACCGATGAATCCAACGAGCTCCGAAGTATAACGTCGAGTGAGTCGTTGAAGTTCAAGTCGAGAATGTTTTGTGGGGTCGATTCGGATTCCACCTTTTCCTCCGCCGAGCGGAAGATTCATGAGCGAACATTTCCATGTCATCCACATCGAAAGTGCGGCGACTTCTCCTAAAGTCACATGAGGAGAATAACGAACGCCACCTTTGTAGGGTCCGCGAGTGTCATTGTGCTGCACTCGATAGGCGTCGAAAACTTGAACGCGATTGTCGTCCATACGAACAGGCACAGTAATCAGCACTGCGCGGTCTGGTTCGCGAAGGCGATTGGCTACGTTTTTATCGAGGTTCATGACTTCGGCGACATCGTCAAACTGACGTTGAGCCATTTGAAAAACTGGGTCGTTATTCCATTCCATATTCCCCAAAGATTAGAAGGGTTTAGAGGGCTTGCAAAGCCTTTTCTGATGGTCCGAAACGTAGTATGGCTAATCGCGAATGTTTTTTTTTAAACCTATCAAGCCCAGTTTAAAATCTTCTTTAAACTGGGGAGCCACTCTGTGTTTTTTGCTTTCTCTTGGCGTTGTATATGCCGAGGACTTTCCGCTGCTTTTAGAGGGAAAAGATAAGTTTAATTTTTATCTCATTCGCGATGAGAATCGTAAGCCCATCACTTTGCGCGGCTCTCCGCTTTATGAGGGAAAAAGCGGAATTTTTAGGGTGACGAGTTCGCTCAAAAATTTAATCGAGCGACAGCATTTGAAAGATCCAGAAAATCTTGTTCCGCCCACTCAAAGTGCATGGGTAAAAGATGCTTTTCAAATCAAAGTACCTGCGTCGTCGGCATCGGGGCTTTTGAGATATTTTCAAGAACATCCCAAAGACTTTGAAAACTTTTTTTCGGGAATGACCCCAGAAAAGCTAGAGCTCTTTCGAAGCTTACTTTTTGATGACACTCTTGTTTTATCCGCGGTCGACATTCAGAGTTTGCAGCGAAATTCTCTGCAACCCTCGCCGCCGCCGATTAAAATTCCCATCCTTATTGAAAAAGGAAAATGGGGTAAGAGACTTAATCGTTACATTGAGATGATTTTGGATATTCAAGGCGATGAATTTGTTTTCACGATTGAAGGCAAGCGTATCGATTTTGATCCAAAAACTTCGACAGCAACGCTGAAATTAATCGTTAAGAAAGCAGAGCTCAAAGGGCCGCTTCATGAAGTCGGACGCCTCAGAGGTTTTTGGCAATTTCGGGATGAACTTTCAAAAATCAAAACGAATATTACGATTCCAACTTTTGTTTTTGGAACTTGGAATATTAAAAATTTGGGCCAACCCGTTTATTTCTTTGATAAAGAAAGTATTTTAGTGAGTGGAATCGTGGGTCGCATGGTCTTAGAAGCAAGTCTTCAATTCATCGAACCTTCGCCAGGTCTATGGAGAATTCATCTTGCAAAGCCTTTGAATATCAAACTTCTGGATGACAAACCCACGGTTCAAATGAAAGTGCGCAGGTTAGATCCCGACGGAGTTTATCGAGATCTCGTTCCCGATCCTGATCCCGCCGAAATTACGGAGACCGTGCGAAAGCAAATTGAGGATACACTTTCGGATACGATTAAATCGGCACTCAATACTTATTTTTTTGCGGATGACTTAGCCTTTCGATTTCCATTGAGGGGGCTAACATTTGAATCTCAAGACGCCAATATTCAAACGCAGACAAAACTTTCTAAAGTAGAAATGGATTCAGATGGTCTGGTGATCGGAATGGACGCGCGATTGTCGATGACTTCGCCTGCGAATTGTAGTGTGAGGGCAGTAGAATTAATCAAAAATTTTACGCCCGTCTTTGATCCGCAGTCAGAATTCAAGATGCAAAAGTCAGGTCGTTGGCAGTTGAATCATTATGAAAATCCGCAAAATCCTGGATGGATTTCAAACGATGAAAATTTAAAACTGATTGATGTACGGCTTTCCAAAGATGCGTTGCAATTGCTGAATATCGGGGCTTACGCATCAGGTTTGTATTGCTTAAGTTCTCGAGCCTGGTGGCCACGTCCCGGATATATTCCTCTTTTAGAATTTCGTCCTGCTGCGCTTCCTGAAATTCAATTTTCGAATAATAGTTTTAACGCTCATTTCGAAGGTGATGTTTTTATTTATGGGAGAAACCAACAGACGATGAACGAGAAATTTGATGTTTCTAATGCGAAGAATATCAAATTAAAATTTGATATTCCGGGATCGTTTTCTTCTGAACGCTCTGAATGGAAAATCTCAGGAATTCAAAATTTAAATTTCTCAGAAGATCAAATTTTCTCGAGCGAAACCAATTCTTTGAATGCTTGGATTGAAGAGACATTTAAAAAAGATGATTGGGGACAGATTCGATTTTCTCTTTCAGATTTAGATAAGTTATTTGAAAATAAAATCCGATTTTCCTCTTTTCAACTTACGGATGCAGGATTGGATATTTCTATTGATCCCAAAGATTTTTCTTGGGTAGAAATTCGAGATTCGAATTCGCAGGTCGTTGAAACAAGTCAGCTTAAAGTAAGTCCATTAGAGACTGAATTTTTATCGGATTTGCCCGAGCGAATCGACAATCCACTTTTACATTTGCGATGGCGGCAAAAATATAAACAAACAGAAGATGTTTTTTATTCTTGGGCTTTAAGATCATCAGATTCTCCGGTAACGGAATGGTCACCTTTTGACTCAGAAGCAGAATGGATGAAGTTTCTGACAAAGCCAGGCAAATATGAGTTTTTAATTAAGGCCATGAATCGAAAATATGAAATTGAAAAAACACCAAAAGTTTATGAGTTTTATTTTCAACCTCGCGAAGAAGCTCCACAAAAAAATGTAAAGCCTGCTGATTGGGCTCAACCCATGCCGGTTGAAAAGAAGTCGAATGTTTCAACAAAGACGAGTGTGAAAGAGACAGAGTCAGATAAAGGTGCATTTGGTTGTGCGAGCGGTTTAGGTGAAAAGACAGAGCCGCATTTTAATCTCTGGATTAATCTCGGGGGTTTCTTAATGGCTCTTGCAAGTCTTTTAATCTTGAGAGTTCGCCATCGGCGATTATAGATTCATACTCAAAGAACCAGAGAGATCGCAATCGATCTAACTGAAGACTAGAAAATTCTTGCAGCTTATTTTTTTGCAAAAGATAAATTTCTGATCGAAGTTCTGCGGCGCGATCTCGATAAGTCTCTCTTAAATTTTGGGGCAGATTTTCGATAAAGCCTAATTCTAAAACTTTTGCATCAAAAGGATTTACAGGCATTTTCAAATTTTTTTCAAATTCAAGATAAGCTTCTCGAGGCTTTCGATTTAAGTAGACTGAGCCTTTAATATTCTTTTCGACTCCATCAAGCAGGCCTTCTCGTCGGCTAGGAAAGGCGAGCGGCTTATCTTTTTGAGGCGTACTTAAATCGGCAAGAATGGCGTTGATTATTTCATCCCATTCATTTTTGTAGAGATAGTAATAGTAGAAGTCTTTCAGTTGCTGTGAAGACTTGAAATCAATCTCTTTTGTTCGTTCGTGAAAATCTTCAATATTTTTTTTCAGTTCTGAAAACTGAATTTGAATATTCTTTTTTTCTTTTTCTGAGAGATCAAGTCGGCTGAGGTTTGCCATTTGGTCGATAAGCTGTTGATCCTGATTTTTTTTAGTTTTTATTTTTAATAAAACTCGCGCACGCTTTTCTTTTGATTTTTCTAATTGTTCCGATAAATCAGGACTTAAAATCCACTGCAGATCTTGAAAGTAAGATGTCATCTTGGGAAGCATGGAGACTTTTTGATCTTGGCCCAGCGGACTGCTTGCGGATTGAATCGCAGGTTTATTCCAAATCTGAAATTGATCGGTCAGAAGTCGGTGTTTATCCGAAAAGGCAATTTTATTTTCATGTTCCTCTAAATAATGAGGGGCGATGAATTGCGAGCCTAAGGCGGCAGCAGTCTCGGCAACCAAGAGAGGATTTCGATAAGTCGAAAGGGCAGAGAGAACAGGTTTGCAATTGTTTGCAAGAAAGGTGCGAGCTCGCCCTGGTGTTGATTTATTCCAAGTCAGCCCACGTATCATCTCTGTCAGTAGTAGAGGTTGAATGATCCAAGAATTTAAAACTGAATAATCGAGATGTCGTTCAGGTTGGTAAGAACTTAAAATAATTTGATCACCTTCCATGGTGATCAGGTCGGGTCGTTCAAGTTGAACAAGTGCATTTAATTTCTTTAAAGTCTCTTCTGGGGTCGATGAAATAATTTCTGTTCGAACACCTTTTCGATTTTGAAAATAAATTTTAACTTCTTGTTCTGAATTTTTTTTTCGAGCATCCAATAAAAATTGTGGACTGGGTAAAATATTTATTTTTTCACCATTTGAAATTTTGAAATCGACGATATTTTGATTCTGTTTATTTTGATCGTACAAATCGCGCAGCCGAAGGCGTTGTCCACTTGAAGTGGGCAAGTCTTGCGCTCTCAATTCGTTTAAGAAAAGATTCGCGCAGGCGATTCCAGCAATGAGCCAAAGCGCACGCATCCACCTTCTTTTGTATCAGAAGTGCCTTGAAAGAGCAGGACTGCGGCAGCACTGCCTCATTCTGCGACAAATATGTCTCAGTAAATCTTGAGAAAGCTGAATCATTTCAAAGATCTACATAGGCATAAAACTTGAAGATTTAGATGCTTATGAACTTAGGCATTGAGCGTATTTCGATTCTCTTCATTAGCGCTCAAATTTTTTCCACTTCTGTTTTTGCTGCAACGAAGCCGAGCTCTCTCTTGATTCGTCAAAAAGACGAAGTTGCAGCTGAAAGTTTTTCTTCGGCGAGTAAAGCTGCCGTTCAAAAAATTGATTTTAATTCTAACGATGAGAAAACAGATTTTTTAAATAATTTAGATTCAAATAGGTATGAAGTTGAACCTGTTGTTCAATTTCGCGCCAATGATTTAACGCTCTCTCAACAAATTCAGCAGACTCTTTTAACCGATCCTTTAAGTGCGAATCAATGGAGCTTCTTTTCTTCAAACACAGATGGAAATCGATTTGAAGGTGCTGACACCGATGTACTTCGCGCCTGGCAAATCACCAAGGGATCCGAACATGTCATGATTTATTTTTGGGATACAGGAATTGAAATGGATGCTTCCGGTCAGCCAGTGAATCCAGATCTTAAAGGAAGAGTAACCAGTTATTATGATGCCTTAAATCCTGGTCAGCGACCTGTGGATCTTAATTCTCACGGAACGCATGTTGTTTCGATTGCTACATCCAAAGGTGAAAATAATTTTGGGATGGCGGGGATTGTTCCCGGGGCTGTGAAAGTAGGCATTGGAAGATTTTTAGGTGCCGATGCATCGGGCGATAGTTCAAAGGCTGCCATTCTCGCTGACTGGATGGAAAACGATATGATCATTCAGCGCCAAAAAGATCCTAACGTAAAATTTATTTGGAATAATTCATGGGGCGGCGGCTATTCAAAATTTTTAGAAGATAAAGTGAAACGTTTTGCCGCTTATGATGTTTTGCCGATTACATCTGCAGGCAACGATCATCTCAATGTGGATGCGAATGCTTTTTATCCTTGTCGATTTCAAATCAACGCGAACACCTGTGTCGCCGCTTCGGATGCGAACGATGTGAGAGCTTCGTTTTCTTCTTACGGTGCCAACTCTGTTCATCTTTTTGCACCAGGCGTAAGAATTTATGGAACGGTTCCTGGAATTGTAAGCGGTTCAAATTATATTCCTCAAAACCAATATAAAGATGGAACTTCTCAAGCTGTTCCACATGTCAGCGGAATTGCCGCGCTGGTTTGGGCAGCCAATCCTCAGCTTACGGCGAATGATGTTCGTCAGGTTTTAGTGCAATCTGTAGATAAAATTCCTTCAGCCGCGGGACAAGTTTTTAGCGGCGGAAGAGTGAATGCTTATCGCGCTGTTTTGATGGCGACGGGACAAGATCCAAGTTTGGCGAATAGAAATTTAGCTTCAAGTATTGAAAATTCAGTTTCGGGAGGATGCACGATGCAAATCACCGACACAACGGCACCGGGGGGTGCTTTTTGGTTAGGACTTTTTGGATTGTTGGCTGCGCTCTTGGCGATGAGGTCATCTCAACTTTTCAATCAGAAGTTGAAGAAGTCCTTCGCGTTCACGACCGTCGGCAAAACGTCGACGATGCATAAAATCCGTCGTCTGCGCAAAACTCACCGAAAATAAACGAGATAATTTTAAAAGTTCATCGAATGTGGGCAGCCATAAGTTTTCGCCTTGAGCTTCTTTTTTTTCGATTACTAAAAAAATCTGTTCACTCGAAGTGGCAATGCAACCCTCTGGACATTCTCTGGACCAAAGATAATTACCTATGCGCGGAAATAATTCTTCAACCAGTTTTAAATTTTCAGGAGTGAGCTTTTTCTTCCAATGAAGGCGCTTTAATTCCTTGGCCTTTTCAACTTCTGCTTCTGAGAAAACTTCGTTCATGGATGAGGTTTAAAGCAATATAGGGGACGGGAGCCCTCTTCAAGATTAAAATTCAAAAGGATTTCAGGGGTTTATTCAGAACGAAAAACCCGTGTTATCCTAAAGCCTTGGAGGGATGCGTCAATTGAAGACTGATCGTTACAAAGATCCTCGTTTGCAGAATTTAAATGACGCTCTTAAGCGATTAAAGGGATTGCTACGTGCAGCCCCTGAGATGACTTCCAAAATTCATCTCTATCTCCATAGAGAAAAAGGCATTCGCCTTCTCGATGATCTTTTAGAGAAAGACGAATCCGTTTCTCATTCTTCTCGAATTCATTAAACTATCTAAGTGCGAATTCTTTTGTTGATTGGTCCTGATCCGTGGATCGAGCTTTACCAAAGACCATTTTTAGATCTTGGACATGAAGTCAGTATTCTTCGTTTGGGAACTCTCACGAATGAGCAGATTGAAAAAGAAATTCGCGCGTTTGGTCCGCATTTCTGTCTTTGCCAAAGTTTGTTTCCTTTTGATCCGGGGACTACATCTCAAGGTGAGTTTTTGGAAGATCTGCTTTCACGTTTAAATATTCGTACAGCCGCCTGGATGGTGGACGGATTTTCTACAGGATCTTTGCCATTTCGCGAGAGATTTTTAAAAGCGAAATTGCCGCAGTCGGTGATTTATTTCTCTGTCGATCGGGGCCATCTATCTCTTTTTGAAAACGCAGGCGTAAAATCTTTTCATCTCCCGGTTGGCATTTCGAAAGAACTGGAGAGTATTAAAATAGGGCCCTTCAAAGATAAGTTGGAAGTCGCCTTTGTCGGCGCTCCTCCGCCTAATGCACTTCAGGCACCCCTCGCTTCGCGCGCACAGATTCTGCCAACTTTTCAGGCTTTCTTTTTAGTAGAGCTTTTTGAATTCTTAAAATCAGTCATCGTCAAAAATCAACTTCAGTGGACTGAAATTCAGCTAATGGAAAAACTTTCGATTTTGGTTCCGTCGATCACTGAGTTCTTTCAGGCGGATGCAAATACAGCCAACTTTTTTGAGCAGATGAAAGCGAATTTACTTCAGAAAGCTAAAGAAGCTCTTGGAGAGCCTCTGTTTTTTTATTTTCAAATCTACGCGGATCTTTTAGATTTTTCATATTCTCATTATCAAATCACGGATCGTTTAAGTCGATTGAGCGAAACTCAAAATGTTCAAATTTTTGGAGGCGATCGTTGGCGGTCTTATCTTGGCCTTACACACGACACCCCCAAGCTTAGTTTATCTGAACTTTATTCCGTTTTTAAAAACGCCCCCATTTTAATCTGTCTCACCAAATGGCATTTTAAAACCGTGACTCATGAGCGGCCGCTCTTGACCTTGGCTTGCGGCGGATTTCCTTTAACGGATCATCGCGAAGAATTAAACGAGATGCTCTCTTCCGATGAAGTTGCGTCTTACTCTTCATACGAAGAAATGAGAGATAAAATTCAATTTTATTTAAATCATCCAGCTGAAAGAAATAAAATTTCAGCCGCAGGTAGAGCTCGAGTCTTTAAAGATCATACCTACCATCATCGAGCTCAAAAAATTTTAGAAGTAATGCAAAAAGAAATTTAAGACCTTAATGCCCAATCCTTTTTCATCGTAGCGATGAGGCTTTTCATTCGATCGCGATAAGTATAATTTGCAAAAACTTTTTTACGGCCATTTTCTGCAATTCGTTTTCTTTCGGTTTCGTTCTGCAAATAAAATCGAATTTTGTCTTTAGCTTCATCGATCGTTGTATAAGTTGCGATTTCGTCCTGAGTAAACATCTCGTAAACTTCTTCTCGGCTATCAAGCAGTGGAAAACCACCTGCGCCTAAAACCCAAAAAGCTCGCTCTTGAACCGCTCCCCAGAAATGCCATTTGGTGAGTCCAAAATTAATTTTGCTGTAGGCGAATTGGGCGTAGAGCTCTTGCTCACTTAAGCGAGGTTCAACTTGGTTGTAGCCGAGTAAAAGATTTTTCCAATCCATTCCACCATAAATTTTAATTTCAAAAGGTTTGAGCTCATTCAGATAAGCAGCCAACTGATAATGCGAATAAAAAAATGTCATTGCTGAAGAAAAGAAATTCCATTGGGAATAAAGCCCTTCAGGAAGCAAATTCTTCATTTCATTATCTACTTGTTGATGTGCCTGATGAAAATCCTGAGGGGTTGTATAAAATTTTGAGAAAAAAGTTTCAACGGGCGCTACCATTTTTTCAACAAGCTCATGAAATTTTTCAGGTCGATGGATATGAACCATATCTTCGATGCGTTTAAGCTGCTGCGTAAACATTTGCAAAAAACCAATCAGAAAATTTTCTTTAAGCTCTTGAAGATTTTTTGCGGGAGCAGCATTATGGGTTGGAGTCCCACAAAAACTTAAGTTAGTTTCGAATCTTGATTTAAGTTCTAAAGGCGCACGATAGCTTTCCATCCGATGATCTACACCCACTGGGAGGTGAAGAACCGGAAGTGCCCGATTTTTGAAAAAACTTATATCTTTTCGATCCGCGCAAAAAAAGCTCATGAAATCTGGGGCGTAACCTTTTTGCCAGCGATCCTGACAAGCGTAGCTTCCAGATGATTGGGGCCCATCAACCATCCAAACGGCGGTAGGAATTTTTTCTGATTTTAAATAATCTTCCAATGGCAATGCCAATTTAGGACGAATCAAATCAAAGCAATGAAAATTTTCGGTGATACAAAAATCTGGTTTAAATTCTTTAAGAAATTTTAAAGTCGAATCGATTTCAGGATCTTTATCTTCGTTGATGGTTACCATTCGCGCTTCGTGACCGAGAGCTTTAATGCCTTCACCCACGGTTTCAAGCCAAGCTCCCGTATGATCTAAAAGTGCAATTCGATAAGCCATGAAGAATTAAATCAATCTCGGTTCAGGAAGAGGAACGAGAAACTTTCCTTTAAATCCTTTTTCTCTAAATTTCACAGCGATCTCATCGGCGATATGCCAAGAAAGTAAGAGGGCCACATCGGGCTGGTCTGTAAAAAGTTTAGACTCCTCTAAAACAGGAATGGTGGTTCCTGGCATATATTTTCCAATTTTATAGGAACCCTTAATTTCGAGGACGCAGTCTAAAATGCCATCGTCGAGGCCGACGTAATTTACTAAGGTGCTAGCACGGGAAGGGGCGCCGACTCCGTAGATTTTTTTGCCTGCTTTTTTAAGATCATAAAGCATCTTGTGAAGAGAAAGTTTTGAAAGCAAAACATTCTCTTTAAATTTGGCAAAATTTTTCTCAGAGATGACGACGTCTTTTTCTTCAGCGAGTAAATTTTCTACGCTCTTTTCTTTTTGATATTTTCCTGGTTTCGCGGCGTAAACTCGAACGCTTCCTCCGTGAGAGGGGATTTTTTTCGCGTGAAAAATTTCTAAACCATGCATTTCAAAAAGATATTTAAGAGAGTGAAGCGAGTAATAGCGAAGGTGCTCGTGATAAATGGTGTCGTATTGAACCGTTTCGATAAGTGGCAATAAATAATGAGATTCAGAAATAAAAACACCGTCATCGGTCAGAAGATTTTTAATTCCTTTGATCACATCATGAACATTTTCAATATGTGCGAATACGTTTGTGGCCGTAACCACTTTCGCTTGCGATCTGGTTTTTACGATCTGATCGACAACGCTTTGATTGAAAAAAGAAATGATCGTTGGAATTCCTCTTTCGATCGCAAGCTTTCCCATTTGTTCAGGCGTGACACCTTGAACCTGGTGATTTTTTGCAAAATTACTCAGCAAGGTTCCATCGTTTGATCCGATATCTACAATCAGGTCATCAGCCTTGAGTGAAAGTAATTTTGAAGATTCGTTATAAAGCTCCGCAAAGTTTTCGCGAAGTACCTTGGTGGTTCCCGAAGTATACGGATACTCAGGCGGAAATAAAATTCCTGCATCCACAGTGAGTCCTAACTGAACGAGGTGGCATTGTGTGCAATAAAGAAGTTCAGCTGGATACGAAGTTTTTTCAGCGGGCCGAGTTCCAATCGTAGGCATTGTGTTGACGGGAGGTAAATATCCTAAAAATAAAACGCTTTTTAAATCGACGTTGCTGCAGATTTGGCAAGACTCAACGACCACACTGCTTTTGCTGTGAAGAGCCACTTTCGATTTGGTAGAGGATGAAGTTGTTGAGCGTTCGGTTTCATTCGTGATCATAGAGAAAGTACTTTCTTAGTTTGAGTTTCTGCATTTTTTAAATACCACTCGACGGTTTTTGCTAAACCTTGATCGAGAGAAAAATGAGGTGAGAATCCAAGAGCTTGAACTTTGCGAGTATCAGGACATCTTCGAGGTGTGCTTCCTACCAAAAGATCTCCGGGCATCAATCGAAGGGAAGTCTTCATTGCTTTTGCCACACTTTCGGCAAGTTGGTTGATTGAAATTTCGTCCATCGTACCGAGGTGATAAATTTCATTGTGCTTTCCGATGGCGACTACTTTCATGAGAGCTTCTGTAAAATCATCTATATAAATAAAAGCTCGAGTTTCTTTTCCTGAGCCTTGTATCGCAAAAGGCAGAGGCCTTTCTGTCGTTTCGCTCTCTAAATTTTTAATTCTTAAAATAAATTGAGGAATAACATGTTCAAAACCCATCATCGGCCCATAGACATTATGAGGTCTAAAAACGCATACACGATCAAAAAGTTTTTTTCCGTAATTGAAAGCCATGAGCTCGGTAATGAGTTTACTGCCCCCATAAGAATAGCGTGGATTTTTTGGATCGGGAACGGTGAGTGCAACGGTTTCATCCGTCGGAATCTGCGCCGCCATTTGATAGACTTCAGAACTCGACGCTAAAATAAATTCGCGAATTTTATTTTCTTTGCAGCCGTCTAAAATATTGAGCATTCCGCGAATGCCTACATCCATAACCAAATCAGGATGCGAATAAAAATATTCGGTTCCGTTGATGAAGGCTAAATGACAAACGACATCGATATTTTTACAGGCTTTGATAACTGCTTCTGCATCGCGAATATCCGCTTTAACGAATTCTACTTCATTTCGAATATCGGCTAATCGTTCAAAACTTCCTCGAGCATCGTTATCAAGAACGCGAACGAAATGTCCTGCTTCAACTAAACGTCGAACAAGCGCTCCACCTAAAAATCCAGTGCCACCTGTGACAAGAAAACGTCTTTTCATGATTTACTGGGTCCCTCTCCAACGATCATATCTTTTTCGAAAGCCCGAACGAAACAAAAAGCTCAAGCTTTGCTGACGCGTTGCGAAAGTTCATCTTTCTTTTGGCAAGCGCCCCAGAGATCTACAACTTCTGTAAATTTTGGAAAATTTAAATTTTTATAAGCTTGGTGAGGAGCACCGATGATAACGACATTGCAAGTTGAAAGGATTTTTTCTTTCGTTACGAATGTTGGATCTGATGCATATTCATCAGAGTAGTAAACATCCGCTCCATGAAATCTTAAAAGTTTGCCGAGTTTGTACGACAATGAATCGCGAATATCGTCGATGTCTGCTTTAAAGGCCATTCCTAATATTCCCACTTTGCAGAGGTTGAGAACGTAACGACGTCTTAGATCTTCCACAATAAATTGAGGTAATCCTTCATTCACTTTCATCGCGCCATAACCTAAATCAAATGAATTTGAATTGAAGGCGGCGAGTTGCATCGTGTCTTTGAGCAAGCAAGGTCCCGCCGCAAATCCTGCCGTGGGAAGAGAGGCCGCTCTACCATAGCCATCCGTCATGACTTGGCGAAGGCGATTGAAATCAACGCCATAATTTTTGGCGATCATATAAAACTGATTGGAGGCCGCGAACTGAATATATCTCCAGGCATTGCAAAAAAGCTTTACCAATTCTGTTTCTTCCATCGATGCCGTAATCACTTTTGGCGAGATTTTTTCAAAAAGTTTTTCAGCCGAGCGAGTAGCTTCTTCGGTAAGACCTGCGATCACTTGAGGAAGTTCAGAAAGTTCTTTTACGGCATAACCTTGAACAATTCTCTCGGGGCAGTAGGCGATTTTCCAAGGAGTGGGCGAGGCACCTAAAAGTCTTTGAAGTTGTTCGCAGGTTTTTGGAAACACAGTGCTTCGAACAATGATGGTTTGTTCGGGGCTAAGATCATTCTTCAAAGTTTGGGCAAGATCTAGAAAGGTTCTGAGTTTGGGATTTAAATATTCATCGACGGGAGTGCCGATAGTTAAAATCACGTATTCCGCATCTGAGATTTTAGAATTATCGAGAGAGACTGTTAAATTTTTTCCGATTACTTTTTTTAAAATTTCTTCGCTTCCGTATTCAACGAAGGGCATTTCTCCTGCATTGACGAGTTCTGCTTTTTTGGCATCGAGATCGCAGAGTAAAACTTTTAATCCTTTGTCTGCAAACACAAGACCCAGTGGAAGTCCGACGTGACCTAAACCTCCGACGATCGCGATATCGTATTTGAAAGTTTTTGAAGATTTCGTTGTGCTTTTGAGAGGAGAAATTTTTGCTTTTGCCATACTTCATTTTATTACTTTCGCAAGCGATGCTGCCAGGGGTCGGGTTGTCGCGCGGAGAGCGCGCCTTTAACCAAAGGTGCCAGGTCAGTTTTGTCAGCGACTCCACACTCGGCAAACTTTGCCGACTACGTAAAATTTTCTGCACTTGTCGCGGAGCATGAGAAAAATTTTCCAATATTTTTTGAGATCCGCCTTATCGCAGCAAAATGAAGATTAGTCGTAAAATAATCTATCAGCGTTTCAAAAGAGTGCGAATCTTTCGCAACGCATTAATTTATAATATCGCTTCGTACGCGTTATCTAAAAAGTTAAGATGAAATATGAAACCTTGGTGGCAACCACATATCGGAGACCTAGAAGAAAAATTCGTTCTGGATGTTCTTCGCAGTCATTATATTAACGAAGGCCATCTCTGCACTGAGTTCGAGCAAAAATTATCTAAAATTTTAAACGTACCTTATGTCGTAGCGACCACAAGTGGCACCGCTTCGCTCTTTCTTTCTTTGGCAGCGCTTGGCGTGGGCCCGGGCGACGAAGTGATTGTTCCCGATTTTACGTTTATCGCAACTGCGAATGCCGCCCGTCTTACGGGTGCTAAAGTTGTGCTCGTGGACGTCGATCCAGAAACGTTGACGATGGATCCCGAAGCTTTTAAAGCCGCCATTACAAAAAATACCAAAGCTGTTATGCCCGTTCACGTCAGCGGGCGAGCGGCGCAGATGAAAGAAATTTTATCGATCGCTAAAGAAAAAAATATTTTCGTTGTCGAAGATGCTGCTGAAGCTCTTCTTTCAAAATATCAAGGTGCCAGTTTAGGAAGCTTAGGCGATTTAGGAATTCTTTCTTTTTCGGCAAATAAAATGATTACCATGGGTCAAGGTGGAGCGGTCTTAACATCCGACCGAAAACTTTACGAAAAAGTAAGAATGCTTAAAGATCATGGACGCCCCGTTCGAGGGACAGGCGGCAACGATATACATTTTATAACGGGGTATAATTTTAAACTTACCAATTTGCAGGCTGCCGTTGGTTTAGCTCAACTTGAATACTTGCCTGGGCGCGCGAAGAGAGCTTCAGAGATTCAAAAGTTTTACCAAGAGGAGTTTAAATCTCTAGAAGGTTTAAAAATCCTTCCCTTCGAAAAAGAAGATCAACCACTTTGGACAGACGCTTTAAGTGATCAACGAGATGGGATCTGTTTGGCCTTAGAAAAAACAGGTTATGAGTGCAGAAAATTTTGGTATCCTCTTCACACTCAAGCACCGTATCAAACAAATGAAAGTTTATTGCAAACAGCCACTCATCTAGGCCCCAAAGCTTTTTGGCTGCCCTCTCATTTTCTTTTAACAGACAGCGATTTGGAAAAAATTTCTGAATCCGTAAAAACTTTTTTTAAACATAGAGACCGAAAAGGAAAGGTCGAATGAAAGTTTTGCTGCTTCATAGCGTTGATCCTAGTTTTGAAGCTTACGCGAATATTTTCAATCAACTCGGGCACGAAGCCATTCTGCTTCCCGTAAAAACTTCCTTTGTTGATTTAAGTGCGGCAATCGATAAATTTATTCCTGATTTTATTCTTATTAATAATACAGATCTATTCTCTCCGGAATGGCATCCAGATGCGTTGATGTTTGAACCTTATTTTGAGAAGAGAGGAATTCCTGTCGCCATCTGGGAATACGAAGCGCCCTATTTTGCCGGTGGTATCACGCTGACATCTCGATGGAGAGATAAAAATTACTTAAAAAATATTTTCTTTTTTAGTTTAGATACTTATTGGGTTGAAAAATATAAAGAAGCGGGGCATCGATGTCATTTTTTACCCTTTGGGGTAGACGAAAGAGTAGAGAATTTTTCTCCACCGGCTCATTTACTAAGCCAATTCAATCATGATCTGACGTATATCGGAACCTGCTTCATTGATAGTAAGCCCGTCGACATAGAACCTTCTGAAGATGGTCTGCTTCATTTTTTCCTCGATAATTTTCGCCATACGATATTAAATATTCTTCATACATCTTGGGGCAGCCATCCAGACAATATAGCAGCCCTTCAAGATCTGGATGATAAGTTTGCTCCACCCATAGCCCAATTTTTAAAAATGGATCTCGATGATCCTTATGAATATCAGAGATTATTTAAAATGATATGCGATAAATTATACGACACCTATCCCCAATTTTTTAAAATATCTTCTACGCCAAAAATTATTTTTGAAGTGAAATTTTTAATTTACTTCTCTTATTACCAAGTAGCAGCTCGACTTTTTCGACTGATAGACAAAGGCTTAAGAATTTACGGCGAGGGCGGATGGAATTCAATGTTTAGAAATTATTCACATCCTATTCGAAGACTTTCTTATCCAGAGATGTATGCGGCCTTTCGGGCGAGCAAAATAATTTTTTGTTATACTAAGAAATTGTTTATGAACAATGTGCATGAACGAGTTCCACATATTTTAGGTGCCGGAGGTTTTCCGCTCACCGACTACAGAAAAGATATCGATCTGATGTTCGAGCCCGGAGAGGTCGCTACCTACAAATCATTTGAAGAAGCAAAATCATTAATAGATTTTTATAAAACTCACGATTCAGAGCGCTTGCGTATTATTGAAAAGGGCAGAAAAAAAGTTTTTGCCAAACATACGTATAGAAAACGTGTAGAAGAAATTATCTCTGTCATAGGTAAAGAATTTGGAATATCACAAGCTCCGCATCGATCCGTGATTTTTACATCTAATAATGAATGGATGGCGGACGTTTACCATCCACCTAAGGTAGAATTTTAATCGCTTAATCTAAGCGTTTGTTTTTCCGCTTTTGCCTAACTGAGACTCTAAAGCTTCGATCTGCTGCAAAATACGCTTTTGATTTCGCTTCTTGATAAGACGAAGTGGGTTACCCGCGTAAACAGACCAAGCCTCAAATTTAAAAGCAGCAGGTACAAAAGATAAGGCGCCAATGACGACACCTTCAGGAACTTCGTTCTTTGGCATCACAACCGAATTCGCTCCTACCGCTGTATAATTTTTAAAAATGACGTCTCCAGTGATTGGAGAATTTCCGATTGTGGCAAAATTCTTTGGCAAAATTGTAACCAGATCTTCTGAAAAATCATCGCTCGTGCACCAAATTCTTACACCGGCGGAGAGACTGCTAAAATCGCCCAATTGAAAAAGCCACTCGGGCCCACCGCCTACTGTGCAATTAGATGCAATATGGGAACATCGACCCACAATCACACGAGTCGAAAAATAGGAAAAATCATCCACAATCGAGTAAGCGCCGACTTGAAAATGATCGGGAACTCGTAATCGAATATTTTTAGAAATAATGGGTTCCATTTATTCAAAGATAGCATGGATGTATCCGATAGAGAGATAAAATGTGAGCCGCCCCCGGTTCGAACGGGGGACCCATTCCTTAAAAGGGAATTGCTCTACCGACTGAGCTAGCGGCCCATCTAATGGTCCTTTTTTTTATCCGACTCTTTCCTATTTCGTCGAGTTCTTTAGATCGAAAAGTGACGCAAATCAGAGATTTCTCAACAACTCAGGCATTATGCGAGTTTGAGCTTGCGTCAGAACGCATCGTTTGGGTTTAGCGATCAGCTGCCGATAGACCCGTATGCTTCAATGGGTGGGTCAGAGTCTTAGGGATCGAATCAAATCAAATCCAGATGAGGTGGTCGCCGAACTGAATGCCCCCCAAACCGCCGATGAGTTTTTTGCTCTTGCCGTCGCTTATGATCAGCTTGGTAAACGTAAATATACCGAATCTCTATTACGTACGGCGCTTCAAAAAAATCTCTGTCATTTTCCAAGCCTCTATTCGATGGCTCTTAAATCCTTTGAAAAAAGTTTAGAGCGTACTGGCAAAAATTATTTCAGACGGGCCATTCGCTTGGATCCTGATGCTTCTAAAAACACTTTGAGTTTTCAAAAGGAACTTAAATTCAGTCTTTCTTCCTACGAAGATGCCGGACGTTTTGGCGTTTGGTGCCTTAAAGAATTGGAAGCCTTCAAAAAAGCTTCAGCCGAAACAGAATTTCAATTGGGCCGAACGTTATTTGAGCAGTCTCGGTTAAAAGAAGCAATTCCGTATTTAAGAGATGTCTTAAGCAATAAAGAAATGGCGTCCGAAGCCACCGAATATTTGTCTTATATATATGAGCATCTTTATCGAGGTGACGAACTCATTTTAAAAACCTTGGAACTCGCGCAAGAGACGCCTGAGAGGTCGGATTTGTTTTTTAATTTGGCCATGGTTTGCCAGCACGATCAAAAGCGCCTCGATCTTTCGATGCACTTTTTCTATTTGGCCACGCGAGAAGATCCACAAGATCCAGGATTGAGATTTTCTTTAGAGCAAGCCGCACTCGAGCTCATTTCGCAATTAAATCGCGCGAAGGGCGATCATGAAACTTTTCTTTTGATGCTCGCACATCTTTATCAAGGCTCTTTAGGAGTCGCCAAACGATACGCCAGTGAGCTTTCTGCGGTAAAATATCCTGAAAGTTTTCAAACAGCCGATCCCTTTGGCCTTTGGAATAATTGGCTTTTAAAGGATGAAGGCCCGCTCGGAATGTCGCTTAAACATTGGTTTGGCGTCGATAAAGATAAAAAAACGGTCCGTTATATTTCTTCCAAACAAATCTGAAGCTCGCTAGTTCTAGCGGAATGCTGTCGCTCGAACAGAGTTTAATTGATCAACTTTGTCTCAAAGCTTCTGAGAAGAGATCCTTTGTCATCAGTGTAAGCGGCGGACTTGATTCAACGGTTTTGGCATTTGCACTTTCGCAACTGAGAGAACGTTTTGAGCTCGAACTGAATTTATTTCATATCAATTTTCAATTGCGTGGAAAAGAAAGCATGCGCGATGAAGATTTTGTAAAAAAGCTCTCTGATAAGCTTAAAATTCCACTACATTTATTTCGTGAAAAAATCTCTTCAAAGACGGCGATTCAAGAAACGGCTCGAAATTTACGATTGAAGCGGGCTGCGAATCTTTTACCTGAGGCCGAATGGGTAGAAGCCCATCAAGCCGACGATCAAATTGAAACTTTTCTTTTTCGTATGCTCAGAGGTTCAGGGCTTAAGGGTCTTTCAGCTATGAAAGCGCTTTCGCTGAGAGAAATTCCAACGGGAAAGCGAAAAGTGTGGCGGCCTCTGCTCAGGCTTTCAAAAAAAGATCTACTCCAATACGCAAAAAAATATCGTTTGAAATTTTGTGAAGATTCTACGAATAAAAAAGATAAATACGATCGAAATTGGCTTCGATTAAAGGTTTTGCCTTTATTAGAGCAACGCTTTCCAAAAGTTCGGGATGCTCTTTCGGGATTGATATCTGAAATTCAAACTCTAGAAGCGGACCAAGAAAAAAAGTTTTTTGAATCGGAGCGCGAGGTTGTAAAGAACCCCGATAGTCGGACGTGGTCTTGGGAAAAATTGCAAGAACTCGAGACGGCTTCGCGTCAGCGATTTTTGCATACTTATTTTCAGAGGCGACTTCAACTTCAGCTATCGAGAAAGCAAATTCTAGATTTAGAAAATAAAATCCTGAAAGGTGAAAATTTTGCATTTAACGCGCCCAAAGGGGTAATCGTCAGAGGGCGGCGTAAAAGCCATAGTGTTAAAGAATCCCATATCAGTCTTTCGGGAATTAAAGATGACAAACGCAGAATCGACATTATACTGAGTTCTTAGAAAAAAATGTCGTCAGGATTTAAAACATTTCTTCTCTGGGCCGTACTTATTCTCGGTCTTTTTTTGGTCATTAAAGCGACCCAAAATTATCAGGCTTCGGTCTCAGATATTGCTTTTTCTGAATTTGAAAAGGCTTTGAATGCGAAGACCATTCAGTCGGTCACCATCATCGGAGATCAGATTGAAGGCGAGCGAATGGTCGATGGAAAAAAGAGTAAATTTTCCACTCGTGGTCCTACGGCGGACTCCGCTTTTGTTGAAAAATTAAAAGATTCAGGCGTTGAAGTTTATAAATTCATGCCACCTCAAGATGATAATCTTTGGAGCCTGTTTATCGCTTGGGGTCCGATGATTGCCATTTTTATATTCTTCCTTTTTATTATGCGAAATATTCAGATGGGCGGCGGCAAAGCGATGAGCTTTGGAAAATCGCGCGCTCGATTAATGCGTGAGGAAGACAAAGGTAAAGTTACTTTCAAAGATGTTGCCGGAATTCCTGAAGCTAAAGAAGAGCTTCAAGAAATTGTAGAATTTTTAAAAGACCCTAAAAAATTTCAAAAACTCGGCGGACGAATTCCTAAGGGCGTTTTGTTGATGGGTGCGCCAGGCACAGGAAAAACTTTGATCGCTAAAGCCATTGCAGGCGAAGCGAATGTTCCTTTCTTCTCGATTAGCGGAAGTGATTTCGTGGAGATGTTCGTTGGCGTTGGTGCCTCGAGAGTTCGAGATTTATTTTTGCAGGCGAGAAAAGCCGCTCCTTGTTTACTTTTCATCGATGAAATCGATGCAGTCGGTCGCCATCGTGGCGCTGGCTTAGGCGGCGGACATGACGAGCGAGAGCAAACTCTCAATCAGCTTTTGGTCGAGATGGATGGCTTCGAAGGCAAAGAGGGAATCATTATTTTAGCGGCGACGAACCGACCCGATGTTTTGGATCCTGCACTTTTGCGCGCCGGTCGATTTGATCGACGAGTGGTTGTTCCAAAACCTGAAGTCAAAGGTCGCGAAGAAATTCTTAAAGTTCACGCCAATAAATTAAAAGTTTCTCCTAATGTAGATTTAGCTGTCATCGCTCGAGGTACTCCGGGATTTGTGGGCGCAGATCTTGAAAACATTTGTAATGAGGCTGCGCTTTTGGCGGCTCGATCTAATAAAGACAAAGTCGAGATGACTGATTTTGAAAAAGCTAAAGACAAAGTCATGATGGGTGCAGAGCGACGCAGTTTAGTTTTGAACGAAATGGAAAAGAAAACTACCGCCGTGCATGAAGCCGGTCATACGATGGTTGCAAAACTTCTTCCTGGAACAGATCCCGTTCATAAGGTGACGATTATTCCTCGCGGAATGGCGCTGGGTTTAACGATGCAACTTCCTGAAGAAGATCGCCATAGCATGACCTCGCAGTCTGCTCTCGATATGATCACCATATTGCTTGGTGGTCGTGCCGCTGAAGAATTGATATTTCCTGATATTACCACCGGAGCAGGTAATGATATTGAGCGAGCCACCGAAATTGCCCGCAAGATGGTTACTGAGTGGGGAATGTCTGCAAAGATCGGGCCTGTCGCGCTTTCTAAAAAAGAGGAGCATGTCTTTTTAGGTAAGGATATCGGAACGGGCCGTGAATTTAGCGAGCAAACCGCTGTTGAAATCGACAGCGAGATCAGACGAATTCTTACTGAAAATTACGCTCGAGCTAAAACTTTGCTCAAAACAAATATCGATAAACTCAAGCGAGTTTCGGATGCTTTGCTTGAGCGCGAAACTTTAGATGGTCCAGAAATTGATACTTTAATAGCCGGTGGAAAATTGGCTCCTTTAGAATCTTTGACGGGCGGATCTCTCGATCCAATACCTAGTCCCGCTTAATTTTTAATTCCAGCAGTTCGCAAACTTCTTAAAAAGTCTCGGCAGGTAAATGGACTAGGTCGATCGCCATTTGTTCCCAAAACAAAATCCACCAGCAAAGGCAATCGATCGGAAATATTTGGAATAACCTTTTTTGCTGCGCGCAAGCGAGATTGAAAATCGGCCATGAATGCAGAGGAGTGCATATTTTTAAGTCCACGTTTGTAGGCCGCTACGGCTTCTGGCGTTTGCTCGGCTGCATTCGAATAAGGAGTCATGCCGTATTCACTCATCCATTCAAAAATAGAGTCATAACTTTGCTGCCGTTTTTGAAATTCTTCACGACGAGTTTGTAAAAAAAGTGAACGAATTTCGTAAGCCATGCCTCTTTTCCAACTGGGGATCGCATACGAAAAAACTTTGTCGTATTGAAGTGCAAAAGAAAGTGAAATATCTCCTGTGACATGCACCGCTGTCGTGGCTCGCTGCAAAGCTTGAGCCGAATAATTCAAAGATTTGCCTTTTAAGTTGATCAACTCCACTCGAGGTAATTCAGATTTTTCGACTTGATAAGGCGTATACGCGATTCCATATTTTCCATTCTCTTGAAGGTGATCATTAAAACTTCTTAGAAAGTTTTCACCTCGATCTGATCCCAGCGAATAAACAAAAGTCACTTCTCTGCCACGTGGATCTGGAAACTGAATTTTTGGTCCTAGCGAAATGGGTTTCGATAGCATTCCAAAGCTAAAGGGACCGGTGGCGATGCGAAGTCGAAGCCTCTCTGAAGAAGAAACTTGAAGATCTTCTTGCTCGGTCTTATCAAGGGGACCGTGAAAATTTTGATGAGTGTATTCGGAGAGCGTAATAATATCTCTGCCAGCTCGGTTGAGATTTTCATTGGCGCTGAATGCAGAGTTTTTGGGAATAGCACTAAAATCTGAAACCGCGATAATTAAGTCAGCGGGTTTAAGAGCCCCTTCTTTTAACGAAATCATTTCAAGAGACGTATCATCGCCCAATAAAATTTTTAGTTTAGCGAGATCTCGCTCAATATCTTTTCGCTCAGGATGAATTGAATCAAAAGGTTCGAGAAGTTTAATATTGAAGTGCGGTCGTTTAGCTTTGAGATCCTTTGCAACAAGAACAGCCCATGCGAGATCACCAAAGCCTGCATTGGATCCGGGTAAAACATAAATACTTTGGGCAAAAATAGGGAAAGAAAAAGAAAAGAGAGCGGAAGAAAAAAAAGAGGCTGAAATCACGAAACCGAAAAAAAATTTCATTCGCGACTTCAACCCCTCACCACAAATACTTACTTAGAATCTTTCATCAAAGGAGAGCGAACCATTTCGATTCCGCCAGCTTTGATTTCATCTGCTGTGACGAGATCATGAAAACAGCGAGAAGTAATTTCAGGTAATTTATAGAGATCGATTCGTTCAGCATTGTTTTTGTGATGCGTTGGTTCAGGAGACAGGCGAGCTAAATTTCCCGCAGATCGAACAGCGGTTTGCGACCATCCAAACCAAGGATTTGCTCCAGATGCATCACCTTTTGCGTTGTAACGAGGTTCGCTTCCAATGCCGCCCAATGTGACGACCTCACCACCACCCAATGCTTTAAATTTAACAACTTGGGTTTGATAGGCTTTAGTCGACATGAAATTTCGTACGTCAGTTTCTTTTCCATCGAGAACGCTTTTTACAAATTCTCTTTTTAAATCGTAAGTTACAATGCCTTTAGCTTTGGCAACTTGAGGCCATTGAGCTTCGAGTGCTTTCATATCGATCGTTTCATCTCCCATTTTTGGAACAAAAATCATCGTGGTGCTGGAATCCACATTTTCGATGAGGTCTTTAAGATTACTCGCCACGCCTAAATTTCCGTAAGCGTCTGAAAGAAGAACGGGCCGACTTTGATCAAGATCTGCAAGACGTTTATGTTCCGCACCACCTTGAACTTGTTTAAGAGCCATGGCATTCAATGTAAAAGAAGTAAGACCGTAATCTAAATTTTTAGAAAACATTCCTGCTGAGAAAGAATAATCATATGGAAGAACGCTCAATGTTTTTTCACTGGCTGTGGAATAAAGAGGTGCAGAATAAGCATTGGTTACAAAAATAGGGGCCTCGAATTTAAATTTATCAACGCCATCTGCAAAAGTAGAACCGATATGGTCTTTTTTCAAATAGACCAAAAGGGGTTGGCCGCTGAATCCATGATCCTTCGATTGGTTTCGATTGAATTGATAAATAATTCTTAAAATAGCACCGGTTTCATCGACATCGATATCCAATGCAGCTGGTGAAGATTTCGTTAACTTTGCTGAATTGGCGTCGTTATTGGTAGGATCCCAATCGCCGTCATAGTCATATCGACATGGCAATTGTGATTGAGGATCACAACTTGGCTGCACAATAATAGGAGCGTTCTTAAAAATAAGCTGCCAATGAGCATCGGTTAAAGGAGCTTGAATATCGGAAGCCGAAACTTGGCCGACGAATCCAAGAACCAAAAAAGTAAAAAGGGAAGTGATGTATTTCATAAAGGTCCTTTCGTTTTGCTCCCTCTGGGAGCGGTATATTTTAAGGGATAGCGTCTGAAAACTGGCCTTTGTCTAACATGGGTTTGGGGTAACTTCAAGGTGGCCTCGTTTAAACTGCTCCCGTCTTTAAAATCGCCCTGGCAGGCAGCGGCAGCCTCGTTTAAAGTAAGAGCCAATGGTCTCTGGAATTGAGAAGATTATTTTTGAACTCATACCGACGCTTCGTCTTTGGGACATTCTCGACATTCTCATTGTCGCTTTTTTGATTTATCGAGTTTTGCTGCTCATTAAAGGAACTCGAGCGGGCGAAATTTTGCTCGGTTTAGGGCTTTTATTTTTTATGTTTTGGATCGCCGATCGATTTGAAATTCGAACTCTGCGGGCTTTGCTCGCCATGGTTTTTGATAACCTCTTTATTATTTTTGTTTTGCTTTTTCAAAACGATATTCGTCGCGCACTTTCGCAAGTCGGGCGCACAAGTTTTTTATCTCCCGCCGATTCTTTCAAAGATATGCAGCTTTTGGAGGAATTAATTCGTTCCTGTGTTTCGCTTTCAAATAAAAAAATCGGAGCTTTGATCGTGATCGAACGCCAAGCGAATGTTTTAGATTTCGTAGAGCCTGGAACGGCGCTCGATGCGCAACTTACAAAAGAAATTCTTACTTCGATTTTTTTACCCGTTTCGCCTTTGCATGACGGAGCCGCGGTGATTCGAAACGGCCGCATTCATATGGCCGGTTGTTTTTTGCCACTTACGTTGAATCCGATGGTTTCAAAATCTGTCGGAACTCGCCACCGAGCGGCGGTGGGCCTCACCGAAGAAACCGATGCGGTTTGTATCGTGGTCTCTGAAGAAAATGGAACGATCTCTTTTGCGGCGGGTGGAAAAATCACACACAATTTAGATGCAGCGCAACTTCGCCGCGCACTTTTGGAGGCTGAAGAGCGATGAAAAGAAAATCTTCATTTGCCGATTGGTTTTCATCGAATTTGGCGTTTCAAATTTTGTCAGTTATCTTGGCTCTGCTTGCTTGGATTTTTGTAAACTCAGGTCGAACGATTGAGCAAAAACGAGAAGGTAAAATTCAGTATTTGCAAATTCCAAAAGGGCTTGTCTTTCATCGCACTCCGCTTAAAGAATTTAAAATCGATTTGACGGGTTCGCTCTATCGCCTGCGCTCTATTCGTGATGAAGATTTGGTTTATGTCGTTGATATGTCGAACGCTCGCGCAGGGGCAAATCGAGTTGAGATCGACACCGATAATTTGCGTTTGCCTTTGGATGTCGAGGCTTCGCATCCGAATCCCAAATTTTTTAATGTGCATTTAGAAGAAGTTTTTGTTCGCAATCTTCCGATCAAACCGATTTATCTCGGAGCTTTGAAGGAGGGTTTTGCAGTCTCGGCGTTTCGATCTTCTCCTGAAAGTATTACGCTCTCAGGGCCGCGATCTGTTGTTTCAAAAGTAGATTTTGTAGAGCTAGAAATTCCAGTCGCCGGAAAAGATTCTTCGTTCTCGCTTCAAGTAAAGCCTCGATTGAATTTACCTAACTCGGAACTAACGGATTCGGTGATGGTGGAAGTCGATGTTTCTCCCATTCGTTCGACTCGAGATTTTGCGAATATTCCAGTCATGATGATGGGAGCTGCAGATCCGACAAAAATTAAAATTACGCCGAGTATGGCGACGATCTCTGTTGAGGGTTCTCCTGAAATAGCGAATTCGCTTGAAGGTCAGCTGAAAGTAAATATTCCGGTCGATTCGCTGAAGCGGGGTCGGTATCGCATTCGTGGCCAAGTCGATTTGCCGCCGGCCCTTCGTTTGGTGAAAATGGAGCCCCAGACTTTTATTGTCGAAGTTTTAAAGTGATTTCTCAGTGTAAAAATTCAAGATAATCGAAATAAAAATAATTATTCCCGCTAGTCGCGCCATTTCCAATCACGATGCTGAGATCATTTGTTTTAGCCGTAAAAACAATCGGCCATCGAAAATCGAGAGGATGATCCGTTAGATTGGCTTGCTCCCAAACATCATTTTTAGTTTTAAATGTTTTAGATCCGCCTTTTAAAATTTGAGCATATCCAAATGAGACATTCGCCGAAAACGTAGAGGCGCCAGCTGAGCCCATGGGATAGATAATGAGTTGGTAAGTTTCGCCAATGGTTAAATTAGAAAAAGAAAAAATTTGATCGCGAGGGTAGCCTTTGACGTATCCACTGCAAGGCGCATTGCAGTCGGAGTGCCCGACCCAGGATCGTATATTACTGAGTGGATCAATACCGACGCGATAGTTGACTTGAGGTGGAGGAAAATTATCCGGGAACTCCGCACGGCTCGCATCGAAAATTCCAATGGCGGTGATGTTATAACTTTTGCTCGAATCGGAGGTGGTCGATAACGAAGAATTTAAGGTCCGCGTGTTTGAGTTTTCTGAGCTTCCACATCCGGTTATTGTGGCGACAATGCAAAGACCAAGACTATATCGAATGGATAACATTTGAACCTCCACGATCCCCACTCGAAAGAGCTGCAAAATCTATACCATTTTAAAAGTGGCGTTGACGGACTAAGCAAAGGTTTTGAAAGAAGGGGGTAAAATCTTGCGGAGCAGGTGAGAAATCTTTTACCATCAATGAACGTGACAAAACCCAAGCGACATCTATTTGGAACTGACGGCATTCGAGGAATTGCGAACACTTACCCCATGACAGCGGAAGTGGCGATGAAACTCGGACGCGCCTTAACCACATTGCTTAAAGAATTTTCAGATCAGCCGCGGATCATCGTCGGCAAGGATACAAGACTCTCAGGTTATATGCTCGAGACGGCGCTGACGGCCGGCATCACGAGTATGGGTGGCTACGCGCATTTGCTTGGACCGCTTCCCACTCCTGCGGTGGCATATCTTGTTCGATCGATGCGAGCTCAAGGTGGCGTGATGATTTCTGCAAGTCATAATCCTTATCAAGATAATGGACTTAAAGTTTTTGGAACCGATGGATTCAAACTCGACGATAAACTTGAAAGTCGTTTGGAACATTGGATGGAATCTGAAAATGAAATTACGGCTGTGAAGCCGACTCCCGAAAGATTGGGACGGGCTCGAAGAATCGACGATGCATCGGGAAGATATCTGACTCATCTTAAAACTATTTTTCGCCAAGACTTTGATCTGCAAGGAAAGAAAATTGTTTTCGATGGTGCGAATGGTGCAGCCTACGATTGCGGAGTAAAACTTTTTCAAGAGATGGGTGCCGAAGTCATCACTTTGGCCTGTGCTCCTAACGGAAGAAATATCAACGCCGATTGTGCTCAAGCGGATCCAAAATTATTGGCAGACGCCGTTTTAAAATCAAAAGCTGATTTAGGCATCGGAGTAGATGGAGACGCCGATCGATTGATGGTGGTTGATGAAACTGGAGTCGTGATTTCGGGCGAACATCTTTTATATGCGATGGCAGAATTTTTAAAAGATTCGGATCGATTGACCAATTCTCTGATCGTGACGACCACGATGGCGAATCAAGCTTTAGAAATCGCTCTTTCGAAAAAGAAAATCACCACCTTAAGAACAGAAGTGGGCGATCGCTACGTCACCGAAAGAATGCGAGCTGAAGGTTCTATTTTGGGTGGCGAAACCTCCGGGCATTTTATTTTTCTCGATCAAAATACGACGGCCGATGGATTGTTTTCGGCTCTCGAAGTTTTAGCGCTTTTGCATAAGAAAAAAGTAAAAGCTTCGAGTTTAAGAAATGGTTTTGAGTTGCTTCCTCAAAAATTGGTGAGCGTTAAAGTAAAAGAAAAGATTCCGGTGGAGAAAGTTCCTTCGTTAAGCTTGGCGATTCAGCAACTCGAGAAAAAATACGACGGCCAGGGTAGAGTGAATGTGCGCTATAGCGGCACGGAGTCGGTTTTGCGGATGATGGTGGAAGGTCCGGATCTTTCGGCCATCGAAAGTGATTTAAAGGCTCTGGTCGCAGTAGCTCAAAAAGAACTTGGGTGATAAGGTCGCGCGATGGGCATTCGCCTCGGCGTTAATATTGATCACATCGCAACTTTGCGCGAAGTTCGTCAGGCGCAGTATCCTGATATCTTAGAAGCTCTTTTTTTATGTGAGCGGGGTGGGGCCGATCAAATTACAGTGCATTTACGAGAAGATCGAAGACATATTCAGGATCACGATGTCTCGCGTTTACTTGAACACAATCAATTGCCGTTGAATTTGGAAATGGCTTTTGTTCCAGAGATGGTGACGAAGGCGAGAAAGTGGCGACCTTATTCAGTGACTTTAGTTCCCGAAAGGCGAGCAGAGATGACAACTGAATCTGGTTTAGATTTGGCGCGAGTAAAAAAGAAAATAAAATTACTGCAGTCTTTGCAAAGAGCGGTTCGCGTTTATGGATTTATTGATGCTTCATTCAAGCAAGTGGAGCTTGCTAAAGAGTTAGAGCTCGATGGAATCGAATTTCACACCGGTCCCTTTGCGCATGCCTTCGAAAAATCAGTGCGCGGAAAATCCGATAAAGAATTGAAAAAAGAAATTCATAAATTATTTTCTGCGGCAAAGCTGGCGACGAGTTTGGGCTTAGAAGTTAAAGCAGGACATGGCCTGACCGTTCGCAATGTGGGCGAGCTTTTAAAGATGCCTGGGCTTTCGGAGATGAATATCGGGCACGCGATCGTTGCTCGATCGGTGATGATCGGCCTCGAAGCTTCGGTAATTGAAATGAAGTCTGCGATTCTCAAAACCCGATCCTTTTCTATTTAGTTATGCGCGAATTTGTTTCGGCTCTTCAAATGCAAAACATCGATCAAAGAACGATGAATCTCAATCGTTTGGATAGCTTTGGCCTGATGCAAAAAGTAACTGATTCGATGCTCGAGTTTTTTCAAGCTGAGTTGGATTTGTCTGGCGATATTTTATTTCTCTGCGGACCTGGAAACAACGGCGCAGATGGATATTTGCTTGCTGAGAAGCTGCGAAAGACTCGCGCCCAATTTCGCGAGAGCTTGCAAAAACCAGATCGAAAAGTTTGGGTCTACGAAGTTTTAAAACCAAAATCTATAGACTGCATCAAGGCTGCAAAGTTTTGTAAGGCTGAAAGAGTTTCAGATTTAAATTTAATTTTAAAAAAAGCTGGTTCGAACTTCATGATTGTCGACGCTGTCTTTGGTTATCAAGCTCGCGCTGATTTGCCAGCTGCAGTGGCAAAGATTTTAAAAGAAGTGAATGCAGCGAAAGCTTTTCGAGTGGCTCTGGATATGCCGTCTGGCATCGAAGCTGAGGGCGGCAAATGTCATCGAGATAGTTTTTTGGCTGACGTTAGTTTGTGTGTTGGATTTCCAAAGTTAAGTTTTTTGAACGAAGAGGTGGCAGAATTTTTAGGAAGAGTAGAATTTATCGGAGATTTTTTTTTGAGTCCTCGGGATGCAGCAAAGAAAAAGTTTTTTGCGATCGAGAGAAAAGATTTTATTTTTTCAAAGCGTGCGCGGGTCAGTCATAAATCTCAGTTTGGAAAATGTGGGATTGTGGGCGGCTCAGCTCAAACTCCAGGAGCTGCTTTTTTATCCGCTGAGGCTGCACATCGAGTAGGTGCGGGTTATGTTAACTTGTTTTTGGCGCGGGCTCAGAAGTTCGAACTTTCTCTCAAAACTTCGAGTTTTTTATTTAAAAAAAATTGGGCTGCAAAAGATTTAAATTCAATGAGTTCTTTGGTCTTGGGCTGTGGGGGATTTCCTGAGAAATTTGATTTCAAGAATATTAAAGTTCCTTCGGTTCTCGATGCAGATGCGCTTCAAGATTTAAAACAAATTCAAAAAATTTCTTCCGACGTTTTGCTTACACCTCATCCGGGGGAGGCAGCTCGTTTATTGAAATCGACGAATCAAAAAATTTTAAAGGATCGAGTGGGCGCGCTCGATGAACTCGTAAAAAAATCTTTGCAGTCTGTGTATCTCAAAGGTGCGCCTGGAATTTTAAAACTTTCTCCCAAAATTTCTAGCGGAGATATTTATTATGTTAACTTGTCTATTAATCCTGTTTTTGCCAAAGCGGGGAGCGGGGATATTTTGTCTGGAATTGCGGGAGGATTTTTAGCGCAGAAGCCGATGCAATTTAAAGATGCGATTTTGTCTGGGCTAATTTTTCAGCAAAATTTAGGTGAAGTTTTGAGAGATCAAAGAGCGACGATCGCCAGTGATCAATTGCATTCATTTTCGAAAACTTTTGAAAGATTAAAATAATGTCAGCCCATTTTTCACAAAAAGAATTTCGAATTTCTTCGGTGGCTGAACTTTCAAAGGTCGTAGATGCATTGGCAAAAGTTTTAAAACCAGGGGATTGGATTTGGCTTGAAGGAAATTTGGGCGCTGGTAAAACGACGTTTGTTCGTGAACTCTTTCGAAAACTTGGTCACGAAGACGAAGTGGTTTCTCCCTCCTATCCATTGATGGTGGAGTATGAAATTGAAGGTCAGCGCTATTTTCACTTAGATGGTTATCGATTAACTGGTAAATCTCCATGGGATTATCGAGAGTGGGGTGATGCTATTATCTTGGCGGAATGGCCTGAGCAGTTACATTTACCTGCTGAAAGATTCAAATATCGACTGGAATTTGAGGTCCTCTCTGAAAATGAGCGCCTTATAAAAATTTCTGCCCTTTGATCTCAATCTGAATTAGAACTTTAGGCTTCATGGGTTTGCATGTTTTAAAATTTGGCGGAACAAGTGTTGGATCTTTAAAGCGTTTAGAAAACGTCGCGGATATCGTTTCGGCTCGAGCGAAAGAACATCAAGTGATTGTCGTTCTTTCGGCGATGTCAGGTGAAACCGATTCGCTGATCGAACAGGCCAAACATTTTACTCAGGTTCCAAATCCCCGTGAGCTAGATGTTTTACTTACGGTCGGTGAACAAAAATCGGTAGCGCTCTTTAGCATTTGCATGCTCGCTCGTGGAATCAAAGCCAAAAGTTTTTTAGGTTCTCAGATTCAAATTAAAACTTCGAACGATCACACAAAAGCTCGCATCACCGAGATTGCTGATCACGGCGTGCGTGCTTCTTTGAAGCGTGGTGAAATCGTCGTCGTGCCAGGATTTCAAGGTGTCACCGAAACGGGCGAACTTACCACTCTCGGTCGAGGTGGAAGTGATACCACAGCCGTAGCGATTGCGGCAGCACTCAAAGCCGATGTCTGTGATATTTATACGGACGTCGAAGGTGTTTACACGACAGATCCTAATATCGAACCTAAAGCTAAAAAACTTTCATCTATTACTTATGATGAAATGCTTGAGCTCGCATCTTTAGGCGCAAAAGTTTTACAAACCAGATCGGTAGAGTTCGCCAAAAAATATAAAGTTCCACTGCATGTGCGTAGCACTTTTAAAGATGTGCAGGGTACGTGGGTGCTAGAGGAGTCGAAGCTTATGGAAGCATTAGTTGTCTCAGGAATCACTTATACAAAAAATGAAGCAAAAGTTGTGGTCGAGGGGATGCCTGATCGCGTCGGTATTGCTGCGGATCTTTTTATGAAAGTGGGTGAGGCTGGCGTGGGCGTTGATGTGATTGTTCAAAATGTTTCTAAAGATCAAACGACTGATATTTCGTTTACCGTTCCTCGATCAGACTTAAGAAAAGCCATCGAGGTCATCGATAAGCATAAAGATGTTTTGAAGCATAAGCAAATTCGCGGCGATGACAGAATTTCAAAAATTTCTGTTATCGGAAACGGAATGCGTTCGCATTCTGGAGTTGCGGCAAGAATGTTTCAGGCACTCGCAAAAGAAAACATCAACATCCAAATGATTTCGACGAGTGAAATCAAAATTTCTTGCGTGATCGACGAAAAATATTCTGAGTTAGCGGTCAGAGTGCTTCACGATTGTTTTGGTCTTGATAAAATTGGAAATCAAGAAATCGAAATTAAAGAAGTGAATGATTTTCGCTGAGCTGATTTGCTAAATCGAATTTAGCGGGGCTTCGAAGGCGCGCCTTTTTTTATAATCTCTTCTATTTTTTTTCCAAAACTTGCCATCGTTCTCTTTTTGACTTTTTTTCCTGGTCGAACAGGGCTTGGATTTTTTTCTACTAAAATATACTCTTTCAATTTTGCATCCCACTCGATGAGTTCAACTCCCTGAGTCCAAGATGTAATCGTAAAAGTGTCTTTAGGTGAGCCTCTCCAAAGATAGAGGATCACTTTTTGGTGAGAATGAAGATTAGGAGCGGATGGCACCGTTACTTTTCGGCCTTTGTAAGAACCTCCGGGCCATTGAATGGTGTAAATTGTCCCTGTTTGTCCACCTTTCCAGCATTCAATGGCTTTAGCTTTTGCTGTGCTTACAATCGTTTTATTCACTTCATTTGATTTCACTTCGAGTAAATCAAATGCGCAGATCATTTCAGAATCAAAAATCATTTGATTTGGTGTCTGAGCAATAAAGGTGGCGGCGAAGCTTGCACTTAAACTAGTTATAAAAAAAAGAAGGAGGGTGCTTATGCTTCTCAACATGAGGTCTAAGTTTATATCAGATAAAATATTCAGATAAGCCTTTTCAGACGAAATGATTCTGGGCAAATTTGGAATATGATGAAAACTCCTTCCTTTATAGGTTTTGGACCCTTTCTGGCGGTTTTAGTCAGTTTATTTTTTTCGAATGCATGGGCCGTTGAAGACGTTGAAGATGTGAAAATTTCTCCGGATGCTGCACCTTCTGTCGAATCCAATCCAGAGATTTCGCAATCTCTCAGAGAAGAAAAAGCAAAGTTGCTTCAAATTTTGAAAGGTGAAGTCGAGCCCAATTTAGTAAAAGGCGATATCGAAAAACTTCAACGTAATGTCATGAGGCTCGGCAGCTATCGCAAAGATTGGGTGCTAAAAAGTCAGAGCACTTTGTTAGCAAATCCCGCACTTTCGGAATTATATATTTACAGATATGCCACTGTAAAAAATGAAAGATTGAATCAGGCTCTTTTAGATACTTTGTTGCAATTTAATAATTTTAGATTTCCTCGTGCGACTTTGGCATTTGCAGATGATTTGGCTAAGACTCCAGCCGATAAAATTAAATATCTTTCATTGGTTGCAAAAGCAGCTCAACAAGATCCTTCTTTGACGGCCGAAGCTTTTCAACTTTTGATGTCCGATTGGGGCAAAGAAATTCCCGTAGAATCTAAACTTTATTTTGCCGAAAAAGTTTGTGGGCGTTTACCGAGAGTATCTAATTTTGCTCAAGTTCGAGCCGCACTCGATGAATGGATGGCTTCGAGTGGAGAAATTTGGAACAAAATTGTTTCTGCTGAAGTCCATGCTTGCCTTCGCGGAGGTTGAACCTGATTTCTAAATCCAAAGCTCGAATAGTTGTTAGCGATCTTCATTTAGGGGAAGGCCGGCGAAATTGGGACGGCTCTCTCAATGTGCTCGAAGACTTTCTCGTCGATCGAAGATTTGCCGAGTTTTTAGATTTTTATTCACGCGCCTATGACGAAGTAGAGATTGTTCTCAATGGAAATTTTTTCGAAATGCTTCGCTGTCGCGCTGTCATTGATTATCCCGATATTGTGTTTGAAACCTATGCCGTAGAGATGATTCGCGTAGCGATGGAAGGTCACGTAGAAGTTGTCGACGCTTTAAAACGTTTTATGGAAAACCCGGCGCATTCGATTGTCTATATTATCGGAGAAGCAGACGTCGGAGTTTTTTGGCCCAAAGTTCAGCAGGAACTTCGAGAAAAAATTTCAGATCGAATTAAATTCTATGACAGTTTTTATTTTGAGAGTGGCATTCATATCGAGCATGGCCATCAGTATGAAGCGATGCATGCGATCGATGTCAAAGAGCCTTTTAAAGATGCTGAGATGCTGCGAGTTTTGAAGTTGCCATGGGGAGCTTTTTTTAACGCCCATTTTATTCAGCCACTTCGAAAAATCCGTCCACAGTTTTATAGAGTTCGTCCGATGCAAAATTATCTGATGTGGGCGCTCATTTTTGAAACGCGGTTTCTTTTTAAAGTGATTATGCAGTTTATTCGTATGCTTTTTTCGGCTCGTTCGAGAAGTCTCTATCCCGGGAATTCTTGGGTGACGGTCTTTCGAATTTTTTCGCAGGCTGCAGATACAGAAGCTCTCGAAGAGTATGCAGAAATTTTATTGTCTTCGGATTCTGTAAAAAAAGTTATTTTTGGGCACAGCCATATTCCAAATTACAGACAGTTTGAAAATGGAAAGGAATATTTTAATGCCGGCACTTGGACGAGAAATCTAAGTCTCGACTTGAGGTCGCTCGGAGCTTTTCATCGACTCACTTATATTTTGATCGAGTTTCGAGGAGAGGGTGCTGATCCTCAAGCCAAGTTGATGGAATGGTACGGAAGGCATGAGGTGATTGAGGATTATGTTTAAAAATTTTGTTTCTCTTTTTGGGTGTTTCATTGCGAGTTCAAATTTGTGGGCGCATTCTCTCGAGACAGAAAGTAGATTCGGCGAAAACCATTATTCTCAAGCGATTTATTATTCTGGCAAATCGCAGGTCGACGATCTTTCTCAGTGGCTTTGGAATATCGATTTTCAATTTGCTCGTACAACCGTCACTGACGATGCAGTTTTCACAAAAAAAATTATCGATCGAACTTTTACCGGCACATTTGGTTTTGGATACGATTCCATTTGGTCTGGTGGCGTTTCGTTTGATTTTTCTAGAACTCCAGAAGAAAAACTTACAAATCTGGGCCCGCTTTTTTATATGGGAAGAAAGTTTGATTGGAAGTCTTTAAGACTCAAGGCTTCTGGAGGTTTTGAATCTTATACTCAAGATGTTGAATCTCAACCTCGAAGGCGTTCCATTACGCTTCGAAGAAGTTTTAAATTTCTTCAAACGTCTTTAGGTTTTTTTGCTTCTTTAGATCCTGCCGAGTGGCTCAATATTTCTGCTGGGTATATCCAATATTTTTATTCTCGCGATATTGCAACTTTGGTGAATAATTTAGATTCAAAGAGGGTAATCGCTCAGACCACTTCGGGTTTATCATCGACTCTTTCGAATTTTGCAAAAAACTCCATTTCAACGACATTTAATTTTTATCCTTATGATATTTGGGAGCTCGCTATGGGGGGCGTATTATCTCGGCTTGAATCAGAAGCACGATGGGTGAAAATTTTGCAAATCTCAACACGATATGAACTTTTTAAAGCTTGGAGTCTTGGCGTCGGATACGAGCGAAGTTTTAATGGTTCATCATTGGATCCTGATCAAAATCTTTACTCGGCTCAAATCGGCTTTCGCTTCTGACTCGTTGCGCTAAGTCAGTCACTCAAGTTCGTCGATTCCGCTGGTGAAAACTCCTATGCGATGCGATCCTTTTAGATAGAAGAAGCGGGGTGTCATGATGAGTTTTGAAAATCAAACCGGAAGAAAAGTGGTTGTCGTCGAAGGAGCGCGAACTCCTTTTGCTAAAGCTGGCGCAGATTTGGCGAGATTGTCGGCGGTAGATTTGGGCGTGATGGCGCTTCAAGAAGCTGTGGCGAGATCGGGAATTGATTACGCCGATATTGATCAGATCGTGATTGGAAATATCGGCCAACCCGCCGATGCAGCGAATGTTGCTCGAGTGATTAGTTTATTCGCTGGAGTTCCAAAGTCGGTGCCCGCGTTTACGGTTCAAAGAAATTGCGCTTCGGGAATGGAGGCTGTCGCTCAAGCCGCTCGAATGATTCGTACGGGAGAGGCCGATGTCGTCGTGGCTGGGGGAACAGAGAGCATGACACAGATTCCGCTTCTACTTTCGGAGCCGATGAAATCTGTTTTTATGGGTATGGCTTTTTCAAAAACAATTGGCCAAAAGTTGATGAACCTCTCTCAACTTCGCCCTTCTTTTTTAAAACCTGTTGTAGCTCTTGAAGTGGGACTTACCGATCCCGTTTCGGGAATGAATATGGGGCAAACCGCTGAAAGAATCGCGAGAGATTTTGGAATCACACGAGAAGAGCAGGATGAGTTTGCACTTCAATCTCATCATAAGGCAATTGCTGCACGTGAAAAATTAAAAGCAGAGATCGCAACGACTTATATTCCACCCAAGTTTAAAAAATTTCTCGATATCGATATGGGCCCGCGTGAAGGGCAGACGATTGAAGCTCTTGCAAAACTTAAACCTTATTTTGATCGCAAGCATGGAACTGTCACCGTCGGTAATGCATGCCCGATCACGGATGGAGCGGCGATGCTTGTGCTGATGAGCGAAGAAAAAGCCCGCGCCGAGGGGCTGAAAATTTTAGGAGAGATTAAGTCAGTTAGCTTCGCAGGATGCGAGCCTTCTCGGATGGGACTTGGACCTGTTTTTGCTTCGCCGAAAGCTTTGAAGGCCGCAGGATTACAAATGCAAGATATGGATTTGGTTGAAATCAATGAAGCCTTTGCAGCACAAGTCATTGGTTGTATGAAAGCTTTCGCAAGTAAAAAATTCTGCGAAGAAAATTTTGGATCAAGTCAGTTGATCGGCGAAATCGATCCTGCAAAATTAAATGTCAATGGAGGCGCGATCGCACTTGGACATCCTGTTGGAACTTCAGGAGCTCGATTGATTTTAACTTTGCTTAAAGAACTTGAAAGACAAAATAAAAATAGAGGTCTGGCTACACTTTGTATCGGTGGTGGCCAAGGAGGAGCTTGTGTTGTCGAACGTGCAGCCTAAAGGAAATTCACCTATGACTATGGAACCATCATCATCTCTTAAAATTGAAAGAGGCGAGGCCACGGTTCATCTCAAAGTAGAGCGCGATCATGCCGAGATTCTCATTCATACGCCCAATGAAAAAGTGAATAAGCTTACTCGCACAGCTTTTATGGAACTGCATGAGCATTTCGTATTTTTAAAAGCGAAAGGCCATGAAATTAAAACTTTGCTCATCTATTCAAATAAGCCCGATATGTTTTTAGCGGGTGCGGATATTTCAGAAATCGAAGCGATGATGTCACCAGCCGATGCACTTTCTATGGTGGAAAAAGCTCAGGAAGTTTTTCAAGAATTGGCAGAGCTTCCTCAAGTTACTTGTGTGGCGATCGACGGAGTTTGTTTTGGTGGAGGTTTAGAACTCGCACTTGCTGCTAACTACCGACTGGCTTCGGATAGTCCTTCGACCAAACTGGGGCTGCCCGAAGTTCAACTCGGAGTGATTCCAGGAGCGGGTGGAACGCAGAGACTTCCTCGAGTGGTGGGATTAGTAAACGCCATTCAAATGATTACGTCGGGAGCTCCCGTTGATGCCAAGAAAGCTTTGAAGCTTGGGCTTGTATCGGATGTCATACCTGTCGAAAGTTTGCTGTCCTATGCGCGAAAATTTTTAAAAGAAAAAATTTATCTGCGCTTTCCTCAAAAAGAAAGTTTCACTCAGTGGATTGTCGACGGCACTCCTCTTAAAAAATTAATCTATCGCCAAGCGAAGATAACGATCTTAGATAAATCCAAAGGCTTTTATCCCGCACCTTTAAAAGCTCTCGAAGTTATCGAAAAAACTTATCGCAAAATGGAAATTCGCGCGGGCCTTGCGGTTGAAGCAAAAGCTTTTGCGGAGCTTGCGATTAGTCCGATCGCTAAAAATTTGATTAATCTTTTTTACGGAACCGAAGAGCTTAAAAAAGAGCGTGGTGTTGGCGCAATGGAAGCTGCGGATTTCAAACCTGCGAAACTGCAATCTCTGGGAGTGATCGGTGCTGGAATTATGGGAGGAGGCATCGCTGCCGTAGCCGCTCAGAGGGGGGTGAGCGTTCGACTCAAAGACGTTTCGAATGAATCTATTTTGAAAGGACTTCAAGAAGCACGACAACTTTTTGATAAAGATTTCAAACGAAAAAAAATCACGAAAGCTGAATATCAAAAAAGAATTTATCGAATTTCGCCGACTCTTCAGTGGACAGGTTTTGGTCACCTTCCTTTTGTGATCGAAGCTGTCGTTGAAAAAATGGAAATTAAAAAAGCTGTCATCGCCGAACTTGAAAAACATTTACCTGAGTACGCGATCATTGCTTCGAATACGAGTTCGCTCAGTATTTCTGAAATGGCAAAAGGATCTCAACGTCCTGGTCAAATTGTGGGAATGCATTTTTTCAATCCGGTTCCAAAGATGCCACTTGTTGAAGTTGTGCGCGCTGAAAAATCGGATCCTAAAGCTATTGTTCAGACCGTGGCCTTCGGAAGACAAATTGGAAAAACCGTTATCGTCGTTAAAGATCGTCCGGGATTTTTAGTGAATCGTATTTTGATGCCGTTTCTCATCGAAGCCGGACATCTTCAGGCTGATGGTTACAGCATTTCTCAAATCGATAAAGCGGCCACCACTTTTGGAATGCCGATGGGCCCATTCCGTTTGCTCGATGAAATCGGTTTCGATACCGCCGCAAAAGTTGCCGATGTGATCGCGGGGGCATTTCCTCATATGAAAGTTTTGCCAATGATCAACGATATGGTGGCCAAAGGCTATCTCGGTAGAAAAAATAATCGAGGTTTTTATCATTACGATGCTCGAGGAAAAGTTCTTTCGGTTCGCCAAGAGTTTCAGCGCGATCCAAAAGATCCATCGGATGCTACTCATCAAATGATTCAAGATCGTTTGATTTTGCCGATGGTCACCGAAGCTGTGATGACCCTCGAAGAAGGAGTCGTTTCAACCGTTCGCGATCTCGATTTAGGTTTAATTTTCGGGATTGGATTTCCTCCGTTTAGAGGGGGATTACTCAAGTGGGTGAGCGATACGGGCGAGCAAAAGATCCTAGATCGACTTAACGCGACGCATAATATGACAAAAGGTCGCCTTATTGTGCCTGCGTCATTTGCGGGGCGTATCCATTCGGGACAAAAATTTTACAATTAGTTTTATAATTAGAGGTGGATGATATCTGCCTGCTTAATTACGAAAAATGAAGAAGCTTGGATCGGTGAGTGCATCGCGCATCTCAAGCCGATCGTCTCTGAATTTATTGTTGTCGACACGGGCTCAACCGATCGCACGATTGAGATTGCAAGAGCCGCTGGTGCAAGAGTTTCAAAAGTTCAATGGCAAAATGATTTTGCAAAAGCTCGAAATACAAGTTTAGAAAAGGCGACTCAGCGATGGATTTTGATTATTGACCCTGACGAGCGTCTCGCAAAAAAAGATTTAGAAAAATTAAAAAATCTTACGCTCGCTCGAGATGCGATGGCCTATTCATTTAATGCGAGAAATTATTCTCGTAATCCAGCGGTCAGTCATTTTAAGCCTTCCTCTAAAGAATATCCTTTAGAGGAAAAAGATTATCCTGGATATTTTGAGAGCCGAAAAATTCGATTATTCCAAAATATTCCTTCGATCCGTTTTGTGGGTTCTGTTCATGAACTCGTAGAGACGACCGTTAAAGGAAAAATTATCGAGAGTGATATTCCATTTCATCACTATGGCTCGACTCCTGAAATGGATGCTGAAAAAAATAAACGAAGTTTTTATCAAGAGCAGGGAACCAAAAAAATAAATGAGAATCCAAATGATTGGAAAGCTCATTTTGAACTCGGTGTGGAATATCTGGGAGCCAAAGAGCACGGAAGAGCGGTCAAAGAATTAGAACGCGCTAAACAACTCAAACCCAATGATTCTTTAATCCTAAGCAATTTAGGTTACGCCTATATGGAAGCGGGCAAATTAAGCGAAGGTCAGAATACTTTAGATGAATGTTTAAGACTCGATCCTCATTACCACGATGCGCTTTTAAATTTGGGTGTGATTCAAATGCGCCGGCAAAAGTGGGCACAAGCCGTAGAAATTTTTGATAAGATCGTTAAAAAATATCCTGGAAGTTTTTTGGCTTATCGAAATTCCGGAAACTGCTTTGCTCATCAACGAAAATTTCAAGCGGCTGCAAAATGCTTTGAAAAAGCGATTCAACTTTTTCCTCAGTATGCGGACGCTCGAATTGATTTAGGTTTAGTGTGTATCGCGGGCGGCCGCCCGGATGTGGCGAAGCCTATCCTCGAAGAAGCACTTAAAATCAGCCCTAGCTCTTTGCGCGCTAAAGCTCTGCTCGACGAAGCGACGAGCGCCATTCAAAAGAAATAGGGGGGTCGGGTCCCGTTACCAATCAATCGGTTGAGTTGATTTATCGGTGACGAATTTAGTCACCATACGAAGAAGCCAGTTATGATCGTTCACGTCGAATTCGCGTTTGGCGACTTTAGCGCGAACGGTTCCCATATTGGAGCCGCTTAAAAATTCTACCGACAAAACCGAAACATAATTGAGATCGACGTTTACGATTCCGCGTGAACCAAATTTTCCAAAGAGGTCGACATTTTTAAAATCGGAGACATAGACATGTCCGCTTCGAGTGCGTTCAACATTAAATTGAAAATTTTCATAAAAAACGAGAGCTTCAGCGATTTGGCAAAGACCTTCACGAAAACTCCCGAATCCTTTGCCACCATTTAAGGGCAATCGAATTTCTTTTTTATCAAACTTCACCTCATAAGTGCCGCGTTCAAAATGATCACTCCACACCAAACCAATTTCCGAAATATGATTGGGTAGTTCAGGAGTCGAAAAAACTTGAGCTGTTAGTAAAAGATGCCGAACGGGATCGCGTTTGATTCGAATAAAAGTTTCGTTGAGATTTTTGTATTTTCCTAAATAAAAAAGAAGGCCATAAAACTGCTCGAGTTTAGAAATCGTTTTGGGATCTCGATCAAAAAGACTGGCGAGCGCCTTTCGAAAATCAGGCGAAATCGAATTCACCAGCGGTCTATCTTGAATATCTTTAAGACTTAAAATTCCGGCCTCAATCTTGGATAGAGGGATTCTCTGCGCAGATGTTTCAGCGACATTGGTATTGGCTTTGCACTTTTGCTCGTCTGAATCTTTAGGGTTTTGAGCTCCCAGCATTTGCGGCATCAGAAAACTGAGCAAAACAAGTCGTTTAAGACTTTTCATCATTTTGAGCATACGCATTTTATCGGCCTTTGCCTCTGTTTTTAGTTTGTAAATTTTCATTTTGAGTGCAGCGAAGCGACATGTATAACCAGATTTCATGTCATTTGATCTGGTTAGAAACTTTTCGATTATTGCACATATTGATCACGGTAAGTCCACGCTGGCTGACCGATTGATTGAAGTCACCGGTCTCGTTTCAAAGCGTGAAATGAAGGAGCAGATCCTCGATAGTATGGATATCGAGCGCGAGCGTGGAATCACGATCAAAGCGCAGACCGTTCGTCTCAATTACAAGGCTAAAGACGGCAAAACTTATATTTTAAATCTGATCGATACGCCTGGGCATGTGGATTTTTCGTACGAAGTTTCGCGAAGTCTTTCGGCTTGTGAAGGTGCGCTTCTCGTCGTCGACGCTTCTCAGGGGATTCAGGCTCAGACTTTGGCGAATGTTTATTTAGCCTTGGATAATAATCTCGAAATTGTTCCGGTGATTAACAAAATCGATTTGCCGTCCGCAAATCCCGAAGCTGTTAAAAAAGAAATCGAAGACGTGATCGGTTTAGATACTAAAAATGCAGTTCTCTGTTCTGCCAAATCAGGAATTGGAATTGAAGATGTTCTCGAAGCGATCGTAAAACAAGTTCCCGCTCCAAAGGATAGAGAGGGTTACGACGGAAAATTAGCTGCGTTGATTGTCGATTCTTGGTTCGATTCTTATCGAGGTGTGGTGATTCTCGTTCGTGTTTTTTCGGGAACGGTAAAAGCTCGCGATAAAATTAAATTGATGAGCTTAGGAAGAGACTTTGAAGTTTTAGACGTTGGGGTTTTTTCTCCTAAAGCGACTTCGCGCGATCAACTCGTCTCGGGCGATGTAGGTTTTATCATCGCCGGTATCAAGACGGTTCAAGATGCCAAGGTCGGCGACACTGTCACCATGGCCAAAGATCCCGCGCCACAAGCGCTCGCAGGATTTAAAGAAATCAAGCCGATGGTTTTTTGCGGAATTTTTCCGACTTCGAGCGATGATTACGAAAATTTAAAAGATGCGTTGGCAAAGCTGACGCTCAACGATTCTGCTGTTAGCTATGAGCCAGAAACTTCAGAGCATTTAGGATTTGGATTTCGCGCGGGCTATTTAGGTTTGCTTCATATGGAAATCGTGATGGAGCGTCTCGAGCGAGAGTACAATCTCGATTTGATTTCAACGGTTCCGACTGTGAAATATAAGATTTATCAGACAAACGGTGAAGTTTTAGAAATTGCAAATCCTGGAAAAATGCCTGACGTCGGTTTGATCGAAAAAATGGAAGAGCCTATTTACAAAGTGACGATTCACACACCACCAGAATTTATTGGTGCCGTCATGCAACTTTGCACCGATAGACGAGGCCAACAGAGAAAAATGGATTATCTCACTCCCGATCGAGTGATGCTCGTTTACGATATGCCGCTCAATGAAATCGCGTTGAACTTTTTCGACAAGTTGAAATCCATTTCTAAAGGCTATGCGAGTTTAGATTACGAATTTTTGGAATATCGAGAGAGCGATTTGCTGAAACTCGATCTTCTTTTGAACGGAGAAAAAGTCGAAGCCCTTTCGCTCATCATCCATAAAGATTTTGCTTATCCACGCGGCCGCGAGCTTGCCAAAAAAATGAAAGAGCTGCTTCCTAAGCAGATGTATCAAGTGGCGATCCAGGCGGCCATTGGCGCTAAAATTATCGCTCGCGAGACTTTGAGTGCGATGCGAAAAGACGTTCTTGCTAAATGTTATGGCGGCGATATCAGTCGTAAACGAAAACTCTTAGAAAAACAAAAAGCCGGTAAAAAGCGTATGAAGCAGATCGGCTCCGTCGAAGTTCCTCAAGAAGCATTTTTGGCTATCCTTAAAATAGATAATTAAGATTTTCCTACGATACGTTCTAAAGCAATTCGAATGAATTTTTGATATTCAAGGCCATATTCATCCGCTTCATGTTTTACAGCATTCAATAAATCTTCGCTCATACGTATAGTAACCGTTTTATTTTTTGGTTTGAGTTCAAAGCGTACTCTTTGCCAGCTCTTGTTTTCAAAAAGATTTGAAAGATCTCCCGATAGTGGATCGTCTGATTTATTTTTGTTTGATGTTCTTTTTGAGTTTTTCATAAGCTTTACTTTCTTTGGCGTGCATGAATCTCGCAGAGATTACTCGAATGAGTTGATTTCTCCATGTATAGGCCACCAACATTGGTCGTCCCTTTTCTGAAATACCAGCAGCAATAAATCTCTGCTCTTTACTGGAATGCTTGCCATCGCTGACAATCAATAATTCCTGGGAAAAAAAGGATTCAATAGCATCTATTTTTAATCCGTGTTTTTTAGACTTTTCGAGATTTCCGGCATCCCAATCAAAGCCATCAAAATCCAAAGTCTTTACTTTCACATTGATATTATAACATTTGTAGGACTAATGTAAATACATGAGTCAATCATCAAATAAAGGCTTCACCGAGTTTTCGATTGGTAAAATCATCATCATTCTTCTTTTTGTAGTCGGCGGATGGGCTGCGGCGCATTTTGCGATGGGATATTTTTCGAATATTCAAATGCAAAACACCATGACTCAAGCTGTTTTAAAAAATCGCTCGCAAAACTTAAATGAAGAGCAGTGGAAAGATGCCATTGTCGCTGCGGTTGCCGCAGAAAATCAGTTCCATTTAGATCCAAAAAATTTAACGGTTTTGCAGTCAGAGGATAAAAAGAAAATCACAATTGAAGTTCAATATGTTCGACACATTGGTATTACATTATTTCAAAAGTTTTGGGATCTGCCTTTTACAGCAAAAGTAGAAGAGAATTTAAATCCAGGCCTTTAATTTATCATCTGCTGCAGTAGACTTGGACAGTTTGTTTGCCTTTGCGATTCAAGCTTCCTAATTTTAAATCTCTTAAAGTTTGACCTGGCTTTATTGCAGGAGGCGGAACCCCTAAATCTTCGATTGGTTTAAATTTTCCAATCTCATCCTTTGCAAAAAATTGTGAAATCTTCGGACGTACTAAAAAATCATCTATTATTACTAAAGAGAAGTCGCTTCCACTGTAGGAGATTCTTGTAAATTTTTTTGAAACTCCTTCATCCTCCGCTGGAACTGGAAACCATGCTGCCTTTGCATATTTAGATTCAGGTAGAAGCACTTTTCCTGCCTCACGGCCTGAAAACCAAGCCACAAACAAATTTTTAGGTGCATTTGGATCCTGATTTAGTTCTGGAAACGGATCGGTATTTTTAGGAGCGGTTTGAATGTGCACATTTAAATAATCACCATTTATGTTCGTATAATAACAAGTAAAAATGGGCATTTGTCCGAATTCGAGTTGGAGCGCTTGAGAATAGATAACTGTTCCAGTTATAAAAAAAAATGCCAAAACTGAAATGAGTTTAATTTTCATGATTTCCCCTTCTTGAATGAGGAGATCACTTTTGAAAGTAGCCAGTCAATTCATTTTAGGTAATCGAACGTAAGATCCACTCGTAGGTTTGCTTTAAACCCTGCTCTAAATTTGTTTGAGGTTGCCAGCCTGTCGCTTTTTTAAAATTTTCATAAGAGAGGCAAGAGCGCATTTGTTCGCCGGATCTCGCGGGTTCAAACGTGACCGTTTTTTCATAGTTAGAAATTTTCGCCAGCGTTTGATGAATTTCTAAGATAGAAGTTTCTTTGCCCGTTCCTATATTGAAAGCTTGAAAGCCCTTTAAGTTTTTTTCGGCTGCGATATTGGCGAGCACCACGTCACCGACAAAAACGAAATCTCGGGTTTGTTTTCCTGTTCCAAAGATAGACATATTTTCTTGGGCTTTCATTTTTTGAGAAAAGATGGCAACCACACCAGCTTCTCCCGCAGGATCTTGTCGTGGGCCATAGATATTGGCGTATCGTAAACAGGTCGCGTGAAATCCAAACTCTTGAACGTAATAATCCAAATAGAGTTCAGAAGTATATTTTGTAATTCCATAAGGAGACATGGGCCGCTTGGGATGAGATTCATCTGTAGGAATCTGAGAAGTTTCTCCGTAAACGACTCCGCCTGAACTTGCATAAATAATTTTTCGGCACGAGGTTTCTCGAGCGGCTTCCATCAAATGGATCAATCCCATCAAATTGATATCGGCATCTTTTTGGGGATCGGTAACAGAGTCGCGAACACTTTTTTGCGCGCAGTGGTGACTAATGAGATCAGGTTTTTCTTTTTTTAAAATCTCTTGAATCGCAGGTGATTGAAGTTTTGCTTTGTAAACTTTGGCTCCATTTTTGACAGCTAAATCAATGTTGGATTGTTTTCCTGTCGAAAAATCGTCGACGATCACGACCTCATAACCGAGCGCTAAATACTTATCCGCGAGGTGTGAGCCCACAAAACCTGCACCCCCAGTAATGAGTACTTTCATGAGGTTTAAGATAGAAATAAACGGGGGTCGGGTCAACAAGGTGCCAGGTCAGCGACTGGTGGATTAAACGACAAATTTTGTCGCCTTTAAAGGCTGCTGCAGGATGTCAAATTCCTGCCATGATTCTCTGCGTCAACGCTTTCTTTTAGAATAGAAAGAATATGGGAATAAGGGATTTAGTTTTCGCAAAAGTAGTGATTTTAGGGGTGGTCGTTTTTTCAAATGAAGCCGCAGCGGAGGAGCTTTCAAATGTTCCAGATGCTGATTCATTGAGAACTTATTTGTTCAACGTCTTTGATAAGAACGTAGCCGAAGCCCCTGTTCAACTTAAAACCTACGAGCATTATTTCTCACAAAGTTTTGGAACCAAACGTTTTTGGAGCGATAAGAAGATTTCTTTTGGTTATGCCAAAAATGCAGATGGAGATGTGATTTTGGTGACTTGGTTAAATGATAAAGCTGAGGCCCCCATTTCTTTAGTTGATGCGAAAGAAATTTTTTTAGACGGACTTTTTGCTCAAATTAAAAGTGAGCAGCAACTGACCGAATGGCAGGGCATTCGAAGAGATGTCGCGGGAGCTTTGATGAATTTGAGAATGGGCGAGGCGAAGGCCGAGTTTCCTGATGGCCACACCCTCAAAGCAAATGAAAGACTTGAAAAACAGTCGGTGGGATATCAGCCATCGGTTGTTATGATTGAAGAAACAAACTCTAAGTCGCTTCTATCGGCTTCGCGAAATACTGATTAAAATAGCTTTCAAGCGATCGCGAGCCCGGTTAGATTGGGGCTCGTGATTAATCTTTCTGGTCTGCTCTCTATAAAGGGAATTTCGAGACCAGAGTTGTTTTCATTTTTCGACCAAGTTTCTTCAACAAAAAATTCATCCCAAAAACAAAATCAAAAACTGTCTACGACTTCAGATCAAGTCGGCATTCTCGCGTTCTTCGAGCCGAGCACTCGCACTCGTGTAAGCTTTGAAGCGGCGGGCTCGGCTTTGGGCATCCGCTGGATTGTTTTAAATCCCGAAAATCTAAGTCTTAAAAAAGGGGAATCAGTAAAAGATACGTTTCAAGCTTTGGCTCTCTACCGACCTGATTTTTTGGTGATTCGACATCATTTAAGTGGATTTTGTGAGCTTGCTCAAAAGTGGACGAATCTTCCGATCATCAATGCGGGCGATGGATTTAACGAGCATCCGACTCAGGCCTTGCTTGATGCTTATACGCTTTGGAAAAAAAATCCGAAAAAGAAATATAAAATCGCCTTTTTTGGAGACGTCGTTCGTAGTCGTGTCGCACGATCGGATATCTACGCCTTTCGCGCTCTTGGGTACGATTTATCAATCGTCGATGATGGCGGTTTAGAGACGAAACTTTTTGCGAAAGCTTTTAAAGTTAAATTGATTTCAAGAGCCAAATTGAAAGCTCAGGATGTAGTTTTTTGTCTGCGAGTTCAAAAAGAGAGAGGCTCGCAAGTTCAGATGCCGGCCTTGATGCCAAATGATTTAGGGAAACAAACTTTGGTGATGCATCCCGGGCCTGTTGTGGCAGGCGAAGATTTGGCTTATGAACTCTGTGATTTTAAAGCCAAAAATAATTTAGTGCATGAACAAGTTGAAAATGGATTTTGGGTTCGCAAAGAAATTTTAAGAAATGTGCTGAACTTGAAAAAAAGAGGTCCGAAAAAATGATTCGGATTTTTTCTAAAAATATTTGGAATTGCGATAAAGAGAAATTTGAAAAAGGCGTTCTTGAGATTTCGGGCAGCAAAATCTCTGGTTATCAAAGTGGAGATCCAGATCTCAAAAAGAATAAACAGAAAGTTTTAGATTACGGAGATTTGTTTGTTTCACCTTCAGCCGTGGATCTTCACATCCACAGCCGTGGATTTTTAGAATCTCATAAAGAAAGTTTTGAAACTTTAGAGGCTGCGGCTTTAAAGGGCGGGGTAAGTGCCGGGGCGTGTATGGCCAATACTTTTCCTCGTTTAGATTCTCCTCAAATGATTCGAGAATTCTTTAAATTTTCAAAACCACTTCGGGTAAAACTATCTCCTTTCGCTGCCGTTACTAAAAATCTAGAAGGAAAAAATCCAACAGATTGGGACGAACTTTTAAAGATGCCGATCGCAGGACTTTCGGATGACGGCAAACCTCTGCTCAACGAAAAGCTTTTTGAGCAGGCCTTAGTAAAAACAAAAAAGTATAAAAAATTTATTTCGCTTCACGAAGAAAATACAGAAACCTCATGTGCCTCGCAGCTTCACCTTTCAGAATCTTCGATGCGATTAGGAATTGAAGGCTCGCCTGAAAATTCCGAGAGCGAAATGGTGGCTCGAGATTTAGCGATTGCTTCAAGAGTGAAGGCGCATCTGCATTTAGCTCATATGTCTTCGGCCAAATCGGTAGCGTTGATTCAAGCCGCTAAGAAAAAAGGCGTTTCGGTTTCGGCTGAGCTTACTCCTCACCATGCGCTGCTTTCGGTCGATCAAGCTGAGAAGTATTCTTATGTGGATCTCTCGCGATTTAAAGTTTGCCCCGTGATTCGCTCGAGGGAAGATCAAGCGGCCCTATGGAAGGGTGTTGAAAACGGAGCCATTGATTGTTTTGCCTCGGATCACGCTCCGCACTCTCATTTTGAGAAAGATCGTCCTTATAAAGAGGCGGCGCATGGAATGATCGGCTTAGAATATTATTTTCCTCTCTATAATGAGTTTCGGCTTCGCTCAAAACTCTCTTGGAAAAGATTTTTTGAGTGTTTTTGGAAAAATCCAGCAAAGTTGCTAAAACTAGATATGAACGCCGCCGATTTGATTATTTTTGATCCGAACGCTGTACAGACCTTGGATTGGTCTCTTTCGAAGTCTTCAAATACTCCTTTTGCTGGAGCTAAGATCCGTGGAAAAATCGTAGAACACTGGATCGCAGGAAAAAAACTTTATGGCATCTAAAGCAAAACCAGGCGCGCTTCTACTTCAAGACGGTAGTCTCTGGCGTGGCCTAAGTTTTGGCGCAAAAACAACTTCGGTAGGCGAGGTGGTTTTTCATACGGCTCTAAGCGGCTATCAAGAAATTTTAACGGATCCTTCGTATCGAAAACAGATCATTACTTTTTCTTCAGTACAGATCGGCAATCAGGGATTTCACTCCGAAGATTTTGAAAGTAAGCGCGTGTGGGCGTCGGGTTGTCTGGTAAGAGATTATTCGGAGCCGCTTTATCATTGGAGAAAAGAAAATTCTCTGGATGAAATTTTAAAGCAAAATAAAACTCCTGCCCTTTCAGGAATCGATACGCGTCGATTAATTTTGCATCTTCGTGAAAACGGAAATCAGTGGGGCGTGATCTCCACTGAAACCGATGATCTTAAATCTTTAAAAAAACATTTGCAGAAAACAGTTTCGATGCAGGGGCTTTCTCTCACTCAAGAAGTTTCAACTTCAAAAATGTACACTTGGACCGAGGGAAGTTCTGCGCTTTTAAATTCGCCGATCACGACTCCCGCAAACAAGCGAGTCGTCGTGATGGATTTTGGAGTGAAGCATCAGATTTTGCGCTACCTCATCGACTCCGGCTTCAAAGAGGCGATTGTGGTACCTGCAAAAACGTCGGCCAAAGATATTTTAGCGCTTAAAGCCGATGCTCTCTTTTTATCGAATGGTCCTGGAGATCCCGCAGCAGAAACGGAGATCGTCAGCGAAGTAAAAAAACTGATCGGAGAGTTTCCGATTTTTGGAATTTGTTTAGGCCATCAGATTTTAGGATTGGCACTCGGACTTTCGACTTTCAAATTAAAATTTGGTCATCACGGTGCCAATCATCCTGTGCAGAATTTACGTACGGGCAAAGTAGAAATCACTTCTCAAAATCACGGCTTTGCGGTTTCGGCAGAAGAGATCGCGAAGCATAAAGATATTGAAGTGACACATTTAAATTTAAACGATCAGACGGTTGAAGGATTTGTGCATAAAAAATATCCAGTTTGCGCGATTCAATTTCATCCGGAGTCGGCACCCGGTCCGATCGACTCAACATTCACATTTAAGCAGTTTTACGAGGGGAATTTTCACATATGAGCTACGCTGACAACCGAAAAATTTGGGAAGAAGCCTACCAAGAACTTTTGAAATTTGGTTCCGACGGTGTTTTACAGAACGAAATTTTAGAAGCCAAAGAAGTTTTCTTTTCTAAACTAGGTCGCGCTCACGAGATGCGCGAAGAATTATTCGAAGTCGCAAGCCAAAGTTTTTTGGAATGGTATTTATTTGAGTACCCCACGCGGTTATTTACGAAGACTCCGGCGGTGGTTTTTTTAAGTTTGGGCTTAGGCTCTACTGGTAAAAATGAAATTCTTGAGAGATCGCTTTTCAATCATTGGTCTATCTACGAAATCATCGCGATTAAATCCGATCGTTTAATTTTGAAAGATCTACTGCTCGGTCATAAGCGCGTGGCCTTAAAAGAATTGGATGCGCCTGAATTTCGAGGCTGGAAAATAAAAGAGGGTCAGATTTTTCAAGCGCGTTTATTTCCACTGGCTGGTGCCGCTGAATCTAAAGAAGAAATTTATTTTTTCACACATCGCTGGCTGCACCCTGATCCAGAAGATCAGATGCTTATGTCTGTTTGTAAAAAGCGCCAACCTAAATGGTCGCTGCATAAAGATTTATTGCTCTCGTCGTTTGAGGCCGCCGTGCGCTCGTATGGAATTCAGTCTCAAATCAAAGCGAGTGGTAGTCGAAACTGGTTGTATCAAGATTTACAGAAACGTTATGTGAGTTAAGGAAGTCTAATGCCTAAGCGAGAAGATCTTCGCAAAATTCTCATTATCGGAAGTGGGCCTATTCAGATTGGCCAGGCCTGCGAATTTGATTATTCGGGAACTCAAGCGGTTCGCGCGCTCAAAGCCGAAGGCTACGAAATTATTTTGGTGAATTCGAATCCGGCAACGATCATGACGGATCCTGAACTCGCAGATCGAACTTATATCGAGCCACTCACCGCCGAAACTTTAGAAAAAATTATTGCGATCGAAAAACCCGATGCTCTTCTGCCGACCTTAGGCGGACAAGTTGCGCTGAATCTTGCGATTGAACTTCATGAACACGGCGTGCTTGAAACTTATAGAGTAGAAGTTTTGGGAGCTTCGATTCCTTCGATTGAACTTGCTGAGGATCGAGAGAAGTTTAAAAATTTGATGGTGGAGTTGGATCTGCCGATTTTAAAATCTAAAGTGATTAATAATTTATCCGACGGCGTTAAGGCTGCCGATGAAATTGGATTTCCTTTAGTGCTTCGACCAAGTTTCACTTTGGGCGGAGCCGGCGGAGGTATTGTCTATAATAAGTCAGAACTTTCGGATCGATTGACTGAGGCACTTCGCGCATCTCCGACATCTGAAGTTTTGCTCGAAGAATCCGTGATCGGTTGGAAGGAAATCGAACTCGAAGTCATGCGAGATCGTAAAGATCAAATGGTCGTCGTCTGCGGAATTGAAAATTTGGATCCCATGGGCATTCACACGGGGGACTCGATCACGTTAGCCCCCATTCAAACGTTGACCGATAAAGAATATCAACGGCTTCGTGAATCTGCGAAAAAAATTGTGCGCGGCGTAGGCGTCGAAACCGGCGGATGCAATATTCAGTATGCGCTCGATCCCCATTCGGATCGCTGGATCATCGTTGAGATGAATCCTCGTGTGTCTAGATCTTCGGCACTTGCATCGAAGGCAACGGGATTTCCGATTGCAAAACTTGCTGCACTTTTGGCGGTGGGTTATTCGCTGGATGAAATTAAAAACGATATCACGAAAGAAACCCCGGCTTCATTCGAGCCCGTGATCGATTATATCGTGGTAAAAGTTCCGCGTTTCGCTTTTGAAAAATTTTCGGCGACTGAACCTTTACTCGGCACTCAGATGAAATCGGTGGGTGAGGTGATGTCGCTTGGACGTAGTTTTAAAGAAGCGTTTCAAAAAGCTTTTGCGAGTTTGGAGCTCGGAAACAAAGGATTGTTACTTCCGAAATCTTGGAAGCCTGAAGAAGTTAAACTCGAAACGATTCGACGACAAAGATTTGATCGTTGGTGGTTGATGGCGGAGCTGCTTCGTGCAGAGACGGCGACGATTGAAGAAATTCATGAGGCCACTCAAATTGATCGATGGTTTTTAAAGCAGCTCGAAGAAATTATTGATTACGAAAAAGAGTTAGCAAGGATGAAGTTTGCAAAGGTCGGAGCTAAAGAATTTCGAAAAGCTAAAAACTTTGGATTCACAGATGAGGTTTTGGCAGTGCTTTGGAAGACTCCGCTTGAAAAAATCACCGCGAAACGAGAAAAATGTGAAGTTGAAGCTTCGCTCAATCAAGTAGATACCTGTGCTGGTGAATTCGAAGCAAAAACTCCCTATTATTATTTTGCTTATGAAAATTATCCTTCCGCTCTTCCTGATAAAATTCCCGTGAAGAACAAAAAAGAAGCCGTGATTATTTTAGGCAGTGGCCCGAATCGAATCGGCCAAGGTGTCGAATTCGATTATTGCTGCGTAAAATCTGCACAAGCGATTCGCGATTTAGGTTTTGAAGCGGTAATGGTCAATTGCAATCCCGAAACAGTTTCAACCGATTACGATATTTCAAATCGACTTTATTTTGAGCCTCTTCAGAAAGAATTTTTGGAGAGAATTTTCAAAGAAGAAAATAAATTTGGAAAAATTCGCGGCGTACTTTGCCAGACGGGTGGGGGCACTGCGCTTCGACTTTCTCAGCAGCTTGATTCCAAAAGTATTTTAGGAACTCCCTCCGCTCAAATCGATCGCGCCGAAGATCGCGCAAAATTTGATAAAGTTCTAACCAAGCTCAAACTTAAGCGCCCAGAATCAAAAACGGTCAATCGCGTGGAGGATTTGAAAAAAGTTTGTGCAAATTTAGGTTATCCCGTTTTGATTCGCCCGAGCTATGTGCTTGGCGGAAGATCCATGCATATTGTTCGTTCTGAAGAAAATCTAAATCGAATTTTGCAAACCTTTTCGACGGCGAGTGATATCGAGTTTCCACTCTTGGTCGATAGATTTTTAGATGAAGCCATTGAAGTGGATGTCGATTGCATTGGCGATAGCAAAGCCGTTGTCGTCTTAGCGGTGATGGAGCATATCGAAGAAGCTGGAATTCACTCCGGAGATTCTTCGTGTTCATTGCCCTCTCTCAGTTTATCAAACGCCATGATCGATAAAATTCGAAAAACTTCTATTCAACTGGGGCGTGAACTTCAACTCTCTGGATTTTTAAATATCCAATTTGCCATTTCTAAAAAGAACGAACTTTATGTGCTCGAAGTAAATCCTCGAGCATCGAGAACTCTTCCTTTTGTTTGCAAAGCGACGGGAACCGATTGGGTGCGCGCGGGAATTCACGCCATGCTTGGAAAAACTTTTAAAGAGCAAGAGCTCGTTCCGCCTCCACTTTATCCTGCTGACTTTCAACATTACTCTGTCAAAGCGGTTGTCTTTCCCTTTTTAAAATTTCCAGGCGTCGACGTTTTGCTCGGACCCGAAATGAAATCCACTGGCGAAGTCATGGGTGTGGGCGAAGATTTTTCGGAAGCTTTTATGAAGGCTCTCATAGCATCGAGTCACCGCTTACCAAAATCTGGAAGCGTTTTTGTCAGTGTTCGAGATAGTGACAAAGAAAAATTGATAGAGATTTGTCAAAAATTAAAAGCTTTAGGATTTAGATTGATTGCCACTCACGGAACAGCGGCGTATTTGCGAAAACTTGGAATCGTGGTCGCGGGTATCAATAAAGTAAAAGAAGGGCAACCGCATATCGTCGATGCGATCATCAACGGACAAATTGATATGGTGATCAACACCACCGATAGTGAGTCGGCGATTTCGGATTCTTATTCGATTCGTCGCTCAGCTCTTCAGACTGGTGTTCCTTATTTTACGACCCTCACGGCGGCTAAGGCAGCTGTGCATTCGTTACCGAGGTATATTCGTGGAGAGCTTGAAGTTCGGGCTTTGCAATCTCTGCCATTCAAAGGTAAAACATCCACTTTAGGAACGAACTATGGCACCAGAACGCGAACCAATGACCCCCGCGGGTTACGAAAAACTTCAAAAGGAACTCGAACAAATCAAAACGGTCGAGCGGCCTCGTAATATCAAGTCGATCGAAGAAGCTCGAGCTCACGGCGATCTCTCCGAAAATGCGGATTACGACGCTGCTAAGAACGAGCAGGGATTGATTGCTGCTCGTTTAGCGCAAGTTGAAGATCGTCTCGCCCGAGCTGAAGTGATTGATCCAAAATCCTTGTCGGGAACCACCGTGATGTTTGGAGCGACGGTGACTTTGATCGATGTCGAAAGTGAAGAAAAAGTCGTTTATAAGTTGGTGGGATCTTTTGAAGCCGATCTTAAAGAGAAGACAATTAGTATCGAATCTCCGATTGGAAAATCTCTCATTGGAAAATCCGAAGGCGATGAAGTGGTTGTGAAAACGCCTGGTGGTTTTCGCGAATTTTCTATCCAAAAAGTCGAATACAAATAATTTCTATGACGGGGACTCCCGATCTCGAAAAACCTCTGCGCTATCTTAAAGGAGTTGGCGAAAAACTCTCTTTGCTCTTTGCGAAGAAGGATATTTTAAAAGTCCGCGACCTACTTTATTATTTTCCGCGCACTTACGAAGATCGACGAAAAATTTCTACTCTCGATGAACTTCAAGCGGGGATGACGACTTCGGTGGTGGGAAGAATTCGAAGATCCCATCCAGTTTTTTTTTCAAAGTCGAAGCGCCGAGCTTTTGAAGTGGTGCTTGAAGCTCCTGACTCTTCCAATTTTTTAAGCGCGCAAACTCTTAGTCTCACCTGGTTTCATTCTCCGTATTTAAAAAATAAATTGGAAGTCGGTACCCTGGTGATGGCGATGGGAGAAGTGCAGAATTTTCGTGGAAAATTTCAGATGGTTCATCCCGACGTTGAACTCATCGGTAAAACTTTAACGGATGAATTTAAAACTCCAGGCATTTTGCCCGTTTATTCAGAGACCGAAGGTCTGTTTCAAAAGACGATTCGAAAAATTGTAACGGGAGCCGTTAAAACTTTTGCGGCACAAGTTCAAGAAACTTTGCCAGATCCGATTTTAGAAAAATATAAATGGCCTAAGATTGGACCTGCACTCTATTCAATTCATTCGCCCAAACCCGATTCGGATTTTGAAGCCTTGGTTGAAAATAAAACACCGGCGCATCAGAGACTCATTTTTGAAGAATTTTTTAAACTCTCTGTAGCTTTGGCCGCAAGGCGAGATCAAACCATTCAGAAAAAGGGAATTGAGTTTAAAAAGCCTGAGCATTCTTGGGAGCAGTTGAAAAAAAATCTTCCTTTTAAGTTTACGAATGCGCAAAAAAAAGTTCTACATGAAATTTTAGACGATATGACCTCGAGTAAGCCCATGCAGAGGCTCGTTCAAGGCGATGTGGGCTGCGGAAAAACTGTGGTGGCGGCCGCTGCCGCGCTGATCGCCATGGATTCGGGTTATCAAGTCGCGATGATGGCGCCGACTGAGCTTCTGATCGATCAGCATTTTAAAAATTTTGAAAAGTGGTTTGCAGGGATGTCGATTCGATGTGTGAAATTGACGGGCTCGCTTCCGGCCGCAGAAAAAAAGAAAATCTTAAAAGAAATGGCGAGTGAATCACCTTTGATGGTGTTTGGAACGCATGCGCTTTTTGAAAAGGATGTGGAGTTTCAAAAATTGGGATTGGTGATCATCGATGAGCAGCATCGATTTGGAGTTCGTCAACGCGCTGACCTTGTCGAAAAAGGTTCGAAAATTTCTCCACCTGATTTGCTCGTCATGACGGCAACTCCGATCCCTCGAACTTTAGCGCTCACCGTTTATGGAGACCTCGACATCTCGGTGATCGATGAACTTCCACCCGGAAGAAAGCCTATCGTCACAAAAGTTTTTATTGATAAACAGAGAACTACTTTAGAAAAATCTATTTTAGAACAGCTTAAGCTCGATCGTCAGGCGTATATTGTTTTTCCACTTATTGAAGAGAGTGAGAAGTTGCCGCTGAAAAGCATCGAAGTCATGATGCCTCAAATCGAAAAAGCTTATTCCGAATTTAAGGTCGCACTTCTGCATGGCAAAATGAAATATGAAGATCGTCAAAAAATTCTCGACGATTTTAAAGCGAATAAAATTCAAGTTTTAGTTTCAACGACGGTGGTAGAGGTAGGTGTCGATATTCCAAACGCCACTGTCATGGTCATTGAAAACGCGGAGAGATTTGGGCTCAGTCAACTTCACCAGCTCCGCGGTCGAGTGGGCAGAGGTGCCGAGCAAAGTTTTTGTTTTTTAATGGCCTCGCATATGGGAACTCCTGAAATTGTGCAGCGACTTCGAACGATGGAAAAGACGCAAGATGGATTCAAATTGGCCGAAGTCGATTTAGAAATGCGTGGGCCCGGTGAGTTTTTAGGGACGCGTCAATCCGGAATGCCGGCGTTTGAGTTGGCTCGCTTACCTCGAGATTTGCATTTATTGCAGTTAGCACGCGAGGAGGCAGCGAATTGGGGTCGGCAGTTGAAGACGTCTTCTTCTCCAGGCGTATCCGTCACAGCACACGAAATTGCTCCTTAATTACTTTTGGAGATTACGAAGATTCATTCTTGAACTTCGAGCTTTAGGTCACGTAATCTTATGTGCAGGGCTGAATCGTAATCACGTGCGACGATTCGAGAAACCATTCATTAAGATTAGCGCGTAAAGAAATTGGAGATTTTGGAATGAACGCAAGTAAGACATTCAAATTAGGTTTGTTGACAGTGCTTGGAACGATCGGGCTTTCGGGTTGTCAAAATATGATGGATAAAGCGATCGATAGTTATATGGATCGTAAAGGCGTCGACGCTGTTGAAAAAGTGATCGACAAGATTGTTGCAAAAAAGAGAGAAGAAGCTCGCAAACAAGATGAGCCAAGTTTAGAAGACCGTCTCAAAAAACGAGTCGACGTGAATATCAAAGGTGCTCCTGTCAAAGGAACTGAAGGCGCTCCGATCACCATCGTTGAATTTTCAGATTTTCAATGTCCTTTTTGCAAACGTGTTCTTCCAACCGTTCAGCAAGTCATGAAGGATTACCAAGGCAAAGTAAAAATTGCTTTCAAGCATAATCCTCTTCCATTTCACCCGAATGCAATGCCCGCTTCAAAAGCTGCAATCGCAGCAGGAAACCAAGGCAAATTCTGGGAAATGTATGAAAAACTTTTTGCAAATCAACAAGAGTTGACCGAAGCCAATTTCAAAAAATGGGCCAAGGAACTCAAACTCAATCCTGCAAAATTTGAAAAGGATATGAAAGATCCTGCTACTCAAAAACAAATCGAAGAAGATATGAATTTCGCTCGTGCTAACGGCGCTGGTGGAACTCCAAGTTTCTTTATCAATGGCGTTCTCTTGGTTGGAGCTCAACCTTACGAGAAATTTAAAGAAGTCATTGATGTTCTGTTAACTGAGAAAAAATAAGTTTATATTTGAGGGATTGGATCTAAATCACAATCCAATCCCTCAAATTTATTTTAAGCTCAGAAGATTTTTCAAATCCTCTTGCATGATTTTATCGTGAGGAGCGGCTTTAAGGCCTGCCTCAAAAGCGATTCGAGCTTCTGAAAATTTTTCAAGTTTGGCGAGACTTCGCCCAAGATTTCTCCAGCCTAAGCCTGAATTTGGATAAATCGAAACTACTTCTTCAAACAGTTTTACAGCCTCGACATCTTGATTTTGTTTTGTTTTGAGAACGGCGAGGTTAATTAAGCATTCATGATTAAATGGATAACGCTCGAGACAATTTTTGAAGAACCTCTCCGCTTCGATGAAATTTCCAAGACGCATTTCACAGACACCTAAATGTAAATCAATAAAAAATATAGGTCCTAAAATTGCAGAAGCATTTTTAAAATTTAGAATAGCTTGTGGATAATCGCCGGAATTAAAAAACTGAATTCCTTGATCAAAAAGTTTTTTACTTTCTGGGTCAGAATCATCCGAATGATTTTGTATTTGTTTCGAGGAGCGATTTTGAACTTTGTTTTGCACTTCAGGCATCGCGAGTGAGGCTGCGATCAAGGTGTCAAAATAATTTTTATAAGAATAAATTTCCCAGTCCGAAGAAAAAAGAAAGGAATGCATTCGCTCGATTACTTGGCCGGCAATTTCATTTCGATGCTTCCAGTTTTCAGGATTCCAATTTAAGTAAGAGTTGTTGAGAAATTTCAAATCAATCGTGGGATCTGCAATATAAAAACTGACGCAGCCACTGAGGAGAGATAAAAATAATTTTTCGGAATGGCATTTAAAATGCAAACTGCTTTCAAAGACGAATCTATATTTATAAGTACGCGCCGTTTCGATATCGCTAGGTGCTTTTCCTTTCCAACAGCTCAGCGGCCATGGCTCTTCCGAGAAAATATCGAGAGCGACTCCGTTTGCGAGCAACATTTTGGCAAATTCAATTCTTTCAAGTGTAGGACGACCAATCCAGCAGGCTCGATCTTGGCGCTTATTCCAATTTTCAAGTTGAGGGTCCGTCCATTCGGAGGGTGGATGAAGCATTTTGAGGTTATCACCCGGGCAAACGCAAAAAGTTTTTGCCGGATCTGCAAATCGATAAGCAATAGGAGCCGCTTCACGAGTTTCTGGAATTAAAAATAAATTCGGATGACGAGAAATTTTTTGAATTCTCTTTTTTTCATCTTCTTCGCAGAGTGGGCTATCAAAAGAGAGTTCGGTCTTTCGAATCCAAACGTCATCATTTTCTGTCGCCGGTCTCCAAACAATTTGGTTTTCTTTGAAGTAATTTTCAACCGTCACGCCCGAGCGATTGATTTTTTTCTGTGAATAAAAAACTTTTGGATACGAGAAGCTCGGCAGTTCCCCGATGACGAGTTTGGCCATAAGTTTTATTTTAACTGCAGTTCGCTGGGGAACGAAAGAGAACTTAGCTTTTATGTAGAAGCTTTGAATCTCTAACGATCATTTCATCGCGTTTTGCACCCGTTGAAATCATCGCGACCTTCACGCCTGTATATTCTTCAAGTCTCTGAATGAATTGGCGAGCCGCTGACGGCAGATCCGATTCCTTTTGAGTGCCTGGAAATTCTGGCCAACCTTCGACTTCTTCGTAAATAGCTTTGGGTTCGTGAATCCAGAAATTGGGAAAATCTTGAGTTCGCTTGCCGTCGATTTCGTAATGAGTCGCTAACTTGATCGTTTTTATTCCCGAAAGAACATCCAGTTTTGAAAGCGCAAGTCCGTGAACTCCGTTGAGTTCGACCGCTCGTTTCAAAGCGACGAGATCCAGCCAACCGCAGCGGCGAGCTCGACCCGTTGTTGATCCGAATTCATTTCCTTTTTTTGCGATGAGTTTGCCGGTTTCTTCATCCGCACCTTGGCATTCCGTTGGAAAAGGCCCTGAGCCGACTCGTGTCGTATAAGCTTTTGTAAGTCCAAGTACGTAACCGATTTGCGATGAGCTTAAGCCTGATCCGCATGCAGCAAATCCCGCGGAGGTATTAGAACTTGTGACAAAAGGATACGTTCCGTAATCGATATCGAGCAGTGTTCCCTGAGCACCTTCGAATAAAATTCGTTTTCCTTTGCGATCGAGGTCGTGAAGAAAGCGAGACGTGTCGACAAGATGAGGCTCTACTTTTTTAAAATGCGCGAGGGCTTGGTTGAATAAATCATCGAAGCTTGGAATTTCTTCATGGCCTAAATTTTTAAGATGCACGCATTTTTCATCGTACCAAGTTTTTAGGGTCGGCCGAATTTTTTCGGGATAGGCGAGTTCGCCGATACGCAAACCTAAACGTGCCGCTTTGTCGCTATACGTTGGTCCGATTCCTCTTCCCGTTGTTCCGATTTTTGTTTTGCTGGTTTCGCGCGCGCGATCGAGAAGTTGATGAAGCGGCAAAATCACGTGACATATTTCAGAAACTTTCAATCGCGAAGGGCCAACGTCCACTCCCTTGGCGATAAGCGAATCTCTTTCATGAAGAAAAACGCCCATATCAAATACGACTCCGTTACCAACGACGTTGATCGTGTTTTTGTGCAAAACGCCAGAAGGGATTAAATGTAAAACCGTTTTCTCATTCCCAACGACGATGGTGTGCCCGGCGTTATTTCCACCTTGAAATCTTACGACCACGTCTGAAGTTTCTGCCAAATGATCGATGATCTTGGCTTTGCCTTCATCGCCCCACTGAATTCCTACAAGTGCTAAGTTTTTCATAAATTTTTTCCTTCTGTTTGAGAATCTACAGCATTTAAAACTTCGCCAGTTTCAAAAAAATGAATCAATTGCTCGGCCATCGCTACGCTCACTCGAATCTGCGCTTCTTGAGTTTGAGCTCCTAAGTGCGGAGTACAAATCACCTGAGGATGATGGAGTAAATAATTTTTAGAATCCGGTGGTTCCGTTTCAAAAACATCCGTTGCGTACGCCAAAAGTTTTTTGGACTGAAGAGCGGGAAGTATCCCTCGCTCTTCGACGAGGCCGCCTCTCGCGGCATTCACCAATACGGATGAATTTTTCATAAATGGCATATTTTTCGCATTCAAAAGATATCGAGTGCTTTCGTTGAGCGGAGTATGAATGCTCACAAAATCAGAGCGCGAAAGAAGTTCTTCAAAGCTAACGAGTGGAACTTTAAGAGAGGCAGCTCTTTCAGGAGCAAGATAAGGATCGCAGGCGATAACCTCACACTCAAAAGCTTTCATTCGAAGCGCCACTCTCGATCCGATTCTTCCAAGTCCGATAATTCCAAAAGTTTTTCCTGCAACCTCGGTGCCTTTATAAAAATTTCGCTCCCATTTACCTACGCGTAAGGAGCGGTGAGCTTCTGGAATCTTTCGAAGTGCTGCTAAAAGTAAAGCGATCGTATGCTCCGCAGTCGAATTCGCCGAAGCCGTTGGAGAATTCATAATTTTAATACCGCGTTTTTCGGCAGCTTTGAGATCAATATTATCGACACCGTTACCAATGCGACCGACAATTTTTAAATTTTTGCCAGCGGCGAGAAGGCTCTCGTTCACAGCAGTCATTCGAACGAGGAGCGCATCCTTGTCAAAAATTTTCTCTTTGAGCTTTTTTGAATCTAAGCCTGGCAGAATTTCAATTTCTAAGTTTTCTTTTTGTCTTTCAAAAACTTGAAGAGCTTCAGGCGCGATTTCATCCGCAATCAAAATTTTTGTTTTTGAAGCTCCGGTCGTCATGATTTTATTTGCTCAAAGATTATAAGTTTCAATAAATGTTTTTAAAACATCTTCGGTTTTGTGAGAGTAGCCTTCTTTTAATAGTGCTCTACTCAAAGCGGTCAATGCCGAGATTAAATCAAAAGCTGTATAAAAACCTAAATGAGAAAGTCGAATGACTTTTCCTTCCCACTGCTCTTGTCCACCTGCGATTCTAAAACCGTAATCCGCTTCGATTTTTTTCAATAACTTTCTTCCGTCGATTCCGTTCGGTAAATACATCGTGGTGCAAGCAACCGATGGCGAATGGGTCGCCGTTTTTAAACCCATCGCGAGCAAAGCTTTTTGAGTGCTTTGAGAAAGTTTGGTGTGTCGAGCGTAAACATTTTCGAGTCCTTCTTGATTCATCATCTTAAGCGCCGCTTGCAGAGCAATGATCAAAGAAATGGCAGGAGTGAAGGCCGTTTGATTTTCTAAAATAGATTTATGTTCTCGAGCAAAGTCCAAATAAAATTTGGGCAGAGTGGAGGATTTCATTTTCTCGAGGGCTCGCTGACTAATGCTAGCAAACGCTAAGCCTGGCGGCAGCATAAAAGCTTTTTGAGATCCGCTGATCAAGATATCGATTCCTAATTTATCTGTCGCAATCGACATCGCGCCTACGGCTGTGATTCCATCGACGATCAAAAGACAATCTGGATATTTTTTTCGCACCCACTCGCAAATTTCTTGATAGGGGTGCAAGGTGCCTGTCGAAGTTTCGTTGATTTGAAAGCAAAAAGCGGCGGGGGCTTTTTGAATTCCGGCCTCAATTTGTTTGATCGTCACAGCAGAGCCCCATTCGACTTTGATTTCGTCGAGTTCGAGTTCAAAAGCTTTTGCAATTTTTGAAAATCTTTCGCCAAATTTTCCAGCGTTCACAACGGCCACTCGATCTCCTTTTTTAAGAGTCGAAGAAATCGCGCCTTCCATCGCGCCTGTTCCCGAACAGGTGAGAATAAGAACTTCATTTTGCGTCTGCCAAACTTTTTTAAGCTCGGAGCGAAGGCCGCCGATGATCTCTTTAAACTCTGAAGATCGGTGGTTTACGATCGGTTGGCTGAGGGCCGCGAGCACAGGTTCAGGCACCGGAGTGGGGCCGGGAGTAAAAAGAAAACTTTTTTTCATGGCGTGTTTCAGACTAGGATCTGGGCCATGCTCGGTCAAGGTCTGTTGCGATATGATGCTGTTCTTCGTGCCCTTAGCCGCGAGGAAGAGCGGGCACCTGTTCGCTTTACCGCGGATGCATTTCAAAAAAATCCTCGAGTGATTTTTGCCTATGAGCCAGGGGATGAAGACTTTGAGCTTATGAAAAAATTGACGGAGGCTTTGAAGGTTTCGTCAGACGATATTTTATACCTTAGAAGTCAAAGTGGCTCGATGAAGCTTCCCAAAAAAGTTTCTCTGATCGTGAAATTTGGTGAGAATGTTCGGTTGGCAGAGATAGAGGCGAGCGCGACGATTCAAACGGTTTCTCTTCGAGAATTGCAATCATCGGCTGAAATGAAGAAAAAACTTTGGGCAGATTTTAAGACTTGGCTTCAGTCTTAGATTAGAAGTTTTTCCACTGCGAGCTAAGCTCGTTTGCAGATTTAAAAGTTCCCCATTTTTCTAAATCAACAATCACGAATTTTTGTTCAGTGCTTCCATCTTGTTTAGTGACGATTCGTTCGATGCGATATTTTCCGGGAAGAAGAGGGATTCGATATGGATTTTGAGAGGGATCAGAGATCGTAAATTCTTCGATTTGAAAATATCCAAAAAGGATATCGTCGATTTCGGTCAGATTTTTTCCATCTGATTTTTTATCTTCTAAATTTGGACGAGCAAATTTTTTTAAATATTCCGAAGGGCTTTTTATATTTTGCTGTTTGAGAGGAAGAAATCCGAGATTTCCCCTGGGAAGATAAGATTTTTTGAAAATTTTTATTTCTACAGATTTTTCGTTATCAGAAATTTTATCAGCAAGCTGAACGGATGGAATCGAGAGGTTGCAGGCGGCGAAGTAAGCATTCTTGTCTAAGAAACATTCACTTTCTTGTTCAAGGAGCGGAAGGTCGTGAAGATATTTTTCAAAAAAGAATTGGGGTTCAGAAATTCTTAAAAAAATATTCGAAATCGTTTCTTCGGTAAATGGAAAAGTAAGCTCTTGATTTTTTATACTTGGATTTTCGGAGTTCACCGTAAAGGGATAGCGAGTTGTAAAATCGGGATCAAAAGAGCGGGGATTGTTTAGGGTAAATCCTTTTTGACGAAGAAAAACTTTAAGCATGGTCGAGCGAAGGGACGGGGGGTTGGGGTCATTTTCGGGGGCTGCGATATCGACGTTTAAGGTGACGGTAAATTGGTAGAGAGATTCTTTGGGCGCGGAGAAGGCGAATTTAGACGCAAAAATCAGGGTGAGCAAAATGACCGCGAGCAAAAAGTAGGAATAGATTTTCATCATACTTGGAGGTCTTTTAGCACCAAATGCCAAGTCCGCAAATGGCCCCACTTTGCCCGCAAACAAATGAGGGGGGACGGAGTAAACTTTAAAAAAGTCCGCTTAAAATGCATTTAAACGACTATTTGTCGTGGGCTGCTCCGTCCCCAAGCAAAAACGAGGTGGCGCGAAAGTTGCAGGTTAGTGGGTGGTGCGGCGGGGATATATCATAATGATGGCCTTTTGGATGGCGTTCATCGTCGCGATCTCTGGCGCCCATTCTCAGCCCGGCGCACTTTTGATTGCTCCTCCTGGTTGGGTTTACGATTTTTCACGAACTCAAGTTTTGAATTTTTCGGATGAACTTGCAGCCCCTTTTCAGGACCTCGGAAAAATGCAAATTGGTCCTAAACCAAGAACCCTTGAATATCCGATTTCAAATTTCATTGAGCCTTATCGAGAGCAGGCCATGCAATCACTTACAAAATTTTCTTCGGATCCAGAAAAGGCTAAGAAAATTTTCGACGAGCTTGCGGGATACAAATTAGTCATCGCGTTTGAATTTGAAGCGGATCCTAATTTTAAAGAAGCTCAGGCGACCATCACTCCCACTTCCACTCAGCAAGCACAAAATTCTTCCGATATGTTGTCCGTCACTTTGGAGGGAAAACTTCAACCTCGTTTCAAGCCCACTCGAATCAATGCGACTTTAGAAAATCCGAAATTAAAAAGTATGATCGATCCTTCGCTTCCGGAAGTCGTTCAACTCAGTCGAGATCCTCAGAGCTTGATTCAAATCGCTCCGCTGGTTCTTTCACCCGATCATCCTGAGGCTGCTCAGATTTCAAATTTCATACCTACCTTTCAATTGCCTGAAGTGAATGGAAAAATTCAAATTGGTGTCGAGCAAAATTTCAAAGAGGCCGCTGAAAATTCTCAAGCGGCCCCACTGCGCTTACTTATTAAAAATCTTGAAGCCAACTTCGATCAAATTCAACTCGATCCTGAGTTGGCCGATCGCTTAGTCCAAAATTTTTTTAAAGAACAAAATATGTTTGACTTTCTTTCAGCTTTTTTGAGAACACGTTTCAAAGACGACGCCTTTAAGCAGCTCGCTAAAGATGCTGAACATTTTTTAAAAAACCAAAAACCAAAGATGACGCTTTGGATCTCACGTGATGGAGATCATGACTATAATTTTCATCTAGGGCCGTCGGGCATGAGCGACGAAACTATCGCTGAATTTAAAAAGCAGGGAAAAGTTGTTTTTCAAGCTGAAGCCGAATTTCCTCTTGAAGGTATTCATGGCTTTGAATTCGACGCCACTTCAGGTGGTGCAACGGCTAAGATGAAGTTGCCGTCATCACTTCAACTTAAATTTGTTCCTAGTTATTTCAACATCACCGAAGAGGCACTTAAAGATTTTCCAGATCCTGTGATGCGAGAAGTTTTTAAAAATTTTACGGGTCGAGATCTTCGTCAGCCAGGAATGGCTTTAGGTTTTGATCTTCAACTTCCGAATACTCGATCCAAAGAAGGTCCTCCTTTCATCCGTCAGTCACCAGAATTATCTGCACAAGTTCCTTGGAAATGGAACGAACAGACAAAATCTTACCAAGTTGATTTTGAGCATTTGCGCGTTCAACTTCCATTTTTGAATCGTCCGCTTCAGTCGATCGATACATTGACATTTAAAGCGAGTGAAATTTCTCGTCCGCTCATTCTTCATCCTAATCAACCTAGACTTTTGATGACTCAAAGTTTCGATCAGCTAGATGCTATTTATGAAACTGTAAAAGTTTTGGGAGATGAAAAAGCTTTTGAAAATATTGCAGGCGCTCTGCAGTCGAAAATGCAGTCAACGATTGCGAGCATCGGAAATCCAAAGCCACTTGAAGTATCGATGAATGGAAAATCTATGAATGTTCAAGTTCTCGATTTTCAATTTCCAAATTCTCAAAGCATTAAAGTCGATTGGGAAAATAAAACGCGCGATCGCGATCATCTTAAAGAAGCGGAGTACGATGGCCAAGTGGCATACGTTGGAGGTTATCATCATCCGATCGGTTATCGAGAGCTGCGCGATATTCTTCCGCCGGCTTATGAGCGTTTCAAAGATGCAAAAGTAGTAGGTGAAAGATGGGTTACGATTCAAATGCCACCCTCTATCAAAACGCGTTTAGAAAATGTAGTGAGCAAAGACGGCGATAAAATCGGCCGCATTGATTTGACGATAAGATCCAAAGATACAAATGGACCTCTTGTTCACTTAAAAGCGAGAATTGTCGAGGATCCCAAAACGAAAAAAAGATTTATCGATATCGCAAAAGATAATTTGGCGAGTGTGATGGACTCCTATGAGTTGGGTTCTGAAAAAGGTGATGTCGTGATGCAAAATATTCAGCCCGCAGGTGTGGCAGGATTTTTGTCATCAGCGCTGCAAGGTTTGGGAGTGGCAACTTCAGGTATGGGCGGAGGCTTTCTTACTTATCAAGTGGAGTCCTTTAAAGAAGACTTTGCACGCGACCAGCTTCGATTAGAAATACAAAGTTCAAGAGTAGCGATCTATGAAACTCTGGCTCAAAAAATTATGGAAGAAATGAATGGTCAGATTGATTCGGCAAATATTGCTGAGCAATCTGCGGGGATTTTTCCTCAGGTGCAGGAGGGGATCTCGCAGTACTTCATGGAACTTGTCAGACAAATTCCTCGCGGAGATGAATTGCAACGCCTTGTTCAAGAAAGAATTACAAGCACTCTTGAAACAAATGTTCTTCAGCGCGAAGGAGCAATGAAGGAATGGCCTTTTTTTGCCACTCAACAATTCTGGGACTCGCAATTTGCTGAGTTGCAAAGCACGACGAAAATTTGGATTCAAAACGCGATCAAAGATAATGCGCCCGCTCTTAAGGGAGCTTTTCAAGAAGTGGCTGAAGAATATTTTCCGCCAATTCAGACCCGCGTTCGTGAAAAAATAAATGAAGTGGCTGCGCAAATAAACTCTTCGAAAGATTTGCCTGCGCCAGCCGTGCCAGCGCCTTCGATTATCGATCAAGCGATTGTTGCGATTCCTGAAATTCGTGCTTCTATAGCTTCTCAAGCGATGAAGTTTCCTGAAGTCACTGCTTGTATTTTGCCTAATGCTTCCTCGACGATTCCCCAAATTCAAAATATTTTAAGCGCGGGCGGAATAGCCGCAGGAATTTACACAGACGGAGTTCAGCGCCCCCTTTTTAATTCGGATCAAGCTTGGACGATTTCGCCAGAATATCTGCAAGGCATGAGTAATGATCGACTGCATTTATTTATTCAGCCTTCTCAGATCAATCAGGTTATCACCGATAATTTGCCAAAAATTCGAGACATCCTTCAAGATAGTATTCGCTACGAACAAAACGCATCGACCGGAATAAAATCAAAACGCTTTGGAGTAAATGAAACGAATCATTTCGAATTTTTAGAGTCTCCTCGATTGAGCGTCGAAAATGGTGAGATTCATCTACGAACAACCTTTAGAGATCAGCAAGATCTTTTAGGAATGAAAGCGATCGATACGGGACCTACCCGCGCCGATTTTATTTTGAACGCCGAAATTGAAACTCTTTATAATTCCGAAAATAAAATCAGTGGCTATCAGCTTCGCTTGAAAGGAAAAAATATTTCATTTGAATCTCCTGCAAAAATTCGCCCTCCCTTCACTTCTGATTTTCTCTCTCGCGCAAAGATTCAAGCGGAGACTTTGAATTTACCACTTTCGATGATTGCAGATCCTAAAGGTCTTATGCTTATTCCGGGCATGGATATTAAACCTGCAGGCATTCAATTTTTCTCTGACGCATCTGGGCAAAGTTCCGGAATGATTCGCGTTGATATTCAAACAACTTCAACTGTCGCCGCAGAAAAAGATTTTAAAATCAAAGCGACTTACGATAACGAGGGGAACGCGACCCTGACACGACCTTAACTGAACCTTGTTTCGACTTCTTTCTGTCTTGAGATAAAATTTTATTATTGCAACAAGCACTTCAACGTTTTCAAATTGCAGTCGACCAAACCTATGTACGTTTTAAACTTTTAGAGTATCGTCAACCCAGAGTAGCTCCGAAGATTCCGCTTTTTATCGACACCACTTATTTTACTATTAAAACCGTCGATAAATTTTCGGAGCTCCAAGAAGTTTTGCGACTTCGCTACGATGTTTTTTTGCGCGAAGGTCTCAATAAAACAAAATCCGTAAGAGTCGATATCGATCGATTTGATTCCATTTGCGATCACTTGATCATCGTTGATAAACGCTCCAATCAAATTGTAGGAACCTATCGACTTATTTGCTCAAGTTTCTCTGACGAGTTTTATAGCGAATCCGAATTTGATCTCGATCCACTTCTCGGAAAGCCAGGAATCAAACTTGAGCTTGGCCGCGCCTGCATTCACAAAGAATTTAGAAAAGGAACCGTGATCGCGATGCTCTGGAAAGGCATCACCGAGTACGCCAAACTCGCGAAAGCCCATACTCTTTTTGGTTGCGCGAGTGTGCAGATCACCGACTTCGAAAAAATTTCTCAGATTTATCAGTTTTTACGCGAGCAACGAATGATGAGCGAAGATCTCGATATTCGCGCCACAAAAAAATATCGCGTAGAAGGTCTTAGAGAATATGTCGATTCAAAATTAAATCCCGCAGATTATAAATATATTTCAAAAGAAATAGGCGACGAATTGATTCCTTCTTTGTTAAGATCTTATTTTAAGGCCGGAGCTAAAATTGGAGGGGAACCAGCGCTCGATCAAGAATTTAAATGCATTGATCTGCTGACGATTTTAAAGACAGATCAAATGTCGGAGAGTTTCGAGCGTAAGTATAAAATTCAATGAAATGGATTTTAAAAATTCGAAGCGTTCTTAAAGTTACCGCACTCTTTTATATTGTTTTTCAATTTCTTTTTCTTTCATCTCTTGTTCAACTACTCGTTTGGAAATCTCACTGGAGAAGATTTTTACAAATTCATTGGCTCTCGCTCAGTTCTCGGCTCGCCATCAAAGTTTTAGATATTCATGTTCAAGTTTACGAAAATGAATTTCAAAATCCAAAATCTGCTTTCATCGTTTCAAATCATGTTTCGTACGTAGATGCGATTATTCTTTCGGCCGTCAATCCATGCGTTTTTGTCACTTCACATGAAATGCGAGAAGATCTGTTTTTTGGAAGTATTTGCAAATTAGCGGGATGTCTTTTTGTCGAACGCCGAAATAAATCGAATTTGCGCGGTGAAGTCAGTGAGCTCGCTTCCGTTTTACAGGCAGGATTTTCGGTCTGTGTTTTTCCGGAAGCGACGACAGGGGATGGCGAAAAACTTCTCCCCTTTAGATCGTCCTTATTTGAAGGAATTGCCGAAGCTCAAAAGCAGCAACAAGTGACCAGCGTTTTGCCCCATTGCCTCGTCTACGAGGCCGCGAATGGCGAACCCCTGACGAGAGAGCTCAAAGATTCTATCTATTATTATGGAGAGATGAGGTTTTTGCCCCAACTTTGGAAATTGGCTGCACTTGAGCGCATCGAAGTCAGCCTCGAAGCCCTTGGAATCATAGAGGGTTCTGATCGAAAAGAGCTCTGCGAGCAGTCCTATCAACGTATTCGAGCCAGCTTTGAAGAAAGTTTTTCTCGAACGGGCGACTTTGTTGTACAAAAGCCCGTCCATGAAAGTATCGGATTTTCAATATAGTTTTCCTAAAGAGCTTATCGCCCTAAAGCCCACTGCCAAGCGCTCTGAGGCACGTTTAATGGTTTGGAATCGCTCATCTCAGACACTCGAGCATAAGACTTTTGCCGATTTGCCCGATCTCTTAAACCCGACTGATTTAATCGTTGTGAATTCGTCTCAAGTTTTGCCGGCACGATTTTATGGGGTGAAAAAAACCGGAGGCCAGATCGAAGGCCTTTATTTAGAAAATATTTCAGCACAAAAAATAAAAGTTTGGTTGAAAGGCAAAGTAGCTGAGGGTGAAATTTTAGAGATTTATGGTTTTGGAAATTTAAAAGTTCTTCAGCGAGAAGAAAAAGCCGCAGAACTTGAAGTCGACGCTGCGGCCTTTGTTCAATTTTTAAAAAAATCTGGAGAAGTGCCTGTTCCGCCTTACATCAAAATAGAGCGAGAAAAACGTCAGCAAGAATTACTCGCGCTTGCAGACCCTAAAGATTACCAAAGTATTTTTGCGCAAACAGTAGATCCAAAAGATTATTCGGTCGCCGCCCCCACGGCCTCTTTGCATTTCGACCAAGAATTGGTGCAGAACTTAAAAAATAAAGGAATTGAATTCGCCGAACTTCAGCTTGCCGTAGGTGAGGGCACTTTTGCTCCCATTCTCGAAGAAAATTTAGACAATCATCAAATGCATTCTGAAAAAGTTCAAATCGCGCCAAGTGAATTTGAAAAAATTCTCAAAGCAAAAAAAGAAAATCGTCGAGTGATCGCGATTGGCACGACTGTTGTACGTTCTCTTGAATCTGCTTTTCAAAGAGCCGCGATTGGCGAACGTATCGAAGAATTTTCAACCAAACTTTTTATTAAGCCTCCATTTCAATTTTCTGCCGTGGATGCAGTGATCACCAATTTTCATTGGCCTGATTCTACATTGATGGCACTCGTTGCAACTTTTATAGAAGCCGATGCTCAAGGAAAGTGCGCTGCAGATTTAAAAAATCATTGGAAAAAACTTTATGAAACGGCCGTTCACGAAAACTATCGTTTGTTTTCTTACGGAGATGGAATGTTGATTTTATGAGTTCTCGTTTTAAAATTAATTTAAAAGATAAAAAAACTTTGGCTCGCTTAGGCGAAGTCCATTTGAAAAACGGAGTGGTACAAACTCCTGTCTTTATGCCGGTTGGAACTCACGGTGCTGTTCGCGGTTTATCGTCTAAAGATTTGCTCGAGACGAATTCTGAAATCATGCTCGCAAATACTTACCATTTATTCGCGCGGCCAGGCGTTCCTCTCATCGAAAAAATGGGTGGCCTGCATTCTTTTTCTTCGTGGAAGCGACCCATCTTAACCGACAGCGGCGGCTTTCAAGTTTTCTCTCTCGCAAAGCAAAGAAAACTCACCGAAGACGGAGTCGTCTTTAGAAATAATTTTAATGGAGATAAAGTTGAGCTTTCACCAGAAATCGTAGTCGATGCTCAAGAGAGATTTGGCTCCGACATCATGATGGTGCTCGATGAATGTCCTCCGGCCGATGCCTCGCCCGAAGATGTTAAAAGAGCGGTCGAAAGAACCACACGCTGGGCGCAGCGATCGAGAGAAGCTCGCACGAAAAAAGATTTAGCGCTTTTTCCGATCGTTCAAGGCGGAAGTATTTTGGAACTCAGAAATCAAAGTCTGAAAGAACTTCTCGATCTCGAAAAAAATTCTGACCCTTGGGAAGGCATCGCGATCGGCGGTCTAAGTGTGGGCGAAACCAAAGAAAAGTTTATTCAAACTCTCTACGATTTTCGGCTGCAACTTCCTACCGATCGACCTCGTTATTTAATGGGACTTGGAACTCCTCGCGATCTCGTTTTTGCAGTTGCTGTCGGAATCGATATGTTTGACTGCGTTTTGCCTTCGCGAAACGGACGTCACGGTATTGTCATGGCACGAGCGGGTCGTATGAATATTTTCAATTCGAGATTCACCGAGGATAAAGCTCCGATCGAAGAGGGATGTCCTTGCATCGCTTGCACGAATTATTCGCGTGCGTTCATTCGTCATTTGTTGATCATCCAAGACACTCTCGGAGGACGCCTTTGCACCATCCACAACGTTCAATATTTTTTAACGCTGATGAACGAGATTCGAATGCACATCGCCAACGGAACTTTTTATGAGTGGTCGCTGGGTTTTCTGGCCGGAGAACAAAATATTTTTCTCGGATCTGAGAAGCAGCCCGTCAAATACCCAGAAGCTGTGCTTCCTTAAGCGCGTCAAAATAATGCCGCTCGTGCTTTTAACGTAACCTTTATGTTAAAATTTGAGGATGGCGGGCAAACCTAAAGCCGCGAATCCAGAGGGGTCTAAGGCGAAAGAGAGCAATGAAGACGACTCACGGTATGAATTTTACCGTGTTCCTCGGGATATTTATCGCGCCAATGATCAAGTAGAGACCGACCTCTATTTTTATTATCAACGCCAGCATCTTCTTTTCAAAAGTAAGGGTTCAGTTTGGAATGATTCTGACTTTCAAAAGTTGCTGAACTCGGATGTCGATTGTCTTTTCATCAAATTCAAATCGCCCAAACATCACCACGAATTTTTGCAGGATAAGCTGCGAACGATTTTATCTCGGCCTCAAGTTCCGATCGAAAGAAAGGCGAGAGTTCTTTACGAGATTGCCGATCCGATCATTTCGACGGCGTTTAAAACTCCGGGCTCTACCGAGCTGATTCAAAATGCGGGCGAGTACGCCAAATCTTGTATTCAGTTTTTAAATTCAAAGGGAAGTTTGCCCGAACTGATTAAATTATCTTCCGAAAGTTTCACCGAACATTCTCACGGACTTCATGTTTCGGTTTATTCGGTAGCTCTTGCAAAAAAAATGGGCTTTCAAGAACATGGCCAACTTTTCGCTCTCGGAATGGGCGCGCTCTTGCATGATATTGGCAAAAGCAAAATCGAAGCGACGATTTTAAACAAACCCGGTGAGCTTGATGATCGCGAATGGCAATTGATGAGACAACATCCAGAATTTGGCGAACAGATTCTTAAGCAACACGATTTTGTTCCCGCACTTTCTAAAAAAATTGTAGCCGAACATCACGAACGCATTAATGGAAAGGGTTATCCCAAAGGCATCAAAGGCATTCATATGTTTTCAAAAATTGTAGGAATCGCCGATTGCTTTAATACATTGATTTCGGACAGAGCTTACGCCAAACCCATGCCTCCTTACGATGCACTTCGTTTTATGGTGCAAACCATGAAGCCAGAGTTCGATCCTTCCATTCTTGAGCAATTCATTCTGATGCTCTCAGATTAAGACTTTACAGCCGAAAAGCTTGCTCTTACTTTGTTAGGGCGCCGGTGGCGTCTAAGTTATCTATATATAAGAGGAGTTTTTCACAATGTTGTCACATTTTTCTCTCGGTTCCACTTTGATTTCCCAAGCGGCTCCTGCAGGCGGTGAGATGAGCCCCATCTGGGGAATTGTCCTTATGCTCGCGGTTTTCTTTTTTCTGATTATTTTGCCTCAAAGCCGAAAGGCAAAGAAGCACACCAATTTTATTGCTAGCCTGCAAAAAGGCGACGCCGTTGTAACTTCCTCAGGTTTGTACGGAAGAATTTACGGTATAGCCGATCGAATTGTAACTTTAGAAGTGGCCCCGAATGTGCGCATTCGCATAGATCGCCAAACCATTGTGTCGAAAGACCCTACTGGCGGCGACGAGAAAGCCGCTGCTTAAATAATTTTGAGATAACGACGAGGAGGATTTCTTGCGAATCAAGCTTGCTACTATTTGGATTACTTTATTAATCAGTCTTTTTTTACTATTGCCTTCGATGCTGCCAGAGAATTCTCCACTCTTGCGCTTTTTACCCGGAAAAAAAATTAATCTCGGCCTTGATTTGCGCGGCGGAATTCACGTTGTTTTGGGCGTTGAAATTCAAAAAGCTTTAGACGTTGAGCTCGATAAATTTTTTGTCGATTTGCAAAATCGATTAGCTGAAAAGCAGATCGTCGTTTCTAAAATCGAAAGACTTCATGCTGAAAGAGCCATCGCCATCACCTTTAGAAGTGATCAGGACGAAAAAACTTTTGAAAAACTTTTAAAAGATGATTTTTATAATGTGCTAAATATTTCGAACATCAATGGTTTAACGGCTCGCGTGATTCTTGAACCTACTCACGAAAAATATATTGCGACCATGTCGCTTGAACAAGCTCGAGAAATTATTCGAAATCGAGTCGATGAGTTTGGTGTGGCAGAACCTATCATTCAACTTCAAGGCTCGGATCGTATTTTAGTGCAACTGCCTGGAGTCCAAGATCCTGAGCGAGCTCTTCAGTTGATTGGACGAACGGCGCTTTTGGAATTTAAATTGGTCGACGATAGTTTGCCCCCTGCGCAAATCGACGCTCTCGTTGAAAAATTTCGTGTTCAAACTGGATTTAAAAATAATTTTACGAAGGCTGAGCTTGATAAACTCAACGCTGCTTTGAAAAAAGATTTGCCCGCGGGAACTGAAGTGAGTTTTGAAAAAGTTTCAGATCCCCGTAGCAAAGATATTATTCTTCGCCCTTACTTACTTCGATCAACGACAGTATTAACAGGGGCTGCGCTCGAAGATGCTCGCGTCACAGTGGAGCAAACTTCGCAGAGACCTCAAGTCAGCTTGAAGTTTTCAAAAGCTGGCGCTGAGTCTTTCGAGAAAATTACAGAAGGGAATGTCGGAAAATTATTGGCGATCTTACTCGATGGCGTCGTGGTTTCGGCTCCCGTGATTCGAGAAAGAATTCCTGCTCTCAGTGCTGGTGCAACTGTTTCGCTCGGACGAGGAACACGAAAACAAATGCAGCAAGAAGCTAAAGACTTAGCTTTGGTTTTAAGATCGGGTGCGCTTCCTGCTCCTGTTGAAATTTTAGAAAATAGAACCGTTGGAGCTAGCTTAGGGGATGAGTCTATCGACAAAGGAAAATTCTCCGGCATCTTAGGTTCGCTTTTGGTTATTTTATTTATGGCGATTTATTACCGATGGAGTGGTGTTCTCGCTGACGTCGTTTTGGTCGTTCATATTTTTATGTTGCTCGCCTTTATGGCGTTGTTTCAAGCGACGCTCACTATGCCTGGTATTGCCGGTATTGTGCTGACTGTGGGAATGGGGGTGGACGCAAACGTCATTATCTTAGAGCGGATACGGGAAGAGTTGCGTTCGGGCAAACGTCGCCTGGGTGCAGTGGTCGAAGCGGGCTATGACGAAGCTCATCGAGCTATTTTTGATTCAAACTTAACGACTTTGCTTTCGGGATTTATTTTGTATCAATTTGGTTCAGGACCCATCAAAGGTTTTGCTGTGACTTTGATTGCAGGAATTATTTGTAACTATATTGCTGCTGTTTGGTTTTCGAGATGGATTTACGAGTGGTATTTCAGCCGCTTTCAAGTGAATAAATTATCGATTTAAGATTTTGAAAAGAGAGAAAGGTTTTTTCTTACATGTTTGAACTTATTCCTTACGGAACAAAAATTCCGTTCATGAAATATAAATTTTTAATGGTCGCCTTTTCGGTGATCATGTCGGCTTTGTCTTTGTATTTTATTATTACCAAAGGTTTTAACTACGGAGTCGACTTTTCAGGCGGCGTGCAAATTGTTTTAAGTTTGCCAGCCGATTCTCCGCATGATGTAGAGAGACTTCGAAAAAGCTTAGAGTCGCTTGGAATTAAGGAAGTCTCTGTTCAATCTTTCGGCACTCAGTTTGAAAAAAAGGATGCCGAGTATATCGTTCACTTTCCGGGTGAATTCACCAATGAAGCGCACTTAAGAGCTAATCTTGAGAAGGCTCTTCAGGGCAGTCCGAGTAATCCACGTGTAGCGGCTTTTAGATTTGTAGGAATGGAACGCGCTTATTTCACTTTGCTCAAGGATACGCCGATCGATCAAGTAAGGGCCGCTGTAAAAACTTTGCCCTTTGGTATTTTAGAATTAGTAGATGTTCAGCCTTTTGGTCGCGAGACTTCAAACGAATATCAGATGAACTTCAAAAGTATTCAGGAGACTTTAAAAGCTGCGCTCACGAAAGATTTTCCTTCGGCATCGCAAAAGACGATAGTGATTGAAAAGGTGGATTTCGTGGGTGCCAAAGTAGGTAAAGATCTTAAACTCGGCGCACTTTTAAGTTTGATCATTACGGGCCTTTTGATTTTCGTTTTTATTTTTATTCGATTTGATCTGAACTATGCGCCGGGAGTGGTGGTTGCTGGAGTCCATGATGTTTTAATCACGGCGGGAGCTTTTTCTTATTTTGGATTTGAATTCGATTTGACGACAGTCGCGGCCTTATTGACGCTTGCGGGCTATTCGATCAATGACACCATCATTGTTTACGATCGTATTCGCGAAGTGAGCTTACAGCTTAAAGGTAAAAAATTTGAGGACGTGATTGATCTTGCTGTTAATCAAACTTTAAGCCGAACCATTATTACATCGCTTACGGTTTTTATCGTTTCGGTAGTGATGTGGATTTACGGTGGACCTGTGATTCATGGATTTTCTTTTGCGCTCTGTGTGGGCATCATAGTCGGAACCTATTCGTCTGTATTCGTTGCAGCCCCTATGATTTTGCTGATGGAAAATTTCACTCAATCTCGTCAGGCCAAGGCTAGACGAGCGGCCTAATTTTTATGGGAGTTCTTTGCCCGCCCCTTTTAGAAAAGATTTTGAAGGGGCGGGGACTCTCTGATCAGCAGATTCAAGATTTTCTTTCTCCTTCTTTAGTTCAAATTCCTTCGCCTATTGGAAGTCTCAAAGATTTAGATATCGCGACCGAGATTTTAAAAGAAGCGCGCGTTTCAAAAAAACGAGTGGTCGTCTTTGGTGACTACGATGTGGACGGAACTACATCGACAGCCCTTTTGACGAGAGTGCTTAAGGAGTGGAATTTTAACGTTGGCTATTTTGTTCCGCATCGAGTGCGCGAGGGATATGGCGTCACGTTGAAAGCGGCTCAAGCTTTGCTTGAAAAAGAGCCCGACGCAAAAGTCGTAGTAACTTGCGATTGCGGAGTTGCAAGTTTCGAGGGCATTGAGTTTTTAAAATCTAAAAATATTTCGGTCATAGTCACAGATCACCATGAAGTTCCGCCAAAGCGAGTTTCGGCGGACGCTGTTTTAAATCCAAAGCAAAAAGATTGTTCGTATCCCGATAAAAAATTAGCAGGTGTGGGGGTCGCATTTTTACTCTTGATCGGACTTCGCCGCGCGCTCGATCTTAAAGAATTTTCTTTAGCGAATTATTTAGATCTGGTGGCGATCGGAACGGTTTGCGATGTGGCCGAACTTTCTGGCGCCAACCGAGTTTTTGTAAAACTCGGTCTCGAAAAACTTTCTACGACTGAGAAAATGGGACTTCAAGAGATGCTTCAGCGTTTAGAGCTCGATCGTAAAGCGGTGAAAGCGCGTGACTTGGGATTTTTGATCGGCCCTCGTCTCAATGCGGTAGGTCGAGTTGGCGAGCCGGATATCGGTGTAAAAACTTTGCTTTCTGAAGATGCGTATGAAGTTTCGAATTTGGTTTCGATTTTAGAAAAGCATAATACCGAAAGACGGGCGATGCAGGATGTTCAGCTGAAGCACGCCACTCAGCTCGCACAAAAGCAATTCTTAAAAAATCCGAGTCTTAAAACTTTAGTGCTTGCTGACGCGAGTTTTCATTTAGGCATTGTGGGATTGCTCGCTGCAAAACTTGCAGAACAATTTCAACGCCCGACTTGCGTTTTGACTGAACTTATCGATGAACATGCTCTCGCTGATTTTGAACCAACGACTTCGGTCTTGTGGAAAGGTTCACTGCGCACTCCGACGGGTTACCATTTAGCCGATGCGCTTCAAGAAATTCGAAAAAATCATCCGCAGCTTTTAAAGTCAGGCGGAGGACATGCGCTTGCAGCTGGAGTTGCGATTGAACAAGAAAATTTAGAAGTCTTTAAGGATGCGTTTGAAATCGCAATTGCCAATCAGACTCAAAAGGCGATCGAGGTAGCGGCTGAAGCGGAGCTCGATAATTTAGAAGGAATCACAAAGCTTATTTCGTTGATGGAACCCTGTGGAAATGGAAATCCCACTCCGTTGTTTCTTGTAAAAAACTTTGAACTTGAGCGAGTGCAGGTCATGAAAGAAATTCACATGAAGCTCCATGGACGCTTAAAAGCTGAAGCCTGGTCACTTTTGCATTTCAAATCACCCTACGTTAAGATGTTCTCAAACTTGTCAAGCGATCTTGCCTCTCGAACTTTGGTCTCTATAGATTTGCTTGGCGAACTCTCCGAAAATGAGTGGAATGGTAACAAGCGAATTGAACTACAACTTAAAGATCTTTTAGAGGTGAGGGTCAGTGGGAAAAGAATCGAAATCCGAAAATCATCGGATGAAGTCAGCCAAAGCCAAAGCTTATGAAAAACGGCATGACGTTCGTATTCCCATCCAGCTCAAAGTGGATGTGGAATCTCCCAATGAGCATTATCTTTTTGAATATTCTTCAAACCTCTCTGAAAACGGAATTTTTATTCAAACGACCGATCCACTTGATCCCGGCACTCTCGTAAACATTCAATTTTCTTTACCTGATCAACATTTAATTCGGACTCGCGGTGAAGTCATGTGGGTGGCGATGGACGATGAAGAAGAATGTGGGATGGGCGTAAAATTTATCGGCCTTCAAGTCGACGACCGCAACCGCATCTTGATGGCACTTAAAAAATTAGCTGTTTTATGATGGGGCCCGACCCCTTAGGAGATTTATGAAAACTTTTATTTTACTGAGCGCGATTTTATTTTCTCAAAGTGTGATGGCCGATGATGCGCCGACGGCACCTGCGGCGCCCGCGGCTCCTACGACGACTTCGAATTCTCAAAGTGGAGAGCGAACCATTTTGATTCAAGAAAGTACGGGAAAAAAAGATTCCCCCGCTAAAGTTTTTGTAGAATCTGGCACCGAAGAAATTTCGGGCAGTCCTGAAGCCGGAGTAAAACCTGCTTACCGAACTTGGGAACAAAAATGCACTGAGTGGAAAAACGAACTTGAGCGACGAAACGGAAAAAATTTACTCGTCGTTTCTTGCGGTTCTCCTAAAAGAACTTCAGAGCGTATTCAATCAGATATGAGTTACACCTATCACTCCACCGGTAAATATAAGATCAAAGTTCTCGGGAAATAAAATTAATCGATCACATGATTTCCATTATCCCCATTGAAATGACTATACTTTTAGTATAGTCATTCGGCCTGTGTCCTTCGGAATGATGAAAGAAATTAAAAAATGATTTTCAAACATGCGCCTGTTCTTTTGCGTGAAATTCTTGCGGATATGTCGTGGAAAAATTCTGACGTAGTCGTCGCTGATTTTACGGTCGGTGGCGGTGGTCATTTGAAAGCCTTGCTTGAAAATAATCCTCTGCCAAAAAAAATCTTAGCCGTGGATCAAGATCCTGCAGCTCTCAAGGCGGCCAAAGAAAATTTAAAAGATTTTCCGAATATTGAATTTTTACATTCTAATTTTTCAGAAATTTCTGCCGACAAATTTCCAGAAAAATTTGATCGCATTTCGATTGATCTCGGAGTTTCGTCTCATCAACTCGACTCTGCAGAAAGAGGATTTTCGTTTCAAAAAGACGGGCCTCTCGATATGCGAATGAATCCGACGGCGGGGGAGTCGGCCGCCGAATGGCTTGCGCACTGCAGCGAAGAAGAATTTATAAAGATTCTCAGGGATTACGCAGATGAGTCGCGAGCTCGACCGATTGCAAAAAAATGGTCTGATGCACGCGCGTCAAAAGCTATTCGCACAACTCGCGAATTCGTCGAGGCTTTGGGTTTTACGTTGGAATCTAAAGATCGCAAGGGTCGTCATCCACTCACCCGAGCTTTCCAAGCGATTCGAATGCATATCAATCAAGAGTTCCAGGTTTTACAAAAAATCCTCGATGAATTGCCAAATTTATTGAAGCCAAATGGACGTGTAAGCATTTTATCATTTCATAGTTTAGAGGATCGTGAAGTAAAATGGCTGCTGAGGGGAAAGCTCAAGCAGATTCATAAAAAAGTGATTATCGCACAAGATGACGAGATGGATGAGAATCCAAGATCTCGTTCAGCTAAGCTAAGAATCTTTGAGCTCACAAAAGAAGAATGACGTTAAAAAATGTCAGCACAGATTTAAAAAAAATTGTCGTTATCTTGTTTTCTGGATTTTTACTTTATTGTGGAGCGATGATTGTCATTCGACTTTCTATCACTCAGATGGCCTACCAATTTGAAGAATTAAAAAATTACGAACGATCACTTAAAGAAGAGCAGCTTCGTCTACGCGCAGGAGTTTCAAAAAAAATCTCCCCGGCTTTAAGTGAATTGAGATCTTGGAAAGAAAAAGGATTCGCAGAGCCTGCACATAATCAAGTGGTGGTGATTCCATGAAACGCACTTCACGATTTCGTTCTACTTTTATTTTTTGGATTCTGACGTTTGGATTTATTGCAGTCATCGCGAGATCTTTTCAACTTCAATTGCATCCTCATAATCGTCTCACCCGCATGGCTAAAGAAAAATTTAAACTTAGTCAGCAGCAGCAAGCTGAAGATCTTATTACTTCTCGTGGTGCTATCATCGATAGAGAGGGAAGAGATCTTGCTCTTTCACTCGTGGTAAAAAGTTTTTTTGCTAATCCAAAGCAAATTAAAAATCCTCAACAGGTGGCGAATAGACTGGCACCACTTTTACAAATGAGTTCGTCAAAGCTTGCGCAGCTTCTTAAGCAAGATCGTTATTTTGTTTGGTTAAAGCGTGAAGTCGATGAAAATACGTCGACTAAAATAGAGAGTCTTGCAATTGACGGAATTTATTCCAAAAAAGAAAGTAAACGACTTTATCCCCAAGGTGAACTCGCTCGATCAGTGTTAGGAATATCGGGAGTGGATGGGGTAGGCCTAGAAGGAATTGAAAAGCAGTACGATGAGTACTTGCGTTCGTCCGACAAAGCTTCGGGCTCTGGAATTCGCGATGCGCTTGGAAGACTTTTGCTATTCGATGATTTTGAGCGCGAGTGGTTTGAATCTCATCATGTGGTAAGCACGATCGATATTCGCTTGCAGAGAATTATGGAAGAAGAGCTGCGCGCGACTCTGCATGATAAAGATGCAAAGTCTGCTCAAGCGATTTTGATGAATCCTAAGACGGGCGAAATTTTGGCGATGGCGTCTCTTGATGGAAAACGTGGTGAGCAAAAACCACTTCGCAATCGAACGATCTCAGATGTTTATGAGCCAGGGAGTACATTCAAAATTATTTTAGCGGCTTCGAGTTTAGAGAATTTAAAAATGACTCCACAGTCTCAGATCTACGGTGAAGATGGAATGCTTCGCGTGGGAAATCATACGATCAAAGAATTTCACGGTCATAAATTTAAATGGCTTACGTTGCAGGAGCTCTTAGAAGTTTCTTCGAACGTTGCATCGGCGAAGTTGGGATTGAAACTTGGCGCCACTGTTTTTGATTCCACAATTCGCACTTTAGGTTTTGGAAAAGCAACTTCCATTGATTTGCCGGGTGAAGCGACAGGACTTCTTCGAAACGCAAGTTCATGGAAGCCGATTGAGTTAGCGAATATCAGCTTCGGTCAAGGTGTTGCGGTTACCCCGCTTCAGATGGTGAGAGCGGTCGCTGCGGTAGCAAACGGTGGATATCTCGTTCAACCTTATGTGGTTTCAAAAGTCGTGGCGCCCAAGACCACTCAAGCAGAGCCGCAGGTCATTTGGCAACCTACGCTCGAGAAGACAGAAGTGCTTTCGGCAGGCGAGGCAAAAACTCTGACCGATATGTTGATTCACGTTACCGATAAGGGATCGACGGGAGTTGAAGCCGGCATCGAGGGTTATCAAATCGCTGGTAAGACCGGGACCTCGCAAAAATTAACAGAAGAAATTAATCGCAAAGGCAAAAAATATAAAACTTATACGCTCGATAAATCTTTGGTGAGTTTTGTCGGTTATGTTCCCGCCTATGATCCAGCTTTTGTTTTATTAGTTGTCTACGATGAGCCGATGGGTCGCACCACCGGAGGAAATACCGCCGCGCCAAGTTTTAGAAGAATTGCTTCGAGATCATTGGCTGTTTTAGGAATTCCAACTCAGAGATTCGAGAGAAAAACAGAATCTCGTTTAGAAGCAAAAGTCGATGACGCTCAGGGCAGATTTGTCGGAAAATCTTTTCAAGATGTATTGAGAGAAGTGAAGGATTTGCCACAAGAGCAGCGCGCAAAGATAGATTTGATCGGCTTTGGAACAGCCATCCGCGAAGAGGTCGATGCGGAGCAACGCACCAGAGTTTACTTTAAATAGAACTTTGTCCTTCTGCACTTCGCCCTTAACCTAAAGGTGGGGGAGGCAAAGTGCGCAGATTAAAAATCTGTCTGATTTCATTTTTATTTTTTGGATTTCCAAAAATTTTCGCGGCCGAGCCTGCAGATCCTGGAATGCTTTTTTTAGAATCCTTTGCATCTTCGTGTGGATCGCGAGGTATTTTTACTCAGCGTGCGCTCAATGAAACTCAAGCTCTTCAGCGCATTTTAGAAACGATTAAAAATGACGAAGCTTGTCGAGGAATCGCTCCGATTTTTCAATCGCTGATTCAGGCGAATAACCAGCTTCAATTTTTAGATTATGGACTTCATGGAGAAGAGGCGGCTGATCTTCAAGATTATATTGATCGATTATCTTACGCGATGTCTTTGAGTTCAGATCCCTCTGAGCAAGGTGCGATCGCTTACGAACTCAGCAATCGAAAAATTGATCTCGTTAAACTTTCGATGACCGAAGCTCAACGCCGACGATTCAATCGCACACAAGCCGTTCAAGATCTCGTCATTTATATGGAGACAGTGAACAAAGATTTTGCCTCTCAAACTTTATGCTTTGAGCGAAATAAAAGTTTGCCGATACAACTAGCCGGTCATTTGCTTTCGGTCGCGGGAGGGTTTTTTGATCCAGCGATCAATTTAGCTTTAAGTTTGTCGGGGCGTTTGATCTCGGCGTTTTTTTCTTTTTTCGACGACCTCAAACTCAATCGTCGTATCGCCGACTATCGACAAACCACGATGCAATCGGGACTTACTTGCGCGATGGAATCTTTAGAGCAAACTCTTTGTGATATTCAAGATCGTCGCGATCTTATTAAAAACATTCAAACTTATCGCGATGAAAAAGTTATCGCGAATGAATGGACAGGCTATGAACTTCTGACGAGAGATTATTCTGTCATCCGAGATTTTTTAAAACTCGTCGAAGCGGGTTCACCTCCAGGTACGGTTCAACAAGCGCAGAAGCGAGCGAGTTTTTTACAGCAGGAATCTATTTTTAGACAAACTCAAGAGAATGCGCAGGGTTTAGTGGGTTCTGCCGAATACGAACTCTCTGTCATTCCTGTTTCAAATGCAGATGCGCGTGAAGGTCGTCTTCGAGGTTTAGTCTCAGAAATTACCGCAAAATTTAGCGATGCTGTTTATAAGTCTCAAGGTGAGGGAACCTCTGTCTTTTCGGAAGTGGTGCCCGATCCATTTACGATTTCGATTCCACTCTGGCTGAGAATTGGATTTCCAAATCCTAAAGCTAAAGACGCACAAGGAAATCCTAAGTCGACTTATCAGATTTATGAAGAAATTGATCAGAAGACGGCAGATGCTGATCTTTTAAAATTAGATGCCGTGGCGAATTTAGATTTAGGAAGCATCAAAAAAAATCTAAATGATATTTTAAATAAGATTCAAAATCGTTTGGATTTTAAACGACGCCTTACTTTGATTGCGGATGGCCAAGGAGTTTTAACGGGATGGAGCAGTCCCAATCAGGAGGGACTTACGCCTGGAGAAGTTTTAGAAAAGATTTCTCATTATTTAACCAACCTCGAAGATGATTGGTATCACCATGAAGAGTGGTTTGCGACTCCCGAAATGCGCCGCGATCAGTTTTTGCTTTTGATGGATACTCGAAAAAAATTCGACGAGACTCTAAAAATTTTAAAGCGGGATCCAGCAAGTTTTAAAAATACGAATGGCGAAACTTTGAGTGATGAAGAAATTATCAATGAGAAGCTTCTTCAGATTTATCGCACGATGGTTTTAAAAGAGGGTGATCAATATATCGGCGATCGATTTCGTCAGATGGTGCAGCTTGATATGGAGAAGCGAATGCGAGCTGGCCTTTTGCAGTCGAACGAATCTTTAGATGCCGTCGTGCGCTTAGGCACTCGAGATGTCATTGCGAGTTTGACCCCAGGAGTGAGTCAGAGGCTCGAACCTTTGAAGGCTGATTTAGATGAAGCCGAACCTATTGCGCGTGCGAATCTTTTAAATTTTTATAAACATTTTTCTGAGCCTCTTCGTTACTCGATAGAGTATTTAAGGAGTTTAGCGGATGCGTATGAAGAAGGGCCTTATGGAGTTTCAACCAGAAAAATTTCGAAGCTTTGTATTTTAAGTCTCAATAATCCTCTCATTAAAAAGGATGCGAAGCTTCTGAGTCTCTGTGATGGAAAATCTTTAGGGGCTGATGAAAACGGAGTCTTCACTTTGGATTATAAGGGTCGGCCAATTGCCTCCTATTTTGATTCAAAAAATTTAGCTCGGCCTGAAAAGCGGATTTGTTCTTTTCGGCGATTTAGAAATCAGCTCGAGCTGCAGGAAGATATTTTACGACATAGAAGGCCTCGGTTTGACCAAAAAGTAGCGAGCAAAACGGCTACATCTTTTCTTGAATCTCTAGATTATTTATTTCGTATCGATTAACGTCTCTCGGTGCTTAAGGAATGGATTTCGCTCTTTAAAAACGAGAACTTATGGCTATCTGGCGATGCCGACGCTAATGTCGAAAATATCACAGCCGATTCGCGAATTTTCGCTGACGATAAACTTCGTACTTTAAAAACTGTTTTTTTTGCTCGGCGTGGAGCTGCTAAAGATGGGCATGAATTTTTAAACTCTCTGGCATCCTCTCCCTCGATTGTCGCGTTTGTGGTCGAGTCTATTCCTGCAAACTTCAAAACAAAGATTCCAGTGATTGTAGTGAGAGATTCCACGGCCGCGATGGCGGTTGCAGCCAAAACTTTTTATAAAGATCCTACTCATGAGGCACTGACGGTTGCGGTAACCGGCACCAATGGAAAAACTACGACTACTTTTTTAGTTCAATCTCTTCTGAAAGTTTTAGGTCGTCGACCTGTGCGAATGGGAACCATCGAAACGGAGTTTGAAAACAAACGAATTGAGTCTCAACTGACGACTCCGGATTTCACTGAAATTCAAAAAAGTTTTTCTAATTTTCGAAATTTAGGTGCGAATGCTTTTATTTTTGAAGCGAGCTCTCATGCACTCGATCAGAGGCGACTTTTAGGAATCGAAGTCGATGCAGCGATTTTTACAAATTTGACGCCTGAGCATCTCGATTATCATCGGACGATGGAAAAATACTTCGAAGCCAAGAAAAAATTATTTTCAGATTTGCTTTTGCATAATCAGAAAAAGACAAAGATTGTCGTCCTTCCACTTGATGGATCTTATGGAAGTCGTTTGGTCGAAGAGCTTCAAGGCATCAATGATCTTCAATGCATGACGTGGACTTTAGATAAAGCCAAAGCTTTGCCCCAGTCACTTATCGTTGAAAATTTTAAGACCAGCTTAAAGGGATCTGAGATTGAAGTTTCAGGAAGTGGACTTTCAAAACAGGTTTTTCATTCGCGTTTAGTAGGCGAGTACAATGTCGAAAATATCATGGGCATGATTGCTTTAGGGGTGGCGCTTAAAGCGGATGCAAAAACTTTGCAAAAAGCTCTCGATGAAGTTCCCGCTATCCCCGGTCGCTTAGAACCTGTCGAATTAAAATCCAAAGCTGCGGTGTTTGTGGATTACGCTCATACTCCTGACGCCTTAGAAAATGTTTTGATGACCTTACGTCCTTTAACCAAAGGCAAACTCAAGGTGGTTTTTGGTTGTGGGGGAGATCGAGACCGTTTGAAGCGTCCACAGATGGGTGCCATCGCCGAACTTTATGCGGACGAGCTTTTTGTTACATCGGATAATCCGCGAACGGAGGATCCTGAAAGTATTTTGCAGCAAATTTTGCAAGGGCTTCAACGCTTGAAGCCAGTAAATGTTGAAGTCGATCGACGTAAAGCCATTGAACTTAGTCTCAAAAATCTTCAAGATGGAGATGTTGTGCTTATTGCGGGTAAGGGACATGAGAATTATCAGATTCTCGGCCAGAAAAAAATTCATTTTGATGATCGAGAGGTTGCCTTAGAATGCTTCTCGAATTAGTTCAGCAGTTTTTTCCAGATCATTTGATTGCGAATCTCTTCCGGTATATTTTATTTCGCTCTTTCGCAGCTGCAGTGATTGCTTTTTTGTTTACCGTGCTTTTGATGCCTAAACTCATCGCACTTTTACAAAAAAAATCTGTTAAGCAAATCGTTCGAGACGATGGACCTCAAAGTCATTTGAAAAAATCCGGCACTCCAACCATGGGTGGAGTCATGATGGTCTTGGGTATTTTGATAAGCTCTCTTTTGCTTTGTCGTTTAAACCACTCTGCTGTTTGGATTTCTCTTTTTGCACTGATGAGTTTTGGGGCTGTGGGATTTGCAGATGATTATTTAAAATTAACGAAGAAAAATACGAAAGGTGTCAGCTTTCGAGTGAAGATGATCAGCATGGGGCTTTTGAGTATTTTGATTACTCAATTCGCCGTTATGACAGGAGTTGATACCAGCGTTAATCTTCCTTTCTTTAAACATTGGAGTGTCGATATTGGGTGGGTTTTTTATATCTGGGGATTTTTTGTTTTAAACGGAGCCGCCAATGCTGTGAATCTCACCGACGGACTCGATGGACTAGCGATTGTTCCTGTGATGACAACTGCTTTTGTTTTGCTCATCACGAGTTATGTCACCGGAAATATTAATTTTTCAAATTACCTTCAATTTCAATATTTCGCAGGAGCTGGAGAATTGTCTGTGATCATGGCTTCGGTGATTGGAGTGGGATTGGGATTCTTGTGGTACAACTGCCATCCCGCAGAAATTTTTATGGGAGATGTAGGATCCCTTTCGCTCGGAGGTTTGCTTGGCGCTGTGGCAATCTTAACTCATAAAGAGTTTGCGCTTTTAATCGCGGGAATGCTTTTTGTGATCGAAGCTCTTTCGGTCATGCTTCAAGTTGGTTCTTATAAATTGAGAAATAAGAAGAGAGTTTTTAAGATGGCCCCTTTGCACCATCATTTTGAGCTCTCGGGCTGGCCCGAATCTAAAGTCATCGTACGTTTTTGGATTTTATCGATTTTGTTTGCTCTTATGGCCTTAAGCACACTAAAAATTCGGTAAGTGAAATCTCTTTTTTTAGGTCGGGGCAAAGTTAATTCTTCGATCGCCCAATTTCTTTCTGAAGATCATTTTTTAGACGAAGCTTCAGGAATTTCATTCGATGAAGTGGACTGGAAAAACTATTTACCGGCAAAGGTTTTTGTTTCGCCGGGGATTGATCCGAGACGACCTTTCTTTAAAAAAATATCCACTTACGAAGTCAAAGAACTGGATTTTTTTTGCGAGCATTTTAAGAAACCTATTATTGCCATCACCGGCACCGACGGAAAATCCACTTTGACCACTCAGCTTGGAGAAGTTTTAAGACGAGCCCTTCCGCAGAAGAAAATTTTTATCGGCGGAAATCTGGGGACTCCTATGTTTGAAGCCTTCAAAGAAAATTTTGATATCGCGGTTTTAGAGATCTCAAGTTTTCAAGCGGAGAGATTAAAAACAGCAGATTTGCATTCAGCTATTTTAATTAACTTAGCTTCTGATCATTTAGATCGATACGATTCGCTCGAAGATTACTACGGCGCTAAATGGCATCTGTTATCGAAAGCAAAGCAGGTTTTTTTTCCGACCAATCTTTCAAAGACTCCAAAGAATTTGAAAAATAAAGCGGCTTATAAAAATGAAGATTCACTTTTAGATATTTTAAAAAATATTGTTTCTGTTTTAGCTCAGGACTTTCAATTCGAAGTGCGCGAAAAACTTTTTGAAGACTTACCTAAACTACCGCATCGATTGCAGGCATTTCGAGAGAATGTAGGTCGAAGAGTTTTTGTGAACGATTCTAAGGCAACGACAGTGCACGCCACTCTTTACGCTCTTCAGCAATTGCATCAAAAATATAGAGGCGTTTTTCTTATTTTGGGCGGCAAGTCTAAGGGCGAGAGCTTTCGTCCACTTTTAAAAGAGCTCAAATCTGAAGATAAATTATTTATCGTCGGTGAAGCTCGAGATATTCTGATGGAGCAGACTGCAGCTTTCGCAGGCAGTCGAAGCATTTTTCTCTCTCTCTCTGATCTACTTCAGTCTCTTTTGCCAGAACTTCCTCCCGACACTTGTTTAATTTTATCTCCGGCTTGTTCGAGCTATGACGAATTTGAAAACTTCGAAGAACGAGGGGACTTTTTTCTTCAGAAAGTCCGAGAGAGGTTTTCAATTGAAGAAACTGAGCTTGTTTGAAATAATGATCCATAATCCATGGGATGGGATAAAAGAAATTTAAACGCTGCGTCAAAGATGCCAGCCGATTCGGGTGCGCGCTGGCTTGCGGGCTTTTCCAATTGGCCCATTTTTATTATCGGTGTTTTGCTTTCGGCATTTGGTTTACTGATGATTTATTCTTCGTCGGCCGTCATGGGTCTCCAAAAATATGGAGATGCTCTCTATTACGTTAAAAAGCAGGGTGTTTTTTTAGCTTTGGGATGGGCGCTCTATTTTATGATCGCGCAAATTCCCCTCGTTAAGCTTAGTCGTCTTCGAATGATTTTTCTTTTTGTGGGTTTGGGGCTTTTGTTTTTGGTTTTGATTCCGGGAATTGGATCGAAGGCAGGGGGAGCTCAGCGATGGCTTTCGTTAGCAGGTTTAAGATTTCAACCTTCAGAGCTTGCGCGTTTACTTTTGGTTTTTTATTTGAGCGCGACGCTGACGATTCGAGCGGATCGACTTCAATCTTTTAACAAAGGATTTTTGCCGCTTTTAATTATTTCAGGACTCATGATGATCTTGCTCATTCTTCAGCCAGACTTTGGTGGAGCGATGAGTGTTTTGGTTTTGAGTGTGGCCCTTTGGTTCATGGGCGGAATTCCTATGACTTATCTTGGCGGACTTTTTATTCTGACGCTGCCGGCCGTTTTAATTTTGGTAATGAAGGCGGGTTACCGTGCTAAGCGAGTAATGACGTTTTTAGATCCATGGGCGGATCCTCAAGGTTCTGGCTTTCAAGTGATCCAATCTTATATGGCCTTTTTTCAAGGCGGATGGTCGGGAGTAGGCATCGGAAATTCTCAGCAAAAACTTTTTTATCTTCCCGAAGCTCACACCGATTTTATTTTTTCAGTCATCGGAGAAGAGCTAGGTGTGATAGGAATTATAGTCGTGGTAGGACTTTTCTTAAGTTTGCTTTATTGCGGAGCTCGAGTGGCGCGATCGCAGCTTTCTACCTTTGGCTATTATCTAGGATGCGGAGTTACGCTGTTCGTCGCGCTGCCCGCCATGCTCAATATGATGGTGACTCTCGGTTTGCTTCCTACAAAAGGTTTGCCGTTGCCGTTTTTTAGCAGTGGAGGAAGCTCGCTGCTTGTTTCGTTAATGGCGCTTGGTGTTTTGCAATCTTTGCATCATCGCCGAGATGTCGATGCCGCATGAGTTCAGCTGATCTTTTTGTTTGCGGAGGCGGAACGGGCGGACATTTTTTTTCTGGTCTCGCACTTGCCGAAAAATATCTTCAAAAAAATCCTCAAGCTCGAGTTGTTTTTGTAGGAACAAAAAACGGAATCGAAGCGCGATTTAAGCTGAGTGATCCCCGAATGTCGGTGAAATTTATTGCTGCCAAAGGAGTGAAGGGCAAAGGTCTCATTGCAAAATTTCAGGCGATTTTCTTTTTAATTTTAGGTTTTTTTGAAAGCTTAAGCTTACTTTTCTCGCTTAAGCCCAAACTTGTTTATGGGGTGGGCGGGTATGCAAGCGTGCCCACTGTTTTTGCTGCCATTTTATTTAAAATGTTTGGTGGATGGGAAGTCGGAGTTTTAGAGCAAAATTCTTCGGCGGGCTTAGCCAATAAAATTTTTTCTAAGCTGACAAAAAAATCTTATGCGGCTTTTCCTTGTTCCGGATTTGAATTGGTGGATTTGCCATTGAGATCTGAATTTCTTGCTCAAGCTTCACGTGCGCGAACTTTCTCTTGGCCACCCAAAGTGATTTTTGTGTTAGGCGGATCGCAAGGAGCTTCGGGAATTAATAATCGATGGATCGAAATGCTTTCGGAAATTAAAAAAATAGATCCAAAAATGCATTTCATTCATCAGTCGGGTATTAAAGATTTTGAAAATTTAAAAAAAACTTATGCGGATTTAAATTTATCGGCAGAAGTTTTTGCTTTTTCTAACGAAATGCCAAAGTTTTACGATCAAGCTGATCTGATGGTTTGCCGCTCAGGCGCGATGACGGTTTTTGAAATCATGGCATTTAAACGTCCATGTGTTTTTATTCCGTTTCCGGCCGCCACGGATGATCATCAGAAAAAAAATGCTCTCTCCGTTCAAGACCCAGCTTGGGTGATTGATGAAAAAAATTTCAATTGGAATAGTTTTCAGCCCATTCTAACGGCTTCATCTCCCAAAATTCCAAACCGCGCTTCTGTTAACCGCGAAATAATTTAAGGTCTGCCAGTAGTTAAGCGAGAGATGATTTCGATCATGATTTTAGTAGATGCACCATTTGGATCGCGATGTGGATCGAGCTCAACGGCATCCATCGAGGTGACATTTCCTTTTTGAGATTCTGCAAAAATTCGATCAGCTACATATCGAGCATCATTCAAACTTAAGCCATGGTTCACTCGTGTTCCTACTCCAGGAGCGATCGAAGGATCAATTCCATCGAGATCAAAAGAAAAATGAAATTTCTGGCCATTCATGGTGGCGGCTTCAATCATTTGATCCATCACATTTTCAATGCCGAGTTGATTTACTCGTTCAGGTTCAAAAAAACTTATTCTCTTTGGTTGAGATCGACGCAGCTGATCTAAAAGATGCCATTCGCCGAGATCGATATCGCGAATACCGATCATCAGAATTTTTTGTCCTTCATCCACCTTGGGAGAAAAGAGTTCTAAAAAATCGACATCAGAATCTGCTAAGCGAAGCGCATGAGCCAAAGTCATTCCATGCAAATTTTTTGAATGAGAAGATCTTGGCGTATGAAAATCTGGATGCGCATCAAATCGGATCTCGTTGATGGTTTGATTTCGCTCAGCTCCAAGAAGAGAAATCGCGGCGAGAGGTGCCATCTCAAGCGAATGATCCCCGCCGATATTCAAAGGAATTTTTCCAGCGCGAAGGGCTGCTAAGTTTCGATCTCTTAAGTCTTTCAAAGCGGGTAATAAAATTTCTTTATGGTTAATGGCAGAGGGGCCCGGTTGACCACTAGGGGGCTCGATAAATTCTGCTGGGTTCGAAAAATCTTCGATAGCGATCTCATAGGGCGTTTCAAATTTTAATCCGTCGGCATTAAGTTTTTCATAAAGCCCCGCTTCTTTCAGTGCAGCGGGTGCAAGTTTAGCTCCTCGGGCTCGACCTCCAAGACCTGTTGGAAAATGAAAGACTGAAAAATCTCTGAGTATCTGCGGGCAAGAGTTGGCGAGGGCAAATTCGCTCCAGCACAAAAAAATAGCGATAAAGATGCCCAGCCCGCGCATATCAAAAAAGGGTGCAATTCCTATGCCAGATAGCTGTTTTAGGCTAAATTTTCGGGATGTTTTGGGGCGAAAAGCCATCTATTCATTTAGTCGGAATCGGCGGCAGCGGAATGAGTGCCATTGCCGAGGTTCTGCTCGCGACTGGTTTTTCGGTTAGCGGAAGCGATCTATCGACTTCTCCTACGACGGCGCGCTTACAAAGTTTAGGCGCAAAAATTTTTAAAGGGCACCAAGCTTCGAATATTCACGGCTCCACTTGTGTGGTGATTTCGTCTGCCGTTTCTCGAGAAAATCCCGAATGTGTTGAAGCTGAAAAGTTAAACTTACCAGTAATTCCTCGGGCCGAAATGTTGGCAGAGTTGATGCGCTTAAGACAGGGCATCGCGATTGCGGGCTCACATGGAAAAACAACGACGACCTCGATGGCGGGGCAGTTTTTAAGGTCGATCGATCCGACGGTGGTGGTGGGCGGAAGACTTCAGCACTGGAATGCGTCAAGCATCGTAGGAAAAGGCGAAGCTTTTATCATCGAAGCAGACGAAAGCGATCGAAGTTTTTTAAAATTCTCACCTGTATTTTCGGTGGTAACCAATATCGATCGCGAGCATTTGGATACGTATCGCGATTTGGGGGACATCAAAAAAACATTTTTAGAATTTTTAAATCGCACGGCTTTTTTTGGAATGAACTGGATCTCGGCGGATTGCGAACATTTGATGTCGATTCGATCTCAGATTTCTAAGCCCACAAAAACGTATGGCCTTGCTGAAAATGCAGATCTTCACATTGAAAAAATAAAATTTGAAAATCGAAAAAGTTTTTTTCATTTAACTTATCTCGGTAAAGATCTCGGTGAGTTTGAATTGCCTGTCGTTGGTTTACACAATATTCAAAATGCAACAGCGGCGATTGGCTTAGGGCTTTCTTTGAATATCGATCTTGCTCTACTCAAGGAAGAAGCAAAAAAATTTGTTCCGGCCGATCGACGTTTGCAAATTCATTTTGAAAATAAGGATCTCGCGATTGTTGAAGACTACGGACATCATCCCACAGAAATTGTAGCGACCTTAAAAGCGCTTCAACTTCTTTATCCAAAGCATTTTAAAACAGTTCTCTTTCAGCCGCATCGTTTCACACGCACTCAAGCGCTCTGGAAAGAATTCTCTGAAAGTTTCATAGAAGGCTGCGATGAACTTTTACTTTTGCCCATTTATTCGGCTCACGAAAAGCCCATTGAAGGGATTACATCTCAAAAGCTAGCCGAGAATTTAAAAAATATTTCTGTTCGTGTTTTAGATTCAACTCCTGCTGTAAAAACTTTAATTGCAGAAATAGAAAGTAAGTCTCAGCCGAAGGTTTTTCTTATTTTAGGTGCAGGACCTTTGACGCAAGTCGCCATCGAGTTGGCCTCTCATTTTTCTCAAAGTCTTTCTAAGATTGACGCACCACGGGTGGCTCGTCAGACTTAAAGAGTGGGGTTCAAGAGTTTTTTTACTCGAAAATTCGCCAAGCGATCATCTGAGAAAAATTTAAAATTTTCTTATCAAACTAAAGAAAAAAATTCAGATGATTATTGGAGGGGCGGTCGCTTCTTAGTGATTTCGCTTGTTGTGACAGCATTAAGCATCATCTTTTTCTTTGCAGAACGTCATCTTTTTTCTAAGATGGATGAGGCGACGACTGCGCCTTGGCCAAAAAAGATGGTGCAAGCAGTGGCGCACGGAGTCATAGAGTGGGGGGGAGTCAAACTTAAGGGTATCGAGCTTGAAATTTTTCCGGTGCGTGCAGAGGGCGATCCATTTGCAAAATTTGCCAGCGACATCCGCGAAAGACTTTCAATTTATTACGGTCAACCCTTCTGGTTACTCGATTTAGAAAAAGTGAAAGCAGAAATTTTAAATGAAGGCTGGGTAAAGTCTGTTGCGATTCGACGAAGCTTTTTAGGCGCAGCGACGGGACTTTCTAACGGAAGCCTTAAAATCAAAATCTTTTCGCGCGAGCCTGCCTTTTTAGTTCACGGAGCACGTTCTTGGATTGTTATCGATAGCGAAGGAAATTTTATTTCTCGCGCCAATCAAATTCCTGGTGACTGGGCGACGCTGCCTTTGATTTATGGTCTTGAAGAACCTTATTCTCGTGAGCGCTCTCCAATCGAACTTAATCGCGAGCTCTCAAAAGAAAGAGAATTTGTTTCTGATTTATCTCAGTTGATTTTGGCTCTTAAGGATCAAGTAAAGATCGATGTAGATTCTGTCACTTTGCAAAAAGATAATTGGTCGAGCGAAGCTCAATATCATTTAAAATTTAAAAATTCTGAACAAAAAGAAGTCGAAGCTGTTTTTCTTTCTCACCACTGGAATGCACGACTTCAAAGCTTTCAATTTATTTTAAGTGATCTTCAGCAAAAGAAAATCACACCAACAAAAATTTTGGGTCAATATGATGATCGATGGTTCATTCGCAAAGAAGAGCCACTCGTCAGCGAAGTTAAAAAAATAACTAAGGCAGCGCCGGCTATCAAGCAAGCTTCCAATTCAAAAGCTACTTCGAAAAAAGGCCGAGCGAAAATGCAAAAAAAACACCCCGTAAAAAAGGATTTGAAAAAGCATGGCTAAAAATTTTCCCACACTAGCAAGTTGTGATTTTGGTAGTTCTAAAACATCTGTTTTGGTTTCGGAGATGACTTCGCATGGACTTGAAGTCATCGGCTTTGGCCAAGCTGAGTCGCACGGCATTCGCAAAGGAGTCATCGTTAATATTGATTCTACCGTGATGACTTTAGACAAAGCTTTAAAAGAGGCACTCAATCTCTCGAATCGCTCGATCGATTATTTAGTCGTTGGTGTCACCGGCGCTCATATTCAAGCGGTCTCTTCGCATGGAATGGTTCCGATTCGCGATCAAGAAGTAAAGACATCCGATATTCAGCGTGCAATCGAAGCAGCATCGGCTGTGAATATTCCTCTCGATCGAGAAGTGGTGCAGGTAATTCCGCAAGAATTTATCATCGACTCTCAGGATGGAATTCACGAACCACTTGGAATGTATGGCAAACGTCTTGAAGTCAATTTGCAGTTGATGACGGGCTCGATTACTCCTCTTGAAAATGCTCGAAGATGTTTAAGCAAAGTGGGACTTAAGGCTCATCATTTTATTTCAAGTCCGTTGGCGAGCGCTCGAGCCGTAGCGTCGACCGAAGAAAA
>JAFLCD010000007.1 GCA_017302715.1 Deltaproteobacteria bacterium
TTTGTAAGACTCGGCAAAATAAGTAACCACGCGATCTTTAAAAGCTTTGCGAGAATCAAAAAGATAATGAGGAATTCCGAGTTTTGCGCAGACGTATTTGGCGTCGTCGACATCTTCGACCGAACAACATCCGCCCTTACCTTCTTTGCGATTCTGACGAGAATAATCGTAGAGTTGAAAAGTCACGCCAACGACATCGTAGCCTTGTTTTTGAAGCAAATAAGCGGCCACTGAGGAGTCTACTCCTCCGCTCATTGCGACGAGCACGCGAGTTTTGGCTTTCTTGTCGTCGGATTTAGAATTTGCGGCTTCTGTCGTCATTTCGAGAAACTATGCCAAAAAAAAGGCCCCTTTAGAAGGGGCCTTTTCACGATCTCACCATCCACAAACTCGACGAAGAGCTTTAGAAAGTGAAAGTCTTATAAATCAAGGTCTTAGAACGCGTATCCAAGTCCTACGTATTGTTCGTTTCCGAAAACTGCCTTCGAATTACGAGCTGGGTTTGTAATAGCGTCGAAAGTATTGTTCAAACTGAGAGTCCAAGCGTTTGTAAGCGCGTACTCAGCAATGATTCGGCCTCGGTTAAGAACCGTTACAAAATTGGCCTTACGATCGTCGATATTTAAACGATATCGAAGAGCTAAGCTCAGCTTACTCGCAGGCTTCGAAGTAAAGTCTGTTTGAAATCTGTAAGAATTTGCAGAAATAAGATCTTCGCCATTTTTGCGAGCATTCGTGGTTAATCGTCCAGCGCGAACATAAGTTTCTACTTTAGCTGTTTCACTCAATTTGACTCGAGCTGTAACAACTCCAGCATTCAAAATATTCACAGGAGCATTGTTGTTAGGAAGGATAGCTGGCTTTGCAACACTACCTCCAACTTCACTGTTCAGTGAGGTAGGAGAAACAGCGGCCGTATCATATTTAGAAACGCGGTGCTGAACGTAACCAACAGCGAAAGCTAACTGAGGATTAAGTCTGTGCTCAACTTCTGGATTGAAAAATAAATCCGAAAAATTGTTTGCGTTGGCTTTAGTGTCAACGTGCCAGAGCATATCAGCCAAGAAATTAAACTTGGTTGTTTTGCCAACCGAAAGAGTAACAACAGGATGGTGATCCATATAGGTATTGTCAGAAAAACTTCTGTTACCATTTTTTTCAGATCCGAAACCTCTGGATGTTCCCATCTCGAGTTCGAAATTAATGCCCGCTTTTACTTGATCAATCGTATAAGCAAGATTGATCGCAGGAGACAGGTAAGGCCCTACGGTATTGCTATTACCCGATTTGTTAGATGAAAAGTTTCCTTCAATAACGGAGTGAACTCCGGAAGTGATGGAAGGTGATGCGACGAGTTCTGATTTAGGAGCGTTCTGTGGTGAAACGGTTCCTGAAACAGCTGCCGATTGGGCGAATGTGGAAGCTAAGCCGAAAGTGCTAAGCAAAACACAAAGAGTCCCAAAGAATTTGATATTCATAATTTAAAATCTCCTGGTGATGGTTGTCGTTGTTAAAATACGAACGTCTTCTAGCATGACTGCGTGGGGAGTCAATAAGCTCGCTAAAGTCGTTAGTTTAGCCGTGTAAACGGGCTAAAGTCGGAGGGCTAAAACGTGCATCAGAAGCTGACCTGGCACCTCTCGTTGAAGGCGCGCTCCCCGCGCAACAACCCGGCCCCTTTTAATAAAAGGAGGTTTTACCGGCCGGAGGTCGCTCTTTCCATAGAACCTGCCAAGCTCCCCAGGCGGATTGCCAATAGTTCGTATGTTTTTCCCAATCTTTGATGGGCATCTCGAGCAGATCGCTTAAGCGCATTTCTTCTATTTTAAAAAGTCCGTCTGAATATTTATCGACGAGAAGCTTTTCTAAATGTTGAAGTCGGTCTTCATATTGTAAAATTTTCACATCGATTTCGCTGATTTCATGGCGAAGATTTTGTTCTTTCCACTCGATGCTACCTGCCGCTGGCTTTTCGCCTTTCGCGACAAGTGCTTCGCCGTATCGATCAATGAATAGATGTCGCGCAGGCATTCCAAGGTTTCCCGCAATAAGTTCAGCCTGCAAGATTTGCTGCTGCTCTGCTTTCTTTTGCAAATAATTTTTTACAATGCCTTCATAGGTTGAAATCAGGGCACGCAGAGATGCCGGAGGAAGAAATGAGTTAGCATCTTCAGCCTGAGGATTTTCAAGTTTATTTAAATAAAATTCATAGATCGCTTTTTCTATTTGAACATCGAGCTCCGTCATCTGTTTTAAAAGTGCAGCGACTTCGGCTTCTGCGGCTTGCATCTTTAAAGAAAATACAGGGCTCATGGCTGCCTCAAGAGCGGCTTGATTTTCTCGTGATGATTTCAATAAATTTTCAAGCTCTTCACGTTTCGATTCACGAAGTTTTTTAATAGCGAGCTCTTCTTTTTTTGCGAGGCCCATCTCTTCAGACCATTGTCTGCCTAAATCTCCTGCCGCTCCTTCTGGAATGAAAAACCCTTTTCGAAGCTGAAGGCGTCGTTGAAGTTGCAGTTCGGCTGATTTCGCTTTTGGATCTTCTTCCACTTTTTTTCCAGTCCCGCGAAACTCGTTGAGGTACTGAATGTAGCCCGCGATTTCTTTGTTGAGCTCTTCAATTCGGCTTGAATCTGGAATGCGTCTTCGCAAAGTATATTCTTTGGCAAATTCTCTGAACGCTAAATTATTGGCGTAAGTTTGAACGATTCTTTTAATAACGCTGTCTTTTTCGCTCTTTGGTTTTTCTTGAACGAGGGTGCTTCCAATTGTCTGCTCTATAAATTCCTGCATATCGGCGAAGACTTCTATTTTATTGGTTCCGGGTCGATGATGATCAAAAATCATATGCCCTACACGGATATCTTTTTTCTCCGTCACATCAAAGCGAGTGCCATAAGTGACAATTTTAGTATGAGGCAAAACGGCGAGATGAGTTTGAATGATTTTTTCATTTCCAACATAGAGCCAATCTTTTTCGCCCCAAACATAGAGAGCAGGAATAAGGGATTTTCCGCCGTCGGCTGGAATGACCCATGAATTGGTCATTGAAAAAAGAGACTCGAAAACAAAAGCTGGAAAAGAAAGTTTATTTTGAGAAATTAAACTTTGAAGTAACACTTTGTCTTCGGGTGACTGTGAATTTTCGGATCGAGTTTCTTCATCTCTTGCTTGATGGAGTTTTGTTTTTTCTCGAACACTTGCTCCTGGAAATGGATCGACGATAGTTGAAAGTGCAATCACACCTTTAACGAGATTGTCATTTGGATAAAGCCGTCGGTAAACATCGGCGAATTCGCCGCCCATCGAATGTCCTGCCAGAAAAACCGGAGTATCAGCGGGCACCGTTTTTTGAATGAGAGCGCGAATCCACTCCATATATTCTTGAGGCGTATTGTAATTTTTTCTTGGGCCCTCGCCATGCCAAGCATGATCAAACGAAATCACATCGACGCCGTAATGATGAAAATGATTCATCAAGTTGATAGCGACGTGATGGCCTGTGGTTCTAGTTCCACCTCCGTGCATAAAAAGGATGACGGCTTTAGCTTGGTCGCGAACAAAACTTTTCTGTATGCGAGTCGCATTGTTTAAAAGTGCCGATCTTGAAACACCGATATTTGTGCCTTGGCCGTCGACGTCGATTCTTAAGCTTAAAAATTCTCCGCTGCCGGGATCTTTTACGACGCCGGGTTCGGCCGCTGCCAAGAGAGTGTGATCGATAAGAGTGACATCTTTGGGAAGTAATTCGGCAATAAACTTAGGTGGAAGAATGCCACTCCATGTCTGCGCAGCTTCCTGATCGGCGAGCATATCGAAGTGAGTCGCCTCTCGATACTGGCCAGTGGTGAGATTGGCTTTTCGAGTTTTTAAAGTGGTATCAATAAAACTTTGTAAGTTGCCCAACTTTCGAGCTGTTGGGGCGCAGTTATTATCAGCTGCAAAAGTTGATATCGAAAATAAATTCGTTAAAAAAAATAAAACGAGAATGCGGATCGAAGTCCGCTGGTTCATTAAAATTTTTTTCATAAAAGCTCCCCTAAAAACACTTAACTGGAGTGGCTCCTAGCTAATCCAAAAAAAATATAGAAATCTAGAAAAAATAACGCATCGCGAAAGATTTATTTTTCGATCAGGACGAAGGCGGATCCGGAGCTTAATTGGATAAAGCCTTGAGAGGCGATTTGGTTACTTTGGCTGCGAGTTTCGGGCCCAACTTTACTCCACTTCAGTTCCCAGCGAAGGCCCGAAGTTTTTAAGCTGACGGATTTGCTTAAAGGAAAAATCGAAAGCTTTTTGCCAGAGTTCTCGAATAAAAATTTCGGATGAGAATAATTGAGAATAGAGATCTGAGAGTTCGGGCTGAAAAAATCTACCTTAGCGCGAAGAGAAGCTGCAGCCAGAAGAGAATTTAGAGAATAATCTAGTCGTTCATCGGCCCATGAATAAATTTCTAAGCTTTTGGCCCCCCGCTTTTCGGCTTCAAACATCGCAAGTTCAAGATCTGTAAAATTTTTATCGCAAGGAAATTTATAAATTTCGGTTTGTTTTTGATAAGTCGCAAGTAAGTCGACGTCGATGCTATCGAGATCTCCGATCACTAAATCAGGTAAAATTTGAAACTGATGAAAATGTTTGAGTCCGCCATCGGCCGCGATCAAAAAATCGCAAGCTAAAGTGGCAGAGCGAAAATCTTTTTCGTTGGGTGTAGGTCCGTTTGCAGCAATAAGTGCTTTTCGAATCATGAATTACTTTCGGTTTTTAGAAAGCACATCCATCAAAACGGCGAGGATGATAATCATTCCTTTAATGACCATTTGATAATTGGTCGGAATATTCATCAAGCTCATTCCGTTATTGAGAGTGCCCATTAAAAAAGCGCCAAGCAAAGTACCAGTCACGGTACCTACTCCACCTTGAAGAGAAGTTCCGCCAATAACAACGGCTGCGATCGCATCGAGTTCGTATAAATTGCCTCCCGTCGGATCGCCAGCGTCGATTCGTCCACCCTCGATGATCGCGGCAAAAGCAACAAGAGTTCCCATGAGCACAAAGGTTGCGAAAAAAATCAAAGGAACGCGAATGCCGCAGAGCCTTGCAGCTTCGGGGTTTCCGCCGATCGCGTAAATAGAACGACCGAAAGTTGTCTTGTTCAGTAAAAAATAAATTCCGGCAAATGTGGCTGACATAAATAAGACAGGAACAGGAATTCCTTGATAGCCATAAAAAATCCACGAGAGCGCTGCTGCAGCGACGATTACTAAAATAATTTCAAGCCACTTTTTGGCTCCCGATTGAAAGGCAAAGAAAATACAAGCGAGAAGGCTCACGATTAAAATAAGAGCGAGTGAAGAATCCGGAGAGACGAAAGAAGTTCCGAGCCATCGGTAACTTTCGCTTAAGGGCGCGATTTTGCTTCCGCCGCTCAAAATCAAAGCCAACCCGCGAGCGATGACGAAAATTCCCAAAGTTACCACGAAGGACGGCATCTTAAATTTGGCGACCATCGAACCCGTGAAAGCTCCGGTTAAAGCGCAAACGCCAACCACTGCCGCGATGGTTAAAAGTGCACCTGAAATTCCGGCCTGATTCATGCCAAAATCGACTTGCATCAGGCCTGCAACGACAGAACCAAGTGCCAAAACGGATCCAATACTGAGATCGATTGCTCCTAACAAAATAATGGCTGTCATTCCAAAAGCGAGAATGCAATTCACCGAAACTTGTCTAAAAAGATTCGTAAGATTTCTTTGAGTTAAGAAAGCCTCGCTTTGATAGTGAAAAACGATGAGAAGAACAATCAAAGTGAAGATTGGCACAAGCTCCATCAGTTGAGCTCTTGAAAAAGATTTCTTTAAAATTTTCATGCGGCGGTGGCTCTCATCATAATATTTTCTTGAGAAATTTCGTTTCCTGAAAGAAGTCCCACTTTTTTACCTTCTTGTAAAACGAGAACGCGATCGGAGAGACTGACAATCTCAGGCAACTCTGAAGAAACTAAAATGAGAGTGAGGCCTTGGTCTACTAAATCACGAATGAGATGATAAATTTCTGCTTTGGCAGAAACGTCGATGCCTCGAGTAGGCTCATCGAGTAGCAAAATTTTGGGAGCAGTTGAAAGCCAGCGACCTAAAATCACTTTTTGCTGATTACCGCCACTTAAGTGTCGAATTTTAAAATGTATGGATGGAGTTTTGATTCTTAAAAGACGTTGGTAATAATCGACGACTTCTTTTTCTTTTTTAAATTGAATGGTTAAGGCTTGCGAAACTTTTTTAAGAATCGGCAGCGTCATATTACTTTTCACATCCATCTCGAGAACGAGACCACTTCCCTTGCGATCCTCCGTTAAAAAAGCAAGCCCGCTTTGAATCGCAGCACGTGGAGATTTTAATGAAATAGGTTTGGATTCTAAGCTGACGTCTACTTGGGTCTTACAATGGGCGAGCCCACCAAAAAGAGAGTAAAGCAATTCGGATCTTCCGCTGCCCATAAGACCTGAGATGCCGAGAATCTCCCCTTTTTTGAGATCAAAAGAAATATCATCTAAAATTTTATGATTTAAATTTTTATCGATGACATTCAGATTTCGAACTTCAAGCAGATTTTCGCGCGCCGAATTAAAAGGACGCTTCGGTGGAAAAACATTTTCTATTTTTCTTCCAACCATCGCTTCGATGATCTGTTCGTCTGTAAAAGTTTCAAAGTCCGCCACCCACTGCCCGTCTCGAATGACCGTGACGCAATCGCAGATCTCGCGGATTTCGGGAAGTTTGTGTGAAATATAAATGCAAGCTACTCCCTTAGCTTTGAGATCTCGAATTAAACGAAAGAGATTTTCGATTTCTTTATCCGAAAGCGCAGAGGTCGGCTCATCAAAAATCAGAACTTTAACCTTAGAAACAAAAGCTCGCGCAATTTCGACAAGCTGCTGTTCGCCGATACTTAAGTCTTTTACTTTTTTTTCAGGCGATAATTTAAAACCAAGACGATTTAAGATCTCATTCGCCTTTTCATTTAATTTTTTACTTTGCAGAATTCCAAACCAAGAAGGAAATCTCTGCATAAAAATATTTTCGGCAACAGAGAGCTCTTTAAAGAGAGAAAGTTCCTGATGAATGATGGCGATTCCGGCCTTCGAAGCGTCAATGGGATTTTCGAATTCTAATTTCTGGCCTTCTACTAAAAGATCTCCTGTGTAGGTTCCCTTTACCCAAATTCCACTCAAGACTTTCATCAAGGTCGATTTGCCAGCGCCATTTTCGCCCATCAAGCCTAAGCAAGATCCAGCAAAGGCTTTGAGCTGCATATTCTCAAGAGCTTTGACTCCTGAAAAACTTTTCGAGATAGATTTTAATTCAACCGTTGGTGTTTCAGAAATCACAGGCAATTAAAGAGCTTTTTCACCATAAACGGAATTTTTATCGTGAAAACCTGAATCGATAATTTTTTCCTGAATATTATCGACCGTAATGGGATAAACAGGAGTATTGATCACTTTAATTTGTTTACCGCTCTGATTGTCGAGCATAGCATCGCCGCCGACTTCCTCTTTTTTTGCAAGTTTCACTGCAGCAATGGCAGCAGCTTCTGCCAACGGACGAATATCTTTAAGAACTTCAAATTGTTGTTTGCCTTTGACGATATCTTTCACCGAAGCCAAATCAGCATCAGCTCCTGCAACAAAAACTTTTCCAGTTAATTTTTGTTCGGCCACAGCTTGAACGGCGCCATGAGCCATTCCAGAATTATTGGCCAAGATCGCATCTACTTTATTATTTAAACGAGTCATCGCATTCTCGGTTGTTCTTAAAGCAAGCTCAGTCGACCAGCCCGTGTGATACTGATGAGCGACGATTTTAATATTGGGATAATTTTTGAGAACCGATTTTACGCCGGCGGTGATAGCTTCGGCGACTGAATGTCCTTCGGCGCCACTGAGAATAATATAATTACCTTTTCCGCCCGTAGCTTTCACGGCGGCTTCGGCCTGAAGCACTCCCACTTGAAAAGAATTTTGCGTAATATAGAGATCGACAGGCGCTTTAAAAATAATTCGGTCGTAAGCGATGACCGGAACCCCTTCTTTGTGAGCCGCTGCAACCATCACGGCTGCTGCATTTGAATCAACGGGCTGAATCACAATCGCTTTCACTCCGAGCGAAAGCATATTTTCAACCTTGTTCATCTGAGTCGCAATTTCAGAATTCGCTGAAGCAAAAATCACTGAGCCACCCAAACTCGCCACTTTCTCTTCAAAGAACTTTTTGTCCTTCGCGTATCGTTCTTCATTCATATTATCGAGAATGAATCCGATCTTCATTTCGGATGAAGATTTTTTGCAGGCTGCAAAGTTAAGAGCGATAGCCACAACAGATGCGAGAGTGAGGAGAATTTTTTTCATAGCTTTTGTTATCTTTCTTCTGCGGTGTGTTCAAGCAAAAGATTGCCGGTCGGCAAAAACTTGACATCGATTTGCTGCGGAGCTGACCCTTTTAAATTCAAAAATCGCGGTCTCTGGCCACGCATCCACTTGGCACAAAAATTGAAATAAAGAATGCGTCAGGGAGGATCAAAATGTTTGAAGGCGAAATGAAATCTGAAGGTCGAATCACTGTTTTTCATCTCAAAGATGATTTGAGCACCGAGCGTGTAAAACATTTTCTTAAAAAAATGAACGATCTTCTTGAAGAAGGTCGCCACTATCTCGTTTTAGATCTCGCCGAAGTTTATGAAGTTTCTTTGATCGGAATGGTCGGCATTTCGTCGATTTTTAATCGTTGCCGCCAAGCGGGTGGATCTCTCAAAGTTTCTCATCTTACTCCTCGCGTTCGAAAAGCTTTTCGCAATACGAACTTGATCAATACGATCGAAGTTTATGATGACGTTTTAGAAGCGGTCAAAAGCTTCAGAAGTCAGAATCTTTTAAAAGCCAAACAGTATTCGGGCTCTTTCTTTTTGAAAGACCGAAATGCTTTCGTGGGCTGGGATCGCCTTCCTTTAAGTGGACACCTGAATTAGTAAACGCTAAAAACGGAGAATGAAAAAATTCTCTGTTCTTGTCGCAAGTCTTGCCATCGTTTCTTTTTTGGCTTGTTCTAAAAAACCTTCCTCTTCTGATTCGAGTTCGTCCTCGGCAAAAGTTTCTGGAAAAACTTTAGTCTTCGCAAGACCTGGTGATTCGGTTGGCCTCGACGGAGCGCGACATGAAGATGGAGAGTCGCTCAATATTGCAACTAATATGGTGGAGACTCTTGTTCGTTTTAAAACCGGAACGGGTGAGATCGAACCTTGGCTCGCAAAATCCTGGGATATCAGTAAAGACGCGAAGACTTATACATTTCATTTACGCGAGAACGTTAAATTTTCGGACGGCACTCCTTTCAACGCAGACGCGGTCGTTTTTAGCATCGAAAGACAGTGGAAAAAAGATCATCCTGCTTATCCATTCAGCACTCCTTATAAGTACTGGGAAAATATGACGATGAGTCAGATCGTCAAAGAAATTAAAAAGGTCGATGATATGACCGTGCAATTTGTTTTGCACAAACCGAACGCTCCTTTTATGGCCAACTTAACGATGCCGTTTATGACGATCGTTAGTCCTACGGCTGTGATGAAATACAAAGAAAATTATGATCAGAATCCAGTCGGCACTGGACCTTATGTTTTAGGCAATTGGAAAAAAGATGATTCGATGGAGTTGCTCGCCAATGAAAATTATTGGGGCGAAAAGGCCTTTATCAAGCGTGTGATCGTTCGTGTGATCCCGGATAATCAAGTTCGATTACTCGAGTTGAAGAATGGTTCCGTGCATATTATGGAATTTCCAAATCCTTCGGATGTGGCAAGTTTAAAAAACGATCCCCATATCAAACTTCTTCAGGCCGAAGGTTTGAATGTTGGATATCTCGCTTACAACACAACCAAAAAACCTTTTGATAATGTAGATGTGCGTCGAGCCCTTTCGATCGCGATCGATCGTAAAAGATTATTGGATGAAATTTATATCGGCTTTGGAGCGCTTGCGAAAAATTTAATTCCTCCTCAAGTGCTTGGTTTTAATTCTGCAGTTGCGGACCTTGAATACAATCCTGAAAAAGCGAAAGAACTTTTGAAGAAAGCTGGAATTCAAAATTTGACCGTCGATTTGTGGGCGATGCCAGTGGCAAGACCGTACAATCCGAATGCTCGAAAAATGGCGGAGTTCATTCAGGCCGATTGGAAGCGCGTAGGCGTCGATGCAAAAATCATCAGCTATGACTGGGGAACTTACTTAGATAAAATCGGAAAAGGTGAACACGAAACAGTTCTCATTGGTTGGCAAGGCGACAACGGAGATCCTGATAATTTCTTTTTTCCGCTGCTGTCTAAAGAATCGGCCAAAATTCCAACGCAGAATTACTCTTTCTATCGAGACGAAGCTGCGAGTTTGTTGATGAGACAGGCTCAAGAAACTCCATCGCCTGCAAAACGAGCAGAACTTTACAAAAAATTGCAGGTTCAACTCGCCAAAGATTTGCCGGTGATGAATATCGCACACTCTTTGATGATTGTTCCCACTCGAGCAGATGTAGAGGGTTATAAGATTCATCCGATCGGTGGCGACAGACGTTTTGCCGAAGCAAAATGGAAGAACAATTAATAAAGCGCCTAGAAAATAAAATTGAAGGTTTGCCGGCTCGATTATGCTTCAAAGACTTTTTGAATCTCTCTTAACTCTTTTTTTAGCGCTGATCGCTGTTTTTTTTCTTATTCATCTAGTGCCAGGCGATCCCGCGCAAGTGATGCTGGGAGAAAAAGCTTCACCAGAAGCTATCGCTGCGATTCGAACAGAGCTGGGATTGAACGATCCGTTGCCGAAACAACTTATTCATTTTGTCGGACGAGTATTTCAAGGAGATCTTGGAAAAAGTATTCGCTCGGGCCATCCCGTTTTAGAAGAAATTCGAGCAAGATTACCTGCAACGATTGAACTCGCCGTCGTCGCTCTGATTTTTTCAATTGTTTTTGGAGTTTTACTCGGAATGTTTGCCGCGCGAAAGCCCGGCGGAATTGTAGATCTTTGCTTAGGAATGGTTTCTGTTCTTGGTTTGTCGCTTCCGATTTTTTTCTTGGGTTTGCTGCTCATTTTAGTTTTTGGACTTCATTTGCAGTGGTTTCCGCTTTCTGGACGCGTGGATTATTCGGTCGATTATGTTCCGACGACGGGATTTTTACTTTTTGATGCGATTATTGACGGCAATTGGGATTTATTTGTCTCCGGAATTCGTCATCTCATTTTACCGGCCATCACTTTAGCAACTATTCCGATGAGTTTGATCGCGCGACTTACTCGCGCCTCTCTTATGGAATGTCTAAAAGCAGATTATATTCGAACCGCTCGAGCAAAAGGTCAGAGCGAATGGATTTTGTTTTTTAAAGATGCTCTTCGAAATGCATTGTTGCCCGTCGTGACCATGGCTGGATTTCAATTCGGTTTGCTTTTAGGCGGCGCAATCCTCACCGAAAATGTTTATGCCTGGCCCGGTATGGGAAGATGGATTGTTTTTTCAGTGGAAGGCCGCGACTACCCAGCTGTTCAGGGTGCTGTTTTAGTTTTTGCAGCGGGAATTATTATCGTCATGACTCTCACTGATCTTCTCTACAGATGGATTGATCCAAGAATGAGAATCAAGACATGAAATTACCCAAATTTCATCTCAGCTTTTATTTGGGCGGAGCGATAGTGTTATGTCTACTAGTTATCGCCATTTTTGCCCCAATCATTGCCCCTTACAACCCATTCGAAGACTTTCGTGGACTCGAAAACCTCTCCCCTAGTTTCGAAAATCACAATGGGCACGTTTTTTTACTAGGAACAGACCAACTTGGCAGAGATTTACTCTCTCGTTTGATATTCGGAACTCGTTACTGCTTATTTATGGGATGTCTTTCGGTTTTATTTGCGGCCTGCATTGGAATTCCGCTTGGACTTTATGCGGGGTATATCAAATCAGCCGATAGAATTATTTCGAAAGCGACGGATATCTTGATGTCGTTTCCGGCGATCCTCATTGCGATCATCGTTGTTTCGATTTTAGGACCAGGACTTTATAACGCGATCATCGCCGTAGGCCTCACTTCGATTCCCGCTTTTATTCGCCTCACTCGCGGGCAAGTTCTCGCAGAATCTCGAAAAGAATATGTGATGGCCGCGCAATCGATTGGGGTCAGAACCAATCGAATTTTATTCCAACATATTTTTAGAAATATTGTGTCGCCACTTTTGGTTTTAACATCGCTTAGTTTAGGTGCCGCAATTTTAGAATCGGCGAGCTTAAGCTTTTTAAATCTCGGTGTTTCTCCGCCCGCTCCTGAATGGGGATCGATGATTCGATCAGGAATGGAAACTTTTCTCTCGACTAATCCTTGGGTCTCTACTTTTTCTGGATTTTGTATTTTTTTAAACGTGCTTGGATTTAATTTGCTCGGCGATGCACTTCGCGACAAATGGGATCCCATGCTTCGCGGAAAATAAGTCGCAGTTTACTGGAGTGCATTGTTAGATCCTCATCACAATTGAGTTAAGTTGCTGATCTTGCGGAGATTTTTGTAAGCATGCGATAAGAGCATTTCAAGATTTCCTGGCATAGCTTTTGCAGAATTTATGTTAAGGCATAAGGCTTCGCGCAATGAAAAAACTGATTTTATTTTTCATATTTATTTTTTCGCAGTCAGTCTCTGCAGAAATTTGTCCGGAGATATTGAGAGACCTTCCTAACCTTGCAAAGTATGTTCATCCTGCTGACGCATTTAGAGATGAAGGTGGACTTCACTTCGACCCACAAAATTTAAGAGGTAGTATTTCAAAAATTTTAAATCATCCGAATGGCAATAAATTTAGACTTTTTTTTGAAGAACAAATTCGAGGATATGACGGACTCGCTCATTTAGAGCAGCGGGCTTCTAAAACCCTTCGTCTTCTTTTAGCAACATACAGAGCTTATGCTTATAACTCCGAAGAATTAGTCAGCCTTGAATATCAAAGCAGTAAAGGTTTTTTTGAACGAGTAGATGCGTACGAACCGTCTTGGAGTGAATTCTGGAGTTTATTTTGCATTTTAGATTTAAAAAATTATTTCGATAAAAAGAAACAAGCTTACGATCAAAATACGAGATTACCAAAAAATTATGGTGAGCAAAATCCGAGAGTAGTATTTGATCCCAGTGTTTTAGATTTACGAACTTCAAACTATCCTGGCGGTCCCGATGCACTAGAGCGAGATTTAAAAGAAAAATTTGGAAGCTTTACTTCTTTATGGCTCCCCATGAATACACTGCTCTTTGGAACTCAAATTGCTCGACGTATGCATGGCACATACCCTGCGGCTTTTGGTTTTAGGGAATCTTTTGGAAAAGAAGATCGAATGGAGTTTGAAAGAATAAGTGCATTTTTTTCAGATCTTTTAAAAGACACTCCTTCAGCTTATACGGGCAGACGAGCTAACGTGTTTTCCGCTAAAATAACTGAGGCCATGCAAGAAAAAGCAAATTATCTCTTCATCTCAAATGATACATTATTTAATGCGTTTTTAAATATTCCAAGAGCTGAACAGAGTGATTTCGAAATGAATTCAATTCTAAGCGAGCCTTTTATACTTCCAAATGGAAAAGCTCGCACGATCAGAATCTACCTCACCGATCATTTAACTCGAAAAAATTTTCAAATTGAAATCATAAGCGTTCAAAACCTCAATAACTGAAGCACAATTTGCAAATTCATATTCGCTTGAGTAAGCACACTTGCTTGAGCTTGTCGCAAGAACTGTTGCTTCATCAATTCAGCTGATTCATCAGCGTAATCCGTATCAATGATATTGGATCTGGCTTGAGAAATGTTTTCACGCATCACTTGATCGTTAACCAATGCGTAGTCCAAGCGACTTTGTTGAGCTCCGATCGTCGCGCGTGCTGAACCTAAATTTGAAAGCGCAGTACTTAATGTGGCCAACATATTTTGCGCGTAAGTTTGAGTCGCAATCGAAAGAGTTGGATAGGTGTATGAAATCGTATTGGTCGTGTTGGTTACATAAACGGAGTTGGCAGAGTTCGAGCTTGCCGTGACGATATCTGCCACTCCATCCCCATTGACGTCGCCTGTCGTAATAAAACTTCCATTGGTGACGGCATTCAAAACAACTTCAGTTCCAAATCCACCGGAGCCATTTCCGCTGAAGCGTGAAATCGTTTGGTTCACTGGATCATCAATAATGATATCGACGTATCCATCGCCCGTAATATCGGTAACACCTAAGCCGCCCGTGCTATTGAATAAGGCCACTACTTTAGAAGCAGCCGCAATGGTTCCATCCCCATTTCCAAGAGATCTAAAAATTCCGGTGTGGTTAACGCCTTGGTCGAGATAACTTAAGATATCGACATTTCCATTATTGTTCACATCACTCAAAATAATACTGCTCACATTTGCTGAAGCCGTTGCAGAACCTGTTGAATCTAAAACTTGGGTTGCCTTAAGAGTAAAAGTTTTGTCACCGTTACTCGTATAAGTTTTGTAATTTCCTCTGTTAGCCGCTCGCCCACCGATGACGATATCATCTCGTGAATCATTGTTGAGATTTCCTGCGGTAATCGATTGGCCCACAAATGCTGCGACTGAAAAAGTAGTGCGTGCACCAAAACTTCCGACTCCCGTATTTTGAAAGCTCGAAACATAAGAGTTGGCACCTGTATCGATTGTGGCAATGTCCTTATATCCGTCGCCGTTAAAATCTCCCACCGCAACACCCACAGCATTTCCTTCGGTGGTGGAATTTGTAATCAGAAACGACGACGCGCTGACCGATGTAGTTGAACTTGTATTTTTATAAACGCTAATCGTGTTTGAACTTCCGTTCGCCGTAACGAAATCATATTTTCCATCGTTGTTAAAATCGGCCACGGCTAAATCTGTCGCGTTTTGATCGGCCGCCACGGTAAAGCGAGATTGAAAAGTTCCATCTCCCACTCCCAGCGCAATTGAAATCGTATCATCTACTACATCTAGCGTGACCATATCGGCGTATCCATCTCCATTGATGTCGCCAAGCTTCGTGATCGCTGGGGCAGATCCCATGCTTACATCATTTTTAGCGGTGACGCTGCCAGTTCCATAATAGGTAGTTGAAGAAGTTGCGGAGAAAATCGAATTCGTCTGCGTGCTCGGCAAAGTGAGACCAATAGAATCGCCTTTTGTTGTTCCGACCTGAATATCTTTTGTTCCAAAACTTCCATCTAAAAGTTTTACGCCGTTGAAATCAGTTTGCGCGGTGATTCGCTGAAATTCTGCGATCAATTGTTGAAACTCCGTATCTAAATAAGAGCGATCTGTTGATGAAAGACTTCCATTCGCCGACTGAATAGCAAGTTCTCGCATTCTCTGAACGATCGAGGTTTGTATATCAATGGCACTATCTGCCGTGGCAAGAGCACCGTACGACTCATTAATATTTTGTATCGCTCGACTTAAACCTCGAGCTTGAGCTTCAAGACCTGTTGAAATGGCGAGACCAGCAGGATCGTCCTGCGCCGAATTAATTCTCTTGCCTGAAGAAAGACGAGCGAGCGCGCGCGAAATGGCATTCGACGAAATTTGCATTTGTCGCTGCGCTGTCATCGCTGGAATGTTTGTTCCGACTTTCAAACGATTCCTCCGCACTGCATTATGATTAGATCAATCAACACGCTTTCCCTCTGCCACTCTATCGCACCGAATCAGCTGCGATGCAGAGTGTATTGTGTGACGCAAAGACGTAAACTATGAAATTTACTGAGAAAAAATAGGTTGAGAGCAATGGCGTTAAACGCGGAGCCGTAGAAGATTTTAATGAGCGTCAACGAGTGATGCCGGTACTCATCACAATACCGAGAATAATGAGAATGAATCCGATAATTCCAATGTGAATGACCGCATAGAGAAACCAAGGATGCTTCAAAATTGGAATATCTTGAGACTTATTTTCTGTTGTTTCGTCTTTCATCTCAGACATAAGGATTTTTTACCTTCTTCGCTTTTGATTTCTCAAATTCAGTTTCTAATTTTTTTTGAGCTTTTTCAAAAAACAAAGCTCTTGCGTGTTCTAAGTGTAAAATTTTCTGGCGCTCATTCCAATTCATTTTCTTTTGAAAATTTTGCAATGCCGAAAGCACATTCTCAAACCCTTTATTATTCTTGGATGAGACCTGAATCACTTCAGAAGGTTTTGCCCCCTGCTCCACCAAAGTTTGAGCCATAAGATCTGCACCTTTAAGATCGGCTTTGTGCACGATAAATAGATCAGCCCATTCACGAACACCGCTTTTCATCCACTGAATTTCATCGCCCGTTTCGGGCTGCAAAATAAGAACGGTAATAGCTGAAAGGCGCGCCACTTCCGATTGAGTTTGACCACTCCCAGCGGTCTCAACCCAAATCTCATCAAATATACTTTCTAAATAGACTTCCATATCGCGAATAGATTTGGAAAAAGCTTGAGCGCCTCGAGTTGACAGAGACCGAATAAAAATATTTTCAGAAATTTCCTGACCCGAAAGTCGAATGCGATCTCCGAGTAAACTTCCACCGGATTTAGGAGAAGATGGATCGCAAGCGAGCCAGGCCAAAGTTTTTTTTCGTGCGGCAAGTGGTGCCAGTTTTGAAATCAGTGTGGACTTTCCCACTCCCGCTGGACCCGTAAAACAAATCGTTCGACGCAATGACTGAACTGAAAATATTTTTTTAAGATTTGCGAGAGCTTTTGGATCTCGATTCTCAATTCTGGTTAACTCGCTTGCAATCTCGTGAGTTGAAAATTTACTCATCAACTAAGATTCTCTGCTCTTTTTTTAAAGGCTTCAAGAGTTTGCGGCAGCTGAGTCTTTGTGACTTGATCAATAATCATTTTTGGAACCATCCAACCGAAATCGATATCAATTTTATAAAGAGCCTTCGTTTTTTTATCAGAAACAGCTTCGAGCTCCCAGCTTCCGGAGTTTTTTTTCATTAAATCGCCTTTAAGAAAAGTCCAACTCACCTCGGTAGGCTCAGTCACTTTGAATTCTAAACTGTAATGAATGGATTTAATCACTTCGACAGAGAAATCCACGACGATTTTGTTCTTCAGTTTTTTTTCTTTAGCCGAATGAGTGGTCGATAGGAATTCTGGATAACTTTCAAAATCACGAATCACTTTGAAAACTTTATCAATAGGCGCGTTAATTAAAATTTCTCTCTCGATCACTTGGAAACTTTTCCCGTTTTAGGTCGATATTCAGAAATAGTAACGGCGGGCTTAATATCAAAGCGATGCTTTGCCGTTAATCTTCGAATGGTACCTGTCGCCGAACGCATTACTACTGAATGCGTGGTGCAACCATTCTTAAAGAAACTCACACCTTCTAAGAAAGTTCCCGTCGTCACACCAGTCGCAGCAAACATCACGTCACCTTTAGCGAGCTCTTCCATTTTGTAAATTTTTTCAAAATCCGTGATGCCCATTTTGCGCGCACGATCTTTTTCATCGTCTTTTCTAAAAATTAACTGTGCTTGAAAATCTCCATCAAGACATCTCAGTGCCGCCGCCGCAATCACTCCTTCGGGAGCGCCGCCAGTGCCCATCAAAACATCGATGCCGGTTTCGGGCTCGCAAGTGGCAATCGCCGCAGAAACATCTCCGTCTTGAATCAATCGAATGCGCGCTCCTAAATCTCGAATTTCTTTAATCATCTCTTCGTGACGTGGGCGATTAAGTGCAACCACTGTTAAATTAGAAACTGGAACTCCTTTTGCTTTGGCAATTTTTTCTAAATTCCATGTCCACGTCTGTTTAAGATCAATGACCCCTCTCGCCTCCGGGCCTACAGCGATTTTTTTCATATAGACATCCGGAGCGTGCAAAAATCCACCTCGTTCGGCGATTGCAGCTACCGAAATAGAGTTGGGCAATCCGTGAGCGCAGATGGTCGTTCCCTCAAGGGGATCGAGAGCGAGTTCGATTTCAGGACCCGATCCCGTTCCAACGATCTCTCCTATATAGAGCATCGGAGCTTCGTCTCTCTCGCCTTCACCGATCACGACCTTGGCTCGCATTTCGATACGATTAAATGCGATCCGCATCGCCTCAACCGCTGCGTGATCGCTGAGTTTTTCGTCACCAAGTCCCACCGTTCGCGCCGACGCAATCGCAGCAGCTTCGGTCACTCGAACTGTTTCAAGTGCTAGATTTCTATCCATAAAATCTTTTAGCACGATGAGCCATTCGTTGACATTCGAAACCTGCGTATGCAATTTTTAATCAATCTCGGGGGAAGTCAGTGAGGGGGGAAAATGAAAAAATTAAAATGGATCGTACTGGCTCTAATGATAACGCAATCTGTATTGCGAGCGGCCACTGCAACACCAACGCCTGAAGAGTATTGGGATCAGACCTCCTTTAAATTTGCAGATCTAAAGGCAAAAATTTCTAGCACGGCTTGCTACAAATCGCAGGCCACATTTATCGGATGTGTCGCCGCGATCGATACACTTTTTGCAATGGCCGGAATCTCCAATGTCTTAATTTCAGAAGATCGGATGAAAGATTATGGAGAGCTTAAAAAAGATTTCGGAGATTTAAAATGGGTAACCCCTATTGAAAGAGAAGATTTGCCGCCGGTGGAACTTGTTCAAGCCTACCGAAAAATGAAACGAGATGATTATCAGTCACTCAACTCTCTCTATAAAAATTCAAAAGTAAATTTTGATGAAATCATCAAGTTCGCTGAAGATGAAGTAAGCCCGAGAGTAAAAAGCATGGCGATGGCATCTGGATATGCGTTCAATGCCTATCTCAATGCCACTAAAGATCCTCACACCCGCATCATGCCTAGCCGACAATGGAATGATTTATTTAATGAAAATTCTAACGGCGATCTTATCGGCGTGGGCGCCGTGATCAGAAAAATTAATAAGCAATTCATCATTTTTACAACGTTAGAAAACGGACCAGCTTTTAGAGCCGGGCTTAAATCTGGCGATATCATTCTTCAAGTCGGCAATGAAGATGTGAATAAGCTTGAAATCAATGAGCTTATCAAAAAACTAAGGGGTCCCGAGGGAAGCGAAGTTAAAATCCTCATTCTTCGTGGAAATTCTGTATTAGAAAGAACAATTCTTCGCGAGAAGATCGTTCAGCCAAATGTGGAATCAAAAATTATACAGAGAGCCATTGGTGAAAAGACGATCGGCTATATAAAAGTGCGAGATTTCATTCCTAAAGTTTGCGACAAAGTGAAAGAAAAAATTGATCAGTTCATGGAAGCAAAGTCCGATCAAAAAATCCCCGAAGCTTTGATTTTAGATCTACGAGGCAATTTAGGTGGACTGTTAAATGAAGCGGTTTGCATGACTGGAATTTTTGTAGGCGAAGGTGTCATTGCTAAAACGCGATCCCTGCAGGCCGACATTCAAACGGCAAAAATATCGCAAGAAAAGCAAAAGACACTTTTACCCGTAGTCACGTTGATCAATGGCCGAAGTGCAAGCGCATCTGAAATTGTGGCGGGAGCTTTGCAGGATTGGCAGCGAAGTTATCTGGTAGGCGATCGCAGTTACGGAAAAGGAACTGGTCAGGGTATTTCTGGCGATCCAAATTTCTCGGGCATCTACAGATTTGAAACAATCCAGAGATTTTATTTACCGTCCGGACGTACAAATCAGATTGTTGGCATTTTGCCCGACTTTCAGGCTTATTCAGCCCCTCAAGCTACAGAAATGGATAAGCTTGCTTCGCGCGAAGAGGATGAATATCTAAACCCTCTTCCATTCGAAGGAGCTCCCTATGTTTCTTTGCGACCCGAAGCTATTAGAAATATTAAAGATTGCGTGGATCAAACAGGCACCGCCGCTAAGACTTTCAATGAAAATCAAAATGCAAGTTTAGCGCCAGACTATCAGCTGCTATATGCAGAGGATGTCTTGGCCTGCATCCCGTAAATTTGATGTTCTTATTTTAGGAGCCGGTGGTGCGGGCATGATGTGTGCCCTTACCGCTGGAGTTCGCGGCAAGAAAGTCGCCCTACTTGATCATTCGCCAAAACTTGGACAGAAGATTCTGATTTCGGGCGGTGGACGCTGCAATTTTACCAATATTCACGCCAAGCCTGAGAATTATTTATCAGAAAATCCGCACTTCGCAAAATCGGCGTTAAGTCGATTTCAGCCTGATGACTTTTTAAAACTTATTAAAAAACATCAAATTCAATTTCACGAAAAGAAGCTCGGTCAGCTTTTTTGCGACAAACGGGCCGATCAAATTGTAGAGCTTTTAAAAACTGAAGTTAAAAATACAGGCGGAGAGATTTTTTTAAGCTGTAAAATTGAATCGGTTAAGAAAGAGAATGAATTTATCGTTCGAACGAATCTTGGAGAATTTACGGCGCCTTCTTTGGTGATCGCAACCGGTGGACTTTCGATTCCAAAAATTGGAGCTACAGGCATCGGCTATGAGATCGCCAAAAATTTTGGACATAAAATTATCGAAACCCACCCTGCTCTCGATGGATTCACTTTAAAGGCCGATGATTTACGTCATTTTAAAGAACTCGCAGGGGTTTCACTAGATTGCGAAGTAAGCTCAGGTGGAAAAAAATTTAGAGAAAATCTCTTATTCACTCATCGAGGTCTTAGTGGCCCCGCCATGCTTCAAGCTTCTTTATATTGGAAGAAAAAGGCGGCAATCGAGATTAATTTGATACCGAGTTTTGACTTTTTAGACTGGGCTAAAACGAAGAAAAAAGAAGGCGCTAAAAGCCTTCTTAAGAATCTTTTGAAAGAAATTTTTTCGGAACGATTTTGCGAAGTATTTTGCGAACTTTATCTTAAAAATAATCAGCCTTTTGCAGAAATCTCCGATCAAAAGCTTTTGGAATTTTCGAATAAATTAAAAAAATGGGTTCTTTATCCAGAATCTACCGTTGGTTATGAAAAAGCCGAAGTGACTCGAGGCGGCGTAGATACTCACGAGCTTTCTTCTCAAACGATGGAATCCAATAAAGTTTCAGGACTCTTTTTCATCGGTGAAGTTGTGGATGTTACCGGCCAATTAGGCGGCTTTAATTTTCAATGGGCCTGGGCCTCAGGTTCTGCCGCCGGCGAATTTGTTTAAAAATATGGCTTAAAACAGCATATTTAAACAAGTTTTAAGACAAATTTAACGAATAAAACAAGGCAAAATGAATCCAACACATGCCATTCATTCAAAAGGATTATAAGCATTAGCCAAGAAATGTATATCTTAAATTATAACATATTATAAAATGATATAAATGAATGATAAATTATTTAAATTAACTCGGTATTTTTACAAAAAAATAGATTCTGATCGCTCTCATTTCTATAGATTTCATCATTGGTTAGACCGAAAATGCTCTGAAATAACTTCACTTTCACACCTTCAAACGAAAGAAGAGATTGAACTTTGCAAAAGACTTTGTTTATTTGCACCGATTGCAGAATCAGATTTAGAAAATAAAACTCATAAAAATATTTATCAAATTTGGAAAAGAAAGTTTCCTCAAGATAAAAAGTTTTTTCAGATGATGCTAGGTCAAAAAAATATTTGGAATAAATTTTCAAATCAAAGTCTGAAGACATTTTTGGAATCCGAAGAATGCAAAAAATGGTTTAAAAACAGATCTCAATTAAAACGAAAATCTACTTTTGAATTGGATACCTGCTTTAAAAAATCTAAAGAAAAAGCTAAAAACTACGAGCAAAGCCTTCAAAAGATTATGCGAGATAACCCGCTTCTTCGCTGGGAGGATCTGCGTTCCATGGGCGTTAAAAACGCGCAGTCTATCTATCAAAACTTTCATGCTAAAAAGCATTATCAGAACGTTTTTCTTTTGAAGTTGAAATCTCAAATTGCTGCCGAAGCAAATGGTCGTAAAAAGCGCTAGGCCTATAAAAAGATAGTCCAAATTTTTTAAGAAATCTTCTAAGCTGTGGCTGGCTAAGTTCAATATGATAGAGAGATTTCAAAACCTTTTGAAGCTTAGGCATCTTCGGTCGCTTCAATAAAATAAAAACTTCAATCAATCTAAATCTCGCCTGTTCGTCTAAACTTTTTCTTTTTCTCGAAGAATGCTTGGCAAGTTTATGATCTATCTGCTTTAACCACCGATAAATGGTTTCGCGAGATTTCTGAGTGTCTTTTGCAATTTGCGAGATAGGCACTCCCTCTTTCCAAAGTCTCGTCGCTTGAATTTTAGCCTCTGTTTTTGAATACTCAAATTCTCTTAATTTTGTTTTCATAATATTTAATTTTGATACAATCTCTGCATCTGGTTATTCACATTAATCTAAAGCAGTTGCTCGCCCTTTCTTCCTTATTTTTGTCATATTTTAAAAGTTAAATATATATCAAAATACTTCGCAAAATAGTTTATTTTGCGAAGATTGTAATTTAGACTAAAAGCATGGCAAAAGGAGCGGGTTTAAAACCCCAAAAAGCACCTCATCATCCGCTCTTAAAAGCTCTAAATGCCTATTTAGAAGAACTTCAGAGTGAAAGCAGGCTTGCGGCCTCTACTCTTCAACTTTATTCCTTAGAACTGAATCAGCTTCTTTTACTACTTTCAGACACCAAAGATTTATCGGCGCTGCGTAAATATTTAGCGACTAAATCTGCTGCCACTCATCTTCGAAAGCTCGTGATTTGGAAAAGTTTTTTAAAAACCTGCGATGAACCTTGGAGTTCTCTGCTCGATAATCTTCGCCAACCTAAAGTTCGACAAAAACAGCCGCTCTTTTTAACCGAAGAAGAACAATTTCGATTAGAGACGGTTTGCTATAAATCAAATCAACAGATTCGCGATCGATTATTTATTGCTCTCGCTCTGCAGCTTGGACTTCGCCTTCGAGAAATTCTCAATCTTAAATTTAAAGACGTCGAAGCCGAGTGGATTAAACTTTCTCGAAAAGGCGGCAAAGAGCAGAGGCTTCCTCTTTCGCCGGCACTCAGAATTTTAGTTCAATCGCTAAAGAAAGAACGGCATGGAGATTCGGAGGATTATCTTTTTGTAGGAAAGAGCGATCAGGCTTTAACCTCTCGCGCGGCACAATTGATCTTAGAAAAGCTTCGAAAAATGGCAGGCATTCAAAAGAAAATTACTCCGCACTCTTTACGTCACACATTCGCAACAACATTAGCCGCTCGAGGCGCAAGCTTAGTCGCGCTTAAAGAATTGCTTGGACATCAAAAACTCTCCACAACAGAGCGCTATTTGCATGTCACTCCGGCACATTTACAAGAAACTTTATCTCTACTTAACGTGCGGGCCACTGAACCTCAGCTTTGAAATTTTTCACATCGGATTGAAGCTGTTTTAAAATCACATTTAAACTCTGATTATCTTTTACCTCATAAATCGTATAACGCCTGTGCTGGATTTTATCCCACTTAGATAAAGCTCGATTACTGATCTGTGCTTTTGAGGCGTTAATAAATTGCTGAATATTTTTCATCTCTTCATCGATAGATGCCAAAATTTTTGAATCTTCTGCGGTGGTGATACGATCAGTTGTTTTTACATTCGTATCGTTTGCAACCCAGGGAGATGCGGCTTGAACGACTTTAATAGGACTTATTTTAAATGCGAACATGGCCACAACCATCGCGCTCAGTAACAACGTTTTTATAAACGAATAATGAGATTTCATAGATCACCCTTTCCTTATTTTTTGACGCGATTTCACTATGGCCTAGATAGGTGAAAGTTTTTACTTACTTAAGTTAGTTGGAGCGCTGCTCCATGAAATTAGAGCGCAAAGTGTTAAAATAAGAAGAGCTTTTTAAGGATGAAATTCAATATCAATATAAGCTTGCCGTATCCGTTCGGGCCCGAGAAAAACTCGGAGGCTAAGGGATCAGCGTCGAAGGTCGCGCAACGATATCCTGAATATGTAGACGATTCAGTCGCAGAAGAGCCGCTCGAAAACGAAACAGCAGCTATTAAAATCAAACCTCGATCTGAGTTTGAGTCACTTTCGTACGAAGTACGGCAACAGAATGAAAGGCCAGGCGTTGAAGCTCCTATCTCTTTGAGCGCTCAAGTTCAAAGTTCTAAGCAAAATTTAGAAAAGTTTTTAAACGATTTAAAGAAAACTCCAGAGCTCTTCAAAGCCGCGCATTCATCTGTGCGAAGATCCTATGCGACTCAACTTTTAATGTCAGAGGGTTAAGCCACCGTAGACATTTTAATCTAATTTAGAGACACTTCTCTTATGCAAAATACAGAAGCTTCTAAGCAAATCGTGATCGACGAAATTCTTTCGACTTTAAGTACAGACGATAACTGCTGTAATGGAGGATAAGGCCTCTGCTTTTTCTAAAGAAAAAGCTCTGAGTTTTTCTGCTCCAGATCTCGTCCAAAGTTTCTCTCAAAAAAATCCTCGATATTCTTTAAAAGAATCAGAAAAATTATTTGAAGATCTTAAACTATGGCTTTGGGCTTGCGCTCAACGAACGCGAGATCAAGAGAGCGAAAAAGACGTTCCACCTACTTTGACCATTTCACCTGAGCTCAAAAATATAGATGAGCTTTGGCATCATTTTTTAGAATCACCTAAAGAATATAAATTTTTCTGTGAAAAATATTTAGGTCACACTGTTGAGCACATCACTCTGACAGAAGAAGAATTAAAAAGCTTTCGTCATCTCTGCGAAACCAATCCCGAAGCTGCGCGCAGAGCTCGGCAAGATGAGCTACGCCCACAACTTGAATATCTTTATGATCTTTTGGGGCCGGATGTTCTGAGAAGATGGTATGGAAGTGGAAATTTTAAAAGCTAGTCATTTTATTTTACGTCCCTGGAAAATAGGCGACGAAGAATCGCTTGTCAGATATGGGCACAATCGAAATGTTTCTATAAATCTGCGAGATAGTTTTCCTCATCCCTATACTTTAAAAGATGCTCAAAAGTGGATTGAGTTTGCGGGAAGACTTTCACCCACGACTAAATTTGCAATAGAATTAAATTGTTCTGCTATTGGAGGACTTGGTCTTATCTTAGGCAACGATATCTATCGACGAAGTGCAGAAATTAAATTTGATTCGAATCTATGCAGGAGTATTTGAATCAATATAGATAAACCCGCAAGTCCGCAAAGACTGCGGCCCGCAGCCTCATGACTTCGATTAAGGCCTCCTGAGACTGGCATAAAGATTGCTTTCAAAGATTTGTCGTTGGTGTGTGGCGCTTCAAAATCTTAAATTTCTGAAAGGATAACTCCTATGAGCAACAAATCTAAAATTGCTTTCGTGCTGATTGGGCTTTGTGTTCTATTTTTCTCTAATCGCTCGGCAAATGCTGAAACCGATTGGACTAACAATCCTATGACCATCACTCAACTCGGTGCATGGGGCCCTTGGTTTGGAGTCACTGTAAACGATCCAAATTCTACAGCGGCACCTGGTTGCGCCGGAAATTCTCCAAAAGCTATCGATATTTCAAATCCAACTGCAACCACTCAGGCTCAACAAGCTCTCTTGATGATTGCATTTGCTAAACAGCAAAAAGTTTTGATCCACTACGGAAGCTGTGTTGGGTCCGGAGGCAACTTAGTAAACGTCATCGATAACGTTCAACTCCTTCCAAAATAAATCGAAGCGAATTTTAGAAAAGGTATCTATGAAAAATATTTTTTCAAAAAAATCTAAAGTACTTTTGGCTATGGCGACTTGCGGTGCGCTTGGAATCTTAAGCGGATGCTCGAACGAAAAAATTGCCAAGCGATCGGTGATGTGGGGAGCGATGGAGATAGGCTCAGAAGAAGGAGCAAATACAGGTGGCTCATTTACGATCGACAACGATTCTACCGAATCAAAAAATGATATCGATGCGATTGTGCCTGCGATTATGATGACTTTGGTATTTCCGATATCGAAGTAAAGCCTGGCCTGAGAGCAATTATTTAAAGCGACTTATCGTTACCCTTTAAAACCATCCCTGCGACTCGAACGACCCAAGTTCTCGGGAAAAATCGATAACCAGTTGCGCGAACTTTATTGAACCAACCTGAAACCACGATCATCTTTCGCTTATCCAGCGCTTTCAATGCATTCCCCACTACAGACTCGACAGACTCATAATGATCTCTATTCTTTTTTCTCATTTTGGCGGCATCAAAAAAATGGGTTTTCGTTGGACCGGGACACAAAGTAAGAACGTGAACATTTTTCTTTTTCCATTCCTCATTCAAGGCTTCTGACAAATGAAGTACGAAAGATTTTGTCGCAGCATACAAACCAAAATAAGGAATAGGCTGAAAGCCAGCGACAGAAGCCACTTGGATAATTTTACCTCCACCGTTTTTAATCATTTCGATTCCAAATAAATAAGTCATCTCGCTCAGACTCATCATATTGATCTGCATCAAATTTTGAAGATCAGAAAAACTTTGCTTCTCAAAATCTCCCGCATAACCGACTCCAGCATTATTGATCAGCAGATCGACTTTTAAATTTTTTGAGATGCAAGCTTCGTAAAGTTTTTTAGCAGCACCAGTTTGTGAAAGATCGGCGGGTACAATTTCAATAGGAATTTGAAATTTACTTTTTATTTCGCTCGCTAAAAGATTTAGATCGGCTTCTGATCTCGCTACTAAAATAAGCGGCTTTTTTTCTCGTGCAAGTTGCAATGCAAATTCTTTTCCAATTCCTCGACTGGCTCCTGTAATAAGCGCGTATGACATGAAAGGATCTTAAGCAATTTAATTGGCGAAGCCCAGTCAGCAAAAAATTAATGAAGTGGAGAGCTCGTTCGATCGATTTATTATTTCTATTGAGATTTTACGAGGCCGACCACTAATGTCCAGCAGCCCCAGAATTTTTAATCTCATTGAGCAGATTGACCACGTCGAAATTTTTTTCGTCGCTCAATGATAAAAGAATCTTTCCAGCTAACGGCGAAACAAGAGCCGAAAAATCGTTAACCAGGGTCGTCGCTGTTAAAACCCCGACTATCTTAAATTCATGAGTTTGCCTGTCTTCCAACAATACCGGAGATCCGGAATCGCCCGACAAGACACTGGAGCGATCCACTGACCCAATGATGAGAATATTTTCTTTCACCGCCTGTGCGTAATTCACTGACTCTGCATCTGTATCGAAGAGCATCCTTCGATAAAACATTTCCGAATCCCTAACTTCATATTTATGTGACATAAATATTCCCAACCTTGGAGGACCTGCACTAATCACCGTGAGTTCTGTTCCTATATTGGGAAGCGCATCGCCAGCCAATGAGAGCGGGCCCACATGCTCGGGCAGACCTCCTGAGAACTCCAATAACCCGATATCCATTGCTCTTCTCTCCAAAAATACTTTATCTGAGTAATTTTTACGGTAGTCAGTCTTGATTCTATCTTTTTCTTGATCCGTAAAAAAATGCTTACCGACGACTTCGCGGGCGGCATCTTTATTCGCTTCAAAACTGATTTTGATCGAAGTCGATTTTTCCAAACAATGCCCCGCCGTTAAAATAAATTTCGAGGAGACGACTGTGCCAGAGCAATGCAAATCTTTTCCATCTATGACAAGTTGCAAATTAACTGCGGAGGACCTCAGTGGATGATCATCCCCAAGCGGCACCCCTTTCGTTCCCGCGAGCACCTGGGGGACAGTAAAGTTACTGGCTAAGAACAATAAAATCAGTGGTAGTGAACGCATAAATGTTCGCTTCTCTTATAGCGAATTTCAGAATTTAGCAAATCAGCCTAAAAAACTGGTGGGCGATAGTAGACTCGAACTACTGACCCCCACGATGTCAACGTGGTGCTCTAACCAACTGAGCTAATCGCCCCCCTCATGCCTAAGAAATCGATGTAATACTAAATAGAGAGCTCGATCAACTTTCAATCCAAGTTTTTAGAATTTAGTCCTTAAGAAGGCGATTAAATTCGATTTCTTTAGACTTAAGTCCATTTTCGGAAGTTCTTAAAGACGACATTTTATTTTTACTGCTTACGCCCGTTATTTTAACAACTTTTAAAATTTGATTAATTTGATTATTGAAAGGATCCACTTATGAAAACTTTAAAATTTCTTCCCCTACTCGCCGGCTTACTTTTTAACGCTTCCCTTTTTGCTGCTCAAGATCATTTAACTGACTCTCAAATACTTCAGACGGTCAAAACAGTGAACAATGGTGAAATCTCTTTAGCTCAATTAGCCCAAAGATCTGAAAATGCCGATGTCAGAAACTTTGCCAAGATGATGATCGACCACCACAAAAAATCGAACAACGAAATGCTGGATCTCGAAAAAAAATTACATCTCAAACCAAATACTTCGAAGACTAGTAAAAATCTTCAGGAAGAAGCAAACGATACAAAAAAAGATTTACAGAGAGCATCTGGAACTGAATTCAATTCAAAGTACATCGCTAGCCAAGTTGATATGCATGGAAAAGTTCTCGACCTTCTTGATAGCAAATTAATTCCTGCGGCCTCTGATTCTGAACTCAAAACGGCTCTGAACAAAGTGCGCTCAACGGTGTCTGAGCATTTGTCAGAAGCTAAGAAAATTCAATCGCAGCTTTAAAAACCAGAAATAACTTTGCACAAGCCTTACTGCGCGCCGACGACTCGCAGAGCCTCGTTCATATCGGTGTATTCCACCGTACTCGAGGTCACTGTACCCATCATCTGAGATTGCGGCAGAATCACACGCAAACTCTGAGGAGGATTAGTTTGAAGAGCTGAGCCTGTATAGTTGAACTTCGGTTGAAACCCTGCGAGCTGATTAGAACTATTCGTTGTTTTAAAATATTTCACCGCACCCGTCGCAAGCATTCCATTCACTAAGAAAGTTCCCAAATTATTGTACTGATTGCTCACAGGCATAATCAGATTTTGCGTAGGTCCAAACGTTGAGGTGTCGGATGTTCCAATGAACGATGCATCCATTCGAAATCCATTCGAATCTAAGCCCGAAGAAAATCCACCCGAATTTTGCAGATTTCCAAACGTCTGAGGAGTTCCTGAATTTGGATTATCAAAATCTAAAGCATAAGAATTGTTATCAATATATCCATTACCTGATGCCCAAATGACGAAATTACTTTGTGGGCTAGCAGAATCTTGGAGAATCGGAGTTTTTAAATACGCATCACCGTTGACGATGAGATTAATATTTCCGCAACCAAAAGTGGCAGGTCGTCCGGTTGTGCCTGTGGGGTTACCGCTAATAATAGGGCTGCCTTGAAGATACAAAGTCACTTCTTCTCCATTGCCCACTACTCCGGCCCTTTTCCAGATGACGTTTCCACCGAGATTGTTTGAATCTGAAGGTGAACCGCTTCCGCCAACGCCGGCGCCGACAGATATGCCCGCCCCTGCTGCGTGAGTTGAATTAAAACCAAAGTGAAAAATTAAAATACTAAAGAGAGTTGTTATAAATATATTTTGTTTCATTTTCATGATCTCCATCATCTCTCGTTAATAAGAAACATTCGTGTAATAAATTTCAGAAACTGAATAATTACATTTGTTATCACTATCGACCCAAAACTGAGCCGTTGTTGCCGAAGGAACAGTAGTCACAGGATTTTTAATCGTTCCGTCACTCGCGATCAGACTACTTCTCTGCGATGCAAGTGAACCTGCGACTCCCGCCGAAGTATTAAATGCTGCGCCCGCTGAAAAATGAACAGAAGAACTTGAACCGCTTGCAAAATTTAATTGATTCTCAGATCCAAGATTGGTTTGAAAGACTCCATCGAAATTAATATTTCCGGTCGACGTATCAAATCCTAAAGTTCTTTGACTTGGATTTTGAAAAAGTAAAATCGCTTGGCCACCAAAAGTAGTCGGACCACCGATGGTGATATCGTTAGGCTGATTCGAAAGAATATATGCGTAATCGTAGAGTGAAGATTTATTGAAGCTCAAACTTTGAATCACCGAGCTTCTGACATCTCCATCGGGACTCACTCCCGTCACGCGAATTTGAACGAGCTTTGGAAGTTTAGTTGAATTCGTCAGAGTGCTTTGAAATGCAAGTGCACCCGTTGTTCCCACTCCCTCGCCAATCGGTGTAATTTCAAAATATTTGCTATCCATTAAACCAACAGATGAATCGATAAGCGCGTTTAAAGAAGCTGGTGTATCAAACGTGATATGAGTGTTCGGATCACCGGCCTTATAATTTGCAACAAGTGTGTCAAACTTAGCCGCTAGAATATTTCTAATTTTATCTGCACCTTGAAGAGCTACTAAAGTAGCTTGGCGTTTCTTTGCTTCTTCTTTGCTAAGTGAGCCGGAGTTCTGACTATGCTTTAAAATTCCAGCTACGATCACGGTCATCACAAGTAGTGCGATAAGCACTAACCCTAAAGCAATCCCTGAGTTTTTATTTTTTTTCATATTCATTTCCTTTAGAGCTTCGACTGATTTGCTCCCCCACAATCAGGAGGCAAATTTCCATTTACTAATGTCGAAATCGCATTGCGCACGGAACTTAAATTGGATGAATTTTCACTACACGTAGACCAACAATATCCAGAGTGAGTGGCACGATAGGCGCTTTGCACTCCCGCTACCGGCGTAAATTTTCCGTCTCCTAATTTGGAAGCTCTTGAATAATTGGGAAGACGAGTATAATCGGCATTATTCGGATCAAAATAAGGAGCCGTACAAGCCGCGATACTTGGAGCGCCATGATCGTCATTAAACATCTGGGCGACGTCACAAGAATAATAACGTAATCCTGGGGACTGATTCGAAGAAGTGACCACTCCATAATTTACAAGAAACGCGAGATGAGAACCCGAAGACGGTAAAGCCGTCGAAGGATTTCCTGCCACGGCTGTTGAAGTTCTAAAATCCCATCGTCGACTAAATGCAGAATTTTTATCACTTGGGTCACTCGACCAATCAGAAGTTGGTGGATGATCAAATAGACACTGACAAAGTGCTGCGCGATCTGGAGTTAATCCATCCGTAAAATCTGCACCTGTAATTTTGTAAGCAGTCGCTGAAGAATCCCAAGTGTTGGGACAATAGAGTGACGAGGTTTGTCTCGCCTTTGTATTGATGTCGACATTACAAAGCATTCGAAAATCAGCGTAGGCGTTCATGATGAGCCCAGACAATTTTCCGTTCTCATCCATATTATAACTGAGGCATCCGCACTTTGCTTTCCATGGATCCGTTAAATTGCTGAGATTCGAACTTACGCCTACTCCATTCATCCTTTGCAAATGAGCAGGTCCGTACAATTGCCCAGCAGCGCAATTAAGATAGCGAGCTTTGTTGGTGCCGTCGGCGGTACCTGCTGCTGGAGTCGAGGAGGTATCAAATTTATACCAAGCTGCCGTACGCCCGGTGGATGGAGAAAAATCTCCCCAAGCTTCAAGCATCGCTGCCGAACCCGAAACACCTGGAGTCGCTCCAGGAAATGGATTTTTTAAAATATACGCGTTGGGAGACTGAGTGACGGCATCAAATTGTTGAGAGATAAAAAGTGGATTGGTTACAGGAGAATTAGGCTGCATGGCATCGCATGCAAGTCCGTAGGCTGCATGTTTTTGTTTGAATTCGAAACTATTACAGCCATAAAATTTTCCGCAAGCATCGAGCTGCGCCACATCTCTTGAACTCATCGAAGAAAGTGGAGATCCCACGGTTGCTGCTACTGTGATTTTGCTCCAGTCGATCTCAGGTTGAAAAAAGTCTCCATTTGAGTTTGTTCCGCACTGACAATAATCGGATGTAACTTTAGTAGGATCTTTCGCATTGATTCCTGAATAACGTCCGTAGCCTTCCCAATCATCTGGAGGCGGCCAGGTATTAGCAGCCCAAGTGGTATTGTTAAAATATCCGCTGCAAGATTCTTTACATCTATTTTTTGAAAGTGGAACGCAGCTTAAATCCGTAAGCTGAGAAGCCGAAGAACTCTTGGCGTAAGTGGCCACATTGATAGATTCATTTTTCTTAAGATTTAAAAATCCAGAACTGTCCTGAGAAAATCCGCCGCTATTATTGGCGGCACCAATATCTACTTTACCCAAAGATTTTTCACCGCGAGTCGAAATATCCATACTCACCGCTGCGAGGTCAGACCATTTTGGAACTCTGAGCGTTGTGTCTGTGGGAGTACAAGGACTCATCGAATTTAAATCCGCAGTTGAAAACTCTCGCACCGATTTACAAACGCTTCCCAAACGAACGTAAAGATTTTGTTGGGGAGTCATTCCATTTGTATAAGTGAAACTCAATTGAAAAGGATTTGAAACAGAAGCTAGCCGACTGACCGCCACTGTTTTTGCTCCAGGATTTTCGGTACGAATAAGTTGGCCACTGGAATTTGGAGCATAGGTAACAACATTCAAAGCTCTTACCCAAGTCGTTGCAGATGTAATCTCACGACTCAAAGCTGTTGTATCAATACTCGCTTTGCTAATCGTCAAAGTATTTAATTTAAAAACACCACCACTTGCCGATGAACTACCTTTTTCATTTTTGACGATATAAGAATTCGTAGAGTTTGAGACGAAGAAATAATCGTAAGTATCGAGAGCTCCCTGAAAAAATTTGCCATTATTTTCGGCCGTATTAATGGTGCCCTGAAAATTTGCATTTCCGGCGAGGCTATCAATTCTCTGTGCAATATCTGAAAACGCTTCTTGGTAAATGGTGAGCATCGGACCATTGGCTGTAGAACTTACCGAAACTCCAGAAGGTAAATCCGCAGTGCCAGCGCCCGTTGCTGATGTGACTCGAACAGCTTTCGCTAAATCGTTTCTCATCATTTCGACCAAAGTTGCTGAACTTTGCTGAAGACTCATTTGCTCGCTCACTAAAGATCTTTGAGTCGAGCCCATAAAAATGGAATAAATCGTCACAGCAGCAATTAAAGCTGTGATCAAAATCGCCACAGTTAATTCAATGAGACTAAAGCCAGAACTTGGCCTTTTAGAGATTCCTAATGCCAAAACGTATACCCTCCTACCACACGTAAATACCTCTAAATTATAGGGCAAAGTGGCAAAGGCGTCGAATGAGAATCAGAAAAAGCTACGCAATCATTTCAACTAGAAACTTTTTTCATATCACCAACCCTCTAGCTTCCAATTAGCCAGCTTTGAGAGGAAATTATAGTTGGTCATATCGAGCTGAATCGGTGTGACTGAGATCTTATTTTGATCCGCGGCCTCACAATCTGTACCCGGTTCAACTCGACTTAAAACTTTAGAACCACCAATCCAGTAGTAGGGTTTTCCGCGTGGATCGATTTTTTCTTCGACGATATCGCTATAAAGGCGCTTACCCATTCGCGCGACGACACATCGATGATCGCCAAGAGCCGTTTCACTTGGCACATTCACATTCAAAACAGTGCCAGGACTTAAACCATTCTCTTTCACTTTGAGTGCTAAGTGCGCTGCAAAATCTGCAGCTGCTTCGTAAGCGTAATCATCATTTGCTGTAGGAATTGCCGACATCGCAATCGCAGGAATTCCAAGAAGTGCTGCTTCAAGGGCAGCCGCCACCGTTCCTGAGTAAGTAACGTCATCTCCTAAGTTCGCGCCGCGATTAATTCCCGAGACAACAATATCAGGTCTTCGCGGCATAAGTTTGTTCACCGCTAAATTCACGCAATCGGTCGGCGTTCCATCGACCATATATTCTTGCTCTCTTTTTTTGCTCGCCGATTTGACGCGCAAGGGTCGATGCAATGTCAGCGAATGCCCACTTGCTGACTGCTCGCGATCCGGAGCGACTAACCAAACGTCGCCAATTTCGCGAAGTCTTTTCGCCAAAGCTTTGATTCCATCACTAAAAAATCCATCATCATTGGAAACGAGTATCAGCAATTTTTTCTTTCTCCATTTTTTTTACCTCGTTTGCATTCGGTGTAAAAAATTTTACACGAGAACGAGACGAATACAGATCTTCGATCTGCTGTTGATATTTTTCTAAAACAACTCTTCGCTTTAATTTCATTGAAGCTGTCATTTCGCCAGAAGAAGTTTCCCAACTGGAAGAAATACAACCTAAAGATTTAATTTGTTCATGAGGTGCCAAGCGAGAATTAATTCTCTCGAGAAGCGTCGACAGCATTTTTTCATCGAGATTTTTTTCATCCACGGATGCAAGTGCAACGCAGTGTGGTCGGCTTTCGCCAATGACTAAAATTTCGCGAATCGCCGGATGATTTTTAAAAGATATTTCAATCGGAAGTGGCGCCACGTATTTTCCGTGAAGTGTTTTGAAAATATTTTTCTTTCGATCCGTGATGATGAGATAACCACCGGCATCAATCTTTCCAATATCTCCGGAGTGAAACCATCCATTTTGCAAAGCTTCAGCCGTTTCTTGCGGACGCTTGTAATAGCCTAAAAATAAAAACGAAGATTTAATGCAGATCTCTCCATCGGGCATCAATCTTAAAAAAACTCCGGGACAAGCTTTTCCTACACTACCCCGATGAAGCTGCTTAGGAATATTCATCGAAGTGACGCCTAAAGTTTCGGTAAGGCCGTAAGCTTCACAAATTTGAATTCCAAATCTTGAAAAAGTTTCTATTGTTTCAAGACTAAGTTTGGCAGCACCCGAAACCAAAATTCTCGCTCGATCAAATCCAAGTTTCTTCTTTAAAAATTTTGACAAAATAAATCGTCTTAAAAATCCTGGAACATGACTCAGTCTTTTTTCTAAAATAGGATTTTGAGCAAACTCTCTTTCGATTCGAAATCGCATCGTATCCCAGACTCGAGGCACAGCTAAAAAGATAGTGGGCCGAACTTTAGGAAGTTGATGAACCACTTTTTCGATTTGATCGACAAAATAAATCGTGGCACCGGAGTAAATACCAGTGAATTCAATCAAAATTCTTTCTGCGACATGCGAGAGTGGCAAATAAGAAAGAAAAACATCCGAAAATTTGATTTGAAAAGTTCTATAGATCGCTTGATAAGCGTTTGAAAACGCAAGCATCGAATGCATGACACCTTTAGGCTGACCGTTCGTGCCAGATGTATAAATGAGTGTATTCATTTCATCGATAGCCAAAGGCGAAGGCGCAAAATTTCCATCTAAACCTAAAATCCCCGTCTCAAGCTCTGCAAAAGTAATCTGCAAAATTCCAGAATCCAACTCAGTATTCTTTTGATCGCAAAATACAACTTTGACGCCAGCTTCACTTAAACAAAATTGCAGCTCAGTCAGTGTGGCTTGGGTCGAAAGAGGCACTGTGACAAATCCACTGGCCATCGCAGCGATATCGGCGAGTACCCATTCGGGCCCATTTTTTGCAATAATGGCGATTCGATCGCCACGTCGAAGTTGCGAAAGACCGCGAAGAAATTCGCCGTACTGGAGAGTTTTTTTGTAAACCTCCATCCAGGTCAGCGTTTGAAAATCCGAAAATTCTTTTCCGCCTAATTTTAAAAAAGCGAAAGCCTTTTTATTACCATCAGAAACTGCACGAGCTGAAATAACCTCAAGCGGTTGCATGTAATTTTCTTTCCCTCTCCCTCAAAGCGCGTTCAACCTCTACATAAACTTTATCGACTGAGATTTCCTGCATACAACGATTATTCGTACACGGCGAAAATCGATGATTAAGTACATTTACGCAGGGCTGACATTGTAGTTGCGCGGTGATCGAGACTTTATTTTCGCCAAGCGCGCTGTAAAGAAGCGGAGTCTCGGGGCCAAATAAAGTGATCGCATAAATATCCGTCATCGAAGAAAAATGTCCAGGGCCCGAGTCATTCGTCACCAAGACATCGGAAACTGAATAGAGCACCAATAATTCTCGAAAAGTCGTTTTCCCTGCCATCGAAATCGCACGAGGCGAATTAAATTTTTTAACGATCTCATCGATAGGCCCGCGCTCCGATGGCGCACCTGTAAAAACAACGCTCGCCTTCGGCCAAGTGCGAAGCACTCGCTTACCCACTTCGATATAACGATCAGCCTCCCACTTTCGAAGCGGAATCATATCGCTCGCATTCGCATTCAATAAAACAATCGGACCTTCCATGATCGAGGCATGTTCTGCTTTTAATTTTTTAATCAAAACAGATAGCTCAGACTCGCTTGGCTTGAAACGAGCAAGAGTCATAGGCGCTGTTGAAAAAGGAATCTTAGAAAGTGGGGTGTCGTTTGGATTTTGATAAGCCGCATCGAGCAGCATTCCAAAAAAACGAGAGGTATGAATATAGGCGTTGTACTGCACTCGATGAGTCATCAAATCGCCGCGGTAAGGAGCTTCAGAAGTAAAACGATGACAACCTACTCGAATACGAGCGCCTGTGAAATAAGACAAAATCGCCGGAGCTCGCGCATAAAATTCTAAGTCGATAACGGTATCGATATGCGCACGATAAATTTGGATGAGCGACGAAAAAATATCTAAAAAGAAAAAGGGCAATGGTTTTACGCGAACCGAAAAAACATTTTCGGGAGGAATGATTTCAAGCAAATCCAAAACTGGTTTATTCTCTTCAAAGATCCAAAAGTAAACGTTCTTGGCTCCGACTTTTTGAATCGCTCGATGAAGAGTATCGTAAGTAAGAACTGTGCTCCCCTGTTCGATAAGTTTAATAAAAAGAATTTTTTGTGGAGCTCGTGAAGAAACCGGCCGCGAGATAGCCAAACGCCCAAAAGTCATTCGCCATAAACTAAGAAAAAAACAAAGCGGAACTCCGACCACCTGGTCGATTTTCCTCATCACTGCAAAATTCATTTCCCATCAGTTTTACCATTAAAAGTGGGTTCTGCCAGCGATTTTAGCCATCAAGACAAGTGAGTTTAAGGATAAGAAAATCTTTAAAGTTTTGGAGGGGCCCGCTATGAATAAGAGGTGACTTCAACAAACTCTTCCTCTAAAGCCAGCGTCCGAGAAATCATGGAAGAAAGCATTCGCGTAAAGCAGGAATTTCTTGCCAATGCTCCTCTGATCGAAAGCGCGGCCAAGACGGTTGCCGAATGTTTTAAACGTGGAGGAAAACTTTTAATTTGTGGCAACGGCGGATCGGCCGCTGATTCCCAACATTTGGCTGCCGAATTTATGGGCCGATACAAAAACGAAAGGCGCGCGCTTCCGGCTATTGCGCTCTCGACCGATAGTTCTTTCGTCACTGCATGGGCCAACGATTACAGCTACGAAACTATTTTTGCGCGGCAGGTGGAGGGCTTAGGAAAAGAAGACGATGTGTTTATCGGTCTCTCCACTTCTGGAAATTCAAAAAATGTGGCTCTTGCAGCTCAGAAAGCACGCCAGTTAAAAATGAAAGTGATCACTTTGACAGGAAATAAGGGCGGAGCTCTAAAAGAGCTAAGCGATATTCAAATCAATGTCTCTTCTTCTGTTACGGCGCGAATCCAAGAAAGTCATCTTCTCGCTTATCATATTATTTGCGAGCTTATCGATCGGGAATTTTCAGAATGATTCAAAATTTTTCTTCTAAAAAAATCGTCGTCTTAGGCGATGTCATGCTTGATAAATATATTTTTGGATCTGTCGATCGTATTTCTCCTGAAGCCCCCATTCCCATCGTCTCAGTTAATCGCGAAACTTTTGTTCCCGGTGGAGCAGCGAATACCGCGAGCAATATTACCGCCCTTTCTGGAAAAGCTTTTTTAATTGGAGTGGTCGGCAACGATCCAGCTCACGATCTTTTAGTTCGAGAAACAAATAAAAATAAAATTAATACAGATGACATCGTTGTCGATTCTCGAAAACGAACCGTACAAAAAATTAGAGTTTTAGGTCAAAGTCAGCAACTTTTACGCATCGACTATGATGACGAAGAATATATTGAGTCTTCTACTGAGAAAAAAATTATCTCGGCCATGAAAAACCACAGCGAAATTCATGCTTTTGTAATTTCGGATTATGCTAAGGGAGTCATCACCGAAGAAGTGATGAAAGAAGTTCATTCTTTCGTAGAGTCAAAAAAAATTCCGCTCATTGTGGATCCAAAACCTCAGAATAGAAATTGGTATCAAAATGCAACACTGATTACCCCCAATAAAAAAGAGGCAGAGGGAATGCTTGGGCGAAAAATATCGAATGCTCAAGATGTCGAGCGAGCTGGACTAGAATTATCTGAAGTTTTAAATGCTCATATTTTGATTACGATGGGCGAAAAAGGAATGAGCCTTTTTGAAAAAGGACAAAAACCTTTTCATATCCCCACAGAAGCTCGAGAAGTTTATGACGTCTCCGGTGCTGGTGACACAGTCGTCGCCACTGTTTCGCTAGCGATTTCATGCGGAGCATCTTTAAAGGAAGCGTCAATTTTAGCTAATCGCGCGGCGGGTATTAAAGTTAAAAAATTAGGAACAGCTCCTGTCACAGCTCCCGAATTATTAGCGAGTTGCTCTTGAGTGCGAGGGCCATTTTTTTCGATCGCGATGGAACTTTGAATCGCGATCACGCGTTTACCTATCAAATAAAAGACTTAGAAATTATTGAAAATGTCGTCCCCGCGCTTCAAAAATTGAAGTCAGATTATGATTTTTTTATCGTCACGAATCAGTCGGGAGTTAAAAGAGGACTTTTTAGTCTAGAAGAGGCCGAAAAATTTACCTCTGCTCTTTTAGAAGAGTTAAAAAAAAGTAAAATTGATTTTAAAAAGTTTTACATTTGCCCGCATCACCCCAATGAAAACTGTGAGTGTCGAAAACCTAAAGCTAAATTTTTATTAGAAGCCTCAAAAGAATTTCAAATCGATTTAAAATCCTCCTGGGTGATTGGAGATCGAGGTTCCGATATTGAATTAGCTAAGCGAGCGGGTACCTCTTCGATTTTAGTTTTAACCGGTGTCAATTTTTCAAGCCTCCAAGAGATTAAAAGTTTGGGATCAGATTATATTGCGGCAGATCTTTTAGAGGCTGCGAATTTTATCGAAGCTGAAAAAACTATTTCAAAAATTATTTCGCGGGATCAAATTTCTAAAGTGATTCAACAAGAGCGAAGCAAAGGTCGAAAGATTGTCACTCTCAATGGAAGCTTTGACCTGCTTCATGAAGGTCATCAAAAAATTCTCGCAGAAGCTAAAGCTCAAGGAGACATTTTATTAGTCGCTCTTAATTCAGATGCTTCGATTCAAACTTATAAAAGCCCTGATCGCCCGCTTAATTCTGAAAATTCTCGCTTAAGACGAATGTCCGCTTTTTCTGAAGTCGATTATGTCACACTTTTTTCAGAAACAACTCCACTCGATCTTCTGGAAGATATTCGCCCCGACGTACATGTGAACGGTTCAGAATATGGAGAAAACTGCATCGAAGCCCCTCTTGTAAAAAAATATGGGGGCCGAATTCATATCGTTAAACTTGTCGAAGGACGCTCGACATCGGCCTTACTTCAAAGCAAAATACACAAGAAATGAGCGCTCGAGCCTTCTTGAAAAATGAGTTTCGATTCTTCTTAGCAGCCGCCTTTTTAGGTTTTTTACCGACCTTCTTTATTCCTTTTTTACATATCGACGAAGGCAATTGGGCAGCGATGAGCCAGTATATATTTTCTGGAGATTTCTATCGCGGCTTAAGCGACAACAAGCCGCCCTTTTTAATGGAGCTATTCTGGCTTTTTTCCATGGGCGGAAATTCCATGATTGCTCTGCATATTTGCACGGCACTTTGGACCATGGTGGGTGGAATTTTCTTCTATCGCATTCTTACAGAACATTTTCCTAAGTTTTGCAGCCGACAAGAAGCACTTTGGGGAAGTTTACTGCTCATCACCTTAAGTGGACTTATCAATTACGGAGCTTTTTCTGCAGAACTTGCGATCAGCCCTTTTTTAATTATCGCCACAGAACTTGCGCTTCGACTCAAGAAAGAAAAAACAAGCTTAGCTTACGGGCTTTTGATCGGCCTTTGCATTTCTGCAGCGGTAAATATTAAACCAACAGCTGTTTTTTTAAGTTTGATTCCCATTGTTCTTTGTTTTCGATCGAAGCACGGCTTTCAAGCCATTGTGTTTGGATTTTTGGCGGGAGTCGGAATGACGGCGCTGAGTTGGCTCAGTGTGCAGGCTCCATTGCGCACCATTTGGCATGAAGCCTTTGAACTTAATTTTCAATATGTAAAATTTAATAATTTTAAAAATGCTGAAGCGAGCTGGGATGTTTTTAAAAATATTTTAGTCGCGTTATTTTTAGCTTATGCTTCAGCCACTCTTGGAAGTATCGGCGCTGGATTTGCGCTCATTCGGTCCACTCTTAAAGATAAAAAATATACGACTCACCATTTCACTGCTATCGTTCTCAGTCTTTTTCTTTTGGCGATGACGATCGTTACCGTTTCTTACGGTCGAAGATTTTTTCAACAGTACTTTGTGGCTGCACTTCCATGTTTAGCTTTTTTTTCGGTATATTCGGTCGGAAAATTTGGAAAGCGTTGGCAATATTTCTTAAGCTCTCTAGCGTTAATCAGTTTAATCGGCTTTCATTCAAAGATTTTTTACTTACAAGCTCAGGATAAAAATAAAAATTGGGATTCTAAAATCGAGAAGCTTATCACCGAAATCAAAAAAGACACGTTGCCGACGGATACCATTTGGATTTCAAACACTCCTGGATCCGCATATTTTGAATCAGATCGAAAACCTGCCGTTAAATATTATCTCTTTTTGCATATCAATCATTTTGTGGTCATTTGCCGTTCAGAGGATGCAGAGCTTAAAGAAGATTTAAACTTTCCTCTCTACCAGGAGGCCCTTCAATCTTTAGAAACAAATAAACCTAAAGTTATTTTTTGGACTCAACGCGCTTCAAATTCATGCTCTGATCGATTAAAAATCTCTCAGTATCCGAGCATCGAAAAATTATTAGCTTCTCATTATGAAAAAATTTGGGAAAATGACTTAGGAATTTATTTTCGAAGAAAATCATGAAAAATATGAAATCCATATTCTTTATTCTTTTTATCTTAGTCGTCGGAAGACTTGTCTATTTTTTAGAACCCCTTGGAATCTCGGTGGATGAATCGACATATTTAGCTGTCGCGGAAGCTTGGAATCACTATGGAAAACTTTACGTCGATGCCATCGATCGAAAGCCGCCTCTCGTTTATGGACTCTACTATCAAATGGGCAGCATGAATGGTTTTTGGAATATTAACGCCGTTCACTTTTGGTATTTCTGCATTACTTTTATTCTCTGTCTTTTAGCAGAGGCCATCGCTCGAAAAATTGCAAAGGATCAGCGATTTCAAATTCAACCATGGTTCACCGCTATTTTATTTGCAATTATTAGCTCTTGTTTTAGTAGAGAATTTATCAGTGCTAATTCAGAAATCGCCTTACTGCTTCCTCTTGGTTTTAGCTTTTGGATTTTGATTGCGCAGATTCAAAAATACAAATCTAAGTTTAAATTTTTTGCTTGGATGACATTAGCTTCTACTTTGGCTGCTCTTGCCACTCTTCTTAAACAAATCGCCTGCCTTCCTTTCGCGTTCGCCATTATTTTTTGGGCTATTGTTATTTTATATAAAAAGGATTTTAGAAAAGTGGCGATCCTTAGCCTTTCGGTAGCTTTGGGAGTAGCGATTGTTTACGGAGCTACTGCTTATTTATTTTTACAGGCTGGAACTTTTGAGGATTTTGTTTACTGGAATTTATCTGACAACTTTGCGTATTTAAAAGACTCGAAGCTTCTTCTTGAAAGTTCTCGTCCTCTTTTCTCACCCATTTTTGCAGTGATTTTTTGCTGGCCGACCTTGGTAGCAGGACTCATTTATCTTTTAAGAAATTCTCAAAGAAAATTTACTCCTCAACTTTCTTGGCTGTGTATGGCGGCAGCAACCTTAGGCGCTTTCGCTATCGTCTATGTAGCAGGCCGACTCTATTCTCATTATTTTGTCCCCGTAGCTTGGTTTTTAACAATTCTTGCTGCTCCGGGAGTTTATTTTTTAATTCAAAATCCGCGATTTAAAAAATTAACCATTGCGGGACTCGCCATACCTTTTACTGTTTTCTTTTTAATCACCACTTTTCGAGATGAAATTTTTCAAATCATTTATCCCAACCGAAAAGTAGCAAGCTTTGACAAGAACACTCAAAAGCAAATTTCAAATATTTCTCAAGAAATCAAACAACTCTCTCAGCCTGAAGATCGAATTGTCGTTTGGGGAATGGCTTCTCAAATTTATGTGGCAAGCGAACGAGGTTCAGGAACAAGATTTATTCCGGCTGATTATGTCTCGGGGCGACTTGCAGGATTTGCAAGTTCAGTAAAAAATCCCTCTGCTAAAGCGATGGCTCTTTATCTTCAAGACTTCGCCAATAAAAAGCCAAAACTTTTTATCGATACGTCTTCTGCATCACTTAACGACTATCAATATTTTCCTGTAAAAGATTATCCCGAACTTTATTCGTATCTAAAAGAGCATTACGACTATCTGGGCATTCGAGAAGGCTTTGGAGTTTGGAAACTTAAAGGTTGAACAGAATCCCAGTGCGGAAATCTTTTTGAAAATTCAATCACTTTAAAAGCCATTCGAATTCCATCTTTAATTGGAGAAACTCGCGAAGGTTCCTGATGTTGCCATTCTACGGCGATCTCTTTCATGCTCGCACCTCGACCATGCGCAAGTAAAATCATCTCGACATCAAAAGCAAAACGATTTTCTTGCATCTCCGTAGCGATCTCGCGAGCAAGATCTCCGCGAATCAATTTAAATCCGCATTGAGTATCTAAAAACGGAATTCCCGTCATGAATCGCATGAACTTATTAAACACACGACCAAGCTGAGGTCGTAGTCCATTTTGCGATCGAGTAATCTGAGAATCACTGAGTGCGCGGCTTCCAAATGCAAAATCCACTTGAGAATTTTGCAGTTTAAAAAGTTCTTTCAAGGGAGAACTAAGATCTACATCCGTAATGAGAACCCAATCGCCCTGACTTCTCAATAAACCAGATCTCACCACAGAGCCCTTACCCCGATTGACTTCAAAGGATTCAATTTTCACTGAAACTTTATCGGAAGCTAAATCTTTAGAGAGAGACTGCAAGATCGAAAGCGTTTGATCTTTAGATCCATCGTTGACGAAAATAAGTTCAATCGACGGGAAAAGAGAAAATATTTTTTCATGGAATTTAAAAACGAATTTTAACCATTCGTCTTTAAATGTAAGTAAACGAATTTCTTCGTTATAACAGGGAATAACAACGCTCAGTTTCACAACATTCGTACCCTATATTTAGCCTTTTCAATGGGTCAATGACTTTGGGCCTCTTCCACCTGGCGCCATTTCTGCTTTGAAATGGGGAAGAAAAACGAGAGTATGCCTCCTACAATCAAAACAGGGATGACTTGCACCGCATGAAAGACGATGGCAAAGGCAAGAGCATGGTCTTTTTCGATCGCAAATTTGGCCAAAACAGCCACAATCACGATCTGAATCGTTCCAATATTACCGGGAACCACCGGAACTAAAATGGCTAAATTCACTGAAAAAATCAAAAACACCATCTGAAAAACACTCAAATGAAATCCAAAAGCTTTTGCTAAACAATAGAGAATAAAAATTTGAGCTCCCCACGCTATCGAAGGCAAGCCCAACCCTATGAAGAAAGCCTTTGGTTCTTTAAGACGTCGAGTAATTTCAAAAAGAGCTTCGACGGCCGAAAACTTCTTAAGCGGAGTCGAAAGTAAAAAATTTTCGAGTGAATCTGAAAATAAAAAACAGAAAAATAAAAAGACTACAAATAAAGAAAAGAAAAAAGTAATCAACGGGGACGCCATTTCTCCGAGCTCTGGAGAAAAAATAAAGGCTCCTAAAAATAAAAGAAGCAAAACAATCCCCTCAAGTAAAACAGCTGATGCCACAGCTGAAAGAACAAAGCCTTTTGAAGCCTTAGACTTCAAACTTAAAACAGCCCATCTTACAAAATAGCCTGAGCGGCCAGGGATAATCAGATCCATCATACCGCCAAGCATGGTGGCGAGTGCCGCAAGAGACCATTTAATTTGATTTCGACCTTGAAAAACAAACCAAAGAATACTGGAGCGACAAAGCCAAACGACGGCAAGCCCCACTAAACTTAAAATAATCCAAAGTGGATTCGCAGCTAAGATAGCCGACTTAACCTCTGTAAAATCAATTTTCTTTGCCTGCCAAATAACAAGCGCCAAAACAAGAACAGCAAGAAGTCTTTTAATCCATATTTTCATCAAACAAAATTATCACTGCTCAAGACGTAGCCGCCACCATTCTTTTAGATTCGTAGCTGAAAACTTTCGACGAGGATCAAAATAGGATTGATAGACATCTTGAACTTCTTTCAAATCATTTTCTAAAAGACCCGAAAGAATCAGATCACCATGAGGAGCTAAAGATTTAGAAAGAGTACTCGAAAATTCGATCAAAACATTTTTTAAAATATTAGCGACGACTAAATCAAAGGGTGCAAGAGATGAAAAATTTTCAGGCAAAAACTGAAAAAATTTTATTTTATCCGAAACTCCATTCATCTCAGCGCAATCTTGAGCACTCTGAAGAGCCATCTCATCGATTTCGATGCTTATCACATCCGCACCTTTTAAAGCTGCCGCTACAGATAAAATTCCAGACCCAGCTCCAAAATCGAGAACCTTTTTTCCTTCTAATGAAAGTTCACCGAGAGCGGCTAAACAAAGTTGAGTTGTAGAATGCTCTCCAGTCCCAAAACCAAGGCTGGGATTCATGACAATTTTTTGATGACCAGAAGGTACAGATCTCTCGGCATTCCAAAGAGGCACGATAGACCAATAAGGGGAAACATCGACTCCGGTAAACGCTTCACGCCACTTTTTATTCCAATCTTCAAATGGAATTTCTTCTAGCTGAATTTCAATTTGATCACCCAATTGATTTAAAATTTCTTTTCGAGCTGCCTCGGCACCATTTTTTTCTGAAAAATAAAATTTAGATAAAATAAAATCCTGATCTCGAATCAAATCGCGTCTCGACGGCGGCAAATCTGAATCCAAAATTCTCTCTTGGCTAAAAGCCTCGCCTTCAAAGGCGCCTTGAAATCCATATAATGAATGAGCCAAGAAATTCTCGCTCATTTCACTCAACCATTCAGAGCGGCTGATGCGCTTAGGCCCCAAAAATTTTGATAATTTTAAAGAAAGTGAGAAGTTGGAACCCATGATTGGGAGGTAGCTTAAGCTCTTTTTTCTCCAGACGAAAATCTTTTTGATACTTTATATCTTGGAATTTCTACAATAAAGCGAGCACCTTTGCCGAGTTCACTCTCTACCCAAATTTCGCCTTGATGCGAAAGAACGATTTGCTTGCAGATATAGAGGCCTAAACCCACGCCTGCACTTTTTTGAGTAGAAGCTCCCTGCTCAAATCTGCCAAAAATTCTTTTAAGGTCATCTTTCTCAATGCCACAGCCTTGGTCGGCAACCTCAAGACGAATTTTTTCAGCTATTTTCGCAAGTGAGAGAGTGATTGGCTTTTTTTCTCCAAATTTTATGGCATTTGAAATCAGATTAACAATGACTTGCTCTAATCGCATTTTGTCCCACTCACCCACGACATCTTCTTCTTTGACTAAGATAAGTTCTGATCCAGCGACTCGAGCATCTTCTTTCATTCGTTCAAAAATATCTTGAACCATGGCCGCAAGATCTGTTTTTTCGTAACGATACTCTAAACCTTTCGAACGCATTCGAACGACATCTAGAAAATTTTCAAGCAATCCAGAAAGTTGCTTCATCTGTCGTTTGGCGACATCGAGACCTTCTGTAAAATCAGGAGACGATGCAATTAAGTCGGGCATCGTCTCCTTGGCATTTCGCTCTAAAAGTTGAAGTTGTAAACTCGCTGTTCGCACCGGACTTTTTAAATCATGAGAGGCAATCGCAAAAAAATCATCGCGGGCTTGAATCGCCTGCTGAGCTTCTTCATAAAGGCGAGCGTTATCCACAGCCAGAGCGGCTCGATGAGCTAGCTCCTCAGCAAGTGTAAGATCCTCTTCTCCATAATTTCGATGAGATTCGGCAGAGATGAGAGAAATGGATCCCAATGTTCTATTTCGAACAACCAGTGGAACCGTAATGGCTGATCGAAGTCCGGCGTCACGCAAAAGTTCTAAGTGTTCTTCGTTGTGAGAAATCGCCATTAATAATGAATCCGAAATAAGCGGCAAAAGTTCCGATTTTCTCGAGCGAATCACGGCTGCAGGTCCATAAGGAGCATCTGTTTTAGGGGCGTATCTAGTTTTAATACGTTCGGCTAATTTTTGCTTTCCCGGATCACGATGATAAACGACGGCTCGATTAATACGTCCATCGCTCTCTACTAAATCGATAATGCACCAATCCGCTAATACCGGAACAATCAAATCTGCCAATCGGTTGAGAACATTTTTTTGATCCAAGGATGAAACTAAAATTTTATTGGCTTCGGATAAAAAGGCAAAACGATTGGCCGCGGTCTCGGCCATTTTTCTTGCAGCATTTCCTTGAAGAAATTTAAGTCGCTGCTCTTCAGCACGACGTCGCTCAGTCAAATCAATTACTGTTGAGCGACTCATTACAAATTTTCCAGAACTATCGTAGATAGCGGTCGCACTTAAGAGCACAGGCATCCATGAACCATCTTTACGTTTCAACTCAAATTCAATATCTCTTGCGAAGCCATTTTTAATAAATGCCGGGAAAATCTCATTGAACTTATGAAGATGCTTTTCATTTAATAAATCTATTATTTTCATTTTGAGAATAACTTCGTCGCGTTGATATCCAAGCCAATTTAAAAGCGTATTATTGACCTGAACAAATTTTCCGTTGGCATCAATAGAGTGATATCCGCAAGGTGCATTATTATAAAGATCATGAACTCGCTGAGTGGCCGACTCTAAAGCTGCCGTTCTTTTCTGAACTCGAGCTTCTAACTCTGATTTTGCTTTCTCTAAATCTAACTGCGCTAACTTTCGCTCCGTAATTGCAGCCGCAAAAATCATTCCTGTGAGAGCAAAAATTCCTAAAAATGTTTGCAGATGAAACAATAGAGCGCTGAGTTCTCCACCCGAAGTGGCTCCATATCCTATAACTAAACTACTAATCGAAACCACACTTGTTAAAAAGATGATAGCGACCGTTCCTCGCTGACCAAATCTCATCGCAGTCCATAACAAAAATGGAAAAACAAAATAACTTCTTGGAATATTCAACCATCCGCTAAAAATTCCAATGTTGAGAACAACGACAGAAAAAATAATGGCGAGAGACTCTATATAAAATAAAATTTTTCTTTGAGAAATAAGAAGTGGAGCAAAAGATTTTCTAAACCATATAAAAAGAAATGGAGCAACAACGATGTCCCCCACGACATCTCCAAGCCACCAGGTAAGCCACGTATTCTTTAATTCCTCGTAGTTAATGGAAGATGTGATCCAAAGGCTGCCCACCCCAATAGTCGCACTGAATAAAGTACTGATGAGAGCTCCCAAAACCGCAAAACGTATGACGTCACGAAGTTTCTCAAGAGATTCATCAAATTGAAATTTTCGTAAAAGATAAACACCGATGACGGCTTCTAAAGTATTACCAATTGAAATTCCAAACGAAGTCAGCCACGAAGCTCCTATAAATATATTTAAGCAAAACGCTCCTAACGCAATGGCCGGCCAATATCGATAACCCAAACGATATAAAGAAAATAAAGCGATTCCAGACGGAGCCCAGATCAAAGTGGCAAAGACGCTCACAGCGCCAACTTTTAATCCATAATATCCAGTAAAAAAATAGAAGATAAAAATGAACGCAAATTGAAGCGCATACTGATTTTTACGTTCATCCATTCGCATCATTTCGCCTTAGACCAAGCCGCTTCAAAAGGTCCTAGTTTTCCGATAGGAAGCACACCTTGAATTTTTTTCGATACAAGTAGAAGTGAAGGTTTTTCAAATAAAAACAGATACGGAGCTTCATCCGCTAAAATTCGACTGATTTCTCTATAATAAGACATTCTTTTTTTTGCATCTAAGGTCTGTCGAGCTTCTAAAAGTAAAAAATCCACTCGCGCATTTTTATATCCAATAAAATTATTTCCATCTTCAGTCTGGCTTGAATGCCAATAGCGATAAGGATCAAGATCTTGCAACGCGCCCCAACTCATCATAAAGGCATCGAATTTTTTCAATCGAACCTGCGTCATAAAAGCGGTCCACTCTAAAGATCGTACCGACATATCTATATTTAATTTTTTTAAAATAGATTGATAAATAAGGGCCATTCTCTCGGCTTCTGAGCTTCCAGAAGGAATCAGTAATTCAAATGAAATAGTTTTATCTGACACATTTGCCTTAGATAAAAGTTGTTTCGCTTTTTCTAAGTCAAACAAAATGGGCTCTACCTTTAGATCTGTTTTTGGATTCGCTCGTGGAAAAGGTCCGACGGCCAATTCTCTTAAACCTAAATAAATTTTCTCTTTTATTTCTTCTCGAGGCATTGCATAGGCCAAAGCTTGTCGAAAATCTTTGGATTGAAAAAGTGGCCTACGAAGATTCCAACCAATATAATTGTATCCATTTCCGTCTTCGGTTTCGTATTTCAATTTAAAAAATTCTTTGTCTGATTTCTCATCCGAAAAATCTTGAACAAAACGCAATGGGCTTGGATCTAAAAAATCAATATCTCCTTTTTTAAGTGCGATGGCGGCCACTGCATCGTCCGTAATGATGCGATAAAGAATTTGATCAAATTGGTAACGCCCTTTCCATGGCGCGATTTTGTTTCCCCAAAAATCTTTAAACTTACTTACAAGAATTTTTTGGCCCGCATCCCAAGTTTTAAAAACGTAGGGTCCTGATCCCACTGGCTGTCGATTGGCGGACTGAGAATTAAAATTTGCCTGATTATAAATATGCTTGGGCACAATGCATTGCCTGCCAATTAAAATGAGACTTCGAAAATAAGGCGTCTTCATTTTGAAACGAATTTGATTGGGGCTTATGACTTCTATTGATTTTAATTCTTCGTAATTACTTCGAAGGTGCCCCGAATCTATTTTTGGATTCAATAAACTATCAAAAGTAAATTTTACATCTATCGCAGTAAGCTTAACGCCATCGTGAAAGATGGCGGGCCTTAGAAAAAAATCGTATTGCAAGCCATCCTTAGAAATTTTCCAGGATTCAGCGAGCCTACCCTCAGGCTTACCCGTCAGGGGATTGAAAAAAAGTAAGGTATCAAAAACTTTATCAAAAAGTGGGTCAGCATAATCATCGACATTCAAGAGCGGATTTAAATTTTGAGGATCCGATTTCAATCTGACGGTTAAAGTAGAAGGCTTTAAAGAATCAACAGCCTCCACCTCGCTTCCAAACGAAATGAAATGCCAAAGAATAAATAAAGACAGAGAAAATAGTCTAAAAATCATCCGATCGAAGCACTCATTAAAGATAGATTCGTTCCAGACAAATCGTCGGGTGAAGGCCGGCTTTCGATTTTTGAAAGTTCGAGCCTGCTCTCCATCAGAATATCTAAAAGTGGAGAGTCATAGAGTCTTAAGTGAGCTTCATCTTGAATAAATAATACTAAAGGAGTTCGAAAGCCTTGTTCTGACTCATAAGAATTTCGAATATACAAACGAAAACCTAATTGAAGCAGAATCTGCAAATGAACTTCAGAACGACAACCGATAATCATGACGCTTGAATTTCTTTTCAAAGCCAATTTAAAAGCTGTCTTTACCAAATCTTCTAAAATTTGCTTTTCGTCAGGATGTGATTCAGAAAAAAAATGTTCTAAGAGGACAACGCCTCGTGGGTACATTGTTTCAAAGCGATTTATATCATAGAGATGCTCGTCGTCTTCGAGCGGTTGACTGGAAGAAAAAGATAATCGACACAAACCTAAAAGATCTTTTCCATCAGAAACCCTTAAAAGAACTCGATCGTGCTGATGAGAAACTCGAGGTTTAGAAACAATTCTTAATTTTAAATCTGATTCTCTACCAATTAAACCCAACATGAAGAGACCATAGTCCTAGCTCCCTATCTCTAGAACTGATTTGGGCTGACATTCACTTGCATGTTAAATAATTGAATTTACTCACATTTTTTAAGTAGCTCCAAGGAGAGGCAAAATGAGCTGTAAAAACCTTAGTCATTTCAGGGGGCTAGTAGAAAACTAACCTTGTTTAGTAGCTGAATAAATCAGCATGAAGTAGAGAATTCGTGGGTATGAACCTGAGGCTTTCTCCTTCGATCGTCTGGTTCGATAAGGCGCTTTCAAGAATTGAAAGCGAAAGGGCACGCTTTCGCACCATTTTTGTACGCGGCAAGCCACTCTCAGGAAAAAGTACTCTCCTCCAACAAATTGCCATAAAACTTAGAGCGTCTGCACAACCCGTTACCACTATTTCTTTTTCTGACTCCTTGGATTTGTCTTCGGCATTAGAGCAAATTCTTTTAACCTTAGATACCAAACCCACTAGTCGCTCTCTTCCAGAACTTTTCGAACAACTGGTACAACTTTGCGATCGCGAACATCGAATTTTAATTATCGATAATTTGCACAAAGTGCGAAACGCAAAACAGTTCATCGAATTCGTCATTAGAAATATGACCGACGGAACTTTGATTGCTTCGGGGGATACCTTACCTGATTTGGATCCTTCGCTCGCTCTTGATTTATTTGTATTTCACAATGTGGGCTTAAGTTTTGAAGAAACGGTTGAAATGATTTCTAAGTCTCACGTCAAGCTTCCTTCGTCCGCAGACAAAATGATTGAAAATATTTTCAAGATGACTGCAGGAAATCCATTTTTAATCAAACTATTGCTCTCTCCTGCCATTCTTGAGGGCAGAGCTTTAAGTGAAGAAGATTTTCAAGCCAATATTTTAAACGCACGTGATTCATACTTTTACAAAATATTTCAATCACTGAGCGTAGAAGTTTCAGATTTATTGAAAACGGCTTCATTAGTGCAATACGACTCTGCTCTTGAGTCAAAAGTCTTAAGCAGAGTGTCTAAAGAAGATCTTCAACAGCTTCTTGAAGTTGGCTTTTTAACGATGTCGTTTGATAGATACGCTCTCATCGCCGATACTAAAAGGTTTATTAGAAAAACTTTAGGAGATCTCGAGAAGGAGCAGATTCATATACTTCTGAAAGAGTTTTCTGAAAATGAAGCTCATCTATCTGAGAAAGAAAAATTATTTCAATTCATAAAACTTGAGCAAGAAAAAGAAGCAATTCAAATCTTTGAAAAAATTGCGCCCGAGATGGATCGAACGGGAGATACGATTGACTTACTTTATTTAAGCGAAACTTTTTCCTCTCAGCTTTCGTGCGCTTCTATTTTGCTGAGAAGAAAATCGCTCGTTTATCTCAAACGACCGCATGAAGCGTTGGAAGAATTAAAAAAAGCATTGAAGAGGGATTTCTCAGAAGAAGAAAAATTTCAGCTTTATTTTATGATTGCAAAGACGCTTTATCTACTCTCTGAGTTTGAAGAAGCTCTTCGTTATATACATCTTATTTTAGAAAAAACTCATGAGCATGATTTAAATCACATCCACGCACAGATTGAAAAAGCTTATATGCTTCTTCAGCGAGATCTAAAATCTTGCATTGAAAATCTAGAAACAGCTAGACGATCCATAAATTTAAAACACCTCGACCAATCAACGCTTAGAGGAGATCTAGAATTTGTTTATGGACTTTATTATGAAGCACGAAGTGAATTAGCAGAAGCGGCTTATCACTACTCAAGCGCCACCAACTTTTACAAATCTTCTGGACTAAAATCAAAAGAGCTTATGTCTGCCTACAATACATTTTGCATGAATTATAATTTAGGGAGAGAAACTTCTTTAGAGGCCCTTGATTCTATCGAAGCAGAATGCAGACGTTACTCGTTCGAATATATTATTGAATTTTGCAAACATTTTAGAGCCATGACGCTGATTAGCGCAGGAAGATTTCGAGAGGGAATAAAGATTCTTATTGCAATGACGCCTCCACTGACAGAAAAAATCTTTCACTCCAATGAGATAAGTATTTTAAAAAGAATAGCTCAAGCTTATTGCGGCTCCTCTCACTTTTTAGCTGCTATGGCAGTTTTAGAACCACTTACGATCAATCCAGGATCTTACGGGCAATTTTTTGAACATATGAAATCGCAAGTAAGCGCTTATCTCAACCCCGCGCTGGCACAGCCCAAGAAAAGTATTCTTAAAAAAAATTACGAGTCATTGGATAAAAAATTAGTGGTGGAATTACTGACCACACATTTAGAGCTTAATTTTAATTCGTATTTTCTTCACGACGTCTCCGATGTTCTTTTAGCTTCTGAATTTAACGAAAGCGATACGGATTCGATTTTACATCTTCAGTTAAAATTTTTACGAGGCATTCATTTTTTTTTAATGGGTCAAATTAAACGAGCGGAACAAGAATTCTATATTTCTTTGCCATTGGCCGAAAAATATTCTTTTCACTATTGGGAGTTTTTAAATCTTTTAGGGCTTTCTATGGCAGATCTACATTTTGAACGTTTCGATGCAGCTCTTTCAAAATCCACTAAGGCGGTAGATCTCATTTCACTCTTTGATCCGCTTCCTATTACTGATCTTGCAAAAGCTATTTTAGGAATCGCTCATCTTAAATTGGGAGCTCAAAGTAATTTTGAAAAGCAGATGACCAGCATCCCATCGACAAGTCCTTATGCCTATCTCGGTCTTATTTTGAGTCCATTTTTATTGGAATCTAAGCCTCCAGCGACTCCTTCCATTGATTCGGCACAGAAAAGCTTCTTTGATCTTTTATTGACGAGACTAGGGCTCAATATTTTTAGAACATTTCGAGTTAAAACCATGAATAGTGAAAATATTTATTACGACTATCAACTCAATGAGTTTTCGATGAATAATTACGATATCGTTATTGATGAAACAAAAGCCAAATGTCGAATTGGCAAAAAAAGTTTTGATCTAAATTCTCAGCCACTTTTAGAGAATATTCTAAGATTTTTTATTTTGAGAGCAGGTAAAGAAACATCCAAAGAACTTTTGACTTCACATATCTGGCAAGAAAAATATAACCCTCTTGTTCACGATACTCGCATTTACACGGCCATCAAAAGGCTGCGGGAACTTTTAAAACAAGGATCAAAAGAAAGCTTACTTCAAACTCAGGGCTCGCAGTACTTAATGGATTCAAAGATTCGATATGCAATCATAAGTATGAGCACTCCTCTTGATAATTTATCGGAACGCCAAGACTGGATTTTTAAATTTATAGAAAGTCATCAATCGATCGATAGGTTAACCGTTGAAAAAATGTTAAAAATTAGTCCTGCTTATGCGAAGCGTGAATTAAAAACGCTATCGGACAGAGGCCTTATCGAGAAAGTTGGCAAAGGTAAAAATTCTCGATATCAAAAGGCCTCTCGATTTTAGATTAAAGAAATTCTGAACAAACAATCCCTGTCGTGTTCTCAAGAGAGTCCAAGCAAAAGGTCGAACCTAAAACTGTATTACAATAGAGTTCAGGATATTCAACCGTCATCAAGTTGCCGTTGTAATTTGGTGGCAATAAAAGTGGCTCTCCAACACAAAGTAAATCAATGGGAGGATTCATATAAACTGACCCTTCATCGCTCTGCCGATCCGATTCTATAACACCTTGATTAGATGAATTCGTCTGACCCATCGTCAGACGACTAGAGTCGCTAGATCTATAGCACGCAGCTGTATCTTCACCGGTGTTCTCATCCATATAGAAGTCGCAATAATAACGAGGATGACCGCCGCCGCCGCCACCGCCGCCGTCTCCAATTGCGAGATGTGTCTTACCTAATAGGAGACCTGCTCCAAGAAGGAAAACAAAACCTATTTTTTTTGACACTGGTGATAGAAAAGAAAAAGAGGATTTCATTTGATCGATCTAAAACATATTTAATTTTAAAAAGCAAAATGAAACACTTTGCCCGGCATCTAACTTTAGTTAGATGTGAATTTTTGAACTCAAAATGATCATCATCTGTTCGGCAGGTAACGGCTTATTAAGAAAGAATCCCTGAACTCTATCACAATTCAGAGTTTTCAAAATTTCTAACTGAGACTCAGTCTCTACCCCTTCACCAATCGCCACTAAACGAAAGCCATGAGCAATATCCACAATGGCTTTAATCATGCTCTTTGTTTGAGGATCCTCGCATTTATGAATGAGAGATCTATCAATTTTCACAGCATTTAAAGGAAGTTTTTCAAGTTGAGTAATAGACGAAATTCCCACACCAAATCCATCCAGAACCAATTGAATTCCTAAGGCAGATAAAGAGTTTAAAAAAGTAAGAGCCTTTTCACGATAATTTAAAATATCAGCTTCTCTCATTTCTAATCTAAATTCTGAACCATCTATTTTATATTTCTTAAGAGTCGCTTCAAAATTTTTTATAAAATCTTCATTTCTAAAAGCGGCGGGAGCTAAATTCAATGAAACGGGAATGGAAATTCCTTTTAATTTTTTCCAATTTTTAATTTGCTCTGCTGTTTTTTCTAAAATCCAAGAATTTAAAGTTAAGAGAAATTCATTCTGCTCGATAAATGGAATAAAATGTTTTGCTGGCACGAGCCCGAGCTCTGGGTGCTTCCATCGAATAAGTGCTTGAACACTCGTGACACTTTTATCAGAAAGTTGATATTCGGGTTGATAGTGAATATCGAACTCTCCATTTTTGAAGGCCGTCATGAGTTGAGATTCCAACTCTTTAATTTCTTGAGCCTTTACATTGATCTGTGGTGAGAAAAATCCGTATTGATTTTTTCCAAGTTGCTTAGCCTGAAGCATAGCAACGTCGGCCGCTGAGACTAATCCATCCGCACTTCCATCATCTTGCGGAAATAAACTGATCCCGATACTAAACGTCGGATTAATTTTAAATTTGTCTATTTCATACATTTGCGAAATCGAATCTAAAATTCTTTCGGCCGCGATACCCGCCGCTCGAGGACTTTCAACATTCGATAAGACCACCATAAATTCATCCCCGCCAAGTCGCGCCGCCATATCGCCTGCACGAAGGCAGCCTGTCAGTCGACTCGCTAAACTTTTAAGCAATTGATCGCCAACGACATGGCCATACGTATCATTCGTAAGCTTAAAATCATCTATATCTAAAAATAAAACGGCTAAAGATTTGGATGTGCGTTGGGCCTGAGCGATGGCCAGCTCAAAATGAGCGTACAATAATTTACGATTAGGCAAATTGGTTAAATGATCATGATCTGCAAAATATTGATGCTGATCTTTTTCTTTTTCTAACCCATAAACAATTTTATGCCTTTCGATCGCATGCTTAATAGAATCAGATAAAAGGTTTCCATTAATAGATCCTTTCACAATGTATTCTTGAGCTCCTTGTCGAACGGCTTCTATACCAATTTTTCCATCATCCATTCCCGTCATGACGATAATGGGAATTTCAATGCCCAAACTTTTAAGAAATTCTATAGTTTCTAGGCCCTTACCATCAGGAAGATGAAGATCTAAAATGATGACTGTGAATTTCTCTTTTTCGATTAGCTTTTGAGCCTTCGCTAAAGTTTTTGCAGATTCAATGCGATAGAGATTTGCATCAGCAGCTCGCTCGATAACTTTTTTAAAAATTTCTACGTCGGCAGCGTTATCTTCGATAAGTAAAATGCTAATTTTACTCGCAGCCACTTCGAGAGCGGCATCTTCTTTAGCAAAAAATTTCATGCATTCTCCCTTAACCCCCAGAACTTATACTACCTCCATATTCTAATGTTTTCTGCCCATGAAAACACCCCTCTCAAAAATAAAATAAATGTGAAGAATTCGATGCATAGAAATACATAGATCGGCGACAGAAATTGTCACTTATCCATTAATTATCTTTTTTTGTGGGGACGGGTTGATCCTTTTTTACAGGAGCTACGTCTTCAATTTTTTTTCGACGATCTTTCATCTGCTCATCAATTAAAAATTTTCGAATAGCCTGGCCCTGCTGATCATTGATCCCTAAAAAATGGCAGTCTACAGAAAAAGCATATTTTCCTTTCTCTGAGTCTGAAGAAGAAACTCGAGAAGTCGGCGGCCAAGCTCGCACATAGGGATTGCGCAATTCTTGCTCAGAAAAAACTTTTAAACTGAGTTGTAAATTACACGGAGGCAAAACCTCTCTCGTAAGCGCAAGCTTTGCACCTAGTTCCCCTAAAATCAGAGTCTTCGCGTCAAAATAAATTTTTAAACGCGAGTCCTCTAAATTTTTTGAAAAATACAGCCGGCCTTCTTCAGGCAAAATAGGTTTCACTACAGCCTCAATACCTTGGGCGATAGAAGCCGGATCCGTCGGAGTTTGAAATGGTGGAAGAGGCCAAGCGGGCTGCTCTCCCACTAAATCTCCCGAAAGAATCCAAGCAGACTTTGATTTATCGAGAGCCTGAAAAAATTTTGTTTTATCGCCGGCACTTAATTTAATCCAATCGGCGCTCGAAACTACGACACATGCTGGCTTCATAAAGGGAATGTCTTCATTCGCTTTAGCAACATTCGGAACAAATCGAATGCTGTAAAAAGATAAATTAATTACTTTTGAAATGCCTTCTTCAAATGAAATATCAGATGCAACGATAAGAATTTTTGCTTTTTTTGGAGAATTTAAATGTTTATTGGCTTGAATCCATTGTTTTACTTTTTGCTTTGTATCTTCTTCAACCCAGTCTGCATCAACAGCAAAAGGATAATTATAAAATGTATCCGAGCTTGTCCCCGTCACTTGAATTTCTAAAGTTGGTTTTTGAAGAGCAGCGCTTAGAGCACTGCCCATATGAATTTTCTCCCCATCTTTAAGTTTAAGATGAGTCTCAATGTGAATTCCTTTTTCTGAAATGAAAGAAATTCTTCCAAACGCAGTTACGTGCGTTTCATGCTCTGCTTTTAAACTAAAATATTTTTCTTGGCTTGAGGTCTGTCCTTGCTTTAGAGCAAATTTAATTTTTTCGACCAACATCTTTGGCTCAAAAGGAATTCCTATATAATGACTGACTCCAGATCGAACTCCTTTCTCGACAAATTCATTGCTGGATTCGCGAGAAATAATGACAAAAGAAAGCCTTCGGGTAATGGGATTATTTCTTACCTTATCGATAAAGGAAAAAGTCTTTAAGCCATCCACCATCTGACCAATAATAATAAGATCAGGAATGCGTTTACGAAGTTCGGCAAGAACCTGATCCGTCGCCGTAAAAAAGCTTAACTCAAAATGAGGAAGAAGCGCCGATTCGATTTTTCCTCGATTTAAATCGCTATCTGTTAGAATAAAGATATTTGGTTTAGCTCCCATCTCAAAATCCAGTATAACAAATAGATCTTTAAATATGAAAACTTCATTTAGATCCCAGTTTTTAATTGCAAACCCTGATCCACAAATCTTAGACCTGAGCCAAAAGTCTCCCTTTGAGGATTGCGCTAAAACCCATACATTTTCAGACTGGTTGCTGGCTTTCAGTTTTAACTGCGGATATGATCCGGACTCTAGTTACTCCTTGGGAGCTCTGCCCGATTTAAAAAAAGATATAAATTATTTTCAAAAAAAAGATCTCCTACCTTTAGGACAATTGTTTGAAGAAAAGCTTTCTGGAAAATATTTTATCGATTTGGGATCCGGCGATCCTACAATCTCTTTGGCGCCTCAGATCATTGCCGAATTTTTTAAAGCTAAATCTTATATTGGAGTCGATTTAAATCATATTCGAGAAGACTTCGAAGGTTTTAAAAAATCTGTAGCTCAATCTTTTTTTAAAATGGATCTATTAGAATTTGTTAGCCGCCTGGAGCTGCCTGTACCTAAAACATTTTTCTTAGGTGGAATTGATCCTCAAGCCGATCTAGCAGAAGCAGAGAGACTTACTAAGTATTTAATACAACTAAGAGAGCAACTTTCACGAGTTTGCATTCCAGGAGATTTAGTTATTTTAGGTGCGGGCTCCACGGGGCTAGAGCTTGAGCAAGCCCCGCGAAAGTTCGAATGCATTTATCGCGATTTCTTTCACGAAATCAGCGAATGCGTAAATTAACCTCGCGCCTAAACTTTTTTGCCCTGAACCAAACGCAAAACGCCTAGCAAAACAATTGCACCAAGAACTGAGGCAAAAAATCCTGCCGGTTCACCATATTGATACCATCCGATAGCTTGTCCTATATATGTTGCAAAAACAGCGCCAACGATACCTACAACGGTAGTTAAAATAAAACCTTTGGCGTCATTTCCAGGCATAATAAATCTCGCCACCAAACCAATGATAAATCCGATAATGATCGTTACTAAAATAGCCATATAGAAATCCTTTCAGCTTTTAATTTAAGCAAAAACCCTATTCGATCTGTAATTCAAATCAAACTAACTTTGGTCAGCTGAGATTGAGCTGTAAACACTTTAAAATTTAAAAATGAAAAATTTTTTAAAAATTATTCCATTGAGTATTCTTGCTTTCAACTTTATGCCACCCGTCCTCTCAGCCCAAAGCTGGCATATATTAGGTGTTTCTGAATTTAATCGAATCCAGGTTGAATCTGCGGTTCATCAAATAGAGGGCGTCTCGATGGCCAAAATAGATTTAGGTAAAAATATCCTTATGGTCATTTCGGATCAAAAAGGCAAAACGATCGATACGAAAATGGTTAAGGCCGCTGTCGAAGGCATTAAAGGAGTTGAAGTTGGAAGCATGTTAAGCGCTTTGCCAGATAAAAGCATTCCTCCTAAAAACTTGAATCCAAAACCTGAATTTCCTCCAGACAAAATTCCTCTTCCATCTGTGCCAAAGACGATAGAAAAATAAATTTTATTTTTTAGGCGCTGGAAATTTTGGAGCTACTTTTAAGTCTCTATCAAAACCGGCGCCTAAAGATTCTACGAATGCATTTCTTAAAATACTTGTCACAGCAGACCAAGGTCGCGTTGAAGGATTATCTAGCCGACCTGAGAATCGAATCTTACTCGCAACTTCTTCTGTGTTTTTATTTTTTAGAATCGCAGCAAACATTTGAAGCATGCCTTCCCAAACCATTCGCCAAAAACTTTTCTTCTCGGATTTTTTACTGAGATCCAAAAACTTAAGATCAGAAATCATAGGTTTAAAATATCCGTCGAGCACCCAGTCCCGGCTTGCAAACTCAGAAACAATATCTAGCTTTCCACTTTGAAGATCAAAATTTGCTTTTTCTCTAAAAAAAGAATTAAATGCCCTAAGATCTAGAGATTTTATTTTCAATTGGCCTTTAAAATTGGGACTGGGTGAAAAGGCAGACATTCTCATCTGCCCTTCAAGTTTGCCATCTCCGCTCGTCACACCTTCAAAATGAATATTGCTCGCTCCCTCCTGCTTCTCAAGATCATTCCAAATATTCTCAGCAATGAGACGAACCCCCTCTAGGCGAAAGGGCGGAAATGCATTTTCTTCTTGATCCTTTAATTCTAAATTAAAATTTTTTACTTCTAATCTATCTATATAGACAGGCCATGCAGTTTTAATTTCTTCTTTTATTTCTCTCCAGGTGGGTTTCTCGGAAGGTGTCTTTGTCGAAGGAGCCTGCCTTTCTGTGCGAACCAAAACCGAAATATCTGCCAATAAAATATCAAATCTTAATTCTCGCTTTAAAAGACTCCACCAACTTAAATCGACTTGAGAGCGTTTTACATAAACATTGATTTCTTTCTCTGTAAATTCGGCCTCGCGAATCTCAACAACTCCTGCAAATACTCCTAAGCGAAGATCGTTGATATAACCTTTCCACGATTTAGATTTTTGGAGATCTTTATTTATTTCGTAGCGAATAATCTCGGGAGCTAAAAATCGAAGACATAAAATTCCTAAAATGACAAAAAAGATCACACGCCTTTTTGTGCTTCGAAGACTCGTATTCCAAATAGGAAGTCGGTCTCTTACAAGATAAGCAATTTCGGCACCTGTTAAAAAAATGAAGGAAGAGTAAAAAATCCAAAGCGGAAAAATGACTAAGAAGCTTGCGGCGCCATAGGCGTTCGCAACAACCGTTTGTCTTAAATAGATTTGAAAAAGAGATTTGCCGACTTCAAATAAAAGAACAGTAAATGCGGCTCCTTGAAATGCAGCAACCCACGTGATCTGTTTTTTAGATAACCATCGATAGAGACCTGAAATTCCAAAAAAAAGAAAAACTCCAAGCGTTAAAGGAATAAAAGGCATGACCATCAGTTGAGTTTCGGATTCAAATGCTCGGGCAATAAAAACGACAATGCTCGAAAGAAAAAGAAATGAAATAATTCCAAAGAAAATAAAAACGGAGAAGATATGTTGCGTTAGCCAAGACTTTGTAAACGAAAAATTGATATTCCAAATTCGATGAAGAGAAGATTGCAGTTGATTAAAAGCACCGGTTCCAAAAATAAAAATTCCAAGCAGCGTTAGAATTCCGGCCCAGGCTCTTAAATTGGGTTGGCGATTATTTTCGAAGACCGTTTTAACGGCTTCTACACCTTGAGGTCCGATCCATTCTTGAAGATGTAAAAGTAAGTTTTCAGAACTAGAAAGGGGTAAAAAACTCCAAAAAAATAAGAGCGCAACCGAAAGTGGTGCCAGCGACAACAATGAATAATAAGCGAGTGCCGCCGACAGCGTTGGAAGATCATCTTTAGATATTTTGTTAATAAGCAAAACAAAAAAAGACTGTGTTGTATTAGTAGTATTGAAAAAAGAGGACTTCATCAATGAAGCCCTCTTTTTCAGGTGTCTCAACATTTGATTAATAAAATAACAAATATTAAACCACTTAACTCACTTTTTTCTTGAGAACATCGACGCGCTCTTCGCCTGCACTCGATACATCTTTTGCGCCAACTTCTTTAAGAAGTTTTTCGGCCTTATCTGCCCATTCACGATTATCGGCATGAACAGATAAAAGAATTCCACCTTCTTTGACGAATCCTTCGTATCGTTTGGCTTCGTACTCCGGAATTCCCATTCCGATAAGGGCTCCGGCTATCCCGCCTAAGGCTCCGCCGGCACTGGCCCCTGCAAGAAGACCGAGCAATGGACCAGCCGCAACAAGCGGACCGATCACCGGAATAGCTAAGGCACCAGCTCCTACGAGCCATCCTAAAGTTCCACCTAAAATAGCCCCGGTGCTGACACCGGCGACCGTTCCCTCGGGAGCTTTTGTTCCTTTTTCATGAGCAAATTCTCGAGTAGAAATGGACTCAGGCATTAATACAGAGACGTCTGTATTTCTGAAACCCTGAGCTTTGAGTTGAGAAACCGCGCTCTCGACTCCGACTCGGTCTTTAAAAATTCCAAATACTGCAATGTTTTTCATATTCAACATAAAAATATCCTTTCATTTTAGAGGTGTAGCGATTGCTAGTTCATTTTTTACATTTTCTTCACCAGCGATAGCTTGCGCTCGCTGTTCAATCCAAGATCTCTCGCTGACGTTGTTCACGTCACCTTTGAGAGTGACATTTCCATCTCGAGTAATAATTTTGATATTTTTTGCATTAAAAGAGAGATCATCATTATTCATAATATCTCTTCTAATCTTTGCACTGAGATCTATATCTGCCTTGTTGTTTTTTTGATCACTGGCATTTATATTTGCAAAAATAGATGCTCCACTCATGGGCAGAACAATTGTAATCAGAAAAAATATCAAAACTTTAGCATTCAAAAACATAGTCTTCATAGAGAAGGTTCCTTTCGTGGAATAGAATGCTTTAAGTAGAAACAGAAAGAATCGTACGAAAGTCAGATTTTAAAAAAAATAAGATAGAGCAGATTGCAGTGAGATTGGAGAACATTATGCTCAGTTGGTCATTAACGTTTTTTATATTCGCGTTGATAGCTGCTCTGTTTGGATTCTCTGGAATTGCAGCAGGTGCTACTGAAATTGCTAAAATTTTATTTTTAGTATTTTTAATCGCCTTTGTAATTTCTCTTATTAGTGGTGCTATTCGCGGAAGACGTCCTCAGGCTTGACGTCTTTGAAAAATTAAAGCAAATGAGAGCCAAGAAGATCTTCAATCGAATATTTTTTTGGCTCTAATTTGCTTTTTATACTTAAAATTTCTAAAACTCCAAAAAGATAGGTTTCTCTTCCAAAAATTTTTGTCTCTAAGAAAATTTCGGCGCCTTGACCTTGAATTGAAATCCTATGCATGGCGTGACCATCCAGAAATTTCTCCGGAATCTTCCAATCTTGCGACTGAATTTTAGGATCGCGAATGCTTTTGATGTTTTCTTTAGAACTCTTCAGTAAATCTGCAAATTTTTGAGCCGTAGCCGGCACTGTCGTCTTTGAACTCTGATGACTCTCTTCAATTGAAATAGTCGAATTTTTAAAAAGCCCAGGCTTTTTGTTAAGCAGCCAAAGTAATTTAATAATGGGCAAAGAAAGATTGGGAGCTTCAATATAAGGAAAATAAATGGGAGAAGATAAATTTACGGTCTGCCCACTTGAAGCCTGAATAAAAGGTATTTTATTTACATCGCAAAATTTTAAAGCTTCGTCGAGTTGACGGCCTGATCCCAGATGCAAAAAAAGTGAATGTTTTAATGGAAGGTCTTTTAACGTTTTAATAGATGAAGAGTTTTTAACCGGCAAAGATCCGTCAAATGAAATGGGATGAAGTTTTAATTGATATTCTTTTTGAGCAAAATCTTCGACTTTTTCTGCAAAAACTTTTGCTAAGTTTCCGCTTCCTACGATGACGAGATAATTTGCTTCGGCCATCTTCATTTTGTAGCATAAAGCCTCTTATGCGAGCACTTATTATCCGAGTATTTATTCTCTCTATTTTTTGTTTCACCACACAACCCTCTCTTTACGCAGAAGTGAAAGAGCTCAGATACGACCCTTGGATAAGCGGTCCCATCACGATTGGCTCTGCATTGACCTTTGGAACTTTTGTATTTTTTGAAGATGATATCGCCTCAAAAAAGTGTCGATGGTGCGATCGAAGAGCTGATGGCTCAAGTACACTCAATGGATTCGATTCTTCCATTCAAAAGAAACTTGTTTGGACGAACAAAAAATCTGCCGGACATCTCAGTCATCTCTCAGGCTTTGTCATTCTTCCTCTTTTTTCGGCAGGAAGTTTTTGGCTTATCTCAGGCCACGAAAGTCGCTGGAAAAACTTTTGGATAGATCTAGGAATTGTGGCCGAAGCCGCAGTCACCGCAAGTTTAGTCGGACAAATAGTTCAGTTTGCAGTCGCTCGAGAAAGGCCTGACTCACACGACTTAAGCAAAGCTCAAAGTGCTGCACTTCCCGCTTCAAAAAATACTTCTTTTTATTCGGGGCACACGACCTTTGCATTTGCCGTCGCAACCTCCACAGCAACGGTGGCAACTTTAAGAAATTATCCTGTTGCGCCGTATCTTTGGGCTGGTGGAATGGCGCTCGCAGGTACAACGGCTTATTTTCGAATCGCAGCAAATCGTCATTATATGACAGATGTTTTAGCTGGAGCTGTGATGGGATCGGCCATCGGATTTAGCATGCCTTATTTTTTACATCGAAAAGACAAACCTTTTTCCTGGACGTTTGCACCTACGAGCGATGGATGGATGACCATGGCCCAATGGAAATGGTGAGTAGGCATCTGCTCGTTTTTTCTTAAATTGAAGAAATTTTTACTGGGAAGTCTTAATTATCGCACAGCATAAAGATTTATCAAAAGTAATTCGTGAATTCGCTTTTTTTGTGCCTACAGAAAATTATTCTTGAGTCTTTTGAGCGCTGCTCGGCGGTATAATGAAGTTAAGAGGGAGGTGTACCGACAAACAAATTTAAATCGACAATTGTACGCGATGAAACTTCGAAGATTTTTCAACGGGTTACAGACAAGAGGGGGTCTAAGATGTCGAGTAAACAGATAACAAAATCCGATTATGCAGCGGGGGTTCAATGCGAGAAGCGCTTGTATCTTCTTCATTCCGAACCCGATCTAGCTGCCGCACCAAGCGATGATTTACAAATGCGTTTTGAGCAGGGCCAAGAAATTGGAAAACTTGCGCGAAGCAGATTTCCAAATGGCGTTCTCGTAGGCGCCTCGGGAAGTGCATTGAATCATGCCATTTTAACAACAACCAAATTGATCGAAGAACTAAAAACTGAAGCCATTTTTGAAGCAGCCGTAAAATTTGAAAATTACGCGGCTCGCATAGATATTCTCAAAAATAACTTCGATGGAACTTGGGACCTTATTGAAGTGAAATCGACGACTGAAGTAAAACCAGAACATTTAGAAGACGTAGCCTTTCAACTTTGGGTTTTAAAAAACTCCAATGTGAAAATTAAAAATGTTTTCTTAAGCCATATTAATAATCAGGTGGTTTTTCCAAATATCGAAGATATTTTTACAGATCATGATTTCACCGAGGAAGCTCATGCAAAGCTTTCTCAGATCGAAATGAAAGCGAGATCTCTACTTTCGGTGGTTGAAAAAGAAAATGCACCTGAGGTCGCAATTGGAAGACATTGTGCGAATCCATACGGTTGCGAATTTAAGAGTGAATGTTGGGCGGCTGTGCCTAAGGGCTCAGTGCTTGAACTTTATAATTATCGCAAACGTAAACCGACGAAATTTGAACTTTTTCATCAAGGACCACAACTGATAGAAAATTTAAGAAACGAAGTCGAGCTTACGAGGTTTCAACAAATTCAATTTATGGCAAGTCAGTCGGACGATCCCATTATCGATCATTTGGGACTGACAGAATTTTTAGGGAAAGTTCGCTACCCTATTTACTATTTTGATTTTGAAACCATCGCACCTGCTATTCCGATTCTGAATGGAATGCGTCCTTATCAAAGAATTCCCGTTCAGTTTTCATGTCATGTTCAAAAAAGTCCGCACGGAGAACTTGAACACCATGAATTCTTAGCGTCAGGAAAAGAAGGAAGCGATCCAAGACGTGAGTGTTTAGAAGAAATGAAAAAAGTTTTTACAAGCTCTGGCACCATCATCGCCTACCATGACGATTTTGAACGAAGTCTCATTCGAGAGCTCTCGGCCTACTTTGTGGAAGATTCAGATTTTCTGAATGCACTGGAACAAGACTTCTGGGATCTCGAAGATGCTTTTCATAATCATTTTTATCATCGAGATTTTGGAGGATCCGTGAGCATTAAAAAAGTTTTGCCGTATTTTTCTCCAGAGATGAAATATGACAAACTCGAAATCAAAAACGGAGGACAAGCTCAAGCAGCGCTCATGAAACTTTTGAGCTATGGTGTTTCAGATCTCCAGCGAGAGAAGTTGCGAAGAGATCTTCTTACCTATTGTGCTCAAGATTCTATGGCTATGGTCGTGATCCATCATAAATTATTAGAGATAATTGAGAAGGGAAATCTTCGAATCATGAGAACTTAATTATAGAAGTTCTGAGAGAAAACTTTTCAAGATCGAATTAAATTCATCGGGATTTTCTAAGTTACTGAGATGACCAACGCCTGGGATAATTTTTAAGATTCCATCTGGAATTTGAGAAATCATTTTTTGTGAATCAGATGGCGGAGTGAGTTTATCTTCTTCGCCTACGATCACTAAAGTTGGCACGTGAATGGCCTTTAATGCCAATGTAGTATCTGTGCGAGCTGCTAAAGCTAAGAGACTTGCGCAAATAGAATCAGCTGAATTGGATTCGATCATTTTTTTAACGAATTGAAGTATTTTGGGGCTCGTCTTTTTTGCGACAGCATTTTTTGAAAATGAATCTGCGAACTCAGAAACCCGTGATTTGCGAATTTTTTTTATACTATCGAATCTTTTAATTTTTCCATCGTTTGTGTCGGCCGTCGATTTTGTATCGCAGAGAACTAGACCAGCAACCCGTGTCGCATATTTTTCAAAAAAACGAAGAGCAATGTAGCCTCCCATAGAGAGCCCACACAGAATGGCTTTTTTAAATTTAAGATGATCCATTAAATCCGCAAGATCGTCAGCGAAAAGATCGATCGAAGATCCAATGGGACTAAGCTTCGTTCGTCCATGACATCGGACATCGTAAGCGACTGCTCGTCTTTCAGTTTTTAAAAGATCGAGCTGCTTTAGCCACATCTCATGATTAAATGGAAAGCCGTGAATAAAAATAATCGGAATTTTTGAATTCAAATTCGTCGGTAAATTCTGGATAAAATGAGTTCGCGACTTCTCCACCATTTTAGAATTTTACCCTCATTTTTAAATTCTAGCCCCTTTCTTTAGGCCTTATTCGCCGAATTTTTGACAAATTTCATAGTGATCTGTCAACGACACTAAGCCTTTATCACACCCTTTTCATGTAGTTATCTCTTCATGAAGAAAATTCAATTCAGCACCCTTTTTGTTCTTTTTACTCTTAGCTCAATGTTTTTGAGCGGAGCTTTTGCGGCCACCGCATGCGCTGCGATCACAAGAGAAATTTCGGGATATGGATTTAATACGAAATTTAAATTATTCAATCGCCTTAGCCAAAGCTTTCCTATTTTCTCCGGCGCCAACTGGCTCAGAGAAAATAGATTAGCCGCTAATGATTCAACGCATTTTGCAAAAGATGTCTTAGATAGTCGCGGAATGAACCTTGAAATTGCTCAAGGCACTTTAGACTCCATTACAGAAACAGATCGCCCACTTATTATTGCTGCCAATCACGGAAGCGGATTTTTTGAAGCTCTTGCTATTTTAAAACTCGCTCTTAGCAAAAGAAGCGGCGTTAAAATTTTAGGAATTGGCCGAGGACCCGTAACCGGCATCGATGAATATTTATTTAAAATTCAGAATCCTGATGAGCCCAAGAGAAAATCGGCACATCGAGCAGCGCTCAAAGCCATGATTCAGCATATGCATGACGGTGGCGCTCTGATTATTTTTCCTTCGGGAAGTATCGCTGCCAATCTACAAGCAGACGGCAGATATACGGAACCTGAATTTAAAGATACTTTTGTCAGCCTCGCTCGCAAAACAGGGGCTGATATTTTGCCTATTTTTATTGAAACAAAAAATTCAAAATTCTTTTATCGATTTAGAGATTATTACTACAGGCATTACGAAAGCTTTGGAGCAAAAGCGCTCGGTTCATTTTACAATTTTCTACTCGTTAGAGAATTTGCAACGAAGAAAAATCAAACCTACCAAGTTAAAATCGGAGAACTAATTCACGCCGATAGCTTTGAAGGAAAATCAAATTCAGATATCGCCGCCGAAATTCAACAAGTCATTTACGGAATGAGATAATTATTCTGAGCGATCGCGCTTAAAATAATTCCGCAGCCGGCGCCAAACACGCCTCCTGAATATCTCGTCGCCACTTGAATGGGTTTTGGAACTCCATACATGATCGATGGAAATATTTTCTTCAATGCGCTCTCGAATTTTCGATTGAGCAAAGAACCAACCAGCAGACTAGTTGACATAATAATGGGGGCGGGTTGCGCAGTCAGCATATACATCCAAAACTGCGGATGATAAGTCGCCAACGTAATTGCTCCCGCCCCAATTCCCAGTCCCCGAAAAAATTGAGCTGAGCTTGAAGCTCTCGCTTGAACCTGTCTCATCGATTGAATGACTCCTGGCTTAAGCTCCTTAAACTTTTCTTCCACTTGAATGGATTCATGAACACCTTCATGAATCAAAGAATGAGATTCTAAAATTTCTATCTGTCTTAAGATTTCAGATTCATTGAGCAAAAAATTTCTTTTTTCATAACTGAGACGTGGGCGTCTTTCGCTGATTTCGGAATAATCATTTATTTTTTTTACATAAAAAGCGTAGTCGTAATTTCTGCCATCTTTTTTCAAACTATTTTTAAATGGATTTTTAGAAAGTAAAAAATCCTTTTCAATACCTTGAGTCTTTAAACTTAAAATATACTGATCTTCTTCTGTTCGGCTAAGCCAGGCTTCTGCAAAAGCATTTTGAAATGAAACAAAACTTAAAACGAAAAATCCTAAAAACTTCATCAGTTGCCTTTACCGAATCTCAAAACCTTAAGGCATGAAGAAAATCTAGATTGTGGAAGTAGATCTTGAAAAACTTTCGCTTCAGAATTTGAAGCGTCTAGTGTTTGAATTTCAGCATTATCTGAAAGCGGCCATCTCATAGACCATTCCAAGACTCCTGTATTTTTTGTAATCGTAGGAATCTTTCTAGATGGTAAATAAAACGACCAGACATCTGAAATCTCAGGAAATCGAATCCAAATTCCTTTAGGCATCAAAGATTGAAATTCTTCTCCATTCGTAGATTTTTTAAATTTATCAATTTCTTTAGATGAATAATCCACAGAATAAATAAAATTTATTTCTTCAAAGTTTTTTGTATTTCTGCGAATTTGAAAAAGCGGCCCACCTTCAGGAAATTTTTCTCTAGTAGCAACAACCTTTCGAATGAAATCAGATCTTAAATTCATTTCGATTTCTGAAAGCGTCTCAAGACTTCGCTCAGACAGTTTGCTGACGTACTCTCGTCTTGCACTATCCCCAATGCTCAGTCTTACTAAAACTTTTAAAATCTCTTCTCTCAGGCGAAAAGATTTTTTGATAATAGGCGCATCTGCCTGCTGAAGTGCTTGAGTAAAAATAGATTGGGTCGCATCAAAAAGTACCGAAGAAATTAATTCTCTAGAAATCTGTTCATGCGAAGCTTCCCGATTCAAAATCAGCATTCGTTCAATCGCCGAAAGAAAAAGCCAGCGTTCTAAGCTCGTTCGAAGTTGATTGCCGAGAATAATATGATGAATAGTTATAAAAATTTCTGAAACTTTTCTGCGCCAATGGAGCTCAGTTGAATCTAAAGAAGTTTGATTTAAAATTTTTTGGAATCGACGCAAATATTTTATCTTTTTTAAATAAAGAGAGAGCTGGCTTTTCTCAACCACCGCTCCTACCAAAAGCCCTCCACTTGCTCCGATCACTGAGCTTAAAATCAACCAGTCGTGGGTGAAAACTCGATACTCATTGAGAAGCCCTCCACTGAATAAACTCAAAATAAGTCCGCCCGATAGATAACTCAGCACTTTTTTTGTGCTGGTAGGTTGATCAATTTCAGAAATTTCTCTCAACCCGAGATCCACTTGCGTAAGTTCTTTAAGATTTTTCATCTCTTCGCTCTCGTTTCGCGAAGATGGAGATTTAGAAAAGACGATGCTTACAAAGAGAAAACTTAAAATAAAACTGAGAAAAATTTTTTTCAATCCCACTCGCCCATTCATCACTTCTTATTGAGAATGATTATCAATAAAGAATTTTGAAATCAATCAGAATACGGTCAAGGCCAATATTCGCTTAAACCACTTTTAAGTCATTTAAAGCTCTAATTGGCACAAAAATTGCACAATTTGAGTCTATGGGAATTAGTAACTTACTTCTAACTTTTAGTCTGATTTCTCAACCCCCACCCACTCCTGCAGTGGACTGCCTTCCTTCGCCAAAAACAGAGGCGAATGATATTCTTAAGGCCGCTGAAGTAGAAGAAATCAACTGGCAGTCTTCGTTTGAAGCCGCGCAAGCGGATGCTATAAAAACTAAACGCGATCTATTTGTACTTTTTACGAGTGAAGGAAATTGGTGCACCGGCTGCGTTCGTTTAGAAAAATATGTATTTCCAAATAAAGAATTTATTCAAGGTACAAACTCTGATTTTACATTTGTAAAATTTGTTTTTCCAAAAAATCCTGTAACAGAAAAGATAGCCAGAGAAGCAGATTCTAAATTACAAGAAGCTTATCGTTTTCAGGGAAAATTTGACCTTTCGTCATTTCCAAAAATGATACTGTTCACTTCTGATGGCCGAGCCTATAGCCGCCCCTCTTTAGGCAATACTGAAAGCGCAGAAAATTTTCTTAAGGAGATTATAAAAGATAAAGATAATAAAAATAGCGTTTTTGAAAAATTAGAAAAAATAAAAGCAAATCCAAATAAAATAGAGCGCCAGAAAGATCTTCATGAATTTATTTCTGATATGGAAATTAAAGGAATTGCTTTCAACTATCAAAACGAAATGAAAGAACTCGCGAGCGATTCACCTTACGCCGACATCTATAAATATCATCTCGCAATGTATGCAGCCAAAGAAAGCTTCGGGCATTTAGACAGCCAAAAAGCCTTAGATTATTTAAATCAAATTCCAAATACAGAGCGCCTACCTTTAGACTATCAACGTAATATCTTGGTTCTTAAGCGATACGCTTTTGGAAATTTAAAAAAGCCGGATGAAGTTAATCGAGTGATTGCGCTGACCGCAGCGGTCGATGCAAAAATAAATAATCGCACGCTCGAAGGCAAACTAGGCGAGCAAAAATAAAAACACTAAGCCCACTAAAATTCGATACCAACCAAAAGCTTCTAACGAATGTGAACTTAAAAATTTTAGAAAAGCTCGAATCACAATCAACGCAGTGACAAACGAAAAAATCAACCCGACCCATAAAATCCCGATATTCATTTCATCCACCGACAAGTTGGATCTCGATTTATAAAGGTCGTAAACGGATGCACCAATAATAGTTGGAATCGCAAGCAAAAATGAAAATTCAGCAGCTGTTTTATTGGTTAATCCAATAAATCGTCCGCCTAAAATGGTGGCCATCGATCTTGAAGTGCCCGGCCAGAGTGAAAAGCATTGAGCGATACCAATCATCAGCGCATCTTTTTTTGTCATTTGATCAAAAGATTTTTCACTCGTAGCTTTTTTTGAAAATCTTTCGACTAGAATCATAACGATCCCACCCACGATCAAAGCGCAAGCTACCGGAAAAATTCCAAACAAATGAGCTTTTACATGCTTACTTACCAAAACTCCCAAAATAGCCGCCGGCAGAAATGCGAAAAGAATTAGATAAAATAAATGCATCGACTGAGCTTCGCATCGCTTCAATCCACCGCAGGTCTTGGCGAGTAAATTTCGATATTCCCAAATCACGGCAAAGATAGCGCCTGATTGAATGATCACCTCAAAAGCTTTCACAGATTCAGAATCGCCCAAGCCTAATAGATGACTTGTTAGAATAAGATGGCCTGTCGATGAGATAGGCAAAAATTCAGTCAGGCCCTCTACAATTCCTAAAATCGCCGCATCAAAAAAATCCATGAATTAAGTTTAACGATACTCACGAGCGCGACCAAGAAATTTCAGTTTTGATTATCGATCGTTGTGATAAAGTCGGGCGGCTCCCTGAGCAGTTCCGCTCGCGTTGTTGTGCAAGCGCTCGCCGATGAGCAGATCGGGTTTGCTGTCGCCATCGTAGTCGCCATAAGAGTAAGAATAATTAAATCCAAGACTTCCCGTAAGAGTTTGAATGAGAGAGCCGTCATCTCCACTCCAAATGCGCACGGATGAAGTTACGCCTGCATAATTCGTGGCAGCGAAATCATTGGTTCCATCTCCGTCTACATCTCCTGCAAGAAAAACTCCTAAGCCAAGAAAATCCGAAGCCGTTGTTCCAATGATGGAATAAATAACGCTTCCCGTATCTCCATTATAAACAGAGACGGCGCCGGCATCCGTCGTCGCTCCATCATCATGCCGAGAAACTCCCACGACAAAATCTGCATGAGAATCGCCCGTGATGTCACCGATACCCGCAACTGAGCTTCCAAAGCCATCTTCAGAAGCTGCGCCTGTAAGAGAATGAAGAGGAGCTCCGTCCAACCCACTGTAAACAAATGCTCGTCCAAAATTTCCTGTGCTGCCGTCGGATGGTTGCCCAATAATAAAATCAGGATTTCCATCTAAATTTACATCCCCCGCACCTGCAACCGAGTAACCGAGATATCCCTGATCGACCGCACCCGAAATGGTGTACATCACCGATCCATCAAATCCGCTAAAAACATAAGCGCGTCCTCGATCTGAACCTGGAGATCCCGCGTCGTGATAGGGGGCGCCGATAATCACATCGGAGTAATTGTCGAGATTTGCGTCTCCCACTCTGCCAAGTGAAGCTCCGAACTGAGCGCCCGCTTCATCGCCAACAAGAACATCAAGCTGACCAGCGTCTGCGCCGCTAAAAATAATGACTCGACCTGTTCCACCATAGAGAGGCTCGCCGATCATAAAATCAGGAGTTCCATCGTGGTCAAAATCGCCCGCAGCTGAAATGACTTGTCCCAAATTTTCATTATCTATAGCTCCGTTGATCACAAATATTACAGAAGCATTTACTCCGCTATAGACCGTCGCTCGTCCTCTCGCGGTGCCAGCTCCATCTAAATCTGGACTACCTATAATATAGTCATCTCTTCCATCAGAATCGATATCGCCAATGAAAGTGACGGCCGTTCCTAAATGTTCGAAGTCTTGAGTTCCTTCGATGAGTCGAGTTTGTCTGAAATAACCTTTTGTATAAGTGTAGTTCGTGCTCGATGAGGTTCCGTTATTTCCGTAGATGTCTTGAAAACTTGAAGTATTAAAAGAGAGAACAAATGTTTGCTGATCAGCGCATGTCCCCAGCAACGTGATGGTGATGACTGTACCGGATGCTGAATCGACGGTGACCGATGTGCCCGTACAAGTTCCGCCAATTCCAAAATCAGAAACATCAACAGAAGCGGGATCCACGGCTTGATCGAGAGTAATGGTAACTGTGGGAAGCGTCACTCGCGCCGAAGTGTCGGGACTTACCGAAACAAGACTTGGGCCAGAGCTGTCTATTGTATAGGTGCGGGAGACTGCGCTGCCCGATCCAGCATTCAGTGCGGTGTCGGTGACATTGCTTGGATCTAAGCTAACTGTAAAAGTTTGAGTGTCGGCGCAAGTTCCGGTCAGTCCAAGTGTGATCACTCCAGCAACAACAGAATCTACTGTTACGGATTTTCCAGTACACGTTCCACTTAAAGAAAAATCTCCAGCAGTGACAGATCCCGCAAGTAAATCACTACTCATTGTGATTGTCGCCGTCGCAGGAAGCGATCCCACCGTTGAAGTCGCGGGTGTAAATGTTGAAATCGTTGGCGCGGTATTGTCTATAGTAATGGCGCTGCTTGCCGCTGATACGACTGAATTATTTGAATAAGCATCCGTGACGGCCGAAGCATTCACTTGCGCAGTCACCGTTCCAGTTCCCGTACAGTTTGATAAATTAATTGTCGGCGTTTGAGAAGAACCGTTCGTAATGCTCACCGTTCCACAAGTCGCTGTTCCTGAAGCCGTATTCACCGTAATTTCAGAATTCAACAAAGTTCCAGAAACCGTTTCGTTGTACGTCACATCGATCGTCACATCGGCTGCTGCAGAATTAATGGGACCTGTCGATGAAGGAGCTGCAAGACTCGGAATCGGTCCTGCTGAGTCTATCGTGTAAGTTCGACTTTCTGCACCACCTGTTCCCGCATTCAGTGCGGTGTCGGTGACATTGCTTGGATCTAAGCTAACTGTAAAAGTTTGGGTGTCGGCGCAAGTTCCAGTGAGTCCCAGTGTGATCACTCCAGCAACAACAGAATCTACTGTTACGGATTTGCCGGTACAGGTTCCGCTTAAAGAAAAATCCGTGTCGACCACTGAACTTCCAAGCAAATCACTACTCATCGTGATTGTCGCCGTCGCGGGAAGTGAACCCACCGTTGAAGTCGCTGGTGTAAAAGTTGAAATCGTCGGTGAAGTATTATCGATATCAATGGCCGTACTTGCCGAGGAAACTAAAGAATTATTTGAATAAATATCTGTCACCGCAGAAACATTCACTTGCACCGTGACCGTTCCTGTTCCCGTGCAGTTTGAAATATTAATGGTGGGAGTCTGCGAAGATCCGCTCGTGATACTGACCGTTCCACAAGTCGCAGTACCGGATGCCGTGTTCACTGTGATCTCTGAATTCAAAAGCGTGCCCGAAATTGTTTCGTTGTAAGTGACACCAATCGTCACGGCTGCCGCTGCAGAATTAATCGGCCCGGTTGTCGAAGGTGCAGCCAATGTTGGAACAGGACCCGCCGCATCTATTGTATAGGTGCGTGAAACTGAGCCACCCGAACCTGCGTTCAGTGCGGTGTCGGTAACATTGCTTGGATCAAAACTGAGAATGAATGTTTGAGTGTCAGCACAAGTTCCTGTGAGCCCGAGAGTGATCACTCCCGTTACAACTGAATTGACGGTGACTGACGTTCCCGTACACGTTCCGCCTATCGAAAAATCTCCAGACGCAACGGAGCCTGCAAGTAAATCGCTACTCATCGTGATCGTCGCCGTCGCGGGAAGTGTTCCCACCGTTGAAGTCGCGGGCGTGAATGTCGAAATCGTTGGCGCGGTATTGTCTATTGTAATAGCACTGCTTGCCGAAGAAGCGACGGATGCATTTCCAACGACATCTGTTACAGCGGATGAATTCACCTGCGCCGTAACGGTTCCTGTTCCCGTGCAATCAGATAAATTAATCGTCGGCGTTTGACCTGAGCCACTCGTGATGCTGACGGTTCCGCAAGTCGCCGTTCCCGATGCGGTATTTACCGTGATCTCTGTATTGTCGAGAGTTCCAGAAATGGTTTCATTGTAAGTCACACCGATCGTAACGGCAGCCGCAGCAGAATTAATCGGCCCCGTGGTCGAAGGTGCCGCCAGTGTAGGTATTGGACTTGCAGAATCAATCGTATAAGTACGACTCACCGACGATCCTGATCCAGCGTTTAAAGCCGCGTCCATCACACTGACGGGATCAAAACTAATCGTAAAAGTTTGAGTGTCAGCACAAGTTCCAATCAATCCAAGCGTGATCACGCCTGAAGAAACAGAATTCACAGTCACCGATTTTGAAGTACAGGTTCCACTCAAAGAAAAATCTGAAATCGAAACCGAGCTCACGAGTAAATCGCTACTCATCGTGATCGTCGCCGTCGCGGGAAGTGCCGCGAAAGTTGCCGATGCGGCCGTGAAAGATGAAATAGTGGGAGCTGTATTATCGACATTAATAATGGCGCTCGCAGATGAAACAATATTTCCGTTTCCTACCGCATCAGTGACAGCCGACGCATTCACTTGTGCTGTCACCGTTCCGGTGCCCGTGCAGTTTGAAATATTAATGGTTGGTGTTTGCGAAGATCCGCTCGTGATGCTGATTGTTCCGCAAGCGGCCGTTCCAGATGTAGCCGCCACAGTAACTTCAGAATTTAATAAAGTTCCCGCAACTGTTTCGCTATAACTTACGCCGATCGTAAATGCTGAAGCTGTCGAGTTGAGCGGACCTGTCGTCGATGGAACGCCCAAGGTGACGACCGGTCCAGCGCCGTCGATCGTGTAAGTTCGCGTGACCACCGATCCCGTCGCAGGATTGCCAGAAGTGTCGGTGATATTGGTTGGATCCAAACTGATGATAAAAGTATCTCCATCGGCACAGGTCGCCGAAAGTCCTAGCGTAATGATTCCGTTCAAAATCGAATTCACGGTGACCACTTTGCTCGTACAAGTTCCACTCAAGGAAAAATCTCCTGCAGTGACAGAGCCGGCGAGCAAATCGCTGCTGGTGACGATTGTTGCAGAAGATGAAATCGCTTGAACCGTTGCGGTTGCCGGCGTGAAAGTTGAAACAGTCGGAGGAGTATTATCGACAGAAATAACGGAGCTCGCAGATGAAGCGACAGAATTATTTCCGACAGCATCTACAACAGCTGCCGCATTGATCGTCGCTGTCACGGTTCCGGTTCCTGTGCAATTTGAAATATTAATCGTCGGTGTTTGAGAAGAACCGCTCGTGATGCTGACCGTTCCACAGGTCGCTGTTCCAGAAACCGTGTTCACCGTTACTTCTGAATTGGATAAAGTTCCCGAAATAGTTTCGTTATAAGTGACTCCGATCGTCACCGCCGAAGCAGAAGAGTTCACCGGTCCTGTCGTTGAAGGTGCCGCCAGTGTAGGAATGGGACCCGAAGAGTCGACCACATACGTACGACTGACAGAACCACCGGTGCCGACGTTGCCGGCGTCGTCGGTGACGTTAGCTGGATCAAAACTAATCGTGAAAGTTTGCCCGTTTGCACAAGTACCACCGACGCCCAGTGTGATCACTCCCATCGAAACTGAAAGCACACTCACCGCTTTTCCCGTGCACGTTCCACTGAGCGAAAAATCTCCAGAGGTTACAGAGCCCGCGAGCAAATCGCTACTCAACGTAATCGTCGCTGTCGCAGGAAGTGCAGACAAAGTTGCAGATGCTGGAGTGAAACTCGAAAGTGTGGGTGAAGTATTATCCACGGTAATGCTCGCACTTGCGGCCGAAACAGTACTCGCGTTTCCGTAAACGTCGGTGACGGCGGCGGCATTGATAGTGGCTGTGACCGTTCCGGAGCCGGTACAATTTGAAAGATTAATAATCGGCGTTTGCGAAGATCCACTGGTAATCGTCACCGTTGCGCAAGTAGCTGTTCCAGTTGCGGTCGTAACTGTCACCTCTGAACTCGAGAGCGTTCCTGAGATAGCTTCGCTGTAACTTACGCCAATCGTCACTGCAGGATTTGAAGAGCTGACTGGGCCTGTCGTAGAAGGAGCCGCCAGAGTGGGCGTTGGTCCGATCGAATCGATAGTGTAAGTGCGACTGACGGTGGCTCCTGTTCCAACATTCGTCGATGAATCTGTCACAGCGGCTGGATCAAAACTGACAGTAAAAGTTTGAGTGTCGGCACAAGTTGCGGTGAGGCCAAGTGTGATCACTCCTGTCACAACAGAATTCACGGTCACAGATTGTCCGGTGCACGTTCCGCCTAAAGAAAAATCACTCGCATCGACGGTCGAGCCAAGCAAATCACTACTCATCGTCAAGGTGGCTGTTGACGGCAAAGTGGCTACGATCGAACTTGCCGGAGTAAAACTTGAAACAGTCGGAGATGTTAAATCGCAGGATTCAGTTGTGAAAGTATAAGTGCTTCCAGAAAACGGGGCGCCATTTTTAAATTCAATCGCAGAAGTTAAACAAATATTGTACGTCGTATCGCACGTGAGAGTTTCTGCAGGATCCAAGCTGATTTGTCGGCCGGTGGTGCTGACGGTGGTATCGATTCGATTCGCAATATTACAAGCCGTCGGTCTGTACGATGCAGCAAGACTCGCTGCATGAAGAGTCGAAGAGCTTCCCGAACCGTGTGTGATGTAAGCACTTGAATTATTAATTGAACTGACAAGAAGCGCTGAATTAAAATTAATAACTAAATTTTCATTGAGGCCTACAGAATTTCCAACACTGTTACCTTGAAAACTTCCGGTACCCACCGAAGCAATATCAGCAGAGTCAACGGTATTATAAGCACACGAACTTAAATGCGCCAAAAAAAGTGGAAGCAAAGCCGTTAATATTCTTGATGAAAAACTTCCACGCATTCCTCTTATTTTCTCAAGATTTTGACTCGGGGGCGGCACCCCACGAGTCTGCGGCAAAGAAGTTTCTTAGCTGCGTGGCACTAATAATTTATGAACGTCTAAGACGCTTCACAGAAAATTTTGTTAAGGGCAGTTATTTCGAACGCATTGATTGAACTGAGCAGAAATATTGGATTCGTTTGATGCCCAATTCGCCGTCGCCTGTTGAATGCACATTCCCTGACGCTGAGGATCGTTGGGAAAATTTTGTTTGCACTCGTTCGTTTTATCCCTGAGCTGTTTATCGTTAAAATCTTTGGCAGGTGCATAAGTGGCATAGCAGTCTCGCGCTGCCGCCGTGCGCTGAGCGTCATCACAGTGCTCAACAAGGCAAGCATCAATTGCAAAATCTCTATCGGCTCCTGTAAATCCATTGGCACAAGCGAGGCAATAAGAGGTGGGTTGATCGCGAGTATCATCGAAACATTGATACCAAGTGTATCCGCAGTTGTAAGAAGATGATTGCAATCTCTGCTCGGCCACACATCCACCATCTTCGCCCGGAGGATTTGAATACGTGGGGCCACTATCGCTTAAAAGAAAAATCGCCGAAGTAAAAATGAGTGAAAGCATGCAATCTCCTTCTGCCCCTTTTCTTGCAATCTTTGTGCCATTTAATTTTTAGTTTAAAATGAGATTTGACGAGGTTTTAAGCTACTCTCTCATTTTAAATGCGACTTTTTAGGGTCTTCATTGCGCAAAAAATAAAAATCCGATATCTCAGCCCCCATGATTTCACTTTTACTTTCATTAAGTCTGACTTTAACCGCAGAACCAAAACCTCAAACTCCGATTCAAATGGGAGTCGTTAAACAACTTACTTTAAAAGGAATTATCGAACGAAGCCCTGTCGGTCGATATGAAAGAAAAGATTTTTCACCTGGAGTAAAATCTTTTAGAAACGAACCTCGATGCGTGACCACTGACCTTGAGCAATTATTTTTGCTTCAAGAACCACCCCAAAAAGTAATCATCCCCTCGGCTCAAAAAGTTCTTAAAGATAAATTTCCCAATGAAAAAACTCGAGACCTCTCACTCTCTATTGCTGATTTAGAAAATCAACTTATTCAAGACACCTCCGTTCAGCTTCAAATGTTTCGAGATGCACGAGATCCGTCAGTCGAGAATCGAGAGATCTGCGTGATCTCTGCAGAGTTTGAATCTCCGAATGCCGTTTCAATCGGTGTGGGATTTATGGTTTTTGATCCTCAATTATTTTTTCAAATTATTCGTCACGACGCTGCTAATGGCTGGTCATTGCGTGCGGTAGTTGCGCATGAATTTGCACATCAGCTTCAAAGTTGGACTCAAGATCCAACGAATTTTAAAATCAGCAAAGAAAATCGAAGTATCGTTCGAGACAAAGAACTTCAAGCCGATTGCGTCGCTTCAGGAATTTTAAGTCGAATGCGTGATCGAGAACTCGTTGCGACAAAAATAACAGAACCTAATTTTGAATCTGCTTTAGTAAATGCTTTTGCTTCTCTTGGTGATTTTGAAATTAAATCTCTCGAAACTCATCACGGAACAGCTTGGGAAAGAGCGTTGATGGTGAGCGTGGGCCTTCAATCTAATGAAGATCTTTTGAGAAAAGGCGACCCATCCTCCACCGCACTTCTTAATTCCTGTCGAGTTTATATCGACAAGATGAACAAAAAATACGGTGAAGAAATTTGGCCTATGGGTTCAAGACTCTAACTTACTGATTAACGATCTTGCGAACTTCATCAGCGATTTCAGCTTTGAACTTCGCGTCGATTTGTTTGTCTTTCGAAGCTGTCACATATTTTTCTTCGAGACCTTTTTTGTATTGAACCATTTGTCGTCCAGGATGAACGATGAAAGGTCCGCCATTCAGTGACAACCAAAGTGGAGCACCGTGTGGTTCAGAGATTTGCTTTCCTTCGTTTAACAACCCATCCCAAACTTGCTGAGTGATATCCCAAAACCCTTTTCGCTCGGCGATAAAAGAATCGATCACATTGCAATCGTCATTTTTCAAACGAGTATACCAGTTGCGACCTTTTTCTTTGACGAAGGCCACACGAGTACCATCCTCTTTCTCAATTACTTTTTCGTTGTTCTGAGTATCGAGCCATGCGTTGGGATAAACGGTGACTTCATGAATACGATTCAAAGCTTGATAATCACTTCGCTTCATATCTCGATATTCTCGACCAGCGATCGGAGAATAATTCGCGCAAGTCCAGGTTGGATATTCTCGAGTGTGATCCCAAGCAGCCGTGCAACTATATCGAGGGCTATCATCGAGTGCCATCATTTCACGAGTCCACTTGCCTTTTGAATTTTCAACAGCCGTTGCATCCCAGCGACCTTGACCGACGAAGGAATAAGTTTTTGCGGCTTCGTACTTCCAACGCTCGCTATGATGTTTCATTACAAAATCCAACTGACCATCTTTGTTTGTTAAAAAGATAATATGCTGGAGGTGAATTGTGTTTGGAGAATCCACTCGTGCATAAATTTTTTCTTTTACAGTGAGCTGATATTTATCTGGAGTAACCGCCGGATCGATCATCGAATACATCTTAAAAAACTTCTGAAAATCTGAATTAATCGAAGAATGATATTCGCGAGGATCGAGTTTATAGGTTGGGTCTATCGCTTCGACTTCATGATAATTGTAGTCGACCATATAACAGCCGGTAGATCCGAGAATCGCCTGACGATCTTTTTCTAATGTGTCAGCGTGAACAGCACCCCACAAAAGAACAGTAAAAATAGACAAACTAGCTTTCATTGAATTTCCTTTTCTACGCGCCTTTATGCATTCTTTAGGCGCTTTGTTTATTGATAATCATTATCAATACGAAATTCAAAAGCCAGTCAAGGCGGATGCGGCATATTCGTTCATCTAGTTAAGACTTAAAAATATTTTGAATGGTATTCATTGTGTGAACGGTTTCTATATGTCCCCACACTCCAAAGACCCTAAGAAGCCAGACGACTAAACAAATGATAACAACAATATTAAGGATTTTTTTTACTCTTCCTTCCATAGGAATATAGGTATTGATTAACCAGAGTAAAACCCCAACGATCGCAATAGTGATAATAATCGTTAAAATAGGCATATAATTTCTTTCTATAATTTAAAAATGATTAGACAGCTCGTTTTTTTGAATTTGAATTTGAATTTTCAGTATTTTCGTTTTGATGCGAAAAATGCCATTCATTAATTTGTTTTTCGGCTTCGCCTTTAGCAACGCCATATCTCTCTTGAATTTTTCCTAAGAGTTGATCTTTTTTTCCTGCAATTTCAGTAATTTCAGAATCGGTTAATTGACCCCATTTTTCTTTAACCTTACCTTTTAATTGTTTCCAATTTCCTTCTATTTCACTCCAGTTCATAAAAATCTCCTTTTTCATTCAGAAGAGTAACTGATTTTTGACTGACACGAACCAGACTAAAGTTTGACAATGCTCGCGCAATTTTAACTTTTTATTTAGCGACTGACTTTGGACTAACGAATCGAGCGAACAATATAATTCACCGTTCGAGATTTCAATTTCACTTCAATCGTGTCGCCTATGGTCTTTGAAAGAATCATCGCGCCCATGGGGCTATCCGGCGATAAAGTAAGCACTTCTTTTTCTTCGCTCTGAATTTTCATTCCGCCCCTTAAAGGCAGAATAAAAAAGCTTTGGCATTCGCCGTCTTCATTTTCTAAATCGACAAGAGCTGAGATTTGAATTTCTGAAGAATCGCTAAATACTAAAAGTGGAAGAGATCTTAAAATCGAAATGCTTTCTTGAAGTTCAAAACCACGCTTGGCCTGACCATTGGCAAGATAACCTTGCTCGATTCCTCGGGTGTCATATTTGTGTTCTGCTTTTGCTTCGCCCTCGGTCGAAGCTTTTCTGGCGTCTGAAGATGCATGGACGAGTGATTGTAAATCTCTTTCGAGATTCTCAATCACTTTCGCCATGAGATTAGCTTTATTCAATACAAGAAAGAATACTTAAGCTTTGCCGCCCATTCCACCCATAAATGTTTTTACCATTTTGGGGAATTTAGAGCGAACAGATGGAATCAAAAGTGGAACCACAAAAATCAACCCTTTAACGATGAGTTGTTTTTCTGTGGTGCTCAAATTTTGATACCATTTGATAGCTTTGCCAATAGGTTTTGGTGTGTGAAAGCCGCCTTTAGAAGCTAATTTTTTTGCTTTAGAAGCAGCTGATGATTTCATTCTAGTTCCAGAAGTTTTTTTAGTCATAAGATAAAGTTTAAGACGTGCTTTAGTAAACTGAATCTGACTTTAGAAAGCACCGCTGAAAGCATTTGGAATATTTCCAAAAGGCATTATTCCTAGAAAGTTTTCATCATGGGCGTCGTCTCGAATACGAAAGCGAAGTGAGAACTCGAATGAAGAGTTTGCAGCACTTAGGCCACTATTAAAAGAAGTATTAAAATGATCTATAGAATATCCAACAAGGCGCGCTTCAGCTCCTATAAAATCCTTCACTTCACTCTTTTCTCTAAAATTTTTTATAAAATCGAATTGAACTTCTCGAGTATTTATTAAATCACGTAAATATCCGCTTAAAATGATGGGCATTTGATCGACATCACGCGGACTTTGAAATTTAACTCCCGGCAGCACTACCTTACCTGCCGACTGAATGAAGTCACGAGGGTGAAAATTTGAAAATATATTTAAAGTGTGCGGATCAAAAATAGTTTCTTGTAATAAATCTTCGTAGGCACGTCTTTCAGAATCGAAGTTTCTCATTTTTTTTAATCGATGAGTTAAAATCACATTAAATACCCGCCGATCTCCCGCCTGCAGATCTAAGAAATGCTTTCTAATTTTTTTAGCAAAAAACTCTCTCACTTCTTTAGCAAGGCCGCCGTCGGCTCCTTTCACTTCAGCAATATCTCCAGGCTCCATGAGTTCAAGTACTGGTTTTAAGGCTGCGGCAGAAAGATTTGTATCGATCGATCTTCCTTCAAAGTCTTGAGACTGAGGTAGCGTCGCTCTAAAATTGATGTGCGCCTCGCCTTTTGAATTTTGAAATTCACTCACAGTCGTTAAGCTGGAGGGAAATTGATATTGCTCAGCCTGCTGCAACAAGCGACTTAATCCTTTTTTGGGCTTATGATTTTTTGGAAGAAAAAATTGATAGAGAATGGGTTCATCGGCATAGGTCTCTAAATGTGCGACTTGCTGTAAAGTTTGCTGAGAATCTGACCCAATAATATTTCCAAGCTTCGTCGTCTTTACTTGCGGAAGACCTTCGACCATTCCAGTATTCAGACCCAAAATTCGGATAGTCTCCGCGCACATCCAGCGATTGAATGTGGAATGCTCGTGAGCTTCAGTGCCAAAAATAGTCGTTAAGAAGACAAAGCAAATAGAAATGAAAATAGCAGCCAACTTGCTCATATCTATTTATTAGCAAGTTTTATGCCAATTTTTAGGGGTTTTAAGCTGCGCGACTTATTGGTCTCTCATTTGAACTTACAAAAGGACGTCGGTTATTCATCGTGGCTCCTGCTCCGCCACCAAAGTAACCCGCTAAACCACCTAATAAAAACGTAAGAAACATCGTCCATCCCATAGCCGAGATGGCATTGCCGCTGACTTCAGTTGCTTCAGCGACAGCACGATTAAAATTTGTTAGCAAGTCAGCGATTCTTTGATCTGCCTGAGCCGGTGTTAATCCAGCCTCTCGTGCTAAATAATTTTTTGCTGCTTGCTCATTTCCATTCGCTAAACGAGTAGCGACACCCTTAATCACGACACTTACATCATCTTTCAAATTTAAGTTGCCGATCGCATTTTCTATCGCCGCAGTCACCGCTGGTTGATCTAAAAGCGAAGTGCTAGCAACTCCTGCGGCACCAACTGTGTATCCAACGATTTTTCCTGCAAACATCAAACTAGTGCCTGCTCCAAAAACCATGACTGCGAAAAACAAAGACGTTACGACAAGACCTTGCATCGCAGCTGCGCGAGATTCGATGAACGGGGCCAATCGAGCTGCAAAAAAAGCTCCGCAAAATACAGCAATCAACGTCGAAATAATCATCCAAATTCCAGTTCCAATAGACAGACCGATCAGCCCATCCTGTGTGATTCCTTTTAATGTCAGCCCTCCGATTCCAAGGCCCAGAGCAATAAGTATCGCGTAGATAAATCCGGCGATAAAAAATCCGCCTAGAATAGATTTCCAATTTAAAAGTGTAGTCGGTTGAGTTGAATTTAGTTCTGTTCGGTAATTTGGTGTTGCCATAAAAGTCTCCTTTGTGACGACACTACCCACCATTGAATAAGACACAGCTAACTTTAGTTTGCATTCTAGCAATTTAGAATGAAAACGATTTCGGATGGGCTCGTTTAACAGCTTGTACTTTGGTACAAATTACTAAATTCTCTAACTCCAATAAAAATAAATTGAAAAAATGGGACAGCTATTAAGAAATCGAAAAATTCTTATTATTGATGATGCCCCCGACGTTCAAACAATTCTTCGCTCCTTTCTAGAACAAGAAGGAGCGATCGTTGAAGTGGCGACTAACGGCTCTGCAGCCATTCAAAATATTACGGAGCAGCCTTACGATCTGGCTCTACTCGATTTAAATTTGCCGGAGATGTCAGGATATGAAATCGCGCAGCAGATGCGACATCAAGGTTTTAAATCCTTAATTTATGCTTTCACTGCTCATGACTTGAACTATCTTTCTAAAGAAAAATTAAAAACATCTGGTTTTTCAGGTTATCTATCTAAAGATTTTATCGATCTTCCCCTATCCGAACTTCCTAAAGCTATTTCAGAGATTTTTTTGTCCCCCATTCAAAATGACTTACAATCTGAGAGGTAGAAGAACATGAAACTGCGAACCTTTATTTAATTGTGATTCTACCCAAATTCTTCCACCGTGCTTTTCAACAATGTCTTTAGAAATTTTGAGACCCAATCCAAATCCCGGAGTTGAAGAATGACGAACATTCTCAGCGCGACTAAAGGTTTGAAATAAATTTTTTAATCCGTTCTCTGGAATTCCTACTCCCTGATCTGAGATTACGATGTGGGCCATTTCATCCTCAATAGACGAACAAACTTCGATCACTCCCCCATCCATTTTTGAGTATTTGATTGCATTCGAAATCAAATTTGTAAAAACCTGATCTAATCGTCCCGCATCCCAATTTCCTATGATTTCAATTTCCGAAAGAATATGTTGCAACTTCAGTTTTGGCCGAGAGAGAAGTTGCTCAGCAAAAGATAAGCAAACTCCCTTCAATAATTTATTGAGGTGAGTTGGTTTATGTTCGAACTGTATTTGCTCAGAGCGATGTATACTTACTTGCATAAAGTCCTTGCTCACTCGCAAGATCCGCTGAGCCTGCTGATAAATTTGATCTAACGTTTGCTCTGGAGGAATATCGGCTCCATAACCTTCTCCCTTAAACCGATTCTTTAACATCTCGACACTGACAACAATCGAATTGATGGGACTGCGAAGTTCATGCGACACAAATCCCATAATTTCTTCGCGCTGCTGTTCGTTCTTTTCGCGAAGTTCAACAATTTTATTTTCGGCTATTCGCTTTTCAGTAACATCCTCACCAAGAACAGTTACTCCTGCGATGTCTCCTTTCAGATCACAAAAAACTGCATTCTTCCACTGAAAAAGACGATTCTCATTTTCGCGATTTTTTAACACGCACTCGTAAACCTCAGAGACTTCGTTTTCTATAAGAGTTTTCGAAAATATTTCAAAAATAAAATCATGATCTCTCGGCGAGATAAAATCGTTGAACCAATCTTTTCCAAGTACTTCTTCCTGAGCTTTTCCAATGAACTTTAAAAAAGCTGTATTTGCAAAAGTTATCCGTCCACGAACATCTAGGCCTACAGCGACTAGATTTACACTCTCCAGAAGCTCCCGATATCTTAGTTCTGAATCTTTGATCGCTTCTTCTGTTTCTTTTTGTTTCGTAATATCCCGACGGATAGCTAGAAAGTTTTTAACTTTTCCATAAGAATCCAAAACAGGCGTTATCACGGTACTCACCCAATAAATACTTCCGTCTTTAGCGCGATTTCGTATTTCGCCCGACCAAATTTTTCCATGACTGATTGTCGCCCACATCTCTTTGAAAAATATTTTCGGATGAAAATTTGAATTAATAATTCGATGATCTTGCCCGATGAGTTCTTCACGAGGATATTTAGAAATAGCTACAAACTGATCATTTACGTAAGTGATTCTTCCGCGCCGATCCGTTTCGGCAACGATATCGAATGTATCGAGCGCCTTCATTTGTGCTTCTAACTTACCTTTTAATTCAGAGAGCTCGACTTCTCTCTGCTTTCGCTCTGTAATATCTTGCAAAATCACAAGCACACCCGTCATTTCAGATGGCTGACCTCCGAGGCGATGAGCATGGCCCTCAAACCAACGAGTCTCTGAAAAATCAGAAATCTCAAATTCTTGAATTTGATAGGCTCGTCCGTTCAAAATCTTTTCAAAAAAGACCTGTAAGTTTTCGCCAAGCGCGCCCAGCTTTTCCGTTGCGATTTCTTGACGAGTAAAATCTTCAATTTTACATGCTTTTAAAGCCGAATCATTGGCATAGAAACATCGACCATCTTTATTAAGGCCAAAAATAAGATGAGGAGAATTACCGAAAACATTTTCAAAATAATGAACGTCTTCAACATCTTTTAAGGAATTTGTATCGGAGAGAATACTCAATTTTATTCCTCAACTCTAAAGTCAACCGATTTAAAAACCCAAACTCGCCCGCCATTGACAGCAAAGACTTTTCATTGAGAGATCAAAAAATAGATGGCATGAATGACCATGAGCGATTCTCTTTATCTCTCGGGGCGAAAATTAATAGGAAAAGTGCTTCTTGTCGAGGACGACCTTCAGTTTGGGGGCTGGCTTCAAGCTCATCTAAATAAAATAGGTTTAAATTGCCATTGGAAAACGAACTTAACAGAAGCTCTTCAAAGTTTTGAAAATGAATTGTTTCATGCAGTTATCACGGATATTTTTCTCACTTCCGGAAATCTTCGTACCGAGGGCTTAGAAATTGTTAAAGCCATCAGAACATCTGGTACTCCTTGTATTATTATGAGTTCGGCCGCCGATCTTCGAATTGCAAAAGAGGCCATCAATCAGGGCGCATCTTATTTATTAGAGAAGCCATTTGAAATGAATGAACTTTTCAAAGCCTTAGAAAATATGTGGGAGGAACCCAAGGGACTTCAGGCTATTTTAGAACGCTTCCTGGATATTCACAAACTTACCCCCAAAGAGAAGGAAGTTGCACGATTGGTTGTAAAAGGTCTGGCTAATAAAGAAATTGCAGCCGTCGAAGCTATTACAGATCGGACGATCAAGGCCCATCTGACAAGCATCTTTCAAAAGTGTAAAGTAACAACACGAACAGAACTCTTTAACGCGATCTTTCCTACTTAGTTTAGAGAGTTTGTTTGAGCATCGATTTATAAGTCTTCAATTCTTTTTTTACTTCTTCAGGCATATGTATGCCACTTGAACCCGTGTATGAATCAAGTGTTGTACTTTCAAGCTCTGCATAGCATTTTTCTGCAACTGGAGAACTTGGAAAACGTTTTATACATTCTTTTAAATATAAATCAGCGAGCGAAAAGAAATAAGATTGAGAAAGATGAATATCACAAACAGCCAACCAATAAAAAAGTTCCGGCGTTAACTCAGCCTGTTTATGCGTATTGATGAACTGATAAATCAATCCCGATACGTACAAAAAGAGAACATACGACCCAGGCTTAAATTGCGCTTGAGCGGTCAAAAGAGGGGGAATCACATTCGAAGCAAAATTTCCTAAATCTTTAGCAGATACACTTGGATTTTTTTGAGGTGTGATTTTATTTAAAGCACTGACCCATCCGCTCACCTCGCTTTTCAAAGCGGCCTTCCACTTTTTATTATGAAGATCATTTTTGAAACTCTCGACTGCCAATTTGGGTGACTGTTTCGCTCGAATATAAATCGCTAGTTTGCGCTTCAACGCCGTCTCAAGATAAGAAAATTCGTCATGCTTGGGATGGTAGTTAGAAATTGCCTTATCGTAATACTGAAGCGCTTCATCGTAATGCCTAAGAGCAAATAGAAACTCTGCTTTTTCAAAGTCATTTCCTTTAATTTCATTAGCTCTAAATTTCCACATGGAGTTATTTTCGGCAGGCACTTGCGCATGACATGAACTACATCCATCCATAGTCGCGTTTAACATCTTACGAGCGTATTCTTTGCGGCCTTGAATAAATAAATCTTGAACTTTTGCGAGATGACTCTGAAGAAGTTCAGCCGAAACTTGAAATGTCGCAGTATTTAGACGCTGACTATGCGAAAGACGTTTCGTTTGAGAGGATAAGTCGAAAAGATATTTCTCAATTTTTTCTGAATTTCTTGGATCTGAAAATTTTTGAGATGAAACCATATAAGGTTGTAACGACATCAATCCACCCAAGAAATCGTACATGACCAAGGGAACACTAGAAGATTCATTTTTCTTCGTCTGAGCAAAGTTGCCCTCACTCGAATTTAAGATCAAAAAAATGAAAGAAAAGATACCGAGTAGACTAAATTCCTTTTTCATCGAAAATCCCATATTTATTCACTCTACTTTAAACTGACCTTCGCCACCCTTGTACTTGTGTACAAAGCACACCGTCTTAGACACCTGTTAAAAATTGTTTCATGCATAATTTATTATTGTTTTTAGTAATGACTGGCGCATCTGCTGAACCTTCTATTTTAGAACTAGGAGGGACTCCCGGCGTTAAATTTTTTGGAGTCTGTGTTTCGGATGAAAGCGGAGAGCAAAAAGAAATTTCAGGAGTTACTCCTTCTAAAATTTATTTGGATATAAATATTCGAAAATGTTCCATTGAAAAGAAAGATCCCCACGGTGTTCTTAAAATTCGGTTATTTCATAGTGACCGCCTGGTGACAGATAAAATTTTAAAAACGCCTTCATCTGGGATCGAACTCGTCCTCCCTTTCTTCTAAATAGCGTGCATCCATGACTGTATCCGTAACATTTATGGGAGGCGTGAGAACAACAACAGGTTCTCGATACCTCCTTCGCGCAGGAAATGAAAAAATTCTTATCGACTGTGGTCTATTTGAAGGTCTTAAAGAACTTCGCACGAAAAATTGGGAGCCCTTTCCTATGGCTCCATCCAAATTAACAGCGGTAGTGCTCACCCATTCCCAGCTCGAAAATGCGGGCTATCTTCCCAAGTTGATTCAAGAAGGTTTTGAAGGAAAAGTTTATTGTAGTGAAGCTACCAAGGAACTTTGTTCCATCATTTTAAAACATAATGCCTGCACGATGAACGAAAGCTTAACCGACGCTATTCGATTTAAGTCTTCAAAACATCCACACCCTCGACCTCTTTACACGAGCGAAGATGTTGATCAATCACTGGACCATTTTTCAGGCAAAGCTTGGGAAGAAAGTTTTAAAATTGGAAATGAGTTTGAAGTATGTCTTCACTATGCCGGACATATTTTAGGAGCTTCTCTCGTTCTTGTGAAAGTAAGAGGACTCCACATTCTCTTTTCGGCGAATCTTGGCAGACTCTATGATCCACTTCTTTTAGCACCCTCCTCAATTTCACAAGTAGATTATTTAATTTTAGAATCGACTTACGGAAATCAACTTCATCCTCACTTAGAGCCCGAAAAAGAAATAGCTGATTCGATTAAAAATACTCTTACAAGAAAAGGTGTTGTTATTATTTCTGCATCAACTACCTGCCGTCTTCAGCTTCTTCTTTATTCGTTATATGAGCTAAAAAAGCGTCAACAGATTTTCAACGTTCCTATTTATGTAGACACTTGCTTCAAGACACTCGGCTATGAAATATTTCAAAAATACGAAAATGACTTTAGACTACCTCTAAAGCAAATTAAAGAAGCCATCGATAGCGCTCACTACATTCAATCGGCTCAAGAATCAGAACGTCTTCGAAATAAATCTGAGCCTATGATTATCATTTCAGGAAACGAAATGGCGACAAAAGGTCGAATTTTGAACCATCTAAAAACTTTTGGAACAGATGCCAAAAATTTAATTCTCTTTACTGGATTTCCCACTGCAGGAACTCGTGGCGCTCAGCTTCTTTCAGAAAGCAAATCTATTAAAATTCACGGAGCGTATTGGCCTATTCGAGCTGAAGTTAAACAAATTAAAAGTCTTTCGTTTCATGCCGATTATTCTGAAATTATAGAATGGCTTCGAAGTTGCCGAATGCAGCCCCAAAAAACATTTATTACACACGGAGAGCCCCAGGCCTCCGCGAGCTTGCGAGAAAAAATAGAGAACGAGTTTCATTGGAAATGTGTTGAGCCCAGATTGGGTGAAACCATTTTTTTAGATCGCGACAATTTTCAAACCCATCCTTGCACCCAAGTACAATAGCTTTCAGCTTTTTTAGAGCTTAATTTTCTTTTGGAAGAACTGAAAAAGTTAAATTCAACTGAATCGAACTATTTGAAAGGAACACTTCTATGGCATTTACAGTTTTAAAAAATCAAAATTCTAATCATGATTTTATAATTGAAGACTTAAAGCTCAAATGGAAGGTTAAACATCTGATGAGTTCAGAAGTTCTGACATTTCATTTTGATGATCGTCTAAATTTAGTAGACCCAGCTTTGGATTGGCGAAAGTTTCGACATCTTCCAGTTGTCGATGATCAAGGGCATTTAAAGGGAATGGTTTGCCATCGAGATTTGATGAATGAATTCGCATCAGCGACGATGAGTCCACAAAAGCATATGAAATATGCGACTTTAGAAAATGTGCCCGTTAAAGATGTTATGGTTTGGAGCGTTGTAACTGTTCGACCCAATGATTCACTCGAAGACGCAGCTCAAAAAATGTACCAAAATAAATATGGCTGCTTGCCTGTCGTCGACGGCGATAAAAAACTTCTTGGCATCTTAACCGAAGCTGATTTTGTAAAACTTGTTTATCTCGGCGAAGACGCTTTATCTTTTACGGATGAGTAAAAATTCCCTCAAGGCACAAGTCTTTCATCAGCAGACTCCGTACGAGAGATATGGGGTCTGCCGCTTTGAGGGGTAAATGCGACATCGGTGTCGCATACTAGCCTCTCCATTGACTAAAATATAAATCATTTCAAATAATTAGAGCTTATCCTGTTGGGTATATATCTTGCTCTTTAAGGGATGTGGATCAAACTTATTTCATTTATAGCTTAAGATGCCTGCGATGAAACCTGTTGCCATCATCACGTTCTCTCTCGCCATCCTGGTGAGCTCTTCACAAGAAGAAGTATTCGCCAGAGGGCAAAAGAATCCCAGTGTCATAAAAAAAATCGCGCGCACTTGCGGCAGAATACTTCGAGATTTATCGATCTCACTTAAAGAAGCTCATTTGCTTTCTATTACTCCACGTCTGAGCTTGCAGCTAGCGGGTCCACGCGATGAGAAAATATTTAAAAAAGCTATGAAAGCTGGTGCTTTCATGGTCGATGTTCCACAACATCCTTGGATAAACGAATATAATCTTTCGCGCATCTTATGGTCCGATATTCGCCAAGGCCGCAGTCGCGCATTTAAAATTTTTGACCGCACCAATGAAGCAAAACTTGTAGGGCTCGGATCTATTTTTACTTCAATCGATGAGCCTGATATCGGCGTCGTTGAAATTCTCATCAACAAACCTTTTCGAAGCCAGGGGTTTGCAAAAGAAGCGCTCGACGAAATGATCCGATATGCGTTCGAAGATCTCGAGCTTGAAAAACTTCAATTTTATACACTTAGTGACGATAGAGGCTCTCTTCAACTTTTTGAAAACCTCGAATTCGTTGAAGCTGTACCAATGGATAGACGTCGATCATCGTCAACAATCACGCTTGAACTTACGCGTTCACGTTGGAAGCACATTCAGGAGGAGCACGGCATTCGATTCGAAAGTTTTCCGATGCTCGACACCTATCGAGGCGAGCAATTTAATGAATTCAAAGCTCGCTACTTCGCCAATCGAAGTGCTTACAAACTGAGTTTTAAAGATGGAAAAATATTTCGGGCCGACGGCAGTCTTTTTGATACGACGGCCGGCGTAGGCCAGTCGTCTTATTATTATATGGATGCCAAAGGCGATCTCTATGCGCTTCCTCAGCATAACGAAACTTTAGATCATCATAGCTCGCTCACCGGCGGCCTTCGAATTACATGCGTCGGCTATATCAAAGTGGTCAACGGTGAGCTCCTGGGAATTGATAACGACAGCGGCCACTATCGCCCGCAAGACAAACAACTTTTACACGTTAAACGCGTACTCGAAGAACAAGGAATCAAAACGAAAGGTAAATTATTTTACTTCGGCAGAGATGAAACACTTCGACCGCAAGTACGTTCGAGATTCGCCATTTCTATTTCGGTTAGGAATTAATTGCGAAGACAGAGATCTAGAGTGGCTCGAAGGATTTCAAAAACAATCAGACAAGCACATCGCGAAAACTTTCTGAACTTATCAAAGAAAAAAATAGTCAGCGAAGTTAAAGCGAATTTTTAGAAATAATTTAGACGATCTAACTTTAGAACTTCTTACAGGTTGAATTCCCCCATTTATCGGGCCAGGTATAAGTCCCTGCTGGACAACCTTTCGAAGTATCGTAGTACTCTTGATTTCCATTGAATGATTTACAAATCGAATTTCCCCAATTGTCTACCCAAGGATAACTGCCAGTAGGACATCCATCAGCATTTCCCTGAATGGTTGTAGTGTTACCATTTTCAAAACTCTTACAGGTTGAATTGCCCCATTCGTCAATCCACTGATAACTGCCCACTGGGCAGGCGAAAAGTCCAAATTCCAAAATTGCATAAATAAAAACTACCAAAAATAATAGGCGCATTTATTCCTCCCTGAGGATCGATAGTAACTCACTTCACTGGCAACCACAGGTCGGCGAAAGAGTTCCATCACAGCATTGAAGTGCTCCCCCACTGCAACCACAGACACCGGAATGGTGACTACAACAACCTTGATTGCCATTTCTAGCGACACGATCAATATTCTCGGCTGCCTCTTCATTCAGTGATTCATAAATACTTAACACAGCAACTTCGTTCTGCTGTTGAGTTATAGTTCTTGCACAATCGATGAGTTCGCTCGACAAACCCATAAACGAATAGAACACAAACGATATTAAGTTCATTGGATAAATCTCCTTAAAGATATTTTGTTAGTGCTATTTTTCGGGGATTGATCCCGCATATATAATTTTACCCAGCCCTTCATTCGCTGGGCAGTGCGTCAAATGTTTGGCATAAAATTAATTGTCTTTAACGACTAAAAGTTCTGGAATCTGAACAATGTTTTTTAAATAGAAAAATCCAACAAAAGCCGTTTCGAAAATTTTGAATAGGCCTCTTCATAGCTGATTTCTTGAGCAACAATTAATCCATCTTGACGTTCATTAGTGGTTGGATCGACGTGATATCTTTTCTTGTTGCGAGAATCCAACGGGTCAAATGTGCTTAGGACGGCGAAAATGTTTTTACAAATCACGAAGTGTCCTCGAAAAAGATAAATGGCGAGCTCGTGAAATTTAAAATCATGGCTCAGCTCACAGTTCGTGATGGCAAAATTATTCGATGCGATGAACTAACTCGAATACTCGAAGGTGATCAACAGGATCGTGATTTGGGATCGAGGCATTAACCCGAGAATCTGCAACCAATAATTCAATCAACTTTTTTGGTATTCAAGAGAGTTGAAGTAGAGAGCCTATCGAGCACTGTCAACGGCCTTGTCTCGAAGTGAAATAATCCAGCAGCTCTATTCCTTGCCTCGGCATCTGGATTAATGATCGTAAGGTGAGGATTATTTTTCTTTGACTGCGTCGAAACCGCATTCATCAAAATCGAGGCAAGTTCAGCATCGTAGGTGTGAAGCGCACTTCCCCAAACAATGAGATGCTCACACTTTTCTACCCAACAGATCGCTTGATGATGAACTGCACGCAAAGCATTTCCGACATGGGTTGTCTTATCGATATCCAGAACCATCTCAACTGGCAAAACTATCGATCCAGCCTCAGAACAAATGCCATGAACGTAAAGAATTTGGGTAGAAAATGGATATTTGGTTTCGATCGATTCAATCGTCGAATCCCAATTTGTCGTAATGATTCCAATTTTTTTATTTTTTAATTCGTTTAAATATTTAATTACTTCAACAGGCAATTCCTTCAACGAGAAACTTGCCTGCTGTTCGTGATAGCGACGTTCAAGATCTTTTCGACCCTCTAGAAACCCCTTCAAGCCCTTCTCTAATTCTTCTCTCAGTTCAGGTTTTAAACCAGGGTCTCCGAGGCGTGCTCGATACGTTTTTGTTACGTAGCCAAGATTTGCGAGAAAAAATTCCTCATTGATAAACTTAATATATGGATCACTACGCTCTCTGACTTCCTTAAAAATTCCTTTGCTCGTCTCAACTGTGAATACACCACGAGCAAACTCGGCCTTCGTGTCGTTCACTGGTTTCCATGTGTCGCCTTTGATCGCACCATTTCCCACCAACAAAACTATTCCCGGCTTAAATTCTTGAACGTCTTTTAACGAGCCCCGAATAAATGGATTTATGTTCATCAATATAGATGTTGAACCATATCCGTCAGAGAGGCGCACGCACTGTTCTAGTTCGTTCCAGTTCGATCCGTCGTAGCACATCGAAGATTTTTGAATTTATCGAAATCCGCTTAAACCGCGATAAACACAGAAAGAATTGGTTGCGGGAATTGGTTCAAATCCAATCCCAAACAACTTGGTTTTTCGAGGATTTTTTGTCACAGCGAGGCCGCAGCGACCGAAACAAAGGCGCGTATCGTAATATACGTAACTGAAGTTGAGAGAGCGAGAACGACGCTGTGGCGGAAAAGCCGAAGAAAATTGCGGGGATTGGATTTGAACCAATGACCTTCGGGTTATGAGTCTGAGATTAGCGTTTTTGCAACTCGCTGAATTTATTCAAAAACATTAATAATATCATTGGCCTACACTGCTTTTAGATTGCGGATTTATGAGGGCTATTTCGGTGGTTTTCGGACCCTGGTGGACCCTTTGTGGACCTTTTTCAGCTCGTTTTTCTCCTATCAAATCAGGCATTTTCGAAGAGACTTAGGCATATTGTTTAAATTACACTTTAGTGTAATATGGAGGTGAAGATTGAAAGATATACGAAGGTACAAGACCGACAGTGGTCGAATACCTTTTGATGAATGGATCTCTGAAATTGATGATACTTCGCAAGCTCGCATCGACGCTTACATACAAAGAGTGGCACTCGGAGCAGCGAAGAAGAATACGAAGCCAGTTGGCAGCGGAGTTTTCGAGATCAAACTCGATTTCGGTCCAGGGTACAGAGTGTATTTTGGCGAAGTCGGCAGAACAATGATTCTGCTTTTGATTGGCGGCGATAAAGGCACTCAATCAAAAGATATCGAAAAGGCAAAAGAATACTGGAGAGACTACAATGCCGAGGACTGAAAGCTACAACGAAGAAGTTAGTAAAAAATTAAGAAACGCAAAATACGCACAAACCTTTATCGAAGCTTTGATGGAAGGCGATGAAGGTCTTAGTGCAGAAGATGCCCTTCGTCACACTATTCAAATCATGGGCATTAAAGAATTTTCTAAATTAGCGAAAATTGAAATGCCTCGAGTGGTTGAATTTACGAAGAAGAAACGGAATTTTAAGCCAGAGACGATTGATTTGTTACTGAAGCCCTTTCGCATGAGAACGAGAATGGTGCTGGAGAGGGCGTAATTAGCTGACGTTGCGCATTCATTCGTCAAGCAGTCCCATTTCACAAAGAAATCTAGACGGCTTCTTTTGCCATCCAAAATATTTTTTTGCGTAACTCAAAGATAAAGTATCTTGAGTTCTGGTAATTGCAACAAAACAGTTTCGCCTCTCTTCCTGCATTTCTTTACTTCCGTCACCTTCCTTTACACTTTGAAAGGACGGAATTTGATCTTCAACCATCCCGATCAGATATACATGGCTAAATTCCATTCCCTTTGAACTATGAATTGTCAAACAACGAACGGCGTTCTCAGGAATTGCAGGTGTCTTTGGAGTTAAGTCTAGCTCTTGAAGAAACGCATGGAGCGTAAGATCATCCAATCCAATTTTGTTTTCAATTTCCTGTTGAAGTTTTTTCCATAAGGAAGCCTCTTCCACGTAGCTAGAAAAAACTTCTTCCTTTGCGCCGCCGCTAGCTTTTTCTATCTGATCAGCCCACTTAAAAGCTTCCTCAATAAAAAATATAAACTGGTTGTGATCCAATAACGGCTTTCGCACGACATCTAGAAATTTTTTTGTAATTTCCTCAATCGAATTCTCTTTCGAAGAAATTTCAAACCATGCTCGCAAATAGTCATCTCCATTTACGACAGCTTGGGAAATAATCTTATCTGCTGGAATGTCCACGCCTTCCAATTTAAAAAAGGCTCGACATAGTCTGCGAAGTTGAATTTTATCTGATCTTGAGCTGGCGAGACGAAGCATTGAGTCGAGCCATTGTAATGGACCCGATTCGAAATCACTTTTCCTCAAAACTACGTGCGCTGGAATTTGTTTTTTGTTTAATTCAACAGCAGCAGCTTCTAACAGTTTCGACGTTCGCGACAATACGGCACATTCCGAATACTCCGAAGATCCTCGATTTTTGATATCTTGCACTAGCCATGAAATTTCATCCTCGAACGATTCGAATTTTTTTAGTGAGACATCCCCTGATGACAGCTCAGTTTTCATTGCCACGAGAGGCTTCTTCCCAACTGCTCGATCTCGATTGTTTTGAATTAGACTATTTGCCAACTCTATAACTTTTGGTGGACAGCGATAGTTGGCCGGCAGTTGAATAACCTCCATCTTATAATCTTTAATTAATTCTTCAAGCCTCTGTGGATTCGCTCCATTCCATTCATAAATTATCTGATCATCATCAGCGACCACGAATAGATTTGGAAGCCTGTCATTAATTAGATATTTTAAAACCTTATATTGAGAAAAATTAGTATCTTGAAATTCATCTACGCAAACATAAGGATAAACAGTTTGAATCTGTTTGCAAACCTGAGTCTTTTCTCTTAGTAATTTTTCCGTAAAAAATATTATTGTTGGAAAATCGACTTTATTCTCTTTTAACAGTCTCTCTGTGTAACCTGAATATAGGCGACGTACTTTTTCTTCGATCTCCGGCTTATTAACCCACTTAAATATTTCGGAATCACTCACTGAATTTGCAATTAATCGATCAACAACTTTTAAAAGCCCGATCTGTTTATCACTGATATCGTTTTCATCAATTCGAATCGATTTAATAACATCATTGAAAAGCTGCTCTCTATCCAGGTCTTGCGTTACAATTTGAAAGTCTGGCTTTAATCCAATAAATCCCCCATATTGCCTTAAAATTTCTGTGCAGAAAGAATGAAACGTACACAGATTGGCTCTTTTATTGCCTATTGATCCGAGCACTTTATCAATCCGCTCTCTCATTTCTGTTGCAGCTTTATTAGTGAAGGTAAGGCCAAGTATTCTAAAATTGTCTTGAGGTGTTTCGCTTATAATTTTAGCGACTCTGAGGGTTAAGACTTTTGTCTTCCCTGATCCTGGTCCAGCCAACACAAGTAAAGAACCCTCTCCCCAATTTACTGCATACTTTTGGTTTTCATTTAAACCGCTTAAATCAATCATGGTTGTCTCCGGAAATTTTGAAAGCAGATTGCAAACATTTTGCAATTAACTCTGGGACAGCAGACTGACCAGTAGTCTCAATCCGTGTCATTACATCTAATGCGGCACCTGGTTTTGAATATTTACCTAGCGCACTGATAACTTGCTTCCAGTAACCTGGATCAGTGGCCTTCAAAGTGATGCTCGATTTTTTTTGTTCTGAAATAAAAGGTATATAAATCGTGCCAAAACCTTGGTCGCACAAATATTCTTCAATCGTATGAAATTCGTGCTGAAAAATTAAATCTGTTTCCTTTTGGCCATCTAAATATTTCTGAGCCTTCTGTTTATCGGCCGCACCTTGATTCGTATCGCCATCAAGAAATGTTACCCATTTTATACCAAGATTTTTTGCAGCCTTTAGATAAGTTTCTAAGCCTGCCCCGTTTTGATAAGTAATGATTCGAATGCCCCAACGATCTAAATCGATATTCAATATTTTGGCGCTTTCTCTTAGAATTACGTCCTCGGTTTCACCTTCGGCAATAACCCAGCAATTAGAGAAAATCAACTCGCCGCGACTGCGCCTAACATGAAAATCAAATTTTCTTTTCTCTTCAGCATCAAAAAGATCTTCAGGAATTGAACCAACTTTAACCTCATTATCTTTTCGGTATAGCCTTCGAATCGAGTGAAGTGGGACTTCGGAAATAAGGTCCCCAGAATGAGTAGATATAATTTTTTGTCCTTCAAGGGTATCTAATGTTTTCCATAAAGTTCTAATGGCACATGGATGAAGATGAGCTTCGGGTTCTTCCAATGCTAAAATTGGATAAGTATTTTTATAGTCTGCTTCAAGCAGCCTTGATTTAAGAAAGGCATCAAAGAGTAGCAGTACTGCGATGCTTTGAGTGCCTTCGCCATGCCGTCCAATCGGTAGTTTTGCTCCAGTGGATGAGCGAATATTAACTTGAGCCTTACTTAATAAATCAAAAACCTTTCCTGAAACTGCTTCAATCGTAATTGCTTTTGCTCCACCAACTCGCAATAAACTGCTCATTTTGGATAGATGCCGAACTACATGTTCAAATGACTCGTGAGCATTTACAACTTGTTCATTAAGCGATGACAAAGCTTGTTCGATTTCAGTCTTTGTCTCGGCTGACATATTTTCACTCCTAATGAAAGGACTCCAAAATGACGCATGCTTTGAAAATTCACGGCCAGCATCTCTCAGCGCAGAAAGATAAAAAATTGGAAACAAATGCTGAATTAAAGATAGGGCATTTGGATTTGCCGCCTTGCCAGTCATCGTGTTTCCTGAAAAATCTAGAAATGCCCAAGATTGAACGAATTCCTTTGTCGTTTGATCAAAGCCACTTGTAATACGAAGTTTAATTTCTCGCTTATCATCATCGCGAAGACTGATGACATCCGCTGCAGCCCTCACAAATTCGGCAGGCCAAGCATCCATGTTAGACTCGACAAAATAAAGAATTATGGAAATCGGTGGAGCAGTCGAAGGATCTTTTAATTCGCTTTCAAAATGAAAATCATACTCTTCAAAGGTATGACCTTTCCTGTTCTTAATCCTCTCAAGGCAATTTCGTAATGCATGTAATATCGACGTCTTTCCAGTATTATTTTCACCGACGAGGACAGTTTCTTTGGCTAAATCCAAATCCAAAGATTTAATGCCCCTGTAATTCTTAATTTCAATTCTGGATAACTGCATACTATCTATTTCGCGGACCTAGTTTTTGTTTAAAGATTTTTAGATCGTCTGCTGCTTTTCCGGATTTCACCCACATATCAACTTCAGATACTTTAAATCGCCAAAGCTTTCCGATTCGGTGCGATGGAATAGATTCTTCTTCAAGACGTCGGTAAATTGTCTCTTTGGAAACTCCTAAGTGTTTAGAAATTTCCTCAACTCCAAGCCAATTCTCAGTTTTCGGTTTAGTCATAAATTAAAACTCCAATAGAGATTTTGAAATGACAATCAATGACAAGTAAAGACAATTAATTACCTGCCAAAGTGTCTTATAAGAAAATGATCAAGAATCATGGCATTTCGACTCGTCGAAATTTGAAATTCGAGTTGTCGAAACTCGAATGTTTTCGGCTCATCAAATTTAATATTTCACTGAACGATACGAAATTTCACGAATTGATACGGCCCGCACAATTAATTGTATTGATTTGTGAAATTTTAATTTCTTCAATTACTTCAGAAAATTAATTTCATTTTTGCGTGTACCCGATCACTTGGCATGCTTTTGGCTAAGTACCCTCCTGGTGTTGTGAACAGAAACAAATAAACTAGGAGTAATAGTTGTGAATCAAAACAGTAGTCCTCAGCAACAGATCTCAATTGGTCAGGCGTTAGGCATTGCCGGCTTAGCGGGTACGATCTTTATAGCGACGAAAGCCGCAGAGCGATTTCATATGGGCATTCAAGATGCCATTATTGCAATCACGATAAGTGTCGGCGTGATTGGCGCTGCCAGCATGGGAGCGATGATGATTTTTAAGCGAAAGCCCAAGAAGGCGAAATCATCGGGAGCGGAAATAGTTCTCGCGAAAGCGATTCATCAGGAATGGTGGAAAGCCGATCAAGCTTTACCGATTGGAATGCAAGACTTTCGTCACATCCTTGTGACGGGTACAACCGGCTCTGGGAAATCAACCTTTATCCGGCGCTTTATTGAGCAGATTCTCAGCAAGAAAAAGAATTTTCTCTATATCGACTTTAAAGGTGAGAGGGACGATCTCGATCAGATTGGAAAAATTTGTAAGGAGCAAGGTGGTTCCGATCCACTTCAGGTGTTCGACATTTCGAATTCGGAGAAGTGCATAACCTTCAATCCACTTACCGTCTTTGAGAGCGTTGAAGAAACAGTAGGCTTTATTTCTTCCGTATTCTTCGACGAAAATTCGAATGAATACTATCAATCCGAAGCAGAACGATTCCTTCGGCACTCGATCAACCTTTTAGATGCAGCCAGTGAAACCCGCACCTTCGAGAGCATTCAGAAAATTTATTACGAATCGACGGCTAGATCCTCGTTATTGAAAGCTTCCAAAAAATCTGCAGGCCTTATTGTGGCGGACTATGAAACCTTCTTTACTAAAGAGTTCGAAGCTCTCTCGCCGAGAGATAGATCAGAGCGGTACTCGGGCCTCATGTCGATCCTGGCCGCGTTTAACTCAAACGAATTAAAGCGCATCTTTAGTCCAGAAGGTGAAAGCGAGCTAAAACTTGCAAACATCTTTGAAGCGAAGAGAAATCTGATCATTCGTGTACCCGGGGAAGTCTTCGGAGATCTCTCGGCGAGAATCGTAAAAGCCTTTATCAAAATTATTCCAGTGCTGCTGGTAAAGCGTCGCGAAGAGCGGAATCGAAACGAATACTGCCTACTTTTCGACGAAGGCTGCTCTTACATGGACGAAACAATGATCGAAATTCTAAAGAAAGCTGGATCGGCCAATGTGAAGATGCTGATCACCCGAATGTGTGATGCTGACTTTCAAGCAAAGGATCCATCCTTTCTTGGCAGAATGCTTTCATCATTCAACTTGTTCGTTTGCTTTCAAACGATGGACCCAGACACTCGGGATACGCTCGCAAGAATATCCATGACAATTCAAGATACGAAAGCAACGTCTCGGTGGAGTCAGGGTGCCGATACAGGAGAAGCGTCGGTTCGAGATGTTCAGCGCTTTCGAATTCATCCGTCAGATTTCGGAACTCTCAAAACCGGCGAATGCTTTATGATTGCTCCGACTCTTAATCTTTATCAGAAAGTGCGCGTTCTTCCTCCTGAAAGTACGAGGGTGACCGCATGAGTTACGCTACGGACATTCTCGATTATCTTTCGAGATGGAAGCTTGCAGACACGGTAAATCTTGCAGCTGGTGCATTCCCGAATAAAGTGATCAACCAGAATACTTATTCGGTGACGCTGAAGCGTTTACGCAGAGACAAACTTATCGCAAGTCATCGACTCGGGGATCTTACGGTACATTTCGATCATGCGATCAGAAATCGCTCCAACTATGTCGCCCGCATACCGAAGACAGAACGACGAAGTTTCTTATCTCGGTCTGGCATAGACCATCATTTGAAAATTCAAAGACTCTCTAACCAGCTTGAAAAACTTTTAATAGGTTTTAAATTCTCTCCAAATCCAAATGACAAAACGCTTTCAACGACCGATGGGAGGGTCGGGGAAAGCGGACGAAAGTTTATTCCAGATCTAATTGCGGAGCCTACTGACCAGCTAGATCGATTGATATTTGTAGAAGTAGAGCGAACTTTAAAGGCAGATCGCAGATACTTTGAAAAATGGGAAGCCTATGAAACCGATCAAAACCTCTTTGCTTGTTTGTATGTTGTTTACGACCGGGTCATAGAATTGCAACTCAAAGAAAAACTAAGGCGTTACTTTTCGGGAGCGAGATTCGGATCGAGTAGTTTCGCCATTGGTATTCTGCAGGCTGACAAAATCGAGGAAGATAAAAGTCGCGCAGTTGTGACTCGTTTTGAAAAATCAAAGGAGAGTGAAGTGACGCTCTATGATTTCTTTCCACGGCATTTAATAAGTACCGGATAATGCGCCCACGATGTGCCGGAGTGATTTTAAAATATGAATGTTAATCGACGCTTCCGAACTGACTCCCCTCTCTCAACCAACACACTAAAGGTTGTTTGCCCTAAAGGGACGAGACGGGAGTCAGTTCGGAAGCTGGTATGAGATTTAATTGAAAGTAATAGGAAGTAGGAGTTATGAATGAAGATGCACTGATTGATGATAATCAGAAGTTCTTTGAAAATTTGCCGGATTTGATAAGAGCCGAAAACCTCGCCAGTCTAATGGGATTGTCTGTGAAGACGATTTACGATTGGCGATATCGAGCGCGAATAAGAAGAGTGCCTGCAGAATTGTTTTTAAAATTCCGCGGCAAGCTTTTTGTTCGCACCAAAGTTCTAAAACAGTGGATGGCCTCTGAATGCTCTTAAGGGAGCAGAGAGGAATCTATGAGTATCAAGAAAATCATAACAAGCATCGGACCGCGCTGGGAAGTTCGCTACCGAATTGGTGGCCGCGACTCTAAACGGGTAAAGCGATTGTTTGAAACTCGGCGCGACGCCGAAAGTCATTATGATGATTGGCGTAAACGCAAACGAGATTTGAAACTTTCGGGAAGTACGATTCGAGACTTTGAAGAAACGACCTTTGAACAAGAGGCCAAGCATTGGCTCCTTGTCCAAGCGAAGACTTTTAGTCCGGGTCATCTGAAACGAGTGGAAAGAATTCTTTTAGAGTTATTTCCGCGTTACGGAAGACTTTCTCCTCAAAAGTTTCATCCAGGCTTTTTGTCGACAATTCAGATGGAGCAACTCGCGCTTAAGCTTGCACATGCAACTGTGAATCGAAAGCTTGAAGTGATTCGGGCCGTTCTGAATTTTTCTGCAAAACAGCGGCGCATTCCGTATAGTCCAACTCTTGGGTACACGAAGCTTCGTGAGGTGAGAGAAGATGTTTCGTTTTGGGAACGAAAAGATGCAGAAACCTTTTTAGCTTTTGTGAGTGAGAAGTATCCTGCAGGTTCTACGAAGCGATGGATCTACGTTGTTTATCTTTTGGCTTTAAACTCTGGCCTAAGAGCCGGAGAAATTTGGGGCCTCAAGTATGAGGACATCAAACAAGATGGAGAGGTTTTACACATTCAACGTCAGTTTGATCGGGTACATCGTGACTTCAGAACGACGAAAGGAAAAACATCCCGACTTGTTCCATGTAACGAGAATCTTTTTCAAGAGCTGATGGCGCTAAAGCGAACCGAAGACCAACCCGAAACCATTTTCTCTGATCGAGATAATGGAAATCCAATAGATCACGATAATTTTCGCAAACGGAATTTTGAAATGGATCTAGCGGAATGGGGAGGAAAGAAAATTCGCTTTCATGATCTTCGCCATACAGCTGCGACTTTGATGATCGCCGATAACTTGGACATTAAAACCGTTCAAGAAATCTGCGGACACAAAGATATCAAAACGACCCTGAACTACTGTCACCTTCTCGGTGAAAAGATCAAACAAGCTGCCCGAACGTTTTCTATAAAACCTTCAGTGGCGGCACCGACCACTAAACCAATTCTTCGACTTATTAAAAACGGCTAACTCAGATTCCCTTAAGTCTTTGTTCAATTCTTTCTGATGATTTCGGGATTTTCTGGAATTATTCGGAGTGGTGTGGACCTTTTGTGGACCCTTCAGAGTTCCCACAAAAAAGAAAAGGCCCCGTAGGGGCCTTAAAATTGGTTGCGGGGATTGGATTTGAACCAATGACCTTCGGGTTATGAGCCCGAGAACCCGACGTGTTCAACGTCCGCAACCTAAACTAGGATTGAAAGTAATCGAAATCCTGGGAATGTCAAAAGCTTATCACGAGCTGTTTAAAGGCAAAAAGAAGGCGAATTTAAAAATCAATCGGGACGATCCATGTTCGAGTTGAGTGTGATTGAGTGATATTAAATTCGATTAAATTATACTTGATGTGGCACATCCGTGGCACATCGCCGGGCTTTTTGTGGCACATTTTAGAGCCCGAAGGGGTAGCAATTTCTGGCAGATGTTGAAGAACTAGTTTCTACAAAATATGATATTTGGCAAAAGTATCCAACGCGAGATCTGTCAAAATTTGCTTTAAAAGTTTTTGCCTATAGTGGGCGTTTTCTGACATCGGGATTTCGCGTTCTTCAATAGTAAAATCCCAAACATTTTTACATTTTTTTGTCGTTCGAAGTTTTTTCCGCACTTTAGCTTTTTGTTCTTTGATGCAGTCCTTACAGCGAGAATCTCTTCTACGTCCCTTGGAATAATAGCATCCCAAAGCCTTTATTTTAGAACAAAGGCGACATTTTTTCTGAGCCTCACTTGGGATAAAATTAACTCGAAGGTTTTCCATCACTTTCTTTTATCCTTCAAACAGAATGAGGTGGGTAGCTGAACTTCAGAAGAAATCCACTCACTCTTTAAATGAAAATTCACTCTTCATAATTGACTGGCACCTCACTCCAAGTTTATTTTCACTTCTGGCTCAGGGATGCCTGCCGCTTGCGGCCTCAAAGGCTTTGGTGAAATCCCGTCTTATATATAGTCATGATTTCCATTGTGGACATGGCAGTAATGCAAGCGACTGATGGATATGTCCGTAACAATTGGAGGTCCTTCATGAAACTTACTTCAACTCATTCTTCTGAACTTTTTAAGACTCAAGCACAACGTTTGCGAGAATTCCTGAAACGTTCAAATGTCAATTTTTCTCATTCACAATGCTTGGAGGCGATTGCTCATCTCCATGGTTTTCAAGATTGGAACACGGCGTCCGCAAAAGCAAAATCAGAAAGAAAACTCTATATTGTCTGCTGCGAATTTTCGAAAATTGGCGATACCAAGATTGGATTCTTCCAATATCTCATTCGAGCGCAATCAACCGATGACGTCGTGAACATTTGCAGAAAAGAGTTTCAAAAGTTTTTAGAAAAAGGCGATGCCTTTGATAAGGGCACAGATATTTATCTAACGGATATAGTTGAAGTGATCGACGTGAATGAAGGGGCTCTTGTCAATTGGATGGCGGTTGATACCGAAAATGATTCTCGATCAACGATGGGCCATATACTTCCGTTTGGAGACTCTGGCAGTAAACTGAAAGTTTATCAGTGTCATGACGAAGGCGCGAAAGACGACGAGCATTCTCCGTTTGTCACGCTTTCCTAAAAGTCATTTTTGCATAGCCAAAATTTCATCTTAAAGTCGAAGAAAGAAGGTTAATACTTATGGACTTAATACCAATCGAAAGTGACGTCGAAGCCTCTGAAGTACCGACGATTTTTACATCCCTAGACCTCGAACTGAATCAGCCCTCGGGGAAAATTATCCAAATCGGAGCGGCCATCGGCCATCTAATGACTGGAGAAATCATCGAAAAACTTTCATGCTTTATTAAAATCGACGAAGCCCTCGATGAACGAATCATTAAACTTACAGGAATCACTGAGTCTGATCTTGCCTCGGGCGTTAGCCTCGAAGAAGGTTATGTCCAACTCTCTGCGATACATCTCAAGCACAAAGCTTTTATGAATCCTATTGTTTGGGGTGGGGGTGACTCGATTGCCGTCCGTCGTGAACTTGAAGAAAAGGATCAAGATTTTTTCAAGGAACGTGCATTTTGTTTTGGACGCCGCTGGATTGATATCAAAACCATTTATCAAATGTATCGATTCGCGAATGGCCTTAAGATGCAATCAGGACTTTCGAAATCGCTTGGACGATTGGGACTTCAATTTAAAGGGAAAAAACATAATGCTCTTGATGATGCGACGAATACTTTCTTTTTGGCTTCCAAACTTATTGAACGGCTGAAAAATCAGGGGGATGCCAGTGATGGAGGGGCTCCATAGAGGCAGATTCTTAAGATAGTGAAAATTGTTAGATTTATTGTAAATTTTATACACAAAACAATAATATATACTGTGTTTTGATACATATATTTGTAATAATGAGGAAAATATGTTATATTTTAGTATCAAAACAAAGCTTATAAATAGGTTTTGATGAGGTTATTTTTATGGAATTTATTACTCGATCACTATCCCCGCAAGAAAGCCGTATTGTTCTGCATTTAACAGAGCGAGGCTCTCGAACTATTGAACGCCAGAATATTATTGATCTCCTTAAAGTCGCTCCTCAAGCGGCCGATCACATCATTCGTTCCCTTCGCCGAAAAGGTTGGTTGGAAAGAGCCAGTTGGGGAAAATATCTACTCATTCCCCCGGAGCAAGGACCAGATGCTCTTGGTGAGCACAATCTTCTGGCACTGGCGAGTCGCATCTCCAATCCCTATTATATCGGCTATGGGACGGCAGCGACTCATTATGGATTTACTACGCAACATAGAAATGTCATTTGGCTGATCACCCCCGTACGCCTTCGAGATCGTCACTTGAACGACACAGAAGTTCACATCGTAAACCTCGTTTCGAAAAAATTCTTCGGCTTCCAGAGTGTGGATATATTTGGATATCCAGTAATGATGTCGGATCGAGAAAAAACAGTAATTGATTGTGCTGATCACCCCGAAAGAGCTGGAGGCCCTGGAGAAGTCGCTATGATTTTGGCTACTGCAAGTCATCGCCTCGACTGGGAAAAGACAAAAAATTATCTCGATCAAATTGACTCAACACCTCTTATCCGTCGGTTCGGCTGGCTTATTGATCATGTCGGAGCAGAAATGCCATCAGAAATTCGCGAGCATTTGCTTAAAAAAGCTAGTCGAGGTCCCAGAACGATTTTTGGAAATAAGAAAATACTTCGGCAAGCGTTCGCAGAAGACGATACATGGCGCATCAGTCTTCATATTTCAAAAGAAGAACTTCACGGAAGTGCAAAAATGGCGCGGCGACAACCAATGAAGCGAGGAACCTAATTATGCTCACCCAACCTCAAGTTCAAAGATACGCAGCAGAATCCGGCCTTCGAGATTTGATGATCGTAGAAAAGGAAGTCGTTTTAACTTATCTCCTTCAGCTTCTAGCGGAATCTCACATATTGAAAAAACTTGCTTTCAAAGGCGGAACTTGTCTGCGCAAAATGATTTTGGGAAGTCATGGTCGATTTTCAACGGACCTTGATTTTACTTCTCTGGAAGAACATGAACATGAAGACATCCTCCTTGATATGATGAAAGGCTTTGAAAAACCTTTTCATGGTATTCAATTCCAAATTCCAGACAATTCTTACTACGAAACTCAAGACGGCTTATCCTGGGGAGTAAATCCTACTTACTCTCACTCATGGAACGCGAGCGGGGCGAGTGAAATCAAATTACAAATCAGCCGGCGAGAGCCACCAACTTTACCCACTGAAAAAAGAAGACAGTGTGAGCAAAGTTATTTTGAGTTTCTCCCATTTGTTCCATCAGAAATAGTCTGCCTCGCGCTGCCCGAAATGATCGCGGAAAAGATTCGCGCCTGTTATCAACGTAATAAAGCTCGTGACATCTACGACTTGAGCATTTTTTCAGCTCGCCCCTTGAATCACGCGCTTATTCGACGGCTTGTGGTACTTAAACTATGGCAAGCGCGGGATCATTTTAATCCTCAACAACTCATGAAAAAATTTGAAGATGGATCATCCTTCGATTGGAATGATCTAGCTCAGCTTGTCCGACGAACACAGACCATTGACGGTCAGAAAATTGCAAAGGATTGTCTGAACGGACTGCGCTTTCTAGCAGAATTTACTGACGATGAACGTGTTTTAGCCAATGATCCCCACCAACGAGAACGGGTTTTATGGAAAAAGCTATGCACGAATCTTCCTGCGGTAACCATGACTCCAATTTAGGTGATTGTTCCATTAATTGATGAGCAAATGGAATGGCAAGTATTTAAAAAACACGGTGTAGGATGCGAATGATCGAAATACTTAGAGAAACAACATTTAAAGTCCCCAAGATGGATTGTCCCTCGGAAGAACAGATCATCCGGATAACACTCGAAGGAAATCCGTCGATAAAACAGATTTCTTTTGATTTGAATAACCGCACGGTAAAAGTCGTGCACGCTAATTCTTCGACGGAAGTGCTGGCTCATTTGCAGCCACTGAGATTCGACGCCTATGAGTTGGATACTCGGTTAGTGAATGAAATCTCTCCGACTTCTGACGATCGATCTCAGCGCCGGACTCTTCTCATCCTTCTTTTAATAAACGGCATGATGTTTTTGATCGAGATATTCTCAGGCCTTCTCGCCGATTCGATGGGCCTGATTTCAGACTCCCTCGATATGCTCGCCGACACTCTTGTTTACTCGATTAGCTTGTACGCCGTAGGAAGAGCTGTTGCCCTCAAAAGACGTGCGGCATCCCTCAGTGGTTGGTTTCAAATGCTCTTGGCTGCGGCAGCTGTCGTTGAAGTTGTTCGGCGATTTATTTATGGAAGTGAACCACAATCAGGATTCATGATCGGGATTTCAGCGTTAGCCCTTGCCGCTAATCTCTTTTGCCTATGGCTCATTGCGAAGCACCGACATGGGGAGGTTCATATGAAGGCAAGTTGGATTTTTTCGACGAATGATGTTCTGGCGAATATCGGTGTAATTCTTGCGGGATTGATTGTGACATTTACCGGCTCCCGCTATCCCGATCTGGTGGTTGGCTCTGTCATTTCGATTCTCGTCTTTCGAGGAGCCTTAAGCATTTTACGTCTTGCGCGACCGCCCAAAGAGGTTCTGGAAAACACAGAGAAGTCACCTTAAGAAATTGGTGTCTTTTCACGATCAGTGGAGGCTGGTAAAATTGTTTTATGCAGGAGTTGCCTTTAAATAATTCGCCAGTTTTTCGTCGCTCAAAGATGGTCACCGTTTTTCTGCTAGTTCTAATTTGTTTTAATACACCTGGGTGTGGTCACTGCATGAAGGAAGAAGCAAAGACCCATGCAACTTCTGAGATAAATAAATAATATGTGCTGTTTTGATCCGCACCAAACTTGGACGGTCATGCATACGGTTTTCACCTTAGGTTCCGTAATCTGTCTTTTACAATTTCGTAGAAATCTAACGCGACAGTATTCTCACTCTGCTTCCGCGACTTGGACTGCTTTTTTCGGCGAACGACTTCCCCATACCCAAAGCGCTGCACAGCCCACAAGAGTTGCGCCCTGAGCCAGCACCGTTTCGATGGTTGGAAAAACTCCAAACAAAGGAAGCTGTAATGGAAATGAAAAAATCGTAGCCGAAATCATTCCTGTTTCTTGAAGAGAATGAAAACCTTTTCCAACTAAAATCACAGAAAGAATTCCCATAATCACAGAAGATGCGCTGAATAATTGTCTGATGGGCAAGCGAACGCTGTATTTAAGCAAAAGCCATCCAAGAAAAATAACAGCGGCAAGTGCAAAGATTACACCAGCAGTCATCGCCGCTTTCGTGTCTCCTCCGCCTTCAATCCAAATAGCCCTCAAGAATAGAACAGTTTCAAAAGCTTCCCGAAACACGGCAATGAAAGCTAAAGTAAATAAACCCCAACGACTTCCTCCTTCAAGGGCTTGACGAACCCGCCCATCAATAAAGGATGTCCATCGAGAAATTTCTGTCCGACTATGTAACCAAAATCCCATATAAAGGAGAACTGTTACCGCCAGAAGCGAGGCAATTCCTTCGGTATATTCTCTCTGTGCGCCGCTGATACCAATCAACCAGCCCGAAAAAAACCAACACACGATTCCTAGTAAAATTCCGACAATCCAACCTGAATGAACGGATCGAGCAGCTCTTTGTGCTCCAACCGCGCGAATGACACCCAGAATCGCCAAGATGATAAGCAGAGCTTCGAAACCTTCACGAAAAAGAATTCCACTCGACATCGAAAATGTCAGCCAAGGTGAACTTTCTTCACGCGATAATACCGCATCAACCTCGTTAATAGTTTCTTTAGCGCTGATGATGGTTGCTTCGACATTTTCAAAACTTGTCTGGGAGGCAATAGCTGATCGAACTTCAGCCATTCTCTTTTCAATGGTCCCCAATAAATTCTGATCCCTGGAACGGAGCTTGGGTTCAATAAGTTCGATTCCCTCAAGATACGCCGAGATCGCGAGCGACTTTGCGCTTTCGAATTCTTTGTCTTTGTAAGCTTGAAGAGAATTATCGAGTTGAACTCTCGCAAATTTCAGGCCTCCAGTTCCAGAACCATCGTCCTCGTGAAGTCGGAGAGCGATAAGACTGGCCTTTTTTTCGTCATCATCCTTACCATTCATCTTAGAAAGTAATTCCAAATCAGACGAAGTGGAGACTTCAGCTAAACTCAAAGTGGGTGGCGAAGAATTTTTCTTTTGTTCTTCATGGCGCAGCGACAACAAATAAAAAGAGAGATTCCAAATGTCTTCTTCGCTTAGTGCTGGGAATGGAGCCATTCCCGTTCCTGGGATTCCCACCTTAATGACATTGAAAGCTTTAAAGGCTGAAACGCTTTGCATGAGTTCATCATCATGAAAATTTGCGGGCTTTGGATTTAGGGCGACCGCAGCTGGTCCATCCCCATGACCCGTTACTCCATGGCAACTTGTGCAGTTCGCTACAAATAAGTTTTTTCCCTTCGTCAAGCTTGGCCAAACTTTAGGAGTTGTAGGTAAATGCGTTATCGAAACAACGTCTTTTTTAATGCTCAAGGCGAGGGCAGCGACTTCACCCGCAGAAGCCTTGTTCAATATTTTTTGTTTAAGCTTCAGAATGTTTGCCGGGACGGATGGATCTTTTTGAAAAGAGAGCGCCGATGAAATCTCAACAACAAGATTCACGAACTCTACTTGTTCTTGGTATTCTCCCTCATTCGTCACTTTGCCATTTTGTACTGCGCCTCCGTAATCGGAAGCTAGGTAGTCAAGCAAATGAACCAACGCTCTCGGAGATTTTTCTACAGACGGACTAGACGCCGAAATTACGGCACTGAAAAAAACTAAAAAAAACCCTGTCACATTTGCCCTTTCAATTAAATACTTCGGGAAAGAGGTATTGATAATCGTTATCATTAGCAAGGAAGATAATCAATTGTCCATATAAGTGACCTTTATTAAGGGACTGGAATATAATTATCAAAAGTGATAATTTATGAGTAAGACGTGGGCGAAGGAGTTGAGCGCAAGGTTGAATACCTGGCATTAGCCGATGGTTCGCAGAATGGTTGGACAGCCTATAAGAAGCAAAGGCTCTTTGGAGGACTTATGAGACGAACAAGAAGTTACGATGAAGAATTGAGCAAAGAATTACGAGATCCAGAATATGCTTATGAATTTATTCTCGGCCTGATGGAGGGGGAAGGCGCTCTTACTCTTGAGGATGCTCTTCGTCGAACCATTGAAGTAATGGGCGTAAAAGAATTCTGCGCTCTTGCAAAATCTAAAAGAGTTTCGTTTCATGAATCGAATGTTGTCGATTTTCTCAAAGGCAAACGTAATCCAAAAGCCGACACGCTTAATAGTTATTTAAAACCTTGGAAGCTCAAGGCAAAACTTACACTTTCTTCTGCTGCTTAAGCATCTTATAGGATTCAAGAAGAATCGGTCGCGCTGAGTTTAGAAATAAAACAGCAATGATAAATCCAATGACGACGTCGGGCCATTTTGTTCCTGTCATATAAACGAGAAAAGCTGCGAAAATAACACCAACGTTTGAGATAATATCGTTTCTCGAACAAATCCAGGTTGAGCGCATATTAAGATCATCGCTTCGATGTCTCATCAATAAAAGTAAGCAAGATAGATTCGCAACTAAGGCGAGCAGTCCAATAGCTCCCATTTTCTCTGCTTCAGGGAGAACATCTACAAAGATTTTGTTCACGGTTTCTATCAAAACTGTCACTCCCAAAAGACCGATGATGATACCTTTAGAAAGCGCAGCACTCGCACGCCACCGACCACTTTTGTGCAAAACATAGAGGCTAAAAGCGTAGACAAGAGCATCGCCAAACATATCGAGTGAATCAGCTAAGAGAGCGCTCGAGTTAGCTATCCACCCAGTACTGAATTCAACAATGAACATCGCTACATTGATGATCATCACTATTTTGAGCACTTGGCTTTGTTTGCCCCTTAAGGCGGCGAGTTCTTCACCTTTATTTTCACAACAGCTATCCATTCAAAATCTCAAACATGATCTTCAGGTTCCAGTTCGCACGGATGATTTGAATCTCCGAATTCAATTTGAATCGTCGAATGGTGAATATGAAATTTTTCTTCAATCTCATGAGCGACCGTATTCAAAAAATGATCCCCAGGAGATCCTTTCGGCATCACGAGATGAGCGGTGAGCGCAGTCTCTGTCGTGCTCATGGGCCAAATATGAAGATCATGAACTTTTGAAACGCCATTTAGTTTTTCTAAGAATGAAAAAACTTCTTTGGTTTCAATTCCTATCGGAACTGCATCAAGAGCAAGGCCTAGAGATTCTTTTAGCAAACTCCAAGTGCCGACAACGATAACTAGTGCGATGATGAGACTCACGAGAGGATCAATCCACTGCCACCCCGTCCAAAGAATGCCAAACCCGGCCAGAACGACTCCGACTGAAACTAAAGCGTCTGCGAACATATGAAGAAAAGCCGAGCGAATATTGAGATCCCCTTTTCTTCCTTTAAAAAATAGGAATGCTGTAAACGCATTGATTCCAATTCCAATGGTGGCAACAACGATCATGGTCATTCCCTCTATGGGATATGGCTCGCGCAAGCGACCAATTGCTTCCCAAACGATTGCGCCCACCGCGGCTAAAAGAAGAAGAGCATTCGCTAATGCAGTCAGAATGGATGAGCTTCTTAAGCCGTAAGTAAATCGAGACGAACTTTTTCGAGCGGAAAGCCAAATAGCCGCCCATGATAAAACCAGACCAATGACATCGCCGAAGTTATGACCCGCGTCGGCTAAGAGCGCGACTGAGTTTGAAAGGAATCCATACGTTGCTTCAACGCCAACAAATCCAAAATTGAGAGAGATGCCGACTAAGAATGCTAAGGAGTATGGGTTTTGATTCTTCTCTCCGTGATTATGATTCTCAGAGCCAAGATAATGGTGATGATGTCCGCTCATAAATTACTCCAATTAATGGCTCATCGAATTTTCACGGACTTTGAGTCTCGATTCTAAAATCCGATAAGCAATTGGCACTACCACTAACGTAAGAATAGTCGCGGAAATAATCCCTCCGACAACTACAGCTGCCAGTGGTCTTTGTACCTCAGCACCCGCACCGGTAGAAAGCATCATTGGCAAAAACCCAAAGGCTGCACCAGCGGCTGTCATCATGACGGGCCTCAAGCGCATTCCGGTTCCATGCCGAATGAGATCGTCTCCAGATCGGCCTTCCAACTTTAATTTATTAAAATAACTGACGAGCACAACTCCATTTAAGACGGCAATTCCAGATAAAGCGATAAAGCCAACCGCCGCTGAAATACTAAATTCTAATCCATTGAAAATGAGACCTAAAACTCCTCCAACAAGAGCCATCGGAATACAAACTGCAATCATCGCCGTTTGTAGAATACTTCGGAAGGCGAGGTAAATCATAAGAAGTACCAACGCAAGAGCGAGCGGAACGAGAATTAGTAATCGATCACGAGCCCTTTCTAGATTTTTAAAACTTCCACCCCATTCCATATAATATCCAGGTGGTAGCTTCAGTTCAGATTCAATTCTTTGTTTTGCCTCTTCAATAAAACTTTGAGTATCGCGACCACGAACATTCACGAGAACCGCGGCTCTTTTCTTTGCGCTTTCTCTCCGAATATCTGTGTAAGTCTCTTCAAATTTTATCTCAGCGACTTCATGGAGTGGAAGTGTGAAGTCTTCGACGATCCCAACGGGGACACTGCGAACGGCATCAATGTCTCCGCGATCTTCTTCGTTAAGTCGCACAATAATTGGAAAACGTTGTACTCCCTCATAAAGATTTCCAGCTTCTTTACCCCCGAGAGCGGTCTCCACAGTTGAGAGTAAACTTTCTTTTTGAGTTCCTAATTTCGCGAGCTCAGCGGTTTTAGGAATGATACGCATGACAGGAGCTTGACCCTTGGTTTCTTCTTCAGCATCACCGGCACCAGGAATTGTTTTAATAATCGCAGCTGCTTTCGATGCTGCTTCCGAAATGATCTCCATATCTTCGCCAAATATCTTTAGGCCTACATCCGAACGCACGCCTTCTAAAAGTTCATTGAAACGAAGTTGAATCGGCTGTGAAAAAATAAGTGCCTGTCCTGGAATGAGCGCTTCGAGTCTTTCTTTATAGGCTTCGATTAGTTCTGCTTTCGTGCGTTTCGAGCCGCTCACTTCGGGCCAATGATCTTTAGATTTTAACATTATATAAGTGTCAGAAATATTGGGTCCCATGGGATCAGTGGCCACTTCGGCCGTTCCAATTCGTGAAAGCACGATGTCTGTTTCTGGAAATTCTCGAATGACTTGCTCCGAGAGTCGCTGCATTTCGACCGACTGATCCAAACTCATATTTGTAGGTCGAACAAATTGAACAGCGATGGATCCTTCATCCAACTGGGGGAGAAAGTTTGCTCCCAAGGTCATAAATCCGACGATTCCGACGACAATGGCGGCAGCTCCACCAACAAGAACCGCTTTTTTCGCTCGCAGTGCTTTTCCAAGAATCGGATCGTAGATTTTTTTAAACCAACGCATCACCTTTGTTTCATCAGCTGAAATCTTCCCAGGAAGAAACATAGCTGCTAGAGCGGGAATCACAGAGAAAGAAAGTACAAAGGCGAATAGCAATGCAAAACAAAAAGTTGCTGCCATTGGGACAAACATTTTACCTTCAACGCCCGTAAGGCCAAAGAGTGGAAGAAATACGATAATGATAATCAACTGACCAAATCCAGCGGCCGATCGAATTTCGATCGTGGCTTGAGAAACAGATTCTTTAATTTCATCTCGTGTCAGAGTTCGACCAAGTTTTAGTCCACGTTGAGAGATATGCCGAACGCAATTATCCATTACGATCACAGCACCATCGATAATAATTCCAAAATCGAGCGCGCCCAAGCTCATTAAATTTCCAGACACTTTAAAAAGTTTCATTCCAATAAAAGTTCCAAGCAGCGCTAAAGGAATTGTTGCGGCAGTGATGAAAGCAACACGAACATTCCCAATCAGAAGAAGCAAAATTAAAACTACTAAGAGCGCGCCAAAGAATAAATTGTGCTCTACGGTTCCGAGGGTGGAGTCTACAAGAGTAGAGCGATTGTAAATTGTTTCTAAATTGGCCCATTCCGGAAGAGATGATTTAATTTCCTGCATTTTTTCGTTTACGTCCAACGAAACAGTCCGACTGTTTTCTCCCAAGAGCATGAGGACAGTTCCGATAATACTCTCTTGGCCGTTGACGAGGGCTGCGCCCGTTCTTAATTCTCGACCTAATCCCACATCGGCAATGTCATTAAGTTTGATCACTCGTAAGTTTGGCAGCGTTTTGACAACGATGGTTTCGAGCTGTTTTTCAGAAGTAATTAGACCAGGAGCTTGAATTAAAAGTTGTTCGGCCGTTTGTTGTACATAGCCACCGCCCGTACTTCTATTATTAGATTCGATAGCTTTAACGACATCATCCAAATCGATTCCGAATTTAGCCATCGCATCAAGACGAGGTTTTACGTGAAATTGTTTTTCATATCCACCGATGGCATTTACTTCAGAAACACCCTTCACCATCAGTAATCTTGGCTTGATGGAGTATTCGTTGATGGCTCTTAATTCCATCAGTTGCTTCAAACGTTCTTCTGGATTTTCTGCAGGCTTTTTAGCTTCGAGTGCGTAGAAGTAAATTTCTCCAAGACCTGTAGTGATTGGCCCAAGCGTAGGTTCAATTCCCTTTGGTAATTTATCGCGTGCACCTTGAAGTTTTTCTCCAACCAGTTGTCGTGCGAGATAAATATTAAAGCCTTCTTCAAAAACAATCGTAATCTGAGAGAGTCCAAATCGAGAGATAGATCGAACTTCCAACACTCCAGGAATTCCTCCCATTTCGCTTTCAATCGGGAAGGTTACAAATTTTTCTATTTCTTCAGGCACGAGTCCTTCGACTTGAGAGTTAACGGTCACCTGAACGTTAGTGATGTCTGGAACCGCATCGATGGGAAGTTGTCGAAACGCAAAAATTCCTGCCAAAATCAAAATGGCAGCAAAGATGAATGATAAGCCTTGATTCCGAATGGATGCATAAATAATTCGATCTATCATAGAACTTCCTTTCGATCACAGCAGGCGAATTTTTCAGTGAGCATGGCCTTCGCCTCCCTGACCCGAAGCTTCGAGATGTGCGGTTCTGATAAAGGGAACTCCTTTTGTCGCAATCAATGCATCAGAGTCGAGTCCTTCGGCGTGAACGAAAACGTGGCCGTTTATTTTTTTTAAGACCTTCACAGGGATAAGCTGAATCCATTTGCCGTCCTGAATATAAATTCCCATATTCTCTTGAAAACTTACGAGAGCTGACCGAGGAATTTGAAGAAGAGGCTTTGCCCCTTTTGTTTCAATTACAAATTGAGGGGCTGAAAACTCTATCTTTAAGAATTTGATGGACTCTTCACTGAGTTGAAAAGTTTTTCCTTCATCACGAACAGCGAGAATGGCTTTTCCAGGACCAAATTTTGGAGAACTTTCTTCATGACCTTCGCCATGTCCATGTTCATCTTTTTCACCTTCATCGTGTTTCTCGCCAGCATGCTCTTCTCCATGCTCTTCGGCATGTTTTTCTTCGGAAGCTAGAGGAGTCTTAGTCAGCGAATAAATTAAAATCAAACCACCAAAGGTAAAAATCTTTAAAAACTTTCTTTCCATAAAGCCTCCTCAAACATTCGTCCGTCAACTGCGTGAATTTTCCACAATGCATCGGTCGCTTCATGTTCTTCTTCATTTCGTGTTTTGATGAATTCTTGAATTTGTCGATGGGCTTCAATAAAAAGAGATGTGGATACCAGACCTTGATCAAATAGTTTTTCGACTCGAGAATGTTTTTTCTCAAGTGCCTTTAGATCGGGAAGAGAACTGATCGCTTCAACGACCGACTGATATTTTTCGAGTAATTGTCTTCTTTCCGAATTTACTTCACGACCAGTGATTTCGAGATTCTGTTTTGCTAATAATTTTCCTTGTTCTGCATAGGCTCGACCGGCTCGATTTAAATTCCAAAGAGGAAGCGGCAAATTTAAATTCAAACCATAACGATAAATATCGTTTGCCCCGTCTCGATCCCAAACAAACGTGGGTCCTATAGTTACATCGGGCCATGAATCTGCTCGAGCGGCTTTGAATTCTGCTTCGGCGACTTTTAATTCGGCTTGTGCTAATAAAAGTTCAGAGTTTTTATTAATATCTACAGCAATCTCATTGAGTGAAGGCCAATGCGTTTTGAAAGCTGGAAGATAATTTTCTTCCTCCTCCGAAAGTTCGGCTCCTATAATGAGTTCCAGTCTTCGCTTTAACTCATCTTTTTCATTTTTAAGATTGTTTCTTCGGAGTTTATGATCGCCGAGAGCTAAAGAAAAAATTTCCGATGAGACTTCTTGTTCAGCGCTGAGTCGTCCGCGTCCTTTATAAAGTCCTTGAACTCTACCGAACGCCTCCACGGCCTCGTTAATAATTTCAAGCTCGTCGTGAATCTGTCGATGTCGATTGAGAGTGTGGATGACTTCAAGAAAGGCAGATTCGCGTGCCTTTTGAAGATTCGCTCCGGCTTTCTCTGCTTCGGCTCGAGCGATATGAATTCGGGATGATCGTTTGCCGCCCACTTCAATTTTTTGATTGAGTGAACCTTCAAACGTCCAAAGTTTATCTCCTAAACTTTTTCCATAAGTAGTCGTCGTGGCAGCTTCTGGATTTGTAAAAGCGGAAGCCTTACTTTCTCCGAAAGAGGATCGCTGAGATTCTATACGCGCTCGAATAACTGCGGGATGTCTCTCAAGGGCACAGTTCAAAATATCCTGTGCGGTCTTGACAGTTGCGCAGGCGGTAAGCTGTTCAGAAGATGCAGACGCGACTTCTGCAGCTGCCTCTGTTGAGGCAATTAATAAGGTTCCAATTAAAATATTTCGAATCACAGAAAAGTCTCCCAAATAAATGTGTAATCACCAAAAGATTACGCATCTTTGTGTCTAAAAACGATAAAGATATCAGTATTTTAGGCAATGGGAGGTCTGAATAGGTTCATCTGAATAAGTCGAGAAAGACTACTAGAATAGCCGATCTTGATCGTGGAATTAATTTGAGCAACATCAACATTCTTCGAACCAAAAATGAGAGCAGCACAACAACCGAGATGGCATGCATGCGATGACGAATCATCCGAAGCTAGATCCGAAGCGGCCGCGGCGTTGTCGATAAGTTGAATGCTTGTCGAGGAACTAAAAGATTTAGCAAATTGATCCACGCACATATGACTTGCTGAGAAAAAAAGACTCAGAAGTAAAAATGCGCCTAATATTTTTTTATGAACCCCCGACATGAGCATCCATCTTACCAACATCTTTTAAACTCCATAAGGCACGTCAAAATTTTAATTTTCGCGTGACGGTTTCAACATCTAAATCCAGGCAAAATCAAAAAAGAGCAATGATCTTCGTCAAGTTTTAGACGGGCGACATTTTTTGTCATCGACTCGGCCCCTTGGGTAACGAGACAACTTCTAAACCTTCATAAAATCCATTGAGAAGAAGTCGATTAAGTTTTGATTCAGCAATCAAGTAAGCGTGGGCACTCGAAAGACGAGAAGCTTCGAATTCAATGCTCTTTCGAAAGAGTTCAATCACTTGAAGAAGTATTTTCGAATCATTGAGTGAAATGGCTCCACGCTCTAGAGGTTTCCAGACTACTTGATCGAGGCGACGCTCGACATCTGTCGCGCCTTCATTCGCTCTACGGTAAATATCGATGGCTTCACTTAAATCGGCTGCGACTTCAACGGATTTTCTTTCAAGTCCGGTTTCCATGGCGAGCGTTCGAATTTTCAATTTTTCAATTTCAGCTCCAGCAATACGAATCGAGCTTGAATATCCAGCGCCAAAGAATTCACCGGAGTTTGGATCAAGAAAGCCAAACTGCTTTTGACCGGTCTCAACTCCTGCCGCTTCCTGCATAAAATAGAGAGTGCCCAATTCTAACGAGCGCGCCTTTGCCGTCTCTACAAATTCGTGAGCGCTTGGACTTCGATTTACTGTCAGAAGGTCTGGAAGTTGGATCGAGGCAATATCAATTTTTTGATAAACCGGAGAAAGAGCAACTGCTTCTGCAAGAGCTGCTAATTCTTTTTCAATAAGACTCGCCAGTTGTCTGCGGTCTTGTTGAATGCTTCGAATAGAAAGTTTGAAGTCTGTGGTTGAGCCAGGTTGCAAAGCTCCACGATCTTCAAGCTTCTTGATACTCGCTTGAATAGTTTCCAGCTTATTAATCTGTTGGTCTAAAAATAGAAGCATTGCTTGGTCGCGATGAATTACATAATAGAATCCTTCGACGGTGTTCATTTCATTTGCAAGCAATGCCGCAAAAGAAAGAATTTCAGCCTGGTAAAGTTCTCGCGATTTACTCCAATCATTCCAACTTGTGGGAAAAATAAATGGAAGTAAGTCACCCACTGAACTGATGAGACCAAGTGGACCTTCGGTAACAACGGATACAACATCTCTCATATTCAAATGAGGGAGTAGATTTCCACGCGCTTCAGAAATTTTTTCTTTGGCTTGAAATACACTGATAGCCTCTTCGGCCGATTTATAATTTCGAATTCTGGCACGCCCTACTAATTCTTTAAGTGTAAATGGCTGGCCTTTAGTGTGGTTCAGTTCTGAACTCAGAGGTCCGCGGTCGCGCATTAGATTGTAAGAAACACCTTGATCGTAAAGCTCGAGTGTCAAATTCTGATCCGACCAGCAAAGACGAATAGCAGGATTGTCCCTTGTTGCGCATGAATCTGAAATTTTTAATTTCAAACCTTCCTCGTTTCTAGAAACAAAGTCGATCCATACAGTGGAATCAGAATCTTCCTTAAATCTAAGAGCAATCACTTCCGGTTTTATATCTGGAGAGCTTGTAAAAACTTGAAATCGAATTCGATAATATTCATCGCCCTTACGAAGCCCAAAATTGACGGCTGAAATTTCTGTGGATTCATTTCCAACTATTTTTGCTCCTCGATAAAAGACGGGAAGGTTCAGAAACCGATCTTTCAAACACCCTGACAAGAAAAACCCTGTCACCAAGATAAAAAATATCGATCGAAAATGTTGCATGACTACGGTCCCTTCCTATCCAAAGAAAATTGGATTACATCGGGGGTGTTTCGACTACGTTCTTCGATATGAATTTGTGAAATTTTGGTGTTGACCCCGGCTAGAACACTCTTGACGACTTGTGAGCTCGACGACGCGGGAGTTTCGTTATTCGGATCGACGTTTAGATCTCCCATAAATACAGCAAAGGAGAATGGACATCCCTCTGTCGATAAATACATCCGACCCGTCTCAAGATCAGGTCTTACTGTTTGAAAGTGGCAGCTGTAACGATTCAAGGAATCGGTCGGATCCCAAAACGAAACCTCGATCGTTATAAAAAGATTTGTAAGATCATTTGTAACTTCTTCAACGGTCCTCACGCGATTAGGTTTATAAAATGGGAGGCTTGGGGTTAGAACAAATCGACTTTCATAGCCCTTATTATCGGGTCCTTGATAAGTCCCTTTGAGGGCATGATAAACTTGTTGCCGACGTTGGAGATCGGATTCCATTTCCGATACTCGTTTTTCGCGATTGGTATTTTCTGCCTCAACCGCCATCTTTGCAGACTCTTCACCTTCAATTTGAGCTCGCTCTCGCAGGCGATTGTTATCGCTGCCGCAGCCCCATATAATCGTCGCGACGAATAAGACTCCGGCCAAGTTTTTAAACCCGGATATTTTGCTTATTAATTTTTTCATTTGTCCCTCCAAAGTTCTATATATGCACAACAGCACGGCAAATTTTCATTGCCAATGGAAACCAATTCCAAATCAGAAAATTAAGCTAATTGAAAACGAGGAGGGCCAATTGGAGGTTGGACGGAGCGCGAATCGATCGATTCATTTTGAAAATCCAAGATTGGTTTGTCGGTGTTTAAAAAATTGATTGAAGAAATTCCATCCTTAAACAAAATCAAATGACAATGCCCGCAAGAAGAACACATTTCATTCATCGGAAGGTCATTCAACCCCTTTTCAGAACAGTCTGATGTCTCATTCTTCGAGTACGAAGAATCCAATTCCGACGATTTAGACTCTCCAAACTGTGAGCAAACTCCCGCCTCAACTTGAGCCGAAATAAGAGTAAATAAAATGGAAATTATAAAGCCCCTCATACGAACAGTTAATAGACTAACTGCATCAAATTGTGGGGAGCAAGACTTAGTTGAAATCTCTCAGTTTTTGTGGTGTGTTTTCGATTGCATTTGGCTCGATCGAATAACCTGAACGGAAGAAGAAATAATTAATTTCGCAAGACCCGAACTCGCGATAATATCTCTAGTCATTTTCTAACTTTCGTCGAAAGACGTTGCCGATAATGGGGCGCATCCTTGGCTCAAGGAGTCTTTATGTCCCATATTTCACGTGAATTAAAAGATTGTATTGATAACTGTACGACCTGCCATGACGTTTGTGCTGAAACGATTCAATATTGCCTTGAAAAAGGCGGGAAACATGCTGAAGCAAAGCACATTCGGTTGCTCATCGATTGCGCAGAAATTTGCCAAACGAGTGCCAACTATATGCTTCGAGGATCGGATCTACATCCGGAGACTTGTCGAACGTGTGCGATCGTCTGCGATCAATGTGCTGAAAGTTGCGAACAAATGACTGGAGATGCGGAGATGAAGTGCTGTGCCGACATTTGCCGCAAGTGTGCGGATTCTTGCCACCGCATGGAAAGCAAACGAGCGGCCTAGTTTGTTTTTTCGAAGCGCATCTGTCGAAACAAAAACAGAATAGTTAATAAAGCAGTGAGACTGCCCATAAGCCAATAGGGCAAATGAAGGCGCGCATGTGCATCCATTGTCTGTAGGAGAATCACAGGGCTTTGTCCTAACAGCATTACCGCAAAGATGCCGAGAAAATATTTTTTAGGAGCATAAGCAATTGCCTCTCGTACTGTCAAAAACACAAGACCTGCCGCAAGGCCTGAAAAAATCAATCCGCAAAAAAACATACAGAGCGACATGCCGCCCCAGTTCATAAATGTTTGGGTCATGGGCTCCGTTAAAGAAGATAAATAATTTGGCAAGTTACTTAAGGCGGCCAAATCAGGACAGACCGCAATTTGCAGAAGGCTTATGAGAGTCATTCCCATCAGAAGACGTCCCCACGTCCAAGTTGACCAGAACCCTCGCACCTCTAGACGAGGCTGCGGCTTGAAATAAAGACTTAGGGCAATCAAAAGGAGTAACCAGACGCAAGAAGTAGCGGTCAAAATTTGATGAGTAACGGCATCTGGCCAAATCCAATGAAGGAAAGTCAAAATGCAGCCCGCTAAAAGAGACGCAATCACAAAGGATTTGAGTTTCCATTTCCACTGAGGAACTTTTTCTTCCTCTAATGCACCCCGGATTGCACTCATCAATTGGTCATTTGTTCTATTTAGATCACCCATGATTTTTTTTACTTTCACCTTGGTTAAGTTTGGCAAACTCCTTTAGCCGAAGACGCGCTCGCACGAGAATCTGCCTTACGGCGCTGTCCGATTTGTTTTTCATCTTCGCAATTTCAGAAGACGAAAATCCTTCGATATCGCTTAAGATCAAAATTTCCCTCGGACCATCTTGTAACTTCTTTAAAGCCTCCTCGAGAAACTGTCGATCTACCCATTGTAAAACGGATTGAGAACTTTCATCGGTCGAAGCGGTCTCCTCCAAATGATCGGAAACACTTTCATATTTCCATCGAGCCTCTCGCACATGATCTCGAATGGTATTAACCGCAATCGTAAAGGCCCAACTGCCAAAACGCTGTTCACTATCAAATTTTTTACGCGCCTGATGGATCTTCAGCCATGTAATCTGAAATAGATCTTCCACTGCATTTTGGCGAGCTCCACTCAATCGCCGAAAAAAGAAAGAGCGCAAACGTTTTTCATATCGAGTGAACAGAGTTTGAAACGAGCGAGCGTCACCGGAGGCATAAGCTTGCATAAGGGCTTCGTCGCTCGATTCATCCATATCTCAATTAATTCTGATGCTTTCGGCTATTTTTTGCAGCAACAATCACAAGCTTTGCCCTCGCAGGTACTTCCACAGCAACAGGATTTACCCGTACATGATTTTGTTTCTGCATATGTAGACACTGTGGTGAGTGAAAGCAGCGCTACGAGGGTGTAAAATAATTTCTTCATTTTAATCTCCTTTATTCAAGTTATCGTTCACGACTGCTTCGGTTAAAGAACCGTTCTTGACGCAATTCATCTTGCCGTTTTTGAGCTAATTCCTGCTGAACTTTTGCCTCCTCTGATCGTTTCTGATCGAGGGTTGTTTGAACTGCTTGATCAATCTCAGCATGGGTTACGTAGTTTTGAATGGGCTCTCCTGGTTTAACATCGTGAGCGCTAAGAGTTTGAAAACTACCTCCTGCGATCAAGACTGCCAAAGTTCCCCATAATGTGACTTTCATAATATCTCCTCACTTATTGACACGCTTTATTGCGTCTCAATAAGTAATACGGAGTGAAGGGGGTAGCTGTGACAAAGCTTTCTAATATCCTCACGTCACATCTGCTTTTACTTCTCAAGTTCTGCCAATTTAGCTTTCATTTCATTAATTTCTTGCTGTTGGCTAGAAATGATCGCTTGGCATAAATCTTTAATTTCAGGATTTTCTATCGAAGCTTTTTGGCACATCAGGATTGCGCCCCCATGATGCGGGATCATCGATTTTAAAAACTGTTTATCTGAAATCGCTGTCTGTTCTCGGATGAGTGTAAAAAAGCCGATCAACGCGACGATTCCCCCGGCGATCACAAAGCTATTAAGTTTTTTATTTTGATACGTCGATTTCATAACAAGAATCTCAATCAGAATCATCGGCGCCGTCATTAGACCCGCCATATAAAACTGGTTGAGGTTGAAATAGACGTTGGAAAACGAATCCACCATGGCATACATAAGGGCATACATGGAGAAAAACGAAAGCACGCTCATCATGAGCAAATGAAGGTAATGGATATTTCCATGATCTTTGGTGGTATGGCTGCCGTGACTCATAAAGTTTTCCTTTCTACATAAACTGATTCTTAAAGTTTGATATTTTTCAGTCTCAGGGCGTTGACGACCACCGAGACCGAGCTTAACGCCATAGCGGCACTTGCAACGATAGGACTCAACAAAATTCCAAAGAATGGAAAAAGGATTCCTGCCGCAATCGGCACCCCAAGGGCGTTGTAGGCAAAAGCGAAGAAAAGATTTTGCCGAATATTTCGCATTGTTCCGCGACTGAGCACGATCGCTTTCGAGATCCCGCGCAAGTCGCCTTTTACTAAGGTGATGCCTGCACTCTCCATCGCGATATCTGTGCCCGTTCCCATGGCGACACCCACTTGCGCTTGAGAAAGTGCCGGAGCGTCGTTGATTCCATCTCCGGCCATTGCGACAATTCGGCCTTTATGTTGGAATTTCTTAATGACCTCTGTTTTTTGCTCCGGCAAAACTTCCGCAATGACTTCATCGATCTTAAGTTTTTTGGCGACTGCTTCAGCGGTTGTGCGACTATCGCCCGTTAGCATGACAATTCTCACTTTATTTTGATGGATTAGGTCGATGGCTTCGGGAGTGGATGCTTTGATTGGATCTGCGACACCTAAGAGGGCGACGGCCTTTCCGTCAACGGCCATAAACATCACAGTCTGACCATCCTTACGAAGCTCTTCTGACTTTTCTAAAAGCGTTCCAATTTGGACGTTTTCACTTTCTAGAAGTTTCTTATTTCCAATGGCAATTTTTTTTCCGCGCACTGTTCCCGTGACGCCTTTACCTGTCACGGATTGAAACTGATCGGGCCGCTCGATTTTAATTCCTCGCTCTTTCGCTCCAAGCACTATGGATTGAGAAAGAGGATGCTCACTTCCTTGCTCAAGACTTCCGGCAAGTTGAAGGAGTTCGTTTTCAGAAATCTCAGCGGTCGCAACAACTGCTACAAGTTTTGGATGCCCTTCCGTTAGAGTTCCCGTCTTATCGACGACGAGCGTGTCTACCTTTTGAAATGCTTCTAGGGCTTCCGCATTTCTAATCAAGATTCCAGAGCTTGCTCCGCGGCCAATTCCAACCATGATCGACATCGGAGTTGCAAGTCCGACTGCGCAAGGGCAAGCGATGATAAGCACTGCGACTGCATTCACAATTCCATAGACAAAAGAAGGTTCCGGGCCAAATGCCCACCAGAGGAAAAAAGTGAGGACAGCAATTCCAACGACAGTTGGAACGAAGTACGCGGCGACAAGATCCGCCAGGCGCTGGATGGGCGCACGGCTTCTCTGGGCTTCAGCAACCATATGGACAATCTGGGAAAGCAGGGTGTCTTTGCCGACGCGCTTGGCTTCCATCACAAAACTTCCCGTTTGATTGACGGTAGCTCCGGTCACTTTAGATCCAACTTCTTTAGAGACCGGAATCGGCTCGCCCGTAATCATCGATTCGTCGACATGACTTCCGCCCTCGATCACAACACCATCAACAGGAATTTTTTCGCCAGGACGCACACGAAGTCTGTCGCCGACCTGAACGTCTGAAAGCGGAATATCTTCTTCGCGCCCGTCCGTTCGAAGAATGCGAGCCGTTTTTGGAGCGAGGCCAAGCAAAGCTTTGATCGCTTGAGAGGTTTGACTGCGCGCGCGCAGTTCAAGCACTTGCCCTAAGAGGACGAGAACGGTAATGACTGCGGCCGCTTCAAAGTAAACTCCCACGGCTCCGTGGTCGCTTCGATAAGAAGTCGGAAAGAGATTTGGAAATAAAATACCAATAATGCTGTAGAGGTAGGCCAGTCCCACACCAATCGCAATGAGGGTGAACATATTGAGATGCCGTGTTCGAAGGGACTGCCAGCCGCGAACGAAAAAAGGCCATCCCGCCCAAAGCACAACAGGTGTCGCTAGAGCCAATTGAATCCATTGACCGAGACGGCTTTGAACGAACTCTGCGATGGTGCTGGGAAGAAGATGCTCGATCATGACTGTAAGAAGTGGCGCGGTGAGAATAAGGCCGATCCAAAATCGACGTGTCATATCGATAAGTTCGGGATTCTGTTCGGGTGCGGATTCGAGCGTACGCGGCTCAAGCGCCATCCCGCACTTAGGACAATTTCCAGGAACGGAACTGATGACTTCCGGATGCATCGGGCAAGTGTACTCAACGGTTCCGGAAGGCATTTCTGTTTCGGCCTTCTGATTGGCTTTCTGATTGAGATAACGATTGGGATCGGCGCGAAACTTCTGAAGGCACGAGCCGCTACAAAAGTAATAAGTCTCCGAATCAATGACATGTTCATATTTGGCCGTTGGAGGGTCGACCTTCATTCCACAGACAGGATCAAGAACCGTCTTGCTTTTGGCTTCAGGCTTGTGATGGCAGCAGGCGTGGTCACCGCTCGTATGTTCATGAGCTTTCGAATGCTTCATAAAGATTCCTTTTTTATTTCTTCTGTTTGCTGCAGCAATTTCCTTTACCGGAAACTTTTCGATACAAAAAGAAACCAAGGGCTCCTAGAAGTAAAATTCCTACCGCAATTTCCACAAAATTTTCCATAAGACTAGTCCTTCATCTGTCCAAAGAGTTGAATGAGTTCTCGAATTTTGGTTTCTGCATCATGAGTTTCCTTCGCTTTCATCGCTGCCGTTACACACCCCCGAAGGTGACGCTCCATGATAGAAGATTCAAGCGACCGCAAAGCGGCGCGCACCGCACGCACTTGCATCATAATCTCAGGGCAATAGCGATGTTCTTCCATCATCTTTTGTATGCCGTCGATCTGACCTTGAATGCGATTGAGTCGCTTCTTTTCCGCGGAGTGATCGTGATGATTACTGGGATGTTTATGAGTACTCGTTTTCTTCAAAAGATGGTTCCCCACTATCTTGTTGGACTTGCCGAACTAAAAATCACTTTTTGAAAGTTTCACTTGCTTGCCTTTCAATTCCTTACATACGGTAAAGGGGTATATGGTTTTTGTAAAGCCATGTCACATTTTGAGTGGCCGATCGTAGTACACATATGGAGGTTCTAATGAAATTGCTCGCTTCACTTATTTTTTCGGGAATAACTTTTACATCATTGGCTTTGGCTCATGATCATGACTCCTCTCACGGGGAACAGAAATCGACGACTAAGGTTGATCTTGTGACAGATGTCGATTCGCTCAAAGCCGGACCTATCATCTTGAAAGTTCAACTCAAGCAGGGCCAAAAAAGCTTGGGGGCAAGAGATATTGAAGAAAGCCATACTCAACTTGTTCATGCTTTTCTTGTGGATCAAACGCTCACTCAGTTTCGTCATGAACACCCCGAATGGGACGGCAAGGCTTGGGTGCTGAAAACAAATTTGGAAAACGGAGGCAGTTATAAACTTTGGATTCAGGCGAAGGTGAAGAATGGGAACGAAGTGACGCTTTCGAAAGCCCTTAAAGTTTCAGGAACTCCTGCACGGGCTCAAGGGTTTTTGCCAAAACTCCAAAGCGAAGTGGACAATGTGGTCGTGAAACTTGCAGGTGACGCAGTGAAAGCGGGAGAACAATCCACGCTAAAATTTAGTGTCAGTCGCAAAGACGGATCTCCATTGAAGTTAGAGTCCTATCTCGGCGCGGCGGCTCACGTTGTCGCGATTCACGAAAAAAATGATGAAATGGCGCATATGCATCCTCTGAATGAAGAGGCAGTAAGTCCGTTTGAAACGCATGCTGCTTTTGAAAAACCAGGGAATTATCGCATTTGGGCTCAATTCAAAGAAAACGGAAAGCTTTTAACCATTCCATTCACTCTGCAGGTGGCCAAGGGGTCTTCCAGCAAAAAGCAAATGGATCATTCGAAGCATTAATTCATAAAGAAACACCAGGAGGGAGCCCCACCAATGTTTGATCGAATGATTCAGTTTTCACTCCGGAATCGAACCTTGGTGGTCGCTCTCGCCGCTTTTGTCACCGTATACGGGGCCATTGTTCTTACAAAACTTCCCGTGGATGTTTTTCCGGATCTGAATCGCCCGACTGTGAATATCATGACGGAAGCCGCTGGACTCGCTCCTGAAGAAGTTGAGACCTTCGTCACGTTTCC
>JAFLCD010000008.1 GCA_017302715.1 Deltaproteobacteria bacterium
GCCGCTCTTTTTTCGGCAGTACCAGCATTCGACTCACGGACATCGTTAAAATCCGTAAACGCAGTGATAAGGTCGATATCAAAAGGCACTTCGATCAAAAGCGGAAGAGCGTCTACTCTACTTTTTTCAACGTCGGCCAATCCTGCTGGATTCACCATCGCCGAATCATAGTCTCCCACCGTCGCAAGACCCGCATTTCCCATCGACTGCATTCTTGGTCGCGGATTAACCGAAACAGGATCCGCGCTCAGAAAAAAAGGAGTCATCATAAAACTTAAAATAATTATTTTTTTCATATAAAAATTCCTGTCTCTCATTTTATTCAGAAAGATTTTTTTGCTGTAAAAGGTAAGCACATATTGCAGCCGTACTTCCCGCTGTATCCACAGAGCTTTTGAGTGAATTACTTAAAGAGTACAAAGCATTTGAAGGATCTAATCCTGCGGAATCAAAATCAGCTGCAGCCGATCCTAAATTAGTTGTGATTTTTGTATCTTTGTCATCCGCCGCTGCATTCGTATAAGCGTCTTCACAAGTCACCGTCGTGAAGGTATCCAAATTAATTTCTGAAATTTGAACCGCTATCCGAAGAGCATCAAATAAATAAGCCAATCCTCTTTGATAATAAATCCCCTGTCGATCTCTCAAAGATGCCGCTGCGAAGACATCTTCACCAATCAAAGTATCCAAATTTGAAATGGCCGATCTAAACTTCACGCCCGAATCAGAGGTCAATGTAGAAAAGGCATCTCGGGTGAGAGTTACCGTATTCTCACTTACTTTATAAACTACCGTTGAAATAATTTTAATCGAATCCACTCCCGCCGCTTGAATTTGCGCTCCTGCGTACAAGCGATATGTCTCTAGTCTTTGAGCGCCTGAACTACTCGTTAACATGGGTTCTAGAATGCTGATAGCTTTGGCAGCGTTTTCCTTATCGCCTTTTCCCAAAAGATATCGAGCTTCTTCAAGATCAGCTTTTGTTCCGGCACAACCGAAGAAAATTGTCGCGATGAGCAACAACCCCACTACATTTAACTTTTTCATATAAACTCCCCTTATCGAAAATTCATTGTCCGTCAGGTGAATACGAGCGTCTAGTTTTTTTCATTCTGATTCTTGAACTTCAAGGATATGCTGAAGATATTCATGTCTGATCAAAATAATCCTTTGGATCCTGACTTTAGTGTGAATGCGCTGGATCTGCTTCGCACCTACAAAAAACTCAATGAAAGAAAAAATTTAGGTCTTTCTGAGCAAGAGCAAAATCTACTCAATGAGATTGAAAAAAAATTAGCGCAGCTCGTCAATCCTAAAGAAAAAAAGACGGTTTCTAATCAAAGATCCAACCTTCGGGTGGGTACGAATTTAGCTATCAAACTTGCTACGGCATCCGATTTAAAAAATGCTTTCATGAAAAATATTTCCGGAGGCGGACTTTATATCGAAACCACTGAAGTTTTTAAAATGGGGCAAAAACTTGAAGTCGAACTGACACTTCCAAACGACAATCAATCTTTTAAAGTCAAAACAGAGATCGCTTGGTTAAACCCAAGCGGAATGGCCGGACTTCCTCCGGGCGTAGGCGTAAAATTTTTAGACTTAGATCAAAAAATCAAAAACAAAATTCAAAGTATTATCGATAGTGCTATCGAAAAGAAAATCAAGCCCACGGAAGTTAAGAAAAAATGAAAGAGTGGGTTCAACTTCAACGAGATCTTTATAAAGACATCAAAACTGAAGTCGATCTTCTTTTAAAAAAACAACCGGCCGCACTTTTAAAATATGAAAAAGAGTTTTTGACCGATCAGAAAGATTTTGCAGCTACTTCGGCTCGAGAATTTGTTTCTGAAATTAATAAAGCAGAAGTAACTTTTTTTGGAGATTTTCACACCCTTCGCCAAAGCCAAAGGCTTTTGCTTCGACTTTTACGCGATCGAAAAATTAAAAGGCCTAAGATTTTAGCTTTTGAAGTTTTAAGCTCCTCGCATGAAAAGTTAGTTTATCAATGGCTCGAAAAAACCTCTCTTAAATCTAAACTGCAGGCAGCGCAGTCGCTGAAATATGCACTGAATCTTGAAAAAAAATTCGGAAGTTCTTTTGAAACTTTTCAAGAAATATTTATTGAGTGCTTCAAAAATAAAATTCAAATTAAAGGGCTTTTTAATCCCTCTTCATCCCTGATCGAACGAGATAAAGCTGCCGTCCGCCGAATTCAAACTTACAAAGAAAGAGTCTGGGTGCTTTTTGGAGAATATCATTGCGCTCGATCTCATTTACCTCAGCAACTTTTAAAAGTCCTTCCTCACCTGTCGATGGCCGTCGTACAACAAAATGACGATCGAACAGCTCTTCGCTATTTGGACAAACTCAGCGCCGAAAAAACTCTGATTCTAAAATCAAAATCGAAAAATAAAATCCCTCTTTTTTGCCTCCTCCACACACCGCTTTGGGTAAAGTGGCAGAGTTATATGGAGAGACATCTTCTCGCTGCTGAGACATCTGGCAACGGAGAAGCGGAGATCGATCTTCGCGAACAAATTATTTGGTCTCTTCAAACGCTTTCACAATTTCTTCATGATCCTCGGTATCCATTTAGAAAATCGGAGAGCGATTTACTCGACTTCGAAGTTTTTGGACCCGAAGATCCGCAATTCGTCCGCTCGCTGTCAAAGCTTCCAGCAAGTGAAAAGCAGCAAGTGATGAAGCAACTTCGATCTTCGAATGCCGCTATTCTCCGTCAGCGAAGGCGAATTTATTTAACAGAGCAAACGATTAATTCCTGCTCTCAAGCTGCAGGTCTTTATCTCTTTCAAATTCAGTCCAATCTTCAACCTCAGTCTGAGGAGTTTTTTAAATCGGTTCTGGTTGAAGCGATGGCGTTTTTAATGTCAAAACTTCTCAATCACTCTCGACAAGCGGCTCACTGGAAAGATTTTGAAGTCTTAGCCAAAAGAAAAAATTCTCAGCAAAAAGAATCCAGAGCTATTTTGCATTGTCGAAGTTTTTCTGTACATGGCCTCTCTTCGGAGTGGCGAAAAAAATTAAAACCTTATCAATCGCATTGCATCGTGGCCTTGGGGCGCATGCTTGGAGATTCAGTTTTTGAAGCTTTTCTCTCAGGAGAATTCTCTCGTTCCAGACTTATTCGCCTTGCATCATCCTCTGTAAAATCGGAGCGCGATGCTTTTGAAAGAATTGTAGAACTTCAGTCAATCGCGCGAGACTTTGATCCTAAGAGATCTCGGCTCTGGTAAATATTGATCGAAATTATTGAGCAGTCGTTGGAGTAAGCTGAGTTTCAACCATTTTATCCCCACGCTTATAAGTGAGCGCAATGGAGCGATGAAGATCATCGGCGCTTAATTCTTGCCAATCCGATATAATCTTTAAATCTTTTCCATCCCATTTGATAAGAAGATCTTTTACTCTCAGACCCGCTTGGTAAGCAGGACTGCCCACATCGATTTGTTGAACCGAAAATCCGGCCACGCCTGGTTTCAAACGAAGACCTGTATAAGGTCGATTTACTTTTCCATGATCCAAAATAGAGTGAACAGTCTCTTCAAGTCTCTTCATTGAAATAGCAGCACCCCAAAGCGGAACAGGATGTGAAAGTAAAAATCCAACGGCTCTCCATTTTTCATCCATCAGAATTCCGCCCATTGAAACTTCTGAAGGTGGAGGTAAAAACAAAATTAATTCTTCATCCATTCCCGTATGAAGTTGAGTTCTAAAAGGTTCGACCGTTACGTTGAGGCGATCGATCTGACCTGGATACGCCGCCGAAATGACCGAAAGCTTTTCGCCTAAGGTGACGGCATCCGATCTCATCAACCAACGATTATCTCGACTAAAATGAAGTTGAGCAGGAAGCGAAACTTGAAGAGCAATGATGTCGAGTGCTCGATCAATGCCTTTGACCGTCGCATCCAACCAGGGCGAGTTTCCGTTTGAACATTCTAAATCCTGAACATTTTCAAACCAAGGACGAGAGGAAATTAAAACTCCCGTATCTGACCAAAGCAGAGCAGTCCCGATCAAAGTTTTTGAAGTGCTCAAATCGAGAGAGCTTAAACCTTTGTCGTGAAAATAATCTAAAAAGCCTTCGATCATTCTTCCCGGAAATTTTTGATTTTTATCAGCGTTGTAATTGGGAATCACTCCGCGACAAGTCCAAATCCATTTTCTTGTTTCAGAAAGTCTGGTCGACTCATCTGAATTTTTAACAATCCCCGACTGACGCTCCCATTCAGGAATTCTTTCGCAACCTGATAAGACTAAAATAAAGAGAGCAAAAAAAAGACCAGAAATAGAAAATACGTTTTTTAAAACCATAAAATCAAATGACCCATCAAAGAAAATCCGTGATTAGCTTCAAATTTTCCAGAGTTTGTACTTCCAAAATAAGCGAGTGCATAATAGCGCATCGAAGCTCCTGTCGAAAAATGCGAATTAATGGCAACGTCTGTTCCCAAACTAAAATCTGGCTTCGCGCCGTAAGCTAAACCTTTATCGTTCGTGTGTACTATGACTGGGCCTATAGCGCCCTCAACAAACGGGCGAACAATCCCCTGTGAGAAAAAATATTTTTGCCCAAGAACGAGAGAGTAAGTTTCTACTTTTGTAGCTGAATAATGAAATCGAATTTCATAAGGATCAACGCGATAAAAACCTTCGGCTGAAATTCCGGCCCCATAACTATCATCCTGAGCGAGAGGAAAATCTCCACCCACTGATCCCCCCATCGCTAAGGGCGCCGCCCCCACTTGAAACAACGGCATACAGGTAGACATAATATAAATTCCAAATCCGACAACCAAAGAAGCTATAAAATTTTTCATAAAATACTCATCGCTTTCTTTTTTAAAGTCTCCCGATCTTCAGACAAAATGCGAAGAACTTTTTCTCGAATTTCAGTGAGTGCTACAAATTCTTTCAGAGAACCCGCGCGAATTTTCCATTCGACCTGCTGATTCTTCAAACCTTTCTCACCTACAATAATCTGATACGGAATCCCTACAAGATCCACGTCCTTTAGTTTGACTCCCGGCGATGCACTTCGATCGTCCCAAATGACATCGACGCCTGCCGCTCGAAACTCCTGATAGAGCTTCTCCGCTTCACCAACCGCAGCACCTTCGCCTAAAGAAATAATCGCAAGTTCATAAGGAGCCATTGATAGCGGCCAGATAATCCCATCTTTATCGTGATTTTGCTCGATACATGCGGCGACCGTTCTTCCCACGCCGATGCCATAGCAGCCCATCTCTATAGGCTTTAATTTTCCGGATTCATCGGTGACTTCGCACTTCATGGCTTCGGAGTATTTTTTGCCCAAATAAAAAACATGTCCTACTTCAATGCCTCGAAAAATTTTCAAATCTCGACCGCAGTTTGGGCAAGATTCTCCAGCCTGAACACTTCGAATCGTGCCTTTGACATCTACTTTAGCATCTCGAGTGAGTTGGATATTTCGAAAATGGAACCCCTCTTTGTTGGCGCCTCCTATATAAGAGGCACTTTCTGAAATAGCATCATCGACGACCAACAAAACACCTTTAGAAAAATTCTCACGCGGAAAATTCGCAGGCCCTAAACTTCCTTTGGGAAGCTTCCAGATTCTTAGTTCTTCATCGGTCGCTAAACGAACACCTTTAAGATTTTTTTGTTTCGATAAAAGAGCACCCAGTTTTACTTCGTGAAGCTGATGATCACCACGTAACAAAACGACAATACATCGTCCCTCAGAGTCCGTCGCAATCATCGTCTTCATCAAGGCCGAAGTTGAAAGGGATAAAGATTTTCCAAGATCTTCAATTGTCTTTAGCCCTGGAGTCGCGAACTCCTCTAAATTCTGAAGAGCACTAGCCTCAGGTGCTTTTATTTTCGCCGTCGCTTTTTCTTGATTCGCTCCATAATCACAAGATTCACACGAGACAATTTCATCTTCGCCAGAATCGGCAAGCACCGTAAATTCTTCAGATCTCGACCCGCCAATGGCGCCTGTATCGGCATCGACAGGTTTAAAATTTAAACCCGTACGAGTAAAAATTCTTCGATACGCTTTTCGCATCTCTTCATAACTTTTAATGGCCGAAGCTTCATCGATATCAAAAGAGTACGCATCTTTCATAATGAACTCGCGTCCGCGCATAATTCCAAAGCGAGGGCGAATCTCATCACGAAACTTGGTTTGAATTTGATAAAAATTAAGAGGTAACTGTCGATAAGACTTTACATCTCTTCGCACGAGATCCGTAATGGCTTCTTCGGACGTGGGCTGCAAACAAAAATCATGCTCATGGCGATCTTTAAGTCGCGCCATTTCTTTTGCATAAAGGGACCAACGGCCCGACTCTTCCCAAAGCTCTTTGGGTTGAACAAAAGGCAGTTGAACCTCTTGAGCTCCCGAACGATTCATCTCTTCGCGAATAATGGCTTCGGTTTTAAAAATAACTTTCCAACCGAGTGGAAGAAAACTGTAAATACCTGCGGCAAGTTTGCGAATCATTCCTGCTCGCATCATCAACTGATGACTGACGACTTCAGCTTCTTGCGGAGCCTCTCGCAGCGTAGGAATATGAGAAGAGCTCCATTTCATAAATTAAGGAATTAAAAGTCCGCGAACGATAGAAACTTCGGTGGAGTTTGGAAACTTTTCTAAAAAAACTTCATAAACTTTTTTAGCTTCATCGTTGCGTTTAAGCGAGCGAAGTAAGCGCCCCTTCGCAAGCATCGACCACTCTTGATATGGCGAATCTTTTATTTTTAAAATCTGATCGTGAGTAGCTAAAGCTTTTTCGAGATTTCCAGATTGCTCATACGCCTGAGCCAAGGGATAAAGTCCCAAAGCTTTTTCCGAGGAAGGCAAAGACTTTGAATAGATTTCATAAGCCGCAACTGCTTCTGGCCATTTTCCGTTGAAAGCCGACATTTGTCCGCGAATCATCTGCGCCAACTGGTTGGCATGAGAATTTTTAAAGTCTGAATCGAGAATCTGAAACTCTTTTTGAAGATCCGCTTCAGTTTTTTTCTGTTCTTCCTTTGAAGGTGCAGAAACTCCTTTTGTCTTCTCTCCCGCTTTGTCTAAGCCTTTTTCCATTCCAACTTGAATTTTCCATTGTTCAAAAAGAGCTTTCGCTTCGCCATAGTGAGCTTGGGCTTTTCCTTCGGTTCGCATTTTTGATTGGTAAAAATAAACACCACCGATCGTCCCTGCAAAAATAAACACTAAAAGAATGACGATCACCGCCACATTCTTTGTCATAAAATCTAAAGTTTCACGAGAGGCCTGCCAGACTCGGTCAGGAGCTTTAAGTTCTTTTTTGGTAAGTTTCATCCTGAAAAACTTACCGGAAAATCAGGGGCTTAGGCTAGTGACAATCACAGAGGGAGCTCATTTTGAATCAATTGATATCGCTCAGGCGTTCCGATATCGCTCCATGATTTAAACCGCTGAAGACAAGCGCCTAAGCTTTGCCCCTCTTTCAAACGTTCGAGCCAATAATTACGAATGATACAGCCCTTATCTGGAAGTTTCATAAAATCCATCTTTTGAATTAATTGAATGCCAGAAAAGCACCCACTATTTTCGATGGGATCATTGGAACTCCACAACTTTCCGATCGAACAAATTCTATCCCTATGGGCGCCGACTTCCGTTTGCGAAGAATCTTTTTCAGTTAACCACCATGTAGAAGAAACATCTTGAGAAAGAGAATACTTCACAAAATTTTCAATACCCCCTTTCCAGAGGCAATCTCCGTTCAGCATTAAAAAAGGAGCGCCATTTAACAGAGGATAAACTTTTTTTAAGCCACCACCTGTTCCAAGCAATTCATTCTCTTCTGAAACTAAAATCTCAAAAGGAAATTTAGTTTTTCGCTCGCTCGCGTATTGAACAACCTGCTCTTTTAAATGCCAGGCATTGAGAACAACTCGCTCAAGTTTCAGAGGAATCAAATTTTCTAAAATAAAATCTAAAAGAGGGCGCCCGCCCACCGGCAACAGAGGCTTAGGAGTTGTATCTGTAAGCGGACGAAGCCGCTCCCCTCTTCCAGCCGCTAAAACAAAAGCCGATTTTATACTTTGCATGAGCCTTGAATTTCTTCTTGAAGATGAGCTTCGATCAGCGAAAGAATGCGCAGCTCTTTTAAATCTCGCAACGTCTTAAGAACTCGTTTCAAAGTAGGAGCCACATAAGGAAGATGAGTGTCTTTTCCTTTGACCATCGAAATATAATAAAAACGTCCAGCCGCTTTTAAATTTCTCTGCAAACTCGTTAAGCCATAAATTCTGCGATCGACTTTTTTACCCGAAGCTTTTTCAAAAACGGAGATCAAATGCTCTTCCTCGGTAGGATCAAGCGCCACATATGAGTCTCTTAGTAAGGATGCTAAATCATAAGTCGCCGGACCCATCAGCGCGTCTTGAAAATCAATCACTCCGATTTGCTTTTCTTTTTCGAGAATCAATAAATTCTTCGAATGATAATCTCGATGTGTGATGACATAGGGAGAACTCACTACATCATCGACGAGCTTTGAGAAAAAATTTCTAAAGTCTTTTAAGACAGCTTCAGATAAATTTTTATTTCTTTTGATGAGTGCGTATTCCAAAAAATGTTCCGTCTCCCAAAGCAATAAATCCTTAGTGAAAGATCTCGAAGCTGCGAGCTCAAAGGGTTTCATCTTTTGAATTTTTGCGAGCTCTTTGAGTGCGAGTTCATACCACTCCAAAGCCGAATTTTCTTGTCGCCTTTGATAGAGAAGTTCATCTCCAAAATCTTCGAGCAAAATAAATTCCGAATTTTCTGCGACGCCCACAATTTTGGGAACACGAATGCCGCCCTTCGCAAATTCTTTGGCCACCGTTACAAAAGGAAGTTCGCTCGGCTCTGAAACTTTACCTCCCGTCACTTCTTCGGACTTAAAAGCTTCAGGTGCATTCATGACCATCAAAATGAGTGGATCTTTTTTTCCGTCGAACTGAAGTCGCCCATAAAATCGATTACTCGCGTCTCCAGGAAGCCAATCGCATTTAAAATTTTGAAGCTGAAGTTCAGGATGACGCTTTAGCCACTGAGAAAATTTTTCTAAAAGCGGCTCGCGTTCAGAATTTTTCGTAACAACAGCTGCACTCATAAAGGAATATTTCCATGCTTCTTAGGAGGATTCGAATCGCGCTTGTTCTGTAAATTCGCAAATGAAATTTCCAATCGCTTGCGAGCTTCAGATGGCAAAATCACATCGTCCACAAATCCTGAACTCGTGGCCTGATAAGGATTCGCAAATCTCTCTTTATATTCGGCAGTTAGTTTTGCCGACTGACTTGCGTCTTTTTTTATGTCTTCGCGGTACAAAATCGATACAGCACCTTCAGCTCCCATCACTGCAATTTCAGCCGTAGGAAAAGCTAAATTCACGTCACCTCTGAGATGCTTAGAACTCATGACATCGTAAGCGCCACCATAAGCTTTGCGAGTGATGAGGGTCACCTTTGGAACCGTAGCTTCCGCAAAGGCATATAAAAGTTTTGCACCATGACGAATAATGCCTTCGTATTCTTGAACGGTGCCAGGCAAAAATCCTGGGACGTCAACCAGAGTTAAAATCGGAATATTAAAACAATCGCAGAAGCGAACAAATCTCGCTGCTTTCACCGAAGCTTGAATATCCAAACATCCCGCTAAATGCAGAGGCTGATTCGCCACAATGCCAACGGTCTCGCCTTTCACGCGACCAAATCCGATCAACATATTTTTGGCGTAATCTGGTTGAATCTCAAAAAAGCTATCCGCATCGATCAAACCATCGATCACCGAATGCATATCGTAAGGTTTTTGCGATGCCAGAGGAATAATCGAATCATCTAAAGAATTTTTTGGATTTTTAGATTCGCCACGTGGAGGTTTCTCTCGATTGTGGCTCGGCAAATATTGCATCAATTTTCTTAAATTCTGTATCAGAGAAATTTCATCCGGAAATTTTCGGTGAGCGACTCCACTTTTTGTAGAATGAGTCTCGGCGCCTCCGAGTTCTTCCATCGTAATTTTTTCGTGAGTCACTGTCTTGATAACATCGGGGCCGGTGATAAACATATAAGACGTTTTCTCGGCCATAAAAATAAAATCGGTAATCGCGGGAGAATAAACAGCACCGCCTGCACAAGGCCCAAGTATTGCCGAAATTTGCGGAACCACTCCCGAAGCCAATGTATTTCTTAAAAAGATATCGGCATACCCGCCCAAACTTCGAACGCCTTCTTGAATACGAGCTCCGCCGGAGTCGTTCAAGCCGATCACGGGTGATCCCACCTTCATAGCTTGATCCATCAGTCTGCAGATTTTTTGAGCGAAAGCATGACTTAAAGATCCACCAAAGACTGTAAAATCTTGAGCGAAAACGTGAACTAATCTTCCGTCTATTTTTCCGGTGCCGGTGACGACTCCATCGCCTAAAATTTTCTTTTTCTCCATTCCAAAGTCGGGGCAATCGTGGGTAACAAAAGCTCCAGATTCCACAAAAGTTCCCGGATCGAGCAAAAACTGAATCCTCTCCCGAGCTGTTTTTTTTCCAGCCTGATGCTGTTTTTCGATGCGATCGATACCACCGCCTTCGGCAGCTTGAACACGAACTTTTTCTAATTTTTGAAAAGGATCAGCGGTTTTTGTTGAGGTCTGAGGTTCTTTTGATTTCTCTGCTTTTGCCATTTTCTATAATTTAGCCTCTCATTCTGCGGTTTTTGAAGCTTTCTTTTTTATTTTTAGAACGTTTAAATGAAAAGATGACGAAGCATACGGATCTTGGCCCCATTCCACAAAAATTTACACGCGTTTTAGAAGAGCCTGCGTTCGAAAAATCAGCAGAAGCTGTGACGAAATCCATCGACGAACTCATCGTTTGGAGTAAAAAACAAACCGAAGAAATTGGAACTCAAGATCTTAAAAACGTCACCTTTGCTTCCACATTGGGCGCCCTTGACGATCTTCATTTTGAAGAGAGCAAAGTTCTGCATCGTATTCATTTATTGCAGAATGTTTCGCCGGATGAAGCTTTAAGAAAAGCAGCTCAAGAAGCCAGTAACAAATATCACAATTGGGCGATCGAAAAAGCTTATGATCCAAAAGTTTATGCCGCTGTAAAAGCTTACGCTGCAAAAAATGAAAAGCTTGAAGGCGAAGATAAAAAAGCTCTCGAAGAAACCTTGCGTGACTACAAACGCATGGGAATGGATCTTCCGCAAGAAAGCCAAAACAAACTGAAAGAGCTTCAGAAAAAACTTTCTCTCTTAGAAACCGATTTCTCTACGCATATCAACGAGTTCGAAGATGAGCTTCTTTGCACTCGAGAAGAACTGACCGGCTGCGCTGAAGATTTTATCAACGGACTCAAAAAAACTGAAGACGGTCGCTTCAAAGTGACGCTTCAATATCCTGACTATTTACCTGTGATGGAATTCTGCAAAAGTGAAGAAGTTCGCCGAGCTCTTTCCATCAAAAAAAATAATGCGGCGCGAGCCACTAATATTGATCTACTCAATCAAATGATTTCTTTGCGCGATGAAATCGCTTCACTTTTAGGATATGCATCGTGGAATGACTACGTTTTAGAAGAGCGAATGGCCAAAACCCCCAAGCGAGTTCAAGAATTTTTAAGTCAGTTTGAATCCAAACTTAAATTGAAATCTAAATCGGAGCTAGTCGCTTTAACAGATCTCAAAAGATCTGAAACAAAGGATCCACAAGCCGAGCTTAAAATTTGGGATTATTCTTTTTATAGCTCGTTGTACAAGAAGAAAAAATATTCTGTCGACAATCAGGAGCTTAAAGAATTTTTTCAAACAGAGAATGTTCTTAAAGGAATGTTCGATCTCGTTTCTAAACTTTTTTCTGTTCAATTCGAAGAGCAAAAACCGGGAAACTTTTATCAATGGCATGAAGACGTTCGGTTATTTAAGGTCAAAGATTCTCAGGGAGATATTGGCTTTTTCTATCTGGATCTCTACCCTCGCCAAGGCAAGTACGGCCATGCCGCGGCTTTCACTTTGACCGAAGGTAAATATTTACCGAATGGAAAATTTCAACGCCCTGTCGATGCAATGGTATGCAATTTTCCAAAGTCATCCCCTTCGCTTTTGCCGCACGCTGAAGTGGAGACTTTGTTTCATGAGTTTGGCCATGTGATGCATACGCTTTTAAGCCAAACCAAATTGGCAAAATTCTCCGGTACGAATGTGGCTTGGGATTTTGTCGAAGCCCCTTCGCAAGTGATGGAAAATTGGGTTTGGGATTACGATATTCTGCAAACTTTTGCTAAACACGCAAAAGATCCCAGCAAAAAACTTTCGCGCGATCTCGTTGAAAAAATGAATGAAGCTAAAAAAGCTGGAATTGGACTTTTTTATTTGCGCCAAGTCAGTTTTGCTAAATCAGACTTAGCGTTTCATGCGCAAGGCAGAACAAAAGATTCAACGAAGATTATCAACGATATTACGGCCGAAACTTTTATGCCTCTTCCTCCTGATACCGCCTCTCAAGCGAGCTGGGGACATATGGTTGGCTATGCTTCAGGTTATTACGGCTACGCTTGGGCCGACGTCATCGCCGCCGATATGTTTTCGCTTTTTAGAAAGCAAGGCCTACTCAATCAAGATCTCGGCATAAAGTTGCGAGAAGAAATTTTTGAAAAAGGAAGTTCGCGAGATGAAAATATTTCCTTAGAGAAATTTTTAGGTCGCCCTTTGGATTCAAGTTCGTTCTTTGAAGATTTAGGATTGGCTTCGTGAAAAAAATTCTCGTCGCTAATCGCGGCGAAATTGCGATTCGTATTTTAAGAACAGCTCGTGAGATGGGCTTTAAAACCGTAGCTGTCTACTCGGAAGAAGATCAAAACGCTCTTCACCGATTTGAAGCTGATGAATCCATCTGCATTGGTCCCGCTGAAAGTCAAAAATCCTATCTTAAAGTTGAAAATATTTTAGACGCCGCCAAAAAAACAAAAGCTGATGCGATTCATCCGGGTTACGGATTTTTATCAGAGAACTCTTCATTCGCAGCTGAAGTAAAAATAGCGGGTCTTACTTTTATTGGACCAGCCGCTGACGTTATCAAGCAAATGGGAGATAAAGTTTTAGCGAGACAAGCCGTGGAAAAAGCTGGAGTTCCCACTGTGCCAGGCACGGGCGCTTTAAAATCTGTCGAAGAAGCTCTCACTGCTGTTAAAAATTTACTCAAAACTCGAAAAGATTTTAAATTTCCTCTGCTCGTCAAAGCCGCCGGTGGTGGCGGAGGAAAAGGAATGCGTATTGTTCGCTCTGAAGGAGAACTTAAAGAAAATATCGAGCGAGCAAGATCCGAAGCCCTTAAGGCTTTCAATAATGAAACTGTTTTTGTGGAGCGCTATCTCGAAGAGCCTCGACATATTGAAGTTCAAGTTTTGGGAGATGGAAAAAGCGTTCTCCATCTTTTTGAAAGGGAGTGTTCTCTTCAACGCCGACATCAAAAAGTAGTTGAAGAAGCTCAGAGCCCAAGCTTAACACCTCAGCTTCGCGAGAAAATTCTCGCGGCCGGCGTCGCCGCTGCAAAAGCTGTAAAATATTCTAGCGCGGGAACCGTAGAATTTATTGTCTCGAACACAGATGATTTTTATTTTTTAGAAATGAATACGCGAATTCAAGTCGAGCATCCGGTTAGTGAGTGGATCACGGGTATTGATTTGATTCGCTGGCAAATCGATATCGCAAATGGAAAGCCTTTAAAACTCTCTCAAGAAGATATTCGCTCACAAGGTCATTCGATCGAAGTGCGCCTCTATGCTGAAGATTGTGATCACGGATTTTTACCTCAACCCGGAAAACTTCACTTTTTAAGATTTCCGCACTGGACCGGAGTTCGAGTGGACTCCGCTGTGATAAGCCCAACTACTATTTCTTCTTTTTACGATCCAATGATCGCCAAAATTTCTGCTTGGGCTCCTACACGCGAAGAATGTCGGCAGCGAATGAAACTCTTTTTAGAAAAAACGGAAGTCGAAGGCCTTATTACAAACAAAGCTTTTCTCCTAGAAATTCTTAACGCCGAATTTTTCAAAAAGGGTCACTACCATACTCAACTTTTAGAAAGTCCAAACTGGAGAAAAAAAATACAACCTTCGAACGAAATCTTGGCAGCGCTCTGTCTCAAGGATTATCTCGAAAATAAAATCAGCTTTGAATCTCGAAATTTAAGTTCATGGCAACAGGAGTCTTATGCGCTGGCGCCTTAAAATAGATGAAGAGAAAATCGTAGACGTCGAACTCGTCTCTGCAACTGACACGACCTTTACTTTTAAAGTCGGCGATAAACAGATCACTCTCTCTCATCCCCAAGTTTTCCCTTTTTCACTTTCTTGCGATCAAGTCGAACTCAGCCTTGAAGCTTGGAATAAAAAAAATTGGCGAGCCGTCTCAGGCGCTCAAACCTACTCTGTTGAATCTCTCGGATTTGAAAGCGAAAACAAAAGCTCTCAAAACGAAATACGAACCCAAATGCCCGGTCGGGTTTTAAAAATCCTCGTCAAAGCTGGCGATCAGATCGAAGCCAATCAAACTTTGCTCATCATGGAAGCTATGAAAATGGAAAACGAAATTCGCTCGACGGCTTCAGGAAAAGTAAAATCGATCTCCGTTGCACCGCAAGCCAGCGTAGAATCTGGAGCTCTGCTAATGGAACTTGAGCCAAATACTTAGATCAGAAATGGAATCTGGTCGCCACAGCGACGCCCCCAACACTATACCTGCGAATGAGAATTCGGATGATTTTCTGTAGCATCTAAGACAATAACTTCTTCCGTCGCTTCATCTTTAGCTTCAGCCGCTGCGAACGGATCAACGATTTCAAACTTCGTCACTTTTTTCAAAGTCTCATCCATTTCAGATAACGATTCACTGACGAAACCTTCGTCGCGATTGAGAAGTCCGAGTAGGTTTTCGGCACCTTTATCGAAACCGCGGTTAAGAGCTTCCATTTCTGAAAGCGGAGGAAGATCGTTGAGTTTATCAATTTGAAACCATTCTAAAAATTTCTCGGTGGTTCCGTAAACAACCGGATGCCCCGGCAAATCGGAGCGGCCGCGCATTTCAATCAATTCTCGCTCGAGCAAAGTTTTTAAAACGCCTGTACAATCGACGCCGCGAATACGCTCCACTTCGGGGCGAGTGATCGGTTGCTTGTAAGCGATCACCGATAAAACTTCTAAAGTCGCCTGAGTTAAACGAGGCGGTTTTTTCTCGTTAAATTTGGCCATCGGTTCGCGAAGATCAGCCTTCGTTCTAAATTGATAGCCGCCTGCAATATGTCGAAGTTCAAAACCTCTTTCGTCCGAAGCGTACTCGGCTCCGATGACTTCAAGCAGCGCGCGAACTTCTTCAATGGGAAATTCTAAAATATCTGCCAATAATTTTTCTGAAACAGGATGAGGGTTAGCAAAAATCACACCTTCAATCATTGCCTTATTAGAAATCATGCCGAAGCCTCCGTTGTTTGCTCATTCGATTGAGCGGATACATTTTCGTTATCAGAGATCGTCTGATCAAATTCTGAATGCACAAGATTATCATCAGTCGCTCCATCCACGTAGCGAAGAAAAAGTGGAGTATCGACCGACGATTGAAAAATTTTAATTTTCTTTAAACGAACCAATTCTAAAATTCCTAGAAACGTCACCACCAAAAAAAGTTTCGATCTCGCTTCTCCTAAAATTTGAGAGAACTCGAGTTCTTTTTGTCCTTGAAGTGAAAGAAAAATTTCTCTCATTCGCTCCGATGTTGAAATTTCTTCTCGAGCAAGTTCATATGGAATATCCGCACGAAATTCTCGCATCGCTTTTTGAAATCCGCGAACGAGTTGAAAAAGAGTTCCATGGCCGTCGCCTTCGATGCCTTCAAATGTTTCTTTGGCACCTTTGATAAAAACATCCCGGCCTAAAAGCGGACGATCTCTTAAAAGATCCGCCGCCTGTTTAATTTTTTGATATTCCATCAGGTAGCGAACGAGATCATCTCGAGGATCTTTTTCTTCTTCGACAGGAACTTCTTCTTTGGGAAGCAAAAGCTTAGATTTAATTTGCGCCAAAGTGGCCCCGACAACGATAAAATCGCCAGCCTCGTCTAAATTGATGGTCTCTGATTTTTCAATAAATTCTAAGTAGTGCTCGAGCAAAACCGAAATATTCAGATCGAGTAAATTGAGTTCCTGCTCCTCGATGACTTGCAAAAGCACATCGTAAGGTCCCGTCCAAGCAGGCAGCGTCACTGTATATTTTTCAGACACCGCAAATTCTTCATGCGGCGCTTTGATTAAAGCAGCTTCCGTCAACTTAAGCGTTCCTTTCCTCGCGGATGAAATTTCTCGTAATCTTCTTTTAACTTATGCGCGCCCACTTGAGTATAAATCTGCGTGGTCGCGATATCGCTATGACCTAGCAGCTCTTGAATGCTTCGTAAATCAGCTCCCCGCTCAAGCATATGAGAGGCAAAAGAATGCCTTAAAATATGGGGATGCAGAGCTTTTTTGAATTTTAACTTTTGAGCATACGAACGCAAAATCTTCCAAAAGCCCTGGCGAGTAAGTTTAAGGCCTCGCTGATTTACAAAGACAAACTCATGGTATCGGCCCTTCATTAAGGTGGATCTGCAGTCATCGATATAAGCTCTTAGCGCTTGCTGGGCAAATCTACCCATGGGAACCCATCGCTCTTTGCCGCGTTTTCCAGTTACCAAAAGCGAGCCATCCTCCCAATGCACAGAACCCAACTTAAGATCTAAAAGTTCCGACACTCTCAAACCGCCCGAATACATCAGGTCAAACATCGCAAGATCTCTCGAACCCAAATTCGTTTTTGGATCCGGCGCTTTAAGTAAATTCTCAACTTCTTCGACGCTAAAAATTTCGGGTAGATCGACTTCTAATCTTGGAGTTTTTATTTTTTGAAGCGGAGAATCTCCGGCGTAACCTTTGGATTTTAAATATTTATAGAGTCCTCGAAGAGTCGTAATTTTTCTCTGAATACTTCGAAGCGAAATATTTTGATTCGCTAAATGATCTAAATAATTTTTGATCTTGGTTTCGGTTATCCCGTCAAAGTTAATGAGGGATCGCTTTTCTTTATCGATATATTCGAAAAATTGCCTAAGATCGGCATCATAACTCGAAAGCGTATTTTGAGACGCTCCCCGCTGAACCTGCAAAAAATCCCGAAATTCTTCGAGTAAAGCTTTGGTGTCTAGTTTAGCCACTCTTGAGGATTTTTACAGAAGAGCAAAAAATTCACCAGACTTTTAAGATATCGCCTTCCTGTAAAATGGCAATTAATAGACTTAAAAGGGGGTGTTTAGCTTGGTACGAAGCTTGCAAGTTTTGGAATGAAATGGTGTAAGAGTCGCAAAAAGTGAAAGGCTAATTAAAAGCCATAAATCAGAAACTGCAGAAAGCCGCTCCATGAAAAATAGAAAATTATCCAAAATTATTCTTTTTAGTTTTGTCTCGCTTATCTTTCTTCCAACAACTTATGCCGATGCTTCATGGCCTGTGGAGCGAGAAATGATAACAAATTTGAGGATCTGTGAAGCCATTATGGCTCATGTTGGGTCAGGTAAACATGGACAAGCTTATTTACTTTCTAAGCCCAAAGATCTGGCACTTTCTAAAGACTTAACCCCTTCAAAGACAAAGACGATAGTTTCTGAGGCAGCCCTTTGGATTAAGCAAATACAAAAATTAGTTTCTAGCCGAAAATTCAATAGCGACGACGTAGAAGCAATTATGTCGGATTTAAATTCTCTCGAACCTTATGACGTATTTGCATTAGTCGAAGCAAATTTAAGAAGAATACGCAGTGGTGAGCAACTTGAAATAGGACTTCGTGTTGTTAGAAATATGCGTAAAAAGATTTATAACTTTGAAGAAATCGGAGCTCCCAGAGGAGTCTTCTTTAAACCACAAGATTATCAACCCGGAATAGCGATCGAACACCCCAATCCTTTAGGAAGTGCGGCCGCCGACCCCGATGCTACAGGTGGATACGGTCCCGCTGTTCGTGCATTGGAAGATAGAGAAAATTAAATCTTCTTAAATTTCACTTGGCTTAGTCGGCCTCGTTTAGGCAACTCCACGCTCTTGAATCGCTTGTCTTCGGCTCAAACGAATTCGACCTTGGCGATCGATTTCGAGAACTTTAACAAGACATTTTTCGCCCTCTTTCAAAACGTCTTCGACTCGCTCGACTCTTCCATCTTCAAGTTCAGAGATGTGAACAAGACCGTCCGTTCCTGGAGCAATATTGACGAATGCGCCAAACTCTACAATTTTTCGAACGACTCCGTTATAGATTCTTCCGATTTCGACTTCACCTGAAAGCGCTTCGATCATCTCGACTGCTTTTGTTGTCATTTCTGGATCGGTAGAGAAAATATTTACAACTCCGTCATCGTTGATATCGACTTTCACACCCGTCGCTTCAATAACGCCTTTGATATTTTTTCCACCAGGTCCGATGACATCTTTGATTTTGCTTTGTCGAACAGTGAGTTTTCGAATCTTAGGAGCGTAACGTGACATTTCTTTTCGAGGAGCAGAAAGAGCTTCATTCATTTTTCCAAGAATAAAAAGACGAGCGTCTTTGGCTTGATGAAGAGCTTTCTCCATGACTTCCATGCTGATGCCCGAAATTTTGGTATCGAGTTGAAAGCCAGTGATTCCCTTTTTGGTTCCAGTCACTTTGAAGTCCATATCTCCAAGATGATCTTCGTCCCCTAAAATATCGGTCAAAACTTCCATTTGCTTTCCTTCGGCGATAAGTCCCATGGCAATACCTGCAACAGGTTCGCCTGTTGGAACGCCGGCATCCATCAATGCAAGTGATCCACCACAAACAGTGGCCATCGAAGAACTCCCATTACTTTCTAAAATATCGGAGACAATGCGAACCGTGTAAGGAAACGCATTTTTATCTGGAACTTGTCGAGCCAAAGATCGCTCGGCCAAAAATCCGTGACCCACATCTCGTCGAGAAGGCCCACGCATAGGTTTGGTTTCACCAACAGAGAAAGGAGGAAAATTATAATGAAGTAAGAAATGTTTTTCTCTCGAACCCATCAAAGCATCGATCGTTTGAGAATCATCTGCTGCACCTAAAGTACAAGTCACAAGGGCTTGAGTTTCACCTCGAGTAAAAAGAACACTTCCGTGAGCTCGCGGCAAAACCCCGACTTCAATACTGATTGGTCGAACTGTTTTCAAATCACGGCCATCGATGCGTTTTTTATTCTGAATAATCTCAGCGCGCATCACTTTGGAAGCAATTTGCTCCATTCGACCCATGACTACTTTTTTGACATCGGCTTCAGCATAATCTGAACCTTCGGTCACAAATTTTTTCACAGCCTCTTCAACGGCTTTATGTTCAACATCATGCTTTGTTGAATAACGTTTTTGCTTTTCTTGAATTTTCAAAGCAGCTGCCATGGGCTCGGTCGCCATACCATCAACGAAATTTAAAATTTCTTGTGGTGCGGTGGGAGCGGTCCACTCCATTTTTTCTTTACCGCATTTTGCGCGCATTTCTTTTTGAAGCTTAATCGCATTTTGAATTTCTTTGTGAGCAAAGAAAATTCCTTCGAGCATCGTTTTTTCGTCTACTTGATTAGCATCCCCTTCAACCATGATGATCGAAGATTCTGTGCCGGCGACTAAAATATCCATATCCGAGCTCTCATCTAAAACTTGTGGAGTTGGATTGATAACGAATTGTCCGTTCACTCTTCCCAAGCGAACGCCTGCTACGGGCTCTTGAAATGGGATATCTGAAATCGTTAAGGCTGCTGAAGCTCCTAAGAGGGCCAAAGTATCCGCCGAATTTTCTTTATCTGCGGAAATTACCGTCGAGATCACTTGAACTTCATTTAAAAAACCTTCGGGGAAAAGTGGACGTAAAGGTCGATCCACTAATCGAGAAGTTAAAATTTCGTGCTCCGATAATTTTCCTTCACGTTTAAAAAATCCGCCCGGAATTTTTCCAGCGGCATAAGTTTTTTCTTGGAATTCACAAGTGAGGGGAAAAAATCCTTGGCCAGGCTTTGGATCTTTGGCAGCACATGCTGTCGAAAGCACCATCGTGTCGCCACAGCGAACAACTACGGATCCGCCGGCTTGCTTCGCCATACGACCTGTTTCAAAAGTTACTTTTTTTCCACCTAATGTTGTTTCAAAAATTTGCATTTTCATTTTCCTTTGTTGATGTTCTTCAGAAGACGCGAGCCAAGCTTCCAAAAATAATTAGAAAACAAGCTTTCTAAATTTTTGGAGAACCGAATTATTTTCTAAGGCCTAAGCGAGTGATGACTTCCGAATAGCCCTGAAGGTTGTCATCTCGAAGATACTTTAAGAGTCGGCGACGACGTCCCACCATTTTGAGAAGTCCGCGACGGCTTGAAAAGTCTTTCTTGTTGGTCTTCAAATGTTCCGTCAGCTGCTGAATGCGAGCTGTAAGTACGGCCACTTGAACTTGTGCTGAGCCTGTGTCTGCATCATGCACTCTAAATGTTTTGATCAATTCATTCTTTTCGTCTTTTGAGATCATAAATATACCTGTTTTAATTAGTCTTTTTTTTCTTTGTTAATTTCAATGTAATCGCATCTTCTGTCAAATAGCGTTTAATGGTTTTAAATGTGCTCGGACATCCGAAGCGAATTTTAAAGTCGAAAGCTGTACAGCTTCGTCTATATGATACCGACCAGCCTGAGTTCGGGTGAGGCTCTTCACGACGGCTCCAATTCCCAATTTCTCGCCTAAATCGTGCACCAAAGTACGCACATAGACCCCCTTGGCCGAGCGTACATAAAATTTAAAGGTTCTCTCATCGATCTTCTCGGTTAAACGGAAACGCTCGACAAAGACTTTACGAGTTTCAACCTCAACGGTCTCTCCCGCTCGAGCATAGTCATATAAAGGACGGCCGTTTTTCTTTACCGCCGAGTACATCGGTGGACGTTGCTCGATATTTCCTTCAAATGCTTTGGCCAGCTCGTTTAGCCTTTCCATCGTCACATCCAAAGGAACCGGCTTCGGATCATAAAGAGGAGTGCCCGTCATATCTTGAGTATCGTAAGCCACACCTAAAACTAAACTACCTTCGTATTCCTTGATGCCTTCCATGACTTTCGCCGAAAGTCCGGTCGCCTTATTGATTAAAATGGGAAGTACGCCAGTCGCAAAAGGATCGAGAGTTCCACCGTGTCCGATTTTGCGAGCGTTACAAACTTTTCTTAAAACTCGAATCACATCCATCGAGGTAAGGCCCTCAGGCTTATCTACGACTAAAATTCCAGATTCATTGAGAGATTCTCGCCGTTGAAAAGATTTCGAATCTGATTCTTGAACTAGATGGGCGCTCAAGCTGCATCTCCTTCGGTGGCCGATTTCACGACACTCCAAAGTCTTGAAGCTTCGGCCAAATGATGATCGTATTCAAATCGAATCGAAGGAATAACTTTCATCACGAGAGCCCTTTTAAGCCGCTCATAAATAAAGTGAGAACTTGCTTGAAGCCCGTCCATCAACTCTTCTTTTTCTTCGGTCGTAGGCTCTTCCAAAACTCCCTTGTCGCCCATGAATTTGCAGACGCGAACAATCGCCGACTTCAAATCGGGCTTGAGCAAAACTTCTGTGATTGTAAGACCTCGAACACGTGGATCTTTTACTTCACGTGTTAAAATCGCCGATAATTCTTGTCGCACCAGCTCTTGAACTCGGTGATGGCGTCGAACTTTTCCGTCGTCAGAATATTTTCTCATCATACAGCTTGCTTCATTTCTGTTGTTTCAAAACATTCGATAATATCGCCTGGCTTCAAATCGGAATAATTTTCAAGTCGAATACCGCACTCGAAATTTTCTAAAACTTCTTTTGCGTCATCTTTGAATCGTCGAAGCGATGAAACCTTCGCCGTATATATCACAACAGAATCTCTGATGAGACGAGCTTGAGCATTTCGAATGATTTTTCCGGATTTCACAAAACAACCGGCGATCGGACCGACTTTAGAAACCGTAAAGACTTCTCGAACTTCAGCCTGACCAACCACATGCTCTTTGATGATCGGAGCCAAAAGACCTTGCATGGCGAGTTTCACTTCATCGAGAAGTTCGTAAATAATTTCGTAAGTTTTAATCTGAACATTTTCGCGAGCAGCTAAGGCTTTTGCCTGAGCGGTCGGACGCACATTGAATCCAAAAATCAGCGCACCACTCGCTGCTGCAAGGTCGACATCGCTTTCAGAAATTCCACCGACTGCTTTAAATAAAACCTGAACACGAACCTTATCGTGTTTGATTTTTTCTAAGGAATCCGCAATGGCCTCTAGTGAGCCTTGAACATCGCCTTTTAAAATAACGCGAAGTTCAGAAACATCTCCGGCTTGCATTTTTTTATACATATCCTCGAGTGACATTCGAGAATTTTTCATCGAATCCATTTTTTTCTTCGCAAGAACAGAAAGTTCCGAGGCTCTTCGAGCAACAGCATCATCGCTTACCGCACTGACATTATCCCCTGCGGAAGGAACGCTTTCAAAACCTAAAATTTCTACAGGGGTCGATGGACCCGCTTCGGTAATAGATTTTCCGAGGGCATCAAACATCGCACGAACTTTTCCAAACGAAGTTCCGCTCACGATTGAATTTCCGACTTTCAAAGTTCCGTTTTGAACGATGACGGTGGCGACAGGACCTTTTCCTTTATCCAAACGGCTCTCGATTACAATCCCTTTAGCAGAACTTTCGGGATTCGCTTTTAGATCTAAAACTTCTGACTGAAGCAGAATCATTTCTAAAAGTTCGGTAATACCCTCACCGGTATGTGCTGAAACTTTCGAATAAATAGTGTCTCCACCCCATGATTCAGGAACCAATCCGTGGCCTGATAATTCTTGAAGAGGAACATCGGGTTTTGCTTCAGGTTTATCAATTTTATTGATCGCAACAATCACTGGAACTTCAGCCGCTTTCGCGTGAGCTAAAGCTTCTAAAGTCTGCGGCTTTACACCTTCGTCGGCGGCAACCACCAAAATAACGATATCCGTCAGCGAAGCTCCGCGAGCACGCATGGCCGTAAACGCAGCGTGACCGGGTGTATCGATAAACGTAATTTTTTTATTATTGTGAGTAACTTGATAAGCACCGATGTGCTGAGTAATTCCACCGGCCTCTCCTGCGACCACTCGAGACTTTCGAATATGATCGAGCAAAGAAGTTTTTCCGTGGTCAACATGCCCCATGACCGTGACGATGGCTGGACGATGCTCTTGAGGGCCTTCATCTTCTTTTGCATCAGATTGCAAAACCGTCTCTGCGGATTCCGCTACGTTTTGAACTTCGTAATTATACTCGGATGCAATCAAAATAGCTGTATCGTGATCTAATTTTTGTTGGATCGTCGCCATCTGACCCATCGTCAAAAGTTTTCGGATAATATCCGAAGCTTTGATCGCCATTCGGTCAGCTAAATCAGCAACCGTAATTTCATCTTCAATTCGAATAACTCTTTTTGTTGCACCGGGAGTCGTGATTTGAGTTTGACGACGCTCCATGCGCTGAGTGGCTTTTTTAGGACGACGTCCAAGAGGTCGAGTGATCTCAACTTCTTCCATCATTCCCAATAAATCTTTTTTGGTAACTCGAGAGGGCTCGCCTAATTTAGAAGCCGTTGCTGCTTTTTTCTTAGCCGCTTCGTGTTTCTTCAAACGATCTTCTGCTGATCCTTCTTCCGTAGGAGCTGTTCCAATTGCAGGCTTCGCTGCTCCAGCTACCGCCGGCGTACCGGGACGACGTAGAGGCGCGGGAGGTCTGGGTGGAATGGCAGGAGTATCTACAATTTTTAACCGAGAAGGAGCTGATAAATTTCTTCCCGTCGAAGGAACTGAAAATGTCGATCGAGACGGACTCGCTGGAACGGCTTCAACTACAGCTGCTGGAGTGGCAGTCGATGGAGCCGTAGGCGCTTTTGGCTTTTCTACAGGAGGTCGAGGCGCAACAGGAGCAGATGGCGGAGGAAGAGGAGCTCTTCTTAATATAGGTTGAGTATCCGATAAATTTCTTGGACTTGCAGGTGCCGCTGCAATTTTTGAACTCACCTCAACGGGCGCTGCGGTTTCTTCAGAAGAAAAATTTTCTTCAGCAGGAACCGATGCTTCGATTGCGGGAGCGGCTGGAGTGGCTGAGGGCTCCACACGTCTACGTCTCAGCACACCTTCTTTAACAACTCTTTGTTCAAGAGTGACTGTTCCCTGAACGCCCTCTTCGCGCTGAACAATAGAAACTTCGTCGGGCTCAACAACTGAATCTTTTTTTAAACTCGCAGATTTTTTAGAGGAAGTTGTTCGTTTGGTTACGACTCTTGAAGCCTTAGCAACTTTTGGCTTTTTTGGTTTAGTTTCAACGGGTGCACTAGCTAAAGCCGCCATTTTTTCATCCACTTGAGGATATTTTTTCTGAATAACCTTCATCGCCTTCTCGTCGACTAACGCCATATGCGTTTTGTAGGTGAAACCTTCTTTGGCCAAATCGACCATCAAAATTTTTGCGGAGACACCCAGTGCCTTGGCAATTTCATGAAGTCTTCCGCTACTCATTGAATCGTTCCTCTTTCTTTCGTTTCTTCAAAAATCTTAACGACTTTCCGCTACGGGTTCTTGCTCAGGTTGTTCATCGAGAGACATATCGAGAATTCCCTGCTCCAAAGCTTTCAAGTTTTTCAACTTCTCATCGATGCTCATTCGAGCTCGTTTTTCGACAAAAGATTTTGCCGTATTTAAAATCAAACTGGCTTCGTCCTCGGTGAGCGCTAACTTCGTCGCCAAATCATCTATTGAGGATTTCAGAAGTTCATCCAAAGTTTCAATGCCCGAAAGTTTGAGATGTCGAAGAAGTTTGAGGCCAATTCCAGGAATCTTGACGATCTCTAAATGCTTATCATCCAAAGAGTCGATAAATTCCATACTGTCGACTTCATGCCTGAAAAAGTTTTTAAGGGTGGATAAAGTTTTTGCGCGCTCTTCGGTATACAAAAGAACAGTGTCCTTGATTTCGTGGATTTGATCCGTTGAAAATCCCGGCAAACTCGAAAGTTTTTCTTCGTCCGCATCTAAAAGCTGTTGAGCCGTTTCAAAGCCAAGACCTTTGAGAACTTCCGCATTGGCATCTCCAATTCCAGGAATATGTCGAAGAGGAATTTGTCCACCTTCAGCCCGACGCAAAATTTCGTTTTCAGAAATAATATCGAGCTTCCATCCTGTAAGCCTCGCGGCCAAACGCACGTTTTGACCTTTTTTGCCGATCGCTAAAGAAAGTTGATCGTCTTGAACAATAAGTTCCATTTGTTTAACCGCTTCGTTCATACGAATACGGCTGACTTCGGCGGGAGCGATCGCGTTACAGACAAACTGAATCGGATCTTCTTCAAAAGGAACGATATCAATTTTTTCGCCGCGTAAATTACTGACGACAGATTGAACGCGGCTGCCCTTCATACCTACGCAAGCGCCGACTGGATCTACATCCGAATCTTTTGAAGAAACAGCAATCTTAGCTCGGATACCGGGCTCACGAGAAGCTGCCTTAATAGTGACGATGCCTTCGTAAATTTCTGGAACTTCCATTTTAAAAAGTTGAATCAAATAGTTTTCATCCGCTCGTGAGATGACAACTTGAGGGCCTCTGGCAATATCGTGAACTTCGGTAATAACACCTTGAATTCGATCTCCAGGTTTATAAATTTCATTTGGAATTTGCTCTCGACGAGGAACAATCGCTTCGGTTCTTCCGAGATCCACGATGATATCTCCACGCTCGACCTTACGAACAATGCCGGTGACGACCTCATTTTTGCGATTGATATATTCTTTAAAGACAATGTCTTTCTTCGCTTCGCGTACTTTTTGAATGATCACTTGTTTTGCAGCTTGAGCAGCAATGCGACCTAGACTTCCAGTTTCCATTTTGAAGCCCATGGAGTCGCCTTCTTGAGCTTCGGGATCTAATTTACGAGCTTCTTCGAGAGAAATTTCAATTTCATCATCAAAAACATCTCCAATTACCGTCTTAAATTCATGAAGTTCAATCGCGCCGGTTTTTTCGTTAAATTTTGCCTCAATATCACGGGCAAAACCGTAGTGTTTGCGAGCTACAGTCAGCATGGCATCTTCTAAAGCTTCGATGAGGATTTTTTTATCAATCCCTTCGTCCTTACCGACTTGTTCAATGACGTTTCTTAAGTTTTCAAACATATTTTTCTCCAGTTTTTGCAATCTACAACGGGCTAGATCGCCTCAAACAAAAATGGGCCCTTAAGGACCCATTTGCTAAAAATTCGAGCAAACTAGGCCGATTCTTATCTCAAATTCTGGTGAAGGGCCATTAAAAACTATGGATATCACTTCGTATTTGACGCATTGCGTAATCCTGCTAAAAGGCTTCCTGCGAGTGGTTTTTCACTCGTTTAACAATGTTCTCCACAATTCGCGCTTCAGGCGCTCAGAAGGGACCTCGAAATGAAAAAAATCGTTCTTAGTTTAATTCTAATCTCCTCGATTAGCTTAAGCAGCTTTACGTTTGCAGCTGATCCACAGCCTACAAATCCTCCAACTCCTACTGTTCCTGCAAATCCCAATGGACCAGGAAACACACATGTTGATCCAGGCGAAAGAACTTCGACCTCTTGTACTTGGGTAGAAGTAGCGACCAGCGTTTGGAGTTGGTTCTGCTGGACTCGAACCATTAAGAAAATCATCGTCGATGAACCAGAGCCAGAACAAGTTGAGCAAAATCCTATTGGCAGCCTTTACTGCCCAGACGTCAAAGTCGGCGCAACGACGCTTTCTAATGTAAGAGTGAATTTAATTTCAGAAGGTGGAACTGTTAAAGTCACTGAAGCGACTTTTATTTTGCCAGCGAATAAGCCATTTTCAGCCACCGTTAATAACTGGCTCAATACTCGACTCAATGCTTATGGAAACGCTTGTTACAATGAGTATATGGGCCAATAAGTCCGGTACTTGTTTTTTTAAAAAAATAGGTTAGATAAAGCCCTCGCCTTAACAGCGAGGGCTTTTTTTTGCTACGCGCGGAAAGACTAAACAAGGTGGATTTATGAAATATCTTTCAGTTCTATCCCTCGGCCTTTTGATGATGTTGACGGTTTCGTCCGCCGAGCCGCTCACCTCCTCCTATGATAAAGTTTTCGAAAAAAATATTCAGACACTCGCTTCAGCTCATAAGCTTTTGCCGCAATCTTCTACTTACCTTAAACAATTAGAAGATGAACTGCTGAAGGCGGCCCCAGAACTTTCGGAAGAAAGTCGAAAGACATTGGCCTCGCAGCTTTTTGCAAAAACACAAGAAAGCCTACAAAACTATATCGCTCAAAATCCAAAATCTATTTTTGGAAAATCACCTGGAGAGGGCGCCAAAGATGCACAGGAGGTCTTTGATTTTTTTGGAGGAAGCCTTCTTGAGCAAATTCATTTCTTTAAAAATTTAGAGATAAAAGAAACCTTCTCTCTCCAAAAAGATTTTCCAACGCTTGCTGATCGCTCAGAGCTTTCAAAAACAGACGACGTTAGCATCATCGTTTTTAAATCTACTGGCTTTATAGCAGACTCTAGCGATGCACTTTTCTTCTCATCACCTTTGGATCTTCAACTCACAACGGCCCATGACCACAGCTTCCAAAATGACAAGGACGAAAGACAGACCATACATCTCAGCGGAGTTTTTAAAATTTCATTAAAGGAAGCTTTCACTCTTAGTCTTCAAGAAGTTTTTGGAAACTCTCGTCTTATTTTTGTTAATGAAGAAGCTTATGAGAAAATAAAAACAAAAGATGAAAGCTTAAAGTCTGAGAAACTTATTTTTTTGCATGCTACCATCCTTCACGAACTCCAACATTTGAAAGATTATTTTTCAACGCCGGAACTTTTCTCCGAGGCCCCCATCGCAGTTAAAGCCTATCGAGAAAAATTCGCTGAACTCAAAAAAGAAGATGCCGAACTTAAAAAATTCTCAGAAAAAAAATTAGCAGGCTTAGAAATTCTTTATATTTATTTAAACTCCCCTGTAGAAGGCAGAGCTATACAAACAGAAGTTGAGTTTTTAAAATCCTCGGGAATAAGCCTGAACATGATTTTAGAAGAATTTACTAAACGTTGGTATGCAGGCAATACAACAAAGCTAACGCCAGAGCAGATTCGAGCCAAGCTTCCACGTTTTGCTAGAGAAAAAATTACTGAATGGTTTAATCATCGATGAGCTAAGCCGATAAGCTCTTGAACGCTTGAAAATTTATTTTTCTGTAAATAACGAGCTATTTCTTCTGACATTTTTTCATAACAAAACGGGTCTCTAAAATTCCAAGTTCCAATTTGCACAACCGTGGCACCTGCTAATAAAAATTCAATGACGTCGCGAGAAGAAGTAATTCCTCCCATCCCGACGATGGGAATTTTAATTTTGGAATACGTTCTGTAAACGCGCTCAATCGCTACGGGTCGAATCGCAGGCCCCGACAGTCCGCCCATCTTTCGACCAAGCCATGGTTTTTTGCTGTCTATATTAATAGACATTCCTAAAAGCGTATTGATCATGGAAATCGCATCGGCACCCGCACTTTCTGCTGCAACAGCGATATCTGAAATCGATGTGACATTGGGAGAAAGTTTTACCCAGAGAGGTTTTTTCACCGCTGCTTTTACTTGAGAAACAACTTCGGCTGTCGTTTTTGGATCCGAAGAAAATTCAAGCCCACCTTTATCGATATTCGGGCAAGAAATATTAATTTCGATCGCCACCGCAGAGCATGCATTCGCTTTTTCTGCCAAAATTTTAAAATCTTCCACACGTTGAGCGTAGACGCTTAAAACATAAGAAGATTTTGCAGCTTTTAATTGAGGCTCGACGTTTTGAATAAATGCGTCGATACCCATATTTTGAAGCCCGATTGAATTGAGCATTCCGCTTTCGGTTTCGTAAAGTCTGGGCATTGGATTACCCTCAGAAGATTTCACGCTCAAAGATTTTGTAACGAAGCCGCCCAAAAACTTTTGCAGAGGATGATTTAAAAATTCTAATCCGTAAGCCCAAGTTCCTGAAGCTGCGAGAAGTGGAGTTTTAAACTCGACGCTTCCCACTTTTGACTCAAGTAATTTAATCGAAGGTAAAGATTTTACAGAGCCCATGCGCCATCCTTCCAAGGTTTTAAAACTTCACCTTTAAAAATAGGGCCTTCGATACATGAGCGAACTTTTTTTACTTCGGATTTTTCATTCAAGATCGGAACAACACAGCCGATGCAAATGCCAAATCCACAACCCATCGTCTCCTCCAAAAAATAAAGTGAACGATCGGGTGGAAGCAAATCATAAACCGCTTTCATCATCGGCGTCGGCCCACAGATATAAAACCAATCCGAATCTTTCCAGTCGGATTCTTTTTTCTTCAACAACTCCGGAAGTCTTCCATGAAATCCCGCAGAGCCGTCATCGGAAGCAATGTCATAAGCTAAAGGAATTTTTCGGATGATTTCAAGATCCTCTCGTACTCCGTAAAAAATCCTTCCTGCATCTTCTCGTTTATTTTTGACGAGCTCTTGAATGAGCGGCATCAAGGATGCATAACCCACTCCACCCGCAATGAAGCAATGCTTACCTTTTTTTAAATGCTCTCGAGGAATTCCTTTTCCAAGAGGACCAACGAGACCAAGTTTTGAACCCACACTCGCCTTCACCAACTGATGCGTCAGTTTTCCATGAACACGATAAATAAATTGATACATTCCGTCGTCTTGATCGACGATCGCAAAAGGTCTTGCAATCAACGGATCCACGCGATCCAAAAGTGAAAGCATGCAAAATTGTCCCGGCAAAAAACTTGGAAGTTCTTTGATCGCGCCCGCTTCATCGGGCTTCACCCAAATCGACCATTGATTGTTGGCAATAGGTCGACTTTGAATAATGCGAACTTCAATCATCCCTTGAGGCGTGGGTGGTTTTTCTAACAAAGCAGACTTCGTCATCATAAATCTTTCATCATCAAAATGGCGTCTTCACCATTGGCGTAATATTTTTCTCTCGTTAACAAAGTTCTAAAGCCGCGCGTCTCATAAATTTTTCTTGCTCGTTCGTTCGAAGGACGAACTTCCAAAAATAAATAGAGTGCGCCGATCTCTCGAGCATCTTTCATAATTTTTTGTAAAAGCTGAACACCCCAACCTCTTCCTTGAAATTTTTTTTCGATGGCAATGTTTAGTAAATGCCCTTCTGTAAAAATCACCTGGTAAATGGCGTAACCGACGCATTCTTCACCACAAAAAACGCCCACTGAATGAGTCATCGGAGCCTTGAGACTTTCACTTAAAAGTTGAAGGGACCAAGGGTCATCGTAAACTCTCTGCTCGATAGCATGAACAACGGGCATATCTTGATCTTCCAACGCTCTAAAATTGAGTTTGGAGAAAGAATTTTCTTCGAACGGTTGAGACATGCGTGTCCCAGAAGTACTGGATAAAAGCCCTCTGATCCAGGATTTTTGGCGTTTTAAGGCGGCTCAGGATGGCACAAACCTTGCTTTATCTAAGCTGAGGGAGCTTACGTTTTGGTAGGGGAAAAGCCAGCTAATTTGCCGAAATTTGTTTTTGGCAACTTATCCTTTTTAGCACTTCTTTTGGGGCTTTATAGCTGCGGTCCAAATGCGCCTATCGATATCGAATTAAATTCAAATTGTTTATCCGAGGCGGGTGGCTCCTGCGCCGCTGCTTCAAATGGCGGAAAATTCACCTGGTATCTTGAGAATGCACCAGCCTCTCAAGAATATATGATCGCCGTGATGTCACTCGCCTCGACCGATCGAGTAAGCAACTATATTCATCCGATCCAAGTCACCACGAATTTGCCATCGAGCGCCATTCCTCAAAGCGAACAAGAGATGATCGCTCAAGTGAAGAATTTAAAAAATATCGATATGAGTGTGGGAAGTTGGGATGCAAATATTTTTGCGCCCTTACCGAATTTTCAAACCACTCCACAAAATATTGGAGTCGATGAATTTTATATTCCAGATCCCAATAATTATGTAACGCATACGCCGACCAACACGATTCCGTATATGCCATCCATGCCAGAGTCGAGCCAGCTTACAGGAAGAGTCTCGCAGACAGATATCTTCAGTCGACTCGATGGAGTTTTTCAAATCTTAGTGGATATGAAAACCTTTGGAGGAAAAGCCTCACAACTTGATGCGAATTACCAAAGTATTTTTAGAAATTTAGATACATGCCTGAGACGTGTAATGCCGCAAACGATGAATTTGATTGGCGCTCCTCTTTTTCGTTTGAATGGAAAAAATGCCGTCGATGTTTTGGTAGGAGATATTCCGCAAGTCAATGGGCGTGCAACCGCCGGACAAATTTCACAGATCGATAGGTTCATGACCAATAGAGGTCAGCCTCTGAAGGATTCAAATCGGACCGAAGTTTTGTACGTTCAACGAACCACTTCAACAGATTCGGTAAGCACTCAATGCTCAACGACGGCTCATGAGTATCAACATCTGATTAGTTTTGACTCCAAAGTTTTATCGCGAATGCCGCCTGAGACTCGCTTTGACTTAGACACTCAGCGTGCGATGGCAATTCATCCCGAGAGATTAGGATTTGATGAAGGATATTCAAGCATCGTCGAAGAACTTACGGAAGAGAAACAAAGTGTTTCGAGAAATATCGTCGCCTTTCTTAGCAATCCCAATTCAACTTCGTTTGCGCTTGAAGCCGTGTATCGAGAAGCCGCTTCGAATTTTCGCTCGCGCGGGATTAATACCCTCTTTTTGTATTCAATGTTGAAACGCGCTGGTGGAAGTTTAAATGCCTCTGATCCAGCGACACAAAAATTTTTAAGCTCTCTTATCCGCAGTCAAGAAACCGGATTTGATAATGTGGCCGGTTTCTTTGGTTCAAATTGGCTTGAAGTACAGCAGTATTTCTTTACGCGAATGGTTCGCGCGCTCTATGACTCAAAGAAAATTTCTGAATTTATCCCAGCCCTCGAAGAGAAACCTATCGCGGGCGGAAGCATCAAACGCGGCATTCGCATTTTAGATCGAGCGACTCCGCCGACTTCGGTTACTCTCAATCCTCCAATTGTTCACCCACTTCAGTTCGACGCGCCACTCGTACCCAATGCTTCGACTTATAATGTACCTGCGCAGTCCGTCATGTTTTTTCGGTATATTGTTCCAGAAAAGAAAAAATTCAATGCCCGCATTACCTTAGCAACGGGCGGCGCTCCCTATTCTATTTTTGTTATTCCTGTTCGCTAAAAAAAAGCGTTAAAATAGAAGCAGTGAATTTCGACGAAAAAGACGGCGACGATACAGACTATACTACGCAGATGCGTCAGCTTGAGGCGGATACCGATCCTACGAGAACTTTAAAATCTCAGGCGGTTTTGTTAGTCATGTCGGGACCCACCACCGGACAAAGTATTTTCCTCGAAACAAAAGATGTTTGGATTTTAGGCCGCTCAACCGATAGCGATATCACTCTTCATGACGCCAGCGTCTCTCGAAATCATTGCAAAATTAAATATCAAGCCCCACATACGTGGATTGCCGAAGATCTTAAATCTTCGAATGGAACTTGGCATAATGGCGATCGCATTCAAAAAGTAGAGCTGAAAAGTGGAGATAAACTTCAACTTGGCACGAATATTATTTTGAAATTTGTTTTACAAGACGAGCTGGAGCTCGCTTTTCAAAAAGAACTTTATGAGTCTGCAACAAAAGACGCACTGACCGGACTTTTTTCGAAGCGATATTTTTTAGAGCAACTCGATGTGGAGTTTAATTTTCATAAGCGAATTAAAAAACCGATTTCGCTTGTTCTTTGTGACTTGGATCATTTCAAAAAAGTGAACGACACTTACGGCCATATGGCTGGGGATCTTGTACTCAAAGAAACCGGAAGACTGCTTTTAAATGTCACTCGAAAGGGAGATCTCGTTGGAAGATACGGTGGAGAAGAGATTATCGTTTTACTGCGAGACACTCCTCTTCAGGGAGCGAAAATTTTTGCGGATAAACTCAGACAGTTGATTCAAAAACATCCTTATATTTACGAAGGAAAGAAAATTCAGGTCACCGCCTCTTTTGGCGTGGCAACTTTTAGCGACGAAAATTATCAAAGCACGACTGATTTGATAAAAGTAGCTGACGAATTTCTTTATAAGGCCAAACAATCCGGACGCAATCGCGTTGCATGTTTAGGCGATTCATAATAAAGATTTTGGGTGATTGCTCCTGAGAAATCTCAGCTTCCCTTAAAAGCTCACCCTCAATTCATTGAGGTGAATGACGAGCAGATTCAAAAATTTCATAAGGCTTTTCGAGACGGCAAATCAAAGCAGATGCCCGCTACTTTTACAGCGATGGCAATGAAAGGCATTTTTGAAATTGTCGATTCGCTTCAAACAGATTGGCGAAAACTTTTACATGCAACTCAAAGCTTTACGTATCATTCTGCGATTACTTCGCCTTCGAAAATTCGGGCAGAAGCTAAACTTATGGACTGCAAATGGAGAGCCGGAATGTATTGGCTGAGTTTTGTTATCGAAGTTTACGAAGAACCCAGTCAGAAATTATTGATCACCTCTAAATCACTTTTGATGGTGAAAGCTGAATAGGATGAACGCGCTAAAAACTTTTACATTTGAAGCTCTCACCAAAGAGCAAATTCGAGATTATTGCGAAGCTTCGGGCGATTGGAATCGCATTCATCATGATGAGGCCTTTGCAAAGGAAGCGGGGCTTGGCGGAATTATCGCACATGGAATGCTCTCGATGGGGCTCGCTGCTCGCGCGCTCGAAGAGTGGGGATTTTCGGCAGAGAAATTAAAGAATCTCGAAGCGAAATTTAAAGATATTGCAAAGCCTGGAGATATTCTCAGCGCAGAATTACTCGAAACGACTCCTCAGATCCGTTGCCGCGTAATCAATCAAAAGGGCGCTGAAATCGTCTCTGTCAGTGCCACCCTCTGAGGCATCCACCTCTCATTGCCCCATAAAGTTTTCGTAGGGCAAAATCCCGCTATGAAAACCCCCGAAAAACAAGGTTTTAAGCGGTTTTAAGCTGGCATAGGTTTTGCACTCTTTTTACATATGAGTAATTTGAGCAAAATTGTAGGTGTATTTTTGGTCCTTGGGTTAAGCCTTTTTCTATCTGCAAAAGTAGAAGCCAAAGAGACTTTAATCGCCTGTGAAAACTTAAGTTTATCCGGAGTTTTTGAGCAATGCGAAGAAGTGGTCATTCTTGAAAAACTTGGAAACAGGATCCGCGCTTATTCGAAGCCTAAACAAATCGTCATCAGCATTTCAAAAGACATTATCTTTGTCGCAAAAAATTTAGAAAAAGGTGAAAAAGTTGAATCTCACCAACGAGTCACGATCGCCGCTGATAGACTTTGGAATACGTCCAAAGCTGGATTTCAGTCTCTCTGCGAAGTGAAGGGTGAAAATAAAAGTGGCTTACTCAACGTCAATTGCGGTCGTTATCAAAATGAAACCATCGATAAAGCAGCTGTCTTCACTTTGCACCCTTACTCAACGTACAGCGCTGCTAAAGAAAAATCTTAATCAAAGAAAAATCCGGGGATAGAAATTCCCTCGCGCTTTGGATCCAAAGTCTTAACGATTTTAAAGTCAGGATGATGAGCCAAGTCTAAAAGCTCAGCTCTTTCAGCTTCTGTAGCCGGAAGAACTTTAATCATTGGCTCACCGAGCTTGTCTCCACTCGGTCTAAACACAATGGCCTTTTTTCCGTTCGAAAGTAAACAGAGACTGCCCACGGGATAAACCCCCATCAGCCGAACAAAAACATAATAAATAATTGGATCAAGATCACCCGAATTATCTCTCGCCTGCGGACCAACAGCTTTATTGCCTAGAATTTTTACAGCTTCGGATGGCGTATAGGCATCTCGAAAAGGTCGATCGCTAATGAGCGCGACGTATTGAGAAACGAGTCTGACTAATCGACTCTCGAGAGTAAGTGAAACTGATTTTACATCCGAGCCTCGAGATTGTTCAAAGATCGCAAGCAATCTTTCTAAGACTGGGCGACTCGAGCCCTGAAGACGAATGAGTTTGTAAACTCCCGATGTCTGAGCATCAAGAACTCTTTTGTATTCTACGGGTGTGAGTTTTTCATTTTTTAAAACAGCAGCGGCTTCGTTACCAAGTAAGCCCACATTATAAAGCAATCCCACTAATCCCAAATTCACCTGCTCACGGACAGAAAAATTAAGTTCTTTGGCAAGAACGATACAGAGCATACAAGTTGCGATGGCTTGAGAGACAGCAGCCGACTCAGAAGTTTCTTTAGCTGGATCTTCGCGAATCAAACTTAGTGAAATCAATTGATAAGGAGCAACTCGTGCAATCTCCACCATTTCCATCAATTCACGTCGAAGATTTTTTTGAGAATTTAATTTTTGACTGGTGATTCCCTCGAAATAATTTTCAGTATGTTTTCGCAATAAAAAATAATGCTGAAGTGCATACTGAGGACTCAGCAAAAGTTGCTTTGTTTTTAAACGTAAATTTGCCTTACTAGGATCCATCAAAACCAGATCAATGCCTGCGATCTTTGCTTGAAGCTCTTTAGGTCGTTGATGAACCGAATTATGAAGAGCCCATTTTGCAAAAAATTCTCCGATCACTTCTCGCTTGAGATCTTTATGAAAAGTGAGGCTCTCAATCATGGCGATTTCTACAGCATCGCCCACCACTTTCATCGCTTCGACTACAGAGAAATGATTCGTAATCTTATGGCCCATCAAAATAAAGAGATGATCTTGATAGCGCATCTCTACCTTGCCATCTTCTTTGGCATAATGACGAAGCTCATTTAAAGCTTTCTCAAAATTCTGAAAGGGTCTTTGAAGTGCAACGTTATGAATGTCGTGAACGCTTAAACTTTTAAGCAGTGCAAAAATAGAATTGAGAAAATCTCGTCGAGTTTGCTCAAATTCAGGAGATGCGATCTCTTGAGTGTTAGGACTTACGCTCACGAAATATCTCCTCCCGAATTACCTTTGAAAATTTCTCTGGGAATTTCAGAGGTTGTTTTTTTAACAAACGAAATTTTTTGAATCATGTCTTTAAGCTCAGGAACCAAAGTCTCTAGCGGAGTTTTTTCTAGAAGCTTCGTGATAAATTCTGGCATGGTTTTGGCCATGGCTTTTGTTAAGACCATTCGTCTTTCGGTCTCGCCTTTTTTCTTGAAAAGTCCCGAACCAGGTTGCATCCAAAGCGCTTCTATCCAAGGAAATGCAACGTCTCCACCGATACGAATAATACTGATGTAGCCCACTTCTCTTTCGTCTGGCGCACTCTCTTTAAATTTATTCGATTCAAGATGGTTTTTTAGCATAATGAGTGAGTTCTTATTCTTGGAAGAAGAAATCAATTCATAGGCTTGAATGCGATCAGCAGGATTTTCTGAATTAAAATATTTTTCAAATATTTTAAGAGAATCAGCGGTGCCGATCGCGGCCAATTGTTTCAAAACCTTTTGTCGAACATTCGTGGTCGCGGTCTGTAATAAGCTTTCGAGAAACTTCTGAAAATGCTGGGTGGGTTTAGAAGCAAGAATATTAATCAGTGCTTCCCAACAGTCATTGGCAGGATTTTTTTGTACTTCTTGATTAAGCCACGTCATTTGTCCTGGAAGATTTTTCAAAACGCTTTCGGCAAAATTTTTCTGTAACCAAGGATGTGGGCCTAAAAGTAAAATCGAAAGTCTGCACGAACTCGCGGGAGCTTGAGACAAAATCTTAAGCAGTGCCTTATGATGATCCGAATGCGTAAAGAGTTTTGCAAAAACTTCTAATTGATCGGGAGAGAAAATAGAATCTAGAATTTTTTGATATTCCCCCGCTTGATCTATTTTTTCTTTTTGAAGTTGATAAAGCCTAACTAAGAGGGCCTCACCGAGATCAAAATACGAATCTTCTAAAATATTGAGCGCAACTTTAATGACTAAATCGCGACCGACTTGGCGTTGTTCCGGATCTCGATCGTTAAGTAAAAAGTGAAAGCCCATGACCAAAAGTCTTTCAACTGTTTCTCGCTCTTTCACGGGTGAGTCTTTAAGAGTCGTGATTGTTTCAATAACCTTCGAGACTTCTTCATTAGAACGTGTGAACTGAACAGGGTTCAGTCGAAATTCATCCAAAACTTTCATATCATCGGGACGTAAACGTCTTTGAGCCGAAGTTTTTGGAATTGCTTTTGCAGAGGCAATTTTAGCCATGAAAGATTTCATCTCTTCTTTGAGCTCGGGATCTTCTCTTTCAAGTTCAACTAAGATATCTGCACCCACTACTTCGAAATGATCGAAACGCTTTTCCATGAAAAGACAGTAGAGATCTTGGTCCATGAGTTCGGCTTTTGTGAAATCGGTGGCGAGAATTTGAATGACTTCTAAGAGTTCTTCTTTGGTAAACCCTTTTTTGAAAACGAGCATTCGAATGCCATCCTGATAGAGCGCGAAGCTCAATGACGTTTTCTTTTCTTTGTTTGTGTAAACAACTTTTCGATCGAAGAAGATTTCAAAAGGCTTCACCGTCATTTCAAGTTGATCAGCTTCTAAGAGTGCGCGTTCAAGAGCGCCTATCGTGTTTTCGTAAATATTTTGAATGACATCTTGGCCTGAAGCATAATTGTAGAGCTTGGCGGAGCGACTTGATTTTTCAAGTGCGTTGATAAAAATTTCAACGGCGTTTTTCTGACCTAATCCTGGCGATGACGCTGTTGTTTGTTCCACGAAAACTCCCCCGATTGACATCTATAAGTTTACTGGAAAATTCTTGGCGCGGGCAGGCCCTCACCCGTATTCTATGACTATGTCCTGGCTTATTTTGCTGCTCCAGATCACCTTCGCTCTGCTGATGCTTGGATCTATCCTCTTGTTTTTATTCATTTTAGCCTCGACTTGGACATGGGCTCAGTACCAAACGCAGACTCAAAAAATAGAAATTTCTTTATCCGAAATTTTAACTACGGCCTCGATCGAATGGATTGCCATGGTCATTCTTAGTTTTGGCCAGTTTCGCAGCTTAAAACCGCTTTTTGAAGCACCGCCGCTTGAATACGTTAAACCCGAGCAACTTTCGACAAAACAAATCCCCATCATCTTCGTTCCATCGCTGCATACCTCTGGAGGACTCTTCTCTATTTTGATGTGGCGGCTCAAAAAGCATTTTTACTTAAGTTTGTGGCCTTACTCTTGGAGAAGTTTTTTAAAAGACTCTCGTTTGCTCGAGGATGAACTCACCGAATTCATCCGAACGGTTTTAAAAGAAACCAAATCCTCCAAGTTTAGAATTTTAAGTTTTGGGTCAAGCCGTCGCATCGTTTCTCGAATTTTATCTTCGGATGAATTCTCTAAACATTGCGAAAAATGGATCGCTTTAGCTGCTCCAGAGACCATGAGTGCCACGATGAGATTTTTACAGACCGAAAGACTGCGAAGTTCCTATTTTGAAGACACCACTCCTCTCGTTCGATCGCCGGATCTTCTTCTTTGTGGAACTCATGATTTATTTTGCTATCCACCGTCTGTATTTGGAGAAGGTCGAACCCATAGAGTTTCACCGGTCGGACATTATTCACTTCTTATTCACCCCGATGTCGTGCAGAAAACTCTCGAAGAATTAGCATAAAATGGCTCTCTATTTTGTAACAGGAAAAGGCGGGGTCGGAAAAACCCGCTACTCAGTACTTCTTAGTCAGAAAATGAAAAAGGCTGAACTTGCTGAACTTAGTCAGGCGCTTCAGTCTGAAGCAGAGAAATTCAAACTCTCCCTGTCTACGATTCATTCATTCTCCAAAGAGACTTTAGGTGAAACTTTTTTAAAAAAATCACTGCGGATTCCTTTTTTATCACATTGGATTTCTCAGAGTAAAATTTTTCAAACCTTGTTTCAATTGGCGCCCAATCTTTATGAGTTATTACTTCTTCGCCAATGGATTCAAATTGCAGAAAATAAAGATCTTATCGTAGATGCTCCCTCGAGTGGTCATTTCATTGCACTTTTGGAGGCTGCGAAAGCGGCCAAAGAAATGTTTGATGGTGGAAGCCTACATAAACTAGCTGACGAGATTTTGAAATATTTTCAAAAAGCGAATACGACTTCGGTTTTTATCGTCTCTTTGCCTGAAACTTCGGCGCTTGAAGAATCCACCGCTATCGAAGAAAATTTGAGAAAAAATTACCCTAAAATGAGAATTCAAAAAATTCTTAATCGAAAGCATATCGCACCACCTAAAGAGCTCGAACTCTCAAAAAATATGCAGCAACTCGCCTACGATCGACCCAAGCTCGAAGACGAAAGAATCTTTTCGTATACCTTTGATCAAATTTTAGAAGAAGGCGCAGTTACGCTATGAAGATTCAGTTCATTTGGGGCCCGGGCGGTGTAGGAAAAAGTCATCTTTCTATTTTGCAGGCATATCAATCAACTTACGCTTCAACTGCGCTTTTTACTCTGGATCCGAGCCGAAGACTTTTTGATTTGCTTCAAATCTCGCGAGAGAAAACACGAGTAGACGTAAAACTTAAAAATAAGAAATTTTTTCTTTGCGGACTCGAAGCCACTCAACTTTTTGAAGAACTCTCTCAAAAATCCATTGCCAATGCGAAGGTAAGAATATTCTACGAACAAATGGTAAAAGGTCTGCAGGAATTTCGAGAATATTTAAGCCTCATTCAACTCAGTGATGAAATTAATAAATCCACTTACGAGCGGCTGGTGATCGATACGCCTCCCCTTCAGGAAGCTTTTGGTCTGCAACGCGCAATGAATAATCTGCAAAGTTTTTTTTCTCAGAGCCTCATTCAGTTTGCGCTTAAAGGGCAGCAAGCTAAAATTTTACATTCGACGATGAAGCATGCATTTGAACTCAGTCGAGTTTTCATAGGCAAAAAATCGGCCGAGCGAGTTTTTGAATTTTTGGAATGGCTCGGCACTCATGCAGATCGCTTTCAAAAAGCTGCTGATCAATTGACGAAGCTTTCCTATTCCGAAGAGACAGAACATCTTTTTGTATTGAGCCCCGAGACGGCTTTTGTTCGGCTTGAAGATATTCAAAAGCTCTCTAAACCTTTTAAAAATATTTCTTTTGTAATCAATCGATCTGTCTTTGATGAAAAAATTCCTGATGAAAATGATTCTTTCTGCAATGAAATGCGCGAGTTTAAAAATCTCGAAAGTAAGCTTATTCAGGACCTCAAAAGATTATTTCCAAAATCTGAAATTTCGAGATTGCCTTATCAATTGATGGGGGATGATACCGAAGAAGAATTAATCCGCTTTAGCGAGTCACGAATGACCAAGGTAGACGTTCCGAAATCGACTTAGGTCGATAAACTGTATCGGCAATCAATTCAGGATGCAGCTTTAAAGCTTTACGCCAATCGTCGGATAAGCGATGTGTATCTTCGAGAAATTTTGAAGTTTCTACACTTCCGACACTCAATAACGATTGCAGGATCGCCGTATCCCACCCCTCGTGATTCACATGAAGATGAGGCAAACCTTCGAGCTCTTTCATGAGCAAATCAAACCTTGCCTGAAGTTCATCTTGCTGAAGATGAGCGCAAGCTTCAAAAGGCGTCGTCGGTTTTGGAATAAAAGGATTCAAGCTCACGCTTAAATTTCCGATCTGACCTTTTTCTTTAGAGATCGAAACAAATTGTTTATGCAAACGCTTAACGAGAGCGGCTAATTCTAAAATATCTTCGCGCTGCTCGGTCGGAAGCCCAATAATAAAATAAAATTTCAAATTTCTTACGCCGGATCTCAGCGCCGTCTCTACAACATGCGAAATATTCTCTTCTTTAGTGCGTTTATGAATGACGTTTTGTAGTCGCACGCTTCCCGTCTCAAGTGCCAACGTCAAAGTGCGCTGACGAGAGTGAACAAGCAGCTCCATCAGTTTGGAACTAACTGCTTCAACGCGTAAGGATGAAAGCGAAATCTCTCCTCCTCCGTTCACCACATATTCAGACATCTCGACAAGCTCTGGATGATCAGCGAGTGCCGCTCCTAAAAGTCCAACTCGCCCTACTCTTGCAATTCCTTCGTCAAAAGCGGATTTCAAAAACGAAAGTCTTCGAAACCTTGTGCTCGCTTCTGTGTAAGAGACTGAACAAAACCTACATTTCTGAGGACATCCGCGAGAAACTTCTGCCAAAAAAACGCCTGAAAACTCGGTGTGATTAGTAACGATCTCGGTTTTGGTTTGGTAAGAATTAATAAACTTAATCGTTCGGCGAGGAATTGGCTTCTCGGGAAAGTTTCCCTGAATCTCAGGAGAAAAAACTCCAGGCAATTCAATTAAGCTCTCTAATAATCTTGCGCGATGATGTTTTAAAAACGGATTGGCCCGCAACTTCATCGCAAGTTCGTAAACCAAATCCTCTCCATCGCCGAACGCAAAGAGATCGATGAAAGGAATCATGGGGCAAGGGTTCATCGAAACCGCGGCTCCACCCATAATAACTAAAGGCTCGCGATCGTCTCGCTCACTTGCGCGAATAGGAATTCCCGCCTGAGCTAAAATTCTTAAGACATGGATCGAGTCATTTTCAAAACTCAATGTAAACGCGATCACATCGAAATCTCGAAGAGGTCGATTCGATTCAATACTGCGAACTTCTTTTCCGTCTTCGGATAAAAAACCGCGCTCACAAACTACTTCGTCGAGATCATTCCAAAGCGAATAGATGGTTTGAAAACCCAGATTGCTCATGCCGACATAATAAGTATGCGGATAAACAAGGCAGATTTTCAAACGCCCCCGCCACGGCTTTTTGCGAACGCCATCCTCAATCAGCTGAAAAGCCGAATTCATCGGCCTTAAAGTAGCAGCAGTAGACTTGAGCTGTTTACGCATCCGAAAAACTCGTAGCAGAGTTTCAGCAAAAGGCCTACCTGGGGTTTAAAATGCCATAAAAGCGGAAGGCTTAAAGAATCTTTCTCTATTTTTTTAATAAATCAGCGCTATCGACCTGGTCCGCAGCTTCTACTGCGTGCTCAACTTTTTGCTGAGCTGCAGCAGCCATTCCGGCTTCTTTAGACTCTGAGATAGAGATTTTTGGATTATGATCAACTGACATTCTTTCGATGATAAATTTTACCAAACCGCCTGGATAACCGGTCGTAGTCGAAGACTGATAAGGCCACTGTGGATTAGGTCCAGTGTATAAGTGATTATAAAAACTTTCAGTGTAAGCAGCCTGTTGCTCTGTATTTGCAAAAGTAAAAACAGGATTTCCCTCAGGCGTTAAAATGGTTCCAGTTCCATCAATTTTAAAATCTTTCATTTGATGTTTTTGATGCACTAGCAATCGTGCAAATGCGGCTTCATCAAATTGAATATTCACCCGAGAAAAACCCCCAGGACCCATAAATAATTCCAAATGATTTGGGCCACGACGAAGAAATTGAATTTTTATGGGATTTTCAGACCCATCTTTCTCATCAAAAATTGCAGTCATAAAATTTCCATAACTGCTTGCGAGATGCGGGGAATTATAACCGTCATCTAAAACAAGCTCTCCATACATAAGAGGGGATTTTTCAGCTCTTGCTTTTTCTTCTTCTGTCCAAACTTTATTCTTTGGAATGAAGTTTCTTACCGTTGGAGTATTTTTTATTGTGGTCATTGTTTCCTGAACTTCTTTTTCTTCTTGCTCGGCGCTTAACACAGCTGGTGCATTTTCTTTATTTCCTGCTGTAGCATCCTGCGCCTGTAAATTTAAATTCAAGCTGCTCACAGCTAAAAAGGATGAAAGTAATATTTTTGAAAAATTCATAATGCTCCTTAAGAAAAGTTAATTGCTACAAAGGATTATGCATATTGCATGCCACCTCTCTTTTCACCTAAGTGTTCGAAAGACTTAGAAATTTTAAAATTTTCCAAAGTTCAGATTGGGACATTCATGAACCATTTGATTTCAATAAAAAAGGGAAAGGCTTTAAGCCTTTCCCTTTGCGATATTTCTAAAAAAGAAAAACCTTACTGATTAGCGTTCGCACAGCAGTTGTTATAGGTGATCGCGTAGCAATCAACGATACAATTATTATAGGCAGTTTCGGCATCCGCAAGAGCTTCAGCTAAAGTTTGCATAACGCCATCCCTGCAAGCTTGGGTACTGCACATATCAAAAAAGAAATCCGCGAGACTAATAGCTGCTGATTCAGTTGTATTTCTTGAGTTTTGACATGCATTACGACAATTATCGACAGCTGTATCGCAGTATTCGGGACATGGTGGATTAGTATGAACTTGCGCTTTTACTGGCAAAGAAAAACCTACTGTCAATAGAACTGCCGAGACTGCCAAAAGGGATTTAACTAATTTCATTTTAATTTTTCACTCCTCATTTAATTTTTTATTATTTCTTAAGGCCAAAAACATCTTTAAATATTCCCAACCAACACATTTTCTTACTGAAAAAACGAACAGAATTCCAATCGGAAAATAAATAAAAGTAGCTATAAGGAGGTTGCCAAGTCTAAGAAAAATTCTTAAGGTTCTTTGCTTTTCGTAAGAAATTCTATTCGGAGAAAATATGAAATTAAATCGAATTTTTTCTATAATCTTTCTGTTTGTTTATTTAAATTTATCTTCAACATCTTTAACTTTTGGAGTGGAAAGAAGAAAATTAGATATTTGCAAAGCTACGATCGCAAAGCTTTCAAAATCCCCTGTCTTTAGAAGTCTGATGGTGGTTGCTGCTGGCTCTATTCTTGTTGGCGCTTACAAGTCTTCAAAACTTTTAGGATCAAAGTCAGAAAGCTCTTTAAATTCCGCTCTAAAAACTGAGGCTAAAAATTCACCAGATACAACTGACTCGATAAATTATTCTCTCCGTGAAAAGCCTGCTTCCACTTCCAATATCGATTCTCCAGTGTATAAAGCCCTAGAAATTTACCCTCCAGAAGTAAGAGAGAAAATGGATCGCGTATTTGCCAAGTCAGAACAAAAAATGGAAATCTTGGGAAGAAAGCAGTTTTGGATAAACTCTCCCATTCTTAAATCTGCTCATTGGTCTGAAATATATCTTTCTAAACTTGAAGATTTTGAGTCAGACAAAAGCATTGGTGGCCGCATCGAAAAGTTACCCGCAATGTTAACTGCGATTATGGACCCAGAAAAAGCCATTGATGAGCTTACAAAAGATAAACCATTGGCTCCTGGCGAACGCCGTGAAGCTGCGGCTGAACTTTATAGATCTTATCAGATGTCGGTAAGAACCTTTTCGCTGATGACGCTTTCTCAACCAAGTGCACTTGGAAAAATCGATGGCCAAGTGAAAGCAGTTTTTGACGAGTATGAAGTCGGAATTAAAGCGATTTTTGATGATTGGAAAAAAGAAAAAGAATTTGGCGATCCTGAAGTCGCTAAAGATCTAGCTCATTACCTTGGAATTGCTCTTGAAGAACAGGTTTCTAAAACCGGAGCCATGAGCCCAGTTTACGATTGGATTGAATCGAATAATTGGAAAATTCGAAAAAAATAATCAGAAAATTTAGATATTCCAACCACACACAGCGTCGAGCATTTTTTTTCCAAACCACGCACAAGATTTTCATTTTAGACGAGGAGGATGAGACGCGCAGTGGTTGAGCTGGCCAATGATGGCCGTGAAACCCGAGCATCGAAATCTGACGAAGTATAAAATGAAAATCTTGTGCGTGGTGCCCGCAGTAGGACTTGAACCTACACACCCTTACGGATATCAGATTTTGAGTCTGACGCGTCTGCCAGTTCCACCATGCGGGCAAGAAATAAAATTAATGAATGATATCGCGAGAAATCGGACTAATAAAAGCCAACTGTCGAGCTCGCTTCACAGCGGTTGTTAACTGACGTTGTTGAAACGCTCGTAGTCCAGAAACTCGGGCAGGAACAATTTTGCCTTCTTCCGTTAAGAAAGGACAAATCGTATTCAATTCTCGGTAATCAAAAACAAGATTCAAAGGAGGGCGTTTCTTTCGAAACGACATTTTCTTTTTCTTACCCTTTTTTTTCATCTTCGATCCAAAGCCGCCACGTGAGCCGCCTCTTGAATCTGATCCTTCTGAACCGCTATCTTTGTATGCCACGAATCTTTCCTTTTTTATGATTTAAAATTGATCTTACGACGCTGCTTTTAATAATTTTTCAAGTTTTGGCGAAATCGTTTTTCGATATTTTCGCGCTGCTTGAAGCAAGCCACCCAATTTATCGATCGTTCGAATGCTTCGATTCGAAAGCTTCACTCTCACAAAACGTTTAAGTTCTGGAACGAAAAGTCGTTTCTCAATCAAGTTGGGATGAAATTTTGTTCGTCGTCGATTATTGGCATTCGAAACCGTATTGCCAAACATCACTTTTTTTCCTGTTAATTCGCACTCACGAGCCATCCGAGATGAATCGCCAAAATCTGCCCTTAAGTCAATGCCTTAAGGCCAACTTCTATACGTCGAATTCCCTCTTTTATATCGGCGTCTGAAAGTGCGTAAGACAAGCGCGCATAAGATGGAGCCCCAAAAGCCTCGCCCGGAATCAAGCAGACTCCGTCTCTATCCAGCAATTTCTCGCAAAAATCGGTAACATTGGGGATTAACTTAGAAAAATCGATAAAAATATAAAAAGCCCCTTCAGGCTCCATCCATTGAAGACCCGGGATTTTTTGAAGTTCCGAGATTACTAAGTTTCGACGTTTTTCAAAGATTTTTCGAAAATCTTCGACAAAAGAATCCCCGTTTTTGAGAGCTTCTTCAGCGGCTGCCTGCGACAAGCTTGAAGGATTACTGGTCACCTGACTTTGAAGTTTGGTCATCGCCGCAATGAGGGGTTTTGGCCCCAAGGCCCAACCGAGCCTCCAACCCGTCATCGCATAAGACTTTGAAGCCGAACCAATGAGGCAGGTTTTTTCTTTAAGTTCAGGATGCAAATGCAAAGGCGAAACCCATTCTGCCGGTGAATAAATCAGCTTGTAATAGGTATCATCACACAGAAGCCAAATATTTTTATTCAGCAAAAGTTTGGAGTACGACTCCACCTCTTCGCGAGTAAAAACTAAGCCGGAAGGATTCGAAGGAGAATTGAGGATGATAGCTTTTGTTTTGGGAGAAATTTTTGCAGCGATTTCGTCGGCGGTAATACGCTGAGATTTTGCGTTCACGATGATAGGTCTGCCCCCCACCATCTTCACCATCTCGGGAAACGAAACCCAATAGGGAGATAAAATAATTACTTCATCGCCGGGCTCAACCGTGGCTTGTAAAAAATGAAAAATCGCCTGCTTGCCGCCAGAAGAAACTAAAACTTCTTCAGCAGAATAAGCGACTCTGTAATCCCTTGAAATTTTCGCAGCGACGGTTTCGCGAAGATTTGGCGTTCCACCGACGGCCGTATATTTAGTTTGGCCTTTTTCAGCTGCTTTGAAAGCGGCTTCGATGAAAGATTTTGGCGTATTGAAATCGGGCTCGCCTACTCCAAAATTGATGACCGACTTTCCGGAGGCCGCAAGTTTTTTTGCTTTGGCAGAAAGCGCCAATGTCGCCGATTCTTCAAAACTTGAAACGAGCTGAGAGGGGTTATAAAAACTCACGATTTTAATCTCTCTTTCAAAGCTTTCTCAATAAACGCAGGCAACATTCCGTTCGTCGAGCCACCAAGTCCAATGATTTCTCGAATCATGGACGACGAAAGAAATGAATACTGCGGATCGGTCATCATAAAAATCGTCTCAAAAGTGGAACTAAGATGTCGATTGGCCTGCGCAAGTGCAAGTTCATATTCAAAATCGTAATTCGTACGAATACCTCGAATGACGATCACATTTTTTTTTCGTTGAACATACTCGACTAAAAGTCCCTCAAAAGATTCGACACGTACACGATCATTTTTTTCGAAGACTTTTTCGATCATCGAAACGCGCTCTTCAAGCCCGAAGACCGAGGGCTTTTTAGTATTGATGGCCACAGAGATCGTGACGCTCTCGAAAATCTGTAGAGCACGCTCGACTAAATTGATGTGGCCGTTACTGAGCGGGTCAAAACTACCCGGATAGATGGCGTGCTTTTTCATTCGCAACAAAGCCTAACAGGATGTTGTAAAACCTGCGACTTCAAATTAATTTAGGGGTCGGGTTCCGACCCCCCTTGAAGGAGGAAAAATGTCTGATCGTATTCGCAGTATTCGAGCTCGAGAAATTTTAGATAGCCGAGGCTTTCCCACCGTGGAGGCTGAAATCATTTTGGACTCGGGGCTGACGGCAAGGGCCGCGGTTCCCTCGGGAGCTTCGACCGGAAAATTTGAAGCGGTCGAGCTAAGAGATGCGGACGAGAAACGCTATCACGGCAAAGGGGTTTTAAAAGCTATTCATCATATCATTGAAAATATTGCTCCTGCGGTTACGGGAATAGATCCCGTCGACCAAAGTGCAGTGGATCAAAAAATTCTTTCTCTTGATCCATCGGCACAAAAAGAAAAACTCGGTGCCAATGCTACTTTAGCGGTTTCGATGGCTGCTACTCGAGCGAGTGCGCTGATTCAAAAAGCGACTCTCGCCGAAACAATCGCGAAAATTTTTAAGCCCACCAAAATGACGATGCCCGTTCCCTTTATGAATATTATTAACGGCGGAATGCATGCCGATAATAATTTAGATTTTCAAGAATTTATGATTGCACCTGTGCAGGCCAAAAGTTTTGCAGAAGCTCTCAGAATGGGCGCCGAAGTATTTCACACGCTTAAAGGTATTTTGAAGAAAAAAGGACTTTCGACCTCAGTTGGAGACGAAGGTGGATTTGCTCCCCGCTTAAAAAGTCACGAAGAAGCGCTTCAACTTATTATGGATGCCGTCAATCAATGTGGTTATGGCGCCCATATCAAACTCGCACTCGATGTCGCTTCGTCTTCTTTTTATGAAAATGGCAAATATGTTCTTACTAAATCTAACCGTGGTGCACAGTCGTCCGAACAAATGATGGAAATCTACGGACAACTGCTGCATGAATTTCCAATTGTTTCTATTGAGGATGGGCTTGATGAAGAAGATTGGAAAGGTTGGCGATTGATGACAGAGAAATTCCCTAATACTCAACTCGTCGGCGATGATTTATTCGTTACTCAAGTTTCTCGGCTGGAACGTGGAATCAAAGAGCGATCGGCCAATGCGATCTTGATCAAACTCAATCAAGTGGGAACGGTGAGCGAAACTTTTCAAACCATGCAGATGGCGATGAAAAATGGATTTAATTGCATGGTTTCTCACCGAAGCGGAGAAACCGAAGATACTTTTATCGCTGATCTTGCCGTAGGCACGGGAGCCGGCCAAATCAAAACAGGTAGCTTGTGCCGAACGGATCGAACCGCAAAATACAATCAGTTAATTCGTCTAGAAGAAAGTCTCAAACTTTCTTACGCGAAATTATCATGACAAATTCTTTAAGCTTCTCTTATATAAGGAAGCTTTATGAAGACCGATAAGCAGTTGCCCAGATAGCTCAGTCGGTGTCACACCGAAGGTGTGCAAAATACACCAGAGCCTGCTCTACCGACACAACGGGTAGAAGTGAAAATGGGAAGTTTTTAATAAGTTGTGATTGAAAGTCTAGAAGCCCAGATAGCTCAGTCGGTAGAGCAGTGGACTGAAAATCCACGTGTCGCTGGTTCGATTCCGGCTCTGGGCATATTTTCTGGGCACATTCTTGGGCGTATTCCCCCTCCCTATCTTTTCCGCTTATAATTATTCATGGCGGTATTTTTTGAGAAATTAAATCGTGCGTATGAACTCTCCAAAGCCTGCTATCGAATCGTGTTTTACCATAAACATTTGATTTGGTTTCCTCTGCTTTCTTCGATTTCATGCGTATTGATTTTAATATCAATGGGATTTTGGGTATTCACGACTCCGTTTTTTGATCAGATCGTTCATGAAATAAAAAGTCGATCTCTTCAAGATCACCAAGCAGAATTTTATACTCTTACTTTTATTTTTTATCTCGTTAACTATTTCGTCATTTTCTTTTTTAACTCTGCTTTGATGGCCTGCACTTTGCGAATTTTAAACGGCCAAGAAGCCTCCGTAAGTTTTGGAATTTCTATGGCGACCAAACGCATTACTCAAATTTTTGCGTGGGCGCTTGTCTCGGCAACCATCGGGCTCGTACTGAAAGTGATTTCAGATAAATCAAATTTAATAGGAAAAATAATCTCGGCTCTTTTAGGCGGAGCCTGGACAGTGCTCAGCTATTTTGTTGTTCCTTATATTATTGTTCAAGGGGCCAGCCCTTGGAGCGCATTTTCAAAATCATCCAAACTTATTTATCAAAAATGGGGGGATGCTCTAAGAGCGGAGTTTTCATTTTTGATTCTCTCAGGAGCAGCGATGTTTTGCTGGTTTATTTTTTTAAGCTTTTGCGCATTTTTCTTTGCGCAAACCCATCCCATTCTTTTGGCGGTCATGGGCATCACCGGCTTTATCGTTATTCATCTCATCACATCAACTGCAGAGGGAATTTTTCGCGGAGTGCTCTTTAATTATGCGACTGGACGAGAGCTTCCGATAGGTCTTCAAATGTACACCGAAGATTTTCAAAATCACTTTCAAAGCAAACGTTTAGAAGATTAAACCCAAGGCGTTTCATTTTTTTTATTAATCTCTTTGCTCTTTGAATCTCGAAGTCTTGCTCGATTTCGACGAAAAGCAAAAATGACGATGAGCATTCCAATGATAATAAATGGAAGTCCTGGATGATCTTGAAAATTGAAACTCATAAAAAATTTCCTTTCATCGGTTTTACTGAAGCGAGGTTTTTAAATCATTTAAAAAAGGTCTGAGGTCTTCGTTCACAACTTTTTCAATCGGAGCGTAAGTTGCCTTCGATTGAAAAAACAAATAGTAAGATGGCACTCCAAGTAAACTGCCGATTCCCACCCGCACTCCTGCTTGAGTTCCCAAATAAGTTAGCGATCTGGCCACTGCCTTACAACTTCGCTTAAATGTTGAGTCCCCTCTTCGCAAATGTTGCTCTGGAATCACCGCAATAGGCCGCATTGGACGTCTCAAAGTATTCACCGCAAATTTTGTAGATCTATAGATAGCTTCGGCTCCCAATCCAATACCAATTCCAGTTAAAATCGACGGCAACACATTCTCAAAATTTCTATACTCTGGACGGGACTCCAAGTCTCGCATCTGCCGGTCTAATTCATCGATCAAGATCTGAGTAGCCTCAGGTGAAAGTTCAGATCGGCGAGCTTCAAGAGTTGCCTTAAAAAGACTAAACATTTTAAATCTCAAAAAATACAAATTATCAGAGTTCAAGTTGCGACGATCGGAAAATGCAGGTGCGAAGAAGGCAGAGATAACGCCCACCGAAGTTTCTTGAAGACCTTGAACATTCTTCATTTGATTGGCGTTAAAAAATTGGTCTAGAGAATTACTCAACTGATAAGAAGCTGCAGGCCGGGAATCATCGCTAGCTTTATTGGAATCGCCCGATGATCGAGGTTTCGAAATAGCCATGCTCGGTACCAGCCAGACCAGGCTAAGAACGAGAGTTAGCGATCTTAGAATACGCCAAAACATGGAAGCTTATTTACTTTAGATTGAGATTACTGACAATGAATGGCTCCTTCGCTAAACTAAGCCTATAAATGGCACCCATTAAAGATCCAAGTACTGAAAACCAATCGACTTCTTTACCTCGGCTGCCTCTCACTTGCGGCTACTTAGTTCGAAACGAAGGCGAATTTTTAGAAGCAAGTCTTGAAAGTGTTTGTTTATTTGCAGACGAACTCATTGTTTTTGATTCAGGCTCCACCGACGACAGCCTTAAAATTTTAGAAAAATTTAGAAATCGAGTTCCTAAGTTTCAGCTTCGATCGATTGAATGGAAAAATAATTTTTCAGAAGCTCGTAATGAGCTTTCAAAATTGGCAACCAATCGATGGATTCTCTTTGTAGATGGAGACGAAATTTTAGAGAGCTCTGGTTATCAGAAAATGGCCAAGCTGATTCAAGATGAAGAGGCGGACTGCTACTCACTCGTTCAAAAAAATTATACTCAAGATGCTTCAATCGAAGGCGTTAAACTCGTTGAGGATAAAAACTTACCTGGCTTGAAGAACTCTTCACAACCGCTTTATTTTTTTAATAATTGGATGGAGAGATTGTATCGAAGAGATAAGGGTCTGGCTTACGAAGGCCGCATTCATGAAAGTCTGTTGCCTACCTGTAGACGCTTGAATCTCAAGCACTCCACCGTCAATATTATTTTGCACCATTACGGACGACTCAAATTAAGTCAGGCAGAAAAAATAAAATATTATTTAAATTTAACCGAACAAAAAGTGAAAGAAGAGCCCGAAAACGTAGTGGCCGTGATTGAACTCATCACCAATTTAATTGAAGTCGGACAATTTGAAAGAGCTTTTGCATTTGCAGAAGATGGAGTGAAAAAATTTTCGGGCATTCCAGAGATGTGGCGCTCAGGATTTCAAGCGGCTTTGCGAGCTGATCAATTTCAAACGGCAGAAAATTGGATTCAGATTTATTTGAAAATGAAGCCTCAGGATATTTTTGCGCTTTCACAACTAACAACAGCACTTCTCTATCAAAAAAAATTTTCAGATGTTCTTAAACTCGCGGATGATCTACTCAAAGTGGATCCCAAAAATTTTGTCGCCCACGTAAATTGTGGTGTTATTTTTTATGAAAATCAAAATTGGAAAAAATCTCTCGAACATTTGAATGCAGCGCTTGAAACAAAACCCTCTGATACATTTTTGATTGAAGCTCGAAAAAAAGTTCAGGAAAAAATTAATGCACTGCAGTGAGAAAAAATAACAACTAACGCATCGCATGCAGTCAATTGCATTGACCCACCGCCCCACCGATCTTTAGACTTAAAAGTGAGGGGTTCTTAAAAAAAATCTAAAAAATCAGCGGACGTTCTCGGGGGAGGATCTATGCGGTTCATTTATTTGGCCATCGCGGCTATCACGTTTTCAGCATGCGGACAAAACGAACAGGGAGTTGCTCACTTATTTAATGACAGCCAACTCTCTCTAAACCGCACACAGACTAAGTTTGCGGAGAGTGATATCTCTCTGACTCAAACTTCGACCATCACGATGATGAATCAAGAATTTGAAAGTCCTCGCCGCATCGAAAATATCGAAAACTCGGGCGCAGTAAACGCCATCGCACCACAAGAAACTTTAGAACAGATCTCTTTAAAAAAAGCGGCAGAACTTTTTCCTGGATACGAAATGAAGCTTCTTCACTTAAGAAAAGGAAGCCGCTTCACTTACGCCACTTTTCAGCAAACATTTAAAGGCAAAGAAGTTGTTGGCGCAAAAATGATTTTAAGACTGAAAGCTAATGGGGAATGGAAAACATCTAGTACCACATTGGTAAATCCAAAGTTTTTTTCTACAGTGAAATTAAATCCTTCTGCCGGCCTCTCTTCTTCTAAGTTTTTTCCAGCAGCTCATCACGTGATTCGTCAGCAATCGGTTCTTTATCCTAAAAAATTGAATGAATCAGACTTCCAAGTTTTTGCGGCACGTGAATTTGTTTTGTATTCAACGGAACAACAAATGGAATTTTGGATTTGGGCTGATGAAAATACAGGAGAAGCCATCGGAGCGTACAATCCAGCTTCGGGAGCACGACAACTTCAAGTCGTAGGAACCGTACTCCCTAACGCACCCGGAGATGAACTTTTTATGGTGGCCTTTCCTGAGCTTACTGCAACATTTGGCGACAAAGAAAAGATTGCTGCGGATGGAACAGGAAATTTTCGCTTTGATTCAAACTCAGAGAACAAAGGATTTAAAGTGACCCTTGAAAATCCTTTTTTAAGTGTTTTCAATAATGCGAAGCCCGATACGGCTTATGCGGTTCAAGATATTTCTAAATTTCCTGGAGATAAAATCGTTCTCGATGGCGGAGACCAAGAAGTAGGCCCCTCACTGGAAGATCGAAATATTTACTACTGGGTGATGCAGGCTCGAAAGTTTCTGCACGAAAAATTAAATTTCGACAAAATGGATTATCAATTGGTGGCTTTTGCAAATTACGGCGAAAAATTTGATAACGCTTTCTTTATGCCACTGATGAAAACTTTATCTTTTGGCGCGGGCTCGATGTATTTCAAAAATACAGCACTGTCCCGAGACGTGGTGATCCATGAGTTTGGGCATGCGGTCACTTTTGAAATTTATGGAAACCAACCTGGATATGAATTCGGCGCGATGAACGAAGCATTTAGCGATTATCTCGCGGCCACCATCACCGATAATCCAGATATCGGCGAAAATTCTATTCTACCAGCGTTGATGGAAAGACGCGGCGGACATCCTTATCTCCGAACCGTAGAGAACAAATTAGTGTTTCCAAAAGATTTCTTAGGTACGGCGTTTCATGATGACGGCCAAATGTTTGGAGGCGCACTTTGGAACTTAAGAAAAACTTTAGGCGCCGATGTGGCAGACAAACTCATTCACGAAGCTCGTCTAGCTCAAGCGAAAAGCATTCAAGAATTTATTCGTGAGCTTTTAATCGTGGACAAAGGCAATGATTCAAATCCTTATACTCCTTCAAAGAATGAACGAGCGATCTGGAATGCGTTTAGATCTCATGGACTTAATTCAACCACAAGGTTTGATGAGAAGAATCCAGACTTGACAACTCCATGGAGAAGAAAACCTCAGGCTGTTGGATGCCTAGATCACTTATAAAAAAAGTGAAGCCAGTTTCCGACGACAAGTTTTTGAAAAAAGTGAGGAAACCAAATGGGCAAGAAGTACCAACTTAAATTAGATACCGAATGAAAAACAATGGGCCCTAAAATGGATTCAGAGGCGAGAAAGAGAATTCCGTTCACCAACCCCAATACAAAAGCGCCACCATGCAAAGTCTGATGCGCGATCATAAAAAAAAGACTCGAAAGTAAAACTGCTGCTGAAAAACGAGCGAAGCGAGAATAGAGAGCTCTTAAAATCAGATCTCTAAAAAATAGCTCTTCTAAAACGGGAGCAACCAGCGCCAACAACATAAGATCCTGAAAATTTCGACTTGAAGGTAAAAAAGTGAGGACCGGATCTTCTTCGGTTTTACAAATAAAATTTAAAATCCAAAGGCAAAAAAAATAAACAGCCAAAAATCCAAATGGAATCCAAAAACTTCTGCCGCAACACCTCCAGACAGGTCGCCAGCCCTTTCTCCAAAGAAAAAAAAGTGCGATCGCTAAAAAAATCTGAAAACTATAACGACGCAATCCGTTAGAAAATAAATCCGGTAAAAGCATCTGAAAAAGACCAAGAAGAGCTGCGTAAGCAAAAAATCCGGCAAGCCAAATCAAAGCTAAGCGTGTTTGACTTAAATCTAATATCAAGAAGCTCTTTGTCCTCATCTGCACTTCCTTTAACATAAGGATATGTACATCGATCTTCTACTTTTATTTTTGATCATCTTGTTTGGAGTTTTGGGTTATATCCATGGCTTCATCCGACAAGTACTTTCACTTTTAGCGCTGCTAGCGATTATCTTTTTCTCTCATCCGCTGGCGAGTTGGCTTAAAGAAAATTCAGGCTGGTCGTGGTTTGAACACGCTCCTATTTTAATCAACTGGGGACTGAGCAGTTTATTTTTGATGGGTTTATTTTTAGTTACCGGTGGCGTGATCACACTGATGAAAAAAGAGTCCGGGTTGGAGCCTACGGATCGCTGGCTTGGCGTTGCGCTCGGAACTCTCAAAGGTTTTGTACTCGCTCTTTGTTTAGGCTTGGTGTTTCAAGTTTTGCCAGAGAAAACAAGAGAAAGATTTTCGGATATTCACCACGACTCTGAAAATTCCTATTTCATAAAAATGTCTTCGGGAGTTTTAGAATGGAAATCCATTTCATCTTTTAAAAGCTTGCACGATATTCGAAGAGATCTTCAATCGCATGAAAATCCATTTCAAAAGCCGAGTTTTCTTGAAAAAACAGATTTGCAATCTAAGTCAAATTCTCGTGAAGGCCCTTGGGCCAAAGATGTGGGCGCCGAAAAAGACTAAGCTCGCTGAATCCAAGCGAGATGTCTGAGTTTTCTGCGTAGATCTTTATCGCGACGATACGAATAAAACTCAGGCTGGCAGTAAGTGCAAAGCGAAGACTCAGAAATTCGAATGCCTGAATATTTATTCAATTTAAATTTTTGAAATCCTTTTAAGGCTAAATAAAATTTTTCAGCTGCCGGCGTACTTTTTTCTGAAATTTTGGTGAATGGCCAAGCTTCATCCCCCAAAGCTCCTATGACTTCGGCCCCAACTTCAAAATGCTCCTGGCAGATGCTCGGGCTCAGCCAGGCAAAAAATTCGCCTTCGGGTTTTAGTTCGTCCAATGCCTTTTCGATAATTTTATCCGCCGTACCTCGCCAACCCGCATGAATAGCGGCCACAAAATTTCCTATAGAATTTTTTCCGGAAATGAGAATGGCGGTGCAATCGGCCACAGAAATTCCAAGCTTCATATTCTCTTCGCCTGTCCAAAACCAATCGCCTTCTAGGTTTTCTGGTACCGATAAAGAGCTGGAGAGGCAATGTCCATGGGATCCGTGAACTTGTTTAAGACGAACAAAAGAGGAATCGACTATCTCTAACGGCATCGAGAAACCCATTTGTGCATTTTTGCAAAAATGTTTCAGACTCAATCCTTGAGAAAAATTTTCATCCACTTCGGATACTCCACTTCAAATTTTAATTTCTCTTTCGTCACTGGATGAATAAATCCTAAACGAAATGCACAAAGTGCCTGGCCTTTAAGATTACGAAAGGCATCTTCTTTGGCATCACTCCATTTCATTTTGCGCGCTCGCGAATAAACGGGGTCGCCCAATAATGGATATCCTTTATGGCTAAGATGCACCCGAATCTGATGAGTTCGCCCGCTCATGAGTTTGCATTCTACGAGGGAATAATTTTCTGAAAAATATTGAATGAGCTTAGCCTGAGTGGAGCTCGGCTTGCCTCGATCGCCCTGAACCACTGCCATTTTTTTGCGATCTTTGGGATGTCTGCCAATCGGAGCATCGATCTGAAGTTTCGCAGGAAATTTTCCATACACGAGGGCCCAATAAGCTCGATCAATACTTCGCTCAGAAAATTGTTTTGAAAGAGCGTCGTGAACTTCGTTATTTTTTGCGACGACCACGATGCCTTCGGTATCTTTGTCGAGCCTGTGAACAATCCCCGCACGAAACTCACCACTTTTCGTAGATAATTTTTTTGAATGAAATAAAAGTCCGTGCACCAAAGTGGCTTCAGGATTTTTAGAGGCTCCTGGATGCATACTTAAACCTTTAGGTTTATAAAGCACGATCAAATCTTCATCTTCATGAAAAATTTTAAGCTCCATTTTTTTCGGCTCTAAATTATGCGGAGCCGAAACCATTGGCATAAGTTCGATTTTATCGTCCGGAAAAATTTTGCTATTCGGCTCTAAACTTTCTAAACCGCGTCGAATTCGTGAATTTTCGAACCATAGTTTAAGCTGAGATCTTGAGGGCAGGCCTTCTAATCGCGATAAAACGCGGTCCGCACGTTCACCCTTGGCGGGCGCCTGCTCGGACGATATAATATAGATGAGGGCTTTAGTTTTCAAAACCACCTTTGATATAGCAAGTTCTTCACTTCTTTCAAATGTCCTTCAAGGCGGACGTGTACTTATTCTTAATCGTTCGTATTTGCCTATACATATCGCCACTGTGAAGCGCGCCGTCAGCCTACTTTGCTTGGATATCGCCATCGGAGTGGATCGAGATTATCAGACTTACACTTGGTCGAGGCTTTTAACAGAGGGCCCTTCGCCCGAAAAAGATGAAGATTTTCATTATCTACACACGGTGAATAAGCTTGTTCCAGTTCCAAAAGTTTTGCTGTTGCAGGATTTTGATAAACGCCCGCCTCAGCATATCCGCTTTTCTCGCGGACAAGTTTTCATGCGAGATCAGCATACTTGTCAGTACTGCGCGAAAACTTTGCCTAAACAAAAACTCAATATCGATCATGTTGTCCCCAGAACTCAGGGTGGAAAAACCACTTGGGAAAATGTGGTGGCGAGTTGCCACTACTGCAATCGAAAAAAAGGTGGGCGAACTCCGGGACAAGCCGGAATGAAATTACTCACCATCCCTCATCGACCCTCAGTGTCGCCGTTATTGACGACACTGAAAGATCTGAATCCGGTTTGGAATAATTTTATTTTAAGCCCTGCTTAAAGTTTTTCTTTGGCAGGACTTTGCGACTGCTGTTTTGCCTCAGGTTTTTGATTCTTCGTCGCTTTTTTCTCCGCGGCTTCGATCTTAGCCATCACACGATCTGAAAGTTTTCGAGCCCAAGCTTCTCCGATCGTAAAAGCTTCCATCTGAACCATCGGCATTTCTTTTACATATTTTGCGCCCGCAGGAGATTTGTAAAATTTTAAAAGAGCTTCGACTTCGTCGTTTGTAAAATGCTTGTCGTAAATCGGAATCATTGAATCAACGAGCTCGCGAAAATTGGCTTCTTTTTCTAAATCTTTCCAAACTTTCGCATCTACTTCTTTAAAATGATCTTGATAGGCTTCGAGCATCTGCTTCCACGCAGCGCGTCCCATGCCTTCGGCATCGGTCACCTTCATCAGCTCATTGATGTTTCTCATTTTTTGAGTCTGTAATTCTTTGGAATTCGATTCAGCGCTGACCGAAATTGATATTAAGCCCAGAAATAAACCTAAAAATAATTTCATATACCCACCCTTTAAAAAAGAATATCAGATGAGATCTTTTCGGGGCAGCGCGTCAGAACATTGCCTTTAGAATTCAAAGGGATGAACAAGACTCTCATTGCTCATATAAACTTTAGGAGCCTGAAGCCCGTAAGTCGTTTGAGCGTACGCAATCGCCTGCTCTTCTAGCTTAACCAATTCTGGATCGGAGTAACTGGGATCAAAATGAAAAAGAAAACCTGTTTTAATTTTAAGCTGAGCCATCGTATCGATAGCTTTTTTAAAACTCGAATGTCCGTAGTGAGCCTTCTGAATCGCATCGCCGGTTAAAAACTGAGAATCCATCACGGCCATATCGGCATTTTTCATCAGATCAACGGCTGAAGGCTCGATGGGATCGTAATCAGAGTCGGTGGCATAAACGAAGGACTTTTTATCACTCCAAACTTTAAAGGAATAACTAGTTCCTGGGTGACTCAGAGGAGCGAGAGAGATTTTCAAATCACCTTTGGTGTACGAAAGAACGTCTCCTGTTTTCAACGATTTCAATTCGATATTTTTTCGAATTCTTTCAAAGGGAACAGGATGAAAACGAGCATCAAATAAAATAGAGAACCTTTCCCAGACATCATTAAATCCGGTGACGATTTCAAGGGGTGTATTGGTGTCTTCAAGTTGAGTGATAAAAGGAAAACCTTGAATATGATCCCAGTGAAAATGCGAAAGACAGAGGGTGATTTTTTTAAAATGGCGCTTGTGAGTGGCCGCACGAATGCCTGAACCCGCATCGAAAAAAATCGAATGCCCGTCGCCTAGATCAAGTTCTACACAACTGGTGTTGCTACCGTAGAAAGATTTTCCAACACCCAAACTTCCTCGAACACCCCAGAAGCGCAATTCAGCTTTCACATCTAAAAGTATAAACCAGGTAAGAGATGGAAGACAGTCGCTGACAACCAAAGCGCAGCACCAGAAATAAGTGGAAGCGAAAGATTATCATCTGTACGAAGTGGAAGAAATTCACCCAACATTGCCGCGGCGCCTCCAAGAACTGAAAAAAGAAATCGATCATTTAGAGAAAAATGTTCAGTTTTTCCTAAATGAAAAGTCACAAAGAACGTGGCTAAAAAACAGACAAAGAAACAGGCCAGACTGCCCTCCAAACTTTTCTGTGCCCAAGGAAAAGAGCGACCTGAAAAGTAACTCAACCATTGCTTCGAAAAAATTTTTCTACCGTATTTGAGACCAACTAAAGAGGCTACCGGGTCACCAAGGCCTAAATAAAAAATGGAGAGAACCGCAATCGCTCGGGGAAAAACAATAGCAGCTATCGTACATCCTATTAAATAGTAGGTGGCACCTGTCATCTGTTTTTTTTCGCAATCTCTTAAAAAAGGTCGCATAAAAATTTGCGAAAAGTGATTGAAAGATGGAACCGCTAATCTAAAAATTTCCATCCCTAAAGAAATCAGGGTCAAAGCGGCTAGAAAAAAAACAAACGTAGACTTGGGCTCGAGGTACAAACCCACGCCACCTAAAATAATTCCAAAAGTCATATGAAAAAGTCTTCGCGGAAGATGAATATCGAGATGAGAAGAAAGAATCTGCATTTATATAGAATCTCTCATAACCACCCCTAAGAAAATCAAGTAATATAAAAATGATATGTTTTCGTTTCCGGATATTTTGGATCCAGAATTTTATTCTACGGTCAGCGAAGTTTCGGCCGTCGTTATTCAATCCGAGATTCTCGCCTTCTTTGTTTCACTAACAGCTGCACTGATGAGCTATCGAAACGCTCTCAAGAAAAAATCCAGGTCGCTTTTTTGGTGTGGAAATTTTGCTCTTTGCTATGCGCTGTGGAATATCTTTCATTTATTATCACTTCGCCAAAACGATTTTGAGATCGGGCATTTACATTTTACAGTTGAATTTGCGCGCAAAGCTCATCTCATTTTGAGCCTGCTTTTGCCAGCCCTCGCCCATCAGTTCTTTACAGTTTTCTTTAAGCAAAAAAAATTGATGGCTCGGCTTCATTTGCTGACCTCGATAGGTGTCTTTGCGCTGATTTTTATCCCCATGGGCCACTATTACAAAGCCATTCAGTTTTTAGCAGGAATTTTTGTATTTGGAAGCTTTGCCTTTTTAACTCTCAAACTTTGGAGACTTTATCGCAAGACAGATGACCTTAAATTGAAAACTCGAGTTTTCTTTGTTGTGGTCGGCATGACAGCTTGTATTTTATTTTCAGTAGTCGGCCAGATTCGGGCTGAAAACTTTGTGACAAAAATTCCGCTGCCGTTCGTTGGAAATATTCTCACGGCTGTCTTAATTTATTTCGTTTACCAGATGGCCGCCAATCCTCGGCTAAGGGAAATCCGCGAACTGATGCTTAGAGGAATTCGAATTCTTTTACTTACTTTGATTTTGGCTGCAATTTTTCTGATATTGCTCGCCTGGGTGGGTGAAAATAATATTGAACTTTTTATTTTTAATACGTTTATCGCCTCTTTCATTATTTTAAGCATTCTTGAACCTCTTCGAACTCAACTGGATCGTTTTTTTCTTAAGCAATTTATTATTGATCGCTATGAATTCGAAGAAATTCTAAAAAAATTGCCTCGCCGCCTTCGCCACTCTCGCCAACTCGAAGATCTCAGCACTCAGTTGCTGGAAGGAGTTCGCGAATCAGGTCGCGTTTATCAAACCGCTTTGTTTCTTTGGGATACAACTTCAGGCGATTATCGAATTGTTCCCCCCAGTAATCTTGTTTTTAAAACGACGCTTGCCGCAGATCATCCCTTTATTAAGTATTTTAAGTGGAGTCGGTTTCCGCTTTTACTTGAACAAGATCAAGAGCTCGATGCTGAACTTGAAGAGAGTTTAAAAGAGATGCATTCGCATTTAGTGCTCCCTCTTTTCAAGCAAGATCATTTGCTCGGCGTTTGGGCACTACGTTCTTCTTTAAAATCGACCAATCCCTATACGAGTTTTTCAAACACCGAAGTGGAACTCCTGGAGCAAATATCTCAGGAAGTAGTTTCACTTCTCGATCAACTGCAACATTTTGAGAGCCAAGAAAGACAAGAGAGATTGGCAGCACTTGGAGAAATGTCTGCCGCTTTGGCACATGAAGTTAGAAATCCACTGGGAGCACTGCAAGGGGCGGCTCAACTTTTAAAAACTTCGCCAAGCATTTCGAACTCTGACGACAAAGAGTGCGTGAATATTCTTTCAAAAGAAATTGATCGAATGCAAAAAACAGTGGAGCAATATTTGAATTTTGCTCGTAAAAGTGAAGAGCCTATTGAAGTCGATTTAAATATTCTGCTTCAAAAAGTCTTTAACGACGTCAAACCTAAAGCTCTTAAAACAGGAACGCAATTTCATCTTGAAATCGATTCTGCTTTGCCTAAATTAAAAACGGATCCTCTCAAGCTCGAACAAGTGCTTTTTAATTTGGTTCAAAATGCATGCGAAGCATTTAGCAAAAATATTATTGTGTTGGCTAAATTGCATCAGGGCTTAAATCCTGAATTTGAAATTCTCGTCAAAGATGACGGCCCCGGAATTCCTGCAGCGATCGTTGCCAATATTTTTACTCCTTTATTTACGACCAAAAAAGCGGGCAGCGGTTTAGGATTGCCTATCTGTAAAAAAATCATCGAATCTTTGGGGGGCGAGCTAAGCGTCGAAAGTAAAGCTGGTAGCGGAACAACTTTTAAAGTGCTCTTACCATTTTCATCAGATGCAAAGCGTCCAAGCGCAACCCTAGAAGTTGCAGAATCTAAGAGCTTGCCGCCTTCAGAATCTTGAGAGAAAGTAGCCCATGGCCCGAATTCTGATTGTCGATGACGAAGAAAGTGTTCGTAAGGTTCTGAGCATTCAACTTCGTCGCATGAATCATGAGCCTATCGAAGCTGAGAATGGAAAACTCGCCTGGGAACTTCTAAAAAAAGAAGCCTTCTCCACTGTGATTACTGATTTAAAAATGCCCGAAATGGATGGGCTCGAGCTTTTGCAACTCATTCGAAAAAATCATCCGCAAATTCCTGTCATTATGATTACTGCTCACGGCACAATTGATACGGCGGTCGACGCCATGAAATCTGGAGCTTTTGACTATATTACAAAGCCTTTCAATCAAGATGAATTTTTAAAAACCATTGAGCGCGCAACTTTATCGGCCGAAAGTATGGCCAAAGAATTTCAACGTTCGAGAGCTTTTTTACGCCAAGAAGAAAAAATTATCGGCACAACCGATGAGATGGAAAAAGTTTATTCACTCGTTGAACGAGTAGCGAATACGTCTTCGAATGTTCTTATCACTGGAGAAGCTGGCACCGGAAAAGAAGTCATCGCTCGACTTCTTCATGATAAAAGCGAAAGACGCACCTCTCCTTTAGTGCGCGCTTATTTAGCTGCCTGCCCGGTCAATCAACAATTAGAAAATCTTTTCGGGCACCAAGATCACCCTGGCTGGTTTGAACTCGCTGAAGGTGGAAGTATTTATTTGGATGAAATCGGCGCTCTTAGTTTAGATGCTCAAGCTAAAGTTTATGATGCATTGACAACTGGAACTTATGCACGCGAGGCCAAAGAAATGAGAATCCAATGTCGAGTGATTGCGTCGACGGATTTTAATTTACTTGAAAAAATTGAAGCCGGAGCTTTTCGAAAAGATTTATTTTATTGCCTCAACGTCGTGCCCATTTACTTACCTGCGTTAAGAGAGCGAACTCAAGATATCGAACCTCTCGTCGATCATTTTGTGCAATTATTTGCAAAGAAGTTTAAGAAAAATATTACGGGAGCAGACGATCAAGCCGTTTTTCATCTGATTCAATATCCATGGCCTGGCAATATTCGAGAACTCGAAAACTGTATCGAATATGCGGTGAACGTCGCCGATCGCTCCCTCATCATGACTGAAAATCTTCCTCAACATTTATTTACGGCACCTAGCTCTTCGCGGCCCAATTGGGAAGGTCCACTTAAAGACAATCTGCGTCTAAAAGTTGAAGCTCTCGAAAAAAATGTCGTCGAAAATGCCATCCGTAGTGCTCAAGGCGATATTTTGAAAGCTAGTCAGAAACTAGGGGTTCCTCCCTCTCTTCTTGAAGAAAAAGTTTTGGCACTTAAAATCTCTATTTAAGTTTTTCCATCAACAATTGACGCTCGAGATCGGGGAGAACTAGAATTCCCTCTATGATTAAAGCGGAAAATCTCACAAAGACCTATGGCCCTTACACGGCTCTTCACAATGTCTCGTTCGAAATTCAAAAAGGAGAAATTGTCGGATTCTTAGGTGCGAATGGTGCAGGCAAAACCACGACGATGAGAATCTTAACCGGTTTTTATCAACCCACTTCTGGCACAGCCTCGATCGATGGTTTTTCAGTAACCGAGCAACCCGATGAAGTAAAAAAGAGAATCGGTTATTTGCCAGAGCTTCCTCCTCTTTATCCTGAAATGACTGTCGAAAGTTATTTAGAATTTGTTTTAGAGCTCAAAAAAGTTCCAAAACAATTTCGAAAACAAAATTTAGAGTGGGCTCTTGAAAAATGCGGTCTCCTCGATAGAAGACGAAGCATTATCTCGACGCTCTCGAAAGGTTATCGTCAACGCGTAGGAATCGCTCAAGCTGTCATTCATAAACCTGCTGTCATTATATTAGATGAACCGACTGTCGGCCTTGATCCTCTACAGATCATTGAAATTCGAAAATTGATTCACTCGTTTTCGAACGAACACACCGTTTTACTTTCGACTCATATTTTATCTGAAGTAACAGCGACCTGTCAGCGCGCTATCATCATCAACCTCGGGCATATCGTGCATGAGCAAAAAATTCAGGATCTCTCTGAGAAAAAATCTCTCGAAGAAGTTTTCTTAGAAGTCATTTCAAAAGATTTTGCCATGCAAGAAAAGGCAAAACTTACCGAGATTTCAAAAAAAGTTTCAAGCGTCTAAAAATTTAAGGAGCAACTATGAGTTCAATTTGGGTCATTGCTAAACGAGAAATTAAAAGTCTTTTTATTTCTCCAGCGGCTTATATTGTTTTAGGAATTTTTGCATTGCTTTCGGGAGTTCAGTTTCTACTTTCTCTTGAGAGATTTGATCAGACTTTGCAGCAGGCCAAAATTCAAGCACAGTTAATGAAAAATCCTGAAGCGCTTTCATTTATCAATCTTAACGGAATGCTCATCAGCAATGTGATTGCGTTTGGTTATTTTTTAATTTTATTTACGATCCCCGCGGTGACGATGAAATTACTTTGTGAAGAAAGAAATAATGGAACCCATGAACTTCTTTTAACCTCACCTATTTCGGCTTGGGATATCGTGCTTGGAAAATTTTTAGCAGGCATCGTTTTCTTTTTAGCAATGGTCGCCACCAATGCACTTTTTTTGATCGTAATGTTTAAATATGGAAACCCTGAGCCAGGTCCTGTGTTAGCTGGATATTTAGGGCTTATCTTTGGCGGAATTTCTTTTATCAGCATTGGACTCTTTGCAAGCGCGCTGACTAAAAATCATATCATTTCGTTTTTTACGAGTTTGTTTATTAGCTTAGTTTTGCTGATGATCGGCTGGGCGGCCGGAAGTACCTCCGGACATCTCTCGGAGTTTTTACAACAAGCTTCGATCACTACGCATTTTGAAACTTTTAACAAAGGCCTCATAACCGTTTCGAGCATCGTCTATTTTGTAACGCTTTGGATTTTCTTTTTATCGGCAACACGAGTGGCCGTTCAATCCATGGCTCGAAATTAAAAAGATTTAACGGAAAGGGATAATGTGATGAAAAATTTAGCAAGATTCTTTGGCGGCTTAGGAATTATCTTTCTCGTTTTTGGTTTAATCGCAACTTTGATGTTTGAAGGTCAATTGAGAGCGGTCGGATACGCTCAACTTCTTTTGGGAGTCATCGGGCTCAGCATCTTTCTCTTTTACTTCTTTGGAGAATTTTTCAAAGCGCTGACGAGAAAGCGTGAAGTTATTTTTGGAATTATCGGCGCTTTTGTTATTTTGCTCATTCTGATCGGCGCGAATATTGTGGCTCACTCTAAATGGGGTGAAAGAAAATACGACACCACCATCAATAAAATCCACTCGCTCTCTCCTGACACCGTCACTCTTGTAAAAAATTTAACAGCACCTATTACAATTGTTGGTTTTTTTTCTGAAGGATCTCGTGAAAAAGATCTCGTCAAAGATTTAGCTGAAAAATACACTTATCTAAGCAATCAAATCACATTCAACGTTTATGATCCTGACCATGAGCCAGCACTGCTCAAGCAATTCGACGCTCAAAATGATCAAGTTTTGGTGCGAAACGAAAAGACAAAAAAGACAATTAAGTTAACAGCGATCTCAGAGCAAGATCTCACGACCAGCCTCAAGCGAGTTTTAAGCACCAATCAGAAAACCATTTATTTTCTGCAAGGCCATGGCGAAGGAGATTTAGACGACGACAAGACGGGACAAGGCCTTTTGATTCAAAAAGTTTTGTTAGAAAATGAAGGTTTTAAAGTTGTTCCACTTAATTTAGTGGCTCAGCGTGAGATTCCAAAAGACGCTTCCATTATTGCTGCCTGGGGAGCCCAACGTCCCTACACTAAAGCAGAAGTAGATTTACTCTCCACCTATCTTGAAAAAGGTGGGGCGCTCATCATTGCACAAGATCCACTTCTCTCCACTTCTAAAGATAAACTCATCGCCACAGGTTTAGAACCTCTCTTAGAAAAATATGGGCTTCAATTTAAGCCTTCTGTGGTTTTGGAATATCAAATTCAACTGCTTCGCGGAAAAGTCATCAATGCAAAACTCGCCGCCGCTGAATACGGCGAGCATCCGATTACTTCTAGACTTGGAAAGCAAAACGTCACTGAGTTCTTTTTGGTTCAACCTGTATTACAGACAGAAAATTTTAAATCTAAAGACATCACTCGAATCGCTCTCGCTTTGACTTCGCAAAATACTTGGGCTGAAACGGATATGAACGCTCTCTTTATTACTCAAAAACCCTCTTCGGACGGAAAAAAATCTGGTCCACTTCCGATTGGACAAATTGCCGAATGGCCGATTACTGCCACAAAAGACACTCCAGCCTCTCAAAGTCGATTGATTGTCTATGGAGATGCAGATTTTGGAACCAACCAACTTATTCAAAGTGGGTTTAACCGAGATCTCGTTTTAAACACTTACGGTTTTGTCGCTGGCGAAGAGGCAACGGTAAGCATTCGTCCAAAAAGTTGGACAACTTCAACTTTGGAGATTGATTTACCGCAAAGACGACTTATTTATTACGCAAGTGTCTTCGTCGTCCCACAACTCATTATGGCTTTAGGCGTAGTGATTTGGCTGGTTCGTCGCGGACGCTCGATGCGTACGACCTAAATATAAAGGAAGCTGAATGAAATTAAAAACCTTGGTCTTTTTGATCCTGATTTGTACAGGACTCGGACTTTATATTCACTTTGCCATCGAAAAGCCCAATGAGAAAAAATTCGAAACAGAATCCAGCGACTCCAAATTGATCAAAGGTGATTTAAGTCAACTCCAAACCATTCGCGTTGAAAGTGGAGAGAAGAAAATTGGGCTCGAAAAAATAAATTCGAAATGGTGGATTACTTCTCCACTTAAAGATATCGCCGCTCAAAATAAAATGGATACTTTGACCGCTGCGCTCGGACGTCTAAAGCAATCGAAAGTTATTCTCAAAAAAGAAGAGCTCGCTGCGAAGAAAGAGGCCCTTAAACAATATGGCCTCGATCCCGCAAAACTTATATTTGAATATAAAACTTCCGATATCGCCGCACCCGCGAGTATTTTTTCTGGCTTAGCCAATCCGAGTAGTAACGGCGTGTATGCACAGCTAGGCAAAGATGGCGAAGTTGTTTTAACAACGATGGATATTGACTATCTCACTACTCAAGGCGTCGACGATTTTAGAGAAATGCGTTTGATCACGGTGGATCCCAATGATTACGCCGAAGTCGAGATTCAAAGAAAAGATAAAGGCGTACTTAAAAAAATCAAATTAAAGAAGAATGAAAAACAGCAGTGGATCATGACCGCTCCCTATTCGCTGCCTGTGGATGAAGATTTTGCTCGATCAGAACTTCAAAAAATTAGTTATATTCGAGCCAATTCTTTTTTGCCTACTTTGCCTGATTCTTTGAAAGATCCCGAAATTCGCATCGTGGTAGGCTTTAAAGAAAATGTTCAAGATCTTCGAGCAAATGAAGCAGATACCCGTCCCCATGGTACTGAAATTCTTCTGTCACGAATTCCTCGAAAAGGAATGCCCGATCAATTTGATTATTTTGGAAAATCTGACAAAACTGCCGCCGCTAATATCGCGCAATTTCACTATGATAATTTTTCAAAATCTCCTGAGGATTTTGTTCGAAAATCTTTCAACCTCTTTGACATTTCCGATATTAAAAAATTAATCATCAAACAAAGTGGATCTTCCGAAATTGTAATTACCCGAAACAAAGAGGATGATTACGGCGTCGAACAAGGCGAGAAAAAGAAAAAGGGGATCGCGCAAAATATCAATGCTGCGATCAAACAAATTCAAAATCTTCGCGCTGCAAAATTTATCGAAGTATTTTCTAAGCCGACATCGACGCCCTCTCTTTCTGTTCAAATTGAAAAAATAGACGGCCGCGTACTACATTTTGTATTCGACTTCAAGAAAGAGATGTCTGAGCTTTGGTTTTCAAATGTCGATCAAAAGCTAAGATATGTTTTAGGCAAAGATCCTATCACTCTTTCATATTTTGATTTCGATGCATTGACAAACTTACCTACCAAGAAAGAGAGTCAACTTCAACCACCCAAGAAGGCGGAGCCCTAATGTCAGATAAGAAAAATCAAAGTTCGTCTGAAATTAATTTTGAAACTTTTATTTTATCTTTAGGAACTGCTGTAATCATTTCGCTTGGCGAAGTTGAAAACCCAGTGAGCGGAAAAAAAGAAAAAAACTTACCATCCGCAAAACAGCATATTGATATTTTAGAAATTTTATCCTTAAAAACGGCCGGCAATTTGACCGCGCAAGAAAAAAAATTGCTCGACGAGATTCTTTACGAAACTCGTCTGAAATATATTCAACAAACCTCTTAATAACGGAGATTAAAATGAAACGTCTTTTTTCATTAGTTACTTTTACAAGCCTTACAAGTTTGATTCTTTCGGCACCGATCTTTGCCTCTGACAAAGTTTGGTCCGAGAAAGAAAACACTGCCCCCGCTTTAGTCAATTTGCCTGACTTTGCCCCACTTATCGATCAGCTCGATCAAACGATTGTCAATGTGGCAGGAACATCTGATCCAGCCGCGCAACAACAGCAACAACAGAAACAAAAAATGCGAGGTCGAGGTCCACAGCAACAGCCCGAGCAATTCATGGGTCCAGACGATTTTTTTGAAAAATTTTTTGGAAATCCATTTCGCGAAGAAAATCCTCAACCTCGAAGAACTCTGGGCTCTGGTTTTATCATTTCAAAAGACGGATATATTTTAACCAATAATCACGTCGTCGAAGGCACCGACAAAATTGAAATCACTCTTTTGGATGGAGCTAAAGGCGCGAGAAAAAACGCAAATAAATTTCAAGCTACGATTGTCGGACGAGATCCAGCAACTGACGTCGCTCTTTTAAAAATCAAAACGGGTTTTGATTTACCATTCGCTTACCTTGGAAATTCAAGCAAAATTAAAAAAGGTGACTGGGCTTTAGCATTTGGAAATCCTTTCGGCCTGGATCATTCTGTTTCAGCCGGAATTATTTCGGCAATCGGCCGAGAAATTTCTCCCAATGAAAATCGTCGCTTCGATGACTTCATTCAAACCGATGCTGCGATTAACTTTGGAAATTCTGGAGGGCCTTTGGTCAATCTCAAAGGCGAAGTCATCGGTATTAATACCGCAATCACTGCTCAAGGAAGTGGAATCGGTTTTGCAGTTCCCATCAATATTGCCAAAGACGTTGCGTCTCAGCTCAAAGATTCTGGAACTGTCGCCCGCGGATATTTAGGAGTGATGATTCAAGACGTCAGCGAAGAAATCAAAGAAGGCATGGGGCTCAAAGAAGCCAGAGGAGTTCTTGTCAATGATGTTGTCGCCGATGGTCCCGCCGCTAAATCGGCTCTTCAACGAGGAGACGTGATCATCAAAGTCGGCACCACCGACGTTAACGATACAAAAACTTTACAGAAAACCATCGCACGCATTAAACCCGGCAATTCTGTTGATCTTGAAGTCATTCGAGATAAAAAGCCGATTAAGCTTTCTCTCAAAGTCGGAACTCTCAATGATGTAACTGGTGAGAAAGATCAAAAGTCCGACGTCGCTCCGGGTAAAGCAGATAAGCTAGGACTCGTTGTCGGATTAACCTCGGATAAATCGGCCGTGCAAATCCAAGAAATTGATGATCAGTCAGCTGCTTTTCAGGCGGGAATGGCGCCTGGAGATGTGATTCGACGAATCAACGGACAAGCTGTAAAAAGTTTAGATCAATATAAAAAAGCAGTGGCTTCGATGAAATCTAAACAGACGGCGCTTTTTGATCTTGAAAGAAAAACTCTCAAACTTTTTATCGCGTTTAGAGTTCCTTAATTAAAAGGGATAAATCACGGTCAAAGCCTTTGTGGGCTTTGACCCAGGATTATAAAAAACGTGAGGAGAAGTGGAACGAAGAAAAAGCGAATCCCCTTCTTCTAAATGAAATTTTTCTCCGGCGATTTCGCCGGCCATCTCTCCCTCTAAAATATAAATAAATTCTTCGCCTTCATGAGTGACATCATTGGTAGGTCGCTTGGTTTGATGAGGCGGAAGTTCAATCAGGTAGGCATCGAGATGTTTATCTTCGCCCATCGACGTCAGCGGCTCATACATATAATCAAAAATTCTCGTTTTACTTGGTTGAACTAACGGCTGAACTCGCTTTCGATCTTTTTTTCTTTGGATTTCGAAGCTCTTCGTATGCGGTCGATCCCTAAAAATTTCGGCGACATTCACATCGAGCGCCTTCGACAACAAAATGAGATGAGCAATGATGGGCTGCTCTTCATTGGCCTCAATTCTTTCAATCTGATCCTGAGAAATTTTGGTTTTTTCGGCCAATTGCTCAAGGCTTAAGCCCTTTCGTTCTCGAAACTTTCGAATGCGATCTCCGAGCGCCAGGTACTTCATAGGCCTTAGTTTACCCTGCCAACACATAAATGCCCATAAAATCAATAGTTTAGCCTCCAAAGAAGGGATTGAGAAGTAAGGCCTCTTCGACTAGTTTCAGCCCGTGTTTAAGATTCTGAGAGGGGTTTTAGCAGCCAGTCTTGTCGCGGTGACTTTCTCGGGTCTTTTCGCGCAGACCGTCTCGTCTGTGATCGGTGGGATCTCGACCACCCCCACTCGACCCACTCCCGCCGGCGTTGTTTGGAACCCAGCCCTGATTGGTGCTTTATCGAATACCCAAATCGAAACGAATCTAAGTCTTTTGGGTGGATGGTTGATCTATGATCGCCAAGGCACTGACCCCAATACGGGCAAACCTTACAAAAGTAGTTCGATGAATTCTCTCGCGCCCAATCCCTATTTTTCGATTTCGAGCCCTCTTGGAACCGAAAAATTTCGCTTCGCTTTCACCTCTTATTTTCCGTCCGGAGCGATGGCCAGATTCGATGACGAAGGTTCTCAGCGCTATGAATTTATTCGAGGCTATATGTTGCCCTGGCACAATCAACTGACGATTGCCTATCGCCCCAACCCCACTTGGACTTTTGCCGTCGCAGGAATTTCTTCGACCGCTTTTTTTCAAACCGAACTCGATGTGGATCTCTCTCATTTTATGGAAGGTGTTTTGCATTCTTCTGAAATTCCAAAAGAAAGCTCTGCTCTCGCATCGCGCGCGCAAATTCCTCAGAGCTGGACTCAAGGTTGGGGAGGCGCCATCGGAATTCTCTATTGGCCAACTTATGAATGGTCGATGGGTTTATCTTTTTTTTCACCCATCGTTTACAACTTCGAAGGCGATTTGAATTTGCAAAGTCCTTCGATGGTTTCGGTTTTAGGTTCTGGATTGAGAGCACTCGGAGTTGAAGAAGTTGTTCCTAACCGAATCAAAGCGCGATCCGTGATGCCAGCCTTTTTGCAACTCGGCACTCGCTTTCAGCCTTTTGGATACTGGACGAACGAATATTTTGGTCGATACACTTTTTCGTCTTGGAATCGAAGTCTCTCGATTCGTGTTCAAAATTCTCAAATCGCAGCACTCCATGGTTTTGAAATTCCTGGAAAAGCATTGAATGATACTTTTTTAATGGGAACGGTTCAGACCTTTTCTTTTTGGCAACGCTGGAATCTAGGAACAAATATTAATTATTATTTGAACGGCACCGACGATCAGGTCTTGAGTTTAAGTCGCGCCGATTTTGACTCTTTAATGACTGGCGTCTTTCTTCACTATTCATGGAACAAAAAGCTGACCCTCGGTGCAGAATACGCACATACATTTATGTTTGATCGCTCTTCTCAGGATGCGGAGATTTCACAAAACAATAGCACGAATCAAAATCAATATTTTAGACTGTCGGTGTCTGATGCGCATTATCGAGCCAGCTTGGATCGAGTGGGGTTAAATCTTAAATATGCGTTTTAAATTTTTTATTTTTTTTAGTTTATTGGTTCCGACCTTTGGATTCCCCCAAGAGAATCCTCACGCGCATACTTTGGGCGTTGTTTTTCGCCCCACTTTTTTTAAGCATTTTCTAGAAGCCTTTAATCAACAAAATCAAAGTATCGAAATTAATGAATGCTTGGATGAAGACTGGAATATTTCTTTGGTAGGAAGAGTATCCGCCGACATTTCTCTTCCGAGCTTTACGCCTAAATCAAGAAGTCTGGCTCTTGAAACTCAAATTTTAAATTTGAATTTCGATGGGATGATTTATCAGGGCTGCGGATCTTCGCAAAGCCGACCGCTGACAAGTCCTTTTTCAATTAATCTCGATTGCGCGAATTTAAAATTCTTTGTCGCGCCAGAGGACTTGAGTTTAAAAGTTGAAAAAGAGGAGCTCGGAAGTATTTCTAAGAATTTAAAACTGGATATTCACAAATTTCCAAAAATTTCGACTATTTTAAATACCATCCCTTGGCAAGAATCTGTGGTTACGACGATCGTCAAAAAAATTGAAAATCGATTTTCAGATCAAATTCATGACAAGCTTCGCGGACTTATTTTTCTTCAATCTATTTATGATGCCACGGCTGATAGCGCAATTTGGAAAGAAGGACCCATTCTTCAGCGTGGAGCCTTAACTCTCGAATTTGCTCCGGGCTCCAAAGAGCAACGAGATATTTTATTTGGATTCGTTCCCTTTTCCAAAAATTCACTTACGGTTTCACCGATGGGAGTTGAGTTTTACGTCAACGCTCTTTTTCTTAATCACGATCATTTAAAATCCATGGCCGAGATAGCTCCGCTTCGAATGGATAAAATGGCCTCTCGTTTAGATATTACTAAATCAGCGCTTCAAACCGCTCCGAGCTGGTTGCCCAGTAATTATTCTCCGGTTTCAGTTCCTCAAGAAAGCGAAAGTGAGATCAGCACCATTTTACCTGCGAGTTTAATTAACGAAGCCTTCAATACCGTTTACAAAGCCCGGCTTCTAGGGTTTGTCGCAAAAAATAATTTAGCCGAGCAGACAAAAAATCTTGTCGTTAAAGATGCACCTTCTGTTTATCAAATTATAAAAATGAATCCTAAAGCGGCGCCAAAAATTTATTTTAAACCCGATCGATTGCAACTTGAAGTAAAAGGTTATTCTTTAGAGGTAGGCACGTTTATAGAAGATCGAATGATCCCTTCAACTCAAGTAAACGCCGACGCAAAAGTTTCAGTCACTTTAAAGATCGATAATAAAACTCAGATGTTAAACATCGTTTTATTGCCAGAGACTTTTGAAGTCACACTCAAAGATCTTAAAAATCGCCTTGGAGAAAAAGAAATTGAGATCTTCACAAAAGTTGCCGAAGGATTGTGGGGAGATTTTATTAAATCAAATCCAGAATTGGCACTTTTTCCAACGGTTATCGAATCAGAGACGGCACCCATTGAGATTTCAAAAATTACAGTTCAAGGCGATAACTTGCTTCTCGATATGAATGTGGATTGGAAGAAATCCAAATTATGAAAAGATTTTTATTTATTCTCACCTACACCGCATTTTTTGCTTCTTGCCAGTCGAGTTCTGTCAGCAGCTTAAGTGAATATCAATTGATTCATCCTGAGCTAAGTTTGGGTGAATATTTACAGGTAAAAAATTCTTCAGAGCTCATCACCGTCAATCGATCTTCCTCTCAAGGTGGCCTTGTTAAAATTAGTTTGCCTTCCGGCGAAATCACAGTTCTCGATGCATCCGCTTCAGAAGCTCGCGATATTAAAATTTCTGAAGATCAAGTGGCATATCGCGTAGGACAAGAGCTTAGACTTCTCTCTCAAACCAATGGTCATACGTACACCGTGCTCTCGCAAAAAATTTCTAAGCTCAGAAGCTTTGATAAGGATCTTCTTTGTTTTGAAAATGAAAAATCTCAACCCAAATGGATGAGAATCGACTCTCAAGGACGCCCCACCTCTTCGGGAGAACTTCCGGGCTCCGTAAAGGCCACTGCCGTTTTGAATGATGTGCTTTATCTCGCTTACCAAAATGATGATGGATTTTTCTTTGCACAGTTTCCTCAAAATTCTTCGGAAGTTAAAGACTCTCTTTTAATTGAAGCGACAGGCGAAGATGAAAACGTAGGCAGTTATGCTGCCATGAGATTTTTTGGGTCCGAAGTTATTATCGGTTATTTAGCAGAGAATACCGGTCAGTTTAAAATAGCTCGAAAAAAATCGACTCAAGATCAATTTCACACCGAAGTGATCGACGGCATTGCTAATAAAAATTTTCGCGGCATGGATATCGCGATTTTTAACGACCGAGGAAAGCCCGGCTTTCTTTATTTAGATGCATGGGAATATAAACTTCGTTGGGCACGTCAGCAAAATGGCAAATGGATTAGCCATCAACTCCCCATTCAAGGTGCTGTTGGATTTTATAATCAGATCATTCAAGAAAATTCCGATGAGATTCTCATAGGATTTCACAATTTCAGATCTCAGCGCGGAGATGAAACTACTTATTTAAACTTAGCGACTGGAAAATTAGCTCTTTAAAATTTATTGGGTCCAGACGAGATCTTTTAAAACCCACACCTCATCGCCATCACGATCTTCTAATTTAAGCCATCCATCTTTTTCACTTACCCAACGAAAGGATAGATATTTATCTCCGGGGCTGGCAGCGACGGCATCAAAATTTTTGCCAGGACCTTTTCTTAAATTTGCAAATTTATCTTTTATCGTCGCGCAATGATATTTGGTCGTGACAAGATCTTCGCGCACCCAATGTTTTTGACCATCCACATCTTCCACGCGATACCAACCCTTTTGCTTAGATAGTTTTTTAAGCGGCATATATTGCTGCACTTCAAAAGTGACTGGCCAAGTTCTTCCTGGACCCTTTCGAAGTTTAGCAAAGGGCTCAGAAACACAGAGAGCAAAAGAAAATTCCGGGACAAACAAAATAGCCATGACAAGGTAAAGGCAGATTTTCATTGCTCTAGAATGAAGTGGCTTTTTTAAAAAATCATTAGAAAACTGAAAATTAATCCTGAGAAATTTCATCTGAGGGCGGCAAATCCTGAGGAGTATCGGATGGCATCGTATCATCGGTAGGTTCGACTAACTGATCAAACCGTGTTTGATCGTCATCGGTAGGATTAGACGAAGTCATCGTTTCTTGAGCGTGAGCCATCGGAAAAGCCGAAGAAACCAAAGAAGATAAAATAAAAATGCGAATGCCCAAAATCATGTCGGCAACCTCATCGGCTTAAGCGACGCACTCGATCCTTTGTGACGAAATTGAATACGTAAATGCTTTTCTTTTAAAACCTTGCCGCCTTCATCTCTAAAAATAAAATGAATATTTTTTTTGCCGGGAGTATCGGATCGAACAACCACGGGAAGATATCCAAGCTTTCGAACCCGCTCACCCGAAATTTTTAAGACTTTCAAGTCTCTGACATGAGGATGACGTCTCGAATGAAAATTTACTCCTTCGGGAAGCACAACCTCAACAGACGCAATTTGCGGAGCTAAAGTTTGATAGCCATAGCGAAGAAGTAATTCTTCACCCTCAACTCCCTGCAAGGTGACCGATGAAATCAAATAAATCCACGCGATCAATGCAAGTGAAAAAACTCCGCCCGATGTAGAAAAGCTCCAAAACCAAAACTTCGAACGCGATTTTATTTTTTGAGATTGCTCCTCAAAATGAGCCAAGATTCTCGTCTTCATAAAAGGAGATGGCGTCAGTGAAGCAGACTTCAAGGATGCTAAAGCTCCTTGAGTACGTTTCGCCAAATCTTGAGAATCATTAAAATTCATAACAACAACTGCTTTCTATAGAGTAGACGCTTTAGGAAGCTTTAAAGTTTCAGTTTTTTCGTATTTATCTAAAAATTCTTTTCGAGCTCTGTGTAAACGCGAGCGTAGAGCATCTTCCGAAATGCCAATGATTTCAGCTGCTTCGGCATAAGAATAGCCTTCCATATCTACCAAAACCAAACAGATCTGAGAATCGGAGTCTAAAGCCGCTAAAATTTCACGAACCTCTAGATCTTGCTCATGAGGCGTCTGAACGACTTCATCGTCCGCAATCGGACGAATCTCTTCACGTTTATGGGATCTTACAAAATCTAAAAATTCGTGCCGGGCAATCTGAAACAACCAAGGACGAAACTTCTCAGCTTCTTGCAGCTTATGAATTTTTTCGAAGGCCTTGATCAGCGTATTTTGAGAAAGGTCCTCGGCTCGACTTTGATCCCGACAAAGATAGAAGCAAAATCGAAAAAGCGCCGTCTGATAAAGATCGATGAGCTCTGAAAAAGCAGATCGATCACCGGCCTTCGCCCTTAAAACGAGTTGTATCGATTGCTGAAAATCCATGGGTATCTCTCTAGCTTAAACTTTTTGAATTTTCTTTGAAACGAATTTGAATTATCCAGCGTCTACAGGTGCAGAAGGAGTTTATTTATCTATGAAAATTAAAATGATCAGTCTTTTAGGTGCTTTTCTTCCAGCAATCGTTTTGGCAGAAGGTACACCAACAACCACCGCAACGACCGAAACTGCTGCTCCAACCACTCAAGAAGTGCAAAGACCAGCTGCTAAAGTCGCTAAAGTGACCAAAAAGACTAAAGTTCAAAGCGCTAAGAAAGCTAAAAAACCAGCTCATAAAGAAGAAGGTCAGCCTACTTCGCCAGCGAACTAATCTTGTTTTTCTTAGTTATCGGTTATGCGGCTGAAGGGTCGCATAACCCCTAAGAAACCCTTCTTCTTATTTACTTAAGGCAAAAGTTTCCAGCCGTTTGATTCTTTGACCATATTAACGACTTCAATTTCTGTAGTGCCTTTTCGTTTTCGCTCCACTCTTAAATAAGCTCGACGATCTTCGAAAATAATTTTTTGAATCTCAAAAGTGGTGTCTCGGGTTTCCCGTTGCATGGCTTCTAAACCCTCTTTAGAAGTGGTGACGATCTCTTTTCTTAGACCTGGCTGAGCGCCAACGGCATAACATTCGGTGACGGCTTGAAGATCAAGTCGCTCGACTGCTTGCCTCCAGGTCTTAAAAGTATCTTCAGGTGTCTGATAACTTTTAAAAATAGGAGCTGCAGCACATCCCATCAGAAAAACCAGCATTGCAGAGATTAAGCTTAGACCTTGATAAAACCCCATTAGCTCAAGTTAATATGATCCATGTCTTTTCCTCAACGTTTTCTCCACGAATTGAAGCGCACTCACCATAATTACGAACTTACCGCCCAGGATATCGGCAAAGAGGTCGTACTGATGGGCTGGGTTCAAACTCGTCGAGATCATGGTGGCGTGATTTTCGTGGACCTTCGAGATCTTCATGGCATTACTCAAATTGTTTTTAATCCTCAAATTAATCCAGCCGCGCATTCGGAAGCTGATCAAATTCGAAGTGAATTTTGTTTGGGCATTCAGGGAAAAGTTTCACCACGTCCAGATGGAATGAAGAATTCAAAAATCAAAACAGGGGAAGTCGAAATTCTCGTTTCGAAATTTGAAATTTTCAATACTTCGCCACCTCCTCCATTTGCGATTGAAGATGATACCGAAACCAATGAGACGGTTCGCTTAGAATATCGCTATCTCGATCTGCGCAGAAACGCGGCCAAGGCGCCGCTGATGTTGAGATCGAAGATTAACCAAATTATTCGCTCCTATTTAAATGAAAAAAATTTCTATGAGCTTGAAACTCCTTATTTAACAAAATCTACTCCTGAAGGCGCTCGAGATTTTTTGGTTCCCTCCAGACTTTATCCTGGAGAAGCTTACGCGCTTCCTCAATCGCCTCAGTTGTTTAAACAACTTTTTATGATCTCGGGATTTGAGCGTTATTTTCAAATTGTTCGTTGCTTTAGGGACGAAGATTTACGAGCAGATCGTCAGCCCGAATTTACTCAGCTTGATCTTGAAATGTCTTTTGTAACTCAAGAAGACGTTTTCAAATTGATGGAAGGGCTTTGGAAAAAAGTTTGGAAAGAAGTTCTCCATCTTGAGTTGCCCGCAACTTTTGAACGTCTCGCTTATCGCGACGCCATGGAAAAATATGGATCTGATAAACCAGATCTTAGACTTTCTTGGGAGCTCAAAACCGTCACTGAACTTTTTAAGAAATCTGATTTTAAAGTTTTTCAAGAGGCCGCTCAAAAAAACCAACGCATTTCTGTTTTGAAAGTTCCGAATGCCGAAAGTCTTTCGCGAAAGGATCTTGACGACCTAACGCCCATTGGAAAAACTTTTGGCGCTAAAGGAATTGCATGGGTTCGACTTAACGATCCGCAAGATTTTGAAAAAGGTTGGCAGTCTCCCATTTCAAAATTCTTTTCGGCTGAAGAAAAAACTCAGCTTTTAAAAGCGACGGACGCGAAGACCAACGATATTCTGATTTTCTGCGCAGACACCTCTAAAATTGTTTTAGAAAGTTTAGGACATATTCGTTTGCATCTTGGCAAAAAACTCAAAGCTATCGATGAATCACAGTGGAAATTTGCATGGATCATCGACTTTCCACTCTTTCAATGGGATGCCAAAGATAATCGCTGGGTTTCTGAACATCACCCCTTCACTTCACCCAAACCTGAATTTTTTGAAACTTTTGCAGATCAGCCCGATAAAGCTTATGCCGATTGCTATGATCTCGTTTTAAACGGGATGGAAATGGGAAGCGGATCCATTCGAATTCACCGACCCGATATGCAGAAAAAAGTTTTTCAACTTTTAGGTTTAACAGAAGCTGATATTCGCGAAAAATTTGGATTTCTTATCGACGCTTTAACTTACGGAGCTCCTCCGCACGGAGGTGTAGCTTTTGGAATCGACAGATTTGCAATGATTTTATCAGGCGGACAAAGTTTACGCGAAGTCATCGCCTTTCCGAAAACTCAGCGAGGCCAATGTTTAATGACAAACGCTCCGTCTAAAATTCCAGACCAACAATGGAAAGAATTGCACCTGAAAGTTTCCAAAAACATAGATTGAGAGTTCCAAGAATTTTACCACAAACGTTTACGGTAAAATTCAATCCGTGCAAGTTTAAGAAAGAAAGAGAAAGATTTTTTAAAGGACTCTTTCTCTTTCTTTCTTCTAGCTGCCTGTCCCGGGTCAGGTTCAAAAAAATTGAAATAAGGATTTTGCGAGAGGACCAAGTAGGGGCATCATAGAGCGTGGCGAAGATTCACTTTATCGTTAATCCGCAAAGACCTTCGATAGGACTACGCTGGCCATACGAAGAAAAGAAAATTGAAGCCCTCACTCAAGATTTTAAAGTACATATCACTCGCGGACGACTTCACGCCGAAATTCTTTGTCGAAAAGCCGTCGAAGAAGGTGCAAAGCTAATTGTTTCAGTCGGGGGAGATTCCACACTCAGTGAAGTCATCAATGGTCTTTATCGAGCATCGTTAGGTGGGCGACCCATTCCTGCACTTACTTTTTATCCAGAACTTAAGCAGGGAGATTTTGTACGCAGCATTCAGCTTCGAAATTCTTTCACCGAATTTTTAGAAGCATTTTTATCCAATTCAGCGATCGAAGAATCTATCGACTTAGGTGAAGTCGAGTTCACAGGCGACTATGGCCAAAAAGTCAGAAGATTTTTTGTGAACTGCGCAGGCATCGGCTTCAGCTCCGTCATTGTCGGAAAACTTGCCAGTAATTACAAAATCAAACGCAGCAAATGGAATTATTTAAAAATGATGAGTCGGGTTTTGCCGTTTTATCGACATCCAGAAGTCGACATTTTTATCGATGATCAAAAAGTTTTTTCTCAACAAGAAATTTTAACGGCTCTTATTCATAATGGAAAAACAGCTGCTCACGGAATTGAACTTTCTCCTGACTCCGAAATCAACGACGGCAAATTAGAAGTGACGGTGATCGAAAAAGTCATGACGTATCGTTATCTCTTTGGATTGCTCCCTGTACTGGCCGGAAAATTGCAATCCTTAAGATTTGTTCATCATCAAAGTGGCAAATCGATTCGCGCTGTCCCCTCTCAAAAATCAAAAAAAGTAAGGCTGGATTGGGATGGAGATATCTGGGGATTTTTACCAGCTGAATTTAGAATTTTAGAACGTGGTCTCAAACTCGTAAGGTGATTTATGCTAACTATTGCTTCACAAATTTTTTCGCTGGCTCTTACAGCTCAACTTTATCTTCCTACGTTTAGCCCTCGCGCCGATTGGAAGACGATCGAAACTCCTCATTTTATTATTCATTATGATTCAAAAATAACCGAGGCAGCAGATCGCCTCGCAGATCGCGTCGAACCTGTTTATCAAAAAATCACCAAAAATTTTCAGTGGGAGCCCTCAAGCAAAACTCATATTGTTCTCAGTGATTTTACCGATGATGCAAACGGACTCAGCACGCCTATTCCCTACAATACGATCTATTTATATGCGGCTCCTCCCGAGGATGGTTCGGCACTCGATTATTACGACGATTGGTTAAAGACTCTCATCACTCACGAATTCACTCATACGGTTCACCTCGATCAAGTGGGCGGACTCAATAAAATTCCTCGCGCACTTTTAGGACGTGTTTGGGTTCCTAACGGACTTCAACAACAGTGGGCTCACGAAGGTTTAGCGATGTACGAAGAGACCTACGAAACAACAAAAGGTCGAGGTCGATCTCCGGCAGTGAAAATGTTTTTAAGAGCGGTAAATAAAGAAAATAAATTTATCCATATCGATCGCGCCACTTATTGGAATGACCAATATCCTTATGGAAACTCCGCTTACTGGTATGGGATTGGTTTTCATCAATTTTTAGCTGATCAGTACGGGGCGCAAAAAATATTTGATTTTTCAAAGGCAAATGCAAGCTCGATCGTTCCAAGTTTTTTTAATTTTAAAACGAAAGAAATCTATGGAAAAAGTTTTCACCGACTTTGGGAAGAGTGGAGAGAGAAAGAAAAATCTCAATGGCTAAAGTTTCAAAAAGAAACTCCAAGTCAATTTGAAAGCCGCCCTTACTCTCGCCCTCTTCAAGAAAATATTCAACTTCTCAGCGCACCAGCTTTTAATGATAAAGGCGACGAAGTCTTTCTTTCGGTTTCGGACAACGGAAAAAATAAAATCCTTCGCGCCCGCTTAAATTCAAAAGACAACTCGCCTCTTGAAAAGATTGCTGAGATCGCAACAGACTCTCGACTCTTTTATGCAAACGATCATCTTTACTATACAAAGGCCACACCCGCTCCTACGACAGTGGCACTTTACGCTGTCTATAATGACCTTTGGGCTTTGGATCTTAAAACAAAACAAGAAAAGCAACTCACTGAAGGTTTGCGTCTAAGAGATCCTGTCATTTTTAAAAAGAATGTCTACGGAGTACGAATCGATGGATTCAAATCTTCTCTGATTAAATTTCCACTGCCTGAAAGCATCAAAGATAAAAAAGCTATCGACGTTTTATTTAAAGCCGACGGTTTTGATGTGATCTCAAAACCCAACATTTCTCCAGACGGAAAGTTGCTCACGTTCTCAATGAAAGTCGAAAATAAAAACAGAGATCTCTATCTTTTAAATCTTGAAACAAAAAAGCTCACTCGTTTAACCAATGATGGCTTTGAAGATCACGATCCCATTTTTTCTGCTAACGGAAATGAGATTTATTTTTCGAGCGCGAAGCCGATGGGACCAAGTAAAACTCTTGTTCCTAATTTATTCGCACTCAATTTAAAAACTACGCAAACCACTCAACTCACCGATGCGCTCACTGGCATTCAGCTGCCCGCTTTTTCTAAAACACATTCAGCATTTGGATATTTTAAAGCCTCGGGCTTCGAACCACAGATCGCAAAAATTTCGGATCTTCCTAAAAAGCTTATCAAAACAGAATCTGAAAAGTCTGTAAGCGCTTCCGCCCTAGAAAAAACTCCCAAAACTTTAGCGCATCTTAAAGCTAAACCTTATTCAGTTGGCTCTACTTTGTGGCCACATTATCTTCTGCCCTTCTTCTTTTTTACGGAGACGAATTCAGCAGTCGGCGGCGTGATCGGAAGTCATGACCCTCTAAATTTTCATTCGTGGTCTGCGATAGGCTACCAACTTTTTGGGCCTAATCGACCAGGTGGAGCGATCGAGTATTCGTATCGAGGATTTCCGTTGATCACATTATCGCTCGGCTCCTTTGCGATGATCACCGATTACGGGAATATTCTCGCTGTACCTGGAGAAAATTTTTATCATCGCTATTACGAAAGAGATTTAGGAGCTGTGGCGGGCTATTCGATTCCGATTTATTGGAATCATCGCCCCACTGCATTCTCTTTGAGCCAAAATTTATTTTTCGAAAAGCGATCTGCACTTCTCAAATGGCCGACAGGTGTGCGCAGTGGAAAAGGAACAGCCGCCTTCACGGATGGTGTGACGATCAACAATATTTCGTTCAGTCCCGAAGAAGGCAAGTTCTGGGGAATCAGCTCCAAACTTTCTTGGTCGAGCGGCCTGCGTCAATCCGTCGAAGATTTTAGTCCGTCCGGAAGTACGATTAGTTTTAATCTGGATTATTCTCCCAAAGCTCTCGGCAGTGATTTCAAAATTTTAGCAACGACTTTGAGCGCAAAAACTTACCAAAAAATTGCTGCCGCTCATGCCCTCGCTTTTGAATCAAATATAGGTCTTCAATGGGAGGATCCACTTTATCAAAGAACCTATCGATTGGGTGGAAGTTTAGGTGCGAGTCCCATTTCGTCTGTGGGCCGACATTCCTATTCTTTGCGCGGTTTGCCGGCTTCTTATTTTGCAGGTGAAGGTTTAGTTCAAGGCTCGGCAGAATATCGCTATCGTCTTTTTAATTCTCTGCCCGGCTTTGGAACGGCTCCCCTTTGGTTTAAGAATCTGCAAATTGCATTATTTAGTGACGGTGGCCAAACCTATGACTGGAAATCATCTCCGACGCTGGCTCAACGCTTTGTAGAGAAGTTCAATTGGACTCGGTTTACAATGACGGCAGGAGCTGAATTGCGCTCGGATATCAGCTTTGCTTATGCGCCTCCTTTAACTTTTAGATTGGGCTACGGAAAAGCCATCTATTTAGTGGGTCAGAACGTCGCCTCAGAGAAAGTCAATGAGACATACTTTCAAATTGGCGCTAGTTTTTAAGGCCTGAAATTCCACATTTAAGTCGCGGTTTTTCGATGACAACTCGCGCCTGGCGTTTTAAACCTAGAGGCCATGAGATTTCATCTTTCTTTGGTCTTGTTCTTGGTTTTATCGGTAATAAGCATTTCAAAAAGCGTCTCAGCTTTGGACGTAGGTTTTGATGGTTATTTTCGAAGTCGCGCTAACCTCTACAACAACTTAGATCTCGATAGAAAAAAATCTCCAGCCACTCGCGCTTACACCGATTTTCGATTTCGATTAAATCCCAGTTTTTTTGTCAGCGATAAAATCCGAATCCGAACTTCTTTTAATATTGTCGACGGAGTTTTAGGTGATAATCCTTTTCGCTCTCGCAGTTACAATAATCCTGCTCTCGCTCAAAATTTGCTTGTCGATCCCAATGGAGTCGAAGCCACTGTCGGCAATCCCATCGTCTCACTACAAAACAGCGGATATGGTGGGGTTTACGCAACCGATGGAGAAGTTCAATCTGCCGACCTACTCGCCCTTCAAATGCGAAGAGCTTGGGCCGAATTTGATTTGCCTTACGGAACTTTAAAAGTAGGTCGAATGCCAAACCAATTTGGAATGGGAATTTATTCCAACGCTGGAGATGGTCCAGATCAAGAAGTGGGAAGCTCTCGCGATCGCATCGTTTTTGAAACGGGATTTGGAAATTATTATGTACGTCCAGGAGTGGGCTGGATAAGCGAAGGCAAAATTGATCAAGCCAGCGATGATTTCTATGAATACTTTTTTACTTTTGGTCGAAAACAAGAAGATCAAGAAATTGGAATGTCTTTGGCTTACAACGCCCAGGATGCCTATCAACCTTCTTCTTCGGTCACGAACACTGCAAGTTTAGTGAATGCGGAGACCGCTTACTGGTCTTTTGATTTCTATGTTCAGAATCAATTTTCCTTCGCTAATTTAAAGGCTGAAGCCGTTTTATTTAGCGGAAAAATTGTGGGCCGCGATTTATTAGCTGTGAATGGAGTTCTTCGCTCCGAATTTAATCGTATGGGAAAATTTTCACTGCTTACTGAAGCAGGTTATTCCTCTGGAACTTCTGATACGGATCTGGCGAGAAATAAAATTAAAAGTTTTGCATTCTCTCGCGACTACGACATCTCTCTTTTAGTTTTCGAAGAAGTTCTACCAGGTGGAAAATCCGTCAGAAATGCAGATGGGACCGACAGCAATGTGGCAGCGTCTCCTCACGCTGGGGCTATTTCAAATACTGTCTACGGTCGTATGAAGATGGCTTACGATGCAGCTGACTTTTTCAAACCTGCAGTGAATGTGGTCGTGCCTTTTGCAGCGACAAAATCTCAGCAGGCGGGCGGATACCTTTACGGAGTTGAGTACAATATTATAACTCTGTGGCCGATCAATCGTTATTGCACAGCTGATTTAAGTTTTGGTCATTTTATTCCAGGCCCGTTTTACGATAAGGTATCGAATTCGCAGTCGGCGTATGTTTTACGCGCGGGAATTGTAACTCATTTTTAGGAAATTTTGTGCCCCCAATTTTTGATGGATTTCGATACAAAGATCACCTGCTTCATTCGGACGGAGTCAACTTAGCTGAAGTGGCTGAAAAATACGGAACGCCGACTTATGTTTACATTAGCAGCAATATTGAAAAATCTTATCAAGAGTTAGAAGAAGCTCTTAAGCCTATTCCTCACATCATTTGTTATTCGGTAAAAGCGAATTCTAATTTATCCATTTTACGAACTCTCAATCAAATGGGTGCGGGTGCCGATATTGTTTCGGGCGGTGAACTTTTTCGAGCACTTGAAGCCGAAATTCCTGCGGATAAAATTGTTTTTTCTGGAGTAGGAAAAACTCGCGAAGAAATTGATTTTGCGATGAAGAAAAAAATTCTCTGTTTCAATATTGAAAGTGAACAGGAGTTAGTCGCGATTGATTGCATCGCGAAAAGTCATCGTAAAGTGGCTTCGATTTGTATTCGCGTAAACCCAGATGTAAATCCTAAGACTCATCCTTATATTGCAACGGGTCTTAAACATTCAAAATTTGGAATTCCTTATCGACAAGCTTTAGAACTTGTTCGATCTACGTTGAGATTAAAGAATGTGAACTTGATTGGGCTCGCTTGTCATATCGGAAGCCAAATTACGCAAGTGGCACCGTTCATGGATTCGGTTCGTCGAATGTTGAAACTTTACGATCAGGTGCAAAAGTTAAAACCTGAAGTAAATATTCTCGATTTAGGTGGCGGACTCGGAGTGATTTATAACAACGAAAAACCTCCCAGTATTAAGCATTGGGCAGAATCTTTGATCAAAGAAATTGGTGATCGAAAACTTACTCTTATCTTGGAACCTGGAAGAAGCATCGTTGGAAATGCAGGAATCCTTTTAACGAAAGTTCTCTATGTTAAACGGGGCGAGAGCGATAATTTTATCGTCGCCGATGCGGGCATGAACGATCTCATTCGTCCATCTCTTTACGGCGCCTATCATTCGATTTTGCCTGTTCACTACCGCAAATATAAAAAGATTAAAGCTTCAGTTGTCGGGCCTTGTTGTGAATCCGGAGATATTTTAACTAAAGCTCGACGCATTCAAAATTTTCAACCCGGTGATTTACTCGCCGTAATGAGTTGCGGAGCTTATGGAGCATCGATGTCGAGTCATTATAACTCTCGACCTAAAGCGGCTGAAGTTTTGATCCGTGAACAAAAACATTATCTTATTCGCGAGAGAGAAACTTTTGAGGATCTCGTAGGAAAAGAAAAAACTCCTCCCTTTCTTAAAAAAGTGGCAACGGCTTCATGAATTTTGAAGGCATCTACACCGCGCTTGTCACTCCCTTTGGAGAAAATGAAACCGGTATTGATGAAAAAGCTTATCGAAAGCTGATCGAGAGACAAATTCAAGCCGGCATCAAGGGAATTGTCGTTGCCGGAAGTACAGGCGAAGGGCAGACCCTCACTGAAGCTGAGTGGGAAACAGCGTTAAAAATTGCGATTACTTATAAAGATCAAATTCAAATTTTAGGATCATGTGGAACTTCGAACACCGCTGAAACGATCTCGCGCTTTAAAAAACTTGCTTCGCTCGGTGCAGATGCCGCTCTCATTTCTACTCCAGGTTACAACAAGCCTCCTCAGCGAGGATTAATCGAACATTATCAAAAAGTAGCCGCAAGTGCTGCGCTTCCAATCATGGTCTACAATATCCCGGGACGAACAGCCGTAAATTTAACTCCAGCTACGATTCGTGAGCTTTGGAAAATTTCGAATGTGGCTTCGATCAAAGAATCCTCAGGAAATTGGGATCAGATTTTAGAGATTCGCAAAGATCTTCCCGAAAATAAATTTTTACTCTCTGGCGATGACCCTTTTAATTTACCTTTTTTTTCAATTGGCGCGCATGGCGCAGTGAGTGTGCTTTCAAATATTGCACCTAAAGCTTTAGTGCAGATGCTTGCGGCCTTTAAAAAATCTGATTTAAAAACAGCAGAAAAAATTCAAATGCAGGTTCACAAACTTACTCAACTTCTTTTCGTAGAGAGCAATCCCATTCCAGTAAAATGGTTGGTAGGGCAAATTTTAAAACAAAATCTTTCGCCTCGTTTACCTCTCGTCAAACTGGATGAAACTCATCATTCAGCTTTGAAGAGAGAGTTCGATCGCTTAGTCGAACTTCAACTCGTTTAATTTTTTCAAATACAAAGGAAATCTAAATGAAAATTCAAAAATCTTTACGACTTCAAAAACTTCCTCCTTATATTTTTGCGCAAATCGACGAAAAAAAACGTGATCTTCTTTCTAAAGGTAAAGATCTTGTCGACTTAGGAATTGGCGATCCCGATTTACCTACACCCACGCCGATGATTCAAAGACTTGCCGAGACTGCTCGCGATCAAAAAAATCATCGTTATCCTTCTTACGGAGGTCTTAAAGAATTTCGTGACGCTTGTGCCGAGTGGATGCAGAGAAGATTTTCCGTTTCGGTCGATTCTAAAACCGAAGTCATGTCGCTGATCGGAAGCAAAGAAGGCCTAGCTCATTTTACAGAGGCATTTGTTAACCCAGGCGATTTCACTTTGATTCCTGATCCAGCATATCCGGTTTACGCCAACGCCACGATTTTAGCAGGGGGAACTCCAGCTTATTACGCTCTCAAAAAAGAAAATAAATTTAAACCCAACTGGTCAGAAATTCCTGATCACGTTTGGAAAACGGTTAAAGTTGTTTACATCAATTATCCACACAACCCAACTTCAGCGACGGTCGAACTCGATATCTATGCTCAGCTTGTCGAGAGAGCGAAGCGATTTGGATTTATTATTTGCTCCGATGGCGCTTACTGCGAGCAGGGATATGAAGTTCCTCCTCCCTCGGTGCTTCAAGTTCCTGGAGCCAAAGATGTGGCGATCGAATTTTTTAGCTTAAGCAAATCTTATAATATGACGGGCTGGCGGATAGGATTTGCAGTTGGAAACGCAGATCTGATTGCAGGGCTTTATCAAATCAAATCCACTCTCGATAGCGGAGTATTTCAACCTGTTCAGTGGGCAGGAATCACAGCGCTTCAAGGAAAAGATTCAGAACTCATTCAACCTTCGAAAGAAGTTTATTTTTATAGACGAGAGCTCATGGTCAAAGGATTGCAAAATCTAGGTTATGAAGTTTTCGATGGTGGTGCGAGTTTTTATCTTTGGGTTACGAATCCAGCTGGCCGAACTTCTGCCGATTTTTGTTCTCAACTTTTAGAACTTGGAGTGGTTGTTACTCCAGGATCAGGATTTGGAAAGCAAGGTGAAGGTTATTTTAGAATCGCGCTCACTGTCCCTGAAGAGAGACTTAAAGAAGCTCTCAAACGCATTCCTAAATGTTCTTAAAATAAAAAACCCGCTTAGTGATAAGCGGGTTTTTTACGTGTGTGGTTCAGATTATTTTTAGAATACCCTTAACGTCGAACGCTGAGAACTTTTTGCACATTTGAAATGGTTTTGCTAACAGCGCTTCCCTTAAGCAAGTTTTTTGGGTCTACCATCGTGCTTGTAAAGTTTGAAGAGCTGATGGCTTTTGCTTGAATGGTGAAAGGTGCTGAAGAGGCGAATAATTTAGCCGAAGAAGATTTCGAAGCTAACAAATTATCCATATTCAAGACTTCGCCAAAATTTGCTCCCACAAAAATACCACCGGTTTTTCCGCTAGCACTTGCACCAAAAATACAAACCGCTGCGAAAGCAACATTGTTTGAATCTCTAAAGTTTTGACAAAGGGCAATTCCAGCAGGAACATATTTTGCCGAAAACTGTTGGATACCAATCAATGAAGCAATTTGAAGATCAGGACTTAAAGCAAATGCTGCATCCAAGGAAAAATTTGCGTTTTTAAGAACTGGAATCGTTAAAAGTGGAGGTGTCATCGCGACAGGAAGTGGGGAACCATTTGGTAAAGTGGTAATCGCACCCATATCTGTCATGGTTGAACCTGCAACAGCGGCAAGATTCACTTCAACGCCAATTCTGGCATTCGTGGTTTTAGTAGCATCGACAAAATAAAGTCGGCCTTTTCCGTTAGCAATTGGGTAATCACCTGTCATAGAAACTTGTAAGCCATCACTCATCTCGACTTCGAGATTGGCGGTTTGAGTTTCAGGATTTAACTTCAACTGAACGTTATCTCCCAATTGTAAACTTCCGCATCCGGTTAACAGAACGGCTGGCATAAAGACTGCGCCTAAAACTTTGAACGTTGATTTCATATTCTTACTCCCTCTTTGTTCGACCCTTAAAATTTGCGACGTTTTTTGAACTTGAATTTAGTTAACCTTGCTAGGTCCGTGCCAACTGCCTTGAAAAAAAAGTTGTCACTCCGGGGTCGGGTTAAAAAGGTGCCAGGTCAGGTAAATCTTTTGGGATAAAATGCATTTCCCCGAGCTGACCTGGCACCTTTTTAACCCGACCCCAGATTTTAAAAAAAAAGTTGTCAGTGAGATGTGAATGACGCAGAGCTGTAGAGAGAACAAAAAAGCGTCGCTTTACTATGCAATCATTTACAGAAAAATCATCGAAGGCAGAAATTTCTCCAGAAAAGACGAAACTACTTTACGCATGGGTAGACCGCTCCGAAGTCGTTTATTTGCAAGCCATACTCGATGCCTATGACGGGCTAGCCCGCATCCGAACTGAGCGACACGACAAAAATCGCTCACTCCTTATGTTCATGGTTTCAGAATCTCGACAAGAAGAGCTCCATGACTTTTTGCGTCATATTCAAAAAGAGATTTCTGGCTCTATCGAATCCATTTGACTCTACTCGCCATAGGATTGTGTAATAGTTGTAGGGGGATTTTAAATTGAATATAGCAACTGCTGAAGATCGTTCGACGCTTTTATGCGACGCCGTGAATATGACCATTGAAGCTGCACATGGACTGCAAAAATTAAATGAGCAGACAGTTAGTCAAATCTTAGGAAACCTTGTTCGATCAAAACTCTTAGGTGCTGAAGATTCTTATCATTTAAAAGATCAGATCCTTGATCACACTCAATTTGAAAAAGCTCTCGATTCAAGAGTCGCTACTGTTCTTTTAAGAAAAGGCTTAGTTTCAGATTCAATGTTGACGGAAATTTCTCAACGTTTGACTCAAATTGAAACTCGATTCGCTTAATTTATTTCATCTGTTCGAGAAAAACTTCTATTTTAGGCTTTAAGTCCACAGAGCTTTCTTTCATATTTTTTAGAAGCATCAGAAGAATTTCATCCGTCGCCTTATCTGGGGGCAATTCAAAGATAACTTCTATTCGCTGGAAAAGGTCTGGATAAAGATCCGGACTGAGCCTTGAAAAATGACTCACATAATAAGATAAAATTTCATTTAATAAGCGCCTATTTTTATTATTAAAATCAAAAGTTGATGATTTAGAGCTTAACGGAAGCCACTCTAAAATTTCCAAGGAGGTTTTCTCAGAAAACTCGCTCGAGGCTTTTAAAGCAGAAAGAAGCTGAATCGCACGTTTTGGATCTTTTAGAATCTTTTCAGCATCTTTACTTAAGTGAACAGAACTGGAAAGTTTCGCGATGGCGTCTACTCTCATCTTTTCACCGTCTTGATCTCGCTCTATTCTGTTCGAAAAAATAAATATCAGATCTAAGGCAGAATCTTTCCATTGAGACGAAGCCGAATAAACCGCCAGACATTGAGGACATCGCGATTCAGAAAACCACGTATTTAATAATTCCAAGCCATAAGGCGATAAAATTTTTCGACGAAGAAAAAGCTCATTTCTTTGGATATCTTCTTTAGCTTTTCCCAATCGTTTTAAAATCTGATCGGCAGTATCATCTGAAATAGTATTTTCAAAAAAATACTCCGACAAAGTTTTCACGCGATGATTGGAACTTTTTAAACCTGAAGTTAACAAAGTTGCCTGCTGAGAAAAATTTTCTGATTCCAGCACTGCCTCAGCGATATGCCTTCCCTCGGGATCATTAACCGCAGGTCGAAGAATATTCATCTGAAATTGAATCTCTGGATAAGCATCTTTGTGATACCAAAAAGTGCTATTTCTCCATTTTAAAAGATAAAAAAGAGTGTCATCCCAAAGCTCCGTTTTCTGAGTCATCATGCGTCGAGAAAATTTGGTAAGATATTCCAAGATAAAGGATTGATCGCTGTAAGACATCATGAACTGATGAAAACTTTGATCGCTGATCAATCGGTCTTCAAAACTCTCGCCTAATTCCATTCGTGTTAAAAAACTGGCGAACTCTGGGCGTTTTGTTGTTTCGAGATATTGAATAACCTCCGAAATATTTTTATCTGGATTACATTTTATAAGAGTAATCAGCCCCTGAAAGAAAAACGCATTGAGAAACTCTTGGTCTTCTCCACCTAAATAATAAAACCCTTCGAGAAGCAAAGTGCTTTCTTTTTCTGTTTCGGGATTTAAAAAAGTAAGCGCGAATTCCTGCTCACGTCCCTGCTCTAAAATTTGAATAACAACATCAAAGCCTCGCCTAATAAAAGAGGCTTCGGGGAATTTCTCGTCTTTTGAAAAATTTAGAATTTGCTCGTGAAGAGAAAGATTCTTATCGAGAACAGTCAAAGGAACTTCTAAATCCCCAAAATTTTTCAGCTCCCTATAAGGAGGCTCTTCGGTCATAAAACCTGCAGGAGGAAAATGAAAAAGCTGACCCGCTAAAATAAAATATGCTAACCCCAGAGATGAAAAAATAGCTCACCCCTCCCTCTTCGCCATTTTTTAGAACAACCCTAAAACCCGTCTTTACGTTTCAAAAATTGAGCTAAATTGTAAAGACTTAGTTAATGAGGAGCTTATTTTTTTTGATTGTCTATGAGGCGAATATTTTTGTAAAAAGCGGCCACCAGCCAACGACCTTTATTTCCAGCTCGAGAGGCTGAAAGATCGTCATTCCAATTTTCTAAATATTGCAATTTAAAACCGAGTAAACTTAATTTTTTTCGTGCTTCGCTTAAGGTGTTACTAGCTTTCATGACTTTATAAAGATCTGCAGCGCTTTTAAAACTTTTTGAATCCAAATAACGATTGCGAGAGCTCATCGCTAAACCTGATTTTTCTCGATAAGTTTTTACGGGAATAATTTGAATAGGCAAAAATAAATCTTCAACCATCGCTTTAATGACCTGCAATTGCTGATAATCTTTTTCACCAAAATAAGCTCGTGCAGGTCTTACAATTGAAAAAAGTTTAAAGACAACGGTCACAACGCCTTCAAAATGCCCGGGACGAAATCGACCTTCTAAAATATTTGTAAGTGAAGAGCGAGGTTGAATTTTTGTTTCATCCTTCAAGAGATAAATTTCTTTAACTGATCTAGGCAGAAAAACGGCATCGACTTTCGATTTTCGAAGTAGATCTAAATCTGCGACCTCCGTTCGAGGATACTTTTTTAAATCTTCTTTGGGGCCAAACTGTGTGGGATTTACAAAAATGCTGACCACCGTTAAATCATTTTGTTTTCGTGAATGACTTACCAAACTTAAATGCCCGGCATGAAGAGCTCCCATCGTCGGAATAAATCCAATAGATTTATGATTAAATTTTTTCTGAGATCTCCAAGCAGAAAATTCTTTTCGGGTTCTTAAAATTTTCATTATTTAAAACTAGTCTCGTCGGAAGGATATCGAGACTCTTGGACGTCTGCGGCATAAGTTTGAAGCGCAATTTTTATCAAAGAATATCCATCCAAATAAGTTTTTAAAAATTTAGGTTTAAAGTCGGGGTTGAAACCTAATAAATCATAAAGGACTAAAACTTGGCCCGAGCACTCCACGCCCGCCCCAATGCCGACGGTTGGAATTTGAATAGACTCTGTAATTTTTTTGGCGAGTGAAGCTGGCAACATCTCAAGCACTAAAATTTCTACTCCGGCTTTTTCTAAATTTTTAGCTTCTCTTAAAAGTCTCTCAGCTTCGAGCTCGGATCTGCCTTGGACTTTATAATCTTGAATCGACTGCGGAGTTAATCCGATATGTCCGCAGACGCGAATTTTATAATCTCGTAGTTTTTTAACAACATCTGAGACATCGCCTTCGACTTTCACCATATCGGCGCCTGCTCGAACGAGAAGCTTAGCATTCTCTAAAGCGAGATCGGGATCTTCATAAGAATGGATAGGCATATCCACAACCAAGGTCGGTTTCTTCAAAACCTTCGAGCTCTGAAGGCCTCGCGCTACGGCAGATGCATGATGCAAAATTTCTTTCATCCCGACTTTAGTGGTTGAGGATTCTCCCGAAATCACCATCCCTAAGGAATCGCCGACCAAAAGATAATCAAAGCATTCCGCATCTGCGCAAATTTTTGCAAAAGTAGCATCGTAACAAGTGACCATGGTCAGCTTGTTCAAAGCAGCACTCATGAAATGACTTTCATTTTTTTAAGATCTTTTAAAACAGCACCGGCCAAATAAAAAGATCCCGCAACTAAGACCGCTTTCTTTGATTTCCAAAGAGCTTTCAAGCCTAAAGACAAATTCGTGATCACTCCGGCATCCTTTTTTTTCCAAAAGCTTTTTAATTTTTCTACTGACATTTGCCGTTCTGGATAAAAATCTTTCACAAGAAAAACTCGCGAAACCAGAGGCTTAAGAATTCGAATAACTGCCGCAGGGTTTTTATCATCCATCAAGCCAAAGACAAGATCAAATTTTTGCTTCGGGTAATTTTTTTTAAGAGATTGAAGAAGAGCTGTCACGGCCGCTTGATTATGAGCGCCATCTACTAAGAAGAGCGGCTTCTTTCGGATGCACTGAATCCGGGCCGGAAGCAAATCACCCTTAAGCGCTGCTATTATTTTTTTAAAATTAAAATCTAAATGCCATTCAAAGGCCGCTTCTTGAAAAACATTTAACGCTAATCTTGCATTAATCTCTTGATGAAGACCTCGATCTTTTTTGATCCGAGCTAAAACTTTCTCTAATGGCTTTGAAAAGCTTTTAGCTTTCGACGCCCATTCCATCCGACTACCTTTGATTCTGGCCTCGATTCTCAAACTCTCCGCCGCCTCTTTTGATTGAGGAGCGGAAAAACAAATTCTACCTTTTCGCATGATGCCGGCTTTTTCTTTAGCGATCTGCGAAAGTTTGTTTCCTAAAATTTCTTGGTGATCATAATCAATAGAAGTAATCACTGAAAAATCAGGGTCTGAGATATTGGTGGCGTCCAGTCTTCCGCCTAAGCCTACTTCTAGAACTTGAATATCCACTCGCTTTTCTCGAAAAATCAAAAAAGCCAAAACGGTCATTCGCTCAAAATAAGTAAGGGGTTCTAAAACAGACGCATATTTCTTCTCGAATTTTTTGAGTTCGAATTCCGAAATATTTTTAGAATTAATTCGAATGCGCTCTGTTCGCGAAACCACATGAGGTGAAGTATAAGTTCCCACCTTCAAACCAGCTTTTAAAAAAAGAGAAGTAAGATACTGAACAGTGCTCCCCTTACCATTCGTGCCTGCGACTAAAATAGTTTTTCTACCGAGCTCCGGTTGATCGAGAAGAGCTGAGGCCAAACGCATTCGATCGAGTTTATAAGTTATTTTCGAAGGGATTTCGAATTTCTTAGGATTAATCATTTTTCGTTTGCTGAAGCACTGAGCATTCTAAAAACCTGAGAAATATATTTTTTCTGATCTTTACGATGAAGAATCTGATCGATCATTCCGTGCTCCAATAAAAAAGGAGCCTTTTGAAAACCTTCAGGCAGTTTTTGACGAATGGTCTGCTCAATCACGCGTGGTCCCGCAAATCCAATTAACGCTCCCGGCTCCGCGACTGCGATATCGCCAAGCATTGCAAAACTCGCAGCGACTCCGCCTGTCGTTGGATGCGCCATTAAAGATATATAAGGAAGGCCTTCGCGCTTCATTTTTTGAAGAGCGGCGCAAGTTTTTACAAGCTGCATTAAAGATAAGATACCTTCCTGCATTCGCGCCCCGCCTGAGGAGGAAACCACGATTGCCGGAATTTTTTTCTCGCGGGCATACTCAAAACAGCGAGTGATTTTTTCGCCGACGACGGAGCCCATACTTCCACCCATGAATTCAAAAACAAAAATCGCTAGAGAAAATTTTTGACCTTCGCATTCGCCCTCGCCCCAAATCGCCGCATCTTTTTCACCCGTCTTTTTTTGAGAGGCCAAAATACGATTTGCATAAGAAGAGACATCCACAAACTTAAGTGGATCGGTAGGCACCAAATCTGCATCGAATTCTTTAAAAGTCCCCGCATCACAAAGAAGTTCTACTCGCTCACGAGCCGGCATCGGAAAATGGTAATCACACTTCAAACATACGTAACGATTCCTCTCGATTTCAACCCGATATAAAATCGCTCCGCAATCTACACATTTCGTCCAAAGATTAGCCGAAGCTTTTGATTCAATGGGTGCGGCCTTAGCCTGAATTCCCGGAGACTTTAGTTCTTTAATCCAACTCATTCTCTTCACTGAAATAGACCCTTACTCGAAGGTCAAGAACGCAATGTGTCGCGATCTTAACGCCATAAGCCATTTAAAATTCGCTTTTAAGCTTGGGGCCTACTGTCAAAAAATTTAGACTAAATATTAAGGGGAAATTACAAATGAAATTTATTCAAAAATTAAAACTCACTGTGGTTTTGGCGATAGGAATTTTTTCTACCGCTCAAGCCCAAATCACAACCAAAGATTTTTCAGAATTTAATCTGGAACAAAAAACTCAGGAGTTCAATTGGTTCGTCACTCATATCGAAGAGTATTACGGACTGATGGATTATAAAGAACAAAAATGGAATTTCAAATGGGCCGATCTTAAAGCCGCCTACTCCGAAAAATTAGCAGATCCAAAAATGGATCGCGATGCGTTTTTTGGACTTATGCAAAAATTTGTCTCTGAATTTCATGATGCGCATGTCAGCACCTATTCCTTTAGAGACTATCTGTTAGGAGAGCAAAAATTTAATACGCTTGGATTCTTTGCTTCGAGAGATCGGTCTGTCGAAGGAGATATTTTAAAAGTAAATTTCGTTATTCCCCAAATATTTATGGATCAAAATACGGTTCAAAACGGAGATATCATTCAAACGATTAACGGAAAAACTCCAGCAGAATATATTCAAACTGAAATCACTCCTTACCGAAATTTAGGAAATGAAGAGTCTAATAAAACTTACGGATTTGCGGATATTACATTTCAATTCAATGATTACAGCTCCAACCGTGCAAAAGGCATCGCTGAAGTTGTGATCAAACGTGGAGAACAAACCTTCACTCGCCATATCAAATGGCGTCAGTTCGATATTTACGAATTACTCGATTTATTAAACTCACGTTCTTACGGCGTTGAAGCTCAAGCTCAAAAAGTTTTTGTAGGTATTCAAGAATGGAAAAGCCCTACTACTTTTATTGGAAAATTTGCAAATCCAGGAAAAGAAGCTTTCAAAGCAAAGATGTCTCAAAAAACTTCTAAACCAGATTCATTTGAAAAATTGAATTTGCTTCAGGTTGAAAATTCTATTCAGAAGTTAATTGCGAACGACGTTCTCGTAAGGAAAGCTGAACCAACCAATGGCCAAAGTCTTGAAATTGGTGGCTTACCATTTACCTTAGTTCCCAGCACCAGCGGCCTGATGGCGATCTATCAAATTGAAGATTTTATGTACTCTCGAATTTCTTGCGGCGCGTATCAACAATTTGGAGATTTCTATATCGCCTACTGCCAAATTTTAAGAGGCGAAGATTATGCCAATGCTTTTCAAAAACTTAAAGATCTTGGCGTCACCACTCTCGTTCTCGATACTCGCTCGAATGGCGGAGGTTATTTAGAGTTTGGATATCAACTTATTCGCGCTTTTTTTGAAAACAAAACTCCTGCTCACAAAGCTTCGATTCGAATCAACGAAGAATGGTCAGGTACTTTCAAAGAAGTCTCCGAACTAAAATCGGCTTGGCTTCCTCTCGAACTCAAAGAAGCCTATGGAGACATTTGGAATATTCTTCAAAAAGATATTTCGGAAGGTAAACTTTACAGTTCTCCGATTTCTTTTATGGGAGTTTCTGAACTTACAGGAGTTTCCAATCCATGGAAGGGCCGAACTTTTGTTCTCGTCGACGAAATGTGCGCGAGTATGTGTGATATTTTTGCAACTTATATGCAAGATACGAACGCAGCCAAAGTCATCGGCGCTCGATCGATGGGAGCTGGTGGAAATGTGATCGGCATCGGCATTTCTCCGCGTACAAAAATCGCTTTGAGCTTAACGGCTAGCCGCATTTTTAGATTGAATGGAGATACCATCGAAAACAACGGAGCTACTCCAGACTTCGCGACAAAAACTGCGCAAGGTGAAAGTTTTTGGGATGCTGCTATCGAATATATGGCTCCAGGAACAAAGCCTGCCTCTAAATAAGTTCTATAAACTCGATTTAAACCCCTGGGGCCCAAAAAGCCTTGGGGGCAAAATCGCCCTCCTTTATATATAGTCAAAGATTGCCTCCGTCTTATATTTCGCTAATCTCTTTTTCATGTCTGAAAAAATCATTTTTACGCTTAAAAAACTGAGCAAAATCGTTCCACCTAAAAAACAAATCCTTAAAGATATCTATTTGTCTTTTTATTATGGCGCCAAAATTGGCGTGCTCGGATTAAACGGCGCGGGAAAATCTTCTCTACTTAAAATCATCGCGGGCCTCGACAAAGATTTCGACGGCGAAATGCTCAAAAGCGATGGTTACTCGGTTGGCATCTTGATGCAAGAGCCTCAGCTCGATGAAAAAAAGACCGTCCGCGAAAACGTCGCGATGGGCCTAAAAGAAACCGGCGCCTTGCTCGCTGAGTTCGCTGCGATCAACGCTAAATTTGCCGAAGAAATGTCTCCAGAAGATATGGAGAAGCTCATTGCGAAACAGGCTTCGGTTCAAGAAAAAATCGATGCGGTCAACGGCTGGGAAATGGAACGCGTTTTAGAAACCGCAGCCGAAGCTTTGCGACTTCCTCCGATGGATGGTCCCGTCACTCACCTTTCAGGAGGTGAAAAACGTCGGGTCGCGCTTTGTCGCTTGCTCCTCGAAGCTCCAGACATTTTGCTTTTAGATGAGCCCACCAACCACTTAGATGCTGAGTCTGTGGCCTGGTTAGAAATTTATTTGCAAAATTATAAAGGCACCGTCATCGCCGTCACTCACGATCGTTACTTCTTGGATCATGTAGCGGGTTGGATTTTGGAACTCGATCGCGGAGAAGGAATTCCGTTTAAAGGAAATTATTCTTCATGGCTTGAGCAAAAAGAAGAGCGAATGCGACAAGAAGAAAAGACCGAAGAAAATCGTCAGCGAACTTTGGAACGAGAACTCGAATGGATTCGACAAAGTCCTTCGGCCAGACGAGCGAAATCAAAAGCTCGTATTGCGGCTTACGAAAAAATGGTGGCTGAAGGCGGCGCTGATAATATCGACGATCTTCAAATTTATATTCCACCAGGACCACGACTTGGAAACACTGTCGTTGAATTTAAAAATCTGTCGAAAGCTTTTGGCGATAAACTTCTGATTGAAGATCTTACTTTTAACTTACCTCGCGGCGGAATCGTTGGCGTGATCGGACCAAACGGCGCTGGTAAAACAACACTTTTTAAAATGATTGTCGGCCAAGAAAAACCTAATTCAGGAACTTTGAAAGTCGGCGACACGGTTAAATTTTGTTACGCCGAACAAACTCGAGATTCTCTCGATCCAAACAAAACGGTCTACGACGAAATTTCTCAAGGGCAAGATCTGATTGCGCTTGGAAAAAAAGAAGTGAACGCTCGCGCTTATGTCGCACGCTATAATTTTACCGGCGGCGATCAACAAAAGAAAATGAGTCAACTCTCTGGAGGAGAACGAAATCGCGTTTTACTTGCGAAGATGCTGCGCGAAGGTTCGAATTTGTTGCTGCTCGATGAACCCACGAATGATCTCGATGTGAATACTCTGCGTGCACTTGAAGAAGCTTTAAATTCTTATGCAGGTTGCGCCGTTATTATTTCTCACGATCGTTGGTTCTTAGATCGTGTGGCGACGGCGATTCTGGCATTCGAAGGCGATTCGAAAGTCGTTTATTTCGAAGGAAATTATTCGGACTACGAAGAAGATCGAAAGAAACGCCTCGGCGATGCGGCTCCAAAGCCCATTAAATATAAGCCGCTCAAAGTGGCTTAAGCTTGGCATAAAAGTTGCACTTTTAGCGGATTCATGAAAATAAAATTTTTCATTTTCATTTTTGCATTTGGCATTTTTTCGAACGCCGGAGCTTTTGCAAATGTTGAATGCCTAAAGATCCTTTCAGATATTTCTAGCGATGCGAAAGAAAGTTTATCTCCTTTTGGCGAGAAGGTTTTTGAATTTTGGCATTCCGTTACGAAATTAAAATTAGATAAGCCCGACCTCCAACCGAGTCAACTTGGGGCTCAGGCACTCCTTATTGATAAATCTAGTTACGATTGGATTTTAGGACGCCTTGAAAAGGAATTATCTCAGAAAATAAACGACTTAAATCGAATGGAAAAACTTAATGTTCAAGAAAAGGATTGGCGCCACGTTAAAAAGCTTCTCGAACATCTTTCAGAATGGTCGGAGTTCGCGGGTCTAGCCAAAATAAAAAGAGACGCTCAAGGCATTTTAAATGAATTAAAATTTCGAGCTGCTAGACCAACTTACGAAGATCTTTGGATTGCCACACAAGTATGGTTGAAATTTCGTGGTTATTACTTTATTGACCCAGTTGCAATTGTAAACGCTCGAGCTCAAGGCAAACCGGTAAGAAGTAGTATCTCACAAGAATTTGCAGAAAGAAGAAGATTTGCAAAAGAGTTTCACGAAATTCTTCTCTTGCTGAAAGGCCAACTACATAAACCAGCAAGTTTTCAAATTTTTGATGAATTAAAGCCGATTCTCAATCCAAATGCGGTTGACCTCCCGACTCATTTTTCTTTATCGATCGAAGAAATCAACTCCCTCTCTTTTTTACCCGTTTATCTTCTAGGCCTTGTCGACAGGCCCACTGCTGCCGATAGCCGATTTCTCGATTCAAATAATTTTTTTATCCACGATCAAGGTCACGCAACTTTTTTGAAACGTTCGAATTACCACGATTTTAGCGGTAACATTGATTCCTCCATTCAATCAGTACTCCGCCGACTTACTTTTTGGAAAAAACTTAAAAATAAAATTTCTCAATTTTCACCAACTGAACAAAAAGCCATTCAGTATTGGATTTTTGAAATTACCCATGAAACCAATGGTAGCAATTCCTCGGATGCTATGAATTTTTCGAGAGAGGGTTTTTTAAACCGACTTTCGAGTTTAGACCCCTCGGCTCTCAACTGGCGACTGAGTCCTTTGGATTTTGGAACTGATGTTTCAACTGAGGTCTCGATTCAAGCTCACGCACAATTGAAAGAAATTCTTACAGCATTAAAAGATGATTCAAAGTGATTGAACACTTATGAATATACGTAAATTCAAGCGGATTTTGTTGTTTAAGATGGCAAAGCGCTTGCTGACATCCAAAATAATATTTTTTAGTATTTCATTTCTTATTTTTGAGTCCACGAGTTTTTGTCTATGGGGATCTTCGTTAGAAGTTTGCCAAAAAATTATTAAAAAATTTTCAGAGACCTCCCGCAAGCCGCCAAAAATTCCTCTCGTGCCCACAGAAGAATGGCTGGAGCAAAATCTTCTTTTTGGCCCAGAAATGACTTACTCAAGTGAAGTTCTCAAGGATTTTGATTCGGGCCCTAGAATCACTTCTAAAGACTCTACCGTTAAATTTGAAAACAATGCCGCTAGTCGAATAAAATTGGCTGCGTGGTTAAAAAAATATCGATTTACCAAAAATAGTAAAATTCCTGATGAGGTCGCACGTTTTATTTTTGATGGAATTGACTTTGTGAAAGGCGAAGGGTTTTTGGATGGCAGAAACCACAGTATTCGACATCAGTCTAGAAAGTTTAAAATTCATACCAACAATTCTGTCGTAAAATTTATTCTAGATTTATCTGACGGCAGCCAATTGAGCGTCAATCTTGAGCCTGGAGCTATTGAAGTCAATCAAGCTCCGGCCCATTTTGACGAACTCAGCAATCGATGGAAAGTAATGGATGAGCGAATCCGAGCTCAAGGCTTTGTAGGTACCTATGATTTTGCATCGGGGGGTGGTGGCGGACATATACATTTGGGATTCAAAAGCCGCGAAAACAATCTTTTTGTTTTAGCACCCGACATGCTTTTCAATTTGATAAATAAATTTATTTATTATCCGAGTCTATTTTTCTTCTTGAGAGAAATCGGAGATTACTCTTCTGATTCTACGAGCCATTCACCTTTTGATATATTCTCCAGCACTTCGGCGAAAGATTTTTCTCAAGATTTAAAGTTATTTGCAAAGTTATCAAGGGGACGGCAATTAAGAACTGTCGTTCCTTGGAAATATTCTCTAAAGAAAGACTCCATCCTCTTTTCACTCGCAGATCATGATTCGTTTATTTCTCTCAAAAGATTTGCAACAAGCCAAAACCCTACTTTGGAAGTTAGATTTCCGAGAGCTTTTTCAGAATTTGACGAAATGAAATTAGTGGCAAAAATTCTTCTAAAAATAATTGCTAGAGCCTATCAGCCCACACCAAAATCTGATCCCTTATCTGTTAATGAATGGACCTCTTCAGGCTTAGAAAAAAATTTAGACATCCTGGCTAAGGGACTAAATCTTTCTAAGAAGGAGACACAGTCTATTCGATTTTATGGAAATGAAGATCTGCTGGCTCCCTCGCCTTTTAAAAACAAAGGCGAATGGAAATCTGCTAAAATTAGACCCTTTCAAGTCAGCGCGGAAGCACTGCCCATTTATGAATTTTCTGTAGATGTTAAAGAGCTGGGTGTAGGCGAGAACGAAATCTCGAGAGTGTTTGTGAATGGTACAAACGAAACTCTTATTATCGAACATGATCCGTCAGGCAGGGCACGCCTTCATTTTAGATTTTATATCTACCCGAGTATTCAAAATGAGTTTTTGATTTCACTTCAAAAAAAAGATCGAACTTTAATAAATTTTGGAATCAGTGCGACACCTGATTCTAAAAACAAAGGCTGGCATACATTTAGAAAAACGAACGTCTCTTGGCGTAAGATTTCAGACCTCAATTATTTCAGTCGATTATTCCCTAATCATATGGATTTTCTTGAACTGAAATCCAGAATTGATTTTTTAAAACCGATGTCAATTCTCGGCGACACTTTTGCCGTTGTCCTTCAGTTGAGATCTTTAGGTATGAGTTCTAACAATATCCTCGAACTTTTATCATTTTATGAAACCGTGCCAGATAGAAATTTCATAATTAGATCTACGACTTTGAATCAATCATTAAAATTTGTACGTTTTCGAACAGATAAGAAAGAAACCGTCGTTTATCCCATGCGATGGCTAGGTAGTGATTATTCAAATAATTATGGATTGATTTTAAATGTGGACCCCCGCCATTTTTCGCTCATTTCACGTTTTTTAAAAGGAGATTCAACTATTTTAGCTGATCAAGTCGAAGCCCCCTAGAATCAGCTTTCAAAAGCTTTAACAGCTAGATCGAGCCAATGCATCCTTCGGCTCAATTGGATATTTTTTTGTAAAGCAGGCGTCGCACATAGGGCGATCGATTTTAAGGCCGGCATATAAATCAGCGATTGAAATATATTTAACAGAATCAGCGACGACGAAATCGCGAATCTCTGAAACTGATTTATTAGCGGCTATCAATTCGGATTCTTTGGGCGTATCGATTCCATAATAACAAGGCGAGATGGTAGGTGGAGCCGAAATTCGCATATGAATTTCTTTAGCGCCGGCCTCACGCAAAAATTGATTTATCTTTTTAGAAGTTGTTCCTCGAACAATGGAATCATCGACGACGACAATTCTTTTTCCTTTTAAATTATCTCGCAGCGGATTTTGTTTAATCTTCACCGAAAAATCGCGAATGCTCTGATGAGGCTCGATAAAAGTTCGCCCTATATAATGGTTGCGAATCAATCCCATTTCAAAAGGCATGCCCGAGGCTTGCGAATAGCCAATCGCGGCAGGAATTCCCGAATCTGGAACTCCAATTACCATATCTGCGGTAAAGCCTTCTTCTTTATCGCGAGCTGCGAGAATTCCGCCCATTTTTTTTCGCATTTCATAAACACTCTCATCAAAGACATGCGAATCGGGACGAGAAAAATAAATCCATTCAAAAACGCAAGGAGCCGGCGTCACTTTTTTCTTAAGAAACCATGATTTCATTTCTGCGTTCTCGGAAAATTCAAGAACCTCTCCAGGTTTAAGCTCGCGCTCGAGAGTCGCGCCCACTAGATCAAAAGCGCATGTCTCACTTGCAGCCACATAACCATCTCCAAGTTTTCCTAGCACCAGGGGGCGAAGTCCGTGCGGATCTTTCACGACGAAAAGCTTTGTCTCCGTTTTTGCAGAACCCGAAATTTGTTCGCGTACTAAAACGACGAGACTAAAGGCCCCTTCCACTTCTGCGAGTGCAGATTCTAATCTTTCGGCGGCAGTTCCTTTCGCCCGAGCCATCAAATGCATGATCACTTCGGTATCGACATTGGTTTGAAAAACAGAGCCTTCGGCTTCAAGCTTTCGTCTAATAATCGAAGCGTTCGTTAGATTACCGTTGTGAGCGACAGCGACTTCAGAAAGCGAACTCTCTACCCAAAGCGGCTGTAAATTTTTGGCGTGACTTCCGCCAGCTGTGGAATAACGGTTGTGCCCGATCGCTGCCATTCCTCGCAGACTTTCGATTTGTGGTTTAGAAAAAATATTTGAAACGAGACCCTGGCCGCGATGGCCTAAGAATTTTTCACCCGCTTGAAAATTAGTAGAAATGATTCCTGCACCCTCTTGACCTCGATGCTGAAGCGCAAACAATCCCAAATAAGTTAAGTGAGCCGCCTCAGGAACTTTCCAAGCTGAAAAAATGCCACACATTATTTAAAAGTTCCTGACCAAGCTTGCAGAAGTTGGATGGTGTCTCCCGAAAGCAGAGGACCAATTCTAAATGTTTCATCCGAAGTCACTGAACCAATGCGTTTGAGCTGGATCTGAAATTCAAGTCCAAGTTTCATGAGTTCGGATCGCTTCGCAGGATCGATTTCAACGAGAGGTCGGCCTTGATGTTCACCAAATAATACTTGATCGCGTCGACTTTGAGTTTTGCTTAAGTCTCCTTCGAATCCAAAATTTTTCTCGCCGCCGACGCATGCTTTCGCAAGTGAAACAGCAAGTCCGCCTTGAGAAATATCGCGAGCGCTTAAAAATAAATTTCGATCATTTCCGGCAAGCAAAGCATTTTGAAGTCGCTTTTCTGATTTAAGATCTAAAAAGGGCCAGCGACCATCGCGCTCCTCTTCTTTCCAAAACAATCTGGAGTAGAGCGAATTCACTGGCAAGTTTTCAGAATTTCCAGAAACTTCAAGGGCCCAAACTTCGGAGCCCGCTTTTTGAAATGAAGATGGTGTTGATTTTCGAACATCTTTCATCAAACCCACCATCACAATAAAGGTGGTCGGAAAAATATCCATCGGCTGATTTTCAAAAATGGTTTGGTTATACATCGAGACATTGCCCGATACGCAGGGAGTTTCAAAAATTTCAATCGCCTCGTTCATTCCTTCGACCATGAACTTAAGTGCACCTTGAACATGAGGAAGATGTGGATTTCCCACATTGATGCCGTCAGTGATTCCAATCGGCTTCGCGCCTACGCAAGCTAAACCTCGAGCGGCTCTCGCCATTGAAATTTGTGCACCAAGTTTTGGATGCAGCTCATAAAAATCTTCATCGGCCACACCTTTAAAAGCAATGCCTTCAAAACTTTCTGCATTTTCACCGATCCAAAGTACGGCGGCTTCAGCACCGGGACCAAAAACCGTTCTCGCTCCCACCGTTGAATCATAGCGTTCGTAAATTCTCTTTTTCGAAGCGACGCTTGGATACGACAGCAACTTCAGTAAAATTTCCCATTCATTTTTAACATCTGCAGGCACCGCGCTGGTAAGACTTAATTCTGGCCAGCTCGGTTCAGCAAGTTCGACGGCAGGAGGATCTGTCAAATCTGAAACAGGAAGATCGACCATAAGTTCATCGTGATAAAAAATTTGCGCGCGTTTAGTGTCGGTGGTTTCGCCAATCACTTCAGCTTCGCAACCCCATTTATGTAAAACTTTTTTGAATTTTTCTTCTGAACCTTTCTTAACGATCGCCATCATTCGTTCTTGAGATTCAGAGAGCAGAAGTTCGAAGGCCTCCATTTTTTCTTCGCGAACGGGAACTTTTGAAAGCTCAAGTCGCATACCGATCTGCGATTTATCCGAAATTTCCATGGTCGAGCAGGTTAATCCCGCCGCCCCAAAATCCTGAATCGCCGTGAGATCGTCTTTAAGATCGGTCATCACTTCTAAACAAGCATCCATCAAACATTTTTCTTTAAAAGGATCTCCCACTTGAACTCGAATTTTTTGCTCGTTCTCGCTTTCATCGGTTTTCTTTTTATCCGAATCAAAATCGGCCGAAGCCAACAAAGAGGCCCCATGAATTCCATCGCGCCCCGTTTTTGCTCCCCAGATCATCACCGATTGACCAGGCTTCGCGGAATTCGATCGAAATATTTTATCGAGATCCACAATCCCAAGCGCAAAAACATTTACCAAAATATTTCCCTGATAACAGGTATTGGCCGAAATATGCCCGGCCACATTCGGTACACCGATGCAATTTCCGTAATGCGCGATGCCGCTAACGACGCCATCGAGCAAATAAGAATGCTTAGGCGTTCGCAAATCTCCAAATCGCAAATAATTTCCGGTCGCGATCGGACGAGCGCCCATCGTAAAAATATCTCGCAAGATTCCGCCAACACCAGTAGCTGCGCCTTGAAAAGGTTCAACGAAACTTGGGTGATTATGACTTTCGACTTTAAAAGCCACTGCACGCTTTTCATCGATCTGAATAAGGCCCGCGTTTTCTCCAGGGCCCTGAAGCACGCCTTTTCCTTTTGAGATTAATTTTCTTAAATGAGGTTTCGAATTTTTATATGAGCAATGTTCTGACCACATTACTCCAATCATTTGAATTTCGGTGGCCGAGGGAAGTCGTCCCAAGACTTTGCAAAGATGTTCCCACTCATTATCCGAAAGTCCGCAGCCTAAAGCCAAAGTTTTAAGCTGCTCGCGTGATGCCGATAGTAAGGTCGCGGTAACCGTCATGCATTCACCGCATTTTCGTGAGATCCACTTCGATCTGCGCGCAAATTCTCTTCGGCTCGCTGAAACATTTTTAATCCGTCAGCAAGTTTTAGAGCCTCAAACGCCGCTCGCTCCGGATGTGGCATCAATCCAAAAAGACTTCCCTTCCCTAGCTTTCGATAAATACCTGCCGTCGATTCATAAGATCCGTTTGGATTTTGCTGATATTTTAAAACAGGATGAAATTCAGCGAGATCGATTTTTTGTAACTGATAATTTCCAAATCGGTGTGCGATCGGATAACGAACCACCGCGCCTACGTCCTCTTTTGAAAACCAAGGAAAAGCTTCAGCTGCAATTTCGACGTTTTCTGTTTTTGAAATAAATCTGAGATGAGAATTCACCTGTAAATATCCAGGCAGGAGCTTTTGCTCGAGTAAAATTTGAAATCCATTGCAGATGCCGATCAAATGGGCTCCCGCTTCAACCACGTCTTCGAGGTTTTGAACGGCCGCGCTGAGTTTCGCGATCGCGCCCGCGCGAAGATAATCTCCAAAACTAAAACCACCGGGAAGAGCGATGACTTCGTACTGATTTTTTTGAATAGGCTCTTCATGCCAATGCATGATGACTTCGATATTGCCTGTGGATTCTGCGATGGCTTGAAAAGTTTTAAAAGTATCGAGGTCGCAGTTTGAACCGGGAAACTGAACCACAGCCCAGCGTCTGGTGGATGTCCGGGATGTCATCCCGGAGGTCATGCGCTTACAAGCTCCACTTCGAAATTTTCCATCACGACGTTCGCAAGAAGTTGATTGGCCATTTGACGACCGAGTTGAACCGCTTGCCCCTCGTCTTCGGCTTTGAGGTCGATCATAAAAAGTTTATCGCAAGCTACTTTTTCAACCGATTTAAATTGTAACTTTTGCAAAGCGGCCTCGATCGCCTGAGATTGAGGATCTAAAATCCCCTCTTTGAACCGCACTCGAATTTGAATTTGAAAATTTTTCATGAATTTAAAACTCTCTTCAATCGATCTCGAACTTCGGTATAGCCTTGAATCAAATCGCCTAAATCCAAACGAAATAAATCTTTGTCGAATTTTTTACCGCTCGCAACATCCCAGATTCGACAAGTGTCCGGTGAAATTTCATCGGCCAAAACAATTTCACCTTTTGTATCTTTTCCAAATTCCAATTTAAAATCGACGAGAGAAAAATTTGCAGTCTTAAAAAGAGGAAGTAGTGCTGCATTCACTTGAAGCGCAAGTTCTCGCAATTTTTGAAGGTCAGACATTTTTTGATCGTAGAGGGCCACTAAAACATCTTCAGAAACCAACGGATCTCCTTTGGCGTCATCTTTGAGATAAAATTCT
>JAFLCD010000009.1 GCA_017302715.1 Deltaproteobacteria bacterium
AAATATTTACGAGAAGTGGCGACTGCTGCTGAGGCCATTCGTATCAATCTTTATCCTTCGTATACTCGAAAAAATCTTCACGTCGGCATTCTTGCAGACTTCTTAGTAGATGCCAGAATGCGAGCGGGGGGATTGCCTTCGAACCAAGTCGTTGAACTCGGTGGAAGTAACGGAACTTTGGGACTCATCATCGGAAGCGGTTACGGATTTTTTCAAGACAGTCTTCAAGTCGGTGTAACGGTGAAACCGCTCTATCGAATGGGCATTACCCAATATGACACTCAAACTTTCAATGATATTTTGCAGGGGATAAATCCAAATGGAAAAATCGTAGATCAAATTTTTGGATCGGATAGGCCTGCCAGAAAAGCTTTTGGACTTGGTGTAGATGTCGGAGCTAAATATTATTTGCCACTTTGGACTGAGATTAAGCCCAGCTTCGGTGTGACTTATCAAGATATTGCGAATACTCAGTTTTGGGGAAGCAATGCTCCCACGGACATTCCTGAAAGTATCTCCGTTGGAGTGGCAATCGAGCCCACTTGGAAAATTTTTAAAAATACCATCGCCATCGATTATAGAAACATCACCAAAGAGTCAGAAATTTTAAATAAAATCCATTTTGGAATGGAATCTGTGGTTTGGAATATGCTCGCCTTTCGCGTTGGGCTTTCGCAAGGCTACTTCACGGGTGGCGTAGGATTGATGACAAGATTTTTTACAATGGACGCCTATGTCACTTCTCAAGAAGCGGCTCGATATGCACATTTACAGCCTCTAAGAAGTCTCGGTTTAAAGCTCGCTTTTGGTTTTTAAATCTTAAAAAAGACTGTGGAAGAAACCTTTTTTCTTTTTCTTTCCAGTCTTTGAATCTTTAGAAGAAGAATCTTTGCTGAGCTCAACTTTTAATTTTTCAATTAAATCTTTCGCCTCTGCTGAAATTTTTTCAGGTGTATCGATATGCACCTCAACAATTAAATCGCCTCGTCTATTTCTCCTTAAATCTTTTACGCCATGTGATTTTAAAACAGAGCGATAAGGCGAATTCATCAGTGCCGGAATTTTTAATTTTTCGGTTCCTTCGAGAAGAGGTATTTCGATTTCTCCTCCTAAGACCGCAGTCGGATAAGGGATATGCACTTTGGTATAAAGATCAGATCCGTCTCTTTCAAAAACTTCATCTGGCTTCACGTGAATCTCGACGTAAAGATCTCCGCGAACAGCGTTCTTTGCTTGAGCTGAATCGGGCAATTCTCCTTCGCCCGAAACTCTTAAGCGAATTCCAGTGTCGACGCCGGCAGGAATATGTACTTCAACTTCTGTTTTGGCTTTCTCTCGACCGACTCCTCGGCATGGCTTGCAGGGCTTAGAGATAATTTGTCCGTGTCCGCTACATTTTGGACAAGTTTGAGAAACCATAAAGAAGCCCTGATTTCGTGTCACCTTGCCGCGACCTTGGCAGTAAGCGCAAATTTCTGGTTTTGAGCCTGGCTCTGCGCCAGAGCCTTCGCAGGTTTGGCAAAACTGAGTGCGCTTCATTTCAATCGTCTTTGAACATCCTAAAACAGCTTCGCGAAATTCAAGTTCCATTCGGTAGAGCAAATCGGCGCCCTGAGTTTGGCGAGCGGCACCTCCCGTAAAAAAATCGTCAAAGATGCTTTGAAAACCCGAAAAAATATCGTCTGCGTTGGATCGACCAAATCCGCCGCCAGCCAATCCGGCGTGTCCGAACTGATCATAAAGAGATTTTTTTTGAGGATCTGTCAAAATAGAATAGGCCTCTTGGGCTTCTCTAAATTTTTCGGCCGCTTCTTCGGAGCCGTTTCTGTCGGGATGAAAATCAAATGCGATTTTTCGATAGGCTTTTTTGAGAATGGTTTCGTCGGCGTCTCGGCTTACGCCTAAGATTTCGTAATAATCCCGTTTTTCAAAAGAAGACATGAACCTTCAACTTAGGAAGCCCTGTCACTCTTGTCAAACGAGCGCCCGTAAAATCCTTGAAAGCTGGGCTTGAGAGGCCTAACGTTAGCGTATGCGTCTTAAGCCCGAGGAATCCAAAAAACTAGCTGTTCACTGCGCGAATATCATTTTGAATGATCCGACGGTGACTTTAAAAGCCCCACGACCCAAAATTTTAGAGGCGATCGAGAGAACTTTAGTTCAGCATTTTGACGAAGAGCGACAAATCGATCAGAAAGCTGAAGCTCTTTATAAAGAGCAGTCCGATCAAATCGAAAAGCATGAGCGCGGTAAAGCTATCATGATGATCAAAAAACAAATCGCTAAAGAGAAAAATTTTATTTTATCGGGCGCGATGGATGGACGTTTTAGTCAGGATAAAGTTTTTCATATAGCGCATTTAGTGGCCGACAAACTTTATGATGATGATCTAATGGATTTTAAAGATGAAGATGAAGGTCCAAAAGTAATTAAAAAAATCTTTATGGATTATTTTGCGCGCGAAGGCGAAATCGTTGAAAAAGTGCGAAAGAAAATCATGAGTCTTGCGAAGGCGCCTTTTGAAGGCTCTCGTGAGTGGGACGTTCTCTATCGAAAATACTTTGAAGAAGAGATGAATCGCTTGGGTCATGCGTGAGATAAAAAATGTCTTCTGAATTTCATCCGCAGACCATTATCGAACCTTTCAAAATTAAAACGGTAGAGCCTCTTTATCTGAGAACTCGCAAACAAAGAGGCGAGGCTCTTAAAAAAGCTAAATTCAATTTATTTAAACTCGATAGCCAGGATGTCTTGATTGATCTGCTTACAGATTCAGGAACCTCAGCGATGAGCGCGGCCCAGTGGGCCGAAATTTTAAAAGGCGATGAAGCTTATGCCGGTAGTGAAAGTTTTCAGTTTTTTGAAAAAACGATTCGTGATTTAACGGGATATAAATGCATTCTTCCCACACATCAAGGACGAGCCGCTGAGAGACTGTTGTTCTCTGCTTTGGCTGCGCAGAATACTCAGAAGAAAAAATTAAAGATTCCGAGCAATTCTCATTTTGATACGACGAGAGCGAATTTAGAATCCTTAGGTTTCGAAGGTTTAGATTTTCCTTGCGAAGAGTTTTTTGATTCTCAATCTGATTTTCGTTTCAAAGGAAATATGGATCTCCAAAAATTGGAGAACTTTTTAAAGCAGACTCCTCGTGATCAAATCGCCGTTGGCTTTTGCACGATCACCAATAATTCTTGTGGTGGACAGCCTGTCAGTTTTGAAAATATTAAAAAAGTGGCGGAGCTCTATCGAAAGTTTAAGGTGCCTTTTTATTTGGACGCCTGTCGATTTGCAGAGAACTCAGCTTTTATTCAAAAATTTGAAATGCCAAGCGAGACTCCTGAAAGTATCGCAAAGAAAATTTTTGCGTTGGCCGATGGGGCTACTTTTTCTGCAAAAAAAGATGCGCTCGTCAATATCGGCGGATTTTTAGCAACGAACGATCAAAACATTACCGAAGATCTTACTTCGCTTTTGATTTTGTCAGAGGGATTTCCCACTTATGGTGGTTTAGCGGGGCGTGATTTAGCGGCCATTGCTCAGGGACTTAAAGAAATTTTGGATCCTTCGTATTTGGATTATCGGCTGGCCGTTACTCAATATATCGGAAAAAAATTAGATGAACTTAAAATCCCTTATTTAAGACCAGCGGGCGGGCACGCCATTTATCTCGATGCGAAAAAATTCTGTGAACATTTGAAGTGGAATCATTATCCCGGACAAGCTTTGGTTCTCGCTCTCTATCTTGAAGGTGGAATTCGCTCCTGTGAAATCGGATCTGTCATGTTTGGAAGGCAAGCGGATGGCTCTGAAAAAGCTCATGCAGCTGAATTGGTTCGTCTGGCCATTCCAAGACGAGTTTATACTCAAAGTCATATGGATTATGTCTTAGAAGTGCTCGCTTTTGTTTTTGCAAAGCGGCATGAAATTTCGGCGGTGAGTATTTTAAAGGAACCTAAACAGCTTCGACACTTCTCCTCTGAATTCTCTTGGTCAATGCTTTAGCTGGATGATATTTTTAAAGCTTCATGGCAGAAGCAGTTAAAGATTCGAATGTTGTTCTTTCAATTGAAGATCTCGTAAAAAAAACAGGCGATCTTGAAATGATGCCGCAGGTAGCTCGCAAAGTAATCGAGATGGTTTCTGATGTGAATGCGGACGCCGGTCAACTGGCGGATGTCATCGAAAAAGATGCCAATATCACGGCAAGAATTTTGAAAATTGCCAACTCGGCTTTTTATGGTTTGAGGCGCGAAGTAAAAACCGTGCAGCAAGCGATTGTGATTTTAGGATTTAAAAGTTTGCGATCGATGGTTGTGGCCGCTTCAAGTAAAGCTTTGCATAAACGTTTTGGAATCACAGAGCAGCTCATGTGGGATCACAGCATCGGTACTGCGATCACTGCAAAAATGCTCGCGAGTTCATTTCCAGCGACAGTAGGAGATCTCGCGTTCGTTGGAGGACTTTTGCATAATGTCGGAAAATCCGTGATGAACAACGAATGCCCTCAAGCATATGCCGAAGTGATGAAGCTGGTTTACAACGACAACCAGCACCCACTCGACGCCGAGATTCAAATTTTTAAATACGGTCATCCTGAAGTCGGAAGCAAAATTACCGAGAAGTGGGGACTACCTGTCGAACTTGGAAAAATCATTCGTTATTATTTGCTCACTAGTCTGACGGATTCGGATAAAGAATCTTTAAGTTTTGATAAAAATCTTCAGGCTTCTTTAGCATGTGTGGAACTTGCGAGTCAGATGTGTAGAAGTTTGGGCATTGGGTTTAGAGAGAAAAATCCAAATCTTGAGCTTCAATCTCTCGAAAGTTTTCGGATTCTAAAGGCCGATACCAATATGCTCGATCACTGGATGAAAAAAGGCGAAGAGTCCTTTAAAAAAGAACGCGCCATCTTTAACTAAAATTATTTTTTCTTAAGTAATTCTTTGCCTGCATTTTCGTCTTTGTAACAGCATTCACCAGCGGACTTGTGGCTTTTGCAATCGCAAAGTTCTTCTTGTCCGCAGCAAGCTCCAAAAGACTTGGTCGAGTTACAGGGACAATCTTCTTTAAGTTGTGGTCTTTCAATAAGGGACTTCTGATTTTGATTCTTCATTTAATCTATTTTAATAGTCGTGATCGTCGATGTCAGGAGCGACAAAAATTGTCGCCTTTTCAATATTCTGTCTATATCTATGGGGCGCCGCGTTAAGATTTAAGTCTTCTAAATAATTAACCTTTTACGAAATATCTTTTAAATCCCTCAAGTTCTGACGCGGGGCGTCGATAAGCTCCTTAGGTATGTTTAATCCACTGAACTCAGCGACTTCGCGGAGCATTATTAACAATATTGCTCGCGCGACCAAAGACCTCGGGACTTCGCTCGAACGTTTAAGTTCGGGAAAGCGAATCAATGGTCCCAATGACGGCGCTGCCGATTACAGTATCGTTACGCGTCTTCAAACGCAGATGCGTGGAATTACAAGTTCGATTCAAAACGTTAACGATGCAAACGGTCTTGCGACGACGGCGAGTGCTTCGCTCGATTCTATGCTCACGACTGCTTATCATTTACGCGAAATTGCTCAGAAGGCAATGGATGCAAATCTTACCACCACAGAGCGAAACGCACTTCAAGATGAAGCCAATGGTTATCTCTCTGATTTGCAAACCATGGTGAGCACGACCAAATACAATAATACAAATTTGCTCGATGGGACTTTTGGAACCAAAACACTTCAGGTCGGTCCTAATTACGGAGATAATTTTTCATTCAGCATCGGAGATGCGCGAACCGTCACTCTCGGTCGACTTGCGATTTATTCCGGAGCTCAAGGCGCCATTTCTGCAGGAATCGGCAGCAGTAATTCTGTTTTATTAAATGGAGTAACGATCTACGGATCTCAACCTGATTTAGTCAGTACCTCGGGCTCGTCATACTCTGCACTTTCGATCGTCAACGCGATCAACGCTCAGCAAAGTAGTACCAATGTGCAGGCTGAAGTCATTGCCACTCGTCGGACGATCGCGATTGAAACGCAAAATTTTTCATCTGTCTCAGGATTTTCGGGAACATTCGGTTCGGGCGAATTCAAAATTAATAGTGTCACCATCTCAGGGACTATTTCGACCGCTTCCAATTTAGTTTCTCGAATCAACGCGTACACCTCGCAAACGGGAGTCGCTGCTTCATTTGATAGTAGCAATAATATCGTCTTAACAGCTGCCGACGGACGCAATATCGAAGTCATTGTTTCGAATGGCGCTGCCAATCGAGTGTACGAAATTTTTAATGTCTCAACAAACAACGGAACAGTATTTACGAATCCAAGTACGACTCTCTCGGTAGGCGTAGATCAAACGTACGTCGGAGCGATTCGCCTTTGGAGTTCAAGTGCCATTTCTATTTCGGGAACAAACCCGTCGCTCGCTTTAGGAATTGCATCAGGCAGTCAATCATTGACGGGTGGAACGGCGGTACAATCTATGAGCTTATCTTCAACCACGAATGCCTCTCAGGCACTCAAAGTACTCGATGCTACTATCGACCAAATTTCGACACTGCGTGCACAAGTTGACGCTGTCCATAGTCGGCTGGACCACTCTGCGTCATTTTTATTGAGCGAGTATAACGCTGCCTCAGAGGCAAAAGACTCTATCGGCGGTGCAGACTTCGCGATGGAAACAGCCAATCTTGTCATGGCCCAACTCTTGCAGAATACAGGGTTAGCCGCGCTGACTCAGGCGAATTTGTCGCAGAGCCTCGTCGCTAAATTGCTCAAAGACTAAAGGCCAAGTTTTTGGCCAAAATTGTAAGGAGACGAGTATGAAAATTCAAAATAATCGTGGAGTCGTTTCTATCGACGCAAAATTAAATGCCGATAGAAATGCAAAAGTGAAATCGGGCGCAGCTGATTCTGCGCAAGAAAAAACAAAATCCGATTCCGTCGATACTCGAGTCTCCCAGGCTTTGAGCCAAGCGCTTGAACAAATTTCTCAATCTGGACTAAGTGCTGGAGATGTCCACTCCGAAGTGGACGAGAAAAAAATTGCAGGTCTTCTTAATTCTTTTGAAGTGGATTCAAAGCGATCACGAATGAGTGATCAAGATCTCGAAAAAATGGCTGATAAAGTTTCAACCGAAATGAAGGCGAATCCACAAGCGGCCAGTCGAGCATTTAAATCTATCGAGGCCGATCGAGTGGCTGAACTCGTTTAAGATTTTTTAAAATTTACATACCTAAAGTAGGCGAGAGTTCTCTGTGTACAGGAAAACTCTCGCTTTCTTTTTTTTGGTTCCCTAATATTTTACTGAGTGGGTGGGGAATGAAAAAAATATATTTTTATTTAATTTTCTTTTTAACTTCTTTTGATCTTTTAGCAGCCATTGAAATCCACGGTCATCGAGGGGCTCGAGCTCGAAGACCTGAAAACACATTGCCTGCATTTGAGTACGCCATGAAAATCGGAGCTGATGTTTTAGAACTCGATATGAATATCACGAAAGATCTTAAAATCGTGGTGAGTCACGATTCTTTTATTTCACCTCGGCTCTGTTTGGATGAGAAAAAAAATCCTGCAAAAAAGATTCCCATTTATTCTCTGACACTCGAAGAAGTGAAGAAATTTGATTGCGGCTCCATAAAAAACTCTAAATTTCCTGATCAAGTTCCAGTGCCTGGGGCTAAAATTCCTACTTTAGACGAAGTTTTTAATTTAGCGGGACCTTCGAAGATTCAATTCAATATTGAAACGAAGATAGATCCTCGCGTGCCAGATCTTTCTCCTTCGCCTGAAGTCTTTGCAAAATTGGTGGTGGATGAAATTGAGAAACATCATTTAGTTTCGCGCGTGGTTCTTCAGAGCTTTGATTACAGAACTTTGGAAGAAGCAAAAAAGTTGAATCCAAAAATTCGAATTTCTATGTTGATTCAAAATTCAGATCTTCCCAATTGGTTAAAAATTGCAGAAAAATTGCAGGCCGAAATTATTTCTCCAGAATTTGTTTGGTTGAACTCTCCAATTGTAGAAGAAGCTCATGCAGCGAAACTCAAAGTCATTCCATGGACTCTCCATTCAAAGTCTGAATGGAGAGAAGCTAAAGCTTGGAATGTGGACGGCATTATCACGGACGATCCAGAGGCATTAAAAGACTATTTGAATCAATAGGTGACTTGCTATTCTTGACCTCATTTAAGCCAAAGTCGTAAGCTTTTGACCTATGTCACATCCTTTTGAGCTACGTGGTTACGACCATATTAAGGTTACAGTTTCAGACATCCCACAATTCGAAAAAAGTTTAGAGGTTTTTGGGTTTAGTAAATTTACTGGCAAGGTTCCCGAATATTTAAAAAATCCTCATTCTATTTATGGAAGTGGGGATGCGGTTTTTTGCATTTATCCGTCGACCCATCCGGAGGCGAAACCTCACTTTGATCTACATGGAGATACGGTTTTTGATTTGAGTTATTTGGTTGAATCGCGAGCGGATCATCCGATGTTGTTTGAAGGAGTTGGAAAATTAAAACATACGCTTCGAAACACGCGAACTTTTCCGTCGTTTCCAGTGAAGCACGGTGTTTTAAGGTTCGATCACAATACGATCAATGTAGAGCGCGGCGAGATGCAAAAATGGGTCGACCATTATTTAAAGACTTTTAATTTTAATAAAGGTCAGTATTTCGACATCAAAGGTGCGAAGACGAGACTTTATTCTTGGGTTACTAGATCAAACGACTTTAGTGTTCAGATGCCTTTCAATGAATCGGCCGACGATAAATCTCAGATCGAAGAATATATTCAGATGCATAAGGGGGGAGGCGTTCAACATATCGCGCTTCTTACTAAAGATATTATTTCAACCATGGATGGCGCGATGTCTTACAAAGCTTCACCTGTTAAATTTTTAGATACTCCGGATACTTATTTTGAATTGCTTCCTAAACGAGTAAAAATTCGAGAGTCGGTGGATGAATTGCGCAAGCGAAAGATTTTGGCCGACCAAGATGAGAACGGCTATTTACTTCAAATTTTTACGCAGAATTTGTTTAGCGGAATTTTTATTGAATTAATTCAACGCGAGGGAAACCAAGGTTTCGGCGAGGGAAATTTTCAAGCTCTCTTTGATTCGATCGAGCTCGATCAACAGAGACGAGGAGTTATCTAATGAGATACGCAACTATTCAGCATCAAGGTTCCTCTCATTTTGCTTTATCGAAAGACGGAGCGAAATGGTTTTTGTGGCAGGACTACGCAAAACAGTTCGCCACGGATAAAGTCGTTTCTCAAACACAAAACTTTTTGGATTTTGTGAAGCGATCGGATGCTTTAGTCGATCATTTAAAGAAAAATGAAGCGTCGCTTGCTAAGCTTTCTACTTTTTCTGTGAAGGATACAGATTTTTTACTTCCATTTATTCCCGTTACTTTTAGAGACTTTTATTGTTTTGAAGAACATGTGATGGCGGCGAGAAAAGGTCGTGGACTTGAGATGATTCCCGAATGGTATCAAGCTCCTATTTTTTATTATTCGAATCATTTAAGTTTTCGCGGGCCTAATGAAGTCGTGGCTTATCCTAAAGATTCGACGCAGATGGATTGCGAACTTGAACTCGCTTGCGTTATCGGAAAAGAAATTCGAAATGCCACACTTGAGCAAGCTCGGGCTGCTATTTTTGGATATTCGATTTTGAATGATTGGACGGCGAGAGATTTTCAAGCTTTTGAAATGAAAATTAATATGGGCCCAACCAAGGGCAAAGATTTCTGTACGACTTTTGGATCTCAAATTGTGAGCGCCGATGAATTAGGCGCTGCCAAAGCAAAAGGCTTCGATAAAGAAATTGAGCTAACAATCAACGGAGAAGTTTTTACGAAGAAAAACTGGAGCGGAATTCAATTTTCGTTTGAAGAGATGATTGTTCGAGCTTCGAAGAATTGCACGATATACCCTGGCGAAGTTTTTGGGTCGGGCACGATGGGTGGCGGATGTTTGCTTGAACATAATCTTGGAAAAGATACCAAACGTTGGCTTAAGATTGGCGATACGGTTGGAATGAAATGGCTGCCTTCTCATTCTACCTCGACCTCTGAACCTTTCGTCCTCAATAAAATCGGCGAACCCGTCTAAATCGATTGGAGATAAAATGAAAATTTATAAACGCGAAGGGCAAGTAGCCGAGAGACCTCACCTCAATCTTCCTCACGGAACTTATGAAGAAGAACTAGGACTCGATGGATTTTTTGGACCTGTTTCGCATCTTTATCATCGAAATGCTCCGACGGGCTGGTCAAATATCGAAAAATCATCGTTTCAGTTTCCTCAGTGTGTGGTTTCAGAAGAAGAATTTTTAAAACCTCAGTGCTATAAATCTATTTCGGATAAAGTAAATGGCGATTTCTTTGAATCTTGGAATCCACTTTTTTGTAATGAGGATTTAGGCGTCTCCGTTCATAAAATGACGAAATCAAATCCCATTTATTTTAGAAACTCGGATGCTTCGGATTTATTTTTCTGCCATTCAGGTTCAGCCATTTTAGAATCTTCTTTTGGAAGTTTGGACGTAAAACCTGGCGATTATATTTTAGTGCCTAAAGGTGTCACTTACCGTTGGAAAACCTCTGGAACCTATTTGCTTAGAATCGAAAGTTTAAAAACTTACTATAAAAAACCTGAGACAGGAATTCTAGGTCAGCAAGCTCTTTATCATGAAGAAGCGATTCGCTCTCCTAAGTTTGCACCGGGCTTAAACACTGAAAAAGAGTCTAAGGTTCGCGTTCAAAAAGAAGGCAAGCTAACAGAAATTACTTATCCATTTGATATTCGAGATCTCTCTGGATGGTGCGGAACTCTTTATCCTTTTATTTTATCGGTAAAAGATATCGCTCCGATCGCAAGTCCCATCGCGCATTTGCCTCCGAGCGTAAACTCCACTTTTGTTACGCCTCAATTTATCGTCTGCACCTTTTTGCCGCGACCTTTAGAAGAGCCTGAAGGTGCTTTAAAAGTTCCGTTCTATCATTCGAATATCGATTACGATGAAATTATTTTTTATCACGAAGGTGATTTTTTCAGCCGCGATAATATGGAGAAAGCTTATATCACTTTGCATCCACGCGGTGTAAACCACGGTCCTCATCCAAAAGCTCTGGCCAATCAGAATGCGAAAAAGAGAACCGACGAAATTGCAGTGATGATTGATTCGATTAAGCCATTAAAAGTTTCAAAAATAGCTCGAGATCTAGAGATCAAAGACTATTGGAAATCGTGGATGAAGAAGTAAATCACTCGTATTTTGGGCGCATTTTTTGCTGATCTAAAAATTAAGTCATTGAAATACCTGTAGATTTTTTAGGCACAGGCCTTGCATTTAAGAGGGGCTGAAGGAGCTCTATGCAATTTTATTCTATTTTCATTACATTCATTTTTTTAAATATTCAGGTGAATGGCCAAGTCTGCCAACCCGAAACTACTGCGCTTTCAGCCTTAAGTGTTGAGAAGCTAAAGCAGTCGATAATTAAAGAAAAACTTACGCATGATGTAAAGGGTTCGAACGACGCCGATTATTTAAAGTCTCTTAGAAAAATCTCAGTGTTAAGCTCGTTAAAGATAGAGTCGATTCAGGGAAAGTCCGAAAGTCAGTTAGATGAAATTGCTCTTAAAGATTTAAATGCGCAAATTCAGAGTGAGATCGAAAATATTTTAGGAAAAACAAAGGGCGCTGAGATTGTCAAACAATGGAGAAACTCGGTTACGTCTGATGAGCAGAACGAATTTATTCAAGAATTTAAAGAGGAATCTGCCGTTTTAAATCCCCAGCCCTCAATCAAAATTTTGAACTGTAGAGATTCTGTCGCAAAGACAGAGTGGAATTTTGAAATTAATCGAGAAAAGAAAGAAGTTCGTTTTACTTTGAAATTGGGAGATAAAACCTATTCTTCAGAAAGATTTGTCAAAATGTATCGAGGCAGCTTAGACGAACATACATCTAAGTATGAAAGCAATGTATCGGAGATGATGATGTTCGACATCGAAAGCGGACTTCCTTCGCCAAATATAGGTCGTTTAGTTGATATTCCAGAGGAGCTTAAAAAAATAATGGCCGGTGAAAACGCAAAAATATTTCTGGCTTTTAATGCTCTTACTCAACAACTTTATCCCAAAACAAAAGACAAAACGATACTTCCTTTGGGTATTTCATTTCAGCTTGAAATCAGAGATCAAAACACTCTGAGTGAATTTGAAAAAAAACTAGCAGCCGAACATAAATTTAACACTGGTAGAGATCTGTATGTACCGGATTCATTTGCTTTTATTCGTCGCTTAGAAATGCTGGGCAGTTATGAAGAATTTATGCCTCGAGAAATGGCAGCTGAGATGTTTAATGAAAAAGATAAAAATAGGAGAGATTCTGCAAGAAAATTTGCCACAGATAAATTGATAGGGGGTCTTCAAGGCTTAGGTCCATCGCTTATCATGCAGTGCAAAGAAATAAAATAAATTATTCAGAAAATGCATGAATAAATTTTTAAAAAAATATTTGTTTTTGATCTTTTTGTATTTGCTCTCGGCAGAAACTCATTCTGCCGATGTGGGAGTATGGAGCAGAGCAAGCTCTGCAGTTTCAACTTCTAAGTTCTTAGGTGAAAGGCAGCCTAGATATTCAGATGATTTACTACAAAATGAGTGGAAGAAGACTAGCGAAAGAATTGAGTACAATGAATTCAATGCTCATAGAAATTTGATCGTTTATGAGAGTGCCTTTGGAAAAGAATTTAAAGATTTTATTAATTCAAATTCAAGTGATTCACACCTCATCGATATGGGGGCTGGCGCAGCTTTCGCTTGAGGAGCATTTATGAAAAAGCTTCTCAAATTAAAACAACAGCCCTGGTTAAGTCGAGACCAAGCTCATCATCTCTTGACATTTTTTTGCAAGAAGCAGATCCCCAGAGATTTCGCTACTTAGAAGGTAAATATATTGAAGAATATACAGACGCTGAACTTTCAAATATTGGCAAAGCTTCTGTCATTACAGATTTTATGGGGCCTTTGGCTTGTAGCCGCGATCTAAATATGGTTCTAGCTCAATATCTAAAGCTTCTCAAAAAAGATGGAAAAATTTTTATATTCGATGCTGAAGAATTTAAAGCTTATGACAGAGGGCAGCTTTTAAACTTTGAGCAGTGGCTCAGGTTGATTAGAGGTTTTAAAATTACAAAATTAGAAGCTGAAGAAGAAAATAGATTTGTTGTTCGCCTTACGGGTCAGCCGATAGTGCTGCCCCGCTTAGAGCTTATTCAATTTGAAGACTATCATCCTCCGCGTCGAGTTTTTGAGATTATTCCATAAGTCTGCTCGAGATTTTGTTTGGCTTCATGCTAAATTCTTAAAATGTCTAAAATTTTCAAAGTTTCAGAAATGAAGCCCGGCGAAGTTTTTAAGTTGATGCTGAGTTTTATTGCGCCAAGGCCTATCGGATGGATTTCAACGATTTCAGATAAAGGAGTTCCTAATCTCGCTCCTTTTTCTTTTTTTAATATGCTGGGCAACAATCCCGCGACTTTGGCATTTTCGCCGGCGATCTCTCGCGACGGAAGAAAAAAAGATACTCTTCTCAATGTGCAGCAAACTAAATGTTTTGTTCACAATGTCGTCACGCGCGAAGTCGCTGATACGATGAATCTGAGTTCAACGGAATATCCCTATGGTGTAAGCGAATTTGAAAAAGTAGGACTGACAGCCTTGCCTTCAGCACTGATTGCAGCTCCTCGAGTTAAGGAAGCTTTGATCAATGTAGAATGTAAACTTATGCAAATTGTCAGTTTGGGTGAGAAGCCCGGAAACGGCCAAATTGTTTTTGGCGAAGTTGTTGCGATTCATATTCAAGATGAATCTTTAATCGTCGATGGTGTGATTGATTCTTCAAGGGTCGAATACTTGGCACGGATGGGCCGAGATGAATATTCTTCAACAAAAGATCGATTTTCAATGAAGTCTCCGAGAGAATAAAATTTATGATTAGAAAAATTCTTATAGCTATCGTTTTAGTTGTTGCCGGTTTTTTATTGTATGTAGCGCTGATGCCGTCGCACTTTCACATCGAGCGAAGTATTTTGATTCATGCGCCAGCTGAAGCGGTGTTCGCTCAAGTAAATGATTTTCATAAATGGAACGATTGGTCTCCTTGGGCAAAGCTGGATCCAAACGCTAAAGTTACTTTTGAAGGAAAAGAATCTGGAGTGGGTGCCGTTCATACGTGGGCTGGAAACGCCGATGTGGGTGAAGGCAAAATGACGATTGTCGAGAGCCAACCGAACTCTTTGATCCGAATTAAATTAGAATTTTTCAAGCCCTATACGGCCGAGAACCAAGCTGAATTTACTTTCAAGCCTCAAGAGGGGGGAGTTCTCACCACGTGGAGTATGGATGGCGAAAGTAAATTTTTGCCGCGAGTTTTTTGCTTTTTTATGAATATGGATAAAATGGTTGGAAATGAATTTGAGAAAGGTTTAGCGCAGATTAAATTAATTGCCGAAACTCCACCCAAAAAAAAGGGATAGGCTACAGCTCCCTTTAAAGGTAAAAAATTCCATGAACAAAAGTATCAGTCTTATCGGTGTGCCTATGGATCTTGGACAGAGTCGCCGAGGTGTGGACATGGGGCCATCCGCTCTCCGCATCGCGCAAGTGGGTGAGCGCTTAGAGCGTTTAGGTTTTCAAGTTACCGATAGAGGCAATATTTCAGTTAAAGGGCGCGAATCTCTACCTCAAGGAAATTCTCAAGTTAAATATCGAGATGAAATTGCCGAGGCTTCAAAACGTGTGTCTGAAATTATTTATAAAGTTCTTCAAGAAGATTCGACCCCTGTTATTTTTGGTGGAGATCATTCGATTGCAATGGGGTCCGTTGCTGGGATTTCTAAATTTTACAATGAACAGAAAAAAAAGATCGGTGTGATCTGGTTTGATGCCCACGCCGATATCAATACACCCGAAACTTCGGCGAGCGGAAACGTGCATGGAATGCCGGTTGCCCACATCTTAGGTGTTGGCGCTGAGGAATTTTTAAAAATTTCGGCTTTGCGCCCGATGGTCGATCCCAAACATTTCGTCTATATTGGACTTCGAGATCTCGATCCCCCCGAGAAAGATACGATTCGAAAGCTGGGAGTGAAAGCATTTACGATGCGGGATTTGGACGAGCTCGGAATGAAAGAAGTTTGTTCTCGAGCTATTGAGATCGCAAGCAATGGAACAGCAGGTTTTCATGTAAGTTTTGATATGGATGCCATAGATCCATCGAATGCTCCTGGAGTTGGTACTCCAGCTCAAGGTGGAATTTCTTATCGCGAAGCTCATCTGGCTATGGAAATGATTTTTGATACAAAAAAAATGATTTCCATTGAAGTCACTGAGGTCAACCCAGTTTTAGATCACGCCAATAAAACAGCGCAGCTTGCAACAGAGATGATTTTAAGCGCGTTTGGAAATCGTATACTCTAACCTAAGTCAGTTCTGATGCGTTAAAAATCGTCCCAGACTCGAGAGGGATGATTCCATTCGTCGAAAATATTCGCAAAAAACTTTACGAGCATGCTCCTTCAGGTGTGCTTGCCAATTTGCATGATGAACTTAAACGCTTAAGTGAAATGCCTCACGAGTCACCTGATTATCATAGCTTAAAAATTTATTTAAAATGGGTGAGTGAGTTGCCATGGAAAGACGAAAAGCCAATTGCTTTCAATTCTATTTCCTTTCACCACAAAATGGATGCCTACCATGTTGGTAGAAAAAAATTAAAAGATAGGCTCGCTGAATATTTTGCGGTGGCTGGACATCAAAATTCTCTCCAGGGGATGGTATTTTGTTTTGTAGGACCTCCTGGCGTTGGAAAAACTAATTTAGCTCGAGCCGTCGCCAAGGCAGCTGGAAAAAATATTATAGAATTTAGAGTGAGCGAATTAGAGACAGAGGAGTCTCTTCGAGGAAGAAAAAGGGAAGGGCAGTTTCCAACACCTGGTAAAATTTTAGAAAGTTTAAGAAAAGTAAAGTCTAAGGGCCCAGTCATTTTATTGAAAGGTCTTGATCGCCCTGGGAGCCGCTGGGCGGTGGATCCTATTAACGCTCTGATGCAGCTTTTTGATCCTGCGCAAAATTCAGCTTTCGTGGATCATTACCTTAGCTTTCCTTTTAATTTGTCAGACGTCTTATTTATTACCACCGCTCTAACATTGGATGATGTGCCTTCGACGCTTGAAGATCGAATGGAGATTTTTCAACTCAATGCTTATACGCCTGAAGAAAAACTTCATATTGTAAAGAAACATCTTCTACCTCAAAAAATAAAATCAATGGGATTAAATAAAGAGCAAATAAAAATGCCAGGCGAGAGTTTGACTATATTGATCAATCAATACACGCGAGAAGCTGGGGTGCACTATCTCGAGTTTTTGTTGACGAGGATTTGCCGAAACGCGGCTTATCAGCTCTTAGATAGAAAATTGAAGAATATCTTCGTCGATAAAAATCTTATTTTTTCCGTGCTCGGCCCTAGACGATATTATGCCCAAGCAAGAGAGCGACGCGCACGTCCTGGTTTGGTGACGGGTCTTTGTTGGACGCCTTACGGTGGCGATATCATGTTTATTGAAGTCAGCGTCATGCCGGGCAAAGGGAATCTCCTCATTACCGGTCAGTTAGGCGATGTGATGCGAGAATCTGTCGAGATTGCTGTTAGCTTTCTTCGATCTGAAGCGAAACGTTTTGGGTTGGCTATTCATTTAAATCATTCGGATTTGCATATTCATGTGCCCGCGGGAGCCATTCAAAAAGATGGTCCTTCGGCAGGTATTGCGGTGATGACTGCACTTTTTTCGTGGTTTCATAAAGTAACGGTAGATCCATCGACGGCGCTAACAGGTGAAATCACTTTAAGAGGAGCTGTGATGCGTGTGGGAGCGGTGAAAGAAAAAGTGATTGCGGCTCACCGCGCGGGAATCAAAACGATTATTTTACCCCAGCTCAATGAGCAGGATCTCATCGAGGTTAGCGATGAGATCCGATCTCAAATGAAATTTATTTTTGTAGATTCTGCCGACAAGGTTTTAGAAGCAACGTTAGGAATTAAATATTCCTTAGAAAAGATCGCTTAAGAAGCAATTCGATGCTGTTCAAGTTCTTCTTCTTCGATTTCTTCTACTTGTTCTTTTAAAACGATGGCTTCGTCTTTAGAGATAACTTTTTTAGCCTTAGGAAAGAGTTCTTGTTCCTCTTCCTTTACGTGATGCTTGATCGCTTCTGATAAAACTTTGATTTTGGCGCTCCAAATTTCATCATCTTTATTAAGAGCATCAAGCTCAGCTAATAAAGTTTTTGCGATCTTATGCTCTTCGTAAGCTTCCAATGTAAGATCTCGAGTGGTTTCCGCTTCTTCTGTAACAGGATAGAAAAGTTCTTCCTCTGCTTTCGTATGAGCGTCTAATAGAGCTTTTAATTCTCTAAAATTTTCTTCTCTTACTTCGACGTCTTCTTCATCGGAATCGAGTAGAGTTTTAAATATCTTCTCAACTTTTCGATGATCTTGTTTTAATTTTTCATAAACATCTTCACTGATGCTTTTTTTCTTAGTTGCTTTTACCGTTTTCATAATAATCCACCTTTCGATCAGAGGATTACAATGAGCGCGAGCAAAAAAAATCTAACTTTAGATGTGGAGGCTGAAAAAGCTTTTAATTCATGACGAGGTCTTCAGTGACCGTTTCAAGATACTCTTTCACCTTCACCAAGAAGCCGACCGAGGTGGCTCCGTCGATTAAGCGGTGGTCATACGAAAGTGCTACATACATCATCGGTCTTACTTCAACCGTGAATTTGCCTTTAGAAATTTCAATCGCGCGAGGACGTTGCTCGATCTTATGCATTCCTAAAATTCCACTTTGAGGCGGATTGATGATTGGAGTTGAAAGTAAAGAACCAAACGTCCCACCATTGGTGAGAGTAAAGGTTCCACCCTGCATTTCTGTTATTTGCAGTTTGCCCATTTTAGCTCGATCGGCAAGGTCCGCAATTTTCTTTTCAATTTCTGCGTAAGAAAAATTTTGCGCAGCTTTAATGACAGGAACAACGAGTCCTCGATCGGTGCTGACGGCAACGCCAAGATTTACACCTGTTGGATAAATAATTTCTTCACCGTCGATATGCGCATTTACGTCAGGAAACTGATTCAACGCTTCGATCACTCCGCGAGCAAAGAAAGACATAAATCCAAGTTTCACTCCAAACTTCTTAGGAAACTCGTCTTTAAATTTTGCACGAATCGCCATCACGTTCGACATATCAATTTCATTAAAAGTTGTGAGCGTTGCAGTAGTTTGTTGAGATTCAATGAGACGTTCAGCAATTCTTTTTCGAAGCGTGCTCATAGGTTTTCGAACCTCTTGGCCTGCTTCACTCCAAGGAGTATTTGCGTCTGTGCCTGGAAGAGGCATATTCCCTGAACGAACCGCTTTTCTTTTCGCGGGACTTAACCCTTTTAAAGAATCAGCGGATATTTCTGGCTTAGAGCTTTCAGGTTTTGCAATTGCTACTGTCGAAGACGACTCCACGGGTGGAGTTTCAGCCACTTTTAATTTGGATGAAGATTTTCCGTTTGTAGAATTTTCTGTTGTCGCTTCTGGCATTTTAACCCCCTCAGATTTTTCAGCTTCAATAATTCCCACCAAGGCTCCCACAGCTGCTGTTTTTCCAGCAGGAATTAAAATTTTTAATTTTCCAGACGCAGTAGCAGGAACTTCTAAAGTGGCTTTATCAGAATCCACTTCAAATAAGGGCTGATCTTTTTTTACCGAATCACCTTCTTTAAAAAACCATCGGCCAATCGTACCTTCCGAAATAGATTCACCAATCGTTGGAATCAATACATTTACATTTTCTGCCATATACGTTTTTCCTTCAATCAAATTGTCAAGCCAAGAGCTTCGTTCATCAGCTGCTCCTGTTCACGAACATGTTTCAAATGCGAACCTGTCGCGGGACTGGCAGCTGAAGGCCGACCTGCATACTGCAACTCAATTTGCATATCGAGAGTATTGAGTCGCATAAAACTCCAAGCTCCCATATTCTGCGGTTCTTCTTGCGCCCATATCCATGGACGATTGCCATAGTTCTGATGAATTTTTTTCAAAAGATCTTTGTTAATCGGATAAATTTGTTCCATCCGAACAAATAAAATCGAATCGCTAATGTGAGAAGCATCTGCCTTTTTCTTTAGTTCCCAATAAATTTTTCCGGTGCACATTACCACTCGTTTGATTTGATCAGCGGGTTTATTCTCATCCCACAAAATCGAATCAAATCCTCTCTCGGTAAAATCTTTTTTCTTAGAATGAGCTTCTGGCAATCGCAACATCGATTTAGGAGTAATCACCACTAAGGGTTTTCTGAATTTGCGATGCATTTGACGGCGAAGTAAGTGTGCAAACTGTGCTGGCGTTGTGGGATAAGCCACTTGCATATTGTGTTGTGCGCAAAGCTGCAAATATCTTTCTAATCGAGCGCTGGAATGCTCAGGCCCTTGACCTTCGTATCCGTGTGGAAGCAAAAGAGTAAGTCCGCTCATGCGATACCATTTCGCTTCGGCCGAAGAAATAAATTGGTCGATGATGACTTGAGCTCCGTTTCCGAAGTCTCCAAATTGTGCTTCCCAAATGACTAAAGTTTTTGGATTGGCACAGCTAAATCCATAGTCGAAACCTACCACAGCTGTTTCTGAAAGAGGGGAGTCGTAAACTGAAAATTTTGCTTGGTTCGCCGTTAAATGATTGAGTGGATAATATCTTTCTCCCGTTTCGTTGTCGGTGACTGCAGAATGGCGATGACTGAAAGTTCCGCGAATGGCGTCTTGTCCGCTCAAACGAATCGGAAATCCCTCCATCATCAAAGATCCAAAGGCGAGTTGTTCGCCAACTGCCCAATCGATCTCGTCTTGTTTTAGAATTCTTTCGAGTCGAGCCTCAATCATTTTTGTAAATTTAGGCAGAGGGCGAATCGATTCAGGAATGGTATGAATTTTCTGAATCACTAAGTCAAAATCTGCTGCTTTAATTTCGGTCGAAACAGGAGAAAGTAAATCTTTGCCGCCGGGTCGAGTGAATCCTGCCCACAAGCCTTTGAACATATCAGCCGAAAGAATTTTAGGAGCCTTTTGTACGGCCGCTCTTTTTTCAGAAAGCTCTTTTTCGAATCCCTGAGAGAATTGATCGATCAAGCTTTGCTCAACTTGAGGTTCAGCCGTTAACTTTTCTAAATAAATATCGAGCGGGCTCTTATGCTTGTTAATAATCGCATACATGACGGGTTGAGTGAAACGAGGTTCATCGCCTTCGTTATGACCGTATTTTCGATAACAGTAGATATCGATAAAAACATCACGCTGAAATTTCATTCGAAATTCAGAGGCGATCGTCATCGCATGAACGACGTCTTCTACAGAATCTCCATTCACATGGATGATGGGGCACTGAAGAGCTTTGCCAAAATCGGTGCAATACAAAGAAGATCGCGCATCTTCCGGCAAAGTCGTAAATCCAATTTGATTATTGATAACGATATGAATGGTGCCGCCCGTTTTATAACCTTCAAGCATCGAGAGATTTAAAGTTTCTGCGACAACACCTTGCCCAATCACGGCAGAATCACCGTGAATCAAAATCGGAACGACTTTAGAAAAATTATAGTCGTATTTTGTCTCTTGCTTTGCGCGTGCAATTCCTTCGACGACAGGATCAACGAATTCTAAGTGACTAGGATTTGGAGCTAAAGAAAGATGAACTTTCTTTCCTGTTAAGGTTTCCATATCGGATGAAAAACCTTGGTGATATTTCACATCACCCATGACTTCTTCAAGTTCAGGAAGCTCTGCGCCTTCAAACTCTTTAAAAATTTCTTGATAAGGTTTGTTCATCACATTCGCGAGAACATTGAGCCGTCCGCGATGAGCCATTCCAATCACCACTTCCTGCGCTCCCTCTTCAGCGCAAACATCTATAGCTTGCTTAAGAGCTGGTATTAAGCTTTCTCCGCCTTCTAAAGAAAATCTTTTTTGGCCGGTATAATTATTTTGTAAAAAGTTTTCAAAAATAGAAGTGCGATAGAGCTGTTGTAAAATTCTAATTTTTTGTTCAGACGTAAAATGAGTTCGATTTTGATTTTTATCGATTCGAGCTTTCAGCCAATTATAAATTTTTTCATCGCGAATATACTCAAATTCCATTCCTAAATTTCGGCAATAAGTCGCCTTAAGTTGCTTAACAATTTCAGGCAATGTGCTTGGAGGAAGATTAATCTCTCCGGCGGCTTGAAAAAGCCGATCGGCTGGAACATCTTCGAGTTTAAAATAATTGAGATCGAGACATGGATTAAACGGCAGTTTTTTTAAACCGAGCGGATCCACTTGCGCGACGAGATGACCTCGCGAGCGATAAGCATTGATAAGATTAAAAACTTTCAACTCATCGACGATTCCCGATGAGTCGGTCATTTCAGTTTGTACTTCTCGACCTTCACCCAATCGAAGCACGTCAAAAAAGAAAGCCCAGTCCTTCGAAACCGATTGGGGATTTTGACGATATTGTTCTTCGAGTGCGTCTAAATAATCAGGCGAGATTTGGTCCAAAAAATGCAGAGATGAGCTCATTTTGAATGTCTTTAGACTATCGTAATTCGAAGCAATCGATAAGCTAAATCCTCAGAGCAAAAAGCCTCTATGCCGCTCTGCAGAATATTAGTTTTCGATCATCGTAAGCGAGATGCCCTCTGGGGGTATCTCGAGATTAGATTCGGTCTTTGTTAACGGCCGAAAGATAAACTGGCCGGTCTTGTCAGAATTGATTCGAAGATTAAAAAAGTAATCTTCCGAAGATGGTCTCATTAAGAAAATCTGTGTTCCTGAGGAGGTGATATCTCCCATTAAAAACTCGCGGACGTAGGTAGGGGCGCGAAAAAATCTATTGAGTTTTTGAGAGACGAGGATGAGCACACGGTTTGAGCTTGGCTGTTTAAAGACTTCCAACTCCAAGAGAGAAGAAGATTTTTTCCAGCCTCTTTGCTGGTTGTTGGTAGCTTCTAGCTTATAGATTCGTTCGAGCGATTCTTTAGACTGAATCCATTCCGCAGGAAATAAAAGCGGCACATTCGAAGAGTCCATTTCTAAAATCTGCAAGCGTTGGCCAAGCAGACCTTCCGTAGAAAGATTGATACGAGAAGAATCAGAAACCGGCCGTTGCAGTTCGGCGGGCATTCCTGTTCTCATTCGAGTTGTTAAACTTTCACCTGTCTCAGTATTCGTGAATACTTTTCGAGATTCGTTTTCTGCGCTTAAATTAGTAGCTGAAATGGCGGGAAAAAATTCGAATCCATTGCGTTCACCCTTCATACCTACCAAAATAAGAGAGTCAGATTTTTTTGAGGTGTTTCGATCCAGAGCTAAAATTTCGTAGGCAGGTGTTTGCGTGGGTGTATTTAATCCTGCAGATCTTTGAAAAAAGCCCATGGTTCTTAAAGTTGTGGAACAGATTGTTGGGGATGTTGCAAAAGCAGAGGATTGAAGGCAAAGAAATAAAAGAAAAGAAGCGCCTCGGAGCATGAGAATTTTTATGCTAGCCCTCAGAGCTTCGCAAGAGGGGAGAAGGTCAATTTTAAGCTAACTTCTTATCGAGTTCGCCGGCTTCTTCGAGTTCGTAAAGTTCATCGCATCCGCCGATGCATTCATCGCCTATAAAAATTTGAGGAACCGTACGAAATCCTGTTTGAGCAAAAAGTTTTTGGGCGAAATCAGGATCTTTTTTTTCAAGATTGATTTCCTCAAACGCGACAGATTTTTGAGTCAGCAAAATTTTTGCTTTCGTGCAGTAGGGGCAATAGTTCTTGGTGTAAACCTTAACGGCCTTCAAGAGGTTAAAAGTCCCTTTTCTTTGAGAAGATTTTGTAATTCTCCCGTTTCAAAGAGATTGGCTACGATGTCGCATCCACCAACCAGCTCGCCCTTGATGAAAAGTTGAGGAAAGGTTGGCCAATTTGAAAAATATTTCATTCCAAAGCGAAGCTCTGGGTCTGAAATCACATCATGAGTTTGGTAAGGGACGCCGACTTTGTTGAGAATTTCAACAACACGAGCTGAAAACCCGCACTGAGGAAAAGTTTTGTCACCTTTCATATAAAGGATGACTGGATTTTCAGTGATTTCGGTTTGAATTCTTTGGTTGAGAGCATTTTGATCTTTAATATGGGCGCTAGTCATTTTTTCCTCGCAGATTTTCAGTCTTCATTAATAACTGAGGTTTTAATTTGAACGGCGTGAACGGGTCCTTCAAAAACATTTCCTAAAGCTTTATAAACAAGTCGATGCTGCTCCACTAAAGATTTATTTTTAAAAGCTTTAGAGGCCACGGCGATTTCAAAATGATGTCCGTCGGGATCGACCACTTGAACTTGCGCATCTGGAATTCCCAGCAAAATAAGGTCTTTAATAGCTTGAGCTTGCGACATAGGCCGCCATTTATATCAAAAAGAGAGCTGTTCTGCATCTTTTTATGGGATTATCCTAAGTCTCCCTATGAACGAGGTTTTTGAGCTTTTAACCAAACATCCTAGGTCTGAAAATCGTTGGATTGGTCTTGAGGTCGAGCGACTGGGAGTGGATGAAAAGGGACAATGTCTTCGCTACGAGCCTCAGATGCGCAAGCTTCTCGAAGCCTTGGTGGCTGAAAAAGGATGGCGAAAAGACTACGAAGTCGATGGAAAATTGTTGGCACTGCAAAAGAATTTGCATTCGATTTCACTCGAGCCCGCCGCTCAATTTGAAACGTCTTTGGCTCCTCGAAAAACAATCTCCGAAATTGAAAAAGCGCAGCTCGAAATAGATGCCAGCGTTGCCTCTTTAGAAATTTCAAAGTCTTGGAAATTTTTATCGATAGGTGTGAACCCATGGGAAACACCTGAAGATTCAAATCTGCTTCCAAGCCCGCGATACTCGCTGATGGATCAGTATTTTAGAAAAAATGGAACTCGGGGCCGCGAGATGATGAGATTGACGACGGGCCTGCAGGTGAATCTCGATTTTTCAAGCGAAGCCGAAGGTATTGAGATGATTCGTGCGGCTTTTGGGCTCACTCCTTATTTAAGTACGATTTTTTCAAACTCTCCTTATATGTATGGAAAAAAAACCGAGGCTCTTTCGAACCGGCATTTGATTTGGGAGGGGATGGATCCACTTCGAGGGGGATTTTTAGATTTTGTTTTTGATCCAAACTTTTCGTTAAAAAAATATGCAGATCATATTGCTTCGATTCCGCTTATGTATGCTTACGACAAAGAAGGAAATGTTTTTGATCCGCAGGGCAAAGCGCTCAAAGATTTTCCAGGAAAATGCATGGAGTCGAATGCTCTTTCTGCGATGAGACAGATGTTTGCCGAAGTTCGTTTTAAACCTTGTTGTGTTGAAGTCAGATGTTTCGATCAGGTCTCTGAAGAATTTCGTTACGGCGCTACCGCGCTCACGGTCGGACTTTTATACGACGATGAAAATCGAAAGTTTTATAATCAGAAATTTTTAAACGCCGATGTCAAACGCTTAAAAACTGAAATGCATGAAGGTGCAATGCGCGGTCTTAAGGTGAATTCGATTTTTGAATTGTCGAAAGAGATGCTTAAGCGTGCAGAGGCTGGACTTAAAAAAAGAAACTTCGGCGAAGAAAAATACTTAGCGCCTGTTGAAAATCTTATTCGACAGAGAAAAACGCCTGCGGATTTATTGATCGAAGAGCACGGAGAAGTTTTTAAAAGATGAACGTTTTATTTATCGCCGATGAATTTGAGAAGCTGAATCCAAAGTCTGATACGTCTTTGATGATTTTGCATTCTTTGCTTAAGCTCCGAAAGCTCAACAGAATCAAAAGTTTTTGGGCGACAGATAAACATTTTTCGTGGACATCTGGCGGACTTGAAATTGGCGCTCAAGAAATTTTAAAATCCCAGGCCTTTCAAATTCCTAAAGCTAGAGATTTAAAAACATACGCGATTAAAAATTTCGATCTTATTTTTATTCGAAAAAATCCCCCCTTCGACCGATCTTATGTGAACTTGTGTTGGCTACTCGCACCTTACGAAAAATCCATCAAGATGGTGAATTCGCCAAGTGCTTTGCTTCGCCATCACGAGAAAATGCTTCCACTAGAGGCTCAAGTGCTCGGTTTTTTAAAAGAAAGTGATTTGATTCCCACTTGCGTGACTCGTGACGAAGAGATCGCCAAAAAATTTATTCAAAAACAGAAGGGTAGTGAGTTTATTCTCAAGCCTTTTTATGGTTTTGGCGGAACAGAGATCGAAGTGATTTCGAGGTCCGAACTGCTCGCTAAGCTTAAAGTTATTTTATCTCATGAAGCAGATCGGATGATTCAGCCGCTTCAAAAAGAAATTTATGAACTCGGTGATCGAAGAGTTTTCTTTTTTAAAGGTAAATATGCAGGAGATATTGTTCGTCTGCCAAAAACGGGAAGTGTCGTTTCAAATTTAGCTCAAGGTGGTTCTGCTGCGTTTAGACCTTTAAGCGCCTCTGAAAAGAAAGTTATTCAAAAGCTTGAGAAGTACTTGAAAAGTATAAAAGTGGATTTTGCTGGGGCCGATTTGATTGGAGACAAAGTTTCGGAGGTCAATGTGACTTCGCCGACCGGTTTTGCCGCCTATCAAAATATTTTAAAAAAAGACCTTACAGAAAAGTTTTTAAATTCTATTCTTAAGTAATCCATGACTCCTGCACTTCATATCCAAGATCTTCGAATCGAATATCGACTTAAGGATGATGTGAAAGTGGCGGTTGAGCGTTTGAGTCTGACTATCGAACATGGAGAACTTTTTGCTCTACTTGGCCCCAATGGCGCGGGAAAAACTTCGATGATTTCGGCGATGGTTTCGCTGATTCCTTTTCAGGGTGGAGAAATTAAGATTTTTGATCATCCGGCAGGAACTGTCGCCGCAAAAAAATGTATAGGCTTAGTGCCGCAAGAATTGGTGAGCTACGGATTTTTTACAGTGAACGAAATTTTGCAGTTTGTTTCGGGTTATTACGGAATTCTCAATAACCAAAAGCGAATTGATTATTTACTTGAGCGACTTCAGCTTCAATCTCAAAAAAATAAACTCGTCTCTCAATTGAGCGGCGGAATGAAGAGACGAATGCTGATCGCAAAAGCTCTCGTACATTCACCAAAAATTTTGCTTTTAGATGAGCCCTCTGCCGGCGTGGACGTAGAGCTGCGAACTATTTTGTGGGATTTTGTAAAAGAATTAAACGCCTCGGGAATGACAATTATTTTGACAACCCATTATCTTGAAGAGGCTCAGCGACTTTGTAAGCGAACAGCCATTATGGATCACGGAAAGCTTTTAGCGATGGATTATACGGACAAGATTATTGCCGACGAAAAAAATCTCGAAGAAGCCTTTTTGAAATTGGTAAAGAAACGAGGACCGAATGCCTAATCTTGAAGAGTGGATTGGTTTTCAGTCGGTTCTTAAAAAAGAAATTTTGAGATTTTGGAAGGTAAAAAGCCAAACTGTTTTTAGTCCGATGATCAACGCCGCTCTTTATTTGGTGGTCTTTGGGTTGAGTTTGTCTAATGTTGTCCCTCCTCAAAACGGATTTTCTTACACCGAGTTTTTGATTCCTGGATTGGCCGCGATGGCTGCGCTCAACAATGCGCTTCAAAATTCGGCGAGCTCGATCATGATTAGTAAATTTCATGGCGATTTACAGGATCTTCGGATTGTTCCACTTTCGCACAATTTAATTGCGCTGGCTTATGTCATCGCTTGCATCGTTCGAGGGGTGATCGTTGCGGCGGCTGTTTTATTTTTAGGTGAGTTGGTTGTCTTTTTAAAAGAAGGTCATTGGATGGCGATTGCTCATCCTCAGGGATTTATTTTGTTTCTCTGTTTGGGCTGCGCCATTTTTGGAAACCTCGGCATCTGGATTGGATTCATCTCAAGAACTTTTGATCATATTGCTGCCTTTACTAATTTTATTATTTTGCCGCTTATTTATTTGGGCGGAGTTTTCTTTTCATTGAAAATTTTGCATCCTACATGGCAAACCGTCGCAACTTTTAATCCGCTTGTTTATATCATCAACGGAATTCGATGGAGTTTGCTTGGAGCCTCTGATGTTTCGGCCCCTCTTTGCGCTCTTGTCTCAGTTTTGTTTGTAGCAATCACGGGAGCTTTGGCTTGGTACTCGGTTAAGTACGGCAGCTATCAAAGATTTTAACTATCTCTGGCTAACCCCTGACTTAGCCGAATATCTAAAATCCCAAGTGAGATCGATCGGACCTCTCGTTTTTAGAGCTCCGACTTTCCAATTTTTAAGATTCTTTTCGATGCAAGGAGTAACGGCTGTAGCATCTGCGAAGCTTTCCATCTCGCGAAAAGTAGAGAGGCTTCCATCGGGATTTTGGTCGGCTCGAATGCGAATTTTTCCACCCGTAAAGCTGTCGGATTTGGCGGCTGCTTCGTCATAGCACTGGCGAATGTCGGATTTATGTATATTCATAAGTGCTTGAATTCTCTGGGCATCTTGCTCTGCATATTCTTTAGTCGCGCAAGAAATACTCAACAAAATCATGGGGATTAGGGCCAAGGGCATTGACTTTAAGTGGATAGGCTTCATCTTATACATATATATGGATCTGAATCGTTTTACCGAAAAAAGTCAAAAAGCGATCCAAAACTCTCAAACTTTAGCCCTGAGATTTGGTCATACCGAAGTCGATGTTGAGCATCTCTTTTTAAGTCTTCTCGAAGATCCAGGCGATTTATTGCCGCGCCTTTGCGAAAAAATGGACGTTTCAGTCGATGCGATTAAAAAGCAAATCGAAGATTCACTTTCAAAGCGACCCCGAGTTTCAGGTCCGGGAGTTGAGGCCGGAAAAATTTTCATTTCAGAAAATTTAAGTAAGGTTTTAATAAAAGCTGAAGACGAAGCCAAAGCTCTCAAGGATGATTTTGTTTCGGTTGAGCATTTGATGCTCGCAATGCTTGCTGAAAAAACTTCGCTCACTAAAATTTTTAAAGAATTTAATATCACCCGCGATAAATTTTTATCTGCATTAACAGCTGTTCGAGGTAACCAACGCGTGACCACTCAAAACCCAGAAGCCACTTATGAGGCTTTAGAAAAATATGGACGAGATCTTGTAAAAGCGGCTCGTCTTGGAAAAATTGATCCCGTCATTGGACGAGACACAGAAATTCGTCGCGTGATTCGAATTCTTTCTCGTAAAACAAAAAATAATCCTGTTCTCATTGGCGAACCCGGCGTTGGAAAGACCGCCATCGTTGAAGGCTTAGCTCAAAGAATTTTGCGTGGAGATGTTCCGGAGGGTCTAAAGGATAAAATGATTTTTTCTCTCGATATGGGTGCACTCGTTGCGGGTGCAAAATTTCGTGGAGAGTTTGAAGAAAGATTAAAGGCTGTTCTACAAGAAGTAAAAAACTCTGAAGGCCGCATCATCATGTTTATCGATGAGTTGCATACGATTGTTGGAGCCGGAAAAGCTGAAGGCTCCATGGATGCCGGTAATATGTTGAAGCCCATGCTCGCTCGCGGTGAGCTGCACTGTATTGGTGCTACTACTTTGGACGAATATAAAAAATATATCGAAAAAGATCCTGCGCTTGAGAGACGTTTTCAAATGGTTTTGGTTCCTGAGCCGAGCGTTGAAGATACGATTTCGATTTTGCGCGGACTCAAAGAACGTTTCGAAGTTCATCATGGAGTAACGATTCAAGATAATTCATTAGTAGCGGCTGCTACCTTATCACACCGCTATATTTCAGATCGATTTTTGCCAGATAAAGCGATCGATCTTGTCGATGAAGCTTGTGCGATGATTCGAACCGATATTGATTCGATGCCTTCAGAACTCGATGAGATCACTCGCAAAGTCATGCAACTTGAAATCGAAGAAGCCGCTCTTAAAAGAGAAAAAGATAAGGGCAGTAAAGACCGTTTAGAAGATTTACGAAAAGAAGTTTCAGAACTTAAATCTCGAGCTCAAGTCATGCGCGCTCAGTGGGATGCCGAAAAGAAATCTATTTCTGGATTGCAAAATATTCGATCAGAGATCGAGCAAGTTCGTTTTGAAATCGAGCAGGCGGAGAGAAATTATGATCTCAATAAAGCGGCCGAACTCAAACACGGCCGCCTTCCTGAACTTGAGAAGAAATTAAAAACCGAAGAAGATTTGCTTGCGAAGAAAAACACAGGCAATCGATTGCTCCGTGAAGAAGTCACAGCTCATGAAATCGCCGAAATTGTTTCGAAGTGGACGGGAATTCCCGTCACTCGCCTTGAAGAAGGGGAACGAGATAAATTGCTTCGCCTTGATAAAATTTTGCACGAACGCGTGATTGGCCAAGATGAAGCGGTTCAGTTGGTTGCAGATGCCGTCATTCGTGCGCGCTCGGGAATCAAAGATCCTAAACGGCCAATTGGCTCTTTTATTTTCTTAGGTCCGACGGGAGTTGGAAAAACGGAGCTTGCTCGTGCGCTTTCCGAAGATTTATTCGATAGCGAAGACAATATGATTCGCATTGATATGAGTGAATATATGGAGAAGCATTCGGTTTCAAGATTGATCGGAGCTCCTCCGGGCTATGTGGGTTTTGAAGAAGGCGGACAGCTCACTGAAGCCGTTCGTCGAAAACCTTATAGTGTGATTTTATTTGATGAGATTGAAAAAGCTCATCCGGATGTTTTTCATATTCTTTTACAAATTTTAGATGACGGTCGAGTTACAGATTCACAGGGCCGAACCGTAAATTTTAAAAACACGGTTGTGATTATGACTTCGAATATCGGGTCGGTTCACCTTCTCGATGGAATTACCGACAAAGGGGAGATCAAAGAAGCTTCTCGTGAAGCGGTGATGAAAGATTTGCGCGCGCATTTTCGTCCTGAATTTTTAAATCGCGTCGACGATATTGTTTTATTTAAACCTCTGACCGTGAAAGAAATTACAGAAATCGTCGATTTGCTCGTAAAAAGTTTGCAATCTCGATTGGCTGAACGCGGAGTAAGCTTAGAACTCTCAAAAGAAGCTAAAGAATGGATGGCTGAAGCGGGATACGATCCCGTTTACGGAGCTCGTCCGCTTAAGCGAGTTATTCAGCGTGAGTTAGACACCAAAATCGGCCGCTCCATTGTGGCAGGAGAAGTGCAGGAAGGTTCACTTATAAAAGTAAGTGTTAAAAATAAAGAGCTTCACTTTGATATTCGAAATAAAGCTGGCGAACCTGTGGCAAAAATTTCGGGCACTTTGCATTAAAAAGTTAAACTGAATCAAAATTCATTTACATCCCCAATTTTGATTTATTAAGATTCAGTTGCTTGATGAAGAGGGGAGTCATTTTTAAGTTTGTTTTTCTTTCTTTTGTTCTTTTTTCAACTGCCCCTGTTTTTGCTGTAAAAGTTTGTTTAGAGAATCTTCGAAAAATTGCAGACGCAAGGCGAGATTTGGCTGGCAGGCCATCGTTGATTTCTCCTGTGGTGATTTTATATCGAGGTGATGAGGTTTTATTAGGTAAGCGAAAATCTTCTCAAGCTTGGGGATTTCCTGGCGGCGCCTTAGAACATTTCGACAAAACTTTAGAAGAGGGAGCTGCTCGAGAAGTTCGTGAAGAAACGGGGCTTGAGATAAAAAATCTAAGACTTTTTGGAATGGTTGAAGAATTTGTTGAAGAACGACAGAGAAATTATTTTATTATGCTTTTTAAAGCGGACGTTGCTGACAGTCTCGCGATAGCACAAGTGACCGAGCCCGAAAAACATACCGAATGGAAATGGTACTCGCCCTACCATCTACCGAGCCCGCTTTTTAAGCCGAATGAAAATTTATTGGCTGGGCCTTTTAATCCTTTTAAGAGCCGATAGATTGTCCGTTGATCAAGAAAACAAAAATCTGAATATAAATACAAACCACCGCAATCAGTGAAATGATAAAAGCCTGCGCGCGAAACATTGGCATGCCGAACATATATGCGAAGTAGTGAAAAATTCTCATGACCACAAAGACCATGCAAGCCATCGCTGTAAAAGTGTCGCCTATTCCAAGTTGTAGGCAGATCAAAATGCCGACGGCAAAAGAGGGAAAGTAATAAAGTAAATTTTGCTGAGCTCTTTCTGAGCGCACGGCCCATTCGGGGAGAGGGCGTGGGTACGCAACATCTCGATTAGATAAAAGCCATTCTCTTCCAAAATATTTTGCTTTTGCAAAAGACGAAGGCAGCCATGAAAAAAAGAGAAAGATCGATAAAATACTAAGACTGATAATTTCTATAATCATTCTTTGATTATAGTCGGCGATCTCCACTTATCTTAAGCATTTTCTCTACTTCTTCGATATGCTCTTGCTCAATCTTAATGAATTCTCGAATGAGTTCTTCAAGTGCCACATTATTTTTGCAAAGCGGCAAAACTTTAAGATACATCGCCATTCCCACTTTTTCGAATCCTAAACTTTCTTCTAGAATTTCCATTGTCGAATGCTTATGGGTTTCGGGAACGGGCGAAACTCGCACCGAAGGATGCCCGCCTAAAGCCGTAATTTTTTCGCCGATAATCGTGGCATGTTGAAGCGCTTCAGAAGCTTGATCTCTAAAAAATTTCACAATCGGAATTCGATTTGGGCCCGTGATCATTAAAGAGTAATGCAAATACCGAGTGACTCCAGAGAGTTCCATCTCGAGAATCTGATCGAGTTTTTGAATGATTGAACTATTTGGATTTGAAGATTTCTTAGCGCTTGGGCGTGTTTTCATGCGATTCAAAATACATCATTCTGCCATGTCAGTAAAAGCTTTCCATGTAGGATTTCATGGGCTAGGTCTTGAAAGATTAAGGGGGCCTCATGAAATTTTTAGCAGCGATTTTAAGCCTTGGATTTATTGGATTTTCTGCGCAGGCGGCGGAATCCAATTTAAAATGTCGAACAGAATCGGGTTGGGTAGAAGCTTTTAAAGATAGAAATTTGCAAAGACAAAAAGTGGAGGGTTTTGAAATTTCTCTCATGGAAAATAACGCAGATCTTTATCAGTTAAGCTTGACCTCTAAGGAACAACTGAGAGCAAAAAATCCCAGTAATATTTCTAAAGAAGATCAGTGGCTCATCGATTCGAATTCTAAATTCAATCTTAATAATTTTGTCATCGCCAAAGATTTGAAATGTCAATTTTCCGAATATCTTGTGCATTGCAGATCTGTCTCCAATCTAACGAATGAAGATTTAGAAAATGGGCTTTATATTAATGAATTTGTAACGTCGATCGAGAGTCGAAAATCTATTGATATCGATAAAGCGCGCAGTGGAACTTTAGAAACTGTCGAATCAAGCAAGGTCATATTCGATTTGATGGATCTATTTTTTCCCCGCCGCTCCTGGATTTCGGAGATCCTCCAAAAGGGGTTTTCAATCAGCAGCTGCCAAAAAAATTAGAGATAGCCTAATCCTCAACCTCTGTACTATTTTTAGGCAGAGGTGGGATGGGGATGTGGTCTTTTCTTTTTAGTTTAGTTGTTCTTTCTGCGAATCCAGATCCGGGTTGGTTTTCGGCTCGTGAATCCGATATCGAAGATGCAAAATGTTTACCCGCTCGCGTTCCTGAGGCGACGGAACTTTGGACTGAAATCGCAACAAACTTTTCTGTCGATGAGTTAGAGGCAACTTTTAATGATTTGCATACGGAATTTCCGGTTCAATTAAAAGGGGAGCAGCGAAAAAAAGAAATCTACGTTCAATTGCTGCAAGATTATTTAGGCAACGAGGGTGTTTTACTTGCATTCATTCATATTGAATTTGGATTTAATGCGGTTCAATTTTCACGTATCGAACAGGAGAGTTTGTATTTAGCATTTAGCGCGATGCCCAAAGGGTTTCATTCGCCTAAAAAAAACATGAAACTCAAGCGAGTTGAAATGATCGATCAGGGCGTCTTAGCCAATGCGACTCTCTCTTTTTCAAATCTTTGGCTGATGCAAAATGGAGCTAAACGAATTTACACCGTCATTCATGAGCTGGCTCACCTCTTTGATTTTGACGCATCGGATTCTGAAAATTGGCGAAATATTTCAGGCTTTCCGAGGATCATTTCTAAAAACCCTCAGCTTAAAGAATCTACATTAGTTTCTAAATACGCGGCTCGAAATCAGTGGGAAGATTTTGCCGAATCTGTATCAGCGTATCGATTGAATCCGTGGAGACTTCTTTTAGCATCGCAGGAAAAATATGATTGGATTCGATGGCAGGTTTTTGGGGGAAAACAATATTTAAGAATGGCGGACTGCGATGTGGAGTCTATTTTTTCTGAAGTTTCAGATGAACTTAGAGATGAAAAAATACGTGAATTAGTTCCGTATCCGTATATAGCCGGCGCTTTAAAGGTCGCGAAGATGTTTTACTAATAGCTTAATGCATTATCTGCCTGCGCTATAAGCAGGTGTCCGATAAGCTTTATTATGTAAACTTAACCTGTAATCTGACTTAAATTGAAGTACCAGTGTTAATAAGCGCTCTTCTTTGGTGAGGACTTTTGGCCTTGTACCAAGCCAGATAAAACCCGTTGGCAAAGTTGATCGACACTTAACAGTCGATCTCGATTAGCAATTGAAATGGGAAGAATTCGTTCGTCAATTGCATCAAATGCCTGAGCAATTGCACTAATGTCGCGCACTTGAATTTCGTGTTTCATTTGATCGAGCATTCCAAGATATCGGAAAACTCGAAATGCCAAAGACCATTTAGAGGCTAATTTTTCATTAAGTTGTAAAAACCTAGTAGCGAACTCATCGGACTGACTCAGTTCAGTTAATAAATCTATTGAGGGTCCAAATCGAAGTTGTTCGTCAGCCGACAGCGCTTGAGATTGCATGATGCCGTCCGCTCGAAAAATACTATCAAAACGAGGATCCTTAAAAAACGGATCCTCTGATTGTAAACGTCTAAGAACACCAATTCCTGCTCCAACGATATTGCCTGGCGCAGAGTGGTCTCCAAAGTAGAGCTTTCCATATTGGGCCGCTAAACTCATCGACATGCTGCCGGTTATTTGGATGGGCAGATCCGAATGTGCGATCAGAGATTCATGAAGTTCGGCTGGCATATTTTGGTATTTAATGACTTGTAGATTCGCAGGAAGACCATCAACTCGAAGGTCCGGAAAATCTTTTACGAAGACAGTAAGAGCTTGATCCTTATACTTGGACGAACGTGCCAAACGTTTCATCAACTCGATATACTTTTGAGTCGGACCACTATGATAGGTATATGAAAGTCCTAGAAGACTATTTTCCAGAGGATTTTTTATCAGACGACTTCGCACCGCCGCGCGATGGATAATTCTAATAGATGCAAATGACATAAGTTTTTTTAAAGTATCGACGCGAGTCAATGGCGGATCCGGTCTCACTGGAAAAGTATAAATTCCTCGAGATTGAGCGCCTGTCGATAGTGCTATTGCAAATCCACTGTTTGTTGGAGTGATTTTATTTTCCGAAATCAATCCGCGATCGGGTTCATCCCCTGTCCTTTTCACGATACTCGGTCCTAAACCTAACGACGAAGGTTCAGAAAAAATCATAGTGAATCGAGTTTTGTTTTGAAGCCAATTTGGCAAATTGTCGGAAACTCTCATTGAAAAAGCGAGTCCGTAGTCGGCATTCGGAATCGAATTCTGACTTGCAGATATCACTTCAATACCTTCTATTGTTTGAGATGAAAAAGGCCTATACGCAGGCACTAATTTTCTAAGGATTTCAGGAGCGCTTTCAAACGTACCGTCAGGAGATGCTTTTGCACTTTCGTCGACCACGAAAATAATTTGATCGTTTGGTTGTAACGTTTTTAATTGTTTCGCCATTGTCCAGTTGGCTGAAATATCCCCCATTCCTCCCCGAGGAATTCCTGCAAAAATTAAGATCGTTTTGGCTTGGAGTGCAATCGGTAAAATGAACAAGCTCAAACAAAGAAAAATTTTCTGAGGACGAGTACTCATTGAGCTGGCTCTTTAGATGTGGTTTGACCTAAACGTTTGATAGTTGTGAGACACCTTTGAGTTTCATAGGAAGCTCTAATGCCAGGCGAAATTTTCAATATGATTTCTCCCATTTTCTCTCGGAGTTCCGCTTCTAATTGGTCATAGTATCTTAAAATTCGTCTGTGCTCTGGCATCCTGCGCATGCGTTCCTCATATCCAGGAACATTCAACGTTAGGTCTGAATCTTTTCTTTCCCAAAATAAGCCGTGAGTGTTTCCGCTCATGAGTTCACCAATACCGTGGTAGAAAGTATCCAATATTGCTGTTTGTATTTCTATATCTTCTCCAAACTTTGAAACGCCGACTTGAGAAGCTTCTAATAAACGCTCGACGGTGGCTGTATTGCTGTTAAATGGAAAATCTTCATAGTGATAGACATCCAATGGTCTATTCTCCGTTGTCGTTTGTTTCCAGGGTTCACGAATCCCAATGAGTATTCGATGTCTGCTCCAGAGATGTTCGTTGTGCGGATTTTTTTCTCTGATCGCGATTGCTAATTCGACGAGTGGAGATTTTTCGGAACGAAGTCTTTCGAGCCTTTGCATCGTCATTCGACCTGGAAAAATAATTTGCCAAGTCTCCTCGTGAAAAGGTGCAACAGTCGCAACTGCATCTTCTAATAGCTCAACAGTGTCTGTTAAGTCGTTACCTAAAAGTCTTCTTGCGCGATCGCCAGATCTTCGTTGATCTGCAAGATACCACTCTCCATCGCCTCCCATAGAACCGCGGTGCCAGGTCTTGTTAATTTTCTCAACCAGGCCATACCCTTTCTCGGTTTTATGCATCGTTTCGGCTCGCCCGTACTGTGCATAGTACATGGCGAGAGCGAATGCTAAGCGTTCCGCACCCGGCCTCTTGATCAATGATGTCGATGCCAAAGAACCCTGGTCTGTTTTGCCTTCTATTTGCTTATCTCGGCGAAGAGTAAAAACGATCGCTCGTTTTAGATTCCCCAAATAAGCCTTCATATAATCAACAGCACGATCAGAATGAATAAAACTTTCAATGGGCGCATTTAGAAATTCAACGACTTGATCTGTCGTCTCAAAAGTTTTTGCTTCAGGAATATCAGTTGGCAAGTCTCCCGGCCCTGCCATTGAGCGAAAGGGCCCAAAAACTTCCACCCATTGATCTGTCCAAAAATCTTCATAGGTTCGACCTTCGTTTTTCGGACCAGACGTTTTGGAAGTGGTCGAACCAGCGCTGCTATCTGTTCCAAATCGGTCATACGCCGTTCTTTTTTCAACATCGTTAAGAATGTCGTAACTGTCTGTTGCTTCAATAAATTTTTTCTCTGCTGTTTCTCTTGCTGACACTGACAAATTTTGAAGTCGATCGGGATGATATTTCATGGCCAATTGCCTATAGGCTTTCTTGATCTCATCCGCTGACGCTGTCGAAGTAACACCAAGAATTTGGTAATGATTTGGCTCCGCGCAGATATTATTTGAATAGAAAAATAAAAAGGCGAGAAATGTTATGTGAGGTAAAGATTGCAGCACGTTCAAGAGTGAGATCAGCCAAGTATTTCTCTTTTTAAGATTATACAAAACACCTTCTCCTCAGCGCTGCTAGATTCCAACTCTAAACACTTGAAAAGACTGCAATTTCTGTGCCGAAACGCGACTCGATTGTCGCAGTTGATGTATTGATTTCATTGGGTTTTTTGTCGTGATTCAAAAAAAGGGTTTATAAAAAGGGAACCTACTGCGACATGCAATTCCTAACGATTGAATCTATGAAATACCTATTATCAATGGTGGTGATCGATCAGATGTCATGTGATTTTTTGTTTCTGTGCTATACGGCGTACTAGTCAAGTGTTCAAGTTGTTCTACTCATTACTCCATTTGCAAATCCTGTTATCGGGGTCAAAAATATTGTTCAGCGGGATGTCGGATATCCGCGCGAAATCTGCAGGTACGAGAAGCTCAGATGCGATATTCGAGCACTCTACATGGTCGTCGAATTCAGAGCCTTCGTCAGAACCGATATAGACGAAGACAGATGATAATTGGATTATTGCTTGTTCGCAGAAAAAATGTGACGCATCAATCTTCCGAAAATTTTTCTCCACCGTATTGTGGTCGCTGTGGGCAAAAAATTAATCAAATTTTTGAAACCGAAAATGAATATTATCGCGCCACTCGATCCTGGTGGCGAAGATGAATACATTCGTCGGGCAACCGATCTCGGCAAAGATGTCGGAAAGTTTATTTGGTCACTCCAAGTCAAGGGGCTTTCGGTTCAGACTCTGCGAGCTTATTATTTTGATCTACTTTTTCTGCATCGATGGATGGGCGAACATAATCTTGTCCTCGAAGTTCTAAAGGAATCAGACGTTCTTCAATACATTGATTATCAACGCAAGCAAAATGCTCATCCTGCTTCGATTAATCGCAGAATCACTTCCCTTCGCCAACTTTATCGATTTTGTTTGGGCCGCGATTTAATCAGAATAACTTATCAGCGACCCTATGCTCGATTCTCACAAAAGGATCACTCATTAGGACTGTTCCGGATAAAACGCAAACCTCAAATAAAACTTCGAGTCAAAGAGCCTCAGAAACTTGTCGATCCACTTTCAGTTGCCGATGTTCGGAAGTTTATTCAAGGCTGCAAACGTTATCGCGACGTAGCTATCTGTTTGCTCATGCTTCTATGCGGACTTCGTTCGATGGAAGTTTTAAATCTTAAGCTGACTGATATTGATTTATTGAATCGAGTTCTTCGAATTAAAGGCAAAGGCAACAAAGAGCGGATGTTGCCTTTGCCAGAACCAATCGTTCGAGCACTTGAAAAATATCTAAAGCTCGAGCGAATAAATGGAAAATCGGATTTCTTATTTATAGTTCTTCAAGGGCGGAATCTGGGTGATGCTCTTCAACCAATCAGTTTGTATCACCTCTTTCGATTTAAAAGACTCGCTTCAGGAATTAAGAAGGCAAATCCCCATCGGTTTCGTCATACGTTCGGCGCGCAAATGGCAAAGGCTGGCGTGAAATTTCCTGTTCTTCAAAAAATGATGGGTCATTCGAATGGAAAAACGACTTTGCAATATATCAACCTCGCGATGACGGACGTCGCCGAGGAATTTCAACAAGCAATGATCAAAATAAATGAGCGATATGAGGCTTTCGGGCGAGAACTTACCTAGAATCGCCAAACAGTTCCTTAAATCGAAGGAGGGTGTTTGGACTTGGTCTACGATTGAGAGAACTGCCTCCCCTATTAATCAATTTCACCATTGGCTTTCAAAAAATGGAATTGAACTCAAGGAAATTACGGAACGCGACCTTCAGAAATTCATGGAAGATTGTCGCCAAAGAAATTTGAAGCGAGAATCGTTTCGAGTTCTTTCGAGCGGTGTTTGCCATTATCTTGAGTGGCTGAAAAATCGGCGAGTGATTCGAGTAAAACTAGAAGATGTTTATCCACAGTCTTCTCTTTGCGCCAAACCTCTTCCGCCATCGGCTCAGCAATTTCTAAATGCAATGTCGATTACGCTAAGCTCGAGTACGTTACTTTATTATACAACCTGTATTCGAGGACTGCATAGCTTTCTAAGAAAGCGAGCTGGATCATTGAAGAGCATGACTCGAAGAGATTCTGAACGATTTATGATCTCGCTTTTCGATCAGGGTTTGAGCCCGGCCTCTCGAGTTCAGTGGTTGATCTCGGTTCGAGTTTATTTTCGATGGCTCAACGAACATAACCTGCTCGATCAAGATGCCGATCGATTGATTCGAGTTACAGATTTTCCAAGAGTACCTGAATATTTACCTCGACCATTGCCGGCCGAGATCGATCGAGAAATTCAAGTTCGATTGAGTCGGTCTGAAGGAGTCTATGAACGTGGACTCTTATTAATGCGCCTCACTGGAATTCGAGTTAGCGAACTTCTTGCTTTGAAGTTCGAATGTTTGAAGAAAGATTTCGATGGAAATGCATTTCTAAAAGTTGAGCTCGGGAAACTCAAGAATGAGAGGCTGGTGCCGATTGATAGTCGCACAGTAGTTCTCATTGAAACTCTTCAAGAGGAAGCTAAGAAAATTGTCGGTCAGCTTCATTCCCAGCAACAGCCGGATTTTTTGATAAATGATCCCTTCGGACGACAAGCCGCAACTCATCGTCTACGCGAAGCTCTGGCTGAAATTTGTATCGGAATAAAAACCAAAGAGCCAATCACTACACATCGAATGCGGCATACATTTGCAACTCAGCTTCTTGGAGCCGGCGTCAGTATTTTTAGCTTAATGAAAATTCTGGGGCATCGGCATTTCAAAATGACTTTGCGATATGCGGCAATTACTCAAGAGACGATTCGAAAAGAATATAATTCGGCGATCGAGAAAATTGATAAAGAGCTCGATTTGCTTCAGACCAATCCGGAGATCAGAAATGAACTTTCGAATCCCCAAGAAGTTTTGCCTGACCTTGTTCGATGGCTTCGTCAGGGCGGTCCTGCCGACCAACGCCAGAAACTGCTGATACGAAAGATCCAGAAGCTTGAACGTGAACTACGAGGCTCTTTTTCAAAATCTGAGGTGAAAACCGCAGGATAGGTCTATCCGGGACCTTGTTACAGGTTAATGTAAACTATTTTGGATTCTTAGCCATCTCAGCAATATCTGCTGGAAGCTCTCTCCAAGATTCATGCGCGACTGTATTGAATTCATCTTCTAGTCTGGTTTGTAAGCCCTTGGTTCTGATCGGCATCAGTATGCCGTTATAGAGCGATTTTTTTGGCGGACTAAACAGCGTTTCAGAAGCCGAGCGAAGCTTTGAGGAATCAAGGTGAAATGCGAATAGTCCTTTATCTTCGCCACGTTCTAGCGAGTTTATAGCTAAATTATAAATACTATACACATGGCCATTTTTTCCGATCGAAGCTCCCATTCCTTTTACTCCGTACCCTTTTCCAATAACGCCACGAATAATATAGGGGAATTCAAAAGTTCTCGACCCATCGTTTGCGCTTTGAGAATCGATAATGAGAATGCGTGCTTGAGTTGCGTCTCGCAATAATACTGGGTTGCTTTCGCCATCGAATAAAGAAACGAGAACGAAGCGGCAAGGTTTTGGGCTTGAATTAAATCTTGAGCTCCCCAAAAAACCGTAAGCTTTTCCACCAAAAACAGGCTGGGCAGTTATCGGAGAAAATGCGCTCCAAGAAAAAATAGAAACGAGTATCAGAAAAATAAAATGTATCGATCTCATCTTCATTCGCGCCTTCATTTATTTCTTCGCGCTCTTAATAAGTCTCTCCGGAATTATATTGGGAAGACGTCCTGCGGGAATAATTGCAAGTAATGCAAGAAACGCCATAATCAGAAGTCCTATTTTTAGCGAACGCAATCGAGCTTCGGTGTTGATACGAACGGCTTCTGTTTTTTGCTCAGGAGTTGCTGAGATGCCTTCCATCACTTCTGCAAGTCGATCGTTACTAATAAAAGTAATATTATCGAGATTAATTTGCGCTTGAATTTCTGCTGGCAGAACAGGATTGGAGCCTAACTTCGCCATGATGGCCGTGCTCAAAAGTCCCACGAGTAACGCGCCGGATACAGCCGTGCCGACTGCAGCTGCAAGGTTGTTGGTGGTTCCGCGTAGTGATCCAACATCTCCTGCTAATTCTTTGGGCGAAGAAGTGACGAGTACGTTGAACAAAAGTGTTACGAGAGAACCTTGTCCAATGCCGAACAATACAAGACCGATCAAAACAGGAACTTCGCTCCAGTCATTTCGAACGACAAACGCTAACCAGACAAGCGCAACTGAACAAAGAATGAATGCATAACGACCAATTTGGCGCGGCGTAAATCTATCGTAAAATTTTACGATCAACATCGCTGTAAAAAATACCGTGAGGTTGAACGGCATCATCGCGATAGCGGTTGCAATCGGTGAACGACCTTGAACAATTTGAATATAGAGTGGAACCGAAAAGTTAAGTGCCGCTTCAAGGGCAACAACAGAAAACATTGCGTAGACCGCGGCTTTTTCTGCAGGTGAGCTCAGTACTTCAAGTGCAAGTAAAGGAGTTTTTCCGGACTCAGCACGTTTGCGCGTCCATGTTAGAAAGGCTTGGCCAAGCACGATTCCCAAAATGATCATGATCGGTGCAGGTGACATTCCGAGCAAATCGAATGGAGCGTTTGGTCCAGAGAGTACAATCCCCCATCGATTTAAATTATTAAAACCAAAACTAATAAGAAGTATGGCGCTCGCTGCAAGAATAACTCCGATGCCATCAATTTTTACATCCGAGCGACCTTTAACAGACTTGAGTTTAAAACTTAGAAAAAAAACAACGGCAGAAACGGCAATTAAAATTCCGAAAATCGGACGCCAACCTAAATAAGTTCCGAGTACGCCTCCGATGATAAATGCTAAGACTCCGGCAGCGGCTCGCGCAGAACCGAGTGCTCCGACGGCGGTAGCTTGCTGACGACCACTGTAGTTTTCGGCGATCAGTGCTACGAGTGCTGGAACAATAATAGCAGCAGATGCTCCACAAAGAGCTTGAGCTGTAATCATCACGTCGGCCGTTGGACTGAGTGTCATCAAAATTTGCGAACCACAAAATGCAACCACCGCGGCACGAAACATATTGCTCGCTCCAAAACGCTGGATCAATTTCGCGCCGAGCATAACAAATCCAGCAACGATCATGGAATATGCTACGATTCCCGTCGCTATAGTTGTGGGTGCCACTCCAAAACTTTTCACCATTCCACCAAGCGCGACGGGCAAAGACGCAACGTTGAATGACATGATCATTTGCCCGAGAGCAATCGCAATCATGGCTGTCCATGGTTCGCGGGTTTCAAGATGAGTTGCGGATTGTGTAGACATGATTTTTCTCCTAAATTTTATAAGGGCTTCGAAGCAAAGAGATCCAAACCTAAATTCTCCGAGAGAAGTTTTGCGGCGAGAATTCCTTTAACAGAGTTTCCGGCGGCATCGAGAGGTGGCGCAAAAGTTCCCAGGCCACCTTTACCAGGAGAAACCGTGACAATTCCTCCACCGATTCCACTCTTGCCTGGTAGTCCAATATCGTACAACCAATCGCCAGAGGTTTCATAAAGTCCTGCTGTCATCATGACGGCCAAGGCGTAGTGGCAAACGGATGCATCAACGACGCGTTCTTTGGTGATCGGATTGACTCCCCCGTCGGCCAAGGTCGCTCCCATCACCGCAAGATCTTTCGCGCTTACATTGAGAGAACATTGTCTCGTGTACAAATCCACAGCTTCGAGCGGATCGCAGTAAATAGATTTTCGAGTTGCAAGTAACCAAGCGATACTTCGATTTTGAAAATTTGTTTCAGTGGCCGATGCAAAAACTTCTTTATTGAGTGCTAAGTTTCGACCTGCAAACCGTGATAAACCGTCGAGCAGAAAATCCCATTTCGCAGTAGCAGTTTCGCCGGGCACAAGACTTGTGGTTGCGATCGCGCCCGCGTTTACCATCGGATTCGTTCGACCGTTTTGTTTGCTCTCGATGGCAGAAAGAGAATTAAAGGGAAGACCTGTAGCATTGGCTCCAATTTTTTCTCGAATTTTGTCTGGACCTAAAAGCTCACAGATGAGTGCGAAGACGAAAGGCTTAGAAACACTCATGATGGAGAATTCGTAATCCGTCTCGCCTACCGCATAGACCTTTCCATCTGTACCAACGACGCAGACGCCAAACAAATTGGATGGAACGTTCGCGAGCGCTGGATAAACTTGTGAGTTTTTTCCTTCGGTATTCGAAGCGACTTCTGCGTGCGCGCGAGTGACGATTTCCAGCACCTTATCTTGCGCAGGAAGATGTCCTGTCGAGACATATTGATTAGGATTTCGACGCATGACTTGAACAGTGGGGGTTGCCATTACGCGCGGAAAGTAACAGAAAATCTTAGCTCGTCAATCATCTTAGCTGCTAAATGCAGAAGCTGAATAAAGGTTTCATTTCCTTAATTATTTTTCCAAAGAGCCGGGCCCTGCTTTTTAATTCTGGTGAGTACATCCCAATGAAGGCGAAGGAGTTGCCATCGAGAAGGTTCGCCTTCGATCGTTTTCATTTTTTCTAAGTGCGGAGTTTTCAGTTCCGGACATTCGGCAAGCTTAGACATAAATGAACGGAAGCGATTCCATGGAGCCGGATTTTTGGAACTCGAAGAATTTTCTAAAAGATGTCGGTGAAGTGCTTTTGTAAATTTCGTCATCTTCTCAAATCTCAAAATTTCAGGTGTGTCGTATGGAGTGTGATAATACCAAGGCGTTCCCGACGAGAGAAAAGTGAACGGAATGCCTTGAACTCGAAAGGCATCGTAATCGCTTCGAGCGCCAAGTCTTCCCAGGGGTTCTACAAATTTTATGGGAAGATGAAAAAATTCGAGATCTTCGCCTGTGAGTGTTGGAAGCGCTTCACCAAATTGAAAGTAAGCATTTTCTAAAGTAGGCGTAAGAGAACCTCCCACAAGATCCATAATCACGGCGTAATCTATTGGGCGCTTATAATAAGGAGCAAAAGCTTTTGAACCTCTTAAAGGACCGATTCCAAAATTTTCTTCGATGTCAAAAAAGACAAGAGTAAAAGCCTGATTAGAATTTTTCAATTCTCTCGCCAATTCAAGAAGCACGGCTACCGCCGAAGCATTATCGTCTGCCGCCACACCCGATTGTTTGCACGATTCATAATGACCGCCTACCAATCGAGCGGGAGCAGAAGAATCACCAGATTCTACATAAATATTTTTGCAAACACCCATTCGCAGATCTTTGAAGGAGTGAATCTTTACCTCCCAATTTTGAGCTTGAAGCGTTTCGATAATATATTTTTGAGCGGCAAAATAGCCTTCGGAATGAGGGACTCTGGGTTTTTTGGTGAGATGTTCGATATGGGCTCGAAGGTTTTTTTCTTCAATCACGTCACGACCTTAAAGTTCTTATTTAGGGGACGCAAGCTTGGCATAGAAACTTCTAGATTCTCTTATTTAAAGCTGATCTTATGCGCCTCGCATGGCGCTGACGTTTCTATTTTTTTCTGCCTTGGCTGTAATTTCTCAAGGTGGGCCGAACGTTCGACAACGAACAGTCGAATTATGTCCTCATATAACTGTCCTCAGTCCAAATTCAATTTCATTTTCGCGAAGTGAAAGGCAATTTCTTTGCGGTGATGAAAATTCGGAAGCTTGGCGTCGAAAACCCTTATCGCAATTGGCATTTCACGCGAGATCTATTTTACAAACTAAGGGCTTTCACTTGCCGACTTTTGAGCAAACAAACGGTCACATTACTATTCGTACGGGGAGCCCGAGTCGTGCGACTTCGCTTCAAATTAAAAATCTTCCCGAGAATGTATCTATTCCCAACTATCGCAGACCGATTGGAAGAACGTTAACGCCTCAACTCTTGGATCAAACCTCACTCTGGCTGCGAACTCAGCTAGCGCATCGAGGTTTTCCTTGTATTAAAATTATTGAATTTGCCGATCCAGTAAGTGGTCGCATCGAATTAAAAGTTGAAAGTTTGAGCGCTTATCCGATTCGAATTCGCGAAGTAATTGAACCTCAAGTCCAAAATATTGCGCCTCATGTTTTTGAGCGCTATCGAGCTTTTCACCTTGATGCCATTTACGATGAAAGAAAATTTGAAATTACAAACCGACGCATTGATGCAGATGGAGTTTCTGAAGCCAGTCAGTTTCGCGCGCTCTGTGAACATTTATCTGCAGATGGAGTACCTGTTGAACACACCGTTCTTACGGGGGCTCCTCGAATTCTTCGCGTCGGCTTTGGAGTGAGTACGGACGATTATTTATTGGGTCGAATGAACTGGCAAATTGCTCGCCTTGGCGCTCAAGCGTCTACTCTTTGGTTTGATGTACGAGGAAGTTTTAGGGAGCAGAGCTTTCGATCGTATGCGGTCTGGTATGTCTCTGATACTTATCCAAGGCTGCATTTGAACCCGACGCTCTCGGTTGTTCGAGAGACCGAAAGTCCTTACACCGCCGTTAATTCATCTGCTCAAGTTTTGATTGCATCGAGTAAAGATTTTCAAACTTTAAACTGGTCGTGGAAGTTGGGTCCCAAATTTACCGACTCACGAATTTTTGAGGGAACAGGACCAAAACAAACTCACTTCCCTTCCCTTTTTGGGGCACTCGATTTCACTAGTCACAACTATGAATATTTTCGCTTTCAGCCACGCGATGGCTGGGCGATGGGTGTTCAAGCTCAAGGACTTCATCGAGATCTCTACTCTCCTATCAGTGCTGTGAAAACTTCTGTTTCTCTAGATTTTTTATCTGCTCTTGGAGGGCAAGATCCTAAACTGCTTATTTTTGGTTTTCGAACTCGCGCAGAATCTTCCTTCATGAGTGGCCAACAAGATTTAAATAAAATTCCATTCGAGTTTCGACGCTATCTTGGAGGTAGTCATGACTTGCGAGGCTTTCCAAGAAAATCTCTTCCGTCAAATGATTTGGGTGCGATCAGTTCGGCGTTTGCGAGTGTTGAGCTTCGATCTGAAAAATTTTTCGTAGATTCTATGCATCCCTTTCTACTTTTTGATGCGGGAATTTTGGGTCGAGAAAAATATCGCTATGTAATGCCTGTCTTTTCTTCGGCTGGAGGAGGCATTCGTTGGCAAACTTTCATTGGTGTTTTAAGAGCGACAGTCGCAAGAGGTTTTGTTTGGGGGCCGCAATCACAGACTCCTGAGTCTGTTCAGTTTCATGCGAGTCTTGGAGAAGAGTTTTGAAAAGATCCGTAAAAATTCTTTTGTATTTTGTATCGCTTGTGATTTTTTTGAGTTGTGTTCTCGCGTCGGGCGCATTGGTCATCTGGTGTTATCCACATCTCGCTTTAAATTCTCGAACTCTTCCTTGGCTCATTTCTAAAGCTTCGGGATCTGAATCTACGTTTAATTCGAAGCAACTTGAGATTGAAATTCAAACTCCTCATTTTTGGAGACGAGATTTTATAGTGACAGCTGAGAATGCTTGCCTTGAAAGATCAAAGGCCTCTTCGTGTTTTACTGGAAAAATAGAATGGTCGCTGCGTTTAAGTATTCTTCATGGAATTATTATTCCAAATTTTTTAATTCATTCATCGAATTTTAACGTCCAATCAAAAGTTATAAGACAGTCTGAATCTTCTCGACAAAATTTGAGCAGCGAAGTGGAACTTATTCATTTACCTCGACGATTAGCTCGAGGTCTCGCTCTCTTTGAGTCTCGGCAGATGGATAGGCTGGATTTACGCTTTGATCGAGTTCAATTGAATTCAAGTGAGATGCTGCCCTCTTTTTCGTTTTCACTTCTTGCCTTAAGATCAGAAAAGAAAGCGAAGCTCTCTTTTCAAACCATGGGCCCCTCACGTGTGAGCGTTAATGACTGCAATCTGCTCTGGTCGGGCACGATGAGCGCTTCGACTTTGCAAGGTCAGTGTTCGTGGACTGCGACCTTGCCTAAAAATCTTCAGTCTTTAAATTTATTTAAGCGTTCTCAGATACAGTTTGATTCGGATTTGGATTTACATATTCGAAATGGACAGATCACGGACGATTCTCAATTAAAAATTATTTTTAATGATTTGGAATCGAAAGCTATTCATATGATAGCGCGGATCAAACTTGCGAGCGAAGATTTGCAAATAAATTCTGAGCCGAGTCTTCAGTGGGAGTTTGATGTCTCCGGAAAAAGTTTTCAAAAGCTAAGTCCGTTGCTGGCGCGCTTTGGATACGAAGTGCCCGCACCTTTTCATGTTTTAGAGGGTTCATTTCAATTTGTATGGCGCGGATTGATCTCGCATTCGCTGGTTAAATCTCCAAGTAGCAATTTTTTTCTTCGTCTGGATTTAGCTTCGAAAGAACAGAAATTTGTCGCTGAGGGAAATGGAAAAGTGCTGGCCAAAGATATTTTTGAAAAACCACCTGTCGATGTTCAGATCGAACTCGATTTGGTTTTGAAAGAAATTCAACTCGTAGCACCTCCGCTTATATTGCGTGCACCTCCAGCACTTTTACCAGACAAGCGATTTAGAGTTGTTAAAGCAAAACCGGATGCAGCAAAACTTATTCGTCTTCAATTTGATGTTCACTTGCGCACTGAAAAACCATTGCTCATTAAAACGGATATCACTCTTTCTGCTGTGCCTATCAGTTTTGATTTGAGATTTCGCACGAACCACGCTCCGGTGGGAAATCTTCTGATTCATCGAGTAGCTTTAGATCTTTTTCGCAGAAATGTTGAACTTCAAAGACTTTCGATTAATTTTGAGGCTTCGGGAAGATCACGTCCCATCTCCGGCGAGATTCGTGTGCGTTATGTCGGATACACGGTGAGCATTTTATTAGACGGTGAATTTTCTCGACCTCGAATACAACTCAGAAGCGAGCCTGCACTTTCGGAAGATGATATTGTTGCCGTTCTTTTATTTGGAAGCCCGTTGAATTCACTTGGCATGGAAGACGTCTCTTCGGTTGCGAGTTTTAAAGGCGCAGCTGTTGCTCGCGCTGTTACTTTAGCTTCACTTTATTTTTTAGTGGCCACCCCGATTCAATCGATTTCATTTAATCCTCAAACGTTGGCCTTTGGTGCTCAAGTAAGATTGCCGCGAAATCTTGCCCTTCGTTTAGGAGTCGAAGATGAAGGAACTCAATATATGGGACTTCGAAAAAGAATTAGTCGCGAAGTTTATTTAGAAACAGAATTTCGTCACCCGCAAACGGATAGCGAGAATCGTGGAACGAGTCTTTCTACTTATCTGCTTTGGTTTAAACGCCACTGACATCTTGACCTCTCGGCACTCAAGATTTAAGGATCGAAGCCATCATGATTAAATCGTTCACAAAATATTTAGGTCGTTTCTTGTTTGTATTTTCGGGAATTATCATTGGCGCGTGGACATCGTTAGCCATATTTTACACCAGTGAATTGCCAAGGTGGATCACCTTATTTCTAACCTTCGGGGTCGTGGCACTTTTCGCAATTACTTTGTTTGGCGGTCGGGGTTGTTGGTCGAGAAGAGTGCGCTCGGATAAAACTGCCATCGGACTCTGTGGAGCCTGCCTTGTCATTTTTTTTATAACGATGATTTATTATTTTAATTTCGTAAAACCTCTGCCCAATTTGGACTGGGCCTCTGAGCATTCTCGAATGCCTCACGTAGAAATTCACGGCAATAAAGTTCACGTCAAAGATGTGCGAAACTTTCGTTGGAAGACGGCGACAGAATACACCGAAGGTTTTTATGATCGTGTCTATGATTTAGATAAACTCGAGTCGATGCACTATGTAGTGGCAACGATCCGTGGAATCGAAGCAGTCGGTCATGTGTTTCTTTCGTTTCGCTTTTCAGACGGCCAACACGTTTCGCTTTCAGTCGAAGGCCGCAGAGAAAGAGGAGTTCCTTATCAATTTATTGCATCGATGTTTCGTCAGTATCAATTGATCTATGTGGTTGGAGATGAGCAAGACGTTCTCGGTCTTCGAGGCGCTATTTGGAAAAAGCCCGTTTACTTTTACCCCGCGCGCGTCACCAAAGAGCAGGCTCAAGCTATATTTTTATCCATGATTCAAAAGGCTGCTTATTTAGAAAACAATCCTGAGTTTTACAATCTTCTCGTTAATAATTGTATGACCAATATTACAAGACATCTTAGAAAACTTGGAGGCGGTCCCATTCCTCGAGATATTCAACTTCTCCTCACGGGTTTTTCTGACAGAGTCGCGCATCGAATGGGACTTCTCGATACGGATCTTCCATTTGAAAAAGCTCGAGAAGTTTTTCGAATTGATCAAATTATGCAGCAGTATGAGCTCGATAAAAATTTTGCGTCTCGAATTCGTACGGCCCTTGCTGAGCGAATCGCTAGAGCCAGATCAGAATTGAAAAAATAATGAAAAAGAATGCCAAAATATCGGTGGCTGAGAATAAAAAGTCTGGCGATCGATTGGCGATCCTCAAGCAACCTCGAACATGGATTATTTTGGGGTGCATCATTCTTGGCGCTTATATTTTAGATTGGCTCGGACTTGAAATTCGAGTCATCGCAGCACTTGCCGTGCTTGCGGGAATTCTCACTCAAGCTTTTACCATTATTTTGGGGTTGATCGCTCTCGTTCCTGTGGTTGGTCCTATTATTGTCGGACTTCTGTCGCTCCCTATTTTTTGGTTCATCAATGCTACCAGTCATATGATTACGGCAATGGCGGTTAAGCAGGGATACGGTAAGGATATCGCGCGTTCAAAGCTTCTGGTGATTATGCTGATGGTTGGGCTGATACTTGGCTTTCTGATTGGCTATTGGACCCGATAAAAGTCTCACATTAGAACATCGACAAAGGTTCTTTAACGAATTATAGACCGTGCCATATGACAAAACTTCAGACGATTTTAGAACAAAAACAAATTCATTGGGGCTGGCTTTTTACGGGCGGAGTCCTTGCGATTCTCGGCGGAATGGTTGCGATTGGTTCGCCATTTTTGATGGGAGTTGGAATTGGTTTTTTAGTGGGTTGGATGATGGTCGCCGCAGGTTTTTATTACCTGCTTTACACCATTGAAACTCGACACGAGCGGCATTTGTTCCGAAAAGCGTTGATGACCATTCTTTATTTTGCAGCAGGGTTATTTATGGTGACGAATCCTGTGCAGGGCCTTGTGTCTTTGACGCTTTTAATGGGCGTTATTTTCTTGGTTGAAGGTCTGACATCGATATCGATGCTTTTTTCTCCAAAAATTCAATCGCGTCGCGCATGGTTGGCTTTTTCTTCACTCGTTGAAATCGGTTTAGGTCTCTATGTATTATTTGGTCTTCCTTCAGCTAGTCGCTGGCTGATCGGAACTCTTTGGGGAGTCCATATGGTAATCTTAGGATTTAGCCTTTTAGCCGTCGCGATGAATTTAAATCGTAGACATTCGCATACTGATCCAATCGCTCAGCCTCTGGCTGCTTAAAAAATAAATTAATTTGAATGGAATCCAGGCTTACTCTGTTTACGGAGTAATCTTGGATTCCATTCATTTCATCATTCGAGGCCTTTTGATATTACCTGCAATTAAAATGCCAACTTATTTTGGTACAAAACTTGCAAATCATTGAGGAATGAGCAGAAAGGCGAAGTTAACGGGCTGACTCGCATGCGAACGTACTCATACTATTTGAAATTACTCATACTTTTGATGGGATGGATTTTCACCGCGCCGCTTTTAGCCGACGACGATGGTGCGCTTTTTCCTGTCGATCATTTAAAAAAAATGGATCGCATTATTGTGGGAGCTGGATCGGTTTCAAATTTTTTGTCTCATCCGGAACTTCAGTCACGATACATGAGCGAAGCCCAAAAATATTTTGGAGCAACTTCATTTTCTGAAAAAAATTTCTATCGTGTTCTTAAAGCGCTTCGAGCCACGATACGATTGGATCCAAATCTAGATAGAAAATTAATGTCGACTGAAAATTTGGGAATTGATTTTTCGATTAAAACTAATTTTAGAAATAGTGGTCGAAGTTTTTCTTTGGAAGCATGGAAAAAATTCTATGAAATTTACGAAAAAGAATTGCAGCATCAAGCGGCGTCTCTTCTTTCTCAAAAAGGCTCCGATCATTTAGATTGGATGCAACATTCAGATGTAAAAGCGGCGGCTGCCTTGTCTGTGCTTCATTTTTTTGAGTTAGAGAGTATTCAAAATCTTATTCGCCATGGAAGTGCAGACGGAATTTTGGAAAAGTTTTATGATTTTTACTTAGACCCAGATTTTTTTTTGGATCACGGAGAACTTTCTAGAGATTTAAAACAGGCTATTCGCGAAACTTTTAAAAGCAGATCTTTTTGGCTAGAGCAAAAAGATATTTTTGCAGGCACGGTGATATCTCATCACGGTAGAGTTATTTCTATTCCAACTCCACCGACTTCCACGCTTCATTTTCGTTCGCTGCCGAGACATATCCATTCTATTTGGAAAGAAATTTTGCATTCCAAAAATCCCGATAAAATTTCTTTTGACGTTCAAGTGCAAATAATTGAAGAAGTGAGAACCCCAGGGGGACCGATTCACTTTAAAGGTATGAATCAGATTCCTTTATCTTCAACAATCGTAAATCAAGGCGTTTCATCTGCTATTTCTAGAGCGCCATTGATGGAGATGGAGATTTTTGTGCAGGATTCTCAAACAGGGTTGCAGAAGTCGATCACTATTGCCGACATTTGGTCAGCAAAGATGGCACAAAATTTATGTAAATCAGTTGCCACTCACCTTGCTCCACGATCTCCTTAACTAACGAAGCTGTGGATTTTTTCCGGCAAGCATCATCCAGGTCATAACGAAATCCCAATTCTGATAACTTGCTTGAGCAATCATTTGAGATGTTGGAAGACCAACGCCGATGGTACTGCTTGTCGTTCCTGAAGTTTCGATATCCCAATAACAATTTGAATCGTTAAACATTCCGTTGCCATTGTAATTATGCAAAGCCGTCGGAAGTAATCCTCCAAGGACATTGCCGCGCAGTACTCCTGAAGAATAAGAATTAATAAAAGAAGAAGGTCTACGATCTTTTGCTAAGCCAGTCGCTGTCGCAATGAATCCTGCAGAAACACTTCGAGAGTCTACGGTTCCTGCAAAATAAGAATTAGAAATTGTAACCCCGCCATTGAAAGCGTTTCCTACAATGCCGGCAGCTGATCCGGATTCAGAGGTGACAACAGCTTTACTGTAACTATGTTCAACAGTCGTTAAGTTTTGAGATCGTCCCACCATTCCACCCACCTCTGTATTAGTTGCGGTGATATTTCCTTTTGAAAATGAATTTAATATTTGAAAATTACTTCCATTAGCCAATCCAATAATCCCACCAACATTCGTGCCGCCTTTTACGGTTCCCGTAAAATTAGAATCTTGAACGACTGGAAATAAATAACTCGCGGTGCCGCCCGCCGTCCCGATGAGTCCTCCGACGGAGTAAGCAGTCGCATTACTTACAATACTTCCTGAAGAATAGGAGCGAATCGTTTTGGCCAATTTAGGAGGCTGAGTTGTATAAGCAGTGGTGCTCGTATATTGCGAGCCGACTAAACCACCTACATCAGCAGACCCTCCATTAATGACTCCAGAGAAAAATGAATCTGAAATAACGCTCGAGTTATAACCTACCAGTCCGCCCAAACCTTTGATGCCATTATTCAGAAGAGCAGAATTTGTAAATGCTCCGCTTACATCTAAAACCGTTGCAGACGAAGAAGAGTTTTTAATCGTGCCTTCATTAAATCCGACAAGGGTTCCGACATAATTCATATTGGAGGCCTGAATTTTTCCAGAAACTTTAATGTTATCGATGGCTCCAGAATTCTGCCGAGCGAGAACTCCGACCTTGCCGTAAATTTTTATGCTGGGATTATTGTAAATATTGGCAGCCACAAAATTGACTCGGCTGACGCTTCCTTTGATATGAGCAAATAATCCTGTAGGAGAATTCAGATTTGAAATGGTTTTTCCATTTCCATTGAACGAGCCCGTGAAGGCATCAAAGTTTCTTTCGGGATATCCCGTTTCGGTCTCAGGAGTGTTTCGATCTCCGATAGCTTTCCAACTAGAGACAGAAGCCATATCGATATTACAAGTTTGAACGTATTTTCCGGCCAAATTATTTCGGACGTTTTGAAGGTCAGCTAAAGTACAGACGGCAGTACTTTCATCGTCGATAATCGTTAAGTTGGATTTGGTTGTACTTGCTCCTGCTGGAGCAGCGCTCGCTATATTCATTGTTAAAAAATAAATCGCTAAGCCCGCCATAATGCGGTTGGATAGAGAAAAAATAGACATGTACCCTCCTACTTCAATCAGACTACGTTAATTATAAGCTGAAAATTGAGGTGTGCAGAAGATGGGTGAACAAAATAAATTGATGAAGGATTCTGCTGTTTTAAGATGAGCTACGAAACGACGTTTTTTGTCGCAGCTAAATTATATGAGTATTCTGTTAACTGTTAAAGATTTAGGAAAAACTTTTGATTCTCGTCCGCTTTTTTCAAAATTAAACTTTGGAATTGAAACGGGAGAAAGAATTGGTCTGATCGGCCCCAATGGTGCTGGCAAATCGACTCTTCTTAAAATTATTTCACATAAAATTGTACCGGACGACGGCGAGCTTGTGTTTCAACGTGGAACTCGCGTCGCTCATTTGGAGCAGACTCCTACTTTTTCAAAAGGTGCTACGGTTCGCTCTACTTTATTAGAGGGAGCAAAAGATCCAGATGGCTGGGAGGCCTTAGTAAAAGTTGATGAACTTATTTGGCAATTAGAATTTGAAAAAGCAAATATAAGTCCCGACGATCTTGTAGATTCACTTTCGGGGGGATGGAAGAAGCGACTTTCTTTAGCAAGAGAATTAATGCGCGAGCCTGATCTTTTACTACTCGATGAACCTACCAATCATTTGGATGTCGAAAGCATTTTATGGCTAGAGAATCTCATTTCAAAAGCTCCCTACTCCGTTGTTACCATCACTCACGATCGATTGTTTTTACAGAGAGTTTCGAATCGTATTTTAGAACTTGATCGAAGAAATTTGGGCGGCCTTTTAAGTATCAAAGGAAATTACTCTCAGTATCTTGAAACCAAAGAGAGCATGATGGAGGCGCAAGAAAATCGAGAGGCCATCCTCAAAGGCAATTTGCGTCGAGAGACGGAGTGGCTAAGAGCTGGCGCGAAAGCAAGAACGACGAAACAGCAAGCACGCATCACAAGGCATGCCGTGCTATCGGCGGAAGTTTCAGAGTTGTCTGCCAGAAACGTAAATAAAATTGCTCAGATTGATTTTCAATCGAGTGAAAATGCGCCTAAGCGTTTAATCGAAACCAAAAAAATATCCAAATCTTACTCGCCCGATCGTCCGCTCTTTTTAAATTTAGATTTGCTTATTACTCCGGGAACTCGAATTGGAATTTTAGGAACGAATGGTTGTGGAAAATCGACCTTGATTCGAGTTTTGTTGGATCTTGAAAAAGCAGACTCCGGAAAAGTTTTCAGATCAGATCAGTTGAAAGTTTCTTATTTTGAACAGAATCGAGATACTCTCGATCCAGAAGTTTCTTTGATGCGAACGGTTTGTCCGTATGGAGATCAAGTGATTTACCGCGGTAGACCCACTCATATTCGATCTTATTTAGATAGATTTTTATTTTCCCAAAATCAGATGGAGTTGCCTGTCGGATCTCTTTCGGGAGGTGAACAGAGTCGTGTTCTCATTGCGAAGCTGATGCTTGATGAAGCTAATCTTCTGGTGCTCGATGAACCTACCAATGATTTAGACATCGCCACTTTGAATGTGCTTCAGGATTGTCTTACTCAATTTGAAGGCGCGATTTTATTGGTAAGCCACGATCGATATTTTTTGGATCAAGTATCCACAGAGATTATTGCGTTTCCGATGATGGAGGCCGATCGAAAATTAGGCAAAATTCATTCGTTTGCAGATTTAGCTCAGTGGGAAAATTGGCATGCTGAAGTTAAAAAAGAAGAAGCGGCAAAATTAAAAAGTAAAAAGTTAGAAGCCTCCTCTAACTCGCAAACTCAGCCCATAAAATCTTCTTCTCCTAAGAATTCAAAAGAATTTGAGGCTATTACAAAGAAGATTGAAAAATTAGAAGCTTCATTGGCCAAACTAGAGGCGGAATGTGGACTGCCTGAAAACTCCTCAGATATCAAAAAGTTAGCAGAGCTTGGTCAGAAGATGCAGAAACTTCAATCAGAGATCGCCGAACTTTATCAAAAGCTTGAACTCAGTTTAGAGGCGTGAGTATATTTCTAAAGAATATTTATGGATGAATTAATGTACGTTACGTCGATCGAAGAAATCATTTGGGGAATTTTTTTAGTCGCCATTACCGTTGCCATGCATGGCCTTGGAATGGTCGAGATTTTTTTATTCAATCAGCGGTACAATGCTTTACCTCCTGTAAAAAGATTTAATTATTTTCGAGAGCTTGGACATCTTTTAAGTGTAAGCGCACTTATGGTTTTGATTCATCTCGCTGAAGTGATGATGTGGGCTTTGTTTTTTATTTGGCAAAACATTTTGCCAAACTTAAGTGTGTCTTTTTATTTTTCACTGATGGAATACACCACGCTCGGTTCAAATGTTTCACTTCCTACTGAGTGGAAACTACTTGGTGGAATGATGGCGATAGCGGGCTTTCTTGCATTTGCTTGGTCGACATCTGTATTTGTCGCCGTAGCTCAGAATTATCAAAATCGTCGCATTAAAATGCCCATGAAGCCGACAACACCTTCCGCATAGAACCTTGGTCGAACTTAAGACTTTAGTTAATTATTTTTTATTTTGAATTCCGTTGAAGTCTTCGCAAGGAGATTACGTATGAAAAACTCACAACGAACTTCAACTAAAAATTCAACTCGGTCTTCGGGCCGAACACAAACGCAAGCAAGAGGTAGCAATCGAAGCCATCCTAATTCAGCTGGCCGACATTATACTTCTGATTCGAGGGACCAAGAACAAAGCAGTCGAATGTTAGGCAACCAGTATAACCAATATACATGGGGTGGTCGCACCCAAGATCAGGATGAGGACGATACACCTCGTCGATCAGGTGGTGACAACCGAGATTACGGTCGATCACAAATTACATTTGGATATGCCAATGAAGATGACAATCGTTCTTCGGGACGCGGCCGATCTTCGCAAAACCAACCATACGATAACGAAAATAATTATGAAAATGATCGCCAATCCTATAGCGGTAGAAATCCTTACGAAAATGAGGACTTCGAAAATCGATCGAATCGAGGCCGCGGATTTTCACAACACTCGCAACAAAATGAATATTCCTCGGGACGTTCGATGGGTGGACGGCACTCTGCTGAATCCCAAGATAGAGACGAATACGGTCAATTTTCTGGAAATCAATCCAGTTATGAAGGAGGACGTGGACAATCTCGTTCTCAATTCAATGATGAAGATCATGATGATATCAATGATCGACGAAGAACTTCAACTGCCTCTTCGGGACGTCGAGGATATTCACAAAGATAGACTCGCTTAATAGATAAGTGAGATCGAAGGCGGCTTGCTGAAAAGCAAGTCGCCTTTTTTTAAGAAAGGTTTTATGAGTCAGCTTATGAAGCAAAAAATGAATCCTCCAGATTTACCTATTTCTGTTACGCAGGTACTTAAAGATCTTGAGGCCAAAGGATATTCGGCTGACCTTAACAAATGTCTGATTACCGAAAAAGATCCAAACTTTATTTGCGAGATGTCTGAATTTCAGATTGATAAGTCTTATCGTTTTGAAGGAGTTTCGGATCCTGCAGATGAAGCTATTATCTATGCGGTTTCGTCAGATAAGCATCGTTTGAAAGGCTATCTGCTTGATGGTTATGGAATCTATTCAGATCCAAAAGTCGAAGCTCTTGCAAAGAAAATGAAAAAAGTAAAATCACCTAAATGATCGCTGGATTTTAAGAATTCCCGTCAAATAATCTGCGTGCTCGACAGAATCTAAATTTCGATTTTTTCCGAGTAATCCTGAATAAAAAATATTTGTTCCTAGTTGCATATCCCAAAATATTTTTGGCCATTCTAAATCTATGCCAAAGCCATAGTGAGAGAGTCCTGAGCTAGCGGAAGGACCAAACAGATAGTGATTATGAGCGGCGTCGGCGAAACCTAAATCCCCACCAATAAAGATATTCAGAACATCTCGATTTTGTTGAAACCACTGATAAACACGAATGCGATTATAGAGAGATGCATGAAATCCATGATGAGCTTTTAAATCTTTTTCGATTTGAGTACCCATCATGAACCAAGAAAAAATTTGAGATTCTAAACCTGTAAAAGCTTCAATCGAAAGGGGGCGTTTTTGCTTATTTTGAATACGATTTTTAATGGTTCTAAAAAACTCTCCACCATCAAAAAATTGAATTCCACTTTCAATTCGAGCGTATCGCGTGATTGAAAAACTGGCGGATGCCGAAATAAACGAGAAATGAAGTTCAGGTCTTAAAAAGGATAAAATCTTTTCAGATGAAGAAGCTGCAGATTTTCCATCCTCTCTTTCGCTGGCAAAATGGAGGTGAAAAGAAGGATTAATATCGGGGTGTTGATAAAGAGTAGCCCCTCTTCTCTGGGACGAGGATTTAATATCGAGGCCGAAGACATATCTTAAATGCGAAAGATCTCTTTCGAGATCTTTGCGAATATTTTCTAATTCTCGATGAGAGGCCAAGACTTGAAAGACAGTGATATAAAAAAAGGAAATAAAAAAAAGTAAGCGGACAAACATCCGCTTACTTTGGCATAAATTTTGAAACTTACTATTATTTTCGCGAACTTCTTAAAACAGAAAAAGCTTTCTCAATTCCGGCCTTACCTTCTTTGCAATAGAAGATATTATCCGAGGTGATTGAAGCGATTTCTGTGGCTGAAGATTTAGATCCTTCAGGAAGCACGTCTTTTACGAGATCCTTAAAGTTTGCCACGATAAAGAGGCCGCCGAATTCAGTTTCGGTGGGTGCGAAAAAGCAGATAGCCGAAATATATTCAGCTTTTTTATCTTTAAAGTTCTGGCAAACCGAGAAGCTGGGAGGAATTTTGCCTTCGCGAATAGCTGGAAATTGCAAAAGAGCTCCTAAATAAAGTTCCTTTTGAATTTTAAAAACGGTCGAGATTCTGGCGTCGGGAGTATCGATCACGGGCATTTTCTGTAATTTCTCTCCAACAGCGTAAGGAAATGGAGCTCCGTTTGGTAAGTTTAATAAATCGGTGATCTTAAAAACATCCGATTGTTTAGAATCGTCTGTCATCATGCTTGCCACTTTTGATTGAGACTCAAAAATTTCGCGAACGATGTCTTCTAATCGATCGGCATCGATTTCAAAGCTCAGCTGACCTTTTCCTGAAGCATCTGGATTCTTCACAAAAAGTTTTCCAAGATCTTGAGGAAGCAAAGTCTCACCCGCTGGATGAACTTCGGTATCAGCGCCTAAGACGATATCAATATTGGCTAATTTATTTTCGTTATCGTATTTAAACTTAAACGAATCAGCTAATTTTGAATTTCCACAGGCAGTTAAAGAAATAGATAAAATAAAAAGGCTAATAAGAGATTTTGTTTTCATATGCCTTAAGGTTAAACCCGCGCAGCATCTTGGGAGAACGCGTCAAAGAAAAGAAGTCAGATCGTGATGATTAGGGAGAGACTCTGTTTTCAATCAAATGAAACTCAGCAGTCAATGCTTTCGCTTTTTTTAAAGCAGAGTGAATAGTGAAATAGAGCTCAAAACGATCTAAATCCAATCGTTTCGCAAGATTTTTACGGGTGTAAGGTTTTACATTTTCGCCGCGAAGATAAGGCTTAGATTTAGGCTCTAAATAATGCAAAGGAATCCTATTCAGCATAACGCCCAATGCCTGCCACTCTTGATAAGTAAAACGTTCTCCCTCGCTTTCGCGATTGAGAAGTGGCATCAAATTTTTGTTTTTTAAAATATGTTCTTTGAAGACTTCGATCTCTCCATTTTGTCTACTTTCAGCCCATAAAAATTCTGAGGCCTCTGACTCCGCAGCCCTTTTTAAAAGCATGAAAGCTTTAGGTGATGCCAGGCCTAAGTGCAAATGCCGTGAAGAATTCGAAAGGTCTCTTCGCTCATCCGAATTAAACAATTTTATATTTTTAAGTAATATTTTCTCAACCCATGGCAAATTAAAATAGAGATCGTAATCCGATTTAAGTTTGCGTTCGGCGGTAACTTTTTTCAACTCCTCTACTCTTTTTATAACGTCTACCTTTTTAAATATTTCCAAAAGATTCGATGCGACATCTAAGCGATGAATTTTAAATTCAGCAGCAAGGACATCCAAGCTGGCTGGATCATTTGGATCAAATCTTCTTTTGAAAAGACGGACCTGCTGTTCGTTGAGATAGGGCGCAATTTTTTCACTCAAAGCGGTATCGAAAGTTAATAAATTTCTAAAATTTTCTTCGGTAGTCCGAAAAGAGTACGGAAGAAAATAAAAGTCGGATGGAAGTTTTATTTTTCTCTTCTGTTTCGCTTTTGTAGGCTCAGCCAAAAGAGCTGGTCTCATTCGCTCGATAGATTTTTCAATGACTTTGCGAACTCCTTCGCCGGTTAAACCAAATGATTTGCCGATCTCTTCTAAGGTAATTTTTTCTGATCTTGATATTTGAGCGAATTCCAATTTTCCATCCGGATTTTGAAATCTTTTTATTCCAAACTTTTTATCAAAAATCTCGAGATCTCTGGGGCTTAAAATTTTTTCACTCATTTCGGCTATTTTAAAAATAAATTGAGATGGATAAAAGCTGGGCAACATTCCATCCTCAGTCAAAAACAGAGCGGCGTCACTTCCCGAAAGTTCAGCCGCGGTTTTTCGAGCTACTTTTGAACAAATTAGTGAGCCTGCGAATGCATCCGAAAAAAGGAGGAGTGAAAGTGATAAGGCAATGAGTGATAAAAAACGCATAAAAATTAACCGAGCTACTTAATATCTACTCTTTGATAAGGCTGCAAGAAATGTGCCCGAATTCCGCATTTAGAGGCTGTGTAAACCTCTTTTAAAAGGTTTTAGCGTCGATGACAAAGCGGTAGCGCACCTTGCCTGAGATCATGCGCTCATAAGCATCGTTGATCTCTGGGGCTTTAATCATCTCGATATCGCAAGTGATATTGTGTTTGCCGCAATAGTCGAGCATCTCTTGAGTTTCTTTAATGCCGCCAATGAGCGAGCCCATGATTTTTCGGCGTTTCATAATGAGAGAGAAAACGGAGAGATCGAGAGGCTTGTCGGCAGCTCCGACCATGATCAAAGTTCCTTCGCGTTTAAGCATTTGCAAGGCTTGATTTAAGTCATGCTTTGCCGCGACCGTGTCTAAAATAAAATCAAAATGATTCTGAAGTTTTGCAACCGTTGCTTCATCCGAAGTTAAAGCAAAATGTGTGGCACCCAATTTTTTCGCATCGGCTTCTTTAGCTTTTGAGCCGCTTAATACCGTAACTTCTGCTCCAAACGAGGCAGCAAGTTTCACGGCCATATGGCCAAGTCCGCCGAGTCCAAGTACTCCAACGCGATGACCTTTCGTCACACCTACTTTTTTAAGTGGTGAGTAAGTCGTAATACCTGCACACAAAAGTGGAGCCGCTGCAGCGAGATCTAAATTTTTTGGAATATGCAAAACGAAATCTTCATTGGTGATGATATGACTTGCGTAACCACCGTAGGTGGGAGTTTTTTTATCGCGCTCAAGTGCGTTGTAAGTTCCAACGAATCCCACTTCACAATATTGCTCAAGATGATCTTTGCAACTTGCGCATATGCGACAAGAATCCACCATGCAACCGACGCCTGCGACATCTCCTACTTTAAAATTTTTTACTTGAGCGCCGACTTGCTTCACATGGCCGACGATTTCGTGACCAGGCACCATCGGAAAAATCGATCCACCCCATTCGTCTCGAGCTTGATGGATATCGGAATGACAAATTCCGCTAAAAGCAATTTCAATCAAAACATCTTTTGGTCCGACTTCTCGTGAGTCGAAGGTCCAAGGTGCAAGTGGAGATTTAGAATTTTGTGCGGCGTAAGATTTAACTTTCATAAACCCAATCTCTGCTTCGAAAAAGATTCAGGCAACGAAAGATTTTATGAAGTTACTTAGGCTTTTGTTCTTCAACTGCAGGGGCAGGTGCTTCCTCAACCGGGGCCGAGTATATTTTTTGCTGCCATTTGCCACTTCTATTATCGGCATCTCTTTGCCGACCTAAGTCGATAAACTGCCAAATATTATAACCTCTTCTGCCCAGCTTCTCTTCAACGCCAGAGAAACTACCAAACGGAGTTTTATATCCTTTGATCAAAATATCATAAACTCTCTGAATGCTTTTCGCTTCTTTTGTATAACCATCAAGTCGATCTACTGGAATTTCAGGATCCAAAATAGGATCTGCTTTAAGTTCTGGTCTTATTCCTCTTTGATGCTGAATAAAAATTGTAATCGCCGGATCTGATCTTATCGGCTGAAAATGTTCATAAAAGTTTTTATGAAATTCGACCCAATTATTGGCAGGAATGGAAACGATCGAGCGAACTTTTTGAATTTCATTCCAATAATCGTATGCTTCTTTCTCAGATGAATCGAAGACTATCCAGTCGTGCACGGGAGTAACGACATTAATATTAGTCCACGTAAGCCAGCCGCCTAGTGCTCCAAGCAAAACGGTTAAAGCTCCCCAGTTTTTAATTGGCTTGTTTCCCCACTCCACTAATCCATTGGCGAGACGAATGGGTCCCGTCACCCAGATAAAAGATTGTCGAGCGGTATCAATACGACTTGAGGCTCGAATAAATCCATTGCTGGCATCGGCTTTGGTGAGTGAGTCTATAAATTGAAGAGCTCGCTCCGTGGGGAGTAATTTCTGAATTTGATCATTCGGAGCTCTTATATAAAGAGAAGCTTTTTGAAATAATTCGACGAGTGCATAATCTTTCGCATAATCAGGATCATTTTTAAGTTCAGGTGAATTTTTAAAAGTATGTGTCAACATTCGATAAGAACCCTTGGGAAAAACTTCCCGAAACTGTCGAATTCTCACGTAAAGCTCAGCCTGTTCAATTTCCCTCTTGGTGGATCGAATTTCAATTTTGTCAGCTTCAGCTTTGTCTGCATTTAAAAAACTCCAGAGCTCCTCTTTGTCTTTAAAAGTATGTTGTACAAGGAGGCTCGACATCCGCTGCAGTGAAACATCTCCTGCGATTTCTCGAGGCGCACGAGGAAAACTAATAGTGAGAGGAAATTTGGTTTGCGGATTTTCTAAATGTTCTTCAAAGATTTTAATTCGACCTTTTGCTCTTAAACTGTCTAGGTCTGTATTTCTTTCACTAGAAGTTTGGGATAGATCTTCTCCGCGATAGCGATTGAGTGCACGAGTGAGAATGTTCATCTCGTCGTTATATTTTGCATACCTAGAAAACCATTCTTGCATGGTTTTTAAATCTCGATCCCCTATGGCTCTCTCTTTGATAAGATCTTCTTTGGTTCGAAAAGGATTGGGCTTTGACTTAAAAGAAATTCCAGAGACTTCGTAAATAATTCGATCTGTTTCAGCGGAGTTGAATTTCCAAAGTCGAACATATTTTCTGGGAGAAGAAAGTTCTCTTAACCAATAATTGCAGGGAACGTTGGAGTAAACAAAAGGAACTGGATAAGGCTCAATCGCCATAAGATTCTTCGGAATGAGAAGAACAAAAATAAACGGTCTAATGGTGCGTAATAAGCCCATGAACTGAGCTTATTATACAATCTTTTTCAATATTTAGATAGAAGGGGGCTAGCTGAATTCTAGATTTTAAGGCCTTTCTAAAGCCCTACTCCACTGTTACGAAATCCAAGATCGGAAGCTCTACAGTTGTAGTGGCTGATCGTAATTTTTTAAGCACAGCGAGTTTTTTATCCAGATCAAAATGATGATATTGCGACTGAAGATCGCGAAGAATTTTTTCAGCCAACGTCAGTCGAACATCTTGCCCACTTGCCGAAAGTTTTTGGCTTGCGGCTACTGAATACATAAGAACAAGCGCTTGCTGATAAGGATGTAAATCATTTCGTCTTTGCATCAGAAATTCAAAATCTTTCGAAGCGAGATCAAAGTTTTTCAATTCATGCTGAACGCGAGCTCGCATAAAATAATAGGGCAATTCATCGATTCCATCTTTTTTAGCGAGATCAATAGCAGTTGTAAGATCCACAACAGTTTGCTGTTTGTTATCTTTTTCATATTGAATTCTTGATTCGCTGTAAGCCGCCAAAGAATTTTCCCAATTTTGAATCGCTTGAAAACGGCTTACTCTCTTTTGGCCAAAGGGAGTTGCGGTGCTATTTGCGAAATCAATATGAAATCCAATAAAGGTACTGTGAGACGCAGGTCGACGCTCTCCGATCGTCATCCAAAATTCTTGTCGATTTGGCACGGCAATCGTCGACATCACCGTATAAGCTTTCGTGGCTGTTCTTCCAAAACTTCTAAATCCTTCGAATGCATCTTCGTGACCGGAGAGTTGATCGATGGCCCAATCGACATCGATTTTTCCAGCATCTCTTTTGAGAGCTGCATCGATGACTTGCAATCGAGATTCGGATTCTAAGCGTTTGTTAAAATTATAGGTGAAAGCTTGATCTTGCATCAGAGATCCAACGAAGTGATTACTTTGTCCCATCGGAGCACTGTATTCGCGCTTTGCGACTTGTACTCGATCGGCGGAGACTTCGACAGAAACAGATTCATTCGTTTTGGAATCCGAAATTAAAAAAGTCCAAGCTCCAAAATGCTGAACACTTTGAATCAAACGCACGGCTTGATTCACGCTCGAAGTTTCTCGCAAAATTCTCTGTTGTAAAAATGGCGCCATCATTCCTCTGTTTTTGTTGGTCGCCGTTTTGTAATGCGTGGTCGACATCTCGTGAAGTGAAACGGCAATTCCTTTTTCATTAAATCCGCTCACACCTCCAGGAAAAATCGCTCCGGCGGCAGAAGTAGCGGCGTATTTATAAAATCCAGGCTCTTCGATCAAAAACAAGGTGGGTGCAATATTCCAGCTATCTACCATATTGGCGTCGAAGTTTCGTGCATGCAAAAGTGCACCGTCTCGATTATTTTCTGCAGGAGAAATAAATCCGAGACATCCCATTTTCAAATCCATTCGAAGTTCAGGAAGAACTTCCATAAAGCTCTGCAAATTTTCTAAACTCGCGTTGATTCCGCACATCGCTGTGACTTCTGCAAAAATTCCAAGCGGGTTTTCTTCTCTTCTTCTTTGAAGACCTTCAAAGGCGATACTGAGTTCGATGCCTAAGCTCGCCATTAAAATATCGTTGTAAGATTGAGGAAGCTCCTTGCCTTGAGCTTTCATTCCGTAGTTGAGACCCCAGTAAAATTGCTCGATTCCGCTTAAAAATTCGGCGTCGATGGATCGATACATTCGATCACGCATACAATTCGCGAGCATTTGTTTAAAATTTCTCGCGAAAGTTCCGCCAGAGAGCAAATCCTTATTCATTCGAAGCAAAACTTCTTGAATAATTCCACGTTGAGATTCATCGGCCATCAAATAGCCTTGATCAAAAGAGATTTGAGAAAATTTTCCTTTAAGATTTAAAATATGAAACGTTTTTGCCTGAGTATCTGTCTCTGCAACGCAATCAAATCGTTTGCTATCGTAAACTTGAGAGACTTGCTTGCAGGTGATTGCAAAAACAAAACTTGGTTGGAGTAAAATAAAAGCTAAAATTATTTTTTTCATAAAATTTATCCCGTTAGTTCAGACAGAAAAGTATTGAATTTATCCGCAGAATCGAAAGCCGTTTTCATTTTGAGCTGCCCACGATGAGATTCTTTAGCAAAATATTTTTTGACGACGTCTGTCTTCATGAGATGAACGATTGGTTTTTCAAGAAATCCCATTTGAATTCTATTTTCTTCGTAATCAGCGTTGAGCTGCATCAAGGTTGAATCTAAAAAAGCACCAAGAACTTCTGCGTCTAGATTTTCTGGTTGATCAACAATCAAAGTCCACTCATAACAAGCAGTTCCATTTGCTGCTTGTCCCGGATGCACAAAGAAATGTGCAATTTGAATTTTATTTTTTTCTGCTGTCAGGGTGACAGCTTTCTGAAGTTGGCGCATGGGAACTTTTTCGGTAGCGACATTTAAACCTTGGCCAATTCTCCCCAAGACTTCAAATGTAATGGTCGGCTTTACCGAGAGAATTCTTAAGCCGTCTCCCATCGCATATTGCAAAAACCCATTAGGAGACGAGATCAATACTTCGACCTCGTCTCCTACTTTTAGATCGGCAACGCTGCACAATGACTGAGTAGCGTTGTCACTCCCCTGATTTATAATTTTTCTAAACATAAAGACGATTTCTCCGAAGTTGAAAGAATAGACTCCACTTCGATTTCCATTCATCGATGGAATTTCGTATCCAAGTGGTGCTTCCGTCGATGCGTAAGCTCCAAAAAATTTTAAAGGTTTTCCGATGAGTTTTTGAATTTGTTCTCTGTAGGGTTCGATGCTCGTAGCTGAGTAGCCGATGGCCTCGAGATTCGGCCAAACCTCAGAAAAATTTTCGATTCCCCACTCCGCTTTAAGTTCTTGAAGCAGGTTGATTAAATAAGTGGGCACCGCAGAGATGATTCGAATGTCTTCGTTTTTAATTTCGGCACCAGCTGTTAAAATTTTTTCTTTCATGTTTTCTATCAAACTTGTTTGTATCGATGGAAAGGCAGTGCTTTTCATTAATGAAGGGGATCGAGTTGCAAGAAATCCAGAAATATAACCGCAAGGAATTCCTGTTTCTGTTACGCCCGTAATTGGAGAAGAGCCCCAGGTAAGTCTCTTATCAGCAATGAACTTCACTTTTGAATGATGCTCAACAATCGCAGCGAAATTGGTTTGAAAAGAAGTAAAAACTTTAACCATCTTTTTATTGAATGGAATGCGTTTGCATTTGCCACCGATCGTTCCAGAGCTTAAGCCAACAAATTCAAGTTCATCGTTGAATAAAAGTCCCTTCGCATTTTGATTACAAACTTTTTCAATAGAGGTTTCAAAATCGCTGTGAACTTTTACGGGCACTTTTACTGCGAAATCTTCTAAGGTTGAAACGGTTTCAAGAATTTTGGCGTTTAATGTATGAGCTAAATTTCTCTTTAGTTTTTGGAGAGCTCTTTCTTGGGCCGCCACGGGATTTAATTGATCTTGCTGAATCCTTTTCCATTTTTGTGCAAGATAGATGGAAGCTAAGGTTTTAAGTGGCTTTTTTGAAAGTTTTGAAATGACTGTGTTGATCCCCATAAGATTTTTATGACAGAAAGCGCTTTTGAAGCCTTTAGGTACGGTTGACAGTTACGTCGAAATTCTGTCAATTTTGACGAATTAGTAAGCTCAATAAAGACGAGATCTACTGGAAACTTCTCAATGCGGTCATTGCGCTGGATTTTCGTAAAGGCCATCAGCGCTGGACTATGAGCGAGCTTGCGCGCGTCAGCGGCGTGAAGCGGCCTTTGATTTATTATTATTTTGGAAAATCAAAAATTGAAATCTTGCGTGAAGCGGTTCGTCTTTTGGGTGAAGAATTTTTTGGTTTAAGTAAAAAGCGTCTGAGTCTTTGGGAATCGGGGCAAATTGTTGAATCGGTTCGACAGACACGCGTCATTGCCGATCGAGCTCCTTATTTGGGAGCCTTTTATTTAGCTCATCGAGAAAAAGAAACCGATTTAGGCGAACTCATTCGCAAGCTCGAAAGAGATCAGTTTAAAAAAATAAAAAGATTTTTTCCCAAAAAGTCAGAGGAAGAAATTAAATTGATTTGGGGAGTTCTTTTTGGATTAGTTTTTGCTCCGCATGTCTCGGATAAAACTATTGTTTTAGCATTTCAATCGTCGTATTGGCGGTTTGAATAATTTCGTCGTTTCGATTCCACCAGCCCTTATCATTTTCTTTTTCAATTTCAGATTGAAGAGCTAATTTATAGACCTCGGCTTGAGGCGTCTTTGTATGTTGAAGCAAATTTAAAACTCTTAATTTCATTTTGTCTGAGCCTGCAATATTTAAAAGATCGTCCAATTTTGCATATTTAAAAAGTGGGACTAAAAATAATTCCATATTTGGATTCCACGCAGAATCATCAAAGTGCAGAATTTGAAGTTTTGCTTTCTGGTTTTTTGGATCATTTAAGAGTGCAAATGCGATAGACCTCTGAATAATATTTTTAATGGGAGCCGCTAATTCATGCTGAGGATTTTGTTTTAAAATATCATAAAAGTATTTTGCAATTCGCACAGGCTGAAAAGCGACATCTTCTTCATTCGAACTTGGCAGACGTTCGAGTAAACTCAATCGTCTTTCGATTTTATCTAAACTTTCTTTTTGTTTAAGAAGGTTTCCTCTTTCAAGATCAAAATTCATATAATCCAAAATTAATCCTACACGCGTTTCTTTTGAGACGGATGTCGGAGATTGCTGCTCGATCCTGATAAACAATTGCTCAAATTCTAATCTGATTTCGGGCGATAGATCATCTTTTGACTGGATGTAGGTGTTTACCATTTTCTCTAATGCGTATCCCGCCTTCCTCGAGTCATCCCCTGCGATTAACCAAAAAAGAATTTTTCGTTTAGCAGGATCGTTCTCTGTGAAAATCAATTTGAAAACAATTTCGCCTATATTTCCACTTCGCTGTCGAAAGCGATTTTTTAGCTCTTCAAAAATAATTTGCTGATCCGCTGCTCCCGACTTTAAAAATATTTCTTGGCTGGCTATGAAATCTTCTTCTGTTTGGATATCGGACACCATTTTCTTGAGAGCTTCTCGACGAAGAAGAGGATCTCTCGCTTTTGACCATAGCTTAATGATATCGCCAGCCTCCTTTGAATAAACGACATTCAGGCTTAACAGGTTACGAATTCGTTCCTTAAATTTTGCATAAGATTCTAAGTGAAGAACGGGCTGAAAAAGTTCAGATTCCTTTTCAAATCCACCGCTTTTTAAGGTGTCTAGTGCTGCAATGACTTCGTTTCTATCAAAGCTGTTTAGATCTAAAAGTGCCTGGTTGAGCTTGACGGCCAAGGCTTTGCCAGGTTCCTTCTGCCAAATTACCTCGTTGCATTCCGATTCAATGGATTGTGAAAGCGCGCCAAATGGTGTCAAAAAATTCAAAGCAATAGACGAAAAAACAATTGGAGAAATAAATGAATGAATAAATCGGTTTAAATACATCTTCTTCAAGCCTTTAAATACTTTTATGCAATTTTTAAGCCAAGCGTTTATGCCATTTTGGCACCTTTTAAGGGGTTTTTTTAAAGGAGTGAGACTGTGGTGTCCCTCGAGTTTTATTGTCTTATTTAGTGCACTGCGCTAAAACTGAATTTACTGGGGGGTTTGATGAGGGGAATTTTTCTTACCTGTCTGTTAAGCGTTACGATTTTGGAATCCATTTCAGCCCAAGAAAATATTTTTTCTGAGGCGTCTAAAGCGGCGGCTTTCTGTTCGAAATCAAGAAATATCGAGTTGGCCGAAAGCTATTTAGCGATTCGAAATACGCTGTATCCAAATCCCGCTCGAGAAAAAAAACCGATCACTTGTGATGATGTTTATCAAAATTTAAAAGTGAGAACCGGCTTAGCCATGATCAAGCCTTCATCACCAAATGATCCGCGATTACGTCGATTGGATTTGATTTTAGAATTTACTCAGTTCGCTGTGCTTACATTAATCGATCAAGGTCTGACGGATATTTCTGGCATCCAGAATTTTAAAAATCTGCGTATTTTGGCTCTCGAAGAAAATCAAATCCAAGATGCTTCGATGATTGCAGGGCTGCCTCAGCTGACAAGCTTAAGGCTCGACGACAACCCCCTTCAAAATTTTAATTTCTTAAGACGGCTTGTAAATCTTGAGCAGGTGCAATTGAATCGAGTTGGAATGGCCAATATAGGAGTTTTAGGTCTGATTCCTTCCATCAAAATTTTAAATATTCGCGGAAATCAAATTGAAAATATTCGTCCACTGAGTGCTCTGGTGAACTTGGCTCATCTGCATATGGATAAAAATAAAATTTATGAGTTGAGTGCTCTCTCGAATTTGCAAAATTTAAAAACGCTAACCCTTGCTGAGAATCGAGTGGAAGATTTATTTCCTCTGACAACTTTGCAAAAACTTGAATTTGTAAATGCCAATCAGAATCGAGTGAGAGATTTAAGTTTTTTAAGATCCATGCCTGATCTAAAAACTTTAAGCATTCAGATGAATGGAATTTCAAGTTTAGAGAGTTTAAGAAACTATCAAGGCATTGAGTCTTTAGATTTGGATGGAAACAACATTCGAGATCTTTCTCCTTTGGTGGGTGTGGATTCATTGACGGGCTTGGTGTTAAGCAGCAACCCCATTGAGTCTCTAAAACCACTCTTAAAAATGAAGAATCTTCAAGAATTGGCACTTTCATTTTCTTATGTGGAATATGCAGAAACGATTAAGGCTATGAATTGGTTATCAAAAATTTACTTTAAAGAAGAATCACGTCGCGCCAAATTTTTGGATATACAAACTTCAATGAATACAACGGAAGTTCGAATTTACTAGCCGCCTTACGGGCATCTCTGTCTTCAAGTAAAATAAGACTGAGATGGGTCGGGGGCTTTTTCATTTTATTTTTATCTTTTTTTTGGTGATGTCGGTACTCACCTCTTTCTCTGCGTTTGCTGGTTCGACAAAGAAAAATTCTTTTGAATTCGAAATGGCTGAGGGCTATCGATATTTTAAAAAATATGACGATGAAACTTCTTCGAAACATTTTGAAGCGGCTCGAAAGTTAAAGCCTAATGATTTTGATGCCCAGTTAATGCTTCTCAGAACAACCAATAATATTGGTCAAAATTTAAGAGATTCAGGTGCAGATCCTCAATTGGTAGAAGCTCATTTCAAAAAGAATGTTCTGCTCGCTGAAGCTTTAAATAAATCACATCCTGAAAGAGCTGAGGGACCCTTTTCTTTGGCTATTGCTTATGGAAATCTTGCTCTCTTTAGTTCTGCACGAGAAAAAGTTCGTTTGAGTCAGAATATCGAAGCTAATTTGAAAAAATCCATAGAGCTTAATCCTCAATTTCCTTTTTCGCATTTAGGTCTTGGGATTTTTTATAGAGAAGTTTCGAGAATTACTTTTTTAGAAAGATTTTTTGCTAATCTCCTCTTTGGAAAAATTCCGCATGCCACTTTAGAAGATGCAGAGCAAAATTTTAAATCTTCTTTAGAATTAGAGCCTAACTTTTTATTTACTCACTATCATTATGGAATTTGTTTGGAGTATGCCGATAAAACTGACGAAGCCATTGCCGAATATCAAAAGGTCGTGGATCTTCCGCAGACGGACTCTCAAGATCCTCGTTTAAAAAGATTAGCCAAGAAAGCACTCGATCGACTTCAGCCGACGGTCATCCGTATTTCTGTCAGTCCTTCTCAAGAACCAACTGATCAAGATTAATTTTTTGTAATCACGTAATAATCTGGATAAAAGAACGTAGTGCCTGTCATTGCATCATTCCCAATACGAACGGTTGCTGTGCTCGAAGAAGATTTAAATGAAATTTTCCAAGGATCATTTTGAAAGGGAGAGCATTTGATGTTTGTAATATCGGGTGTGTTCAGTGGAGTGAAATCGTAAGTTCCTCCCGCCGTAATTTCTCCATTGGTGATCGAAGCTTTGCCCGTGCCTCCAAAATAAGAATAAAGAGTATAGACTTTGAGCGAGTAAACTTGATCGGGTACGAGATTCGTAAATGTAAATGTTTGAGCTCGAGTGAATCCTGGATTTCCTTGATTTGCAGAATATCCAATCCAATCTCTTAAGCTGCTTACAGGACAAGCTTTCAAATTCACGATATCGATCGCGCAATCCACTGTGCCGAAGTTCACAAGATTATTTGTAAAGTCGCTCGTACATGCCGCGTCTTTAGCCGAGCCCTCCTCTCCAATGATCATAAGAGCTTCTTCCGAATTTGATTTATAATCGACGGTTCGATAAGTTTGCTGAGGTTGTTCTCCGCATCCCGTTAAGCTCGCCAATCCCAAAATGAATAAATATTTTTTCATATTTTCCTCTTATGATTTAGTCAAAATGTATAAGTCAGGTTTAAAAAGATTTCGTCCACTTGTTAAGCCGTTGGTAATTCTGATAGTAGCCATGGAGCCTGTGGCTTTAAATTTAATTTCCCAAGCATCTGAAGCCTTGAGGCATACCCAATTAGAATCTGAAAATTTATAGGAACCACCTGAGATCAACTCGGCATCTCCGGTTAGATAAGCATTAGCGGTATAAGCTCCCACATTTCCGTGAAAATAAACTTTGAGCGAATAAGTTTGATCAGGCGTGAGATGAGAGAAAGTGAAAGCTTGCTCTCTTGGAAATCCTTGCTTGTAAGAATCCGCATGACCTATCCACGATCGAAGATCTGTTTTGGGACAAGACTTTAAGTTGTTGAGATCGAGAGCACAGGTCGACAAGCTTACATCATTATTATCTACGTTTAAGTCCGAGCTAGAAACATTGTTAGAACTGCAAACCCCTACTTCAGCCGATCCAAGAGTTAAAAGAACTTCGGGAGAAGATTTAGATTTTGTTAATAGATCAGCAACTTTGAGGGCTGGATCGAATTTAGTTATCGCATAAAAATCTGGATAAAAATAATATCCGCCTGCAGTTAAATCATTGCTTAGCTTAATGGTGGCGGAATTTTTTGAAGACTTAAATTTAATTTCCCAAGCATCTGAAGCTGCCATACAAGTCCATGAAGATTTATCGAAAGTATAGGAGCTTCCGGAAATAATTTGAGCTTGCTCCGTGATAAAAGCTTTCGTTGTGTGTGCTCCATTATTTCCTGAGAAATAAACTTTTAAAGAATATATTTGTTCAGGAACTAAATTTGTAAAAGCAAAAGCTTGTTCGCGCGGAAATCCGCCTGTGTTTCCGCCGTTTGTACTGTGGCCGATCCAAGCTCGAAGATTATCTGTCTTACAGGGGTGAAGGTCGTCAAGGTCAAGGGAGCAGGTAAAGAGTCCTTTATTGTAATCATTCACATTAAGATCTGTGGCTTCAACTTTGCTTGGGCTGCATCCGCCGGGAGTTGCATCTCCAAGAGTAAGAAGTGTAACGGGGTCAGCATAGGTCACTTCATAATTGGTAGTCGTCGGAGGCTGCTCTTTTGCAGGCACTTGAACCTCAGGTCCACCGCCACATCCAGACAAAGCAATCATCGAAACGCTTACGAATAAAATGCTGATTTGTTTCATTTGCTACTACCTCTAAGGCTAGAGAATTGCAAAAGAGATGCCATGCATAAAAGCCCTGCTGAGGCGGTATATGCCGATTTTAAGATTTATCCGGTCTGTATCTTTTGGTCGGCTATGCAAAGTTTTCCTGAGTTCTTTTAAAAGCCTCACGTATAATTTCTTGAGGTAAGTGGGAGGAAAATTGATTTTTCGAATCGCAGAAATGCCAGGTTACGCCCATCAAGAGATTTATCATCCTAAGAAAAGGATCGATCGAAGCTCACGTACCGTTGAAGATTTTTTTCGAGATGAAAATATTGAATGGTCTGATGATTTTGAAAACGCAGATATTTGGATCCGAAAGACGGAGCTCTCCAAAAATAATTCCACTTGTTTAAGCGACGAAAAATCTCGAATCGAAAATACAAAATCTCGGCCTACTCTGCTTCTGATTCCTGAGCCTCGAGAATTTGCGCCAGCGACTTACTCATTAGCTGATCCAAAGACGACGATGGCTGTGGCGCCCGGTTCAGAATTTAAAATGCTTTACGATCGTGGCGAATGGGTAGATCCACAATTAGAAAATTGGAAAAAGCGAATGGATCGCGCCTGCTTTATTGGGCGTCCCACAAAAGATCGAATCGAGTTCGTTAAAAAATTAATTTCGATGGGCGTAGAAATAGATGTCTTTAGCCAAGAAGTCTGGCCACTTTCTTGCTGGAAAGGTGCAGCGCAAGACGATGTCGAAACAGCGAGACCTTATAAATATAGATTTGTTTATGAAACAACGCATACTCATCTCTGCCATTCAGAAAAATTATTTTTAGGCATTCGAAGTGGCTGCGTGACTTTTTATTTAGCCGATCCAAACTTGAAATTAGATTTTGTAAAAAATGCATTTTTACACTGCACCGAAGAGGCTTGGAAAAATCGAAACGAATTTGCGGACGGTGTTTTAGAAGGCATTCAAAAATTTATGTTTTCAGATGCCTGGGAAATTTATTCTTATCGCGAATATTATCGTCGAATTATTTCTGAAGCTAAGCGGATACGAGAAGAATTTTCTCATGCGCCTAAAAAAAATGAAACTAGGGTTGAGGCTTATCGCTCTTATTCGACTCCCAAATGGAAAACTCAATTAGAAGACGGCTTAAAGCATATTCGAAACAAAGATTATTCAAAGGCACTTCCCTATTTTCAATCTGTTAAAAAGGCCATCGGCACTATTCCGCCAGTGCTAAACAACTTGGGAATTGTTTATATGGAGCTTGGTCAATTTGATGAAGCCGAAAAAGAATTAAAACTCGCGCTTACAAGAGATCCCGAGCATATCGAGGTTTTGATGAATTTGGGTATTCTGTATGTGCGAACTCGCCGAGTGAGTGAGTCGATTAAAACTTTTGAAGAGATTTTAAAAATTGATCCAAGTTCCAAGGCAGCCATCCAAAGCTTAGCTCGCTCGTATGCCTCCTCTCAACGAGTGGACGATGCCATTTCACTTTTACAGAGGTCTTTGAATCTTCATCATCTAGGAATCGATTTGCATTTGGACTTAGCTCAGATCTATTTTCTTTTAGGAAGAAAAGAAGATTCTAAGAAAGTTCTGAACGATGCGAGCTTAAAAGATCCTCAGAATCCACTCCTTCCTTCATTTTTTGCTCAACTTGAAGTCATTTAAAATTTTAAGACCCATTGAGGGGTTTATGCTGCGCAGCAAAAGTCTGTGACCTTTAAAATGTATAAAGAGATCACGGAGGATTTCTTTATGGCTATTTCAGGAATTGGATCAAAAGATTCTCACATTTTATCAAACGAAGTTTTAAACCAACAAAATCTTTTTAGAAGCTTCGATAAAAACAAAGATCGGGCTCTCGATCAAAATGAATTCAATGAGTTTACAAAGACTTTAGGATTTTCTGGCCACGATCTTTTTAAAAGCATTGATAAAAACCAAGATGGAAAAATCTCTTTTAACGAGTTTTCAAAGTCCATGCCCGAAATTAAAGCCGAGGTTTTTAAAAAAATAGATATCGATCGAAACGGTAAGCTGGATTCTAAAGAAATCGAATCTTTTGCTAAGCTCTATCATTTGGATCCTAAAAAATTGAGTGCTCTATTCAAGGCTGATAAAGATGGAAACGTCGGCTTAGAAGAATTTATTAAAAATTTTGGTGAAGTTTTAGAAAATCCAGCCACCTTTACGGATGCACCTGCTGAATCCAGCACCAAATCAAAGAAATCTAAGATTGACCCCGAGACTTTGAAGCGAATCAAAACCCAACTAAATGAACAAAGACTGCAATCTCAGGGCAGTATTCTCGCTAACATCTTGCCCTCTCAGCCTGCGAACAAAATAGATTTCTTTTGGTAAATCTTAATGGTAAAAAAGTTGCTCATTGTTCCTGGAGGAGTGGCCGAGCGGTTGAAGGCACCAGTCTTGAAAACTGGCATACGGGCAACTGTATCGTGAGTTCGAATCTCACCTCCTCCGCCAGTTTTTCACTGAGACATCGAAGTCGCAGATAGGGATCTATTTCTAATATCGTGAGCCGTATTTTACAAATGTATATCTATCGAACCTGTAGGTAGCAGTGTAGGTAGCAGTCCCTTCTAATTTGAATCCTTGTTGGGTCATGATTCTCCCAAGAGCAGTTATATCTTCAATTCCGTTTTCAGGATCGATCACATCGCTTCCATCGCATCGGAGAACGTAAACAAAGTCTTGCCCAAAGTTTGAACGATTAAAGCGTTCGGAGGTACAGAAAGCTTTATCTTTTAATTTATCGATTAATTCACTCTCGGAAATAGGTGTAGCAAATGATGAGATGGTAGATCCAAATAAAATAGTCAGCGAAGACATTGCAAATATTTTCAACATAAGAAAAATCCCTTTCGTTCTACTTTGAAGCGATTCCTAAGATTAAAGTCAATGATCTCAACTCTTAAATAAATTTCTTAATGATTTTAGTTAGAAGCCCGCTCTTCAGCGCAAACTTATAAGGCGCGTATCGAAAGCGGCTATCAAAAGAGAAGCTCTTTTTTTCGACAGCTTTGAAATGCGAAAATTCATTAAAGCTGTATTCACCGTGATATCGTCCGAGTCCACTTGGGCCTACCCCACCAAAAGGAAGTTCTGCGTTTGTTAAGTGAACGAGAGTGTCGTTGATGCAAACTCCACCGGCTGCAATCTGTTGAAGTAAAAACTCTTCTGTTTTTTTATTCGAAGTGAAAATATAAAAAGCGAGAGGCTTAGCTTTTGATTTAATCAAAGTCACGGCCTCAAGAAGATGTGAGTAAGTCACAATGGGAAGAATGGGGCCGAAAATTTCGTCTTCCATTAATTTAGGAGTATTCGAATCGCATTCAATTAAAGTCGGTTCAATATAAAGATCCGTTTTGTCGCTTCGTCCGCCTGACGCAATCTTTCCAAATGAAAGATAAGAAGTGAGTCGATCAAAATGTTTTTCGTTAATAACGCGTGCGTAGTCAGAACTTGTCTGAGGATTACTTCCATAAAATTCTTGGAGAGTTGTTTTAAGCTGGTCGATGAATTTACTTTTAAGGTCTTTATGAACTAATAAATAATCAGGTGCTACGCAAGTTTGTCCCGCATTAAAAAACTTTCCCCAGATAATTCTTCTCGCTGCAATTTTAATATCGACTTCGTGATCAATGAAGCACGGACTTTTTCCGCCAAGCTCCAAAGTGATTGGAGTTAAAAATTCGGCAGCGGATTTCATAATTTGCTTTCCGATTTCGGTTCCACCGGTAAAAAAAATCTTATCCCATCTTTCTGAAACGAGATCTTTAGAGACCGAAGCATCTCCTTCAACCACTTTTATATAATGAGGATCAAAATTTTCTGAGATGAGTTGAAATAAAAGTGTCGATGATGTGGGCGCCATCTCGGAGGGCTTGATCACTACGCAATTTCCTGCGGCGATCGCGCCAATCAATGGAAGAAGAATTAAATTAAAAGGATAATTCCACGGCCCTAAAATAAGAGTGACGCCAAGAGGCTCTGGTAAAATAAAACTTTCTGCAAAGAGATGTCCTAATTTATAGAACTGAGTTTTTACCTGACGTCGCTTCATCCAAAGAGGCAGATGCAAAATCGCGAGATCAATTTCGTCAAAGAATGGAGCGAGCTCTCCTGCATAAGCTTCTAATCTGGGCTTTCGAAGATCGGATTTAAGTGCTTCAAAAATTTTTTCCTCATTTTTTTTGCAAATATCTCGTAATTTTCTCAGTTGATTTCGTCTGAATGAAAGATCGCGAGTCACTCCGGTTTCAAAGAATGCGCGCTGAGTCTGAAGCAGAGCAGAAAATGACATTCGTCAAATCCTATGCATTTTTTTGCCAAAGACCTACTGATTTATCCGCGTTGCAAAATTAGCTAGTGAGCGAGCTTGCGCGATCACGGTAGTCACTGCAAAATAAACAAAGGTGGCAAAACGTCAAAAGATTTTACTTTCTTGGAGTGGCGGCAAAGATTCAGTCGTCAGCTTATTCGAACTCAAAAGCCCTGATTATAAATTACTCGGACTTTTAACGGCCGTCACCGCTGACAATAAAATTAAAACGCATCAAGTTCCGCTCGAACTTTTAGAAGCTCAGGCAGAATCCCTTGAACTTCCATTGATCACCGTTTCACTTTCAAATGATTCGGAATACGAAGCAAAAATGGAAGCGGCTTTAAAGCCAATGAAGAATTCAAAATTAGAAGGTGTCGCTTTTGGAGATATTAATTTAGAGGCGGTTCGAAATTATCGAGATCAGTTTTTTCCCAAATTAAAATTAGGAACTCATTATCCCATTTGGGGATGGAAGCCTCAGGCACTTTTGAAAGCTTTTTTGGGCTTAGGTTATAAGGCAATCGTCGTAAGAGTAGATACGCGAAAGCTCCCCTCCACTTTTGTCGGACGTCTATTTGATTGGGATTTTGTAGAAGATCTTCCTCAGGGAGTGGATCCGACCGGCGAGAATGGTGAGTTTCATACTTTTGTTTATGATGGTCCTTTTTTTCAAACGGCTGTGCCCTTTGAATTGGGTGCAAAACATCAAGAAGGCGACTTCGCCTTTCAAGAATTAAAGTTGTCGAAATCTTCGATCTAAAGGCATACTTCGAGTATGACTTTTAAAGCCTCTTCACAAATTTTTTTAGCAATTTTATTAGTAGTCGCAGCTGCGTTTTCGCGGTTGATTCCACACCCCTTTAATTTTTCGCCTATTGCCGCGATGGCGCTTTTTGGTGGATTCGCTTTTCACAGTCGAGTTGTTGCCATTTTTATTCCGCTTTTGGCGATGTTCTTAAGTGATTTTTTCTTGGGATTTCATGAGCAAATGTTTTCGGTTTATCTGTGTTTTATGCTGACCGCTTTGATGGGACTTGGTTTGCACAAAGAATTTTCATTTTTTAGATTAGCTTCTCGTTCTTTAGCAGCTTCGCTCTTGTTTTTTCTTGTCACAAACTTCGATGTTTGGTTGCAGCAACCTTTTTATGAGCGTTCATTTAACGGAATCGTCACTTGCTATGCGATGGCGCTTCCCTTCTTTCATTGGACGATTGCGGGAGATCTTTTTTACTCTTTCAGCATCTTTGGGATTTATTTCGCGATGAAGAAGATACGCTCACAAAGTGCTTCTCCCCTAGCTTCTTAAAATCATTCACGTTTCCGATTTTAGGCTCTTTTTTTGATGACTTTTTATGTCAAAGGTCTATCAGTCGCCCGTAAATCACTTAAAAAAGGAGACACTATGATCAAACTTTTAACCAAATCGACTGGGTTTGCAGTTCTGAGCTTTCAGCTTTTTTCAGCCGCTAGCTTTGCAGCTGTTCAACCTTCGTTTACTCAAGAAGAACTCATTAACAAAATCTACAATGGTCCTACCAAATATTTTGGTCGATCCAACGCCTACAAACAATGGGGCGTAGAATCTGAGGGAGCTCTTAAAGCATTAAAGGCTCAACCTTCACTTAACGATGAAACTAAATTTGCTCTTGTAAGTATTTTGAAAAGACAAAATTCAACTGCTGAGATTCCATTTACTACTTCAAAAGCTTACAGACCTCATTTCAATGAACTTCAATGGAATGGCGAATGGACTTTCGTAATGGAACCCGTAGCCGAAGTTTTAGCCGCTCATCAAGTGAATGAAGCTGTTCCTGTTTTAGTGGAGCGATATTGGCTTGATGAACAAATCTTTGCTTATCAACAAGCAGATTTCTACGCCTTATCTCATTTTGAAGATGAGAGAGCGATTCCTGTTTACGAAGATTTTCTTAAAAAGAAACTCGGATCTGTAGATCTCAATTGGAATGAAATTTCTGCAAAAGTAATTCCTACCATCGTCAAGGCTCGAACAAGTCAAGATACAGAAATTGCAGATATGGCGAATCACCTTTCTCAAATGATTGAAAGCAATCCAAACCCTACGGTTCAAGCTGCGATCAAGGGCGAAACGGGCCGACCTGATGCAAACAGAATTGCTGTGACTTCGGTTGGACGAAATGGTCGAGAAGAAGTGGTTCAACTTCCTGTGGATAAAAACTTTCAAGCTCGCACGGAAGACGGAATGGCAAAAACTAATTCTAAAGTTTCGGAGCAAGGAACTCAAATCGCTGGTTTGAACGATGCACAAACAGCATTGAAAAGCGAAGTAACGGCTAATCGAAAGGCAGCTGATGCGGCTTTAGCGATCTTGAATAAAAATATTCTAGATCAACAAGCTGTCGTAGCGTCTTTAGAAGAGCAGTTGAGAACAGCTCACGGTGATATCGATGGTATTCGTACCGCTTTGGCTGAAGCCAAAACTAAATTGAATAATTCGATCACTGATCTTGCTACTAAGTTCGATAGAAACGAACAAAAATTAGCTGATATGAAATCAAAAGCTGAAGATCTTCAAAAGCGAGTCGATCGTGCTGAAAGAATGGCTCAAGCTGTGCAAAATTCTCAGAGCGAAGGTACTCAGGCCGTTGTAAAAGAAAAAAATAAGAATTAATTAAATCTCGTTTTAGCGGATCGATCTATTGGATCGGTCCGCTGAAAAGTGAGGGGGAATGATGAAGTGGGCTTTTCAAAAAATTTTCTGTCTTACGCTTATCTTCATTTTTACTGCCATCAGTTCTCCTCTTCTTTACGCGGCATCCTCAAAAAATTTGGTGAAATGTGGAGTGATAGCAGCTGCGGCAGCTTCGGGGGCAACGTTTTCGTTTTTTGCCGGACAACACTATTCTGACTATCGAACTTCACAGAGACTGACTTTAGAAAAATCACGATCTGATGCAGAAAGTTCGTCACTTAAAGAACTAAGCGACGCGTCTCAAAAACTAGAGCAATCGATTCAATTCGATTTAAAATTATTTTCAAATCTTAATGCTGTTTCTAAGGATCTTTTTCAAAAACCGACCGATCAATGGCTTCCCTTTGATGTTGAACTTATAAATCAACTTTCTGAACTAAGATCTCAATTGCAAAGTCATTTTGAAAAAGAATCTCAGCTTCCTTTTAAGCTTGAGATTCAAAGAATCTCGTTAAAATCTCAGGTGAATGCCGCCAAAATGCTATTAGATGCGGATCAAGTTTCGTTTAATCGACTCGTGAAACTTGCGAAAGAGGCTGGACCTCGACTTCAAGCGATCAATCAATATTTAGAACTTCTCAAAATGAAAAGTAGTATCGATGCCGCTATAGAAAAAATTAAAGAAGTTTTGGATAAGACTTCAGACACTGAGAAATCTCGAGAGCTTAGAATCGAACTGGAGAAATTAAAAGTGGATCAGGAGTCTTTGCAGTCTCAAATCAATGAAGCCACTTCATCTCAAGAAACTCAATCTCACTGAGTTTTATTTTTTAAATCTTTTTTTAAAAATGGAACCGTCAGCAAGTCTTTAAGTCTGATTTGAGAATGAATGGCTTTGGAAGTGGCTATCCAAATTTTCAAATGAGGATCGGCAAACTCCGAAAGTACTTGAAGACAAAGCGCGCAAGGAGGAGCCCCTTTTTTTGTGGGAGTGACGACGACCAAATCTTCTATTTTTTGATGACCTTCTGAAAGAGCCTTTAAAACAGCTCCGCGTTCTGCGCAAATCGTGGCTCCGTAACTAGCATTTTCCACATTACAGCCTGCAAAAATCTTTCCGTCGGATGAAAACGCTGCACCCACTTTAAATTTGGAATAAGGAGCGTAAGCAAACTTTTGTGCTTTTACTGCTTCTTTCCATATCTTTTTAATTTTTGGAGATAATTTCATTTTTATTTTTCCTTTGATACGGCCCAAGCAGATCCATCCGGCCCATCCATGATTTGAATTCCCTCTTTTTCTAAGTCTTTTCTGATTTGATCAGAGGCTTCAAAGTTTTTTTGTTTTCGAAGATTCTCTCGCTCGATTAATTTTTGATCAATTTCTGCGGCCTGAGTCTCTGTGATTTGCATTCTTTTAAGGCGCCGTTCTCTCGAATGCTTTAAAGCCTGCGCCGGATCTTCTTCAAGAATTCCAAAGACAGAATTTAAAAAAGGTAAAGATTGAGCCCAAACCTGCCAACAAGAAGCTGTATTCTCTCTATGCGAGGCCCGGAGCGCGCTTAAAATTTGGCCAAGAGCTTTGGCTGAATTAAAATCATCTAAAAGAGATTCTTCTATTTTTGCAGATAGGCTCTCTAACTCTGAAGGGAGCTTAGTTTCTAGAGGTGTGACTGCAGAATCTGCCGTAGGTTTTATTGTCTTAGCTGTCAGCTTTGCCAAATAAAGTTTATCGATCAGAGCTTCTGCACGAAGAATAGATTCCTCAGATAAATCCATCGGACTTCGATAATGTTGTTGAAAAACAAGAAGTCTTAATGTTTCTGCTCCATAGTCGCGAATAAAATCCGCCGTGCGAAGAATATTGCCAATCGACTTCGACATTTTTTCTTTACCAACTTCGATCATTCCATTGTGAAGCCAATAAGTGGCGAGAGCTTTTTCAGTTAAGCTCTCGGATTGAGCGATTTCATTTTCGTGATGTGGAAAAATCAAATCAAGCCCACCCATATGAATATCGAGGTCAGACTTAAAAATCTTATAGATCATGGCCGAACATTCGATATGCCATCCTGGTCTTCCATTACCCCAAGGACTCTTCCATGAAGGTTCTTCAGGTTTCGCCGCTTTCCACAGTGCAAAGTCTGCGGGATGTTCTTTTTTTTCATCAATATCGATGCGTGAGCCCGCTATCATATCGTCTAATTTTCGTTTAGAAAGTGCTCCATATTTTTTAAATTTAGAAACACGAAAATAAACGTCCGTTCCAAACTCAGTCTGAACCGAATAAGCCATTTGTTTTTTTTCTAAACTTTGAATGAATTCGACGATGTCTTCAACTGACTCTGTAGCTTTGGGTCTAAACTTTGGAGTGAGTGCCTTAAGTAAACTTAATTCTTCGTCGTAAGCTTTTTGATAAAATTCGGCGATCTCGTGGCTCGTTTTGTTTTCACGTTTAGAAGCCTCGATAATTTTGTCATCGATGTCGGTATAATTGCGTGCGGCTTCAATCTGATAATGAGCGAGCTTAAAAATTCGACTGACAAGATCTAAGGTGAGTGCAGCGCGGGCATTTCCCACATGTGTATACCCATAAACCGTTGGTCCACAGCAATAAATAGAGACTTTGTTCTCGTAATGGCCTTTGAAAACCTCTTTTTTTTGGCTGCGTGTGTTGAGAAGCTTGAGGGGTTTAACGGAAACGGCAGTCATTTCATTTATTTTAGGTGAGCGTAGTTGCGATGTCGACTTTTTCCCCTATAGAATAAGGGGCATTAGTTGAGATAAACCATGATTTTTAAATCTATTAACCCGGTATCAGAAAAAGTTTTGGCCAAATTCGCAAGCCATTCCAAAGACGCCGTTATGAGCGCGCTACAAAAAAGTCAAAAAGCTCAAAGACTGTGGACTGAATATTCAATTGAAGAGCGGGCTGAATGCATTAAAAAAATTGCCGAAATTCTAAGAGCAAGAAGGCAAGAATTTTCGGAAGTCATTACTCATGAAATGGGAAAGCCCATTGCACAATCTTTAGCTGAAATCGATAAATGCGCAGACCTCTGCGAGTATTATTCTAAAAATGCTAAAGAATTTTTAAAAAATGAAATAATTGTTACAAACGCACGAAGATCTCTCGTTCAATTTGGACCTTTAGGTGGAATCCTAGGAATTATGCCTTGGAATTTTCCGTTCTGGCAGGTTTTTAGATTTGCGATCCCGAGTTTAATGGCGGGAAATTCAATTTTTTTAAAACATGCACCTAATGTTTTTGGCTGCGCTGAAAAAATATCTTTTGTTTTTAATCACGCTAAACTTCCGCATGGAATTTTTCAAAATCTTCGCGTGGATGTGAAATCCTTAGAAAATATTGTTGCACATCCTTTTATTCGCGGGGTTTCGTTGACAGGAAGCACACGTGCTGGACGCTCGATTGCTGCTCTCGCTGGAAAATATCTTAAGAAGACCGTGCTTGAGCTCGGCGGTAGTGATGCTTATCTCATTTTAGAAGACGCTGATTTAGAGCGAGCGGCAACAGCTTGCGCAACTTCGAGACTTTTAAATTCGGGTCAGAGTTGTATTGCGGCTAAGAGATTCATTGTCATCAAGCCGATCGCAACGGATTTTACAGACCTGCTCATTGAAAAAATGAAATCTTTCAAGATGGGCAATCCCCTTTTGCTTGAAACTCAAGTGGGTCCATTGGCAAGATCTGATCTAAGAGAGAATTTAGTGAAGCAGATGAAAAAATCGATTCAAAAAGGCGCTCAACTTTCTTTGGGAGGACAAATTTCTAAAGGCACTGGATTTTATTTTCCACCGAGTGTGTTGGTAAAAGTTCACCCAGGTATGCCTGCCTTTGATGAAGAAACTTTTGGTCCTCTAGCTGCAATAATCACGGCTAAAAATGAAGCGGAAGCATTTGAATTGGCCAATCGAACTTCGTTTGGACTGGGATCAGCTATTTTTTCTAAAGATGTGGATAGAGCCTTGAATCTTTCTAAAAAAATGGAAGCTGGAAATTGTTTTATTAATGGCTTTGTTCGATCAGATGCCAGAATGCCTTTTGGCGGGATGAAAGATTCGGGTTACGGACGAGAACTGGGATCTTTTGGAATTCATGAATTTTCGAATATTCAGTCTGTGTGGGTTGAATGAAAAAAGGAATTTGGTTGATTCAATTAGGCACGCCCGAGGCACCCACCGAAAAAGCTTGCCGAAAATTTTTAAAAGAATTTTTGATGGATGCGAAGGTCATTGATATTCCGTTCTTGTTTCGTTGGTTTTTAGTTCATTTTATTATTATTCCGTTTCGAGTGAAGAGAGTTGCAATCGCCTATCAAAGTATTTGGACAAGCCTTGGCAGTCCGCTTCGAGTTTTTACAGAGAGGTTAATCAAGAAACTCGAGATTCGTCTTTCTTCTCATGCTTTGGTTTTGCTTTCGATGCGTTATGGTCGACCGAGTATTCCTGAAATCGCAAAAAAATTTATCGATGCGGACGTCGAAGAAATTTTAGTTTTACCTCTCTATCCGCAGTATGCCGACAGTTCAACGGGCACAGCACTTGAGCTTGTCAGAGCCACTTTGCCTTCCAAAATTAAATTGAAAATTATTTATTCTTTTTACGACAAAGATTTCTATATTCGTTCGGTCGCAAAAACAGCTGAAAGTATTTCGTTTGAAAAATATGATGGAATTTTAATGAGCTTTCATGGGCTTCCTGAAAGACAAATTAAAAAAATCGATTTAAATCAATCTCATTGTTTAAAAAAGAACGATTGCTGCGAGCAAAATCTTAAAGAAAATCAATTCTGCTATCGGCATCACTCAGTGGTGACGACTCAAAAATTAGTGAAAGCTTTGAATCTTCCCGTCGAAAAAGTTCATCTCTGTTTTCAATCTCGCCTCGGCAGAACGCCTTGGATCAGGCCTTTCACCGATGAAGTCATTGTCGATCTTGCGAAAAAAGGCGCAAAGCGTCTACTTGTGTTTTGCCCATCATTTGTGGCGGATTGCCTCGAAACTCTCGAAGAAATTCAAATTCGAAATAAAGAACTGTTCATTGAAAATGGCGGAGAAGATTTAGTTTTGGTTCCTTCACTCAATGATTCTGATTTTTGGGCTGAGTCCCTCTCTCAATTCCTGCTGGATGAGCTCAGCTCAAACAGATAAGCTCATCTTAGAAACAATCTTTAAGGGGGAGAAAGATGATTTCCATTTTTATTTTATGGTCACTCGTGGGCTTGAGATCTGAGCCTCAAATTCTAAATTTAGATTTAGGAACGACAGCCGAGGAATATCGAGAGATTATTTCAAAGAAAAATTTAACATCTGAAAGCTGGTTAAAAGAAGCGGATCCATTTTTAGAAATTCTTCGAATTGGAGCGAGAAATTTAGAGTGGAAGAAAAGAATTCATATTTCCAGTTTTGGAATCTCTTCTATTTTGAATGGTGCTCCAGAGTTGTCTTTTGCAGGCATTGAACTTCCTTTTACGTGGGGCCCTCGAGATATTTTATTGAGATACAACGAATTGATGCAGTCAATGCCTGAAGCCATGAAGCAAATTTTGCTAGCTCAGGATGATTTTTTTCCTGATCCTCCCCCTGTATCCGTAGAGGACTTTTTTGGTAATTCAGCCAAGTTAGATCGTATCTATGAATTAGCGAGTCGTTGGGTCTTGACTCGAGACTCTTTGCCCTATTTTGAAAGAGAGAAAGTGAGAGACGTTCGAGGATATTATTTTTTACAGAAGACAGAAGATTTGCAGTTTAAGTTAAAAGACTTTTCTCGTCTCAATGAAGAAGATCGAGTTCGATTTCAAGATTGGCTAAAGGGACTTTGCTTGAACGGAACAAAATCTGAAGCTTCCTGCGAGACTCAATGGCAAAAATTGAATTTAAATTCAGAAGATGTTTGGAGTTTTTATCAAACTTACTTGCCCGCCGGCCAAAGCGCTTGGGATTCATTTTTTAAAATCACTTCAAAGCGAGTGGATTTGCGCTGGTCTGAAAATCCATTGGAAGCATTCATTCCTTTTGAAAAACCAAAGTCCGCAGCAACAGCCAATTGGGTGCGAGATAGCATCGAAAGCCTTTGGAGGTTTGAGGATTGGAAGCTCAATCTTCAATGGACTAGCTTTAATTTTTTTGGCTTTAAGCCCTACATCAAATGGGAGGCTGGAGCGACAGCACACGTCAACGGCTTAGGATCAAGTCGCATCACTCTCGATAAAAACCGTAGCCTTTCGGAACAATCATGGACGCTGGCGCATGAATTTGGGCATGTCTTGGGATTTCCGGATTGTTATCTAGAATTTTATGATTCTGAGAATGAAGAGATTATTTCTTATCAGATCGATTATGGAGATTTGATGTGCTCACGAAGCGGCAGGTTTTTAAAACGCCATTTTTTAGAACTACAAGAGGCGTATGGACCTCATGCAAGTCGTTGAAATCTAAGGATTTTTTAGTGAGTCGCGTGCTGAGTTTGGCTTCAATACAGGCTTTGCTCTTCATGATATTCTTAAGGGATGGGTGGGAGAGTTGACGCGAGGGAGACCCAAGAGGCTCTTTTTAAATTCTATAAAATTCCAGTGGGTCTTTATCATCCTGGTGATTTGATTGAAGAGGATTTGTATTTTCTTTATCAAGGCAACTATCTTCTCTACCGACTGAAAAATCTTTCTTGGAAATCCGAAGACCGCTCTAAGCTTGAAGATTTTGGGGTTCAAGATCTTTATATCAAATGTTCTTCGGATCGCTCTCATCATTATTTTTTAGAAACTCATCTCAATCGAATTTTAGATGAGCCAGATATTTCGATTAAAGATAAGGCTAATATTCTCTATTCAACCGCTGTTTCAGTGGTGAAAGAAGTTTTTGATAAGCCAGACCAGCCTGAAAATTTGCGTCGGTCGATGGCGACGGTAAAGCATTCGATCGATTACTTAAGTCGCGATAAAGAACATTTTTTTGAGCTGATGAGTTTAGCTCGCAGTGATTTTTCGGAATACACTCATGCCATTCATGTTTCGGCTTATGCAATCACTCTCGCGAAACAAGTGGGCATCAAGACTTTTAATCATATTTCAGCTCTCGGTATTGCGGCGATTTTGCACGATATCGGTAAAATGAAAGTGGATCCCAAAATAGTCGCGAAGTCCGGCTCTCTGACAAACGAAGAGCGTCGCGAGATGGAAAAGCATCCACAGTACAGTTATGAACTGGTGCATCGATTGGGCACGATTCCAGAGCTCTCGGAGACTATTATTCTTCAGCATCATGAACGGCCTGACGGCGCCGGTTATCCCAAAGGTTTAGTGGAAAACGAAATTCATGCATTGAGTAAAATTATTTCTCTTTGCGATTGCTTTGATTCGATGACTTCGGAGAGATCTTATCAGAAATCTCTGACTCCCCTTCAAGCCATTGAATGTCTAAGAACTGAATATCAGAATCAATACGATCAAAATTTGATCGTTGAATTTATTCGAATGCTTAAACGGTGATTCATGGCAGAGAATGCGAATAAAAAAATTAGCTTTGCCGAACAGGTCGCTGAGAATCCATTTCAGCCGATTGAGCTCGAGTTTATTACGATCGATACGGTTTTGGATCACGATCTCTATCTTAAATCCGATAATAAATATGTTCTTTATCGAAAGGCTTCCTTGCCTTTTACGATGAAAGATAAACATCGTTTACAAGATTCAAGGACAAAAGTTCTTTTTATTCGCTGCGAAAGCGAGAGAGAGCTGCGAAGATTTTATGAATCGAATTTGCCGAATATCATCGATTCTCCAAAAGTTACTGTAAAACAAAAAGCCGAAGTGCTTTATCAGTGCGCGACCGGAATCGCTCAGGATATTTTTGAGAACCCTTCGAGCAAAGAGAGCATCGGTAAATCGAGAGAAGTTGTTAACAACACAATTAAACTTCTGGGAAAAAGTTCGGACTCTTTCTTACAGATTATTTCTCTCTCTTCGCACGATTACTACACCTACACCCACTGCGTGAACGTCATGACGTTTTCGATCGGTTTGCTTTCGTCGTTAGGAATTAAAGATCCTGTGTTATTAAAAGAAGTCGGCGCGGGAGCTTTGCTTCACGATATCGGCAAGGCCAAAGTGCCTATTCATATTTTAAATAAACCTGGCCCACTCACCGACGAAGAATGGGTGGTGATGAAGCAGCATCCGGTCTTCGGGTATGAGATGCTTCATTCCACTCCTACTCCTGAGCGCGGAAAAGAAATTGTGATTCAGCATCACGAAAAAATTTCAGGAATTGGATATCCTAAAGGTCTTAAGGGCGATGCCGTTCCACTTGCTTCTCAGGTGGTTTCAATCTGCGATGCCTACGATGCGATGACCACAAATCGTTGCTATCAAAAAGCTCTGAAGCCTTTTCAAGCTTTTCAAATTATCACCCACGAAATGCGCGGGCATTTCGATCCTAAGATCGTTGAAAAATTTATTCAGATGCTGAATCTAAAGAAAAAAGCTTAAGATTTGGTTTTCACTAAACTCAATCGTCTCAAATTCGCCTTTGAACTTATCACTAAAGCTTCGTTGTCATTTAATAGAACAGGCGCATTCCAGATGGCGGCTTGGTAATCGTTCGTTTTAGAAATCAGTTTTCCATCTAAAGAAAATACAAAAACTTCTCCTGCAGAGCTTCCTACCCAGAGGTTCGATTTAGAAAGTGCAACTTGCGTGCCTAGTCCTCGCAATAGCTGATACTGCCATTTGACGAATCCCGTTTTCGAATCGAGAGCTTGAATGGTCCCATCTCTTGCCGAAAGAAAAATCATTCCATTTTCTCCAATCGTTAAAGGCGTATGAAGAGAAATCTTTTTTTCCCAAAGCAATTTTTTAGATCCACTTGTCGACTGCCAAACCCGAAGATTTCCATTAAACGACGAAGCAAAAAGATCAGCGTCAGAAACCGTAATAGCTTTGAGGTCATTGAAGCTATCAGAAGACGCTGTGCCTGCCTGAAAAGATTCGTTCCAAATCGCTTTGCCGTTAATAGGATCAAAAGCCTGCAAAATCGCCGACGGAAAACCAGCGAGAACTAAATTCTGAAAGAAGACTGGACCCTGAAAGCTCCAAAGCGAAGTGGTGATATTCGCAGGATCATTTTGTTGCCAAAGAAATCTTCCCGTCTCTGCTTCATAAGATTGCAGAGACCCAAGTGAATTCATAACCCAAAGTTGCTCGCCTTTAACGAGCGGCTTTGAAAAGAAAACTCCCTTTGTCGTGGTTCTCCATTTGATTTTTCCATTCGTTGCATTCAGAGCATAGATATTGCCGCGAGTATCGCCTCCGTAGAGAGTTCCATTATAAAAAGTCCAACTTGATTGGGACGGTCCGTCTAACCTTGTCTCCCAGCGAATGAAGCCCGCCGACAGATCTCTTTTTTGTAAAGTGCCATCCGGAGAAGCGATAAAAAAATCTTTTCCTTCGATCACAAGGCCGGCGAGATCGACTCTTTGAAATCTAGTCAGTGCATTTTCGGTTCGAGAGATTTCTTGAAGCCATCGACCGAAGATCTGATATTCAGCGGCACTGGCAATTTGAAGTGAAAACGTGGACGCAAAAATAAAGGAGAAAATGCCTTTTTTCATCGCTCGATTAAAGCTTTGGCTGCTTTAATCGGCAAGAGGATTTGCCACCAATCGGCTTTTGCGATCGGGATTAGACGTCTTTTTGCGAAAAATAAACTTCAGGGGAATTCCAGAAAGATGAAACGTTCTTCGCATTTTATTCTCAAAGAAGCGCTTATCGTCTTCGGCTACCGCCTGAGGAGCATTACAAAAGAATTGAAAGGTCATTGGATTATCTGAAGTTTGAACGACATAAGAGAAATGTAAAAATTGAGTCTGAGTGCGCTTTTTATCCGTAGTAATTCCGTGTTTCGCCACTCGAGGAGCTTTGGCCTGCAAAGTTTCTTGAAGCCAACGATTAAGCTTAGAGGTTGAAATTTTTTGCATTCGCTCGGCGATTTCTTTGAGACTCTGAAAAATTTTCTCTACTCGATATCCGGTTTTTGCGGAAACAAAAAGCACAGGTAAAAATGAAAGATCTTTAAGATGATCTTTTAAAAGAGATTTAAAATCTTCTTCTTTCCAATCCTTTCGAACAAGATCCCATTTATTTACTAAAACTAAAGTGGGAATCATGCTCGCGCGAATCAAATGTAAAAGTTTGCGATCCTGGGAATGAAGCTTTCCTTCTTTATTGGCTTCGACAATAAAAAGTGCCGCGTCTGATTGTTTCATGGCCTTTAGGGCAAATTGCATGGAAAAAATTTCGAGTGGATCGGCTTTTCTTCCGTAAACTTTAGATTTTCTGCGCACTCCGGCAAGATCTTTGAGTGTCCATTCGATCCCTTCTCTTTTAACAGTCGTCTGAATCGGGTCGCGAGTGGTTCCGGCTTTTTCAGAGACAAACGCAACGGGTTCTCCGCTGATTTTATTAATCAGAGAGCTTTTTCCGGCGTTAGGTCTGCCGACGATGACGATCGTCTTTTCTTTAGCACTTTTGCGACGAGCTTTTTCTTTTTCGATTTTTTCATCTTCAATATTTTCGTCATCACCCTCTTCGTTTTCAAATTCACCGTCATCTTTGGGCTCTGGAATTTTTTCGACCACGGCATTTGGAAGTAACTTTTGAATGGCTTCGCTAATCTCCGAGACTCCAGATTGCTGTTCGGCAGAAATTTCGACGGTCTCTGTTTTAAATTCTCTATAGATTTCTGAAGAATAATTTTTAAATTCTCGCTTGTCGGATTTATTGATCGCGACCACGACGGGCTTTCCATATTTTCGCACGATCGAAAAGCATTCACGATCTTCTCCGGTCAATGGTTCAGAGCCGTCCACCACCAATAAAATCAAATCGATTTTAGATTTTAATTTTTGATCCACGGTGTGAATCGAGATTCCCTCTTTTCCAAATCCCGCTAAATCCCACACTTCTACTTTGCCTAGAAGATCAGAATCCCAAATTCCTTTGATTAGATCGCGAGTAACACCCGCATGATCCCAGACGAGGGCCTTTCGTTTACCAATGAGACGATTAAAAAGAGAGCTTTTGCCCACGTTAGGGCGACCGGCTAAGGCGATAATCATTCAAACTCCGATGATTTATTAATTGGGCTCAGCTTGATTCATATGAACCACAATCTGGCCTGTGGCATATAGCTCTAGAAGATCTGTAACCCCATTACCATCAATATCTGCCTCATAAGCGCGTACCGGACCAGCAGTTAAAAGGCTCGTGGTCGCTCCAAAAGCGGTTGTTGTAATATCAGAGAAAACAAGGCTCGAAGTCTGCGTATAAAACAAAGATTTCGCGCTCGATCGCGTAAAAAAGAAATCCTTAAGTCCATCCATTGTAAAATCCGCAAAAACAAAAGTATCTGCAACGGCAGACAAGGTGGAAGGCTTTAAGACCGTACTTTGCTCAAAATCTAAAGCTGCTGTGGTCGTATTTTTATAGAGCTCAACTCCGGCCGACGTGGTGAGAATTAAATCGGGATAATTCGTTCGCGTGAGAACAGAAGTCGTTGCATCGGATACTGTCGTATTCGGTACTCGAGAAAACTGAGTATCCATTACGATCGAAGTATCTGTCGTATTTTTAAAAATTTGAACGGTTTCTGACTGCGCAGATGGGACCATCACAAAATCAGTATATCCATCGTGATTCATATCAGCCGCTACCACTTTAATGGGATTAATAATCGTGCCACCCAAAAAAGCATTCGTCGTATAAGTTCCGAATGCTGAAGCTGAAGTCACTTCTTGAACAAAATGATTGCCGCCACTGATCGCACCCATAATAAATCCAGTTTTTGCATCTGCGGCTTTAGGAGCAAAGGCCATCGAGATCATCGTTCCAAGGGTTGAGGTGGTGTTTGTGGTTTCCGAAAAACTTCCATTTCCGTCGTTGATCAACATGATCATCTCTCCGGTTTTGTAGAGAACAAGATCTAAAATTCCATCTCCATCGAGATCTCTCGCTATTCCATGCGTAAAAGCTTGGGCCGATGTCGCAGCGATCGCCAAAGTAGAATTGGCGGGAACGGTCCATGAAGCGCCCGAATTATTTTTAATAAAAAAAGCACCTTGATCCGTCAGTTCAACGACGTCCGGATAAATATCATTTGTAAATTTTCCTATCAGTAGATCCCTCGACGTAGCTTGTCCGCTAATGGCAGAAATTTGTAAGCCAGTTGTATTATTAAAAGTTGTAATAATATCTCCATTATCCCCTGAAGTTCGATTGGTGGCTTTGCATCCTGTGATGACAGCCGCCACTCCAATTAAAATTAAAATATTTTTCATCTTTTTTTATCCTGCTGTTTTGCTTTTCTGTTTGGACTTTCGATGACGATTTCGTGGAGAAGTTATTTCTAAACCTCCCAGGGTTTCAAAAGCTTTTTTGGCGGCATCTTGTTCAGCATCTCGCTTAGAGCGCCCCGCCCCTTCGCCTAAAACTTTTCCTGCAAATTCGATTCTCACTTCAAATGTCTTTAAATGATCGGGACCCGATTCTTTGACAATAATATAGCGAGGTGAACGTTTGAATTCGCGCTGATGATATTCTTGCAGACGAGTCTTATAATCTTGAGACGTTTCTACTTTTTTAGAAACCGGAATCAATTCGATAAAAAGCCGATTGAGAAATTCTTGGACCACTTCTAGGCCCTGATCCAGATAAAGTCCGCCGATCATGGCTTCAAAAGCATCGCCGAGTAAGCTTGCCTTCGTTCTTCCACCCGTTTTTTCTTCGCCTTTGCCCAAACGCAAAGCTGGCCCCAGATCAATCGTGCCGGCAAGCCTTGCGAGTTGTTTTTGATTCACCAACGCAGCTCTTCGTTTTGAAAGCGCACCTTCGGGTTCTTCGGGAAAAGCTCGAATCAACATTTCGGCGATACAAATTCCTAAAACGGCGTCACCTAAAAATTCTAAGCGCTCATTGCTCTCTTCAATCGAGAGCTTGTGCTCATGCACATAAGACGTATGAGTGAGTGCTAATTCTAATAATTTGAAGTTTTTAAATTTTACGCCGGCCTTTTTTTGAAGATTTTCGGAGCCCGCGAGTAGCGTTTTAACAGAATTTTCTGTGGAGATTTCTTTCTCGCTCTTCACGGCCATGACTAGAAGTTTGCCACAGCCTTCAAAATGGGACCACCGCCAACCACTCGATTTCTATCATAAAAAACGGCGAACTGCCCGGGGGTGACGGCGCGCTGAGGCGTTTCAAAACGCGCTATGAGCTTGGAGCCTTCCTTTTGAACCAATGTCGACGGAATCAGCGCCGAACGAGAGCGAATTTTAACCGTTAAAGGTCTATTTAAAAATTCTTCCGCCCTTTCAAAATAAATTCCATCTAAACTTAAGCCTTCCGAAAAAAGACTTTTATCGAGCCCAACGATGACTCTTTTGGTTTCGCTTTCTAGGCGAATCACGTAATGGGCGTCGAGGCCATGAGCAGGCAGGCCTTTTCGCTGACCTACTGTGAAATGGTGGATCCCCTTATGCTTGCCTAAGACTTCACCGGATTCAGAGATGATATCTCCAGGGTCATCGGTGATCTGATAGGATTCTTCTAAAAATTTTCGGTAATTATTTTCTGGAATAAAGCAAACTTCCATCGAATCGGCTTTTTCACAGACAGGCAACCCTGCTTCACGAGCGAAATCTCGAATTTGATCTTTCGAAAAATCTCCGATCGGAAACAAACATTTGTTTAAATTTTCTTGTGAAACTCCCATCAAAAAATAGGACTGATCTTTAGCGGGATCGGCCGCAGCTTCAAGATAAGATTGGCCGCCGTCATGGCGGATTTTCGCATAGTGACCTGTGGCAAAATAATCGGCGTCGATGGATTTGGCGTAATAAGAAAGCTCATCGAATTTGATAAACGTATTGCAAGCAACACAGGGATTAGGAGTCC